>JBCBUG010000012.1:0-113925 GCA_039818265.1 Pseudomonadota bacterium | reverse complement strand
CTCAGAAAGGATCGCTCTGCGTTCTCTATAGTAATACAAACGTAAAGACGCTTTATGTGCCGCAAGGTAGTCCCTGAGGTACTCTGATCTGATTTCAACAAGCTTGACCTGACCTTCATCGTCTTTGGTTGTTCGAATTACATCTTCATAACCATCGCTGGGTCTAACCCAACGTTCACCTTCTTCAAGCAAGCCAAACGCATAAACAAAATCTTGGTGAATTGAGACTTGGCTTGGATGCAAGGTGTTCAGGAACTGGCTAAAAACTAAGCGGAAACCGAGACGTTCGCCATCACGCACACAAAAGCTGTCAGCTGTAAAATACCTTTTATCATCATCTAGATACGGCACAGTGTCGTTGGGTGTCCAATAGTGCCATTCTAAACCTTCTGCTTCTTCACGATGTTGATCGTAGATGACCGCCGAGCCAACTATCAGAGTCTCTTCGACGTGACCAATATCCGGATACTCACCGGTTCGCTCTGGATGAACAATTCCATGTACCGGTATCCAAACCGCCTTGGAAAACAGTCTTCTGCGATGATCCTTAAGTTCAAACCAGTCTTTTGTTAGCTTGTTCATTATGAGAAATAGCCTGCAATTCACACTCAAACGCAAGCTATGAGAATTGTCCGCCACAGCCAACCCACAACCGATGCGCGAACACTTTACTAATCGTCGAACGACTTGTTAGATTTTTGAGTCGTAAATATTACGGAGCAAAACACGCGCGCTAGAGGCAACCAGCTTCGACGTTAGATTATACGCCCAAACCAAGTATCTAGCTCACCAGCGTTGTTGTTCTGCTCAAATTCCGAACTTCGCTGCCATCGTATGATTGTACCAGCTTCGTTCACATCTACTTTGAAACACTGCCAAGTGCTGGGGTCTGAATTAAGTTTTTCGCTTGAACAGTACCGCCCATTCTGAACCGTCCAAACCCGCCTCTGGTTTCCATAGGTCGTTGTCCCGTTCCTGTTGAACGTTTGCTTTATCCCCGCACCAGTGTTGCTTTGATTGGTGTACACAACCGTGCGCCCGCCCACTATCGCCATAAGCGCCGCTGCGTTTTCGACGGGCAGGAAATTCTGTTCTGCGCTGGTGCCCAGGTGTGGATTTGTGGTTTGGCAAGCCGCAAGTGCAAAAGCTCCAAGTAGAAACACACGTCTTTGCAAAATTTCTCTCCTTAAGAGTGTCGAGCCGTGCATTACACGGCTTGAGAATACGTTTTTCTAAACTAACGGTATTTTCAATTCGATCTCAAGCCGGAATTTTCGATTTACAAGCCGTGTATGGCTATGGATTTGAAGCAAGAAGTTGGGTCACGTGTGAAGGCTGCACGCAAAATGCGCGGCATGACGCAAGCTACGTTGGCTGAAGCGATTGGCATGTCATTTGAAACTGTTTCGAATTTGGAGCGAGGCAAAACTGCGCCAAACTTCAATACCTTAAGCGACATAGCAAGTGCATTGAGCATCGAGATGAAGTTCTTCTTTGATTTTCAACCTAACAATAGCTCCAAGTTGCGCAGCCGACTCTTGAGCGAACTGAATGCAACAACACTTGAAGTAGATGACGAGAAACTGGCGCTAATTGCCGACTTGGCGAAGGTCGTAGCGCAACGCTAACCAACGTCAGTTATGTCCCTGTCCGGCTAGCGTTTGAAGCGAGGTTCTTCGACGAAGTGCAGATGCCAAGAGCCCAAATTGATTTGCGCTGAACACCATTGCTGTGCTCAGTATGCTTGGTCTTGCCAGTGTGCATTATGGTTGGGGTCGAGGCGTTATGTGATCGCGCTGACGTCAACTCACCTTCACTGTGCACTTCCCAAAGTGGTTCAAATTAAAAGCAGATTTCCGCTTGGATTAAAACTATGCGACTCCGTTCAAATCAGCTAGGTCCTTGCTGTTCCACAACCAAATCGGGCAAGGATCGTATTACTGCGTGTCCGTGCGTGCGCAATCGTTCAATACAGATAGTCCGATCCATGCACCTAAACTTCATTTTCGAACGCCAACATAAAACCCTCCGCCAGCGTCTTCCCGTGTTCCTTCGAAAGTGGTTTCGCCTGCGACGGACTCTTTGTGCAAAAAAGGCATATGAAGAAGCTAAACTATTGCATTACAAGTGCTGATCATTGACAGGCGCTGAGGGTAATCGGATTCTTCTGGTTGATTACTCTTCAATCGTTACCTGACCATTTTGCAGTAGCGCCTTGAAGTTTCCATTTCGTGAACTTTGCTCAGTACGCAGTGCAGGTGTTACACCTGAGATATCGATTTGATCGATAAGCTCTGTGCATAGGTGACGATGTATCGCAATCTTTATTGTTGAGTCGATTAGTGTCTCGTCAATTCGCAAGTTTGCATTTACATCCAGTGGTGCATTGTCGGTGAATTCGTAATCACTACTAAACGGCTCAGCATCATTCACCGGTACTTCGTACGAACCCTTGATATTGAAATAACCATGTCCGCCACCGGGACAGTTTCCCGTCCATTCCTTATCTCGACCCCTGATAGAGCCACTTCCTGTGGCAACTAACCCTCCCACAGGACAGTCAGCAGACTGGCGCTTAAGATTGCTTGTCCCTGTCCATTGAGCAGTGCATTGCAGCAACCTAGAACCCGGCGGTGCTTCGAAACGAGCCGAGGCGTTGTTGCCCCGCTCGCAGCCGACATTACGATACTGCGGTTCAGTTTCGAATGTTCGACGCTCCCATTTTTGCGTGATCCTTGTTGCAACAAACTCCAGAAGGACATCGTAACGGTCCGGTGCTGCCAGTGCACTTGTACTGAACTCGGCAGTTCTTTCTCGGTTCCATCTTATTGGCCAAAAACCACGTTGTTCTGCATAGAAAGTTTGTAAAGCAATGGGAAATGTCCGTCGCGGATTGCAAGGTTCGTTGTCTAGTCCCAGCCTTTCTTTTATTTCCAAAGGTACGCTGACGAGTATTCGATCCTCCAGCACTGATACATCATGCGCATCGATGACTTCACCTGCCACACTTACGACCGGTCGTTTGCGGTCAAGGTGCGGATCCGAAAGCAAAAACCCTAGAATTTCTATGTCAGCAGGTTTCTCGCCCTTTGCCGGCGACAAATCACCTACAGTTGCACCGTAAAACACCGGATAGCGGTCACCAATTGGAAGACGATCCAGAAGCTGATTAGCGGCTCCTTGCGCTTTGTAAATCGTTTCTTGCGCCTCTTCTGCAGACAAAGAAACTAATCCCTCAGCGGCTGCAAATTGAGTTTGCAGGTTTGTAAACGCATTCTGTTCCAGCACACTCAAGCCATCAATTGTTTTGTCCAAGCTGTCAGCATAAGCCGTTTCAATTTGATCAATAGTCTGTGTCAAAATTCCTGCTAACAGCATCTGTTGTTGCGCCGCTGCGATATTTCCCAACTGGATCAGGTTCTCCGCTTTCTCATCAATGTCGTTAACAAGCCCCCTTAAACCAGCAACAAATGCCGAAACAGACGCCGCTCCAACGGCTCCTCCAACTGTCTGTGCTAGATTTTTTTGAGGCGAAGACACAACTAACAGTAATACTGCCAAAATCACGAATTTCTTCATTTCAAACTCCAATCCGGCTTAGCACGTTCAGGACTGTTTATTGGATGTTCACAAACATTTTTCGAATTTCTGAGTTTTCAGCTTTGGCGATCGCCTAAAACCCTGCAAATCAGCACTGGTCCCAATTGTGTAGTAGTCGTTTATGGCTGCGAACAAATTGATTTGGAAGTAAAAGTCTACTTTGGGCAAGCGTCACTCAGTGAATAACACACTCCCCAACGCGACGATTACTTTTCAACTACTACAACGGGTGAGTTTTGAAAGCGTGTTTCTGCGACACCCGGTATAACCAGCCTGCCGCTGAACCTAACAACGTTGTGACGTCGATCATGTGAAACTGTGCCATCAGCGATGAAAACCGCCTTCTTGCCCTTTTGGTTGAAGAACACTTTAGCCGATCCACCAGGACTAAGAGTTACCTCGTCTTCGATCCCGGCATTATTTGGCGTCCAAACCTTTACTGAGATGTCTCCGTTCGCTAGCGACGTAGACTGAAATCTGAACACATCGGCTGCACCATCATTAGCAAGCGTAATGTCGTTGCTGGCACTTTGTGCAACGGCGTAGGAAGAGGTTAAAATCACTATCAGCATCGAAGAAAGCAAAAGCTTCATCATCCATCCCTCAATAGTTTTAAAATAGAACCTTAAACCACCTAGATATCCGAAAAGTGAGTTTTGGTCTAGGTTGCGTTTAGCTACTTCGCCCGGCTTCAGTCTTCAGCCTAAACTAAACGCTAAAACGACGTGCAATCGGTAGCTAATCTTCGCGACGTTGACGACGTTCAGACAAAATGCAGCAGGATAAATGTGCACTATTTTGTACGCATAAGAAAAATGTAGTTCTATAACTATGTTATTATTGTATTATTTTTGATGTAAACCTATTGCAAATCCGTGTACACCGGTTCGATTCCGGTACTCGCCTCCATTTAATTTCAAATCATTGACTTAGCCCTGTGGTGCTCGGGTGGGACACACCTACGATGATACAATCATCCTGCCTAAGCCTTTAAAGACACGGTGTTTATTGCTCCCGTTGGCTTATCACCCCTTCTTTTGAGGGAAGACGAACATCTGTAAGAATATCACTGCGCACGCACTGCCCGCATCGAGCTGGTGATCTGGCCCGCTGTCCACGACTGGAACGCGCACTTGAATAAACACTAAAGTCCAATGTCTCCTGGGCGTGCAGGTTACCCGGGAAAGCGGATATGGCATTGGTTATTGGGGCGGCTTTTAACATGACACGCTCATTTTCACCCCCACAAACCGGTTCATCTTTCGCAACGATCGAACGGCTACCGAGTATTTTGTTCATGCCTACCGGCTAACCAGTAAGTTCAGTGGGGCGGTGCATGCCAACCCCCGGTAAATAGTGACGATCTACGCCCCCGGAAATCGAGCAGGAGAATAACCGAATGAAACTATTTTTCGCTGAAAAAGTTGACCGCACCGCGCGTGTTTTCAACACCCGCTATCTGGTCGGCATCAGTGGCTATTCTGTCGGTGGCGTAAAGCAAAAGGGAAAGTGTTGTTTTCACACCGACCCGAGTTCTGATGGCGTCGGACGGCACTATATCAAGGGCAGCCTCAAGAGCTGGATCAAGCGCTTGGGCGTGATGGAATGAACGTCCGGTTCAACGTTTTTGGCAGCGCATAGATGAGTTGATAGGTGAGATCCATTAGCTCAAGGACCACACAATCGCACCGCACCAAGGCCAACAAATACGAGTGTCCGACTCGGGTAGATTCGGACGTTCGGAGAGACCGGGGCCCTAGAATGAGTTAACCATTTGTTTAACTTTATTTTCTGGTGCCCCCACACGGACTCGAACCGCGGACCTACTGATTACAAATCAGTTGCTCTACCAGCTGAGCTATAGGGGCGCTGATCGTCGATTACTGTCTCCGGACACAGACTGCAAGCCGGAAATTTAGCGTAGAGTTAGGGATTGTCGAATTTCCTTAGAAAGTGTGAAATCACTCACAACGAACATGCCCAGTCTTGATAACAGTGAAGCTAAGCCGAAAACGGATCTGCAGGACAGTCGAGCGCAAGGAACATGATGCATGTAGTCATTCACGCCGGGGTCCCCTACACGGATGCGGGGCAATTGCTGGCAAATCTCGCAGCCCACAAAGGCGCGCTTTACAAGGCTGGGACCTTACCACTAGGACCACGCCGGTGCAGGCAATTCGTCAAGGTCATGTCCGACGCCATGGCGAGCGGTCTGCCTCTGTCAGAGGCGCGCGAGCAGATGAATGCCGTGCTGCCTGATGCTGCGGATATTCAGCGTGTCGTTGTCTCCAGCGAAAAGTTCTTTGGGCCGATGCGCGCAGCCTTGCAACATGGGCAAATCTATCCTTTTGCGGGGAAGCGGGCTGCGTATACGCAGGACCTGCTAAGTGGCGTGCATATCGAAATTTTTGCAGGGCTGATGAACCCCGGCCTTTTCATCCCAAGGGTTTTGACGGCACTGGATCCGGCGCGCACCAGATCAATACTGGATACGACAGACCTGAGTTGTCTCAGCTGGGTCACCATGATCGAAGACCTGGGCGATCTGGTTCCAGATGTCAAAATCACTCTTTGGGAGAACGAGGACTCGCCGCTGATCTGGGGCGATATCCTGCGCGCCATGGCCGGTTTGCCCGACAGCATTGCGATCCCTGGTGAACATACCCTGCTCGCTTCTTTGCTGACCGAACAGGGTAAACATCAGCTTTTGCCGTTGATCCAGCAGGAACAATCCGGCGCGCGGCTTGCATCGGGCGCTGAGCTGGCCGGGCTACTTGAGGCCCATGCTCAACCCGATCGGGTTGAGGAGGAATTGGACCTGCCCGGCTGGAGCACTGAAATCGTCAGTGCGTTTTCGGAGCTTTATGCACAAGACATGGCAAAAATCCGAACGATGCCGAATGTACGAGTATTAGAGGTCTGAACCAGTCAGACTGCTCTACATTCCCAATGCTTCTTTGTACATTTCCAGCACCGCTTCTTCTTCGGCGATGTCGTCCTTGTCTCGCTTGCGCAGGGCAATGACCTTCCGCATGACCTTGGTGTCGTAGCCCCGAGCCTTGGCCTCGGCCATGACTTCTTTTTGCTGTTCAGCCAGATCCTTTTTCTCAGCATCCAGCCGTTCAAACCGTTCGATGAACTGACGCAGCTCTCCCGCTGTGACGCGGTAGTTGGCGGTGGCCTGATCTTCGGTCATGTCTTCCATAGGCGTCTCTCCCCAAGGCTAGAATCTGATGCTGTGACATCGGCAAGATGCCGGATACAGTGCGACCGCCCCGGTCGCAAGCACGCAATCCCGAACCCGGCCCAAAGCACGCTTGTGCGAATTGCCCCGATCCTTTAAGCGCGGGTGCGGATCAGCCAGCTTTGCGGGGAACCATGTTTGAATTCATCACCTGGGGCGGGGCCGCCCTGTCCGTTGCCGGGCTTGCCGGGTTGGTCTGGTGCATTCTGCGCGTGATGAAAGCGCGCAAGGCCGGACTGTCTGATGATGAACTGCGTGCGGTTGTTCAGGGCGTTCTGCCCTGGAACCTCGGATCACTTTTCCTGTCGGTGATTGGCTTGATGCTGGTTATCGTCGGGATTTCCTTTTGATGACCTTGCGGATTTAGACAGGCATATTGTCAAACTGCGCTTCCATCGCATCTTCGCACAACGCCGAGTCCAGTCGACGCAAACGAGATGGGATATGCATGCCCTGACGGCGCATGCGGTCAACGATCTTGCTCACACTCGGTTGCAGGGCCAGGCGTGTATCGAGACAGGCATTCTCGAGCTTTTGTTCAATCTCTGTGAATTCGGAAAACAGGGTGTTCTGTTTCATATCGCTCCTCCCAAGTGGTGCCAGTTTCTCCGATATAGGTAACGGGATTAAGACCAGAACAATCTAACCTCAGGTTGTGCGGAATCTTGCCGGGTAATTCGGTAGATTCGGCAGTCTTTCCCGGTTCGACTAAAGTTTAATCCAATATTGGTGTGGCTGCCTTGACAGACATCAATTGCCTAATCGGCAGTTGAAACACATTCCACATCCAATACATGTTATATAGACCGGGACGGAGGATGATATGACCCCTAAAGTGCAGGCTTTTTTTGATGATCAAACCTTCACGGTTTCCTATGTCGTGCACGAACCCGAAGGCCGGGCCTGCGCTATTGTCGACAGCGTTCTGGATTTCGATCATGCATCAGGACGCACCGGGACGAAGGCTGCGGACGTCATCGTTGAGTATGTCCAGACGAACGATCTGAAAGTCGAGTGGATCCTCGAAAGCCATGTCCACGCCGATCACCTGTCGGCCGCGCCTTATCTTCAGGAGAAGCTGGGTGGCAAAATCGGGATCGGCGATCAGATCGTGACCGTGCAAGACACCTTTGGCAAAGTATTCAACGAAGGCACTGAATTCCAGCGCGACGGCAGTCAGTTCGATGCCCTGTTCAAGCAAGGCGATAGCTTTCATATCGGTCAGATGCGTGGGGATGTGTTGCACACGCCGGGTCATACCCCAGCCTGCCTGACCTATGTGATCGGCGACGCGGCCTTTGTTGGCGATACATTGTTCATGCCTGATTTTGGCACCGCCCGTTGCGACTTTCCGGGCGGGTCATCCTCTACGCTTTATGAATCGATCCAGAAAATCCTCGCCCTGCCTGATGAAACGCGGGTCTACGTGGGACATGACTACAAGGCCCCAGGCCGGGATCAATACGCGTGGGAAACCACCGTGGGTGAGCAAAAAGCGCTCAACATTCATATCGGACAGGGGCGCAGCATCGAAGAGTTCGTGGAAATGCGCGATGCACGGGATGCAACGCTGGCGATGCCACGCCTGATCCTGCCGTCTCTGCAGGTCAATATGCGTGCGGGTCAGATGCCCCCGGCAGATGAACAGGGCGATGTGATGCTGAAGCTGCCTATCAACAAGCTCTGACCCTTCGACATCAACAGTAAGGACGAAACGGATATGGATGCATCTTGGGTGATGGGCCTTTTGGGCGGGCTGCTGATTGGCCTAGGCGGTGCGGTGTATCTGCTGGGCAATGGCCGCGTCATGGGCGCCAGCGGGATATTGGGCGGGCTGGTCGATGGCAGCGCGCGCAGTGAAAGCGCCGAGCGTCTGGCATTTATTGTCGGCTTAATCGGAATGCCCCTACTGATGCGCCCATTGATCGCACCACAATCCGAAACGCATCTGACCGAAAATCTGCTGCTGGTCGTGGTCGCAGGGCTGCTGGTGGGTGTCGGAACCCGCATCGCAAATGGCTGTACCTCTGGCCACGGGGTGTGCGGCATCTCTCGATTCTCGCTGCGGGGTATCGTGGCAACACTGATTTACATCGCAGCCGGTGCGCTGACCGTTTTGGCCCTGCGGCACATTCTGGGGGTCATCTGATGCGCATCCTGATCGCTTTGATAGCAGGGGCTTTGTTTGGCACGGGTTTACTGGTTTCGGGCATGACCGACACGACCAAGGTTCAAGGTTGGCTGGACCTGTTCGGCGCCTGGGACCCGACCCTTGCCTTTGTCATGGGTGGGGCCATCCTGCCTATGCTGATCGCCTGGCGGATGACCAACAGACGGCAACCCATCGCTGGCGGCCAATTTCCGTCACCTCCACGCCCCGAACTGGACCGTCGCTTGATCATCGGCTCTGCACTGTTTGGAATGGGCTGGGGGCTTGTTGGGCTGTGCCCCGGGCCTGCAATGGCTTCGCTAAGCTATGGGGGCCTCGGCGGATTGCTGTTTATACTGGCGATGATCACAGGAATGTTCATCGCACCTGGCCTTGGCGCACAGCTAGACAGGGCCGCAAACCCAACCTAAGGATTTGGCATGGAGATTCGCCCAATCACCCCCCGCTACGCCGTCTCACCTCAGATCACGGTTGAGGATGTGCCCGCCATCGCCCAAGCCGGGTTCGTCAAGGTAATTTGCAACCGACCCAACGCCGAGGTTCCCTCAGATATGCAATCCGACGCCATCGGCGAGGCCGTGCGCGCAGCCGGGTTGGAGTATGTGGTTCTGGAACTGACCCATCAGACCATGACGCCCGAAAATGTGGCACGGCAAAGGGATATGGCCGAAGCTTGTGGTGGACCGGTATTGGCCTATTGCGCATCTGGCACGCGGTGTTCGGTCGTATGGGCCTTGGGTCAATGCGACCGGATGAGCACAGACGACATTCTAAGTGCCACAACAAATGCAGGCTACCAGCTGGAAAACCTGCGTCCGGCATTGGATCATATGCGCAAGGCTGTGGACTAGGGTTCAGTTATATCCAACTGCTAACTCACATCATCGGGGCCGCTTAGCCCCGCCAGCTGCGAAATCTCAGCCACCATTTGTTCCGAGTTCTCAAAACTCAGATCACCCTCTTGGGCTTCCAGAGTGTCCGGACCAGCGCGATAGTCTGTGACATCGACGGCTTGGGCGCCCAATGGCATATCGGGTGCGTTTTGACTGGCCGAAGCTGCCCGGCTTTCGATAAATTCCTGCGTCTCAATATCGGATAACGCAGCCAAAGGAGCCTGTTCGTTAATCCGAACAGCGCGCAAGCCACCACATTGACCAAGCCGCCCAATCGCAGTCCGCGACCGATCGATGGCCAGAATTTCTGTCCGGTCGATGCGCGCATGTTGCAGCGGCAGAATATCCCCAGCGCTAAGCCCCGAAAGCTCAGACAGTGGCACATTCATGCGACACAAAACGGCGTTCAATTCGGCCCGGATAACGCCCGAAGATTGCTCCAGGCCGGGCACCTCATCCGCTTCGGGGATCAGGCAATCCTCTACGGGGGATGACTTTTGTGGCAACAAAACGCAGATATGTCCCTGCCGCATGCCACCTGCCAGGTCGACCGTCAGTTCGAACCGGCAATACATATCTTCAACCAGTGTCAGGCAGACGGATCGCAGATCCTGTGCACGAGACACGTATTCATAGCCGATCAAGCCCACATCATCCGATGCATTTTCGGCCAGCTCAGCCGCCTTGGCCAGCGCAGCTTCCAGCAGCGGTGCCGTCATTGCCGCATCCGTATTTGTGAACGCGCGCGCCTCTGGCGCAGTTTCGGTGACCTGACCAATGGTCTGGGTCTGCAAAATGGCCGACACTGCATTTGGATCAAGGCAGGCGGCTGCAACTCCATCTGGCCCTTTCAGGAACAACAGCAGCCAATCATCGCCAACCGCATCGACCAGATCATTGGCAGGCTGCAGCGATTGCTTTGCGCCAATCACAGCAAGGGGCAGATTCAGCCGATCTGCTGCGGCCCGCGCGAATCCCAGACGTAGCGCGCGCAGCACTGAACGCGGCCGGTTCTTCAAATCCTCGCGCTCCGCTGACAGCTTGCGCAACAGCGCAGTCTTCCCTGCCTCTGACATGACCAAAACTCACCAATTGTTCGAGCCTCTGACCCTTGATGTAACCCGGTGAGTGTTACAAAGTTATTTACCCGCCCTTATTGCGCCGCTTGTTGATAGGCCAACGGCAGGCTGACCCGGAACGCAGCCCCGCCCTGCCCCGGCAGATAACTGATCTCGCCCCCAAGCCGCTGCATGATCTCACGACAGATCGCCAGCCCCAGCCCCGCCCCGCCGGCCTTATCGATCCCGATCCGCGCAAATTTCTCGAACACCAACGATTGGGCCTCGACCGGAACGCCGCTGCCGTTGTCAACGAAATCAATCACCACGCGTCCCCCGATATCATGGGCCGAAATCGTCAGAACGGGCTCATCCGCATCGCAGTATTTCTGCGCGTTGGAAATCAGGTTGATGACAACCTGCCCGAAGCGGTCGAGGTCAGTGTGTAGCGGAATACGTTCCGAAGCGCGTGTTCGGCGGATTGTCAGAGGTTTCGATGCTCCGGCCAGCGCGGTTGAAACCGCACGATCCAGCACCGAACGCAGGCTACCATCGCTCATGTTCAAGCTGACCTGACCATTTTCTAGCACGCTCAAATCCAACAGATCATCCAGCAAACGGGTTAGGCGTAAGGCTTCATCGTGAATGGTTGCAGCAAATTTGGTCTGTTCCTCGTCGCTCAGCCCTCCGGTGTCGCGCAGGATTTCGGAAAACGCCCGGATCGAGGTCATCGGGGTGCGCAGCTCATGGCTAACCTGGCTCAGGAAGCTGTCTTTTTGTTCTGACATAAGGGTTAGCTTGGTATTGGCTTCGCGCAGCTGCCGCGCGGTCCGGCTTAGTTCTGCCGACTTGACCTCCAGCTGGCTGGAGTATTCCAGCAACTGAGCAGATTCGTCCGCCACAGCCAACAAATCCTCGACCGAAATTGAAGCGCCTCCCACGATCTGACCAATCATGGCATGGGCCGTAGCCGCACCAACCGAACCGCTGAGTTCACGCTCAAGCCGGTTCAGGAAGCCCGGCGTGGGCTCGGGCAGGTGTGACCTCCCACCCTGATGCTCGGCTTCGGCCTGAAAGAACGCCTGCGCGGGACCTGTGCCCAGAATGCGCTGGGTCATGATCATCAAGTCTTCGCTTTGCGCCACCGACCCAGACCAGCCGCGCGGCGCAACGGAATGGTCAAAGACATTCACGAACTGGGCCCCCTGCAACCGCTCCAACGGGCTGGGGAAGCTAAGAAGCGACGCGACGCAAAAAGCGATTGTGTTCAAAGAGATCGACCACATCACGGTGTGGACCATCGGGTCCATCCCCTCGATTGCGAAGAGGGCCTGAGGACGCAGCCACCCGATACCAAATGGGCCTTGCTCGATCACCGATTGAGGCATCCAAAGCCCACCCATCCCCGGCAAGAGCAGCGTGTAGCACCAGAGCGTAAATCCCACCGTCAGCCCTGCCAAAGCGCCGATGCGCGTCGCCCCCCGCCAGAACAATCCGCCCACAAGGGCGGGCAGGATTTGCGAGACCCCGGCAAAGGCAATCAAGCCGATCGAAGCCAGCGCCGCGCCATCGCCGATCAGGCTATAGTAGAAATATCCCAGCGCCATGACCGCAGCGATCGAAACCCGACGCGCCATCAAAACAATGGTCCGTACATCACCAGGGACAGATCCCACCCGTTCATGGGTATTCAGCCAGATCGGCATGACAATCTGGTTCGATACCATTGTGGACAGCGCCATCGCCGTGATGATCACCATCGAAGTGGCCGACGAAAAACCACCGATAAAGGACAGCATGGCAAGCCAATCATTACCCTGCGACAGCGGCACCGTCAGAACAAAAAGATCAGGGTTGGAACCAGGCGGTAAAAGGTCCAACCCGACGACCGCAATGGGCACAACAAACAGGCTCATCAGCAGCAGGTACAAGGGAAACGCCCAAGCTGCTGTCCTCAGATGGCCTTCATCGTCATTTTCAACGACCATAACCTGAAACATGCGCGGCAAACAGACGAAGGCCGCAGAGGAAAGGAAGATGAACGCAGTCCAGCGGCCGGCGTCGATGTTCCATTGACCAATTTCCGAAGCATCAATCCGATCCATCATCGGACCAATCCCCCCAGCAATCCCCCACACGACAAACACACCAACGGCGATCAAGGCGAATAGTTTGACCACCGATTCCACGGCAATCGCTGTAACCACACCATGATGACGCTCGTTCACGTCCAGATTGCGCGTGCCGAATAGAATAGCGAAGACAGCCAAACCGGCCGCAACCCAGAATACATTAGATCCGCTTGGGTAGAGGTCAGAGGGATCAGCCTCGACAAAAATCGAAAACGACAGGGTGATCGACTGAAGTTGCAGGGCAATATAGGGCGTTCCGGCAAGAACCGCCAAAATGGTAACGCATACGGCCAGCGTGTTGGATTTACCATAACGAGACGACAATAGGTCCGCGATCGAGGTCACCCTTTGGCTACGCGCAACCCGAACCAGTTTGCGCAAGCCCCACCACCAGCTGACCATCACCAACGTCGGCCCCAGATAGATCGTCACGTATTCCAGCCCGGACCGCGCGGCATTGCCAACCGCGCCATAAAAGGTCCAGGCGGTACAATAGATCGACAAGGAAAGCGTGTAGATCAGGGGCGAGCGTAGCCATTTCCCTCGCCCTGCCTCGGCCATTCTTTCAGCTGCGAAGGCCACACCAAATAGTAGTACCACGTAGCCCAGGCTTACCAATATCAGAATATTCGGCGTCGCCATCACTCAGTGTCCGCGCCGATATCGTCGCGAACGCCCAGACTTCTGGCAGTCAGGCCAAAGATCAGGCCAATCGCAATCAGCACGCCCCAGCACACAAAGATGTACAGCATAGCCGATGAAAGCGGCACAGCGTCCTCGCCCGCGCTCTGATCCGGCCAAAGCAGCGGTAGTGCGAGAAGTGCCGCACCCAGAAACGGCAATAGCCGGGCGGCATCGGCCAGTCTGCGACGGCGATAGCTTTGCCGCCCAAGGAATAGCGAGGACCGTTTGCCCTTTGGGATCTGATCTATGTCACTATCAGGAGTCATGCCCGTGAGGCCTGCGCGTGAAGATCACGCACCGCAGTCAGCACCTCGGCATTTGAAAACGGTTTGGTCATGAAGCGGCTAACCCCCGCATTCTCGGCCATTTCCCGATCGCGAGATTGCCCGCGTGCCGTCAGCATCAAGACCGGCAAGCGTTGCATATCATCCAGCTCGCGCAGGTCGCGCAGAATATCCATGCCGTTTTTTCCCGGAAGCATGACATCAAGGATGACAAGATCCGGGGCTGCAGACTGAATCACCTGCACCGCATCAGACCCTTCCGCATGCGTTTCAACCTGCCAGCCTTCGCGTGTCAGTAAAAAGCGGATGGCCTCAGCAATGTTCGGCTCATCCTCGATCAACAGAACCTTACGGCTCATATTTTCAATTCCTCCCCATGGCAGATCGCGCTCTTGGCGCGCTGCCACCGCCAGATTAAGCGGTCAGTCATCGACCTGTCAAAAACCTTCGCTCAGAATCGAAGGCTCGCGCCGCGATGTGCAATCCCGGCTGGGGCACACCCGGCAATTGGCCCCGACATGGGTCAAAGCTGAAGCCCCCTCTTCCCCGATCGGTCGCACCAGCATGATCGACCGATAAGCCGGATCCTGATCATATCCGGGCACCGCATGAGGCCAAGCGTAAGCATGGCACTCGAACTCAGCCGCACTGCGCCCCAACTGGGCGATTTGTTTGCGAACCGGCACCAGAGGACGACTGAGAGCGGTGAACAAGGGCCACAACGGACAAGCCTCGCCATGACGCGGCATAACGAAACCGGGAAGCGGTTTGAGGAACAGGACGCTGCCCGATGCATCGCACAGGGCCAGCCCTGCAGGGCGCGTCAAATACTCCTCCGGCACAAAGGCCAAACGCCGCAAAACTGTAGGGATATCGACCGCGAAACGTTGCGCCAAAGTGATAGGGTCCGGTTCGCCCTTAGCGAGAATTTGCTTCAAATCGGCAAGCGGTATTGCAACCGCGTCCTCTGCGCACCAGCGTAAGATCTCTTGGGCAACAGAACGGGCGGTGGCGGTGTTCAATCCGTCTAGGGCAATACTCTCAGCCCCTCCCCCCGCTTCGAGTTCGGGAAAACCGTAGTTTCGGGCTGCAAAAAAGCTCTCAACCTCTTCCAGCGGGACACTACGGGGTGTCTTGGCCGCATCGCTTTCGTCCAGATAAGACACCAGCGCCTTAGAGCTTTCGGCCAGTCGTTCAGCATCCTGATGCAGGTTCTTGTGAAACCGATCCTGCCATTCGATTTCGATATCCTGCGTGTCCGCCAGAATGGATGCGGTAGATCGAATGGCGGCAGCGGTTGTCAGAACCTCATGCATCGACGCGGCCAGATGCGGGTCATGTGTCAATCGGTCCGATAGCGTCTCGACTGTGCGTTCCAGTGAAACGACGCGCTGATGCATTTGCGCCAGAACGCCGGCCCAGCCAGGAAAGCGGCTGGCAAATTCCTCCAGCCCGTCAACCTCAGCCCGCTGTCCGACTGCATCTGCCGCCGCCTCACGCAGTGCAGAAATCAGCGTCGCCTCGATCCCCTGGGTCAGCAGCGAGGGCTCTACATCCAAGGCTTCGGCAATATCGACCAAAAGCTTTCCACCGATCCTGCGGCGGTTATGTTCAATCAAGTTCAGATATGAGGGCGAAATTCCAACGCGCTTTGCAAGCTCGGATTGCCTGAGGCCAGAGATCTGACGGCGTTCGCGGATCCGGCTACCGGTAAGCGTATCGCGCATCAAAGGCTTCTCCCTCGCCAAGCTTTCAAACACAGCTGAGTATTTTCAAGATATCTTATTTAATCAATGTAGTTAAGGCAGTATTTTCAGATAGGATTTACAAAATTAACAAGAGCAACAGTAAATCACCCACTTCAAATCCACAGCAAATTCTCATGGCCTCTTCTATTTCCGACCAATTCCCGGCACGATATGACGATGAGTGATCCCGCCTTCGAATATGCCCCAATTGGGCTGGTTGAACTGGAAAACCGGATCATCCGGCGCTGCAATCTGCAGTTTGCGCGGACCTTCGGAGGGGGTGAGAGCGACTATCGCAACATGCCTCTGCTTCACCTTTACCCCTCCGTCGCGGATTGGGAAAGGATCGGCGCGCGTAGTTTGCAGGTGATGCGGGACACCGGGTATTACACCGATGAACGGGTTATGCGGCGACGCAATGGCGATTTATTCTGGTGTCGCGCACGCGGTAGATCGCTGACACCGGATGATCCATTCCGTCATGGTATTTGGAGCTTTTCAGACATCTCGGAAGAACGCCCCCTGGTCGAATTGACCGTGCGGGAACGCGAAGTGGCGATCCTGTCCTGCCGCGGCCTCTCGGCTAAAGAAATCGGTGCCGAACTCGGCCTCAGCTATCGCACGATCGAAGCCTACCGCGCGCGCCTATTGGAAAAGTTCGGCGCGCGTAAGTTATCAGAGCTCGTGGCGAAACTTTCGGGCATGCCGCTCTGACCGCTCGGAGCACGCGCAAATTCCTTGAATCCTCGCATCAGACTGCGCTTTTCATGGCCCCTAGCTTAGCTTATAACGCTGCGTAATCAGACCAAAGCCCGCAGGTTTAGATGGGCCACTAGGGGAACCGTCGAGGACACTCATGACAGATACCAAACACGACGCAGATGTAGCATTCATCAAGGCACTGGCCGAGTTGCTGCGCGAAAACGACCTAACTGAATTGCAGGTGAAACGCGAGTATGGCGAAGAAGACAGCCTAAATGTCCGCGTCAGCCGCATGACACAGGCAGTCGCTGCGCCGGTTCAGGTCGCCGTTCCTGCTGCTGCCCCGGCAGCCCATGCCGCCGCACCGGCACCCGCTGCAGCTGCCGCCGAAGCCCCTTCCGCACAGGAAGACCCGGCCAGCCACCCCGGCGCTGTCACCTCACCTATGGTTGGCACGGTTTACATGCAGGCCGAACCGGGCGCACCGTCCTTTATCTCGGTCGGCGCATCGGTGTCCGAAGGTGACACGCTGCTGATCGTCGAAGCGATGAAGACCATGAACCACATCCACGCACCCAAATCGGGTACAGTCAAACGCATCTTGGTTGGCGACGGCGACGCTGTGGAATTTGGCACTCCTCTGGTCATCATCGAGTAAGGCGGGCCCATGTTCGACAAGATCCTGATTGCCAACCGAGGCGAGATCGCCCTGCGCGTCATCCGCGCCGCGCGCGAGATGGGGATTAAGACGGTCGCCGTCCACTCCACCGCCGACAGCGACGCGATGCATGTGCGCATGGCAGACGAATCGGTCTGTATCGGCCCTCCGCCCAGCCCGCAAAGTTACCTGTCTATGCCAGCGATCATCTCGGCCTGTGAAATCACCGGCGCGCAGGCGATCCATCCGGGTTATGGCTTTTTGTCCGAGAATGCCGAATTCGTGCAGATCGTCGAAGACCATGACATCACCTTTATCGGCCCTAACGCCGAGCACATTCGTGTCATGGGCGACAAGATCACCGCCAAGGACACAATGAAAGAACTGGGCGTTCCCTGTGTACCCGGTTCCGATGGCGGCGTTCCCACGCTGGAAGACGCAAAGCGCATCGGTGAGGAGTTCGGCTATCCCGTCATTATCAAAGCCACCGCCGGTGGCGGTGGGCGTGGGATGAAAGTTGCCCAAAACGCTGATGAAATGGAAAGCGCCTTCATGACCGCCCGCGCCGAAGGCAAGGCCGCCTTTGGCAATGACGAGGTCTATATCGAGAAATACCTGACCACGCCGCGCCATATCGAGATTCAGGTCTTTGGCGACGGCAAAGGCAACGCGGTCCATCTGGGCGAGCGCGATTGCTCGTTGCAGCGCCGCCATCAGAAAGTGTTTGAGGAGGCCCCCGGCCCCAGCATCACCCCTGAAGAACGCGCCAGGATCGGTAAGATCTGCGCCGATGCTGTGGCGAAGATCAACTATATCGGCGCGGGCACCATCGAGTTCCTGTACGAAAACGGTGAGTTCTATTTCATCGAGATGAACACCCGCCTGCAGGTGGAACACCCGGTAACCGAAGGCATTTTCGGCGTTGATCTTGTGCGTGAGCAAATCCGCGTCGCCTCAGGCCTGCCCATGTCGTTCACTCAGGACGATCTGGAAATCGAAGGCCACGCCATCGAGGTTCGGATCAATGCCGAGAAACTGCCCAATTTCTCACCCTGCCCCGGTAAGATCACGGCTTATCATGCGCCGGGCGGTCTGGGCGTGCGGATGGATTCGGCACTGTATGACGGGTATTCGATCCCGCCCTACTACGACTCGCTAATCGCAAAGCTGATCGTACAGGGGCGCGACCGGGCCGAGGCGCTGGCGCGCCTTGAACGCGCATTGGGAGAGTTGATCGTTGACGGTATCGACACCACCGTGCCGCTGTTCCACGCGCTGCTGCAGGAACCTGACCTGCATAGCGGTGAGTACAACATCCACTGGCTGGAGCACTGGCTTGCGGAGAATATGGCAGACTAACCTGTCTGGAAGGCCGGATGGAACCAATCCTCCGGCCTTCGGGTTTTTCTAATGAGCCTGACTGCAGAACTTTTGCTGCATGGCTACTCCATCGGCATTTTTCCCATGGCAGAACATCGGGATGACCCTGAGCTGTTCTGGGTCGACCCAAAATACAGGGGCGTGTTCCCTCTGGACGGCTTTCATATCTCGCGCAGTCTGGCCCGGAGCCTGCGCAGATCCGGCTATGACATCTCAATCGATCAGGATTTCAGCGGCGTCGTCGATGGCTGCGCAGACCGGGTGGATACCTGGATCAATGCCGAGTTGCGACAGCTTTATGATCAATTACACATGACAGGTCACGCCCATTCACTTGAGGTATGGGATAACGACAAGCTGGTTGGCGGCGTCTATGGCGTCGTGTTAGGGGCGGCTTTCTTTGGCGAAAGCATGTTTTCGAGGCGTACTGATGCCTCAAAAATCGCCTTGGCCTATCTGGTTGACCGGCTTCGACAAACGGGTTTCAAACTGTTTGATACGCAGTTCTTGACAACTCACCTTGCCTCGCTTGGCGCCGTCGAAATTCCACGCGGTACATATCGTGAAGCACTTGAGGAAGCGATCAACGCAAGCGCTGATTTTTCCGCTGATATTCCTCAGTCAGCGGATGGTGTGATACAGCGGATCACCCAGACATCATAGCGCGCATGATCCAAAGCATTCAGCGCCGGTGACGTCGCAATCATCCAACCGTCAAACAGCTGATCTGCTTTGCCTTTTTCCCAGATCGTCAAATAGGCAAACGCATCACCTGTGGGATTGTCCGCCGGGTACCTGCAATCCCCCAAGGCCACATCCAACCCAAACACGGGCTGGGTATCGCCGTTTTGCATTTCGATATCGACGGTCTGGCCGTTTACTTTGTCCAAGCCGCGCAACATTGCACCAGGGCCGGATTCGACCTTCTGCTGAGCAGATGCAGCCGTTGCGCAGAACACGATTGCCATCAGCACCGAATGCTTCATTCGCTGCTGTCTCCGGCCACGAATTTGACGAGCAGTGAAATCAGGCTTACCGCGCCTTGGGTATCTTCAATCTCGTCCCCCGGCTCGAAAAAGAACGGTGAGCCGCCCGGCATGACCTCAACAAAATTTCCACCCAGAAGACCTTCGGACGAGATAACGATCGCGCTGTCATCCGGAACAAGGATCCCATCCGCAATCGTAAAGGTCGTATCAGCACGATAGGTGTCTGGGTTCAGATCGACGTCGGTTACGGTGCCGATCTTGACCCCGGCCAAACGCACATCAGTGCCCACACCGACCCCTTCAAGCGACCGGAAGGAGGCCCCCAGCTCATAACCCGCGCTGCTTTGCGACAGGCCCGTCGACTGGCTGGCATAAACGCCAAATGACACGGCAACCGCCAGAACGGCACCACCGACGATGACTTCGGTCCAATTGTGGGTCGACATTGCTCGCCTCTGTTATTCGGGGCTCCAGGCCTCATAGTCTTTGCGCTCAACCGGATCGGGTCTGCGCAGCGATCCTGCCGGGGTGTAAGCCAGAGCGGTGCCCGTCAGGTTTTCCTGATGCGGTTTCTCCCAAGATTTATGAGGCAGCGGCTTATCGGTCGGAGGTTCATCCCAAGTGCGGTGCAACCAGCCATGCCAATCTGGATCAACGCGGCTGGCTTCGGCTTCGCCATTGAAGATTACCCAGCGTTTGCTGTCATCCGCATTGCGATAGAAGACGTTGCCTTCGTTGTCTTCGCCAACTTTCACACCTTTTCGCGCGGTATAAATCTGGGTGTTGAGGGTTGCCCCGTTCCACCAGGTCACGGCCCGCAGAAGAGTGTTCAGAATGCCCATCAGGTGCCTCCGGCAAAGTGCTCGGGAATGGTATGGACCAAAGGCGCGCCAAGGTCCAGTGCCACAGAAATCATCCGCGTTTTTCCGACAACGCGGCCGTTACTTCGATCTCGATACGATCCTCTGGCGTAATCAGATTACACTCAATGACTGTCGCTGCTGGAGGGTTGAGGCCAAAGGCCTCTTTTAGCAGAGGCCAGCATTGTTCAAATTCTGACATATCGGGCAGGTAATAGTTTACGCGCACGACGTCTTCAAAACCTGCGCCCGCCTCAGCCAGCGCTTTTTCGATAGCGTGCAACGACGATTTGCATTGAGAAACGACATCTTTCGGGATGTTTTCGCCTTGGGCACATGTTCCTGCCACAAATACGAAGCCATTCGCGACCACCGCTCTGCAGTACCCAACCTTCTCTTCATACTCTCCGCCAGAATGAATTCTTCTAATCATTTAACCCTCCTGTACTGAAAAACGGCACGGGTTTACCGTGCCGTTTCATCAATTCGGTCGAACTGTTCAGCCGGCTGACGCAGATTCAGCCGCCTCGGCATAGATGATTAAAGGTTGTGCGACAGAGGTCACGGCCTCTTCGTTCACGACCACCTCGGTCACGTTCTTCATGCCCGGTAGTTCGAACATCGTGTCCAGCAAGATATCTTCGAGGATCGATCGCAATCCGCGCGCGCCGGTCTTGCGTTCGATCGCCTTTTTGGCAATCGCTTTCAACGCATCATCCGTAAAGGCCAACTCGGCGTCTTCGAGTTCGAAGAGACGTTGATATTGCTTGACCAATGCGTTTTTGGGCTTGGTCAGAATTGTGACAAGTGCGTCTTCGTCCAAGTCTTCCAATGTCGCCAGAACCGGCAAGCGGCCGACAAATTCCGGGATCAGACCAAATTTCAGCAGGTCTTCGGGTTCCAGGTCCTTGAATATCTCACCGACACCGCGATCATCATTCTCACGCACATCAGCGCCAAAGCCCATGGCAGAGCCTTTGCCACGCTGTGCGATAATCTTGTCCAGCCCCGCAAAAGCACCGCCGCAGATAAACAGGATGTTGGTCGTGTCCACCTGCAGGAATTCCTGCTGCGGGTGCTTGCGACCGCCCTGAGGCGGTACGCTGGCCACAGTGCCTTCCATCAGCTTCAGCAGAGCCTGCTGGACCCCTTCGCCCGAGACGTCGCGCGTGATCGATGGGTTTTCTGATTTGCGCGTGATCTTGTCGACCTCGTCAATATAGACGATACCGCGTTGTGCGCGTTCAACATTATACTCACTGGCCTGCAGCAGTTTGAGGATGATGTTCTCGACATCTTCACCCACATAGCCCGCCTCGGTCAGAGTGGTTGCATCTGCCATCGTGAACGGGACATCCAGAATGCGCGCCAGCGTCTGGGCCAGCAATGTCTTGCCGCAACCCGTTGGGCCGATCAAAAGAATGTTGGACTTCGCCAGCTCAATATCACCGCCGGCCTTTTGCGCGTGGTTCAGACGTTTGTAGTGATTGTGGACCGCAACCGAGAGAACACGCTTTGCCGTCGCCTGACCGATGACGTAGTCGTCCAGCACCTCACAAATGTCCTTGGGCGTTGGCACCCCATCAGAAGATTTCAGCCCGCTGGCTTTGGTCTCTTCCCGAATGATGTCCATGCAAAGCTCGACACATTCATCGCAGATGAAAACGGTCGGACCCGCGATCAGCTTGCGCACCTCATGCTGGCTTTTTCCACAAAAGCTACAGTAGAGCGTGTTTTTGCTGTCACCGCCTGAATTCGTCGCCATGATCTACCTTTCGGGCTTCGTCCACTGCCCCTTGTTCGGGGCCGCGCTTGCGCATGTTCATGCAGCTTAGGCCAGCACTGTGGCGGCTACAATCTCAAAAATGCGCCCGACGCCGATGGCGCCAGGCATGTTTCTTAGGCTTCTTCCGTATCCATCTTGGCGCGGTTCTCGACGATCTCGTCGATATGGCCCCAGTCTTTCGCTTCTTCCGGGCTCATGAAATTGTCACGATCCAGCGCTTTTTCAACCGCCTTTTTTGTCTGCCCTGTATGGCGCACATAGATGTCATACAGGCGATCTTTCAGTTTCTGCGTTTCGGCCGCGTGGATCATGATGTCGCTGGCCTGACCCTGATAGCCGCCGCTGGGCTGGTGCACCATGATGCGGCTGTTGGGCAGCGAAAAGCGCATACCCTTCTCGCCACCGGCGAGCAGGACCGACCCCATCGAGGCCGCCTGACCGATCACCAATGTCGAACATTTCGGCTTGATGTACTGCATTGTGTCGTAGATCGACAAACCACTGGTCACTACGCCGCCGGGCGAATTGATGTAAATCGAGATTTCTTTGTTTGGGTTTTCCGCCTCAAGATGCAGCAGCTGCGCCACCACCAGATGGCTCATCCCATCATGGATCGGGCCGTTGATGAAAATGATCCGCTCTTTCAGCAGACGCGAGAAGATGTCATAGGCGCGCTCACCCCGACTGGTCTGCTCGACAACCATGGGGACAAGCGTATTCATGTAGGTTTCTACGGGATCGAACATTCTTAACCTGCCTGCTTTGCTATGGATCGGGAGAGTATCCCAACAAGTGTTACCCGAGTCTTAGTGTTGCCTTTGGGGGGCTGCAAGGGGTGCACCTCACTTCGCAGGCCGATTGTGAGATTGTTGATCGCTGGTGCTAACTCAGGTCATATTCAACCGGGCCTGCCGCTTTTGTCACGAACAGCGCCGCTGATGCTGGTCCCGCTTGGGAAAAGGTGCTACCGAAATCATGATCGACCACCAAGGAGACGAATATGATCCGAGCAATCCTGATTGGCCTGAGCCTGTTTGCCCTGACCGCCTGCGAAACCGCCAAAGGCGCTGGGAAAGATATCGAAAACGCAGGGGATGCAATCCAGAATGCGGCCACTGAGGTTCAAGAGAACATCTGATAGGCCCAGTATATTGCGGAGCCACGCCAAAATTCATCAACATATTGTTGATCTTCTGATCTAGAACCACTAGTCTTGGCGCTACAGGTGCATAGACGCGGCACTGCATTATCTGACACAAAGACGGGGTTCTTTCGTTCACACGAAGGAACCCCGTTTCCATTCGAAGGGGTCTTGGATGATGGCCTGTATGGAACCGGAATAGGAAAAGGCGTCAGGTGCGCAGACGCGGTCTTTGCATTTATCCTTGCGGACACTCCTGACGCCTTACCGGTTCAGCGCGCCCCAAGGGGGCACCCTGATCCAGTTGCCTCAGCCCCTTTCGAAGCTGCGACTGCCGCTTCGACCCGAAGGCCGTTACAGCGCCCAAGACCCATTTTGAGAAGCTGATCTATCGACCCGGGATCTGACACCCAACTCGACCGCTCAGCAACCGGTAAACCCCTGCAAACCCAAGCAAATCCTAAAACTTACCCGATCCTGCGTTGGCCCCCTGGCCCTTGCGCCCCGCTGCCTGTTCCGAGGAAGTGCTGCGGTGATCTCACTGTTACATTGCGGCCAGAAACCGGCAAGAAAATAGCACTGCAGCATGAAAATTAGACGGGGATAACCTGTTGATATCCGCCGGGAGGGCGATGTGGATAAATCGAGAAGTTTTGTAACTTGGCCTGCTTGCGCGTGGAAAAGTCCGAAAGGATCGAAAACGCTCAAATCTCAGGCGATGCTGCACTTGCGAAGGCCATATACAATCGCAAACCGACGAATCCCGCTGTGGTTGAGCCCGAATCGAAGAACGACTCGCCCTGCCGGCTGGGGCTCTGAGAAGCGTCCCGACCTGATCATAAATACCTACTAAACGCTGCCCGCGCAGGCAGCTGGTACCCCCTACTCTCGATCAGGCCGGAGACGCTTCGGTTCGCCTGTCAGTCCAGAACAGTGCTGTAGGTCGTTCTGATCCGCAGGCTACGGCGTAAATCCCCGCTGTCCTGTTAAACAGATTGGGAGGGCGTGGGCCGGTTGCAACTTTTCTAAGGAAAGCTTCATCTTCGCTTCAGCGCGACTTTAGTCGCTGGCAGCGGTTGATCGTAGAAATGAAGGCCGCGCCGAACCGAGGGGATGAGCGGCGTCTTGGAATTCGTCCAGTGGAGGAATTCAGCCGCGAACGGGCCGAGCCCTGGGGCGCAAACGCGTTTGCAACGGTTGATCAACAGTGCGTAGGGCCGCGACCGACCCGAGGGGAGGCGCAAACGCGCCGCCCGTTTTGCCGGAGGCAAACCTTCGGTTTGACGGGGGCGGGTCGGCGCGGCCCGGCGGTGCCGCCGGGCGGGTGGTTTGATTGACGTTCTATCGCTGTTAATTCTACATTAGTACCAAGCAGATACTTTAAAATATCAGGCAGTTATAACACGTTATGAAATGGAATTCTGGTTTCAACGTCACCGAACTTCTAAGTGCGGTCTCAAAATCGAGAACACTGCAAGATACAGGCAGTGTTAGCTATGGTCATTTTGGCGTGCCAGATTATTGGAGAAGTATTCTTGAAACAGCAATCATAGATGAAACAGTTCCAGAAAGCGTGAAGTCCGCAGCGATCGCAAAAGCGATGAACAGTTCGCAAACCCTTAGCATAAGTTCATTCAAAGCCGCGTATCATGAACATAAACGCAAACTGCAAGACCGTCAGAAAACATGGCTAGTAGTGTATCCTCTTTGGGGGCAGATCAAGCTACTTCAAAATCGATACAAATCTGAAGATGTTTCAATAGACTTCAATCCAAGCGAGAATACCAAAGTCTTTACCGAGGTTATACACAACCGCGCCGAGCAGCGTAAGAGTTTCAAGTCCGGTTTTGAGAACACCTTTGAAGAGATTGCCAACTATAAGCTATGCTTTGCACGAACCAAAGCTTCCGATCCAGAGACCGCCCAAAACACAACGCAAAAAGCACTAGACGAAGTTCTCGGGTGCACAAATTTTTGGAGCAGCCATGGTTCTAATTGGCGAATGTACTCAGGAATTCAAAGGCCAATCTCGCGCATTCTCGTTGCGCCACATATAACGATTCACGGTCTCAAGGGGAGTTTGGCCTATCCGGGTTTCTACTACCATCAGTGGTATCCAAAAAATTATTTTAACGCAGAACCCAACGAGCAAAAGCACCGGTCGATCAAGAAAGCCACAAAACTCACGTTCGAGAAAATTCACGAATTGCCAGACAAGTGGAGACCTAACGCGTTGAAAGCACTTCGACTGTACAATCAAGCATTTAGCCAACATAATCCGCAAGATGCGTTTATGCTAGGTTGGCAAGTGCTGGAAACCATCGCAGGTTTCAAAAACTCAAATCATGACCGCATTATCAGGCGCGCCGCTGGCTTTTTCACGACCCGTAGCGAAATGACCGCCTTGGGCCAGCATCTTAAGCTTCGGCGGAATATGTACTCGCACAGTGGAGAGGTTAGCACTCAATTCGGTGACACCTTAGCTCATCAAATCAAATCGTTGATTGAACCGATGATGCGCCACTACTTGGCCAATCCATTCAAATTTAGCAGCGAAGAGGAATTTTGGCAGTTCTGCGATGTGAGCAGCGAAGAAAATTCGCGAGAGAGAACTCTCTATATTCTCAATTGCGCGGACAAATTTCACTCACCTACAGAAAATACCGGCGGTTGACTTGGCCGCCCCACCCCGCGGGTACGCAGTTGGCTGCGCCAACCGCTTTCGCCCACCCGCCTTAAAAATGGCCAGCCTTTAGCTGTCCATTTTTAAGGCGCTAATAAACGCCTCCTGCGGGATATCCACCTTCCCGAACTGGCGCATCTTCTTCTTACCCGCCTTCTGCTTGTCCAGCAGTTTGCGTTTCCGTGTAGCGTCGCCTCCGTAGCATTTGGCGGTCACGTCCTTGCGTAAGGCGCTAAGGGTTTCGCGGGCGATGACCTTGCCTCCGATGGCGGCCTGGATCGGGATTTTGAACATGTGGCGCGGGATCAGGTCCTTGAGCTTTTCGCACATCGCGCGGCCCCGCATCTCGGCCCGGTCGCGGTGAACCATGGTTGACAGCGCGTCAACCGGTTCATCGTTCACCAGCACTGACATCTTGACCAGATTGTCCTCGGTATAGCCTGTCATTTGATAATCGAACGAGGCATAGCCCTTGGTCACCGATTTCAGGCGGTCGTAGAAGTCAAAGACGACCTCGTTCAGCGGCAGGTCATAGACGACCATAGCGCGGGTGCCCGCATAGGTCAGGTCCAGCTGGATGCCGCGGCGGTCCTGACACAGTTTCAGTACGTCTCCGAGGTATTCGTCGGGCACCAGAATGGTCGCCTTGATGCGCGGTTCCTCGATATGGTCAACCTTGGACGGGTCGGGCATGTCGGCAGGGTTGTGCAGCTCGATCATCTCGCCGTCTTTCATGTAGACGTGATAGATCACCGACGGCGCGGTGGTGATGAGCTCGATATCATATTCGCGTTCGATGCGGTCGCGGATGACCTCAAGGTGCAGAAGGCCAAGGAAGCCGCAGCGGAAGCCAAAGCCCAGCGCGGCCGAGGTTTCCATTTCAAAGCTGAAGCTGGCGTCGTTCAGGGCCAATTTGTCGATCGCGTCGCGCAGGTCTTCGAATTCGGAACTGTCGACGGGGAAGAGGCCGCAGAACACCACCGGCTGCGCGGGTTTGAATCCGTCCAGAGCGTCCTCGGTGCCGTTGCGGTCATTGGTGATGGTGTCACCGACGCGGGTGTCGCGGACCTGTTTGATGGACGCGGTCAGGAAGCCGATCTCACCGGGGCCGAGCGAGTCCACCATCTCCATCTCGGGCCGGAAAACGCCGACGCGGTCAACATGGTGCAGGGTGTTGTTCGACATGAACTTGACCCGCATCCCCTTTTTCAGCGTGCCGTCCATGATGCGGACCAGAACGATGACGCCGAGATAGGCGTCGTACCACGAATCCACCAGCATCGCCTTGAGCGGCGCATCCAGATTGCCCTGGGGCGCGGGCAGTTGCTGCACGATGGCCTCCAGCGTTTCGTGGATGCCCTGCCCGGTCTTGGCGCTGACCTGAATGGCGTCGGTCGCGTCGATGCCGATCACGTCCTCGATCTGTTCCGCCACGCGGTCACAATCGGAGGCAGGCAGGTCGATCTTGTTTAGAACCGGCACGATCTCATGATCGGCGTCGATGGCCTGATACACGTTCGCCAGCGTCTGCGCCTCGACCCCTTGGGTCGAGTCAACGACCAGCAGCGAGCCCTCGACCGCGCGCATCGACCGGCTGACCTCATAGGCAAAGTCCACGTGGCCGGGGGTGTCGATCAGGTTTAGCACGTATTTCTCACCATTGTCGGCGGTGTAGTCGATGCGGACCGTGTTGGCCTTGATGGTGATGCCACGCTCGCGCTCGATATCCATGCTGTCGAGCAGCTGTTCCTTCATGTCGCGATCCTTGACCGTTCCGGTCTCTTGGATGAGCCGGTCAGCAAGGGTGGATTTGCCATGGTCGATATGCGCGACGATGGAGAAATTGCGGATATGGGCGAGGTCTGTCATGGATTGGGGATATGCGTCGGAAACGGGCTGTGGTCAATGGTTCTAGGCGATCTGCGATGACCAAAACAATCTCATGGCCAATTGCATACAAATCGGCTTTAGAAATGTTATTGGCTTCACACTTGATGCCAGAGCCAAACTTGTTTTGAAGTGACGCGCCGGTTTATGGCCAATGCGCTCGCTGAAGTGCCTGCATGTTGGATGTAAAGCACTGATTGTATTCGTATTCTGCACTAAACTCCCAACCCCTGATGTCCCGAATCGAACGCGCGACGTCTCCTTCAATCCGGTCACTCGACCAATAATTTTGATTGGCAATCAAGCTCTGCAATGGGCTTCTGGGAGAATAAGGCGAGGAAAGCAAGGCAGCTGCCGTGACAGTGCAATCGGACTCTTCATCCGCGCAGTAATCACTACAAAACTTACGAATGGGAGTCCAAGCCGTTATCTCTGAACTAAATTGGAGCGCCGCTTCCCTGATATCCGGGTCATTTAGCAATTCTCTAGGAGTGAATATGCCCCACGTTAGTTCGGATGGCATGAAGCGATCATCTCCAGTCAAAATTCTGGCCAATGATGCTGAACCTCCAAAGTTAGGACCATCTAAACCTTGATTTTGTTGATGTAGCGCCCAGAACAGGAAGATGTTAGATTCTTTTGGAAGCTTGCTATCACGGCCTTGCAAAACCTCAACCAAATCCGCGCCTTCACCGTTGTGGAGCATAGTTTGCGCAGCAAGCATCGCTGTAATTGGCTCGCCAAGTTCGATCAGTACAGCGATTGCAGGCGCCTTTTCCTTGAACTTGCCAACTTGTAGTAGCGCAAGGGCCAGCGGCTCTGAGTTTTGCGCTTCCGTCAGCCATGATTTGCCGGACAAACCGCCGGGTTTTCGCAGCAGGGAGATACGCTCCTTTCGATCCATCCCAGAAGTAACGTGCGCATGAAAACTGCTCCGGCTTGCAATGCTTGCCAGAAGGATTTGAGCTGCTGAGTTACCCTGTTGCGCCTGATCAGAAAGGCTTCGCAATGCAGCCAAGTCCTTTCCGTCCAACCATGCCTGAACCGCCTCTTTGAATTCCGGCGCATCTTCGCCTTGCAAAGAAGGCGTATCCGACAAAACCACAAACGGAGACAAACAAAGTAATGCCGACATAAAAACCGATTTGATAGAAATCATCATCTTACCTTTTAAATTGACTGCTCATATTCACTGCCGAAGTATCTCATTGTGTGGTTTCCACCCTTGTCAAATCAACACCGTTTGATTGGGCTGTCAAAACAATTGATCCCTCCCCCCGTTTGATTCATACTCCGCCGCAGACCGAGAGGGCATCAGACCCGTCCGGGCAGGCAAAAAACGAGGCTCGAGTATGAAACAGTTCCTCCTTATCGCATTTTGTGCGGCATCGCTGACGGCGGTGGCTCCGGTTGTGGACGCGGCGCAGATCAAACGGGCGTGTATGGCGTCGGACCGGTCGGCGGCGACGCGGGATCGGTGCAGTTGCATTCAGCGGGTGGCCAATCAGGCCCTGACGCGCAGTGATCAGAAGACCGTTGCCAAATGGTTCACCGACCCCCATCAGGCGCAGGAGCTGAAGATGTCACAATCTTCGCGCGACGATGCGCTGTGGGATCGGTATCAGAACTTTGGCCAGATGGCGCAGGCGATCTGTAGCTAAGCCCTTCTGAAACCTTGACCTGATGCACGCTGCGCCTCAGAAAGGCGCAGCGAAAGGTGTATCTTATGGTGATGAAAGGGCTGACCCTGCGGGGCCTTGAAGTGTTCGAGGCACTGGCACGGACGGGATCGGTGGCGCAGGCGGCCGAGATCACGGGGCTCAGCCAGCCCTCGGTTTCTCAGCAGTTGCGCAATCTGGAAAAGGCTCTGGGCACCGATCTGGTCGATCACGGGCGGCGGCCGATGCGGTTGACGCAGGCCGGGCGCAGCTTTCTGACCCGCGCTCAGGCGGTTTTGGCTGAGCTGCAAATGGCCCAAAGCGAATTGACCGTGATGGATCTGGGGCATCTCACCACTTTGTCCATCGGCCTGATCGACGATTTCGACAATGACCTAACACCTCGGCTGGCGACACTGCTGGCTGACAGTCTTACCCGGTCGAAATTCAAGCTGATCACCCTGCCCAGCCTTGACCTGTTTGCCGAGTTAGAGGCCCAGCGCCTGCATCTGGCCGTTTCCGCCCATAGCGGCGAAGTGCTGGAAGGTGTCATTGAATATCCGTTGGTGCAGGATCCATTCATACTGGTCGCTCCGGCTGGCGCGGGTGATGCGCAGACCGTCGTGCAGGACCTGCCTTTTTTGCGCTACGCGCGCGAGCAACTGATCAGCCGCCAAATCGAAGGCCACCTGGCCCGTCAGCAGATTGACTATGAAGAACGGTTCGAGATCGGCTCGCACCTGGCGCTGATGGCCATGGTTGCACGCGGTCTGGGCTGGGCCATTACAACGCCGCTGGGCTATATGCGCGCGGCGCGGTTTCACGACGACATGCAGGTCCATCCCTGCCCGTTTGGCGCATTTGCCCGCACCATTTCATTGTTCACCCGAACGGACTGGTCCGATCAGGTGCCGCAAGAGGTGGCAGGCATGATGCGGCGCTTGATGCAAAGCCAGATCATTGACCCGGCGACGGCGAAACTGCCCTGGCTCAGTGATCAATTGAAGGTGCTGGACGACCCATCCAAGTGATCGACCAACCCGGCGATGGCGATCTCGATCAAATCCAACGCCCCGTCAAAATCCCGCGTATAATATGGATCTGGCACATGATCCGCACCGGTCTGAGGCGCGAATTCGGTCAGCATCCGAACAGGCGTATCGTTTCCAAAAGGCCTCAGGGTTTCGATATTCGCGATGTTTTCTGCATCCATCCCGACGATCAGATCGAACCGGTCAAAATCCTCGGCCACAAACTGCCTTGCGCGCAGATCGCCGAGCGTGACATCACGCTTGCGTGCGGCAGATTGCATAGGACCGTAGGGCGGGCTGCCAATGTGCCAGCCCGCAGTCCCAGCACTGTCGGTTGTGTGACGTGGTGCTTTGGCGCGAAACACGCCTTCGGCCGCAGGTGAGCGGCAGATGTTGCCCAAACATACAAAGAGGATACGCTGTGTCATGGGCAATCTTCTACCGCGCGGAGGACAAATGGAAAAGATCGTCATTCTTACCGGAGCAGGCATTTCCGCTGAAAGCGGGCTTAGCACCTTTCGGGATGAGGGCGGGTTGTGGGCGCAGCACAGGATCGAAGACGTCGCCACGCCCGAGGCGTTTGCCCGGAATCCGGCTTTGGTTCAGGGATTTTATAATGCCCGCAGGGTTCAGGCCGCTCAGGTCCACCCCAATTCTGCGCACCGGGCCCTCGCGCGGTTGCAACAGAATTGGCCGGGCGATGTGGTCATAGTGACGCAAAACGTGGATGGCTTGCACGAGGCTGGTGGCGCCAAAGCGGTGATTCATATGCATGGTATCCTGTCTGGTGCATTGTGTGCAGCTTGTGACCATCGATGGACAGCACCTCCAGAAATGGCCCCTGACGAGCCCTGCCCAGCCTGCGACGCCCCGTCCGGGCGGCCTGATATCGTGTGGTTCGGCGAGATGCCTTATCATATGGATCAGATTTTCGATCATCTCGCCTCCGCCTCGATCTTTGCTGCAATCGGCACGTCTGGTCAGGTCTACCCCGCCGCTGCCTTTGTGCACGAAGCGAAGGCGACCGGGGCGCACACGATTGAAATCAATCTTGAGCCGACAGGCGGTGGTTTCGATGAGCGGTTGCTGGGCAAAGCAACCGAAACTGTACCCAGATGGGTTGATCGGTTGCTGATGGCAAAGACTTAAGACAACATGAGCAGCAAATTGTAAGACCAAACGCATCACCTCATTCAGGGGAGCCGCACCATGACAGATCAAGACCCAAAAACCGGTGAAATTCTCGAAGACGGCAGCATGGCTGACCGCGACCAGCTTAGCGCTCAGCTGTCCAGTCTTTGGTGGACCTTCTTGGTTCGCGGTGTTTTGGCCGGTGCTGTTGGCATTGCCGCGCTCTTCTGGCCCTCTGGCAGCATTGCATTGCTACTGCGCTTGGTCGGGGCCCTGCTGATCATTGATGGCGGGCTAACGCTGCTTGGGGTCGGACGCCGGGGCCTGTTAGGTGGCGCAGCCATCGGTGCAGTACTGATCGGACTGATCTTGCTGATCTGGCCTGAGGGCACCGTGAAATTGGCCTTCTTCCTGTTGGGGGCCTGGGCGCTGATTATTGGCATAGGCTCACTGGCTGCGTCGCAGCAGATGAATGAGCGTGATCCGCAACGCGGTTCGATGCGCGGTTCGGGGATTGCGGCACTGATCGTGGGTCTGGTGTTGATGATCTGGCCCGCCATTGCGCTGGTCGCGCTGGGATGGGCGATTGCATTCTCGGCGCTTGCCATTGCGGTTGTCATGTTCTGGCTGGCAAACCGTCTGCGCAGCGCCAACGAACGGATCGGCATGAAGACCATACATCGCTAGGAAAGAACACGAGCCAACTTGCAAACAGGCCAGGCAATGCCCGGCCTGACGCATGGATGACGGCCGCAAACCGGCCCGAAGACAGGCGTTGCTGCTAGTTCGAATGGGATCCGTGATCGTGACCATGCGTGTCCTGGCGCTCCAGATCCACTGGGATGTCCAGAACAACCTCTCCGGCCTGCTCAAACACCAGTGTGACGGGAACCGTGGCACCGTGCTCAAATGGGGCTTTCAAACCCATCAACATCACATGCGCACCACCGCGTTTGAGCATATAGGTCCCGCCTGCAGGGACGGTAAAGCCTTCCTCGACATGGACCATCTGAGCCACGCCGTCATCGTTGATCTTATGCGTGTGCAACTCTACCCGGGCTGCGGCATCTGATGTTGCACTGATCAAGCGGTCATCCGTCTCGCCCTGGTTCTGGATCATCATGAACGCGGCCCCTGCCTTGGCGGCTTTGCCGGATGAACGGGCGTAGGCGTCGTCAACAATGATCTGGCTGTCAGCAAAGGCCGGAACGGCCAGAAGGACGGTTGAAAAAGTAGCGAACAGGGTTGTTTTGAGGGACATTGTGCCTCTCCTTATGTGTCTAGCGGTCTGAAAATCTGTAGGTCGGGTCAGACCAAGACAGGAGGTGCACGTGCGGGTGTGTCCGGGACGGGAGCTGCGACAAGGTTGTCCGTCTCACGAATTGGCGTGGGAAGCCGAAGAACCGGGGCCTCGGGCTGCGCGGGTTGTGCATCCGCAACCGCCCCCAACAGGGTCAGCGCATAGTCGGGGCAATAATGTGGTGGGGCTGTTGGCTGTCCATTTGCGTCAACATGGACAACAACAGGACCGTTTCCCGTACACAGGACCATCTGGCCCGTCGCCATATCCACGCCACGCGACACAGCAATGCTCTGCCCGGTCAGAACCAGCAGCAGAGACAAAATTACCGGCAAAAACTTATGAAACGCAGATCTCATCCTGACCTGCATATAGGCCAGACAGATGAAACGCTTCAAGCGCCAAACAGTCGCGCTTGAAGCGTTTCTTAGTAATCCAGCCCAGGCCGTTTAACGACCCCTTTAGTCAGACTGGTATGGGAGCGATTCACCTGACGCTGAATACGCGTGCAGGCTAAAATTGCTTTTTTGATAACGGTCGAAAGCAACAGGAAAATATAGAAACTCTTTAAAGACATCACTCGGCCCCCAACCCAAAGAATGTAGTCAACATACGCCCTACATCTGCGCTCGTATGTGAACTATTTCACGGTCGTTACAATTTGTTTGATTTTTTTTGACCCCAACCTGAATCGCAAAATGAAAAACCCCGCACCAATCGGGTACGGGGTCATTCAAACAGAATGTTTAAGTAGGTTACGCCGACGCTTGCGCCTTGGCGATTTCCTTTTTCACTTTCAATGCGTTCGCAGACAGCTCTTCGTCCTTGGCTTTCGCCAGGAACGCGTCCAGACCACCGCGGTGGTCGACAGAACGCAGCGCAGCCGCCGAGATACGCAGCTTAACGCCACGGCCCAGGGTTTCGGATTGCAGGGTGACATCGTTCAGGTTCGGCAGAAAACGACGACGAGTTCTGTTTTTGGCGTGGCTGACATTGTTGCCAGTCATCGGGCCTTTTCCGGTCAGTTCGCAACGGCGCGACATGGTTTCTTCCTTTGTTTCTGGAGGCCGGGCAATACACCTGCGGCCAAATCACAAGGGGCGCAACCCGAAGTCGCGCCCGAAAACTGGTTGGATGCGTGTAGTGGGAATCGCAGGTAGGGTCAAGACAGGTTACGCGGAATATTTGCGCGCTCAGTACCTTCTCTGAATGCCAGCGCGACCGGCGTATGCAACAAAGGTTTGTTGTTTTTCAAATGACGCGAAACCAGCCGGGTCTGCAACTTGCCCCGCGGGATCAGCCGCGCCGGGTCGGGGCTGTGATCGTGATCCGCCAGCTCCGGGAATATCTTGAATATCTCACGCCGCGCAGAGATGCTGAGCGATTTCAACGCCTCGGGGCCGGTATACAAGCTCTCGGTTGGGGCGCCTTCGGCATAGATCACCTCATGCCGGTCAAACAGCAAGTGGAAATACTCGACCGACTGAACCTCGTGATCCACATAGATACCCGGCACGGAGGTTAGCTTGATCGCCGGAATAAGAACTTCGGGCGCTCCGAACATGCGCTGCGCGATTTTGGATTGAACCAGCATCCGGTGCTGGCGCGAGACCAGCAAATCGCGGTTAGGCATCCCCTGTCCCAAGGCGCTTGCCACGATGCGCACCGGGCGTAGTTTGGGATCCTGTTCAAGGTCACGGGTTGTGAACGCCCGCCGCCCTGCCCAACGCACAGTTTGGGGTCCCAATCCAACCGTCTGGACCCTGTCCCCGGCCGTGATGTTCTGGATCGGGCAAAATCCGCAATCCGTTGCGATCAGAGTATCGCGGGTAAAGCACGGAAACCCGGCACCATTTTCGAACCCTGTATACGTGACAATTGTTCCCGACGGTAGGGTGAACGACCCGCTGGACAGCGAATAGCTCGTGCCAGCCACAACTGTGATTGTGCCGAACGTACTGTCAGTGATCACGGTACCTTCGGGTAGGTTCAACGTATCGGTACCACCGCCGCCTTCGACCGTACCTGACACACTGGTGCTTTGGAAATCCAGCGTATCGTTGCCATTCCCCAATGCGATGCTGCTGATGTCGGACCCACGGACAACGACGGTATCCGCGCCCCCTCCGGCATTCAGCGTTCCAACTGTGCTGCCGGTGATGGTAATATCGTCACCACCCCCGTTGCCACGTACAACTCCGATAACCGTGCTGTTCGTAACCGTGATCTGGTCGCTGCCTCCACGGCCGCGAATATTGTCAATCGGAGTACCCTGAGGCGTACCATTCAACGTACCGTTGTCATCGGTAACGTCGATTATGTCGTTGCCATTGGTACCCCTTATATTGGGCATCGTCCTCTATTCCCAAGCAACAGTCAGGTCTAAGATAGCAACCAATTACGCGACCAGATCGGCATGATCCGATACAATACGCAACCATAGTGCGATGAGACGCCGCGCGCATCAAGGCCCGGGCCAAAACACCCGAAGACTGAATCAGGTGGCAGAGAGTTTTGACAACATATGCCGCGCAGCGGTCGTGGGGCTGATCGTACCTTGACACACCTCAGTGCTCAGCTCATCCATTTCCCGGCGCGCCTCGGGTGTGTCGAGACGGGCCAGCAGAGCATGCCGAACCTCTTGATCGAACCAGTAGCGGGCCTGTGCAGCTCGGTTTGTTGTCCAAAACCCGTTGTCCCGCCGCCATTGGCTGAGCGACTGTATCTCTGCCCAGGCTTGGTCGAGGCCATTTTCTTCAATGGCTGAGACTGTCATCGCTTTGGGAAACCCGTCCGGGTCCTGCGGGCGTTTGCGTAGCAGGCGCAGGGCACCGGCATAATCCGCGCAGGTGCGTGTCGCAGTCGCCTTCAGGTCACCATCGGCCTTATTGATCAGGATGATATCTGCCATCTCCATTATACCGCGTTTGACGCCCTGCAACTCATCCCCGCCCGCCGGAGCAAGCAGCAGCACGAACAGATCGGAGAGCTCAGACACCACGGTTTCCGACTGGCCGACGCCCACGGTTTCGATTAATACGACATCATATCCTGCCGCCTCACACAGCGCGATGGCTTCGCGCGTGCGACGGGCGACACCCCCCAGCTGGCTTTGGCTGGGTGAAGGTCGGATAAAGGCGTTTGGGTCGCGGCTCAGACGTTCCATCCGGGTCTTGTCGCCCAGGATCGACCCACCAGATCGGGCCGAACTTGGATCAACCGCCAGAACCGCAACACGCAGGCCTTGCCCTGTCAACATCATACCAAAGCTTTCGATGAAGGTGGATTTGCCCACACCCGGTGTGCCCGACAAGCCAATGCGCAATGATTGTCGTCCTGATTGCGCCAGGTAGTTCAGCAGTTCCGACGCCTGTTCCCGATGATCTGCACGGATGCTCTCGACCAGCGTGATTGCGCGCGCCAGGGCCCGGCGCTCGCCCTGCATGATCCTTTCACCCAATTCAGCTATGTCCATCCACCCGGCCTTTTTCGGAGATTTGCCCTAAATGACGGTGCCACGCCGCAATTGTCCAGAGCACATCCGGTGTTTCGTTTGGGCCTTCTGGACCTTGGTCAGTGCTTTGGCGATAAGACGGTATGACACGACTGCCGATAGACGACGCGCTTCCCGAATTGATTTCAGCCCTCCGGGACCATGGGCGCGCCGTTCTGCAAGCCCCACCCGGCGCGGGCAAGACCACCCGCGTTCCTCTGGCAATGCTAAAGGCCGGGCTTTGTACCGGTAAGATCGTAATGCTGGAACCCCGCCGCTTGGCCGCGCGCGCGGCTGCTGAACGCATGGCGGAGACGCTGGGTGAGCGCGCGGGTCAAACCGTCGGCTACAGGGTCCGTGGTGAGGCCAGAACCTCGAACGCTACACGGATTGAGGTCGTGACCGAAGGCATCCTGACCCGAATGCTGCAATCTGACCCTGATCTTCCTGGTGTCGGGGCTGTGATCTTTGATGAGTTTCACGAACGATCCCTGAACGCCGATCTGGGTCTGGCGCTGTGCCTTGAGGTCGCCGGGGCGTTGCGCGATGACCTTATACTGGTGGCGATGTCGGCCACGCTGGACGCTGAGCCGGTCGGTCGGTTAATGGAAGCCCCTCTCGTGACCTCGGAAGGGCGCAGCTATCCGGTTGAAACCCGTTGGCTTGACCGCCCGCTGGGCCCACAGGCCAGACGGTTGGATGCGCTGATTGATCTGATTGAAACGGCAGTGTCCGAGACGCAGGCGATTGGCGGCGGTATTCTGGTTTTCCTACCCGGCGAAGGTGAAATTCGACGGGCCGAAGCCGCGCTCAGCCAGCGCTTGCCAAAGACCTGCACGTTACGCCCTTTGTTCGGTGCCCTGCCTTTTGCTGCCCAGCGCGCTGCCATAGCGCCAGTTGAAACGGGGCGCAAAGTGGTGCTGGCAACATCAATCGCGGAAACCTCGCTGACCATTCCCGACATCCGCGTGGTCGTGGATATGGGCCAGGCTCGGCGGGCGCGGTTCGATCCGGGCTCGGGCATGTCGCGGCTGGTGACCGAACGCGTCACACGAGCCGAAGCCACCCAGCGAACTGGCCGCGCGGGCCGTGTGGCCGAAGGGGTCTGCTATCGGTTGTGGTCAAAGGGCGAGGAAGGTGCGTTGCATGCCTATCCTCCCGCAGAAATTGAGGCCGCTGACCTGACCGGGCTCGCGTTAGAGCTTGCCTTGTGGGGTGCGGAAGCTGGTGATCTTGCGTTTCTGACCTCTCCACCTGATGGCACATTGGCCGAGGCGCGATCACTGTTGCGAATGCTTGGCGCGCTTGATGACAAAGGGCGGATCACAGATCACGGGCGGCGTTTGGCATCCCTGCCTTTACACCCGCGTTTGGGCCATATGATGGTTCGCGCCGGAGCACAGTCAGCCCCGCTGGCCGCGTTACTGGCTGAACGAGATCCCCTTAAGGGCGCTCCGGTCGATCTGACCCTCAGGATGGCTGCGATCCGCGATACACGCGCTTTTCAAAGGGAAAAGCCCTGGCAGGTCAATCCAAGCTTCGTGGATCGGATCAAGGGCGAAACGAAACGTCTGCGCGCGATGGTACAACCTCAGGACGAAACCCTCAGCGCCGCAGCGATGGCGGCACTCGCCTATCCCGATCGGATCGGGCAAAGGCGCAAAGGGGATACACCACGCTATGTCCTGTCGGGCGGCAAAGGCGTGGTGCTGGAAAACGACGATACCCTGGCCACCGCGCCCTATCTTGTCGTGCTCGACACCGACGGGAACCCGCGCGAAGCCCGCGTACGGATGGCGGTGCAGATTTCCGAACGCGACATCCGCGACCAGTTCGCCAACCAGCTGTGTTGGGTTGATACCTGCACCTGGTCCAAGCGCGAACGGCGCGTGATCGCACGACAGCAGGAACGGCTAGGTGCGATCACCCTGAGCGACCGCCTGTGGAAAGACGTTCCCGATGACGCCGTGGCACAAGCAATGTTGGACGGTGTGCGCGATCTGGGGCTGCGCCTGGAAGGCGCTGCCGCGCGTTTCGCGGCACGAGTCGAACTGGTGCACGCCGACGGAGTCAATCTGCCGGATTTTTCAATCGAAGGGCTGATGTCTTCTCTTGAAGACTGGCTATTGCCCATGCTGTCCGGTGTGCGCAGCGCCGAAGACTGGAAGCGCTTTGACCTACTACCTGCGCTTCGGGCGCGGCTGGATTGGGGGCAGATGCAAGAGTTGGACAAGCGTGCGCCGGGGTCTTTCAGCACGCCATTGGGGCGCAAAGTGCCGATTGACTATGGAGGCGACGTACCCGAAATCGCAGTTCGCCTGCAGGAGCTTTTCGGGGTCGCGCAACATCCCGTTGTCGCAGGCGCGCCGCTTAAGATCACCCTGCTGTCCCCTGCACAGCGCCCAATTCAGATCACGCGGGATTTGCCCGGGTTCTGGTCCGGGTCCTATGCGGATGTCCGCAAAGATATGCGGGCGCAGTATCCCAAACACCCCTGGCCCGAAGATCCAACGCAAGCAGACCCAACCTTGCGCGACAAACGTCGCAAAAGCTGAGGCAGATCGGGGGCATCAACCACTAAATCCCACAAAAAGACACATATTTCCTTAAAAACGGGTAAAATATTAATCTTTTGGTCACGGATTTGTTGAAATATCCTGGCTCAATGGTTAACTGAACGGCCGAAGAATCGAGAAAAGCACCTGATATTTTGACTATGTCACATTGGTTTCGCAACATATGGGAAGAGGTCGCAAAACCCCTGTTTCTGCGCCCGCGCCGGGTGCAATTTGCAGCCCTGTGCACGCGACAAACCGATGCGGGCCCCGAGGTTCTGCTGATTACCAGCCGCGATACCGGGCGTTGGATAATTCCAAAAGGTTGGCCGATTGACGGACTGGATGGCGCAGAAACCGCCGCGCAAGAAGCCTGGGAAGAGGCCGGCGTTGAAGCTGACATGGTTGAAAAGAACCCGTTCGGCCACTTCACCTACGACAAAATACTAAAAGACGGTTCTGCACAGCCGGTTCTGACAAGCGTCTATCGCGTTGCGGTGCGCGCGCTGGCCGATGAATTCCCCGAAATTGGCCAACGAAAGCGCAACTGGGTTACCCCCAAAACAGCGGCCACTTTGGTCAGAGAGCCAGAATTGCAGGCCTTACTACTGAAGATCAAGTAGCACGTGTCGAAGCCAGCCAGAACTCGCTGCCCCGTTACTGGGAAACCACTGGCACGTTAACACCGCGAGCTCTCGTGTAGCGCTGCCGCGCATCGTGCCCAGTTGAAGGTCGTGATGGGGCTGATTAATTTGCTCGGTTTAGAAATCCGGAAGGAGCATCGATCGTTCATGCTGCTGCGGAGATAAACCAGCAACATAGATCGACGTTGGAAAACGCCCGCTTTCAGCGCCCCGGGCAAATCCGCCAGGAACATCAAAGGCACGGTCTTATCCAGACTGATCTACCTGCCTCCGACCGCCTTTGCCCGAGGCCGTATCTCCTGTGGGCGCATGGGTGGCTTGGGTCGCTGTTGGATCAAATCAGAAACTCGAGCACAAATTGGTGTCTTCATGCCTGTTTGCTCTGCGAGACGCATAACCTCACCTTGAAGGCTATCAACTTCCGTTTTGCGACCCTGCATCAGATCATAGGCCATCGAAGTGCGTGCGGTTGGGTCAATCGTCAGCATCTTCGACGCAACACGCATAAAGATCGGCGTTGGCAGACGCAGAATGAAAGGTGTCAGGCTGGCGGGTAGCGGCGTAGTCGACGCGATAGGCTTGCCCGCAGCTTTCAGCACATTCAATGCCTCGGCCATCTGGTCGGCCATCAGGCAGCGCCATTGTCGATCAATCAACTGATCGACAAGTGTTAGTCCGGACAAGGCGTTCAGCGCGTTGTTCAGATTGATGACCAGTTTGCCCCACTGGACCGCTTCGATTTGATCGCTTGCCGAAATTGACAGATTAGGGCTGTTCAGGCGTTCAGCCAGGTTTCCGGGGCCGGTCTGAACTACGATGTCACCGGATGTGGCACAGTGGTAGGTTGCGGGTTCAGTCGGGACCACATTAAACGGTACCATGCCCGCGCGCACGTCGTAGCCAGGCAATGCGTCGCGCAGGGTTTGGACATTCTGAGTCCCATTTTGCCAAGATAGAACGGGCACCCCTTGTGTCGCATGAATAGCAATCAGACCCGCCATTTCAGACGTGGCCCCAGATTTTACCGTCACGATGATCGCATCGGCACCACCGAGGCATTTGGGATCATCGCTTAGAGTCAGCTTCTGCGCGGGCAGATGGCGATGCAGCCCCGCATAGTTTGTGGCTGTCAGGCCCTGCTTTCGGATCGGATCCAATACCCGGGGCCGTCCAAGCAAAGTGACTTCGTGACCGGCATCAGCCAGCAGCGCACCGCAATAGCATCCGATACTGCCAGCCCCAGCGATGACAATCTTCATGGCGATCCCTCCGCTTAACAAAGGATCACCGGGTTCTCAGCCCGGGACAAGCCCATGGCTCAATGACGTAGCGTTCACCGTGCCAGACGGGGCTTGGTGCGTTCCAATTCCTCTGAGATCGGAATGAACTCCTGATCATCCCCGGGCGGCAGATGGAATGCGCCATTGGCCCAATCTGCGGTTTTCCACTCGCGGGTTGCGGTTTCGATCTTTTCTTTCGACGAGGATACAAAGTTCCACCAGATATACCGGTCCTCGTTCAACGTCGCCCCGCCCAACAGCATGAGCCGCGCGCCAAGAGGCCCCGCCGTAACCGAAAGTTTGTCTCCCGGACGGAAAACCATCATGCGCCCCGCGTCAAACCTGTCTCCGGCGATCTCAACCTGACCTTCGGTGACATAAACGCCCCGATCTTCATGATCGTCGGGCAGCGGGAAGGATGCACCAGGGTCGAGCTGCACATCCAGATAGAAGGTTTCAGACAGCATGGTCACCGGGCTTGTTTCGCCATAGGCTGTACCCAAGATCAGCCGCGCGCTGACACCCGCATCCTGAATATGCGGCAATGCAGCCTGTTTGTGATGCTCGAAATCAGGGGCCATGTCTTCATGTTGTTCTGGCAGTGCGATCCAGGTCTGGATACCGAACAAACTGTTTCGCTTGCCTCGGGTCTCATCGCTCGTACGTTCTGAATGGGTCACGCCGCGACCGGCAACCATCCAGTTGACCTCACCCGGATAGATCATCTGGTGGGTTCCCAGGCTGTCGCGGTGCTCGAACTCACCCTGATAAAGATAAGTCACGGTACCCAGCCCGATATGGGGGTGCGGGCGCACGTCGATTCCGCCTTCGGTGATGAATTCCGCCGGGCCCATCTGGTCGAAAAAAATGAAAGGCCCCACAAGCTGCCGCTGAACCGAAGGGAGTGCGCGACGCACTTCGAACCCTCCGAGATCACGCGCGCGCGGGATGATCAAAGTGTCCAATGCCGGGTTTTCGGAAAGGCATTCGGGATTGTGGGACGGGTTCCAACTCATTCCTGTTCTCCCAGTCGGGCGGCCCGAGGGGCCATGTTGCGTTCGCCAATGTGAATATAGAGCGTAAAGTGCGCAGAAAAAGCGCATCAACGCACAGTTTGCGTGCAGGAAGTTATCAGTATTGGCAACAGGCACCGAACCTCACAGAGGCGTGAGGGCGAAACCTTGCGATTCCAATCGACGCGACCTCGGAATCGTCCGCGCATGTGCTATCTTTGGATATAGAGGCCATAGAACGAAGGGCTGCATTAGGTTCGACAGGAGAGTATCCATGACCCGTTCACTAATCACGCGCCGGAACCTGATCGCGACCGGAACAGCCGCACTAGCAGGCGGATTTGCACCGGCACTGGCGGCTGGCGTTGCTCCTACACCATCGATGCGAGGTGGGTCGAACAATTATCGCCCGGGCGCTCCGATCGTTGAACGGATCGGTGGCGGCGGCTTTTGGATGACAGGTACGGTGCGTCGCGCGGGCGATGGGGCACCCTTGCCCGGTCAACGCATCCAGATCTGGGCCCATACCACCGAGGGGCATGAGCGCGATCCGCAAAGCCATGGCGCGACACTAACGGATGCAAATGGTGAATTCCGGCTGGAAATGCCACAAATCGTTCCAGCCTTTGGTCAACCGCATGGTCACCTGGCCTATGACAGTGGCACATACAAGACTGTGTTCCTGCGCCCCGTAATGTCCAGCTCTAAGGATAAAACGCTGGCTGCGCATTTCGTGTTGCAACCGATCTGACCCACGTGATCCGCAAAACCGTACTCTGGGCGAGCCTGTTGGCCGCACTGGCCATTCCTTTGATGGTCGCAGGCTTCAGCCCATTGCTGACATGGCGCGACCCTGTCTACATTGCGGCCGGTTTTTCGGGGATCATCGGCCTAGGTCTTCTGTTGGTGCAACCCCTGCTCGCGGCCAGAGTCCTGTCTGGCCTGACCCCAATGACCAGCAGAAACCTGCATCGTTTGTTGGGCGTCGCGCTGATCATCTCCATTTTGTTGCATGTCGGAGGTTTGTGGATCACCAGCCCGCCTGACGTCATTGATGCGCTGTTATTTGTATCACCGACACCATTTTCCGACTGGGGTGTTGTCGCGATGTGGGCCGCCTTTGGCGCCGCTGTGCTGGCCCTTTACCGAACGCGCCTACGCCTTCGGTTTCGCATCTGGCGGCTGTGTCATGCGGGGCTCGCAACCATCACCATTCTCGGCAGCGTGATCCATGCGATGCTGATCGAAGGCACGATGGAAGTCATAAGCAAGACTGCACTCTGTGTGCTGGTTGTTTTGGCGACCGCGCAGGCGCTCGCCAAATTGCGGGTATGGGACGTGAAGCGAAGGACTTAGACGCCCAGACACCAGCGCATTACCGCCTTTTGCGCATGCAGGCGGTTTTCGGCCTCATCAAAAATGACCGAGTTCGGGCCGTCCATAACCTCGGATGTTGCTTCCTCTTCACGGTGTGCGGGCAGGCAATGCATGAACAGCGCATCCTGTTTCGCATGGGACATCAGTTCGGCATTGACCTGATAAGGGCGAAGTAGGTTATGGCGACGCTCTTTCGCGGACTGAGAATCATGCATGGACACCCAGGTATCCGCAACAATTAGGTCAGCCCCTTCAACTGCTCTATGTGGGTCGCGTTCGACGACGACCTTTGAGCCCCGCTGGCGGGCAAAGCCCATGAACTCTTCCTCGGGGTCGAACTGAGCCGGGCCGGTGAAGGTGAAGTCAAACCCGAACTGTCCGGCAGCATGCAGGAACGAGGCGCAGACATTGTTGCCGTCCCCTGTCCAGACAACCTTTTTGCCTTTGATCGGTCCGCGATGTTCTTCGAAGGTTAGGACATCGGCCATGATCTGGCAGGGATGAGTTCGGTCGGTAAGCCCGTTGATCACCGGCACGTCCGAATACTCGGCCATTTCGGTCAGAATGGTTTCGTCAAAGGTCCGGATCATGATCATATCGACATAGCGCGACAGAACGCGGGCGGTGTCGGCGATGGTTTCGCCATGGCCCAGCTGCATGTCCTTCCCTGACAGAACCATAGTCAGCCCGCCCATCTGGCGGACGCCCACATCAAAGGAAACACGCGTCCGGGTTGATGGTTTTTCAAAGATCAGCGCAACCATGCAGCCCTTGAGGGGCTGCTCATCATCCGGCGCGGCTTTGCGGAGACCCAAACGGGCCTGTTTCATTTCGCTGGCCTGATCGATCATCGCTCTAAGGGATGCGGTATCGGTTTTGTGGATATCAAGGAAATGGTTCATGGCGTATCGCTCTTGGTTGTCGACGGACGGGGGCTCTGCCCCCGAACCCCCGAGGTATTTTTGAACAGAGGAAGGGTCATGCGGTGGCAAGTTGGCCTTCAACCTGTGCGGCAGCCTTGTCGAGGCGGATCAGAGCTTCGGCGATGTCATCCTCGCTGAGGGTCAGGGCCGGTAGCAAGCGGATCACGTTATCGGCGGCGGGCACAGTAATGACCTGGTTGTCATAACCTGCGTTTACGACGTCGATATTGGCCGCCTTGCATTTCAGGCCGAGCATCAGGCCGGATCCGCGCACCTCTTCGAAGACATCCGGATGTGCGGCAACCAGACCTTCGAGCTTCTGACGCATCAAGCCCGCTTTTCGGTTGACGCCCTCAAGGAATGCGGGTGTGGCAACCTGGTCAATCACGGCGCAGCCCACAGCGCAACTCAGCGGGTTCCCCCCATAGGTGGAGCCATGAGTGCCTGCGGTCATGCCGCTGGCAGCCTCTTCTGTGGCTAGCACTGCGCCCAAAGGGAAGCCTCCGCCAATGCCTTTGGCGACCATCATGATATCCGGGGTAATGCCCGCCCATTCATGCGCGAAGAGTTTGCCAGTGCGGCCCACGCCGCATTGCACCTCGTCCAGGATCAGCAACAGGCCGTGTTCGTTGCATATTTGACGCAAAGCTTTGAGTTCAGCATCGGGAACGGGACGGATGCCGCCTTCACCCTGCACTGGCTCAATCATGATCGCCGCTGTTTTTTCGGTGATGGCGTTGGTGACGCCGTCGAGGTCTCCGAACGTGAGATGCACAAAGCCTGGCAGAAGGGGGCCGAAGCCCTTGGTCATCTTCTCGGACCCGGCGGCGGCGATACCAGCCGACGACCGGCCGTGGAACGAGCCATCAAAGGTGATGATCTCGACCTTCTCGGGCTGGCCTTTGTCATAGAAATATTTGCGGGCCATTTTTACGGCCAGTTCACAGGACTCGGTGCCCGAGTTGGTGAAGAACACCGTGTCGGCGAAGGTATGCTCGACCAGCTTATCGGCCAGCGCCTGCTGCTGCGGAATGTGGTAGAGGTTCGAGACATGCCACAGCGCATGCGCCTGTTCCGTCAGCGCATTGACTAACGCCGGATGCGCATGGCCCAGCGCGTTCACCGCGATACCGGCGCCGAGGTCCAGAAAACGTCGGCCATCCGCCTCAGTCAGCCAGGCGCCTTCGCCCTTCACGAAAGTCAGGGGCGCACGGTTATAGGTCGGCAGAACGGACGGGATCATCGGATCATCCTTTTAAGATAGCTTAAGCCCTGTGAGTGATACACCGGGACCATGGTCGTCAACTGATTTGGTGAGATTTGCGGCGCTTTATACGGCGCAAACAGATCAAACGAAGCGGTTACGCAGAAAAGCGTCGGCGTCGGAGGCGCAGGATATGTACGGTTTTGATCATGCGGGCCGTATAGCGACCCGTAGCGGTTCTGGAAACCCATATTTTGCGTCGCGCGAAAAATATTGCTCAGCATCGCTGCGCTTGCAGTTACGTCTTGCCATTCTGGACGCGCTGCCCCACCGGTAGACCATGTTCGAACCCAAGGATCAGAATCCGCCGCTGGCCGCCCTGCTGATTTTCTTCGCCAGTGCCTTTATCGCTGCAACGACCTTGTTGGCAAAGGCGTTGGGAACAGAAACGCTCGGCCCGCCGCTTCACCCAATGCAAATCAGCCATGGGCGGTTTTTGTTTGCGTTTGTGGTGATTGTCGGTGCAGTAGGGATTCTGCGGCCGCAGTTGCGGCGCCCCCATTGGGGGCTTCATGTTGGCCGAACAAGCTTTGGCTGGCTTGGCATCACGCTGATGTTTGCCTCGGTCGCCTTCATTCCAATCGCAGATGCAACGGCAATTTCCTTCTTGAACCCCGTCTTTGCGATGGTGCTTGCAATTCCTTTACTGAAAGAAGGTGTTGGACCATGGCGCTGGCTGGCTGCAGCAGTATCGCTTACAGGCGCGTTGATCCTGCTACGTCCAACCCCTGAGAGCTTTCAGCCCGCAGCAATGTTGGCCTTGGCGGCTGCCGCCGTAATCGGGATGGAGCTGATTTTCATCAAAAAGCTCTCAGGCAGGGAAATTCCTATCCAAATCCTACTGGTGAACAACTCGATGGGATTGGCCATTGCATCCGTTGCCGTCGTCTTCGTCTGGCAAATGCCCAACCCAGCACAATGGGCTGCGCTAATTGGTATCGGTGTCTTGATGGCCTGTGCACAAGCCTGTTTCGTGAATGGTATGGCCCGTGCGGATGCCTCATTCGTGGCACCGATCAGCTATGCAACACTGATCTTTGCAGCGATCTATGATTTTGCCGTGTTTCGAGTCGTGCCGGATCCGGTCAGCATCATCGGCTCGTCGATTATTGTCACCGGAGCGTTGATCCTGGTCTGGCGTGAAGCGCGGCAGCGTCAGGCCTTGAGCCGGTAACCCCTGCGCAACATCCACCATGTCATCGTACAGACCAGCAGAATGGCCAGGCTGCACACAATGGCTCCCAAAACGGGAGAGCTGTCCGACACACCGATCATGCCATATCGCAACCCGTCGATCAGATAGAAAACCGGGTTTACATGGCTGATCGCCTTCAGAACCGGAGGCAGAGCGTCGACGGAATAGAATGTGCCCGACAAAAACGCCAAAGGTGTAACGATGAAATTGGTGATCGCAGCCATCTGATCAAACTTGTTGGCAAAGATACCGGCGAACAGGCCCAACGCGCCCATGAAAGCGCCTCCGAGAAGCACAAAGACCAGTGTGACCAAGGGATTCTGCGGAGCGATCGACAGGAATACCCAAAAGGCCAGGGCCACAACGCAGGCGATCAACGCGCCCCGCGCGATCCCACCTGCCAGATAACCCAGCAAAATCTCAAGCGGTGACAGGGGCGGCATCAACGTATCAACGATATTGCCTTGCACTTTGGCGATCACCATCGAGGACGAGGTATTGGCAAAGGCGTTTTGAATCACCGTCATCATCATGATGCCCGGCGCAAGGAAGGTCAGGAATGGCACACCCATCACATCCGGCCTACTGGGGCCGATAGCGATTGTAAAAATTAGCAGAAACAAACCAGCCGTCACCAAAGGGGCCAGCAGAGTTTGTGTCCAGACCGCCAGAAAGCGCAGAGTTTCGCGTTGCGCCAGCGTATAAAGCCCCATCCAATTCACCGCGCCGAACCGGCGCGTGCCCTGATCCACAAGATTCTGCATGTCTGCCCCATAACTGATTCGAAGACCGCTTGTAACTCGGCCCGCAGTGATTAGAATAGGGCGCTGAAACGAATTCCCAAGGCGGCCCGAATCCGGGGCCGCTTTCCGCTTTTGAAAGGCAAATGATGTCCTGGACTGACGAGCGTGTAGAGCTGCTGAAGAAGATGTGGGGCGAGGGCCAGTCGGCCAGCCAGATCGCAAAAGAACTGGGCGGCGTGACCCGCAACGCCGTGATCGGCAAGGTACACCGTTTGGGCCTGTCAAACCGCGCAACCGGCGCGACCCCGGCGAAATCCGAGCCTAAGGAAAAGCCTGCCCCCTCACCCAAGGTCGAGGCGAAGCCCAAAGCTGCACCCAAGACTGAACCCGCTCGCCCCGCGCCAGCGCCTGCGGCCGAGGCAAAAACAGCAGTTCCTGCTCGCCGGCAGATCATCCCGGCCGGTCAGCCGTTGCCGCCGCAGCCTTCGGCCAATGAAATCAGCCCCGAGGCATTGGCCAAGGTCAACGAGGTTGAGAAGAAGGCTAAGAAACTGACGCTGATGGAGCTGACCGAAAAGACCTGCAAATGGCCCGTGGGCGACCCGGCCACCGATGATTTCTGGTTCTGCGGTCTGCCGGTTGAGCCCGGAAAACCCTATTGCGAGGCCCATGTAGGTGTGGCGTTCCAGCCCATGAGCTCACGCCGCGACCGGCGGCGGTAACGGCACATCGGGTGCAATTCAATTGTTTTGGTTTTGCACCTGTCGAACAAACACTGTCTTTGGCAAGCCGTTACCTTGAAAGAGGTTGGCTTGTCCTAAGTATTCCAGTCTTCGCCGGGTATTTCGCTTTGAGGCCAGTTTGAAACACAAAGTTTTATTCTTTGCCTATGCCACAATAATTTTTCTGGCTTACCTACAACCATTCAACGACACGGTGTTCACCCCTTCCGCGTCTGGCAAAGGCCAACCCTTTTGGGTGCAAACTTTATACCTTTCAACTTGGATAGCCCCAATCCTACCTCTGGCAATCGCAGGATTTGTATCAATGGGGGTGCACTACATACCAGCCACTCTTGCCAAGCTTTGTGCTGCAATATCGGCTGTTGCAGGTATCTTTCTGACGCTGGCATCAGGAGTTTTTTCTCTGTTTTCAGAAACCCAAGTAGTTCATGGAATCAGTCTGACGATTGCCGTCTCATCCAGCTTTCTTGTTTGGTCGGGGAGTGACGGAAATCCAAAACCCTCATGGTTAGCCAAAATCGGGGTTTCGATTGGAACAGTGGCAGCGCTTTGGTCTCTTGTGACAGTTCCTATGATCCAAGTTCAAGCTCACATCATCGCTAAAGGGTCACCTTTCTGCATTGCGCATCACTCACCGCGATCCAAAGTCGACAAACTTTATGAACTACGCGGGTTTTCTTTTTACACCGAAGCGACGGGCTACAAATCCACTTCCGATTGGTTCTTTCACGGCCTGATGATCGTGGATCATCCAGACGCACAACGCATTTACAACTGGTCCCCACGGCGATGGCGGTTCGATCTGGTTGAGCGCCCAGACGCATTTGTCGCGACTGTAAGGAATGTTTGCATTCCAACCTGAACCCTCATCGCGCCGGATAGGACGCTTCGTCTGACATCGGCACCCAACCCGGCAGATCCTGAGGCGAAACCGAGACGTGCAGTTGCTCGGACCGATCCTGTCCGACCCTGCGATGCTTGCGTAGCAAGAAAATCTTGCCCCACCCCCGCCACGTGCCCACCGAAGGCGCGCCGGCATCTGTCGGGAACCGGTCCCTCCACCCGTCTGGCAAAGGCAGCCCATGTCGCTCGGCCTTATCCAGCATCCAGATCATCGAGATATTGCTAAGCGGTCGGGCCTGTTCGAACCCGTTCAACTGACCACCTACATCTCCATGGCTGCCGCGGAACCAGACCTGTTCAACATGGCCTTTAAAGTCGGGTTTGCACTGCCAGAGAACGGGCTCATAGACTTCACGCGTCTCATCCAGGGCCATGGCGTGATAGCCATGGCGCGTTGCTTGCCCCAGATGATGGTTGTGAAAAGCGTGCCTGTCTTCTGCCCAGCGCCACAACAATGGCAGACGCAGCCCAAGCGCCTTTACGGTATCCCAGACGCCAATCATCTCGATGGCAAGGTCGTCATGGCAGAACTTGCCCCGGAAATCCCGCGCCGCCGCGCCCGAAGGGTTGCACTCATAGTGGCGGTAGGCCTGTTTGATATTGCGCTCGGTTGCGTGCTCGGCCTTAAGCAGGCCGATCATATCGATCACCCCGGCCAGGCTGCGCACGCCATAGGCACCGCGTGAGTAACCCATGAAATAAATACGATCCCCCGGTTTGTACCGTGATGCCAGATATCCATAAGCGCGCCTGATTTGCCGGTTGATCCCACGCCCCATCATCACATCCAGCGAGGATTTCCAGCTGTCCCACTGTACGCCAGCTTCATAGAAAACGGATACTTGGCTGCCCATCTCCTTGCACAGTCGGTAAGTCTGACCCGCGTGGGTTTCGAATCCCGGTTCGAGCGTCGACATGGTCCCGTCCAGAATGATGACATGGCTGATCGGCTCGCGATGCCGCACTTCGGCAGAATGCTCGGACCGCAATGGCCGCCCAAGCCATCCCAGTACCTTTCTGCTTAGCCGCGACAAAACCATATCTCAGCCACTCCTGTACTCTGTAAGGTTGCGCGCGTGCCTCGGCATCGCACCTCCTCTGATCCCGGCCGCAAATGCACCAATAGCCTCTGCATCCGCATCTCACCCCCGCAACACCAACGAGCGTCCAACTTAAGGCGCGCTGATAAACGCGGCATGGAGATAAACTTAAGGATGGGCATTCTGCCCCTTCCGGGCAAGGCACCCAACGAAACCGTGAGCCTCTGCGCCGCCATCTCGATCCTAGTCAGCCATTTGGGCAGCATCATGGCCAAGTCCGTCACCTGCTTCAGCGCCTTCAATATAACCACCATATGTCTGAATATATTACGAAAGTTCAAAACCGGTGCGAATCTCCAGAAACCGTCCGTCGCATGGTCACGAAACTGACAGCAAAGCTACATCTTGTCCCGCCGCGCGGCCTGTGACCACACCGTAAGAGTGTGATCGACCCGACCATCCGTTGTCTGTGGCGTGGTTCACGGTCGCGATGAACGTCGCCGCTTCGAGAATTGGCGGCAAAGCCTTCCACTTTCGCAAACCTTTCGCTATTGCAGGCGCTGACCAAGGATTGATGACGCAGGACGCACCCCATGGCGATGGAAAAGACATTCAACGCGGCCGAGGCTGAGGCCCGCATCTACGAGGCCTGGGAACAGGCCGGTGCCTTCAAGGCAGGCGCGAACCGATCGCGCGATGAAAGCTTTACCATCATGATCCCGCCGCCCAACGTGACGGGTGCTTTGCATGTGGGCCATGCGTTCAACAACACGCTGCAAGACATCCTGATCCGCTGGCACCGGATGCGCGGGTTCGACACGCTGTGGCAGCCCGGTCAGGATCACGCTGGGATCGCCACTCAGATGCAGGTGGAAAAGATGCTGGCCGCCACGCAACAGCCCAGCCGCACTGAACTGGGGCGTGAGAAATTCCTTGAGAAAGTCTGGGAATGGAAAGGCGAATACGGCGGCACGATCATCGAGCAGCTGAAGCGTCTCGGCTCCTCCTGCGACTGGTCGCGCAACGCGTTTACCATGGCGGGTGCGGCGGGCGATCCACGCACAGGGCATGAGAACTCGGCCAACTTCCACGATGCGGTGATCAAGGTTTTCGTCGATATGTACGAAAAGGACCTGATCTATCGCGGCAAGCGTCTGGTCAATTGGGACCCGCATTTCGAGACGGCAATTTCGGACTTGGAAGTCGAGAATATCGAAGTCGCAGGCCACATGTGGCACTTCAAGTACCCGCTGGCCGGCGGTGAAACCTACACCTATGTCGAGAAGGACGAGGACGGGAATATCGTGCTTGAGGAAGAGCGCGACTATATCTCGATCGCCACGACCCGCCCTGAAACCATGCTGGGTGACGGCGCGGTTGCGGTTCATCCATCGGATGAGCGTTACGCGCCAATCATCGGCAAACTCTGCGAAATCCCGGTTGGTCCGAAAGAACATCGCCGTCAGATTCCGATCATCACCGATGAGTATCCGGACCCCGATTTCGGCTCGGGCGCGGTGAAGATCACTGGTGCACATGACTTCAACGACAACATGGTCGCCAAGCGCGGCGGCATTCCGATGTACCGCCTGATGGACACCAAAGGCGCGATGCGGGCCGATGGTGCGCCCTATGCCGAAGAGGCCGACAAGGCGCAGGAATACGCCCGTGGACGCACGTTCACCGAGAATGAGATCGACGCGATCAACCTGATCCCCGACCATCTGCGCGGGCTGGATCGGTTTGAGGCGCGCGCCAAGGTGGTTGAAGAGATCACCGCCGACGGCCTCGCCGTCATGACCCACGCGGATGATCCGCGTCTGGGCTCGACCGCCCTGAAACCCGATCACGAAGGCGCGGATAAACTGGTCCCGCTGGTCGAGAGCAAACCGATCATGCAGCCTTTCGGCGACCGCTCAAAGGTTGTGATTGAACCGATGTTCACCGACCAATGGTTCGTCGACGCCGAAAAAGTCGTCGGCCCCGCGCTGGATGCGGTCAAGGACGGCACGGTCAAGATCATCCCTGAATCGGGTGAGAAGACCTATTACCACTGGCTGGAAAACATCGAGCCCTGGTGCATCTCGCGCCAGCTGTGGTGGGGGCATCAGATTCCGGTTTGGTATGGGCCGGAGAAAGAACTTCCAGATCCTTTTGACAAAGCCAAGGTTAAGCAGGTAGCGTTCTGCGGCGCCAATGAGCAAGAGGTTCTTGCCAAAGCGCGTGAATACTACGGTCAAGACATCGAACTGGAGTTTGGTGAAGGCGACTATGAGTTTGTTACCACTACGGATTCAGTGAACCTTGAAAAGGTGTGCCTGCGGCGCGACCCCGACGTCCTCGACACGTGGTTCTCTTCCGGCCTCTGGCCCATCGGCACGCTGGGCTGGCCCGAGCAGACCGAAGAACTGGAACGCTATTTCCCGACGGATGTTCTGATCACCGGGTTCGACATCCTGTTCTTCTGGGTCGCCCGGATGATGATGATGCAGCTGGCTGTGGTCGATCAGATCCCGTTCCACACCGTCTACCTGCACCAGCTTGTCCGCGACGAAAAGGGCAAGAAGATGTCCAAGACCGCCGGCAACGTCATCGACCCGCTGGAAATCGTCGACGAGTTCGGTGCCGATGCGCTGCGCTTTACCAACGCTTCGATGGCGGCGATTGGCGGTGTGCTGAAACTGTCCCGCGAGCGCATCACCGGTTACCGGAACTTCGGCACCAAACTGTGGAACGCCGTCCGCTTTGCCGAGATGAACGAGGTCTTCACCAACGCCGTGCCGCAACTGGACGCGGCCGACCTGAAGCCCAAAGCGGCCGTGAACCGCTGGATCATCGGCGAAACCGCCCGCGTGCGGGAAGAGGTCGATGCTGCACTGGAAAGCTATCGCTTCAACGACGCGGCCAACGGGCTTTACGCCTTTGTCTGGGGCAAGGTCTGCGATTGGTATGTGGAACTGTCAAAACCGCTGCTGCAGGGCGACGACGTCGAAGCACAGGCCGAGACCCGCGCCACCATGCGCTGGGTTCTGGATCAGTGCATGGTCCTGCTGCATCCGATCATGCCCTTCATCACCGAAGAGCTGTGGGGCCTCACCGGCACCCGCGCGAAAATGGTCGTCCACGCCGATTGGCCAACCTATGGCACCGAACTGGTCGATGCCGAGGCGGATCGTGAGATGAACTGGGTGATCTCAGTGATCGAAAACACCCGCTCGGCCCGCGCGCAGATGCGGGTTCCCGCTGGCCTCTACGTGCCGATGCTGGTGACAGAGATTGACGATCACGGCCAAGCCGCATGGGACCTTAACGAGGCACTAATCAAGCGCCTGGCGCGGATCGATAGTCTGACCAAGGCGGATGAGCTGCCAAAAGGCACGATTTCGATTGCCGCTCCGGGCGCGAGCTTCGGCCTGCCTCTGGCGGACATCATCGACATCGGCGCCGAAAAGGAACGCTTGGAGAAGGCCAAGGGCAAACTAGCCAAAGAACTTGGCGGCCTGCGTGGACGTCTGAACAACCCCAAATTCGTGGCCTCGGCCCCGGAGGAGGTGGTTGAGGAAGCCAAAGCCAACCTTGCTGCTCGCGAAGAAGAAGAGGCCAAGCTGAACGAGGCGCTTGCGCGTCTGGCCGAAATCGCCTGATCTTCATCTTTCCACAATCGCACAACTCGAAAACCCCGTCACACGTTATGGCGGGGTTTTCCTTTTCTCTGACGCTTTTGACCTTGTTCCCTGCAGGCTGCGGTTGTTAGCAAATGCAAGTGGCAACCCCTGAGGACGCAATGACACAGCGCTTTCCCCCGATGCAAACCGTTTCAACCGGGTTGGTGGTCGCTATCGTTGGGTTCTTTAGCTCATTCCCGATTGTCTTGCAGGGCTTGGCAGCCATGGGTGCCTCACCCGCTCAGGCCGCATCCGGCCTGATGAGCGCGGCCATCGCAATGGGGTTGGCCGCCATCATTCTCAGCACAGTCTACAAGCTGCCAATTAGCGTCGCGTGGTCCACCCCGGGGGCTGCGCTGCTGGCTGTTTCGGCCACGCCGGTGGAGGGCTATTCGGGCGCTATCGGAGCGTTCTTATGCGCCGGGGTTCTGACGGTTCTGGCCGGGCTCTGGAAACCGCTGGGGCGTTTGGCAGCGGCGATCCCGACTACGCTGGCACAGGCGATGCTGGCTGGCGTGCTTTTGCCACTTTGTCTGGTGCCTTTCAAAGCAGCGGTAGAAATACCTTGGCAGGCCTTGCCGGTAATCCTGACCTGGTTCATCGCAGGTCGATTCAATCGACTATTCGCCGTCCCCGCCGCTGTGATCGCGGCGGCCATTGTGGTGACGTTGAATGCCGGGGGGGCCCAGTTGCTGCCCGATCAACTGGTAGCCGCCCCGGTATGGACCACGCCTACGTTTTCAGTCGCGTCCGCAATAGGGATCGGTGTGCCACTTTTTATCGTAACAATGGCAACGCAGAACATTCCCGGTGTCGCCGTGATCCGCAGCTTTGGTTATAAGCCAGACGCAGGTCGGTTGTTCTCAGCCGTTGGGGGCGCAAGTCTGCTCTCTGCTCCCTTTGGCGCACCGGCAACCTGCCTGGCCGCAATCACCGCCGCGATGTGTTCGAACGAAGACAGTCACCCCGATCCTGCCCTGCGCTATTGGTCCGCGATCATGGGGGGCGTGTTCTACTGCCTGTTCGGTATCTTTGCCGTCGCAATCACCAGCTTCGCATCGAATGCCGACCCGCTGTTGATGGGCACGTTGGCAGGTGTAGCGCTGATCGGGGTGATGGCAAATGCCTTGCACGCATCACTGGATGTGTCAGCCGAGCGCGAGGCGGCCATTCTGACTCTGGCTATTACGGCCTCGGGCGTCAGTGTCTTTGGTCTGGGCGCAGCGGTCTGGGGGTTGCTGGCAGGTGGTATCGCCTATCTTGTGACCAACAAAATACGCTGATCCCTTTCGTCTAGTATTCGATACTGATACGATACACGCATGTTCGGATCGCTTGGAAAACTGGTTGAACGTCAGATCAAGAAGGCTCAGGCTGAGGGCCAGTTGCAGGGCCTTGATGGCGAAGGTGCCCCGTTGCCTGACCGTTCGGGCGAGGCGCAGGGCGATCCTGCGATCGCAGCCGGTCACCGGATCATGGCACAGGCCGGGGTTCTGCCTGAAGAATTCGATGTCAAAAAACAGCTGGATGCGGCGCGAAAGGAATACGCAACCCTGTCCGAACCCGAGGCGCGCAAAGCGGCAATGGCCAGGATCGCCGATCTGGAGATGCGGTATCATATGGCCCGCGATGCGCGACGCGCCTTTATGCGTTGATCATTTGAATTCCGGCTTTCGACCCTGCATCTGAGCCATGACAACTTCCATCTGGTCGGGCTTTCCGATCAGGTCCACTTGCTCTGAGGATTCGGCCAACAAAACATCCTGGCGGCCCCGGGTTTCGGCCACCTCGATCAGCCGTTTGGCGGCCCGGATTGCAGAGGGGCTTTGACCAGCGATGTTTTCGGCAATCGCCAGGGCCTCGGTCAGGGGATCGTCAGATAGCTTTGTCACCAATCCCCAATCCGCCGCCTGAGGCGCGCCGATGGGGCGGGCGGTATAGGTCAACAGCCGCAGCACATCCGAGCGAACCAGCCGAGGCAGCAGGACCATGCCGCCCATGTCGGGTATGATGCCCCATTTCATTTCCATCACGGCCAGTTTGGCCTCGGGATGCGCGATGCGGATATCTGCACCCAATGCGATCTGCAGCCCGCCGCCATAGGCCACGCCCTGAATGACGCAGATCACTGGAACCGGAACGCGGCGCCAGATCAGGGCAAGCTCCTGCATCTCATTGGCGTCTTCGTGGCTGCGGGTCATCAGCCATTCGGTCGGATCCTTATGCGCCATGCTTGCAAAGCTGGCCATGTCGAGCCCGGCGCAGAAACTTTTGCCCTCGCCCGACAGGACAACAGCGCGTGCATCGGATGCGGCGACCTCTTGCCCGGCACCCAACAAGGCCTTGATCATCGCGTCGTCCAGCGCGTTCATCTTGTCGCCCCGCGTCAGGGTGACATGGGCAATGTGATTGCGGTATTCGACGGATACGCGTGCCATGATGGCCTCCCAACTCTGTTTGGACCAGGATGACCCAAAATGGGGGTTCAGTTCCACCGCGACGTCAGGGCAATGCACATGCTTGCCCCAACTGTGCGCATACGTTTATCTGCGCCTATGACTGGACCACGCTATACATCGCTTACCCAAACCCTGCCCGCAACCGTGCCGTTTGTTGGCCCTGAAACGCAGGAACGTCAGCGCGGTGCGCCGTTTTCGGCGCGCCTTGGCGCAAATGAGAACGTGTTTGGCCCATCACCCCGAGCGATTGAGGCCATGCGTAAGGCGAATGCCGAGATTTGGATGTATGGTGATCCCGCAAACCACGATCTGCGTAACGCCCTGGCGGACCATCATGGGATCGCCCCCGAGAACATCGTTGTTGGCGAAGGGATCGACGGGTTGCTGGGATACCTGGCGCGCCTGATTGTCGAGCCGGGCGATGCGGTTGTGACCTCGGATGGAGCCTACCCGACCTTTAACTACCACGTCGCGGGCTATGGCGGGGTTTTGCACAAGGTGCCCTATGCCGGGGATCACGAAGACCCACAGGCCCTGTTTGCAAAAGCGGCCGAGGTTGGTGCCAAACTGGTCTATCTGGCCAATCCTGACAACCCGATGGGCAGTTGGCACAGTGGCGCAGATATCGTTGCCGCGATGGACGCTCTGCCCGAGGGATGTTTGCTGGTGTTGGACGAGGCCTATGTGGAATGCGCCCCGGAAGGCACCGCAGCCCCTGTGCGAGCCGATGATCCGCGCGTGATCCGGATGCGCACATTTTCAAAGGCCTACGGCATGGCGGGTGCACGGGTTGGGTATGCGATTGGTGCACCCGAGTTGATCCTGGCCTTCAACAAGATACGCAACCACTTTGGAATGAACCGCGCAGCACAAGCGGGGGCACTGGCTGCATTGGCGGATCAGGCTTGGCTGGGCAAGGTGCAACACCGCATTGAAACCGCGCGCAGACGCATTGGCGAGATCGCGCGAGAGAATGGGCTGATCGCCTTGCCTTCGGCCACAAATTTCGTCGCAATTGATTGCGGTGAAGATGGCGAGTTTGCCAAGGCGGTGTTGGCGTCCCTCGTGGCGCAAGGCATCTTTGTTCGGATGCCATTTGTTGCGCCGCAGAACCGGTGTATCCGCATCAGTTGTGGTACCGAAGATGATCTAACGGCTTTGTCCAGGGCATTGCCGATCGCGCTGCAGGCTGCACGGTCGGGCGAAGCATCCGGTTGAGGGAGGGGGCTCTGCCGCCGCCGCGCTGCGCGCGCCTCCCCCGGGATACTTATGGCCAGATGAAGCGGATCAGGCCTGGTTGGCCAGGGTTGTCGCAGCAGCCTCGAGCGCGCCGTTGCCGCGTGGTATGTTCAAGGCCGCCATTGCGGTTTCCACGCCGCCTAGCATCGCCATAACCATCTGGGCGTTTACATGGCCCATATGGCCGAGGCGGAAACAGCCGTCCCAGTCTTCCATCCCCAAGCCGATGCCGAGCGTTAGGCCGAGGTGGTTTTCGGTAAAGTTGCGCAGCGATGTGCCACGCCCTTCGGTCAGGCGCAGGGCGGTGACCGCATGGCTGCGATAGGCCGGATCGGCGACATTGAAATGGAGGGCACCGCCCTGCGCCCAAACCTCGCAGGCCGCCCAGATCGCTTTGGCAAGGTGCCGGTGACGGGCCCAGACGTTTTCGACACCCTCTGCATGAATCATGTCGAGCGCTGCACGTAGACCATAAAGGTGATGTGTCGGCGCGGTGCCGTCAAAATATTGGTAGAATAATTCAGGATTCGCGCGCGGCTGCCAGTCCCAATAGAGTGAGACACGAGGCATTGCGGCCCGTTTTGCCTGCGCTTTGTCGTTAAAGAAGACAAAGCCCATGCCGGGCGGTGTCATCAGCCCTTTTTGGCAGGCAGTGACTGTCAAATCGACGCCCCAGGAGTCCATTTCGAACCGGTCGCACCCGAGTGAGGCGATACAGTCAGCCATCAGCAGTGCTGGGTGCTTCAACTCGTCCAGCAGCGTGCGCAAGGCTGGGATATCATTGCGGATCGAGCTGGATGTATCCACATGGACGGCAAGAACTGCCTTGATTTCATGCGCTTGGTCGGCCCGCAGAACATCTGCAATTTGGTCGAAATCCCATGGAGAAGATGTGCCGAAATCAATCGTTTTGACCTTGGCACCAACTCCTTCGGCCATCTCAGCCCAGCCATAGGTGAACCTACCAGAGGCCGGAGCCAGAACGGTTTCGCCGGGCGCGATCACATTCGACAGCGCGGCCTCCCACGTGCCGTGGCCGTTGGCGATATAGATGGCGACGTTGTGTTCGGTGCAGGCGACGCGCTTTAGATCGCGCGTAAGGGCCGGCATCATCTCGATCAGCGCGCCGTCATAAATATTGGGTGACGGGCGGTGCATGGCCTGTAGCACCGCGTCGGGCATAACAGAAGGGCCGGGAATGGCCAGATACTCGCGCCCATGCGAGAGGGAGGGTCGGTTTGTCATGAGGGCAACCTGTTTGAATTGAGGCTTACCCTAGCGTTTCGCCCTGCGACGTCAATCCATCAGACCAGCGGCCTCGCGCGCAAGGGTTTCGATCCCGGACCAATCGCCGTTTTGGACCATCTGCTTGGGCGCAACCCAGCTGCCGCCTGCGCAGATCACGTTGGAGAGAGACAGATAATCACGCGCGTTTGAGGGCGAGACACCGCCCGTGGGGCAAAAACTGATTTGCGGCAGTGGCGCGCCGATAGCTTTCAGCGCAGGGGCACCGCCCGAGGCTTCGGCGGGGAAGAATTTCAACATGTCATAGCCATTTTCCAGCAGAGCCATGGCCTCACTCGCGGTAGCCGCGCCGGGTAAAAGGGGCAGGCCTTCGGCTTCGCAGGCGGCGATGAGGGCGTCGGTCGCGCCGGGCGAGACGCCGAACTGCGCACCCGCCTCTTTGGCGGCGCGGACGTCTCCTGGAGTGACCAGCGTGCCTGCGCCCACGACGCCTCCGGGCACGTCGGCCATGGCGCGGATCGCCTCCAGTGCCGCAGGGGTGCGCAGAGTGACTTCGAGAGCGGGCAGACCGCCCGCGACCAGTGCCTCAGCCAAGGGGCGAGCATGGGCAGCGTCATCCACGACCAGCACTGGTACGATTGGAGCCAGCGCGCAGATCTCGCGGGTGCGTTGGGTTTTAGACATAGGTTAAACTCCAAAAATGCTGGCACCTGTGTCGGCGGACCCGACATTCTGGCGGAACGCGCCGAAGAGGTCGCGGCCGACGCCGTGCTGGTTGGCAGACATATCAGCGGTGGCTGGGGTACGGTCAAGGACTCCGGGGGTGAGGATTTCCAGCTCTCCCATAACGGCATCGACGCGCAGCAGATCACCGTCTTGCAGATAGCCGATGGCACCACCATCCAGCGCCTCAGGGCAGACATGGATGGCGGCGGGAACCTTGCCCGACGCCCCAGACATGCGGCCATCGGTGACCAGAGCGACCTTTTGGCCTCTGCCCTGAAGGATCGACAGTATCGGCGTCAGCGAGTGCAGCTCGGGCATACCATTGGCCTTCGGGCCCTGGAATCGAACAACGACGATGACGTCATCAGTGAACTCTCCGGCCTTGAAGGCGGCTTTGACGTCGTTTTGGTCGTGAAACACACGGACGGGCGCTTCGACCACTTGGTGTTCGGGTGCCACGGCTGAGACCTTCATGACGCCGGTGCCCAGATTTCCGGTCAGGCGCGACAGGCCACCGGTGGACTGGAACGGGTCCTTTGCCGGGCGCACGATCTTTTCATTCAGGCTGTGGCCCGCGCCGTCCTCCCAGACCAACTCGCCGTCTTTCAGCTTTGGTTCCTTGGTGTAGTTGTGAAGGCCCTGCCCCGCGACGGTCAGTGTGTCAGGGTGCAGCAGCCCATCGTCCAGTAGCGTACTGATCGTAAAGCCCAAGCCCCCCGCGGCGTGGAAGTGGTTCACATCGGCCAGACCGTTGGGATAGACCCGCGCGACCAGTGGGACCACTGCGGAGATGTCGGAAAAATCCTCCCAATCCAGCACGATACCACCCGCGCGTGCCATGGCGATCAGGTGGATCAGCAGGTTGGTCGAACCTCCCGTGGCCATCAAGCCAACGATACCATTGACGAAGGCGCGTTCATCGAGGATCTGGCAGACTGGTGTGTAGTGATTGCCCAACGCGCTGAGAGACAGGGCGCGGCGCGCGCCTTCCTCGGTCAGCGCGTCGCGCAGAGGTGTGTTGGGATTGATGAAGCTGGAGCCCGGCAGGTGCAGGCCCATGAACTCCATCAGCATTTGGTTGGTGTTGGCGGTGCCATAGAAAGTACAGGTACCGGGGCCATGGTAAGCTGCCATTTCAGCCTTCATCAGGGCGTCGCGCCCCACCTCTCCAGCCGCGAATTGCTGGCGGACCTTGGCCTTTTCGTCATTCGGCAGGCCGCTGGTCATAGGGCCAGCGGGCAGGAAGACTGCCGGCAGATGACCAAAGGCTTGCGCGCCGATGACTAGACCGGGCACGATCTTGTCGCAGACCCCCAGAAACACCGCCGCGTCATAGGTGTTGTGGCTGAGCGCCACACCAGTCGCCAGCGCGATCACATCGCGCGAGAACAGGGATAGTTCCATCCCCGCCTCGCCTTGGGTCACGCCGTCGCACATGGCGGGAACCCCGCCTGCGACCTGCGCTGTGCCGCCTGCGGCGCGGATCGCCTGCCGGATCAGTTCGGGATAGCGCTCGAACGGTTGGTGGGCCGATAGCATGTCGTTATAGGCGGTGACGATGCCAAGATTCCCAGCCGTACCGGTTGCCATCGAGTTTTGATCCTCACCCGCTCCGGCATAGGCATGCGCCTGACCGCTGCAGGACAGATGCGCACGGGCAGGGCCTTTGGATTTGGCCTGTTCCATCCGCTCAAGATGCGGGCCGCGCAAGTCGGCACTGCGGTCGATGATACGTTTGGTGACGTCGGAAATAACTGTATTGACCATGATTACCCTCCGATCTGACGCCAGCGGCGTCCATCGCGATGCATCAGCATCAATGCTTCTTCGGGCCCTGAACTGCCCTGATCGTATTTTGCGGGCTTGTCGCCACGCTCTTCCCAGCCGTGAATGATGGGATCGACCCAGGCCCAGGCAGCCTCGGCTTCGTCCCCACGCATGAACAAGGTCTGATCGCCGCGGATCACGTCCATAATCAGGCGTTCATAAGCGTCGGGGGATTGACCATCATCGCCCAGCGCGTCGGCAAAGCTCATATCCAGCGCAACGTCGGACAGGCGGAACCCGCCCTGCCCCGGTTCTTTGATCGTGGTGCGCAGGGTTATGCCCTCATCCGGTTGCAAGCGGATCACCAGCACGTTGCCATGCAGAGGCCCTACGTTGGGGAAAATCGTATGGGGCGGGTCGCGGAAGAACACGGCGATCTCAGATTCACGAGCCCTAAGGCGCTTGCCGGTGCGCAGGTAGAACGGCACGCCGGCCCAGCGCCAATTGCCGATATGCGCCTTGAGCGCGATATAGCTTTCGGTGCGGCTAGCCGGGTCACCAACATGATCCAGATAGCCATCGCCGCCCTTGCCCGTGCGATACTGACCGCGCGCGATATCCTTGGGCTCAACGGGTTCCAGTGCTTCGATCACTTTGACCTTTTCATCGCGCACCGCGTTAGGCGCGAATTTCGAAGGCGGCTCCATTGCGGTCAGGCAGAGCAATTGCACCAGGTGGTTCTGAATCATATCCCGCATCGCGCCGGATTGATCATAATAAGCGCCACGCCCCTCAACACCCACCGTCTCAGCCACGGTGATCTGAACATGATCGACATGCGTGGCGTTCCAGAGCGGTTCGAACAAGGAGTTGGCAAAACGCAGCGCCATCAGGTTCTGTACGGTTTCTTTGCCCAGATAATGGTCGATACGATAAATCTGATGCTCTTCGAAACAGGCGCGCAACCCCTTGTTCAAAGCCTTGGCCGAGGCCAGATCATGACCAAAGGGTTTTTCCACCACGATCCTGCTGTCAGGCGTGGCCAACCCATGATCGTGCAGCCGTTGCGCGATGCCTGAAAACAGGCTGGGGCCCACGGACAGATAGAAAGCGCGCACCACATCAGGTCGCAGCGATTTCGCCAGATCAGGCCATCCTGAGTCGCCCAGCGCATCCACCGGGACATAGTCGACACGTGACAGGAACCGATCCAAAATGCCCTTGTCGTACTTCGGGGCAAACTCATCCATCGACGCGCGCAGTTGTTTGCGAAACCCTTCACTGTCCATGTCCGAGCGCGCCGTACCAATGATACGCGCATCTTCGGGCATCTGACCAACCTCAAAACGGTGATACAGCCCGGGCAGGATCTTGCGCTGCGCCAGATCGCCTGTCGCGCCAAACAACACGAGGTCAAACGGGTCTACAGGAATTACACGTGAGACCATGGCCTGGTTCCTTTTGTATCCACCGGTGCCAGCCTAATATGCCCCATGCTTTGGGAGGGTGACACTGCCATCATAAGAATGTTATCGCTAACATTTGTGGTCGTAATAAGAAGATAGACCCAAGAAATCAAGCATGGATTTGCGCAAAGCCGCAGGTTTTCCGGTTAGCTCTGACTGCGCAACCACTCCATCACCGAAGGTCGAACGGATTGCTCGCCCCGGTGGCGTGCATCGGCGATGATCTTGCGCACCTCCTGAAGGTTCGAACGCAACAACAGGCTTTTCACAGGACCAATCGAGGCCGGACGCATCGACAAAGTACGAATTCCCATCGCCGCCAAGCACAGGGCCTCAACGGGCCGGCCCGCATCCTCACCGCAGAAACTGAGCGGCGTATCCGAGATATCGCAGCGTTCAACCACGCGCTCGATAAAGCTGAGAAAGCTGACATTCAGGGTGTCATACCGCCTACGCACTAGCTCGTTTTCGCGATCGGCCGCAAAGAAAAACTGTTTTAGATCATTGCCACCGATTGAAATGAAATCGACCTCATCAAAGAACTTCTGCGGTGCGAACCCCAATGACGGCGTTTCCAGCATCGCACCGACTTCCAGTGTCTCAGGCAGCACGTGACCAAGACGCCTTTCGCGCTCGATGGTCTTGTTGACCTCCCATCGGGCTTCGCGAAACTCATCGGCCTGCGCGACAAAGGGGAACATAACCGTTAGCGGCCGCCCATTCGCCGCGCGGATCAGCGCCTGCAGCTGCATCCGCATCACGCCACGCTTATCCAGACCCACGCGGATCGCGCGCCAGCCAAGGGCCGGGTTTGGCTCGGCCACATGTTTCATATAGGGCAGTACTTTGTCTGAACCGATATCCAGCGTGCGGAACACCACGCGTTTCTCACCTGCTGCATCCAGTACGCGCTGATATTGCGTAACAAGTTCAGACCGCTTCGGCATCTGATTGCGGACCAGGAACTGAAGCTCGGTCCGGAACAAGCCAACCCCTTCGGCCCCCGAATTTTTCAGCGACGGCAGGTCTGCCATCAGGCCTGCGTTCATAACCAGGTTCATCCGTGCGCCGTCCTGCGTCACGCATGGTGTTTCGCGGATCGAGGCATAGCGTTCCTGCGCTTTGGCCTGCATGGCGATCTTGTCGCGGAAGGCGCTGACCACGGTATCCTCGGGGCGCAGGTGCACAACACCTTGGTCGCCATCGACCAGGATATGATCCCCATTGAGTGCCTCGGTCGTGATGCGCCCAACATGGACAACCAATGGGATCGCCAAGGCACGTGCCACGATGGTCGCATGGCTGCCCACAGACCCTTCCTCAAGCACAATCCCTTTCAGCGAGCGACCATATTCCAACAGATCGCCCGGGCCAATGTTGCGCGCAATTAGAATCGGATCCGGTGGCAGGTCTGAACTATCAGTTTTACCCTGCCCCGTCAGGATCCGTAGCAGGCGGTTGGACAGATCATCCAGATCGGCCAGACGCTCTCGCAGATAGGGATCAGTCACCTGCCCCATGCGGGCACGCGCCTGCGATTGCTCTTTCTCAACCGCCGCTTCGGCGCTGAGGCCCAGCGCAATGTCTTCCTCCATCCGGCGCATCCAGCCTTTGGAATTCGCGAACATCCGGTAGGCTTCCAATACTTTCAGCTGGTCAGAATCCCCGCCCTGAGAAATCTCCAACATCTTGTCGACGCCAACGCGCAACTCTTCGACCGCCTCGACCAGTCGCTCCCGCTCACGATGTGGATCATCGGCAATCGGATTGGTGATTACAACGCGCGGCTCGTGCAGCCAGACATGCCCCTCGGCTGACCCTTCCTGCGCCGGTCCGCCCCGTAGCAGTACGGATTGCTGGTGCAATGGAGACAGCGCCGCACCTTCACCGACGAACGCGCCCAGCTCGGCCATTTCGGCCAACACCATGGCGACAACTTCCAGAGCGTAGACCTCATCAGCAGAATACTCGCGCGCCTCGCGCGACTGAACGACCAGTACGCCCAGGTTTTCGCCCAATCGCTGTATCGGAACACCCAGAAAAGACGAGAACCGTTCTTCACCGGTTTCCGGCATGTAGCGAAAACCTTTGGCCGATGGCGCGTCGGCGGTGTTCACGATCTTGCCAGACTTGGCTACACGACCGACCAGCCCTTCGCCCATCCGCATCCGCGTTTTATGCACCGCCTCGGGCGACAGGCCTTCGGTTGCGCAGAGTTCCAGCGTTTCCTCGTCACGGAACAGATAGACCGAGCACACCTCGGCCCGGATGCTATCGGCGATCAGATGAGTAATCCGGTCAAGCCGTTCCTGTCCGGCGGCCTCGCTCGCCATTTCTTCGCGCAGCCGTCCCAGCAGCTTGCGGGATTCAGTTTCGGTGCCGTCCGCCATGGCCCACCCAAATTAGTGCGTCAGGCAAGACCTTTGGCTGAAATGCTCAGGCCGCCTTGTCCAGTTCAAAGGCATCATGCAGTGCCTGAACAGCAAGTTCCATGTATTTCCGATCCACCAGAACGGAAATTTTTATCTCAGAGGTTGTAATGACCTTAATATTGATCCCCTCATCCGAGAGAATCTTGAACATCTTGGCCGCAACACCGGATTGCGAGCGCATACCGATTCCAACCACCGAGACCTTGCAAACGTCATTATCGGCAACCAGCTCGGCATAGTTCAGCTCGCCCGCATCCTTGATCGCCAGCAGCGCTTTTTCAGCGCGCGCGACCTGATCGGTCGGGCACGAGAAGGTCATGTCCGTGCGACCTTCGTCCGAGATATTCTGTACGATCATGTCGACATTGACGCCCTCATCGCTGAGCGCGGTAAAGATGATCGAGGCGATCCCGGGTCGGTCGGCCACCGAGACCACAGTCATCTTGGCTTCGTCGCGAGAATAGGCCACACCGGCCACAACATTGGATTCCATGATATCCTCCTCATCGCAGACCAGCGTGCCTGCATTGTCGGATTGTTCTTCGAAACTGGACAGCACCCGCAGGCGCACCTTATAGCGCATTGCCAACTCGACCGAGCGGGTCTGTAGAACTTTTGCGCCCAGTGAGGCCAGTTCCAGCATTTCCTCGAACGAGATTTTCTCAAGCTTGCGCGCCTTTTCGCAGATGCGCGGGTCGGTCGTGTAAACACCGTCCACATCCGTGTAAATATCACAGCGCTCGGCCTCGAAAGCGGCAGCAAAGGCCACAGCCGTCGTGTCTGAGCCACCCCGGCCCAGCGTTGTGATACGCCCTTCGGGGCTCAGGCCCTGAAACCCGGCGACAACCGCGACTTTCATGCCTTCCCCGAACTTCTGGTTCAGGTTGTCGGTCGGGATTTCTTCGATCCGCGCCGAGGAATGAGCACCATTGGTCAACAACGGAACCTGCCAACCCTGCCAACTGCGCGCCGGGATATCCATTTCCTGTAGAGTCAACGCCATCAGACCTGCGGTCACATTCTCGCCCGAGGAAACCACAGCGTCATATTCACGCGCATCGAACAGCGGTGAGGTTTCATTCACCCAGCCCACCAGTTCGTTGGTCTTGCCGGACATGGCCGAGACGATGACGATCACGTCATATCCCTTGGCCACCTCAACGCCCACACGCTTTGCCGCGCGGCGGATACGGTCAAGATTGGCAACCGATGTGCCTCCGAATTTCATCACGAGTACGGGCATGAGGCCAACTGTCTCCGTGCCTTGGGCTGTTAGTTCCGTGCCTCATATGCGAGGGGGGGATCAAGGGCAAGGGCGCAATCAGGCTTTGCCTGCGACCCAGGGCTGCTTTACAATCAGCGGGCACAGTGTCAGCCTGTCCTTCGCAATCATTCCAAGAGGTTATATATGCTCCGCCTTGCCGCCGCCTTCGTCCTTCTGTCCTCTCCCGCCATTGCTCAGGTCGCAAGCGTGGCAGGAACCGATGGTCAGAACGCTTTGGGTACCGTCCCTTGCGCGGTCAATGCCGGTGACCCGCTGCAAAGCTGCAATGCGGAACTGCGCCGTCGCGATGATGGCAGCGCCACCCTGGCGGTGGCCTTGGGCAATGGCGAGGTGCGCAACATCTATTTCACCGATGGCGTGCCGGATTCCAGTAGTTCACCTTCGAAACTCAGCTACGAAACACGCGGTGATCTGCTGATCATATTCATCGAACCCGGAGAGGTTTATGAACTGCCAAAGGCAGCGCTGAACGCTCAGTAAGCATGCGGCTGGCCGTCATAAGTTTCAAAACAACCGGTATTGTCCAATGAGAGCGCGTCAAAGCGTTTGATGAGGCCTGAAACGGCCTCATCCACGTGAATATCAGCTGACGATCCGCCCATATCCGTCTGCACCCAGCCCGGATGGTAAATCCCGACTGCAATGCCATCTACCCTTAGATCGGTCGCCAGATTACGTCCCAGATTCAACGCTGCCGCCTTCGAAGAACGGTAGATGTAACTGCCACCTGGCGCCCGCGAGTGTGATGCCATTTGTGATGAGAGAATTGCGATTTTGCCGCCAGCAGCCTTTAAATTCGGTAGCAAAGCCTGAATGGTTAGAAAAACACCGGTTACATTCGTCGCAAAGCTCTGTGCCCACATGTCCGCCGGATAGCCTTCAAGGCCCTGCCCCTTGTCAAGATAAACACCTGCATTGCAGATCAGCAGATCCAGCGGTTGCCCTTCTAGCTGCCGCGCCATCGCCTGATGATGCGCGTTGTCTGAGACATCCAACTGTATTTCAGCGCTATTGTCGCGGGCCGTACCGGTGACATTATGACCATCAGCGCGATACTGATCCGCCAGAGCCTTTCCGATTCCGCGATTGGCTCCGGTAATCAGTAGATGCATAGATCAATTCGTCTTTCTGCTGGGCACAAAGGGCAACGGAGCGACGGGCACGCCATCTTCGATCAGCGCTTTCGCCTCATCTGGCTTGGCCTCGCCATAGATCGATCGTTCAGGCGCGTCGCCCAAATGCATCTTCCGGGCTTCGCTGGCAAAATCTTTACCAACATAGTCCGAGTTTTCCTCGACCTTGCGGCGCAGCTCGGCCAGCGCTTTCTCTATTTCAGGCGCGGGTGTCGCCACGCTGATCTCATCGGATCCTGAAGGCGCTGTTGCGTCGGGTTTGGGCGCGGCCTTACGTGCGGGGCGTACCCGTGGTGTCATGATTGCTTTTTCCACCTGCGAACATCCGCAGACCGCACAGGTCACAAGGCCTGCGGCTGCCAGCTTGTCAAACGCTTCGGCTGACTGGAACCAGCTGTCGAATGTGTGGCCTTCGACGCATTTCAACGCGTATTGAATCATTTTTCACCCAAAAAAGCGATGGCCGAATAGATACCGACCGGCAAGACAATATCAAGCCCTACATAAGGATGATCAATGCAGGCCGGACTTAAAGCTGCGTAAAATGACGGCAAGATCAGGCGAGGCCACCTTGGACGCTGCTTTTTTCAGCGAGCACCATTGCCGCTTGCGCTGCCCTTTTTCCGGAAACTCCTGTGCCAGGGATTTCACGTGCAGCGGATACACGTCGACCATACACAAAACCGGCCCTTTTCTGGGTCGCATCTTCACAAAAGGGAACTGTCCCAGAGATTGGTCACTGTATTTTCCGACAACACCTGCCTCTTCCCAGGCTTCCTGCGTAGCGGTTTCGGCCGCCGTCAATCCGGGCATCAGCCAGCCTTTGGGGATGATCCATCGCCGGGTTTGCCGTGTCGTGATCAACAGAACCTCCGGCCGACCCAGCTCAACCCGATAACATAAGGCAGCTGCTTGCGGTAAAATCGCAAGGTTTTCCACACCATGCCATAACTCGGATGAAAGCCGGGCGTTCATCGCGACAATCCCTTTCACAAGAGGTTCAAGCCTGTCTGTCAGGTCGCTGATTTTTGTCCTATTTTGCGAACCTGATAGTTTTTGATACCACATCATGCGGTTCAAGCCAAGGTTGCTGATCTCAGGCTACATCCTGGACGACAGCATCCGAACCAGTTGATCGTGTGGAATATCGGCATCAATCGCCAATCGGCGCAGACCAAAATGAACATGCGCGATCTGCTGATAGTAGCGGGTATAGATATAGTTTGTTCCGCCACCTGCGAGTGCCCCCAGCAGCGGTACCGACTGCGCGGCAAGTTTTTGCCCCAGAACGATCGATAGCCGCGGCGCAACCGCTGCGATCAGGCGCTGCATGGCTGGTCCGGTCAGCGTCAGGCGCACGGAAAAGAACCCCAAATCAGCCCCGACATCATATGACAATGGGCCTGCTGCTGACAAAACGCGAACGCAATCGAATTTGACGTTTTCCTCAGCCGGGTCAAAGCCTTCGCGCGCGGCCGCGCCCTGAATTGAGCGCAACAACATCGCAGTGGTTGCCGGCAGTTCAACCAATGACGTCGATAGGCCGCCAATACCACCTGCCGCGCCCATCGCGGTTGTAACCGCCGTATTCACCCATGGTTCCTGATCCGGTACAGCGCGCCTTGAGCCTTGCGCCGCCTGAATGGCCAACCACAGAGCGCTCTTGGTCGCTCCGGTCAGGCCTTGACGTACGGGTTCAGGCAATTGGTCAATCAGGGATTCAGCCGACCCACCCAGTGCGTTCAGTAATCGAACCCCGGCACCGCCCGCAGTTCTATAGTGCTGCGCCAAGCGGTCCAGCTCTGCCTCGGCATCTATGTCTTCAACAAGAACCACGTCCTGCATCTGATCCCTCCGTTCTTTGAACAGATCGGAGTTTGTAGTCAGAGTTTCAATAGGTCAGCGTGTCCATCTTGTGACAGGACCGGTCACTTCGGCCCATCCATCGGGTGTCAAATCCAGCCCCAGAATACGATCCGGATTCGTTGGAGGTGGCATCTCGACACCTGTCAACCGGGCGAAGCCGAACCGAGAATAGTAAGGCTCGTCACCTACCAGCATGACGCGCTGCCATCCCAGATCGCGCCCGGCCTCGAGACCGGCGTGGATTAGATACCCGCCCAAACCTTCGCCTTGGTGCGTGGGGTGTACTGCGACTGGCCCCAATAGCAGCGCATCGTCTGTGCCGACATGGACCGGCCAGAACCGGATCGCACCCGCCAGAATTCCCTGCCCATCGCGCGCGACCAAAGAAAGCCCGGAAACAGGCGGAACATCGTCGCGTAAGCGATAGGAAGACAGCGCTTCACGCCCTGGAGCGAAGCACAAGTCATAAAGGGCTTCAACCTCCCACCAATCGTCCGGCTCTTCCGGCCTGATCCCGAATTGCTGCACGCCTGCCCTCTTTTCCTTGCTGGCATTCGCCCTAGCACTTCGATACGCCTCGGGCAAACGCTTGGAGACCATATGTTCTATCGCCCCGAAGACGGCCACGGACTGCCGCATAATCCATTCAACGCCATCGTCACCCCCCGCCCGATCGGGTGGATATCAACGCGCAGTGCTGATGGGATCAACAATCTGGCCCCTTATTCCTTCTTCAACGCTGTCGCCTATACCCCGCCGCAGGTCATGTTCGCCTCGACCGCTTCAAAACCGGATCAGGATGGCACCAAAGACAGCGTCGCCAACATCGAAGCAACCGGTGTGTTCTGCGTGAACATTGTGGCTCGGGCCCATCAGGATGCGATGAACGCAAGCTCAGCCGCGCTGCCGAAAGATGCAGATGAGTTTTACCATGCGGGACTGACACCGGAAGAATGCGAAACCATCCCCTGTGCGCGGGTCGCCAATGCCCCGGCTGCGCTCGAGTGTAAACTGACCCAGATCATCACTTTGCCAGGCGAATCAAACCGAGTTGTTTTCGGCGAGGTTATCGGCGTGCATTTGCGCGATGACTGTATGAAGGATGGCAAGTTCGACGTGACCTCGTTTCAACCCCTGGCACGGCTTGGATACCGCGACTATTCCGTGGTGTCCGAAGTGTTCAGCCTATCTAGGCCCGATGAATAATGCCCCTGCCCCACGCCTCACGCCGATACCCGGTGACCCTGCCCAATGGAACCGAACATCCGGGGACTGTGTTCCTCAATCAAGCAATCGATCACCCTCGCATCGACGTCGGTGACTATAGCTATGCCTCGGATTTCGACGCGCCAACGGATTGGGCCGCTCGCCTGGCTCCGTTTCTATTTCCGTTTTCCCGCGAACGACTCGTGATTGGTAAGTTCTGCCAATTCGCCCACGGTGTTCGATTCATAACGTCATCTGCCAACCATGCGATGGATGGGGTGACGTGCTATCCCTTCCCGGTTTTTGATCCAGAGAAGCTGTTGGAGTATCAGCCAGACACGCGAGACACCGTAATCGGCAGTGATGTCTGGATCGGTTACAGCGCTCTGATCCTACCGGGCGCGAAGATCGGGGACGGGGCGATCATTGGTGCCGGATCGGTTGTGCGTGGCACGATCCCGCCATATGGCATTGTGACGGGCAACCCTGCCGAGGTCCGAAAGTTCAGGTTTCCACCTGATGTCATCGAACGGCTGCTTGCCTTGGAGTGGTGGAATTGGCCCGCCGAGCAGATCGCGCGTGCCGAAGATGCGCTGGTATCTGGCGATGTTGATGCGTTGGAACGTATCGCTCGTTAAGAAAAAGGCGGCCACAATGGCCGCCTTTTTGGATCAGTGCCCGCCTAGAATTCCGGTGCGGACAGAGTAATCCACGGCCAGACCGTAATCCGGGTCATCGTCGCTATCGACCATCAGGTGGCCCGCCTTATTGAGCAGCCTGTGGCAGTCACGGCTGAGATGGCGCAGCATGACGCGTTTGCCGGCAGACTCGTATTTGCCAGCGATGTTTTCAATAGCCTGCAGGGCTGATTGATCCACCACCCGGCTCTCGGCGAAATCCACAATCACGGTATCGGGGTCGTTTGACACATCGAACAGTTCAACAAAACCGTCAGATGATCCAAAAAACAGCGGGCCTTGGATTTCATAAACCTTGGCCCCTTTTTCAGTCTCAGAGTCGCGAGTGACAGCATGGATGCGCTTTGCGTTGTTCCAGGCATAGGCCAGCGCCGAGACGATCACGCCGACTACCACGGCAACCGCGAGGTCCTCCATCACCGTGACCACGGTCACCAGAACGATAACGAAGGCATCCATCAATGGCACCTTGCGCATGATCTTGAACGAGTTCCAGGCGAAGGTGCCGATCACCACCATGAACATCACGCCAACCAGTGCGGCCAGCGGGATTTGTTCAATCAGAGGTGATGCAAACAGGATGAAGATCAGCAGGAAAAGCGCCGCCGCGATCCCGGCGATCCGGGTCCGGCCGCCGGATTTCACGTTGATCATCGACTGACCGATCATCGCGCAGCCACCCATGCCGCCAAAGAAACCGGTTACGATGTTCGACGCGCCCTGAGCGATACATTCCTGCGAGGCGCCGCCACGTTTACCGGTGATCTCACCCACAAGGTTCAGGGTCAGCAGAGATTCGATCAGGCCAATGGCCGCCAGAATTACGGCATAGGGCAGGATGATTTCGAGCGTTTCCCAGTTCAAAGGCACCATCGGGATGTGGAAAACAGGCAGACCGCCCTCGATCGAGGCCAGATCGCCAACACGCGGAACATCCAGACCGAGACCGATCACAAGCGCAGCGACAACCAGAATACCAGCTAGAGGCGCTGGAATGATGCGGGTGACACGCGGCATCACCCAGATCACCGCCATGGTTAGCGCCACAAGGCCCAGCATGGTGTAAAGCTGCAGTCCCGATAGCCATTCCCCGCCGCTCATACCGTGACCTGTGTTTTCCATGGTGCCCGGCACTTTGAACTGTCCCATCTGGGCCAGAAAGATCACGATAGCCAGACCGTTCACAAAGCCCAGCATCACCGGATGCGGCACAAGGCGAATGAAGCGGCCCCAGTGCATTGCACCTGCGATGACCTGTAAGATGCCCATCAGAACAACGGTCGCGAACAGATATTCCACCCCATGCTGCGCCACCAAGGCCACCATGACCACCGCCAGAGCACCCGTTGCACCCGAAATCATACCGGGGCGGCCACCGATCAGGGCGGTGATTAGACCGACAAGGAAGGCCGCGTAGAGGCCCACAAGCGGATGAACGCCCGCAACAAACGCAAAAGCCACGGCTTCCGGAACCAACGCCAGCGCAACGGTCAGACCCGACAACAGCTCGATCCGCAGGCGCGAGACGGTCAACCCCTCATCTGGTACCCAACGCAGATCGGGTTTGGCTATACGGTTGGCAAAGCTTGCCAGCATGGCTCGGGGCATGGGACGGTCCTGTGGGTCGTTATGTTCGCGCGAAAGGGGCCTTCTACCGGGTAAGCCCTGGCTGAGATACCGCATTATCGGGAACCCGCTATGCGCTAGGCGCATGGCTTGGTAAGGTTTGCCCGGTGTTGCACACAAACAGTTGACTGCACTTGCCAATTCGCGCGCCGCCCCGCAGAAATCGGGTATCAGAAATTCGCATCGGAGGCCGAACGTGACCCATACCAAAATCGCCGTCATCGGAGGATCGGGTATTTATGACATCGATGGGCTGGAAAATGCAGAATGGGTCACGGTTGATACCCCTTGGGGTGCCGCCTCGGATCAGATCCTGACCGGATCGCTGAACGGCGTCGAGATGGCCTTTCTGCCTCGTCACGGACGTGGGCACGTGCATTCGCCAACCGAGGTGCCCTATCGTGCGAATATCGACGCGCTGAAGCGTCTAAAGGTGACTGATGTCATCTCGGTCTCGGCCTGCGGCTCTTTTCGGGAACACATGGCACCTGGAGATTTCGTGATCGTCGATCAGTTCATCGACCGGACCTTTGCGCGTGATAAAAGTTTTTTTGGCACAGGCTGCGTTGCCCATGTCAGCGTTGCACATCCGACCTGCCCACGGCTAAGCGATGCGTGTGAGACAGCTGGCAAGGCCGCAGGCATCACCATCCATCGCGGCGGTACTTATTTGGCAATGGAGGGACCCCAGTTCTCAACCCTTGCCGAATCCAAGATGTATCGCGAGCAATGGGGTTGTGATGTGATTGGAATGACCAATATGCCCGAGGCGAAACTCGCGCGTGAGGCCGAGCTTTGTTATGCCTCGATTGCGATGGTGACGGACTATGATAGCTGGCATCCGGACCACGGCGAGGTCGATGTCACCGCGATCATCGAAACCCTGACCGGCAATGCCGAGAAAGGCCGGGCGCTGGTCAAAGGCTTGCCCACTTTGCTAGGGGCTGAGCGCGCGCCCTGCCCGCATGGCTGCGACAGGGCGCTGGAGTATGCGATCCTGACGGCCCCAGAGAAGCGTGATCCTGCCTTGCTGTCCAAGCTGGATGCGGTGGCAGGCCGGGTTCTTTAGGCCGTTCAGGGCTTGGGCAATCCGTCCTGAACGACCTGCCACAGCCCGTGTGACCAGAGATCTCCATGCGTACCACCAACAATGAGGTAGAGGCTGGCCGTATCCTCGGCCAGCGATGCAAGCTTCTGCCCATGATGCACCGGAACAATCGTATCCTCTGAGCCGTGGAAAATCAGCGTCGGAACGTCGATGTCACCAATGATATCGCTGGTCGCAAATTGGTCTTTCATCAGGAAGCTGACAGGCAGCCATGGGTAGCGCTCACCCGCAACATCGACCGTTGCGGTGAATGGGGCTTCCAGTACCAACAATTCAGCTGCTGGGCGCTGCGCCGCGACGGCGGCTGCGACCCCTGTTCCAAGGCTTCGGCCATGCAGAACGATCGATTCACTCTGATCACTGAGCCAGTCGTAGAGCTCTAGCCCATCTGAGATAAACACCGCCTCGGACGGCTCACCCTCGCTGCCCGGATAACCGCGATAGCTGGGTGCGAGCACCCCATAGCCGCTGTTGAGTATTTCCCGCAAACGCTCGGACTGGTCGCCCAGATTACCGCTTTGACCGTGAAAGAACAGAACGGTTGGCGCACCATTGGTTGCAGCGGGTGAGAACCAAACTGTCAATTCGGTTCCATCCGACATGGGCATTGAAATGACATCGACATCGGTCAAACCAACCGCGCCGGGTTCCGGCAATTCGCCGGATGGTTTGAACAGCAAATCCCGTTGATTGACGTACATATATCCCGCTGCGGCCAAATAGAGGACAGCTATCACGGCAGCAAGGATCGCAATTGGCCGTGCCAAACGATGTGTGATAGGGGTATCGGTCGACGAAGCGTCCTGTCTCGCATGCTCGGTTTGGGTCATCAGAATGTCCGTTGGTTGCTTGGGTGCCCTTATTCTGGGTTGCGATCTTCCAGATTCAAGAAAGATGCACCAACCTTAATTCCGCCTTAACGTTTGCGCATCCCGCATGAACCCTCTTGACGCAACTGTATCATCCGGGCTTGCTGCAGTTCGCACAACATTTGGTGAAGCATGTCTTTTGAACTCTGGCTGGCCTTTGTCGCCGCATCTACTGCCCTTTTACTGATCCCTGGGCCGACGGTTCTGCTGGTCCTTAGCTACGCTTTGTCCAAGGGGCGTAGCGTCGCCGTGGCCTCGGCAACCGGGGTTGCGTTGGGGGATCTGATTGCGATGACGGCATCGTTGTTAGGGTTGGGGGCACTGGTTCTAGCTTCGGCTACGCTATTTACCATTCTGAAATGGGTTGGAGCGGTCTACCTAGTCTGGCTGGGCATAAAATTGCTTCGCAGCGCACCCGCAGGCGGGTTGGCCCCGGTCGAGACTGGCCGGGACGTGACAGCCCGCGGCGTTTTTGGACACGCCGCCGCCGTCACGGCCCTGAATCCGAAATCAATCGCGTTCTTCATCGCCTTTGTGCCACAGTTCATACGCCCCACAGACCCTCTGGGCCCACAGTTTGTCATCCTGATCGCCACTTTCGTCGGCCTCGCCGCGCTGAATGCACTGGCCTATGCGTTGCTGGCAGATCGGTTGCGGATGATGGTCGGACGCGCAGGTGTAATCACCGCTCTGACACGATTCGGAGGGGTCGCGTTGATCGGAATGGGGCTGGCGACCGCTGTCGTGCGCCGCCCAGCCTAGGCTAGTCTTCGGCGTTTTCTTTCATGAAAGCGCGAATGAAGCGGCGAATTTCGCGTGCGGCCGAGGTGTCCAGCTCTTTGCACAGTTCAACAAACGCATCGCGTTCATCCTTATCCAGACGCAGCACTAACTGACTGTTTTTCTTAGTAGAACCTTTACCGTCTTTCTTCGCCACGCGCCTTATTCCCGTCAAAACCTTGATTCTCTACGCGATGCAATGTATATACACAGCATAGAGGTTGTAGATATCGTGCACCTAACAATAAAAAAAGGATTATGGCAATGAACCTTCATACCGCCCAAGCATTTCTTTTGCGAGATCAGCGCAATTGGCGCAAACCACACCTGTCGTGGCTGCCGGCTGCTTTGTACCGCTACTACAGCCTGCCAAACGCCGTTTCTAAAAGCCGCAAATAGGCACAATCGCGCAGTCTTTTCTTTCATGGTTAGCCCTGATAGGCCAAACACCGCCGAGTGTTTTGTCGCCAAAGAGTTGCCTCATGTCCAGAACCAAAACGGTCAAAGATTACATCCGGACCATCGTCGATTTCCCGCATGAAGGGATCATGTTCCGCGATGTGACGACCCTGTTTGCCGACCCACGTGGCTTTCGCATGGCCATCGACCAAATGCTGCACCCTTACGCAGGTGAGCGCATTGATAAAGTCGTAGGGCTTGAAGCGCGAGGGTTCATTTTGGGCGGCGCAATTGCGCATCAGCTGAGCGTTGGATTTGTGCCCATTCGCAAAAAGGGCAAGCTGCCTGGCACCACAATCAGTCAGGACTACAAGCTGGAATACGGCGAGGCCATCGTCGAAATTCACGATGATGCCATCCAACCGGGTGAGAAAATCCTAGTCGTCGACGATCTGCTGGCTACCGGCGGCACCGCTGCTGCCGGGATCAAGTTGATCGAACGGTTGGGGGGCGAGATCGTCTCGTGCTCTTTCATTATCGACCTGCCCGAACTTGGCGGCCGGAAAGTGCTGGAAGAGATGGGAATGGATGTACATGTTCTGTGTGAGTTCGAGGGGCTCTGACCCGAAAGAAATCACCTATTTTTGAGTGGAAATTTGAAATGGCGCGGGCTTAGCCCGGGTAAGGCAGTTTTCAAGCCAATTCTTTGCACGTTTGCTGTGATCTTTTTCCTTAGCTGACCGTATCCCGTGTGATGCTACTGAGAGCATCCCAATTTAGGGAGACTACGTTATGTTCCGCAAATTCGCCGCCGCAAGTGTTGCAACAATCCTTTTCAGCACCTCGGCCATGGCCGATGGCCACGGCAAAGACATCGTGGACACCGCTGTCGCCGCTGGCAGCTTTGAAACACTCGTTGCTGCTGTGCAAGCCGCCGAACTGGTTGAAACGCTGAAAGGCGAAGGCCCGTTCACCGTGTTTGCCCCAACAGATGAGGCCTTTGCGGCCCTGCCCGAGGGCACGGTTGCAGACCTGCTGAAGCCGGAAAACAAAGACCAACTGGTGGCAGTTCTGACTTATCACGTTGTTCCGGGCAAAGTGATGTCTGGCGATCTGTCTGACGACATGACCGCAGCCACCGTTCAAGGCGGCGACATCACCATCGATCTGGATTCGGGCGTAATGGTCAATGACGCAAATGTGGTTCAGGCCGACATTGAAACGTCTAACGGCGTAATCCACGTCATCGACAAGGTGATCCTGCCGGCGTCGTAAGCGACTTTGGATCACGGCCCGTTCATACCTGGGCCGTGATTATGCCTTGAGAACCGCGCCCGGGTTCATGATCCCTTTAGGGTCCATAGCTGCCTTGATCGTACGCATTGCAGACAATTTGGCTGGGTCGGAAAACCGTTCCAGATCATCGGTCTTCAACCGCCCGACGCCATGTTCTGCACTCACCGAGCCCTCAAATGCATGGACGAGCTCGTGAACGGCCTGTTTGACCACCATGCGATCTTCTGCAAAGTCCGAACGGTTTTGTCCCTTGGGAGGAAACACGTTGTAGTGCAGGTTGCCATCCCCCAGATGACCAAAACAATTGATACGAAACGGTCCCAATGCACTGATGATCTCGGCTCCGTGCTGGATGAACTCAGGGATTGCCGAGATCGGTACGGAAATGTCGTGGCTGGACACCGACCCAATCAGGCGATTGGCTTCGGGAATACGTTCACGAACAGCCCAAAGCTCCTGGCGTTGTGTTTCGCTTTGCGCCACCACCCCGTCATCGACCAAACCCCTTGCATTGGCAACACTGAACAATACCTCCAGTGCCTCAATGGGATCTTGTCCCTTAGGCAGCCCCAATTCGATTAAAACCGACCAATCCGGCGCGGTTTCAAAGGGTTGGCGTACATCCGGCAAAACCTCTGCGAGAAAGTCAAACCCCTGCCGATGGACCAGTTCGAATGTGCTGACCACCTCGCCGACCTGATCCCGCGCTACGGCGAGCAAGTCAATCGCAGCCGCGGGGGAGGCCACCTGAAACATCGCCGTCCCAGTTGCCGCGGGTTGCGGATACAGCTTCAGTGACGCCGCCGTAATGATCCCCAACGTTCCTTCGGACCCGATCAGAAGGTTGCGCAGATCGTAACCGGTATTGTCCTTCCGCAATCGGCTAAGACCATGCCAGATCTCTCCACTTGGCAATACGGCTTCAAGACCAAGACACAGATCGCGGGCGTTCCCATAGCGCAGCACATTGACACCACCCGCGTTGGTCGCAAGATTGCCACCAATCCGGCAAGAGCCCTGCGCGGCCAGCGATAAGGGAAACAACCGGTCCACCGCCTCAGCCGCGGCCTGAACATCCGATAGAATGGCACCTGCTTCGACGATCAGGACGTTTTCCGTGGGATAGACCTCTCGGATCGCGGTCATGCGTTCCAATGATATCAACAGCGGCGCTGGACCATCGCTCATCACCTGCCCGCCAACCAAACCTGTGCCACCACCATAGGGCAGAACGGCAACTGCCTCGTCAGACGCCAAGCGGACAAGCGCCGATACCTCTTCTACGCTGCGCGGCAACGCCAGCAGCCCTGCCCGCCCGGTAAATCTACCGCGCGGTTCTTCCAGATAGCGCTCTGCGATCGGGCGCAGCACATCAATGCCTACAGAGGCCCGGATCAGGTCGGCAATTCGGTCATCGGCGGAGTTCAGGGTCATTGTTCTTACTTGCCCAAGGTGCGCAGCACCCACAAGCCTTATTCCAGATCAATCAGATATTCCGGTTCAAGCACCACAACGGTTGGCCGATCCGGCAACGTGCGCAGTGAGACGGTGATCTCCGATACGCCCTCGCGCACAACCGGGAAATCATCCCGGATATCCACCAGGAACCGATCCAGTGAAAAACCGGAAAACCAATGCATAGGAATGATGACCGAGCTTTCCAGCCGCTTCAGAACCGCAATCATATCCGGCAAAGGCATGGTCGTGCCCCCATCCACGGCAGCCATCACCACATCCAGCCGCCCAAGGGCCGCAAATTGCGCGTCTGACGGTACATGGTGAAGATGCCCCAAATGACCGATGCAAAGGCCCTCGACTTCGAATACAAAGATCGAATTCCCCCGCTCTTCAACCCCGCCATAGGCAGACCGAATATCGGTAGAAACATTCCGCACAAGCAATTCACCCAGATCAAGGTGATGATCAATGCCCTGACCAAATTCCCCCCATCCCGGCAGGACATGCGGGATTGCTGGATCAGGGTTTGCCGTCCAATGCGTGCTATGTGCATGGTTCATCGTGACGACGTCCGGGATCAGATCGGCGCCACCGATGAAACCAGTGAAATCTGTGACAGCGTTCAAGCCGCCTCGCGTCTGAATCAAAAACGACGCATGCGCCACATAGCTGATCCGCACCGAATATTCCGGCACAGGGTCTTGCCAAGCGGCCTTGTATACATACTCAATTCCAGGTGCCGCATCAGCGATGGCGATGCAGTGACTTGGCCGCCGCTCCTGCGCAACCGCCCCGCCTGAAATTACCATCAATGCTGCAACAAACCAGCGCATGGTCCAACTGTAGCGCAGAACGCCACCAAGTCATGCCTTTTCGCTGTGAGGTCCCACCCTCACTAAATATCACCAGCTCCACGCAATCGATCCCCTGCTTCATCTGGCCAAAAATATCCCGGGGGAGGCGCGGCTTGCCGCGACGGGGGCAGAGCCCCCTACCCCGCGTCGGTCTTACCGCGCCGGTCTGATCGTAAGCTGGCATACAACACATGCGTCCGCCACCGGCCATTGATCTGCAAATACGATTGCGCAACGCCTTCATATTTAAACCCGGAACTTTCCAACAATCCCCGAGAGGCTGCATTCTCGGGCAGGCAAGCCGCTTCAATCCGGCTCAGATCCAGCCGCGTGAAGGCGTGGTGCACCATCGCGCCAATCGCTTCGCGCATATAGCCATTGCGCGCAAAGGCCTGACCTGTCCAATAACCCAACGTGCCAGCCTGCGCCGGGCCGCGCCGAATATTGTCCAGCGTGATCGCACCCACTAGCACATCATCTTCGCGTCGAAACAAAAACAGCGGGATTGCAGTGCCACTGGCCACAGACCGTTGGGCCCAATAGACCCGGTTAGTAAAAGACTTCCGGCTCAGGTGGTCCTTAGCCCAAATCGGCTCCCACGGGGTGAGATAATCTTTCGATGCCCGGCGTAGCGCAGTCCAGGTGCCAAAATCGGAATGCACGGGCGGTCGCAAGCTCAGCCGCTCGGTTTCGAGTTTCAGCTTGCGTCTGCCCAACAGCATCACGCCGCACGCCTCTCCTGCAGATCAGACAGTGAAGGCGCACCAGAGACAGGACCATATAACGCCAAAGCGGCTGGCGCGCGTGCTGCCATCTGTTCGGCAAAGGCCCGCACGTCCTCGGTACTGACCGTGTCGATCTTGGCAACAGTATCCTCAAGCGAGGGCACCCGCCCCCAGATCTGCACCAGACGCGCCAGACGTTCCGCGCGGTTCGATGGGCTTTCCAGCCCCATCAGCATCCCGGCTTTCATCTGCGCACGGGCACGAGCGACCTCTTCTTCGCTCATGTCATCAGCAGCGCGCTTCATCTCGTCTATTGTGATCGTTGCCAGCTCTGCGACCTGATCGGCAGACGTACCCGCGTAAATCGTGGTCGTGCCGGTATCCGCATAGGCCCCGGTCTGCGCAAAGATCGTGTAGCAAAGCCCGCGCGACTCTCGCACTTCTTGGAACAGGCGCGAAGACATACCGCCGCCCAACGCCGTCGAATATATCTGAGCGGTATAGATCCCGTCATCGCGATAGCCTGGGCTTTCCAGCGCCAACGCAAAATGCGCCTGCTCCAGATCCTTTTCTTGCCGCGCTTCACCCCCGGTGAACCGAGCGGCTTCGGGGACCAGACCTTTGCGCGGCTGCAGATGGCCAAACATCTCTTCGGCCATTTTCATCAGCGCGTCGTGGTCGACAGCGCCTGCCGCAGACAGGATCATTTGTTCGGGGCCATAGTGCTCGGCCACGAAGCCTGAAAGGTCTTCTCGCGAAAAGGAACTCACCCGTTCGGTCGGCCCTAGAATGGTGCGGCCGAGTGGCTGATCGTGATAACTCTGTTCCTGCAGCCAGTCGAAAATCACATCGTCAGGCGTGTCGTAGGCCTGACCGATCTCCTGCAGGATCACGCCACGCTCAACCTCGATCTCGCGCGGGTCAAAGACAGGGTTCAGAACAATGTCGCCCATCACATCCATCGCCAGCGCCACATCGTCTTTCAGCACACGTGCGTAATAGGCCGTGACCTCGCGCGAGGTATAGGCGTTGATATAGCCACCTACATCCTCGATTGCCTCAGCGATTTGCAGCGAAGAACGCCGCTCGGTTCCCTTGAAGGCCATATGCTCAAGGAAGTGCGCTATCCCGTTCTGCTCGATCCGCTCATGCCGCCCACCGGCGGTCACCCAGATACCGATGGCTGCCGATTGCAGCCCCGGCATATGTTCACTGACGATACGAAAGCCGTTCTTCAGCTGGTCTTGTCTGACTGTCACTCAGCGATATGCCTTCTGATATGATCCTCGAGGGCACCCAGATCATTGGCAATCCGCGTCACCCGTTCCGGACGTTCATACAGATCAGACATGCGGGATGGAAGAGGCGGATGTTCCCCGCTCGCCTCCTCGACCGCTGCCGGGAATTTCGCGGGGTGCGCGGTGGCCAGAGTGATCATCGGCACATCCGCTGCGCGGTGATCCTCGGCCACTTTGATGCCGATGGCCGAATGCGGGCAGACCAGCTCGGCGCTATGGGCCAGAGTGTTTTTGATCGTCTCAAGCGTCTCATCTTCGGACACGCGGCCCGAATCAAAGCTCTCGCGTAGGGCTTCCATCGCGCCTTGGCTGACGTTGAAGCCGCCGGATTTCAGCTCATCCATCAACTGAGCGACCGCGCTGCCATCCTCACCATAGGCATAGTACAGTGCGCGTTCGAAGTTTGAGCTGACCTGAATGTCCATCGACGGGCTGATCGATGGGATGGTCTCACCCTTGAAATACCCCTCACCCGACAGGCAGCGGTGCAGAATGTCGTTCTGGTTGGTTGCCACGACCAGACGGTCGATGGGCAAACCCATGCGTTTGGCCAGATAGCCTGCGAAGATGTCCCCGAAATTGCCGGTTGGCACGGTGAAGCTGACCTTGCGATGCGGCGCGCCAAGACTGACGGCGGCGGAGAAGTAGTAGACGATCTGCGCCAGAACGCGGGCAAAGTTGATCGAGTTTACGCCCGCCAGTTTGACCTCATCCCGGAAATCGAAATCGTTGAACATGTCCTTCAGCGCGGCCTGGCAATCATCAAAATCGCCATCCACGGCCAGCGCATGCACATTGCTGTCCGCTGGCGTCGTCATCTGGCGGCGCTGCACCTCAGACACCCGTCCATGCGGATAGAGGATGAAAACATCCACCGCATCCAGGCCACGGAATGCCTCAATCGCGGCCGAGCCAGTATCGCCGCTGGTCGCGCCGACGATGGTCACGCGGTCATTGCGGCGTTTCAGAGCCACTTGGAACAGCTGACCGATCAGCTGCATGGCGAAGTCCTTGAAGGCCAGAGTGGGCCCGTGGAACAGCTCCAACAGGAAGTGGTTTTCGTTCAGTTGCTTTAGCGGCGCGCGGGCGTCGTGGCCGAAGCCTTCATAGGCGCGGGCGATGATCTGTTTGAACTCATCCTCTGCGAAGGAACCGCTGACATAGGGCCACATCACGCGAAACGCGATCTCCTCGTAGGACAGACCAGCCATGGCAGCGATCTCGTTATGGCTGAGCGTCGGGATTTCGGCGGGCAGGTACAAGCCACCGTCACGGGCCAGCCCGGTCAGCATCGCCTCTTCAAAGCTCAGTTCAGGCGCTTGGCCACGGGTCGAGATGTATTTCATTGCGGGTCACTCTCAGAAGGTGCGCGATTGCGCCACAGGAAGTATCCGGTCATCGCGGCCCAGACGAGGGCCAATCCAAACCATGTGATTGCATATTGCAGGTGATCATTGGGAATCCCGGCCGTGTCGACCGGCAGCGGCGTCACGCCCGGATCGGTCCGGGATCGAGCGATCAGCAGGATCGGCTCAGCCCCCAGAGCGGCTGCCAGATTGGGCACGTCGCGAGCGAACCAGATGTTGCTGTCGATATCGGCATCGGGCGTGTAGCTGTCGATCTCATCGGGCCAATGCAGGTTGCCTGTCACTTCCATCGGGCCGGTGAAACGGTCGGTCTGTTTGGCCGTCGTGGGTACAAACCCTCGGTCCACCAGAATAGTCCGATCCTCGGTGCTGAACGACTGGATGATGCGATACCCGGCCCCAACCTGCTTGACTGAGACCAGAACGTGGATCTCGCCGGGCTGCATTTCCCCAGAAACCGAAACTGGCAGATACTTGTGTTCGCTTTCGGAAATCTGCGACGGCAAGCCAATCGGAGCTGCGGAAATGCGCGCTTCGATTTCAGCCAGTACCTCCTGTTTCCAGGCCAAGCGCTGCACCTGCCAGATGCCCAGCGACAACAACACGCCCAAACCAGCGAAACCGAAGATCAGCAGAAACAAAGTACGGCGCATATTAGATTATCGCTCGTTGCAGGAACCGGCGTCTTGTTAAGGGGCGCGTGCACCGAAATGCAACCACGCAATTGTATGGGGCGCAATCTTGCGCCCCGGATAGAGAAAAAGCCGCCCCAAAGGGCGGCTTTTGCAATTGGATCACCTAGCCGGCGTCACATCAGCGGAGCTTGGCCCCAGATGTAGACGGCGAAGAAGAGGAACAGCCAGACGACGTCAACAAAGTGCCAGTACCAGGCCGCAGCCTCGAAGCCGACATGCTTTTCAGGTGTAAAATCACCCTTGAGCGCGCGGATCAGACAGACAGTCAGGAAGATGGTTCCGATGACGACGTGGAAGCCGTGGAAACCAGTTGCCATGAAGAAGTTCGAGTAGAACTGATCGCCCCCGAATTTCCAGTCTTCATGGGCCAGCAGCTCGTAGTATTCAAATGCCTGCAGCGCGGTGAAGGCGACGCCCAGAACGATACCGATGGCCAGACCGTTGATCAGCGCCTTGCGGTCGTTGTCATGCACCAACGCATGGTGCGCCCAGGTGATGGCACAACCCGACAGTAGCAGGACCAGAGTATTGATCAGCGGCAGGTGGAACGGATCAACGGCGTGAATATCCGGCTGGATGTATTCGGTGCCCGCATAGTCATACATCGGGTACATGCGATGTTTGAAGAACGACCAGAACCAGGCGAAGAAGAACATCACCTCGGACATCACGAACAGGATGAAGCCATAGCGCAAGCCGATGCGCACGACCGGCGTGTGATCGCCCTGACGGCTTTCGACCACGACTTCGGACCACCAGGCGAACATGGTGTACAGAACAGCCACCAAACCGGCCCAGAACATCCATGGCGTAGTGCCATGCATCCATAGGACGGCTCCGAACAGCATCACAAAGCCCCCAATCGCGCCGACGAGCGGCCAGATTGAAGGGTTCAGAATGTGGTAATCATGGTCTTTTGCGTGTGCCATCAGTGTCCCTCACCTAAAGGCGTTAGTTCGTATTTGTATCTGCCTGCGCGTCCAGGGCTGCATAGCCCTCGGGCAGGTCAATTTCGTAGAATGTATACGACAGAGTAATCGTATGCACATACTTTGCTTCCAGATCCTCGACCATTTCAGGGTCGACGAAGAAGGTTACCGGCATCTCAACCCGTTCGCCGGGCTGCAGCACCTGTTCCTCAAAGCAGAAACAAGCGATCTTCTGGAAATACCCGCCTGCTGAATAGGGCGCTACATTGTAGGATGCCTGCCCGGCAATCGGGCGATCGGTCGGATTGTAGGCCTCGTAGAAGGCCAGCCCTGTCTCACCGATGCGCACTTCCATCTCACGTTCGATGGGCTTGAACTCCCAAGCCATACCCTTGGCTTTGGAGGCGTCAAAGCGCACAGTGATCGTGCGATCCAGAATGTCATCAGGGGCGGCCTCAGCCACACCCGTTGTGCCACCAAAACCGGTTACGCGGCAGAACCAATCGTAGAACGGCACCGCTGCCCATGCCAGGCTGCCCATCAGGATAACGACCCCGACGGTTTGCAAAACCGTTTTCTGAGGACCGGATATCGCCATCAGTTCTGTACCTCCTGTGTGGCCATGCCAAAATCAGTACCGGATACTTTCACAACCGTCAGGCCGAAGATGATCACAATAAACGCTGCCAGCGTCAGGCCGACGCCAAGGTTGCGGCCAAAACGGCGCTGATGCAATTCGTGGCTTTTGCGCAGGCTCATGACCATCCTCCCAGACCGTAAGGCTTCAGAAGCGCCTCAATCAGAATGGCACCGAAGTGAAGGAACAGATAAAGCAGCGACAGCTTGAAGAAAGAGCGTTCAACCTTGAAGTTATCCGCCTCGGCATCATCTTCAGTGCGCCGCGAAATCTGCCAGGCACCGCGCAGGAACAACGCGTTGAGGATGATGGCGACCGTCAGGTAGATAGGCCCGCCGATTCCCGAGAACGCGGTGCCGACGGCCAGCACGGCCAGCAGAACGGTATAGGCCAGGATATGCCAACGAGTCGATTTACGGCCATGGGTCACGGTTAGCATCGGCACGCCCGCATCGTCATAGTCCGAACGCATGAACAGCGCCAGCGCCCAGAAATGCGGAGGCGTCCACATGAAAGTCAGTGCGAACATCAGCCAGGGTTCAATCGACATCGTACCTGTCGCCGCAACCCAGCCAATCACTGGCGGGAACGCGCCCGCAGCGCCGCCGATGACGATATTCTGCGGCGTCGTGCGCTTCAGCCACATTGTGTAAACGACGACATAGAAGAAGATGGTGAAGGCCAGAAACGCGCCTGCAAACCAATTGGTTGCGAGCCCCAGCATGATCACCGACAGGCCCGATAGCGTCAAACCCAGCGCCAGCGCCTCACCCGCATCCACCTTTCCCGACGGGATCGGGCGGGATTTGGTGCGCTTCATAACGCAGTCGATATCTGCGTCCCACCACATGTTCAGCGCACCAGAGGCACCGCCACCGATGGCGATGAACAGAATCGCACAAAAGCCCACAAAAGGATGTACGGGGATTGGCGCTGCCAGCAGACCAACCAGAGCCGTGAAGACAACCAACGACATGACACGCGGCTTCAGCAGGGCGAAGTAGTCGCCAAAGCTGGCCTCGTCCGCCTTTGCGGCCGCAATGCTGGCATTGATGCTTGCGTCGGTCATTTCAGGTCCTTTAGGGCGACGGCTGCACGATGGTCCGCGCAGCCTGCTCGTTCATGGCGGATGGTCTTACCCCACCCAGATGGCTATCAGTTCGAGGCCACCTGATAAGCTTGCGGCAGCCCCGCATACTCATCAATGGCACCCTTAAGCCACTCTTCATATGCCTCTTCGCTGACCACCTTTACGGTGATCGGCATATAGGCGTGGTCCTTGCCGCAGAGCTCCGAGCACTGGCCAAAGTAGACGCCTTCTTTTTCGGCTTCGAACCACAATTCAGCCAAACGTCCGGGCACACCGTCCTGCTTCACGCCGAAAGAGGGGATCGTCCAGGAATGGATCACGTCAGATGCAGTCACCTGCATGACAACGATCTTACCTACCGGTACGACCACGGCAGTGTCGGTTGCCAGCAGCCATTCGTCATCACTATAACCGGAATCGGCCAGTTTCGCGCGCATTGCGTCATCCAGAACGAACGGTGTGACATCCGCATCTGCGGGGCGAGCACCTTCGTCCAAGGTCGCCGGGTGACCCAGCAGATAGCTGTCAAAGGCAAAATCGTGGTCGACATATTCGTAGGTCCAGTACCACTGGTTGCCCACAACCTTGATCACTACATCGCCTTCGGGAATTTCCTGCTGTTTGAACAGAACCGGCAGCGAAAACGCGCCGATAAAGACCAGAATAATGATAGGGCCCAAGGTCCATGTAATCTCGACCGGGGTATAGTGCGAAAAGCGCGCTGGGGTCGGGTTGACGCGCGAATTGTAGCGCACGATGCAATAGACAAGCAGAGCCGCCACAAAGATACAGATTGCGGTGATGATCACCAGAATCATGTTGTCCAACCTGTGAATGCCTTCCGCAAGGCTGGTCGCCGCGGGCTGGAACCCAAGGCCGCCATCGACCGGCTTACCAATGATCTCAAGGTCCTGAGCCATGGCGGGAAGGCTGGAGAGGGCTGTCATCAACCCCGAAAGCATCAAAGCATTCTTCATGTTCTGTCCTGATCGTTTGATCTTTGCGTCTCTCGCGAAAAGGTGTGAATCGGTCGCACCTCTCCCGTTGTCTTTGGCCGCGTTAAAAACCATATTCCTGCTGGTAGATAAAGCAAAATGCTTGCGTCAAACAGACGCTATTTTTGATCTGGATCAAACCGGAAAGGTTCCAACCGATGACTCAGGCCCCGTTTCGCCCCTTTGAAAGCGCACTTCCGCAGGACGAAGCGCTGGCAATTTTGCAATCGGCGACGGCCGGTGCCGAAGACGGAGAGCTGTTTGTTGAGCGTCGAAAATCGGAATCGCTTGTCTTTGATGACGGACGGTTGCGCACGGCCTCCTACGACGCATCAGAAGGATTCGGCCTGCGCGCCGTTCAGGGCGATGTAGCAGGCTATGCCCATTCCACCGATGTCTCGATCCCGGCGCTGAAACGTGCCGCCGAAACCGCGCGCCTTGCAGTGGGCGACGGCGGTGGGACGCTGGCCGAGGCTCCGCGCGCCACGAACACCCGGCTCTATACGGATGAGGATCCGATCGAATCCGCCGCGTTTCCGGTAAAGATCGAAACACTGCGTGAGATTGATGCCTTTGCCCGCGGCCTGGACCCGCGCGTCGTGCAAGTCAGCGCCACGATCGCAGCAGCCGTGCAAGAGGTCGAGATTCTGCGCCCTGACGGCGTGCTGGTGCGCGATGTGCGCCCGATGACGCGTGTGAACGTCTCGGTCATCGTGGAACAGAACGGTCGCCGCGAAAGCGGCTCAACGGGCGGCGGCGGGCGCGTAGGGCTGAGTGGGCTGATCGATCCTGTCGACTGGCAGAACAAAGCCCGCGAGGCTTTGCGGATTGCGCTGGTCAATCTTGAGGCTATCCCTGCCCCCGCCGGGGTCATGGAGGTGGCACTCGGCCCCGGCTGGCCCGGTATCTTGCTGCACGAAGCCATTGGTCATGGGCTCGAAGGCGATTTTAACCGCAAGGGCAGCTCGGCGTTTGCGGGGCTGATGGGTCAGCATATTGCGTCCAAGGGCGTGACCGTGGTGGATGATGGCACGCTTGCAGATCGGCGCGGCTCGATCACCGTGGATGATGAAGGCACCCCAAGCTCGCGCACGGTGTTGATCGAAGACGGCATTCTGACTGGCTATATGCAGGACCGCCAGAACGCACGCCTGATGGGGGTTTCGCCCACCGGCAACGGGCGCCGACAGAGTTACGCACACAAGCCCATGCCTCGGATGACGAATACGATCATGTTGGGGGGCAATGACGATCCTGCGGCTTTGGTCTCAGATATCAAGGACGGCATCTGGGCCGTGGGCTTTGGCGGGGGACAGGTGGATATCACCAATGGCAAATTCGTCTTCTCCTGCACCGAGGCCTACCGTGTGGAGAACGGCAAGATCGGCGCGCCGGTAAAAGGCGCCACTCTGATCGGAGACGGCCCTTCGGCCCTGAAACGCATCCGAGGGCTCGGTAATGACATGGCGTTGGACCCCGGCATGGGAACCTGCGGCAAAGATGGGCAGTGGGTTCCTGTAGGGGTCGGACAGCCGACCGTTTTGATGGATGGGCTGACTGTTGGCGGCTCTGCCACCTGAGTCGGAATCTGCAGATCCAGGGGCGGTAGGTTAATGTAGCGCCCCTGGACGACTGCAAAGTGAGTTAGTCCGTACATCTGCACCCAGGCCAGACCTGAAAAACATTCTTTATAACTATCAAATAGATATATAGATTTCATCCCATCTTATATAAACGAAACGCAGCTAATTTTCATCGATTTACAGGCTGTTAACCCGCCCTGACGTAAACCAGTTTTGCAATCAGGCGGAGCATCGGATGACCGAAGAGCAGCTTTCTTCCAATCACCCCCCACTCCCACCCACCACGGAAGAGGACCGGTTTTCCTGGCTCCGTCTGTTGCGCTCGCGCAAGGTTGGTCCGGCAACGTTTCGACGGCTTTTGCGTGAACATGGCTCGGCGCAGAACGCGCTGGCCGCGCTGCCGGAAATGGCACGCGCTGCCGGAATAGACGGGTATGAAATCTGCCCCACCGGCGTGATTGAGGCGGAACTCAAGACCGCAGAAGCCGCAAAAGCGCGGCTTTTGTGCCTTGGGGCCGCCGATTTCCCACACGCGTTGAGCGATCTGAACGACGCCCCGCCGATTCTCTGGGCAATTGGCGATGTTTCGCTGTTGCAAAAATCTGCCGTTGCGATGGTCGGGGCCCGCAATTGTTCCTCGCTGGGTGCGCGGATGGCGCGTGGGTTGGCGAAAGAGCTGGGGCAAAATGACCATGTCATCGTGTCGGGCCTGGCGCGCGGCATCGATACTGCGGCGCATATGGCATCGCTTGAGACCGGCACCATCGCCGTCATGGCAGGTGGCGTCGATATCATCTACCCGGCCGAAAACACGGAACTTGCCCATAACATCGCTGCCCAAGGCCTGAGGCTGTCTGAGCAACCCGTAGGCGTCACCCCTCAGGCGCGACACTTTCCGCGTCGCAACCGGATCATATCGGGGCTGGCGCAGGCCGTTGTAGTGGTCGAAGCTGCGGCAAAGTCCGGCAGCCTGATCACGGCCCGGGATGCCCTGGATCAGGGGCGCGAGGTTCTGGCGGTGCCGGGTCACCCGTTCGACGCACGCGCCGCCGGATGCAATCTGCTGATCCGCGACGGGGCGACTCTGGTCCGATCCGCCGAGGATGTCATTGACGCACTGCCTCCAAAGCAGACCGATCTGTTCCGAAAAGAAGAAACAACGGTAGAAAAGGCCGCATCTGGTCTCGCCAAACCCGCAGTTCTACATGATGAGATTTTATTGCGTCTGGGACCATCGCCAATCGCCGAAGATCAACTGATCCGCGACATCGCAGCAAGCGCAGGTGAGATCGGGCCGATCCTTGTCGATCTGGAACTGGAAGGGCGTATTCAACGCCAGCCGGGCGGGCTTTTATCGCTGGCCAGTTAACCGTCAAACCCTTTGGCTGAGGCCTGCCCCAACTCATCCCAAACGGTTGGCTTTAGCGCCTTAACTCCGGTGCAAAAGGAACGCATTGACAATTCGATCTTGTCGCACACATCTTGCACGGCCATAAAACGCGCAAAGTCTGTCGAGCAAGGATTCATCTTAAATGCCCGTAGTTGTTGTAGAATCTCCGGCCAAAGCCAAAACGATCAATAAGTATCTTGGTCCGGACTACACGGTTTTGGCCTCGTACGGGCACGTTCGCGACCTGCCACCAAAGGATGGATCGGTCGATCCGGACCATGAATTTTCTATGACATGGGAAGTCGGCAATGACAGCCGCAAACATGTCAAAGCCATCGCTGATGCCCTGAAAGAAGACAACGCGCTGATACTTGCCACTGACCCCGATCGTGAGGGTGAGGCGATTAGCTGGCACCTGCAAGAGGCGCTGACCAAGCGCCGCTCGATCAAGAAAGACACGCCGGTCAGCCGGGTCACTTTCAACGCCATCACCAAAGAAGCCGTGACCGAGGCGATGCAGAACCCGCGTCAGGTCGATATGCCGCTGGTCGAAGCCTATCTGGCCCGCCGCGCGCTGGACTATCTGGTTGGCTTCAATCTATCGCCCGTTTTGTGGCGCAAGCTGCCGGGTGCCCGGTCGGCAGGTCGTGTGCAATCTGTCTGCCTGCGCCTGATCGTTGAGCGCGAGATGGAGATCGAGGCGTTCAAACCGATTGAATACTGGTCCGTCCGGGCGCTGTTCGAAACGCCGCGCGGCCAGACCTATGAGGCACGTCTGGTCACCTTGGCGGGCAAGAAGCTGGACAAACACGATCTGGCCAATGCCACGCAGGCTGAACTTGCGGTACAAGCCATTACCAGCCGCGCGCTGAGTGTGACCTCGGTCGAGGCCAAGCCCGCCGCCCGCAACCCCAGCGCGCCCTTCATGACTTCGACCCTGCAACAAGAGGCAAGCCGCAAGTTTGGCATGGGCGCGCGTCACGCGATGCAAGTGGCGCAGCGGCTGTATGAAGCAGGCTACATTACTTATATGCGGACCGACGGCATTGATATGGCCCCCGAGGCCGTGGCCGCCACGCGCGAGACGATTGCCGACCGGTATGGCAACGAATACGTGCCGGACAGCCCGCGCATGTATAAGAACAAGGCCAAGAACGCGCAGGAAGCGCATGAATGTATCCGGCCTACAGAGATGTCTCGCGATGCCAAGGCGCTGAAGGTGACGGATGAGGATCAGCGCAAGCTCTACGATCTGATCTGGAAACGCACCATCGCCTGCCAAATGGCCGCCGCGCGTCTTGAGCGGACGACGGTTGAGGTCGGTAGCGACGACGGCCAAGTCGGCCTGCGTGCAACCGGTCAGGTTGTCCTGTTCGACGGTTTCATGCGTGTTTATGAAGAAGGCCGCGACGATGTCGCCGACGACGACGAAAAGCGCCTGCCACAGATCATGCAGGGCGATCCGGCGCCATTTGCCAAAACCTCGCTGAAAGATCAGGTCTCAAAGGCAGAAGACAAGGCTGCCATCCTATCCGATAACGAATCCGTTCTCGCCCTGCAGCACCACACCCAACCTCCGCCACGATATACCGAGGCCACATTGGTCAAGCGGATGGAAGAATTGGGGATTGGGCGTCCCTCGACCTATGCTTCGATCGTGACCACGATTCAGGACCGGGAATATGTACGCAAAGACAAGAACCGGCTGATCCCCGAAGAAAAGGGCAGGATCGTCACGATCTTCCTGCTGAATTTCTTCCGCCAATATGTTGGCTATGAATTCACGGCCAATCTAGAAGAGGAGCTGGACGACGTCAGCGCAGGAGACCGCGACTACAAGGACCTTCTGGGCAAGTTCTGGCGTGATTTCTCGGCTGCGATTGGCGAGACTTCCGAGCTGCGTATCTCGGAAGTGCTGGACAAGCTGGACGAAGCGCTTGCGCCTCAGCTCTATCCGCCCCGCGAAGACGGGTCAGATCCGCGTATTTGCCCCAAATGCGGCACAGGACAGTTGCATCTGAAAACCTCCCGCACGGGTGGGTTCGTTGGATGTGGAAACTATCCTGAATGCACCTATACCCGCCCCATCGCAGGAGAAGGCGCAGAAGGTGATGAACGTTTGCTGGGCGAAGACGCAGGCGATGAGATCTGGCTGAAATCCGGTCGGTTCGGCCCCTATGTACAGCGTGGTGAGCCAACGCCCGAGAACAAAAAGCCGCCTCGCGCCTCTCTGCCGCGTGGATGGAGCAAGGATGACATTGACCTTGAGAAGGCCCTGACCCTGTTGTCCCTTCCCCGCCAGATTGGTGAGCACCCCGAGGGTGGCGTGATCAGTTCAAACTTCGGTCGCTTCGGACCTTATCTGATGCATCAGTTGGCGGATGAGGCCAAACCTGTCTATGCCAACCTCAAAGATCCCAATGATGTGTTCGAAATCGGCATGAACCGCGCCGTCGAACTGCTGGCCGAAAAGCGCGCCAATCCGGGTCGCGGGCGCCGCGCCGCTGCAAAACCGCTGAAAGAGCTGGGCGAGCACCCCGATGGCGGTGTGATGCTGGTGCTGGACGGGCGCTATGGTCCATATGTGAAGTGGGAAAAGGTCAATGCGACAATCCCCAAAGACATCAAGCCCGAAGATGTGACGCAAGAAATGGCCGTTGAACTGGTCAACGAGCGCGCCGCGAAAAAAGGCACCAAGAAAAAGGCAGCGCCCAAGAAGAAAGCCGCCGCCAAGAAAACCACCAAGAAGGCAGGTTAGGTAGAAATACCACCACCCCCTTGGTTTCATTGACTTCCCAATGACGTGGCGGCACAACCTGCCCATCACCATGTCATTGGGGGAGTTTTCCATGAAGAAAGTCTATGCCAATGCCTCTGAGGCACTCGACGGAGTGCTGTCGGATGGCATGCTGATTGCGGCGGGCGGATTCGGCCTGTGCGGTATTCCGGAGTTGTTGCTTGAGGCGATCAAGGATTCGGGTGTCAAAGACCTGAGCTTTGCTTCGAATAATGCCGGTGTGGATGATTTCGGAATCGGCATTCTGCTGCAGACCAAGCAGGTCAAAAAAATGATAAGCTCTTATGTCGGTGAGAACGCCGAATTCATGCGCCAATATCTGAGCGGAGAGCTGGAGCTAGAGTTCAACCCCCAAGGCACGCTAGCCGAAAGGATGCGCGCGGGTGGTGCTGGGATCCCCGGTTTCTACACCAAAACCGGCGTGGGCACCGTGATTGCCGATGGGAAAGAGCACAAAGACTTCAATGGTGAAACCTACATCCTTGAAGAGGGTATCTTTGCCGATCTAGCCATCGTGAAGGCCTGGAAGGCCGATGACACGGGCAATCTGGTGTTCCGCAAGACCGCCCGTAACTTCAACGTTCCTGCTGCCACCTGTGGCAAGATTTGTGTGGCCGAAGTGGAAGAGATTGTTCCGCGTGGCTCACTGGACCCGGATTCAATCCATCTGCCCGGCATCTATGTGCATCGCATCATCCAAGGCAGCCACGAAAAGCGTATCGAACAGCGCACCACTCGCAAGAAGGAGGATGCATAATGCCCTGGGATCGGAACCAAATGGCCGCGCGCGCGGCAGAGGAGCTGGAAGACGGCATGTATGTGAACCTCGGCATCGGTATTCCGACGCTGGTGGCGAACTATGTGGGTGACAAGGACATCACCCTGCAATCCGAAAACGGAATGCTGGGCATGGGGCCCTTCCCATTTGAGGGTGAAGAAGACCCTGACCTGATCAACGCAGGCAAGCAGACGATTACCGAACTGTCCCGCACATCCTACTTCGACAGCGCCACATCCTTTGCCATGATCCGCGGTGGCAAAATCGCCGCGGCGATCCTGGGCGCGATGGAGGTGGACGAGAAAGGCGATCTGGCCAACTGGATGATCCCTGGCAAGCTGGTCAAGGGCATGGGCGGCGCGATGGACCTGGTAGCCGGTGTTGGACGTGTCATCGTTGTGATGGATCACACCAACAAACACGGTGACTCGAAAGTTCTGAAAGAATGCACCCTTCCGCTGACCGGCAAAGGCGTTGTTGATCTCATCATCACCAACCTGGGCGTTCTGGACGTTGTCGAGGGTGGTTTGAAGATCGTCGAACTCGCGGATGGTGTCAGCGAAGACGACATGCGCGCTGCGACTCAGGCTAAAATCGTCGATTAAACAATCGTGTTCAGCCAGGGGCCCGCTCGGAGTGGCGGGCCTTTTTAGTTGGCGGTTTGAAACACGCAACCGTCAGAGATCAGATCAGGTGGTGTCGAACAAAGCGCACGCGCGATCTGAAACGCTGCCAGAACTTTAGGCACATAGTCCCGTGTTTCGGCATAGGGTGGCACACCACTGTGTTTTCTAACGGCACCCTCGCCCGCATTGTATCCAGCCAGAACCAGAATCGGATCATTGCCGAACTCTTGCATCAGCCAATTCAGATATTTCACACCACCGGAGATGTTTTGATCCGGCTGGAAACTGTCATTCACGCCGAAACGCGCTGCAGTTGCGGGCATCAGCTGCATCAATCCCTGCGCCCCAGCGGAACTGACAGCATCCGCACGACCGGCCGATTCGACTGCAATCACAGAAAGCACCAAGGCGGGCGAGACATTTGTGCCCACTGTTGCGCGCAAGATATCCACACCCTGTTGCTGTGCAATGTTCTGCAAGGTCTGAAGCCTGGGGGATTTGATACTCGTTGCTGACAGGGCCTGGATAGCGTCCTCCAATCGGCCAGCTCGAGCCTGCGCCAATTCCGGCGATATCCGATCCCAGAACGCTTTGTATGAACCTTTGGGGTTACTTTTGACACCTGCATCCGGCGTGGTCGCTGACGGAACTTTGGCTTTCTTTATGACTTCGGGCACGACCAGTTCGGCCCCTGTACTGGGCGCGGATGGTCTGGCGGCATGCTCTTGCGGAGATATCTGAACGGTTACGCGTGGCCGTTCACCGGGTTTCGGCGCCTTGATCCTTTTATATACACCGCGTGGTTCGGGTTCGGTTGCCCCTAAAGGTGCAACACTAACGGTTAGGAACACCAACACACCGGCGCATTTAAGTGCGTCCCGGAGATTCATTTGCCTGCCTCATGCTCGCTTTTTTCGGAAGTTGAACCGCAAAACGTCTCGCAAGGCCAGAAAAACAAAGCGAATTGGGGCAATTTCGCCTCATTTGGCGCTTTTTTGCACCGCCCGGCACGGTGAAAAGGGTGCCAACAAATATTTTTTCTTTTTGTTATCTGATAGTTAAGCAATTCGTATCAAAAAAGTTAAATCAAACAGAAAAAAATATCGGTTTGGCCCAATTCCTGCCATGCGTAGCCGTCAAACATAAGCCCATACCGAGACGGACTGGAGCGGACTGAGAGAGAAAGCTCTGAAAGACGCCAAGGTTTAACAGACTTTATTAGATCCTTTAGGAGGGACGTAACATGATCAAGTTCATCAAGAACTTCCGCAAAGACGAAGACGGCGCAGTAACAGTTGACTGGGTTGTTCTGACAGCAGCAGTCATCGGCCTGGCAGCCGTTGCATACCAGCAGATTTCGGCTGGCGCGACCGGCCTGGCGACCGACGTCAACACCGCTCTGAACGGTGCGACCATCTCGACCGGCAGCAACACCGCTGCAGGTGGTGTAACCGGCGCAGGTACCGCGACCAACTAAGCAATCGCTTAGAGTATGATTTGAAACCGCGCCAAACTCGGCGCGGTTTTTTCTTTTTATGGAGCCCTCTCACTGGTTAGCCTGCGCCATGAGTAGCAGGTTTCCGGCTGTTGGCCGATTGCCTAGCAACTAGGGTGGATCGCATCTTCTCGTCGCCAAGGCTGTACAATTTAAGGCAATTATTCGCAAACTGTGGCGCCAAGTACAATTTTTGGCCCTATTTCCGCCATGCATGTCACGCAAAAATGATCTTCGAACTACAGAACAGACGGCCCGCTTTAGTGCCTGGGTCGAAACGGACTATGGCTCGGAGGGGCAAGATGTATAAGTTCATCAGACGGTTTTCGCATGACGAAGACGGCGCTGTCACGGTTGATTGGGTTGTGTTAACGGCCTTGATTATTGGCATCGGGTCAGCCCTTTATCTGGCAATCGCTTCTGCAACTAACAGCTACGGCGGGAACGTAAACACCGCGCTTACATCCGCAACCGTCAGTACGGGCGACAATGACAATGCTGGCGGCTTCACAGTTGCAGGAACGGCAGGTGGCGGATCTTCAGGTGGCGGATCATCCTCCAGCGGAAGTTCGAGCGGCGGCTCCTCTTCAGGTGGCAGTTCAGGTGGTGGAGACGGCGGATCCAGCGGTGGAAGCTCGGGCGGCGGTTGAAGCTTATCAAACGACACTCTTTAAGAAAAAACAAACGCCGCAGCAGATTGTGCGCGGCGTTTTTGTTGCGAAACCGGTGTGAGACACGCCTTTAGATCTCAGCAAACAGATTCCGCAACAATATTAAGAATCCCGGGCGATTGACCAATTTGTCCCAGATTTCGACACAATTGCTCTGTAGGCATTATGCTGTTCAAAATTGCTGATACTGTCGCTAACCAGTCGACCGGCGAAAAAGTGAGGTACAAATATGCGAGCGGTATTCGGACTTGTTCTGATTGTCGGGGTGGCTCTGGCGGGCGGCGCTGTCTATATGGCGCGAAACTATATATCTGAGTACCAGAACGAGCTGGCCCGTCAGAAGCAGGCGGCAGCCGAGGCGCTGGCGAATGCTCAAGTTGATGTCATCCCCACTGTAACTGTTTACGTGTCGAATCGGCCGCTGAAGTACGGCGAAGCTCTGACACCAGAAGACGTTCGCGCCGTCGATTGGCCCGAAAACGCGATTCCCGAGGGCACCTTCACCGAGATGGCGGTCCTGTTTCCGGAAATTGGGCCACAGGAGCGTTTTGTCCTTCGCACCATGGAAAAGGATGAAGCGATTCTAGCTGTCAAGGTCACAGAGCCGGGCGAAAAGGCTGGCCTGACTTCGCGTTTGGAAAAAGGCATGCGCGCCTTTGCGATCAGTGTTGACGTGGCATCCGGCGTGTCAGGTTTTCTGCGTCCAGGCGACAATGTAGATATCTATTGGACGGGTTCGAGCGGCACCGCCGAAGGATCAGCGGGTGGCATCACACGTTTGATTCAGTCAAACATCCAACTGATTGCTGTCGACCAGACCGCGGGCTCAGACGTGTCACAAACGACAATCGCACGAACTGTGACGGTTGCTGCAACACCCGAGCAAGTTGCAGCGCTCGCCCAGGCCCAGAACACTGGTCGTTTGTCTTTGGCACTTGTTGGTGTGCAGGATGAATCGGTCGCATCTGCAATCGAAGTTGACCAAAGAAAGCTATTGGGCATCGAAGAAATCGCGCCTGCGCCTGAAAAGGCGAAAGAGCAGGTCTGCACCACACGCATCCGAAAAGGCGGCGACACGTTCGAAACCCAAATACCCTGCACAAATTAACGTCAATTCAGAACGTTATCGGTTCAGGCCGCGCAGAACGCGCGGCCTGTTTTTTTGCCATTGTTGCCTATTATCCACATAAACAAAATTCCAGAAACCATTGATTATTGCAATAAATTCGGTTTTCGCGCACTGTCTTACCCATAGGGCATCAGACCCAAAAAAACGAGGCGTGATCGGAGAGGCAGGTCACATGACAATACGTTCCTGGATCAGCGCAACCCTGCTGGGGTTGTCGCTTGTTATGGGCCCGGTCGGCGATGCCGCCTGGGCTGAAACCCTTCGCGTGGTGAAAAAGGGCACAGTGGAAACACTGGATGTTCCGATGAATCGCGCAATCGTTGTGGAAAGCGAACAGCCGTTCGCCGAGCTCAGCATTGCCAATGCGGGCATTGCGGATATCTCGTCGCTTTCAGACCGGACGATCTATGTTCTGGGTAAGACACCCGGCATGACCACCCTGACGCTGTTTGACGGCGCCGGCATGCTGTTGGCGAATGTGCGCGTTCGTGTTGCGCCCGATGTGACCGAGTTTAAAGAGCGTCTGCGTCAGATTCTACCGTCGGAGCCGATTGAAGTCCGCACCGCCAATGACGGCATTGTGTTGTCGGGCACAGTTTCAAGTTCAGCCAAATTGGCACGTGCGCTCGAGTTGGCAGAACGCTATGCACCTGAACGCGTCTCGAACCTAATGTCGGTCGGTGGAGTTCAGCAGGTCATGCTGAAAGTCCGCTTTGCCGAGATGAACCGTTCGGTTGCCAAACAGCTTTCATCATCGCTTGCCTTCGCAAGCGGGAGTGGCAACGTCATCGGTGGTTTTAACCCTCAAAACCTTGTTCCACCTGTCACAGTACAAGATGGTACATTGTTGTTTGGCTTTGGTGTCGGTTCAGCGCAGGTCAATGTGCTGCTCCAGGCGCTGGAAACCAAAGGTTTGGTACGAAATCTGGCCGAGCCTAACCTTTCTGCCCTTTCTGGTCAGGAAGCAACCTTCCTAGCAGGTGGCGAGGTGCCGATCCCCGTTCCCCAGGATGATGGCGTTGTTGCGATTGAATTCAAGCAATTCGGCGTCGAAATGAGTTTCACCCCACGCGTTGTGGATGGTGATCTGATCAACCTGGAAATGGGAACAGCCGTTTCGGCCATCGATACCAGCTCAAACTTCACGATCAACGGTGACATCGTACCAAGTTTTATCACCCGTCAGGCGAAGACAACGATTGAGCTGCGGGATGGGGAAAGCTTTGCAATCGCGGGTCTGCTTCAGGACAACTTTACCGATCAAAACAACCAGATTCCATGGTTGGGTGATGTTCCGATCCTGGGTGCTTTATTCCGCAGCGCCGACTATCAGCGCGAACAGAGCGAGCTTGTCATCATCGTAACAGCACATTTGGTTAGCCCAACACGAGGCGAAGCCCTTGCCCTGCCAACTGATCGCGTCAAACCGCCCAGCGATTTTGACCTGTTCCTCACGGGCCGCGTCGCCCGCACCGAGCGTCAAGGCGCAGGTGCTGCATCCGAGGTTGCAAAACAGGACTTTGGCAGCTCGTACGGCTACGTCCTGGATTGATGAGGAGGATAGACCAATGAACAAGTGGATCATCACCCTGGGTCTTACGGTCGCTATCTCGGCCTGTACACGCGAGGCGGGATATGAGCTCGACCAGGGCGCATATGGGAACGCGACGCTCAACAATATTCAGGTTATGAATGGCGAGTTGACCTTTGCGCAGATCCTGAGCCGCCGATTCGCCTCAGACGTTCCGGTTCAGATCAACTTTGCCTTCAACAGCGCCCAACTGGACGCTTCGGCACAGAGTGTTCTGCGGCGTCAGGCTGATTGGATCAAACAGTTCCCTGAGGCGCGTTTCCGCGTTTATGGCCACACCGACGCCGTGGGATCGACCAGCTATAACCAAAGCCTTGGCCTGCGCCGCGCGCAAGCTGCTGTTAACTATCTGGTACAACAGGGTATTTCGCGCTCACGACTCGAGGCAGTGGTATCGTTTGGGAAAACGCGCCCCTTGATTGACACGCCCAATCGTGATCGGCGAAACCGTCGAACGGTAACCGAGGTATCTGGCTTTGCAGATGGCAGATCGCAACTTCTAGACGGCAAGTACGCCGACGTAATCTATCGTGAGTACATCGATAGCGCGACACGGCCAAGCTACATTGAAACGACGACCGGCACCTCAGCCGACGGTTGATAATACACCCGAAATAGGCGACATCGTCGCCTATTTCCCTACAATTGGTTCTTTTGCGCCAAATTCTTGCCCAACTTCACAGCGACATTGTCAACAATTGGGTGACCTGCGGCCTGAATTGGCCGCTTAGGGGCGACAGCAAATCATTCGGCGTGATCTCGTCCGCAAGAGATGCTGGCCTCTCTCAACGAGGGTAGTTTGTATGACCAGCGCGACGCCGCAAGACGACAACACCGGTATCCTGGCCTGCACGATCAGCCGGGACGTCCAGAACTTCGATTTGCTGATCGAAGATATGGAAGCCGCTTTGGGTGAGCGTTGGGGCGATCTTGGTTTTGCCGAAGCTTTGGCGTTTTTTGGTCAGCCCGAAGCAGATTCCATGCAATTCGTGGCGTTGGCCATCGACGGCGAAGACGAAGATAACCTTTCGCTGATGGGTGAAATCATCACCCAGGCGAAGGAGAAGAAGATCAAAGTGGTGCTGATTGCCGAGGATGTGACACCCGCATCGCTCCATCAGCTTTTGCGCAAGGGCGCGGATGAGTTTGTGCCCTACCCTCTGCCCGAGGGTGAATTGCAAGAAGCAATTGAGCGTATGAACCAGCCAGATCCGGTTGCTGCTGCGCAAGCAGCGGCAGTTCCATTGGCGGGGGGTGACGCCAAAGAAGGCGCGATGTTCGTTGTCCATGGTCTGGCCGGGGGTGTCGGCTCAACAACCATGGCCGTGAATCTCGCCTGGGAGCTTGCCAACGTATCTGACAAGGACGCACCGACGGTTTGCCTGATCGATCTGGATCTGCAATTCGGCACAGTTTCAACTTATCTCGACCTGCCGCGCCGTGAAACTGTGTTCGAGATGCTGTCCGATACAGCCGCTATGGATGATGAAGTCTTCTCGCAAGCACTTCAGACATATGAAGAAAAACTGCAGGTTTTGACAGCACCGGCCGACATGGTTCCGCTGGATTTGATCACACCGGAAGACATTCAGCGCGTCATCGACATGGCGCGCAAGCATTTCGACTATGTCATCGTGGACATGCCGAAAACCTTGGTTCACTGGTCGGAAACTGTATTGCAGGCGTCCCATGTCTATTTTGCCATGATCGAGTTGGACATGCGGTCCGCTCAAAACGCGCTGCGCCTGAAACGGGCCCTGCAAGCCGAAGAACTTCCGTTCAACAAGCTACGATTTGCATTGAACCGGGCCCCGAAATTCACCGATCTGAATGGTAAAGGTCGCGTAAAACGCATGGGCGAAAGCCTTGGAATTTCCATCGATTTGCAACTGCCGGATGGCGGGAAACCCGTGATGCAAAGCGGCGACCACGGTCTTCCGCTTGCCAACGCTGCGGCCAAGAACCCGTTGCGCCGCGAAATCGCGAAGCTGGCAAAATCACTCCACAGCCTGGGCAGCAGCGACGCTGAGGCCGCATAAATCATCCCAAGGGGGGATCAGCCGTGTTTTCAAGATACAAGAAATCGTCCGAAGCGCAGCCGGTGCAAACACCGGCTAAAGCGCCCGCACCGGCAGCACCTGTAGATACCCCCGCGCAAAATGCCATCGCAAGAAAACCGGTTCAGAAAAAGGCGGCAGAGGCGAACGGTGTCGATCGCGATCGCAAGCGCAAGGAACGCCTGGGCGAAATCAAGATCGAGCTGCACCGTGAATTGCTTGAGAACCTGAACCTTGCTGCACTGGAAAACGCTGATGAATCTGAACTGCGTTCAGAGATCAGCGCGATTGCCAGCGAAGTTCTTGAAGCGCGTAGTATTGTTCTGAACCGCGAAGACCGGACCCAACTGAACAAAGAACTTTATGACGAAGTCACAGGCCTTGGCCCATTGGAAACGCTGCTTCAGGACGACACTGTCAACGATATTCTGGTGAACGGCCCGCAACAGATATTTGTGGAACGCGCCGGTAAGCTGGAAATCAGCGACATCACCTTCAAGGACGAAAAGCACCTGATGCGGATCATCGACAAGATCGTATCCGCCGTGGGTCGCCGAGTTGATGAATCAAACCCCTATGTTGACGCCCGTCTGGCCGATGGATCGCGTTTCAATGCTATGGTGCCACCAATTGCGGTTGACGGTTCGCTGGTTTCCATCCGTAAGTTCAAAAAGGACAAGCTGGGCATTGACGATCTGGTCAATTTCGGCGCGTTTACCGAAGAGATGGCCGCCTATTTGCAGGCCGCAGTGTCGACCCGATTGAACGTGATCGTGTCGGGCGGTACGGGTTCTGGTAAAACGACCACTCTGAACGCGCTATCCAGCTTTATCGACGATGCCGAGCGTATCCTGACCATCGAGGATACGGCGGAACTTCAGCTGCAGCAGACCCATGTGGGCCGGATGGAAAGCCGCCCACCCAACGTGGAAGGCAAGGGTGAGGTCAGCCCGCGCGACTGTCTAAAAAACGCCCTGCGTATGCGCCCTGACCGCATCATCGTTGGTGAGACGCGTGGCGCCGAGGTGATCGACATGCTGCAGGCCATGAACACCGGTCACGATGGGTCAATGACGACGATCCACGCCAACTCAGCCCGTGATGGTATCTCGCGTCTAGAAAACATGATCGCAATGGCTGGCATTGAGATGCCAATCAAAGCGGTTCGCAGCCAGATCTCATCCGCTGTGAACCTGATCGTTCAGGCCAGCCGTCTTCAGGACGGCTCGCGCCGTATGACATCAATCACCGAGATCACCGGTATGGAAGGTGACGTTATTTCGATGCAAGAAATCTTTAGATTTCAACGCGTTGGATTGACACCTGACAACAAAATCATCGGTCACTTCACTGCAACGGGTGTACGCAGCCACTATTCGGAACGATTCCGTTTGTGGGGCTTTGACCTGCCTGCGTCCATCTACGACCCAACCACAGTGTAGGAGAGCTTAGTATGAATGTGCCTATGGAGGCGATCATCTATGTCGCCATCTTTGTGGGGGTCCTTGCCCTGGTTGAAGGCATCTATCTTGTCGCGTTCGGCAAATCCATCAGCCTGAACAGCCGGGTTAATCGCCGTCTGGACATGCTGGAAAAAGGTGCCGGGCGCGAACAGGTACTGGAACAGCTGCGTAAGGAAATGCAGCAGCATATGAAATCGCAGAGCATCCCTCTGTATTCATTGCTTGCAGACAAAGCGCAAAAGGCCGCGATTGCCTTCTCGCCACGGCAGTTGATCATGATCATGTGCTTGGTCTCTGTTGTCGCGTTCATGGGGCTAAGCATTGGTACCGCTACAGAAATCACCCTGCGCATCGCGATTTCAATCGCGATCGGTATTGGCGGTGTCTACGCCTGGGTGAACCACAAAGCCAAGAAGCGGATGAGCCTGATCGAAGAGCAGCTGCCAGATGCCGTCGAACTGATGGTCCGATCCCTACGTGTGGGCAACCCGTTTGTTTCGACAATTCAGGTGGTTTCTAACGAAGTACAGGACCCGCTGGGAACTGAATTCGGTGTAATCGCAGATGAATGCGCCTATGGCCGCGATGTGGGCGAGGCGCTGAAAGACATGGCAGAACGATTGGATATGCAGGATTTGCGCTTCCTCGCCGTTGCTGTCGGCATTCAACAGCAATCCGGTGGTAACCTAGCAGAAATTCTGGCCGGTCTCGCACAGGTTATCCGCGCACGTTTCCGCCTGTTCCGCCGGGTCAAAGCCATCACGGCCGAGGCGCAGTGGTCTGGTAAGTTCCTGTCTGGATTCCCAATCGCCTGTCTGGTGTTTATCCTGGTGAAAGACCCTGGCTATTACGACGAGGTTCTGGATCACCCCTGGTTCATTCCGGCCTGTTTCGTCGTTGGCATCCTGCTGACGCTGAATCTGATCGTCATGAAGATCATCACCAACATTAAGGTCTGAGGGCGGTATCATGGAATTTCTGACCAGTATCAACGATATGCTCACCGCGAACCTTGGTGAGTTTGGCCCACTGATCGTTGTGGGCATTCTAGGCCTTGTGCTGATTGGCGTCGCCGTTTCGCTGATGATGAGTCAGCCCGAAGACCCGTTAAAAAAGCTTCAGCGCTCGACCGCTGCCCCCAAGGCAGCGAAGAAGGGTAAAAAAGACAAGCTGCGGCATGGCAGCCAGAACGAACAGCTTGAAAAGTTTGCCACCTTTCTGGAACCCAAGGACCAGGAAGAATATTCCGCAGTTCAGCTGAAACTGCGGCAAGCGGGTTATCAATCAAAAGATGCCGTTCGCTTCTTTCACTTTGCGCAGTTCGCACTTGGAATCACTGGTATCGTTCTGGGCGTCATGCTGATCACGGTGTTGGCGGGGGATCAGGAATACACCAGCCAGCAACAGATCGTCCGCGTACTTTTGCCCGGCGGTATCGGCTATATGATCCCAAAGTACTGGATCACGCGCCGCGTTGCAGAACGGCAAGAAGCGATAACATCGGGTTTCCCGGACACGCTTGACCTCATGCTGGTCTGCGTCGAGGCAGGGCAATCACTGGATCAGGCGATTGTGCGTGTCGCAGCTGAGATGAAATCCTCTTACCCGGACATTGCGCAAGAATTCGAAGTCGTTGCGTATGAGATGAAAGCCGGTAAGGACAAGGATACGGTCCTGCGTGATTTTGGTACACGCTGCGGAGTTCAGGATGTCAGCTCTTTTGTTACCGTTATGATCCAATCGGCAACATTTGGTACTTCAATCGCCGAAGCCCTGCGGGTTTATGCCGGCGAGATGCGCGATAAACGGGTAATGCGCGCTGAAGAGGCTGCAAACAAGTTGCCTACGAAAATGACTCTGGTCACAATGATGTTGACGGTGCCACCGCTGCTGATCATTTTGGTTGGCCCCTCTGCAAATGTCATTTCGAGCTTTGGCCGCGGATAAAGCGCTAATGAATACAAAACCCAGGTGCGTCCGATCTGGACTTCGCCGACTGCTTCAAGCCACGGTGGTGATAGCCACCGTGGCTTCTTGTGATCAACTTGGTCAACCCAACGGGTTGGACGCGCCAGGCATCGACCCCGATGGTCAAACAAGCGACAACATCGCGACCGGCAACAGGTTGATGGCCGCAGGGGAATACGAACTTGCCCTGCAAAGTTTCAGCCGCGCCGCGCTTGAACAGGGGATGACGCCGCAAGTCCTGACATCGATGGGAACCGCCAATCTTGGATTGCGGCGTTTGGGTCAGGCAGAACCTTTGCTACGACGCGCGGTTGAAGATGATACCGAGTGGCCCGTGGCCTGGAATAATCTGGGCGTACTGCTGATGGAGCAGCAGAAATATCCCGAAGCCGCGCAGGTCTTCCAACGTGCCTTCGCCCTCGACAATGGCGAAAGTGACGCAATTCGGGACAATCTGCGCTTAGCACTCGCAAAAATGGAAAATCCTGTTAATACTACTCCTCAAGAACAAGAATATACGCTGGAACAGCGCGGCGACGGGCAATTTACGCTGCGCAAAATCCAGTAAACGAGGCAAGAGCAGTAAAGGACGCAAAAATGCGCCAACAATTCTTGATTGCGTCACTCATTCTGAGCGGGCTTATTCTATCTGCGTGCGAAAAAGAATCCGCCGAAGAACGGGTTGAGCGCACATTTCAGGAAGTGAACGTCATTGACGAAACCAACCTGAACGACGTTCTTCTGAACGCCTCAGATCCCAACGAAGCGGTGACCTATTTTCAGGGTGCCGCCGCCAAGAACCCCAACCGGATCGATCTGCAACGTGGACTGGCCGTTTCACTGGGTCGGGCAAAACGTACCACCGAAGCAAGCGCTGCCTGGAAACGGGTGACGACCATGAAGGGAACCAACAGCTCTGACAAGGTCGAATATGCGGACGCGCTGGTTCGAAATGGCGATTGGGCGCAGGCCAAATCTGTGTTGGATTCAGTTCCCCCAACCTATGAAACCTTCAAGCGCTATCGTCTTGAGGCAGTTGTGGCCGATTCCAGAAAAGAATGGAAACGCGCTGATCATTTCTATGAAACAGCCATGGGTCTGACGACCCGTCCTGGCAGCGTCATGAACAACTGGGGCTATTCTAAACTGACCCGCGGCCAGTATGCGGAAGCAGAGCGCCTGTTTTCCGACGCCGTTCGGCAAGATAGTTCGTTGTTTACGGCAAAGAATAATCTGGTTCTTGCCCGCTCGGCACAGGGGAACTACAGCCTGCCTGTTGTGCCGATGTCGCAGATCGAACGCGCACAATTGTTGAACACGATGGGCATTTCAGCTGTCAAACAGGGCGACATCAATACCGCGAAGAACCTGTTCCGCGAGGCGATCTCGACTCATCCGCAGCATTTTGACGAAGCGGTCAGATCTCTGCGCGCGCTTGAGAGTTCCACCTAAATGGAAATTCCTGTCCGCGCGGCGATCTGGTTCTTGCCGTTCATCCTACCGATCTGCCTGTATGTCGCCTTTACCGACATGCGCGATATGAAAATTAAGAACCATGCGGTTGTGGCTCTGGCTTTTGTCTATGTGGTTGTCGGGTTGATTGCCCTGCCGCCTTGGTCTACCGGCACAATCAGCGGCTCGCTAGGCCCCTTCCCGGTCGCCTTTTCCCCATATATCTGGCAGTTGCTGCATCTGCCCATTGTGCTGGTTGCGGGCATTCTTTTGAACGCCATCGGTGCTTTCGGTGCGGGTGATGCCAAGTTTCTGGCCGCGGCAGCACCCTTCGTCTGGATACAAGACCTGGGCGTTCTGATCGCGATTTTGCTGGCAACAGTGCTGGGCGCCGTTGCCACTCACCGGCTGGCCCGCCTCACCAGACTGCGCACCATCGCCCCTCATTGGGAAAGCTGGGATCGCGGCAAGAAGTTCCCGATGGGCCTTGCTCTGGCCGGGGCTTTGATCATGTATCTGATTTTGGGCACTGTTTACGGTTCGTAAACTATCATCTGTGCGCCATGTCGCTGCCTTGGTCCCGCCACAAAGCTGAGCCAGATTTCCCACAAGTAGCCCATTTGCGGGCATGTGTGTGATTTCAGGATAGACGAGCGCCGCGCATGAATATGCAAACCTCCGCCGTGATGGCCCCTCCTGCGCCTAAGGGATTGGGCGAAATGCAGCTTCCGCTGGTGATGATGCGGGACATCCTGCTGAAAACAGTCTTTCGCAAGAATGCCAGCACCGTGTCCGAAGTGGCCGAGGCGATCTGCCTGCCCGGCGCTGTCACACAGGAACTAATCGACATCGCGCGCGAGCAGAAACTGCTGGAAGCCACTGGCACCCTGAACGCGAACAGCGGCAACGAGATGGGGTACCAGCTGACCGACGCAGGCAAGGCCCGTGCGCTGGATGCGCTGAGTCAGTCGGAGTATTTCGGCGCGATGCCCGTGCCGCTTGATGTGTACCGCGAGCAAGTCAAACGCCAGTCGATCCGCAACATTCAGGTCACGCGGGAGCAATTGGTCGGCGCGATGGGCCATCTGGTTCTGCCTGACAGCCTGTTGGACCATCTCGGCCCCGCGGTAAGCGCAGGCCGTTCGATCCTGATGTATGGACCTCCGGGCAACGGGAAATCCTCGATCTCGAACGGTATTCGCGATGCATTGGGCGATAATGTCTATGTCCCCTACGCTATCGAATATGCCGGTCAGGTGATCACAGTCTACGACCCGATCGTTCACACCGCGATCGAGCAGGAAGCCGACGATCCCAACAGCTTGCGCCGCCGCAAGCGGTTTGACTCGCGCTATGTGCAATGCGAACGCCCTACTGTTGTAACGGGTGGTGAACTATCGCTCAGCATGTTGGATTTGGTCTACAATCCAACTGCGCGGACCTATCAGGCCCCGCTGCAGTTGAAATCGACCGGCGGCATCTTCATCGTGGACGACCTTGGTCGTCAGGCAGAACCGCCACAGGCGCTGGTCAACCGCTGGATTGTTCCGCTGGAAGAAAACAAGGATATCCTTGGCCTGCAATCGGGTGAGAAATTCGAGGTGCCGTTTGACACGCTCGTTATCTTCTCGACCAACTTCCACCCGAACGAGATCTTCGACCAAGCCGCCCTGCGCCGAATCTTCTTCAAGATTAAGATCGATGGCCCGAACCAGGAAAATTTCTTGAAAATCTTTGCCATGGTAGCCCGCAAGCGCGGTATGCCACTGGATGAGGCGGCTCTGGTCCACCTGCTGAAGGTCAAGTACCCAACCATCGACAATATCTACGCAAACTACCAGCCGATCTTCCTGATCGATCAGATGATCTCGATCTGCGAATTCGAGGGCATCCCCTATCAGATGAGCCCCGACCTGATTGACCGCGCTTGGGCCAACATGTTCGTCAAGGACGAGAAAATCGTCAAATAACGCCGTGCTATTCCGGCATGAAGGCGGTTAATCTGCGCCTATGACGCAGATTCCCGCCCGGATCACCGATTGGTTTTCGGCCAAAGGCTGGTCCATCCACCCCCATCAGCAAAACATGTTCGACCGGGCACGTGATCCGGCGACGCTGCTGATCGCCCCTACCGGGGGCGGCAAGACAATGGCCGGGTTTCTACCGTCTCTGGCTGAACTGGCCGAAGGCGCACACAGCGGGCTGCACACTATCTACGTCTCACCGCTGAAGGCTCTGGCGGCGGATATAAAACGCAACCTGCGTTCCCCGGTGGATGAGATCGGCCTGCCTATCCGTATCGAGGATCGCACAGGCGACACCTCGGCCACGAAGAAGAAACGCCAGCGCGCGGACCCACCGCATATTCTGCTAACGACGCCCGAAAGCCTAGCCTTGCTAACCTCATATGAGGATGCGCCGCGCATGTTTGATGGGGCGCAGCGTGTGATCGTCGATGAAATCCACGCCCTCGCCGAAAGCAAGCGCGGAGATCAGTTGATGCTGGCACTGGCGCGGTTGCAAACCCTTTGCCCGGAGCTACGTCGCGTGGGCCTATCTGCAACGGTCGAAGACCCAGAAGGGATCGCCCGCTTTCTGGCGCGTCACCCGGACCCCTGCCGCATCATTCAGGCTGATCCCGGCCCCGACCCCGACATCGCGATGCTGGAAACCGAGGACATGCCGCCGTGGTCCGGCGGCGGCGCGGCCTATGCGATCCCGGCGGTGCTAAAGCAAGTTCGACAGCACAAAACAACTCTGATCTTTCACAACACCCGCGCCCAGGCCGAGATTTTCTTTCACAACCTGTGGCTTGCCAACGATGAGGGCCTGCCTATCGGCATCCATCACGGCAGTCTGGACCGCCAACAGCGCGAGCGTGTTGAGGCCGCCATGGTACGCGGTGATTTGCGCGCCATTGTCTGCACCGGCTCTCTGGATTTAGGGATCGATTGGGGCGATGTCGATCTGGTCATCCAAATCGGCGCACCCAAAAACGTCAAACGGTTGGTGCAACGGATCGGGCGGGCAAACCATCGCTACAACGCGCCGTCCAAGGCGCTTCTGGTGCCCGCCAACCGGTTCGAAGTGGTGGAATGCATCGCCGCGCTAGAGGCTGCGAAGGCGCATGAACTGGACGGCGACCCGCGCGGCGCTGGGCCCCGCGATGTGCTGTGCCAACACATCCTGATTGCGGCCGCCGCGGGCCCATTCGATGCGGATACGCTGTTCACGGAAATGACGTCCGCCGGGCCGTTTTCCGATCTGACCCGCCCGGAATTCGACGCCTGTCTGGATTTCTGCGCCACCGGGGGCTACGCCCTGCGCGCCTATGACCGCTGGCAGCGGCTGCTACAGCGCCCTGATGGGTTGTGGCAGTTGCGCGACCCCCGCGCCGCTGCACGTATCCGCATGAACCTTGGCACCATTCAGGATACCGATACGCTCAAGGTTCGGCTGAGGCGTAACAGGGGTGGCAAACCTTTGGGCGAGGTTGAAGAGGCGTTTGCAGCCTCTCTCACCCCCGGCGATACTTTCCTGATCGGCGGTCAGATCGTGCGCTATGAGGGGCTGCGTGAGATGGTGGTCGAGGTCAGCCGTAGTGCTGATAAGAAACCCAAAATTGCCACCTTCGCAGGGACGAAATTTGCTACCTCCACCCAACTGAGCGACCGCATCCTGCGCATGTTCGCACAACCCGATTGGCCTCAGTTGCCTCGTCACACTGCAGACTGGTTGGCCTTGCAGAGGGACATATCCCGACTGCCCCAACGTGATCGCCTGTTGATTGAGAGCTTTCCAAGCGACGGACGAGAGCACCTATGCGTTTACGGCTTCGCTGGACGCAATGCCCAGCAGACTTTGGGCTTGCTGCTCACCAAGCGCATGGAAGAAACCGGGTTCGCGCCCTTGGGTTTTGTTGCAACGGACTATGCGACTTTGATCTGGGGCTTGGATGCGGTGACCGATCCCAGACCTCTGTTCCAACTCGACGCTTTGCGACAGGGATTGGACACATGGTTGGCTGGCAATGCCGTTATGAAACGCACCTTTCGTGCCTCGGCCACAATCGCCGGCTTGATCGAACGCAACACCGGCGGGCAACGCAAAAGCGGACGGCAGGCCACGTTTTCGTCAGATATCCTCTACGACACGCTATTGAAATACGACCCCGACCATTTGCTGATGCAGATCACCCGAGAGGAGGCTATGCGCGGGCTGGTTGATTTTGGACGTATCGAGGCAATGGTCGCACGGATCGGAGATCGGACTGATCTGCTGCGGCTTGACCGTATCACACCGTTGGCTGCGCCTCTGTTTCTGGAGGTTGGAAAGATCCCGGTCAAAGGCGCGGCCGAGGAACGGTTGCTTGCAGAAGAAAGCGCACGGCTGCTGGAAGCTGCCGGGCTGAACCAGCTGTAACCCCTTGCGCATTGAACAGAAACAGGCAAAGAACGTATCATGAACGGCTTGGATTTTCTGTTTTGCGGTCGGGCGCTGCGTGCCCTTCCCTCTGGCGCACTTTGGTGGGCCGATCAGCGGATGCTGTGTGTCTCGGACCTGCATCTGGGCAAGTCCGAGCGGCTGGCACGGCGCAGCGGATTGACCCTGCCCCCCTATGACGGCCGCGAAACGCTGGATCGGCTTTCGGCTGATCTGGATGCGTCAGGTGCTGAAACAGTTTTGTGCCTGGGCGACAGCTTCGATGACCTTGATGCCTCAAACGCCTTGGCAGCGTCCGAGAAACTGCAGATCACTAGGCTGCAGGCCGGTCGGAAATGGATCTGGATAGAAGGCAACCACGATCCCGGCCCTATCGAACTGGGCGGCACGCATCTGGCGGAATGGGTCAAAGGCCCTCTGGTGTTTCGCCATATCGCCGAGGCAAATGCCAAGGGCGAAGTCTCTGGGCATTTTCACCCAAAGGCGCGCCTATCGATCCGGGGTAGATCAATCTCTCGCCCGGCGTTCTTGGTGGATCAAAATCGGCTTATTCTGCCAGCCTATGGCACCTACACAGGCGGATTACGCAGTTCCGACCACGTTCTGTCAGACCTGATGCAGAGCGACGCTATGGCCATATTAACCGGGCCAAACCCGCAGATGATCCCGATGCCGCGCACGGCCTAGATCAACCCGTCTTCTTCCAGCATCGGCTTATATTTGCGGCTGACCGGTACCAGGTCACCATTGACCAAGCGTAGGAAGGTTTTACTGCCGGTCTTTTCAACGCCCGCAATGGATGCATCTGTGACCCAGTGTGAGCGGTGAGAGCAGTGGCCCGGAACAGGCTCCATCTCGGCAATCGCGTCTGTAAAACGTGATCTGATCGAAAACACGCCTTCTGAGGTAACAACATCCACGTTGTGATCCCGGACTGTCAGCCGGTAGATCTGACCCTCAAACCCTTCAGGCAAGCGTTTTGACAAGCGCGGCAATTCCGGCGGCTTGGCCCCCCCCATGCTATCGGCATGAAGATCACCGCGACGCACAAGCACAAGGCCTGTGGCAAACAGCACGCCATACGCTGCAACCGATTTAACTTCGGGCACCATCTTTCCGGTATATGTAAACAGACCCCAAGCCAGCAGCCACAACAGCGGTGTTAGAAACACCAGGATCACCGCCGCAAAAGCCAAATCGCGCAGCGGCAGTTTCAATAGTATCAGCTTGTCTCGCAAAAGCACCCGGGTTGCCCAGATCGCGCCCAACGCGATTGCCATAACTCCGACCCAAAACAACAGGCGCAATCCATAGGGAACATCAGCATCCATGAATGGGGGAAAGGCATATGACAGCAACGGAAGAAAAATGAACGCGGCGCACATGCGCTGAGGGGTGAGGGCCGTTCTGAGTTCACTGACTTCGGTATTCATACGTTTCTTCAGATGCACCGCGCCAAATCAACATCGGACATATTGGCAAAGATGCAGACTAACTTAGTAACCTTCTGGAAAATAATGTTTATCACGATTTACTTCACAAGGAAAGCTTTTCAAAAAATACCGCGCCCGTGGTCATGCGGGCGCGGTAAATCGTGTCTTAGACTAGCTGGTTCTGGTTGCAATTCCAGAATGCAGAGCTATGCAGTAAGGCCTTCAGGTTCGGGCAGACTATTTGCACGGCAGCATGCCGTCAGCGTGTTGGCCAGCAGGCAGGCGATCGTCATGGGCCCTACGCCACCGGGAACCGGGGTGATCGCACCTGCACGCTCGGCCGCGCTCGCATAATCCACATCGCCAACCAGCTTATTCTTGCCATCGCGTTCGATCCTGTTGATGCCAACGTCGATCACGGTGGCACCTTCCTTGATCCAATCGCCCGGCACCATTTCAGGGCGGCCAACGGCGGCCACAACGATGTCGGCGCGGCGCACGACATCGGGTAGATCCTTGGTGCGGCTATGCGCGATGGTCACGGTGCAGCTGTCGCCCAGCAGCAGCTGTGCCATTGGCTTGCCAACGATGTTCGACCGCCCGATCACAACCGCATCCATCCCGGACAGCGAGCCATGGTGGTCGCGCAACATCATCAAACAGCCTAGCGGCGTGCAGGGGACCATCGACTTCTGGCCTGTGCCCAGCAGGCCCACATTCGAGATATGAAATCCATCCACATCCTTGGCCGGATCAATCGAATTGATCACGAGGTCTTCGTTCAGATGTTTGGGCAGCGGCAGTTGCACCAGAATGCCATGCACAGCCGGATCGTTGTTCAGCTTGTCGATCAGCGCCAGCAGGTCGTCTTCAGATGTGTCGGCGTCCAGCTTGTGTTCGTACGAGTTCATGCCGACCTCGAGGGTCATTTTGCCTTTCGAACGCACATATACCTGGCTCGCCGGGTCTTCGCCCACCAACACCACGGCCAGACCGGGTGTGATGCCATTTTCTTCCTTCAGCTTTGCAACTTGATCAGCCACCTGCGCGCGCACTTTTGCGGCAAAGGCTTTACCGTCGATAACCTGGGCTACCATTGTTCAATCCCCTCTTCCAAAACGGATCAGGCGCATGAGGCGCCTGTTTGGTCAGTCAGCGCCGAGCACACGCTCTTCGCGCGCAATCGACCAATCAATCAAAATGCGCCAGAGCTTTTCAGCAAGATCAGGGTCCATGCCCAATTCATCCGAGCTCTTGCGCACACGCTGCACCACCTCTTCGACACGGTCCGGAATACGGGCGGGCAGCCCCTCGCCGGGTTTCAGCTGAGACGCACGGTCAATATAGCCTGCGCGCGTTACCAACAATTCGATCAATTGGCGGTCCAGCTTGTCGATCTGAGGCCGCAATTCCTGCATCGAGCGGCAGTCTTGCGGCGGTATCAGAGTGGGCATGTTTCTCTCCTCATGGCCCGGGGGTATCCCCAGACCACGAGATGTATCATTCAGGCGCTTAGAACAAGCCCTCGATCTCGCCTGCGTCGT
>JBCBUG010000011.1:0-121639 GCA_039818265.1 Pseudomonadota bacterium | reverse complement strand
CATAACCTGAAGGTCGTAGGTTCAAATCCTACTCCCGCAACCAATATCCAAACAGCCACGTCGAGCCACAAACAGTCAAATAGACTGTTCGCATCGCAATCAAACATCGGCAGACTCATAACCTGAAGGGTGAGGAGGGATAGGGATCGATCCACTGGATCGATCACCCGGCGAACGCGCAAAGCGCCGGACCGCACGTTCAAAGCTCAGTGCACAAATTGCCAAATAGACTAGATATTTGACGAAATGACGATCCAAGTGCCGATTTCGTCAAGATAACACCTGCGATATGATCACAATCTACGCCACTCTCAAAGCAAACCCGAAGAGAGGAGGCGAGCCATGTCGTGGAAGATATGCATCGTTGGGGCAGGCAAGATTGGGCAGATGATTGCTGCGCTATTGAAAGATTCACCCAACTACAGTGCCACAGTTGCAGAATATGATCTGAAGGCGTTGGCCGAGATTGCCAGGCTGGGCGTCGCGACGATGCAAATCGACGCAACGAATATCGACGAATTGACCCGAAGGTTGCGTGGCTTTGATGCGGTGATCTCTGCCGCTCCGTTTTTTCTGACGCCGAACATTGCCCAAGCCGCGAGAAAGGCCGGGGCGCATTATTTCGATCTGACCGAAGATGTTGCCGCCACCCGGGCCGTGCGTACGCTGGCTGAAAGCAGCAAAACCGCTTTTATGCCGCAATGCGGGTTGGCGCCGGGATTTGTTGGGATTGCGGGGGCCTCGCTGGCCGCAGAATTCGATGAAATCGATAGTTTGCACATGCGGGTCGGGGCCTTGCCGCTCTACCCGACCAACGCTTTGAAATACAATCTGACTTGGTCAACGGATGGGTTGATCAATGAATACTGCAATCCTTGCGACGCAATCGTGAATGGCGAACGTGTCAAGACCGCGCCACTGGAAGACTATGAGTTGCTGGGTCATGACGGCGTGGAATACGAATGCTTCAACACCTCCGGCGGTCTGGGCACTTTGCCGGAAACGCTGCAGGGGAAAGCGCGTGCGGTGTCGTATCGCTCGATCCGCTATCCGGGTCATTGTGACATTCTGAAACTGCTGCTGCATGATCTTGGGCTGGAACGTCGTCGCGATCTGCTGAAAGAGATCTTTGAATCTGCCCTGCCGCGCACGGATCAGGACGTGGTGCTGGTCTACTGCACTGCAAAAGGCAAGATTGACGGGGCGCTGCGCGAGAAATCCCTGATTAACAAGAGCTTTGCGCGTGAAATTAGTGGGCAGATCTGGAGCGCCATTCAAGTCACCACTGCCGCGGGCGTTCTGGGCGTCGTCGATCTGATGCGCACCGGCGTTCTGCCGTCGACCGGGTTTGTCCGGCAAGAGCAGGTGAAACTGTCCGATTTCCTGAACACCGAATTTGGCCGGCTTTATCGGGCCGGTGATGTAACCCCACAGAACAAGGCGGCTTGAGAGATGAAAGACGTTGTGATGACTGCAGAAACCATTCTGACAAATCTGGACCTGACCACAGCCGAACTCACAGGCGGCACCCTGACGGTGCGGTCTCCGATTGATGGGCGTGTATTGGCTGAGGTGCATGAGACCCCGGCATCCGAAATGGACACCATCTTCGCGAATGCTAAAGCCGCGTTCAAAGCGTGGCGCGTTGTGCCCGCGCCGCGTCGGGGGGAATTGATCCGCCTGCTGGGTGAGGAATTGCGCGCTGCCAAAGATGATCTGGGCGCTTTGGTCAGTTGGGAGGCGGGCAAGATCACCTCCGAGGGCCTTGGCGAAGTGCAGGAGATGATTGATATCTGCGATTTTGCCGTTGGCCTATCGCGGCAGCTATATGGCCTGACGATTGCCTCGGAGCGTCCCGGTCACCGGATGATGGAGACCTGGCATCCGGCTGGTCCCGTCGGGGTGATCTCAGCCTTCAACTTCCCGGTGGCGGTCTGGTCCTGGAATGCAGCGATCGCGCTGGTCTGCGGTGATCCTGTGATCTGGAAACCGTCCGAGAAATCCCCGCTGACCGCGATGGCCTGTCAGAAGATATTCGAACGCGCGCTGGCCCAGTTCGGCGACGCGCCCGACAACCTGCTGCAAACCCTGATCGGTGGGGCCGACTTGGGTGAGACGCTTGTGGCCAGCGAAGATGTGCCGGTGATCTCGGCCACTGGATCGACCCGTATGGGTCGTGCCGTCGCGCCCATTGTCGCGGCGCGGTTTGGCAAGTGCATTCTGGAACTTGGCGGCAATAATGCGATGATCGTAGGCCCCTCGGCCGATCTGGAGATGGCGGTGCGGGCGATTGTGTTCTCGGCGGTTGGAACCGCGGGGCAGCGATGCACGACGCTACGCCGGTTGATCGTGCATAACTCGATCAAAGATGAACTGATAGCGCGTCTTAAGAAGGCCTATGCGGGTTTGCCCATCGGTGATCCGCTGGCCGAAGGTACTTTGGTCGGTCCCTTGGTGGACGAGGCTTCTGGCGCTGCGATGACCGCCGCGCTCAAGGCGGCCGAGGCCGAGGGCGGAACAGTCTTTGGCGGGCAACGCGTCACCGAAGGCATGCCAAGTGGCGTCTATATGGAACCCGCCATTGTCGAGATGCCGGGTCAGACGGACGTGGTCAAAACCGAGACCTTTGCGCCGATCCTTTATGTCATGGGATATGATAATTTCGACGAGGCGTTGGAGTTGCAGAATGATGTCCCGCAGGGCCTGTCTTCCTGCGTGTTTACCCTGAACATGCGCGAGGCAGAGCAGTTCCTGACCGCAGCCGGATCGGATTGCGGCATCGCCAACGTCAATATCGGGCCATCCGGGGCCGAGATTGGCGGTGCGTTCGGGGGCGAAAAGGAAACCGGCGGCGGGCGCGAAAGCGGATCAGACGCCTGGAAAGCCTATATGCGTCGCCAGACCAATACTGTAAATTACTCGGCAGAGCTGCCTCTGGCGCAGGGTGTGAAATTCGACATCTGACTGATCGCTCCGGCGGTGCAGCAGCATTGCCGGAGCTTAGTCCGAGAACAGATAGTCCAGCTGCATAATGGATTGCGCCTTGTTGGACCCGACGCCAAGGAACTGCGCAATCGCTGCCTCGTTCTCGGCCCGATCCGCGCTTTCGCGCAGACGCAAATACCCATCCAGCCCGGCCTGGCGGATTTGTTCGGATTCATAGGACAGGTCATTCCGTATCGTCGGCAATAGGCGCGAGACTGTTTGGTCTGGGCTGTTCTGACCCGCCAGTCCCACGCGCCTTGCGTGACCGATCAGATAGTCGTCGGAATAGTCGCATTCGATCTCCAGCACATGTGTCTGGGCCGCATCGCTGCAGAAATCCTGAATGACGTCCAGATTGGCCGGGTCCAGGCACAGAACCAGCTGGTTCGATCCGAAATGTTCCAACAGCATTCGCACAACTGCGCGCCGGTGACGCGAGCGTTTGTTCAGCGTCGTTTCAATCCCACCCAGATCGGGCAATGGGGTGTCTTGTTCGCTGAACAGATACTCGATGCATGGTATGTCCGTCTCAGACGCGATCTGATCGACCAGCCGTTTGGCCACGTGCCATTTTTTGCAAACAACCAGAAACAACTCCCGCTCTGGGCCTAAGGTATTCCCGGCTTCCCAGAAACGTTGCCCGAACCGGCGACCAACGCGCCCGCGCCCGGTCAGGAAGGCATAGAGATTACGCCCTTCATCCGAGATCGGGAAATCGACCCCTGTACTGGCATACAGAGCGCCCAGCCGCTCTTTCAACTCATGCGCTTCGGGGCTAATTTTGCGGGCGAACAGATAGTTCTGACCCAGCAGCAAGTCGAAGTGATCGTTGTAGAACGTCACCGGCATCCCGTAATCTGAGAACATCAGGAATGTTGGTGTGCGGTTCTCGATCTCGCCCTTGGGGATCAGATGGCGGACAAGCGTCTGAAAGAACGTCTCATCCGGGATCCAGGTTGTCGAAAAGAAGCGGATCACATCGCGACGTTCTCGTAAGAACTCTTGGATCATCTCAACCGTGCGGCGGCGCAGGCACCACCATTGGCTGCCGATCATGATCTGCAGGTCTTCGGGAATGTCGCGCGTCAGCTTGAAACGTTTTTGCAGTTCGAACGCGGCATAAAAGCGTTTGGATTGGGTGCGCTCATTGAAATAGTGACGGTAGATCAGACGGTCTTCTTTCATCCCGGTCTTGATCCAGTTGCTGGCAAAGAAATCGTGGCTTTCGATGAAGTCCATATCGCGATCATCAAGAAAGCGATGCGTGTATTCCGCTGTCTTGATCGCCATACAGTCGCCGGACAGCATATAGAAATGCGTGGCGCGCGGGAATGCATCGACGGCGGCGTTCAGGGCGTTCAGGGTGGCTTGCACCAAAGACCACTCACCCCAGCCGCACTTGATACGCTTGGCGGCGAAAGTGACATTGGGGTTGTCTTTCAGCGCGCTGCGGATGGCTTCGTAGTCAGCATCCTGGGCGCGCGCGTCGAAATGGATGGCCATACAGTCGCCGGCGGCGGTTAACTGCTCGGCCTGCGCAATGATGGCCTCAGGGTCTTTGTGACACAGCAGGATATAGGCAATCTTTGCCATATGATGTCGCAATTTCCTTTTTTGCCCGACTGCACCCGTGATACTGAGGATGAGCGATTGAATAAACAGAATATTTTTGGTTTTTTGATGTCGAAAGCTGGCATATCAAACTGAGAGCAGGCCAGCATAGGAGGCACGCCAATGGGGTTTCCCGGCACCTGGATGACCGAGAGCGAAAGCATGGTTTACCGTGTGGTGCCGAAATGTGCGTGCTCGACCATTGGTCAGATCATGTATTATTCGGATCATGGGGAGTTCTTTGACGGCGATATCCACGACGCCAAGGACGGGATGCACAAATGGGCCTTTGATCAAAGCCAGGGCATGATCGCCTCCAATGTGCGCAACCACGGGTCTTATTCTTTTACCTGCGTGCGCAATCCTTACACGCGCATCCTCAGCTCATTCTTTGACAAGATTTGCGGCATTCAGCGCAACGGCAAACGCTACCGGGGTAATCTGGTGCCGACACTGATCTACAACTATGGGATCGAAGTTGGCGGCGATGATGGCAAGGGCGAGTTCGACCAGATCGCCAGCTTCCGCCGGTTCCTGCTGTTTGCGCGCGACACGATCCGCTGGCGCCGCCCGATGGACCCGGATATCCACTGGTCTGCCATGTCGGGGCATGTGTCGACCTTTATTGTGAATGGCGGGCAATATGATCGGATTTTCTGGACCGAGGCGTTTAATGACGGGATGCAGGGTGTTCTCGACCACGTCGAAACCGCCCATCCGGTGACATTATCCGAGATTCCGCGGTTCAACGAATCCGAGGGGCACGGGCCAAAACGTGCGCATCCGGTCGAGGACTATTTCGACGATCTGTCGATGCACCTGGTCTATGAAATCTACAAACAGGACTTCGAGCTGTTCAAATATGATTTCGAAAACCCCGGGAACAAGATGCCCATCGGTGAGATCGATCTGGACGAGGTGCACGCCAAACTGGGCGATTGAGGGGCAATGGGTGCCCCTGGCAAAGATGCATCTGCTTGGAACACGATTTGTACGTCTGTTTCTGCTTCGAGCCCAAGGTGCAAAAAGCTGTGATGGCTACGAGCGTCCGTTCCCTTACTGAGCACTCCTAAACGACCTGTGCGAGCAGCGACTGAAGGGTCTTTCGTTCACTCTTTGAAATTGGCTCTAGGATTTCGCCGACAACCTCTGCGACTGTCTGCATTAGTTCCCCAACAATCTCCGATCCTTTGGGCGTCAAAAAGATCAAGCTGACGCGACCATCGTCTGGAGCCACTTCTCGCCGTACAAGCCCTTTGGCTTCTAAAGATCGGACCATACGCGTCATTTGTGATTTGTCGCGAGCGACACGTTTTGTGAGTTCATTCATGCTGATCCGCCCGGCATCCGCAAGCGTCATCAGCACAATGCCCCCGCCGGGCCCAACTGCCTCTCTATCAAAGCCGGGCGCGCGTTCCTGTAGTCCAGAATGAATTTTGCGCATCAAGCGGTCTATAAGTAGGGCGAGATCGGTGTCTTGCATTTAGTTGACTAAGTCTACTTTTTTGTTTAATGGACAAAATCAACTTAACGAGATGGCCTCTTGGCTTCAATGACAAGGAAGATGACATGACAGCCCCACATACTCTGGCGCTCAAGATTGCCGCGGTCCTTTGGATTATTTGGGGATTGGTACATACGCTCGCGGGTGTGATGGTGCTGATGAGTGATGCCACGGGCGGGTTTCAAGCTATTGCTGATGCCGTTGATCCGGTTGCGCTTGAAGCCGACTATCACACAGCAGTGGAAGGCGTACTTAATCAGCATGGATGGAACCTAGGATGGTTCGGCATCGCGACGATCATCGGCGCAATCTTTATCTGGCGGAAAAACATAACTGCCATTTGGGTAACAGGTATGGTCGGCGGTCTTGCCGATGTCGGCTATCTGCTATTTGTCGATTTTCCCGGCTACGTTAATTTCGTACCGGGGACCATCATGACTATTATTTCAGCGTCAGCGGTTGCATTGAGCTTTTGGGTCTGGTTTTCCGTCAGACGAGTGACTTCCTAAGAAGTTGATGAAATTGAAAGTGGGCGTTTGAGGTCATAGATCTGAAGCCTGCTTCCTCCCACGCTAAAGAACAAAAACAGCCCACCAGATGGGTGGGCCGTATTTGTTGAGTGGTTTCCGACTCAAACCTGACGCACGGCCCCTTTGGCGGCGCTTGTGGTCAGTTTGGCATAGGCTTTCAGCGCGGTAGAGACCTTGCGCTTGCGCGGCTCTGCCGGTTCCCAGCCTTTTTCGTCTTGCTCGGCGCGTCGCTGCGCCAGGTCCTCATCCGACACCGCCAGATGGATCGAGCGGTTGGGGATGTCGATTTCAATCGTGTCGCCCTGACGGACCAGACCGATCACGCCGCCTTCGGCCGCCTCGGGTGAGACATGGCCGATGGACAGGCCCGATGTACCGCCCGAGAAGCGACCATCGGTCAACAAAGCGCAGGCTTTGCCCAGACCTTTGGATTTCAGATACGAGGTCGGATAGAGCATTTCCTGCATCCCCGGCCCACCGCGTGGACCTTCGTAGCGGATGACGACCACGTCGCCTTCTTTCACCTTGCCGGTCAGGATGTCGCTGACCGCCTGATCCTGGCTTTCGCAGACATAGGCCGAGCCGGTGAAGGTCAGGCTGCTTGCATCCACGCCCGCTGTCTTCACGATACAGCCGTCGCGGGCGATATTGCCGAACAGAACGGCCAGACCGCCATCTTGCGAAAACGCGTGTTCCTTGGAGCGGATCACGCCGCCTTCGCGGTCGGTGTCCAGTTCCTTGTACCGGTTCGACTGGCTGAAGGCCTGCGTGGTGCGTACACCGCCCGGGGCTGCCTTGAACAGGTCCTGCGCCGCCGGGTTGTTGGCAACCTTGATGTCCCAATTGGCAATTGCTTCGCCCATGGTCGGCGTGTGAACAGTGCTGCAGTGGTTGTGGAACAACCCAGCGCGGCTGAGTTCACCGAGGATCGAGAAGATGCCACCGGCGCGGTGGACGTCCTCCATATGCACATTCTCGGTGTTCGGTGCGACTTTGCACAGGCACGGCACCTTACGGCTCAGCCGGTCCATGTCGGACATGGTGAAATCGACGCCGCCTTCGTGGGCGATTGCCAGCAGATGCAGGACCGTGTTGGTCGATCCACCCATGGCGATATCCAGGCTCATGGCGTTCTCGAATGCATCGAAGGTCGCGATCTCGCGTGGCAGGAAGCCTTTTTCGTCGAGATCGTAGTGCCGCTTGGTGATCTCGACGATCCGGCGACCTGCTTCAAGGAACAGCTGTTTGCGGTCCGCATGCGTGGCGAGGGTGGAGCCGTTGCCCGGCAGAGCCAGACCCAGTGCCTCGGCCAGACAGTTCATCGAGTTCGCCGTGAACATGCCCGAGCACGAGCCGCAGGTAGGGCAGGCGTTTTCCTCGATATGCTGAACCTGCTCATCGGTGAACCGGTCGTCAGCGGCGGCGACCATGGCATCTACAAGGTCAATCTTCTTGGCATCCAGATCAGCGATGTCGATTTTACCAGCCTCCATCGGCCCGCCCGAGACAAAGATCGCTGGAACGTTCAGGCGCATCGCAGCCATCAACATGCCTGGCGTGATCTTGTCACAGTTTGAGATACAGACCATCGCATCGGCGCAATGGGCGTTGACCATGTATTCGACCGAATCCGCGATCACTTCGCGCGAGGGTAGGGAATAGAGCATCCCGTCGTGGCCCATGGCGATGCCGTCATCCACCGCGATGGTGTTGAATTCCTTGGCAACACCGCCAGCCTTTTCAACCTCACGCGCGACCATCTGGCCTAAATCTTTCAGGTGGACGTGACCCGGCACGAATTGTGTGAAGGAGTTGACAATGGCGATGATCGGCTTGCCGAAATCATCGTCCTGCATACCGGTGGCACGCCACAGGCCGCGGGCACCGGCCATGTTGCGGCCATGGGTGGAGGTTCTGGATCGGTACATTGGCATGATGCTGTTTCCCTTTTGCCCCGGTTGCGATATGCGGGGAATGTGCGTTATAGCGCACGTATCATATGTGCGCTATAACGCACAAGAGGATTCGAGAGACAACGGCATGGCTCCAGACGACATAACACTGAAACTAAGGGATGTACGGGCCGCTTCGGGGTTGAGCCTGTCGAAAGTTGCCGAAATCACCGGTGTCAGCAAAGCGATGCTAGGTCAGATCGAACGCGGCGAATCAAGCCCGACGATCGCCACGCTCTGGAAGATTGCCAAAGGATTTCAGCTGCCGCTCAGCGCTTTGATCGACACCGTGAATGGTGATCCGTCGGTTTTTCAGACCGTCACCTTTCCCGGCAGTATCGAGGTCAAGATCGTCTTCCCCTTTGATCCGGCCTTGGGGGCAGAGACATTTCACGTCAACCTCAACCCGAACCAAAGCCATGAGTCCCCTGCCCATGCCGCTGGTGTGACCGAGGAGGTCTTTGTGCTCAGCGGCACGCTGGACATTCTGAAAGGCGAGGCTTGGGTGCCCTTGCAATCGGGGCAGGGGCTGCGATTTGCAGCGGATCTCCCGCATGGCTATCGAGCGGGCGCTGGAGGGGCGGCGTTTTTGAACATGCATCACTATGCGCAACAGCCAGATTTTCTGGAAAACGGCAAGGTTCATTGATGAGCGAGTTTTTCAGCAGCCTGACAATTGTGGACGCCATCGGCTCCTTCGGGGCTCTGTTCGTGGTTGCCGCCTATTTCGCCACGCAGATGCGGTATATGAATTCCGAAGATCTGGCTTTTCCCGTGGTGAACCTGCTGGGGTCTGTTTTGATCGTCTATTCACTACTTCAGAACTTCAATCTGGCGTCGATGTTGATTGAAGGCTTCTGGATCATCATCAGCGTGATCGGGATTATTCAGCATTTCAGGTTGCGCCGCGCAGGGTAGCGCGGCGCGAAAGGGCTATGCAGCGTTATGGAGGCGGGGTGTAAACAGCCCAATCCGGCCCAGATCTCGCATGGATTTTGCTGCGGCCAACACGGCCAGATCAGCCAGTGGTTCTATCAGGATAACCAGGAGGTACGCAGCGCCAAAGCTGACAACGGCGGCGAGGTTTTCTGCACCAAACCCCTGACCGTAAAAGGCCCAGAACGCCACCCAGATGACGACGCCGCCCTGATAGGCCGTCGACAGCGCAAGCGCTTGAGAATACTTCAGATCAACATAGGCCGTATTTGGCGCAATGATGCGGTTGGCCAGGGCCTGCAAGGCAAACAACGGTACCAGCAGCGTTGTCATGTTCATCCCGAACTGAGGCAGGTCGAAAGGCGCCAGGAAAAACCCCTGAATAAACAAGCCCGCGATCAGACCGATGGCGGCGGGTGCTGCACCGAACAACAAAAACAGGGTCGATCCCAGAATAAAATGAACCTCCGACACCCCGACCGGGAAGTGCGGCAACACCTCAAAGAAGGTGAAAACCAGCCCGGTGGCCAGGGCTGAGCGAATGGCAAGGCTGGCAATGCCGCTGCTTTTCAGGCTGTCCCATGCCAGTTTAGCGGTATAGAGCCCTGCGCCGGTCGCGGTAGCGTAGCTCAGGACAAGTTTGGCGCCATTTACGACGCCCGGTTCGATATGCATAGTTTGGTCTCCTTCCCGTCACACCCGACGGCAGAAAGGTTTCAAAATTGGGCTTTCGCCCGGTTTGCACATGGCAGGTCTCCTGACTTGCGGATTGGCTTTGATCCCGACCTTCCCAACCGATTGCTTCGGTCAGTGGCCCAAATGGGACGAAACTCCGCCTACAGTTGCGGGGGCAGTTCCGGAGTTGACGGGTATTGTCGCACCGGATTCCCTTTTCATTCCTCCGGGGAAATTTCCCTTTGGAAACCATGTCAGGCAGGTGTCTGGTACGGGGTGCCGCCTGTCAAGCAGGCAAACGTGTATGTTTGGAAAAAATTGTCAGCGCGCCGGGGGGGTGCAGGCCTTGGCATGGCTTGCACGTTTGGCCGCTCGGATATAGGGAAACTCAGACTCGCTTAGGGGAGGCTTTGATGCAAGACGATCCGAAAACCCTGGTATCTACCGAATGGCTGGCCGCGCATATCAAGGACCCGGATCTGCGGATTCTGGACGGGTCGTGGTATCTGCCCGCGCAGAATCGCGATGCCAAGGCGGAATATGATGCGGGCCACATCCCCGGCGCGCGCTTCTTCGATATTGATGACATTTCGGACCACCGTTCGGACTTGCCACATATGGCGCCGCCGGTCGAGAAGTTCATGTCACGCCTGCGGGCGATGGGCGTCGGCGATGGTCATCAGGTGGTCGTCTATGACGGGGCCGGGCTGATGTCGGCCGCGCGGGTCTGGTGGCTGTTCCGCCTGATGGGCCAAGAGAACATCGCCGTTCTGGACGGGGGTTTGCCGAAATGGCAGGCCGAAGGGCGAGAGGTTGAAGATCTGCCCCCGGTGATCCGGGATCGGCATATGACCGTTCGGGTGCAGAACCATCTGGTACGCGACGTGACACAAGTGTCTGCGGCCGCCAAACTGGCTGATCATGAGATTATCGATGCCCGTGCTGCCGCCCGTTTCGCCGGAACCGAGGTTGAACCGCGCGAAGGGCTGCGATCTGGCCACATACCAGGGTCGCGCAACGTGCCCTTTGGCAGCCTGTTGAATAGTGATGGTACAATGAAGTCGCCCGATGCGTGCCGCGCCGTGTTTGAGGCCGCAGGCGTGGATCTGACCAAACCGGCGATCACCTCGTGCGGTTCGGGCGTGACCGCTGCAATCCTAAGCCTTGCGCTTGAACGCATGGGCAAAAAAGACCACGCGCTTTATGACGGCTCCTGGGTTGAATGGGGTGCTTTCCCAACCCTGCCCGTCGCAACCGGAGAGATCTGATGTTCGAGAACCTCAAACCGCAGCCCGCCGACAAAATCCTGGCGCTGATGCAGATGTACCGCGAAGACCCGCGTGATCAGAAGATCGACCTGGGTGTCGGAGTCTACAAGAATGCCGAAGGTGTTACCCCGGTAATGCGTGCGGTCAAAGCCGCCGAAGAGCGCATTCTGGAGGAGCAGGAGAGCAAAGCCTATACCGGTCTGGCAGGTGATCCGGCCTATGCCGATGCGATGATCGGGCTGATCCTTGGCGATACGGTGCCGCGTACAAATATTGCCGCCGTTGCGACACCGGGCGGAACGGGTGCTTGCCGTCAGGCGTTCGAGATGATCCGCATGGCCAATCCTGAGGCGCGGGTATTTGTATCGAACCCGACATGGCCGAACCACCTGTCGATCCTGAGCTACCTGGGTATCGAGGCGGTTCCGTATCGCTATTTCGACGGCGAAACCCGCGGCGTCGATTTCGACGGTATGATTGAGGACCTGAAAACTGCCAAGGCGGGCGACGTGGTTCTGCTGCATGGTTGCTGCCACAACCCGACCGGGGCGAACCTGAACCTCGTGCAGTGGCAAGAGGTTGTGAACCTGATCAACGAGCTTGGCCTGGTTGCCATGATCGACATCGCCTATCAGGGTTTTGGTGACGGTCTTGAGGAAGACGCGCAGGCAACCCGCCTGGTGGCCTCGTCGGTCAAGCGCTGTCTGATCGCGGCGTCATGCTCCAAGAATTTCGGCGTGTACCGCGAGCGTACCGGCCTGCTGATGGCGATCAGTGACGATGTGGCGCAGACCGCGCTGAACCAGAGCACGCTGGCCTTCTTGAACCGACAGAACTACTCGTTCCCGCCGGATCACGGGGCCCGTGTGGTGACCACGATCCTGACCGATGACGCCCTGCGCGCCGACTGGGCCGCTGAGCTGGAAGAGGTCCGCCTGTCCATGCTGGGCCTGCGTCAGCAACTGGCGGATGAGTTGCAGCGTCTGACCGGATCAGACCGGTTCGGCTTTGTCGCCCAGCACCGCGGCATGTTCTCGCGCCTCGGCGCGGCCCCCGAACTGGTCGAGCAACTGCGAAACGAACATGGCATATACATGGTCGGTGACAGCCGGTTGAATATTGCCGGGCTGAACGCAACAACAGTTCCGATCCTGGCCAAGGCGATTGTTGACGTCGGGGTTTGAACCAAACCGCCGAAATAGACAAAGCGCGAAGCTGCGCTTTGTCGTTCACCTGTCAGTTTACGACGATAGCCGCGCTCCAATAAGGCATCAACTGGCTGAATGGAACCGGCGTCGTAAAGTAAGATAGCGGATCATTGATCAGAAGCACGGGCTCGATTCCATATGGCCCTGGTTGCCATGCCATGCCGCGCAGAACCACAACGTGACCCGAATACGGTGTTGTCTTGAGTTCCAGGATGATCGGCCGGTTGGAAGCGAGCGTATTATAGAGAACCATGGGGTTCGCTGGTGGGTTATAGGAAGCGTATCCGCTGCCAGTATAATGCAACAGACCCATGATTTCATTCGTGTGCCCAGTTCGGACGCACTTGTGTGCGAAGGCAGGGTTGCCGCTGCAGCAATGCGGCGCGGGATCGCTATTAGCCGTTGAAACGAGTTCACATTGATGTGGTGCCGTGCTGGGATGGGTTCCATGCTTCCAATGAGCGACTTGCTCAACTACCGCTACCCAACACCAGACGTTTGTTTGTTGAGTTATGTTTGTAATCCCTAGGTCGATCGGCGGTGGATAACCCTGAGCAGACGCGTGCGACTGAGCCGAAAAAAGAATTACTGATAAAAGAAGAAGCCTAAAAACAAACATTGGAGCACCCCATTAAACAATCTGAAGATGAACTATGATAGTTTTAGCGATTCTTTTGAAACAAAAAAACCGGGCGCGAACGCCCGGTTTTGTAGTGTATATCCCCGGTCTTAGCCTTTAGAGAATTCCGGATAGGCTTCCATACCCAGTTCTGCCATATCGAGGCCGTTGATCTCGTCCTCTTCGCTGACACGGATGCCCATTACTGCTTTCAGGATCGACCATACTATCAGAGCGCCGACGAAGGTGAATACACCGTATGCGACGATACCGGTCAGCTGGGTAATCAGGCTGGCCTCGCCGTAGAAGATCACGGCGATGGTGCCCCAGATGCCTGCGAACAGGTGAACAGGGATGGCACCAACAACGTCGTCGATCTTGAACTTGTCCAGCATCGGAACCGCGAAGACCACGATGATGCCGCCAACTGCACCGATCCATAGCGAGCCGAACAGGGTCGGAGCCAGAGGCTCAGCGGTGATCGAGACCAGACCGGCCAGCGCGCCGTTCAGCACCATGGTCAGGTCAGGCTTCTTGTACAGAACCTGGGTCAGGATCAGGGCAGCAACAGCACCAGATGCGGCAGCCATGTTGGTGTTGGCAAAGATGCGCGACACGTCGGTTACGTCACCCACGGTGCCCATAGCCAGCTGTGAGCCGCCGTTGAAGCCGAACCAACCCAGCCACAGGATAAAAGTACCCAAGGTGGCCAGCGCCAGGTTCGAACCGGGCATCGGGTGAACCTTGCCGTCTTTATACTTGCCGATACGCGGGCCAAGGATCAGACAGCCAGCCAGAGCCGCCCAGCCACCGACCGAGTGAACAACTGTAGAACCAGCGAAATCCGAGAAGCCAGCTTCAGACAGCCAGCCACCGCCCCACTGCCAGGAGCCAGAGATCGGGTACATGATACCGGTCAGAACGACCACGAAGATCAGGAACGGCCACAGTTTAATGCGTTCCGCCACGGCACCCGACACGATGGACGCGGTTGCGGCAACAAAGACCAGCTGGAAGAAGAAGTCCGAACCGATTGAGGCATAGTCCAAAGCAGCCTCGGCAGGGTCAACACCAACCGGATCAAGCACGGTTGGGCCGCCAATGGCAAAGAAGCCATTGAAGTCGCCGGGATACATTGTGTTGAAGCCAATCAGCCAGTACATGATCGCGGCAATGGAAAACAGCGCCACGTTTTTGGTCATCTGCATGGCGACGTTCTTGGAACGCACCAAACCGCCTTCCAGCATGGCAAAGCCTGCCGCCATGAAGAAGACCAGGAAGCCCGCCATCAGGAACAGCAGGGTGGTAAAGATATACTGGGTGTGCAGCGCGGCTTCGCCGGTGGCGGCCTCTTGCGCCAGACCCGTCTGCGGCAGCACGACAAGCGCGGCGGCAGGGATGAGAGATTTCATCAGGTTCATTGTCAGTCCTCGAATTTATGTGAGTGTCGGCGCTCAGAGCGCCTCTTCGTTTGTTTCCCCGGTCCGCACGCGCATGGCCTGCTCGACATCAAGGACGAAAATCTTGCCGTCACCGATCTTGCCGGTCTTGGCGGTGTTGGTGATGGTCTCAACAATCTGGTCGGCCATCGTGGCTGGGACCACGATTTCCAGTTTGATCTTGGGTACGAAGTTCACGGCGTATTCTGCGCCGCGATAGATTTCTGTGTGACCGGATTGTGAGCCGAAGCCCTTGATTTCGGTCACCATCATGCCGCGCACGCCAGCCTGGGTCAGTGCCTCGCGCACCTCCTCGAGCTTGAACGGCTTGATTGTCGCAATGATGAGTTTCACGTCAGTCCCCTCTGCTTCTCCGGTCACACCGGCTTGTTTGCACCTGCAGAAAAAGAGCCTGAGGAGGGGCGTTTAGGAACGATTCCCCGTCGTTAAACGGTTCGAAAATGACGCAAAGTTGCACAATTTTTGCACAAAACTTATCGAACGTCTAAAAATTAGGCGAATATGAGAGGGGAAATTCCGGAAAATCGGACCTCTACATAGCTATGTCGCCGGGGTATGGTGTGCCAAAAGAATAACCGGGCAGAGTTTGAGCATGACTGAGTCCAAACGCCGCAAGCCGAGATTGGTCGCGGATAAACGATACCCGTCGAAGGGGCGCAAGCCTTCGACGACCAAGCGGGCTGCGAAACCGGCGGGTAAGAAATCCACCGCCCGAAAGACGGCAACGCGCAAGACGGCTCGAAAGAAGACTCGCAAGCGTTCGGGTGGCAATGGCGGGGGGTTTTTCCGCCGTTTGTTCCGTTGGGTCTGGCGACTGATTTGGGGTGTCACATGGCGCGTGGGCGCTGTTGTCGCGATGCTGATCGCTTTGGCAGTTGGCGTTGTCTATACCTCATTGCCCGATGCCGACGCCCTGCTGGATGGTCGCGCGCGCGGATCGGTGACCTTGCTGGACCGGGATGGCAAGGTTTTTGCCTGGCGCGGTGATCAGTTTGGCGGGGTGATCACGGCAGATACGGTCTCACCCCATCTGAAAAACGCGGTCATCGCGACCGAGGATAAGCGGTTCTATCGCCATTTCGGCGTCAGCCCCCGCGGCGTTGCCAGCGCGGTGCGCATCAACCTGAGCGAAGGGCGCGGGCCACTGTCGGGCCATGGGGGGTCGACCATCACTCAGCAGACAGCCAAGCTGCTGTGTTTGGGTGTGCCTTATGATCCAACTGAGTGGGAGTCCGAAGCCGCGTATGAAGCGGATTGCCGTCAGGGCTCGCTATGGCGCAAGGGCAAAGAGGCGATCTATGCGCTGGCGATGGAGGTGAAATACTCCAAGGACGAAATCCTGACGATCTATCTGAACCGTGCGTTTCTGGGGGCCGGTGCACGTGGGTTCGAAGCTGCCAGCCAACGGTATTTCGGTAAATCAGCGGCTGAGGTCTCTCCGGCTGAAGCGGCCATGTTGGCCGGTCTTCTGGTCGCACCTACGCGCTATGCCCCGACTAACAGCCTGCAAAGATCACAAGATCGCGCCCGCCTTGTGGTCGGTTTAATGGAGGATCAGGGGTATCTATCAGGCGCACAGGCCAGCGAGGCGCGTGCGCGTCCGGCAGAACTGTCCGCCGCTGCCGCTGCGCGGGCGGGCGGCTATTTCGCCGATTGGGTCATGGCCAGCGGGCCGGAGTTTTTCACGCGCAACACCACCGAAGATGTCGTGATCCGCACCACACTGGATCAGCGTATCCAGAAATCTGCCGAAGAGGCGCTGCAATACATCTTTCAGGAAAAAGTGCGCGAAGGGTCCAAGGCGCAGGCGGCGATTGTCGTGATGTCAGCGGATGGGGCGGTGCGCGCCATGGTCGGCGGACGTAAAACTCGGGTCTCGGGCGCGTTCAACCGGGCAACTCAGGCGCTGCGCCAAACCGGGTCCTCGTTCAAGCCGTTTGTCTACGCCACAGCGCTGGAGCTGGGCTATTCACCTTATGCCACGGTGATGGACGACCCCTATTGCGTCAGCATTCCGGGATCGGGTGAATGGTGTCCAAAGAACTACACGAATAGGTTCTATGGTCGTGTCACGTTGGCGGATGCGTTGAAGAATTCTCTGAACATTCCGGCTGTGAAAGTGGCCGAGGTTGCAGGGCTGGACAATGTGCGGACCGTCGCTAGCGGTTTCGGGATTGCCAGCGATCTGGCACAGGGTCCGGCGCTGGCGCTGGGCGCGTCTGAAAGCACGCTGATCGAGATGACCGGAGCCTATGCAGGCATCCTGAACGGCGGATCATCGGTTGAGCCCTATGGCCTGACCGAGTTGAAGCTGCTGGGCGAAACCGAACCTGTTATGGTGACAACCACCGGCATCGGCGAGCGGGTGATCAACGACAGCGCAGCGAAACAGCTGACCTGGATGATGGAACGAGTGGTGTCCGAAGGCACTGGCGGGCGGGCTAAGCTGCCGGGCTGGCAGGTTGCAGGTAAAACCGGCACTACGCAGGCCGCGCGGGATGCGTGGTTCATCGGATTTACGGCAGACTATGTGGCCGGTGTGTGGATGGGCTATGACGACAACACGCCCTTGTCCGGTGTCACTGGCGGCGGCTTGCCTGCCGAGATTTGGAAAGAGACGATGGTGCGCGTGACCGAAGGGATGACGCCAACACCCTTACCGATGATTGTGCCGGAACCGCCGGTTCAGGTGGCGCAGCCGCAGCCTCGCCGCAGACAGGGTGGGTTTGCCGAAGACATCAACAACCTGCTGAAGGGTATCTTTGGCGGCAACTAAAAAAGGCGGTGCGCTGGGCACCGCCTTTTGAATTTCAGCTGTGGCAGGACTTAGACGCTTGCGTCCAGTGCCGCCAGAATGGCATCGCCCATTTCCGAGGTTGAAACCGGCTGAACACCTTCATCCGCCAACAGATCACCGGTGCGCACGCCATCGGCCAGAACCTTTTCGATCGCAGCTTCCAGGCGGCCAGCCTCGGCGCCTTGATCAAAGCTGTAGCGCAGCGCCATGGCAAAGCTGAGGATACAGGCGATCGGGTTGGCTTTGCCCTCGCCGGCGATGTCGGGGGCCGAACCATGCACCGGCTCGTACATCGCCTTGGGGCGCCCATTGGCCATCGGTGCACCCAAGCTGGCCGAGGGCAGCATGCCCAAGCTACCGGTCAGCATCGCGGCGCAATCCGACAGGATGTCGCCAAACAGGTTGTCGGTCAGGATCACGTCGAACTGTTTGGGCGCGCGGACCAGCTGCATGGCGCCGTTGTCGGCATACATATGTGACAGCACGACTTCGGGGTAATCGGCGCTCACGCGCTCGACCACTTCGCGCCACAGAATTCCCGACTCCATCACATTGGCCTTTTCCATCGAGCACAGCTTCTTGTTCCGGCGCATCGCGAGTTCAAAGGCCGAACGCGCGGCGCGTTCGATCTCGGATTCAGTGTAGCGCTGGGTGTTGATGCCGACGCGTTCGTTGCCTTCCTCGAAGATACCGCGCGGTTCGCCGAAATAGACGCCCGAGGTCAGTTCGCGCACGATCATGATGTCGAGGCCAGCGACGATGTCTTTCTTCAGCGACGAGAAATCGGCCAGCGCGTCAAAGCACTGGGCCGGGCGCAGGTTCGAATACAGGTCCATTTCCTTGCGCAGGCGCAGCAACCCGCGTTCAGGCTTCAGGCTGAAATCCAGATCGTCGTATTTCGGACCACCGACCGCGCCCAGCAGAACGGCGTCTACCTCTTGCGCCTTGGCCATGGTTTCGTCCGACAGGGGCTTGCCGTGGGCGTCATAGGCCGCGCCACCGACCAGATCCTCGCTCACGTCAAAGTGAAGGCCGCGATTGGTGCCGAACCAGTCGATGATTTTGCGCACTTCGGCCATGACTTCGGGGCCAATTCCGTCTCCGGGCAGGATGAGGAGCGAGGGGTTGGACATGAAGGATCTCCTTGCGTTTGACAGCAAAGGCCCTAGCGTCTGTGCCGCATCGGGTCAATGAGACGAGCGGGCTTAAATGTAGGTTCTATGCGGGAAATCGAGTTTCTGGGTCATCCGCGCAAAGAACTGGTCAGAGAGAGGCCTTCAATCCCTCGGCCAGCAGGTCCCAGACCCGGCGGATTCGGGGTGTCTGGCGCATCGCCTGTGGTGCCGCCAGCCAAACCGGCAGCACCGGAATATCGACATCCAGTGGCAGAACCTCGACCAACGGATCGGATTCAGCAATCTGCACTTGGCTGAAGCCAATACCACATCCGGCGCGGATCAGCTCCCAATAGGCGCTTTGCAGATCACAGCGAGTGGCAAAGCTTCCTTTGCTGGCGGGCCAACCCTTTTGACGCATCTTGGTGATGATCTGCTCATTGGCATCAAACCCGACCAGATCATGATCGAACAGGTCCTCGGGCTTTTCCGGCCGCCCTGCACGATCCAGATAGGTGGTGGCGGCGCAGAAACACAGGGGAACATCCCCCAGATAGCGTGAGACAATATCCATCTGCTCGGGCCGGTACATGCGCACGGCTATGTCGGCCTCGCGATACAACAGGTTTTCGGTCGCATCCGTGGCGACCAGTTCCAGCTGAATGGCAGGTTCCTGGGCGCGGATTTGCGCCAGAATCGGAGGCAGCAGGTGATGCGAGGCAAAGACCGATGCTGTGATGCGGACCGAACCTTCCAGCTGTTGCGACTGCCCGGCTGCCGTCAGGCTAAAGGTGCTCATAGCCGAGTGCATTTGCTGCGCCATTGGCAGCAACTGCGTGCCTACCTCGCTCAACTTCAGCCCGCGCGCGTGGCGTTCGAACAGGGAGACGCCCAGCTCATCCTCAAGTGCGTGGATCTGGCGCCCCAGCGTCGGCTGGCTGCGGTCCAAACGCCGGGCGGCAGCAGATAAAGATCCGGTTTCGGCCACGGCCAGAAAGCTCTGGATCAGAGACCAGTCGGAATGGGTGATAGATCTGTCCATTCAAAAATGAATACACGTTCTGCGGTTTTCGGCAATTCCATTAAGTATTTGTATGGCTAGATTGATCCGGAAAGGAGCGTGTCATGCAGCAATCTGTGCTTATTCTGGGGGCCAATGGCCGATTTGGCCGCAACGCTAGCCTGGCGTTTCAAGAGGCCGGTTGGTCTGTTCGCACATTCAATCGCAAAGCGGACAGGCTGGAACAGACCGCGCAAGGGGCTGATGTGATCGTCAACGCCTGGAACCCGCCTTATACCGATTGGGCGCGATTGGTGCCTGGCTTGCATCGTCAGGTGATCGATGTGGCGGCGCAGGCAGGGGCAACCGTGATCGTACCCGGCAATGTCTATGTCTTCGGTGCAGAGACCCCGGGCCCCTGGTACGGAGGCAGCCCGCATCGGGCTCAAAACCCGCTGGGCCGGATCAGGATCGAGATGGAGGAGGCCTACCGCAGCTCATCCGTCCGGACGATCATTCTGCGCGCTGGCGATTTCATTGACACTTGCGCTTCGGGCAATTGGTTCGATCAGATCATGATCAAAGGTTTGTCCAAGGGTCGTCTGACGTATCCCGGCAACCCAGATATCCCGCATGCTTGGGCCTATCTGCCTGATTTGACTCGCACCGCAGTGATGCTGGCCGAGATGCGGCATGAACTGCCTCGGTTCTGCGATGTTCCCTTTCCCGGTTACACGCTGACGGGCACCGAGATAGCGCAATCGCTGTCCCGCGTTACCGGGCAGGAGGTTGCGATTGCCAAGATGGAGTGGTGGCCCATACAACTTGTACGCCCGTTTTGGCGAATGGCCCCGCACCTGCTTGAGATGCGATACTTGTGGGACCTTCCACATCAGCTGGATGGCGCATTCCTATCAGAACTGATCGAGGATGTACCGCTAACCGATTTGGATCAGGCGATGCGGTCGGTCATCGCGCACAAGAACAGGATTGGGTCTTTGAGTGCCTCGAAGTCTCATCGGGCCGTAACGTCCACCCAAACCAGCCGATGACGGCTGGCTTGCTCGGCGCTGTCTCTTTGCTCATCGTCGGGATGCGGCCAGAATATGCCCGCATCCACAACCTGCAGATCGGCGGATGGTAATACATAGTCTACACGAAGCGCGCCAACCGCTTTCCAATGCACGGTTGCGATCTCGCCCAAAGGAGACTTGGGTTGCGGGTCCTGTAGGCGTTGATCGGAGAGCAGTGCAGCGATAGCCTCGGTCCGGCCATCACTGTGTTGCGGGTCGAGATTGGCGTCACCCGCGATGACAAAGGGGGCGCTAGGTGCGGGGCCAAGACCACCGTCCAACAGCACAGACCAGAATCGGATTTCATCCCGGTTGCGCAACCCATTGCGATCTTCGGCGCCGTCAAACACTGGGGGCGTTGCATGGAAGGTCATCAGGTCCAGCCGACCCAGAGGTGTGTTGATCGGTACGATCCAGTGACCGGTTGATGACAAGCGTTGCGCGTCATGCGCTTGCCTTGACGGATAGGGTTTGCCGTCAGATACCGGCAGCTCTGCCCCGGGCAATTGCTGCCAAAGCAGCGTTCCGAACGTCTGCGCTTCGGCGCTAAGAATTTCAAACTGCGATAGCACTGCCATCCCGCCATGGCCGGTGAATAGCCCCCAACCCTGCGCGTCTCCGGGGCCGTGTGTTTTACCATCCCCGTCCAGATCAAGGGCCGTTTCCAGCCCGGAATTTGGCTGAGACGTGAACAGATAGGGATAGTCCAACCCTGTCTCGCGCAACGCGTCGGCCAGCGCGGTCAGCGCAAGGGCGTCCATGTCCCAATCGATGCCCTGAAGCGCGACGATATCCGGCCGCGCGGATGCCAGCACATCGACAACGGCCTGAACCTGCGGGTCACCCCGCTGGATGTCGCGCAGCAGAAGTCCAGGACCCTTGCGGCTGAGCTCGGTATTGTAGGTTGCAATACGTACCACGTCTGCTTGCGCCACGACGGGCAGCAAGAGCAGGATCAGGGCGCGGATCATGCGGCCTGAGCGGTCTCGGATGTTGAATAGGCGCGGCGCTTTTCGACGATCAGCCCGGCAATGCGCATGGTCGCCATGCCTCGCATGATCATGCTGGCAGGCAGGAAGGCCCAGGCGCTCATGGTCCAGATCAGGGTCTGCGGATTGCTCAACGAGATCGGATTGGCGAAGTTGGTCAGCAGCTTGATCACAGCAGGGATCAGGAAAGGTAACAGAATGCCGATACAGATATTCAGACGGCCATCGCGCTGAAGGCGATTGACCACGTCTCCGCCTTTGGTGGGGTCAAACAGTGGCAGGTTGGTCCAGACATTGAATGCCCCATTTCCGGTTGGCCAGCCCCTCAGTTTCACCGCATAGGCAAAGCTTGCAATCGTTACCAGCGCCGCAACATAGGCGATGCTGGCGGTTATTCGCACCAGCTCTACCAGCGGCGCGCTGGCATCAGCCGGCAGCATCAGCACGATCAGGCGTACCGGCGAATACGGGAAATCGACCACATTTGCGACTGCCAGACCAACAGAATACGAGAATGTGGTCAGCTGCGACGGAGCGTAGCCATTCTTACAGATCAAGGTCAGGAAAGTGACCATCGAGAACAGTCCGACAAACCGCAACCGGTTCACCGGTGGGGCGTCGCGAAATTCGATAAAGCTTGGAAAGGCAGAGTTATATTCGGCAAATGTCAGAATAAACGCGAGTATCGCGAGAAAGACCACTATTTCGGTCCCGTTCGTCGATGTTACTGGCAGGTACAACGCGGGGGTCAGCACCATAAGCGCGACCAATATTCCACGTATCGCCGCCCCTGATGTGCGCGCAATCACTATCCGAACCCTTTTTCAAACTGGACCAGCCGGTCTTTGCCAACTTGGTTCCAACTTGTGCCCGCCCGTTTGTTAAAGTGACGGATGCCTCGTTTCCGACACCTTGGACGATAAGCGGCATTCCGCTCAAGCCAGGGTGCAGATAACACGTGATTTCGGGCAAAAAGATGGCGCAACTGGTGCGGGATTGCATCATTTTCGACGCAAATCCGACGTGTATCTCAAAATGAGACCTAGATGTTGTGGTTTTGCGATTTTCAACCCCAAAAATGCGAATGGGGCCGCGACTGCGACCCCATAGGGTTGAGTGCCCACAGAATCATCCACAGAATCATACCCAGGGGCGGGCCTGACTCGCGTGATCCTCGAACTTGTCGATGTGGTGGTCTTTTTCCATTGTCAGGCCGATGTCGTCCAGACCATTCAACAAGCAGTGCTTGCGGTGGGGATCGATGTCAAACTCGATTACCAGTCCGTCCGATGTGGTGATCTGCTGATCTTCTAGATGCACGGTCATACGGGCATTTTCGCCCTTATGCGCATCGTCCATCAGAACCGTATGATGCTCTTCTTCAACCACGATGGGCAGGATGCCGTTCTTGAAGCAGTTGTTGAAGAAGATGTCAGCAAAGCTGGTCGAGATCACAACCTTGATCCCGAAATCCTTGATCGCCCAGGGCGCATGTTCCCGCGACGAGCCACAGCCGAAATTGTCACCAGCCACCAGAATCTCGGTGCTGCGATAAGCGGGTTTGTTCAGAACAAACTCTTCGTTCTCGCCGCCATGATCATGATAGCGCATCTCATCAAACAGAACGACGCCAAGACCCGACCGTTTGATGGTTTTCAGGTGCACTTTGGGAATGATCATATCGGTGTCGATATTGATCAGCGGCATTGGGGCGGCCACCCCGTGGACTTTTTCAAACTTTTCCATGTTCTACACTCCTGCGAGAGAGGGCCGCGCCCTTGCCTCGCGTTTAAGCTTCTTTCGCTTCTGTTGTTTCGTCCTTGGGTGCGTTCTTGACGAAGAACGCCATGAAGACCAATCCGAACCCGTTGAACAGCATCTCGATGCCCAGGAATATCCCCAGAATGCTCAGCAGTGCCTGCGGTTCCTGACCTACATAGCTCCAGATGATACCGGCCAGCACGATCGACAAGATGCCCGAGATCAGCGTTGGCCAGAAGAACTGCGTTCCGCGCATCTGGAAGGACAGGATGATCCGCGCAATGCCACCTGCCATGAAGAGGATCAGCATCACGGTCGCCAAGGTCAGTGTGCCCTGCAGCGGGTGATCCAGAAAGGACCAGCCAAGAAACAGCATGACCGCACCCATGATGAGTGACAGGATTTTGTTACCAGTGCCTTCGACGGTGAACCCGCCGACAACCTGCAGTGCGCCGGTGACCAGCAGCAGCACACCGGTGACCACCGTCACCGCAATCGACGCCACAACCGGCGCGCCCAGTACGAAGATACCGAACGCGATGGACAACAGTCCCAGCAACAGCCATTTGACCCAATCACTCATCTGTGAATTCCCTCAAAAGTTGATTTGTGAGGGCAGCTTACATCAACTCTCGGACGTCTGTAAGACGTCCTGTGATGGCAGCTGCGGCGGCCATGGCCGGGCTCAGCAGGTGGGTTCGTCCTCCGCGGCCCTGACGGCCTTCGAAGTTGCGGTTCGAGGTCGCGGCACAACGCTCGCCCGGTTGCAACTGGTCAGGGTTCATCGCCAAACACATCGAGCACCCCGCCAAACGCCATTCGAAACCAGCGTCCTTGAATATCTCGGCCAGACCTTCTTCTTCGGCCTGAGCGCGAACAAGGCCCGATCCCGGCACGACCATGGCGCGCATGCCGTTCTTGATCTTTTTGCCCTTCAGGATCTCCGCCGCGGCACGCAAGTCTTCGATCCGGCCATTGGTGCAGGACCCGATAAAGACGGTATCGATTTCCACATCGCTGAGTTTCTGACCGGCTTCCAAACCCATATACTCGATAGACCGGCGGGCCGCATCGATCTTGCCGCCTTCGAAATCTTCGGGGTGAGGGACCGATGCTGTGATCGGCAGCACGTCCTCGGGGCTGGTGCCCCATGTGACGACAGGTGCGATGTCTTCGCCCCGCAGGGTGATGACCTTGTCGAAATGCGCGCCTTCATCGGTGTAGAGCGTTTTCCACCAGTCCATCGCGGCTTCCCACTGGGCCCCTTTGGGCGCATGCGGGCGGCCTTTGACATATTCGAACGTGGTCTCATCCGGCGCAATCAGGCCAGCGCGGGCGCCGCCTTCGATGGCCATGTTGCAGACGGTCATGCGGCCTTCCATCGACAGATCGCGGATCGCTTCGCCGCAATATTCGATGACATAGCCGGTGCCGCCAGCAGTGCCGGTCTCACCGATCACGGCCAGAGTGATGTCCTTGGCGGTCACGCCCGGCTGAAGTTTGCCGGTGATTTCCACCTTCATGTTCTTGGATTTCTTTTGGATCAGGGTCTGGGTGGCTAGAACGTGTTCGACCTCAGACGTCCCGATGCCGTGGGCCAGTGCACCAAACGCGCCATGGGTGGCGGTGTGGCTGTCGCCGCAAACAACGGTCATGCCAGGCAGGGTCCAGCCCTGTTCCGGGCCGACGATGTGGACGATGCCCTGACGGACGTCATTCACCGGGTAATAGTGAATGCCGAAATCCTTGGCGTTCTTGTCCAGCGCCTCGACCTGAATACGCGACTCTGGGTTTTCGATCCCGTTCACGCGATCCGGCGTGGTGGGGACGTTGTGGTCCGGCACCGCGATGGTCTTTTCCGGAGCGCGCACATTGCGGCCCGCCATACGCAGCCCTTCGAACGCCTGCGGGCTGGTGACTTCGTGAACCAGGTGGCGGTCGATATAAAGCAGGCAGGTGCCATCATCGGCTTCATGCGCGACATGGGCATCCCAGATCTTGTCATAGAGTGTTTTGGGGGACATCTGTCCTCTCCCCGTATGTAATGAGAAATAGCTGGCGAGGTGGCTTAGGCCGCGGATAGGCGGGCCAGAACCGTGCGGGCAGCCCCATAGAACCGCTCGCGCAGGCGCGCGCGATCTTCTAGATTTTGTTCTTGGGCCACATTGAGTCTCATGGGCACCAGATACTATCCGCTTGAGATTGGTTCAAGGGAAATGGACGGGTCGTCTATCATGGCTTCCAGCAAGTCGCCCGGTTGGCAGTCTAAGACCTGGCACAACTTGGCAAGTGTTTCGAACCGCACCCCTTTGACTTTGCCGGATTTCAAAAGACTCAAATTCTGCTCTGTGATGCCGATCGCCAATGCAAGGTTACGCCCCTTGATCTTGCGCTTGGCCATCATGACATCAAGCCGCACGATTATCTGCATCAAACGAATTCCCGATTCTCGCGATCGATCAATACGGCTTCGGCAAAGATCCATCCAATCAGATAGACAAGCCCCGCGCATAGCAGCATGAGAAGGTCTGATGAGCCAAAACTCACCACTAGGCTACGATCTCCGCTGGCTTTTCCGATGCTTTCAGCAAGGCTGATCAATGTGTTGTCAAAGGATTGGAACACAGCGAGCGCCAGTATCGCCCGTCCCAAACGCTGCACGTTTTCCGTAGTCTCAGGCACGAGAACAGCGCCGCGTACGCAGTCTTTTAGGATTGAGCGCAGGATCCATAGCATTCGGATCAACAATGCCAACCCAATCGCTGCGATCACCGCCAAAGCAATGAAACGGACGAAATGCGCATCGGACCATGCCTTGGACAAAGAAGGAATTTCACCGCTGACGGCTGCGTAGATCGCCAAAGCCGGGATCACGAAGATCGCGCCATTGGTTAGTCGGTTAAGCCATTTCGCCATATGTGTAACGCGGTGTCGCATGAGCTTATCTCCTTCAAACAATAATTTATTGCATAACAATAAAGAAAGATTAGAAAGAATGAAATTTTAGGCTCTTATTGGTGCTATGCCCCTGCTTTTTTGGCCAACAAATTATGCATCGATGCACCAGATTCGATTTGAACAAAGATTGCATTCGGGCCTTCATTGAAATGTCACGGGGCGCTTGTTACTTTATGACTATCCCGGCGCCGGGGATTTGGCGGCGTATAGCAAAGGAGGACTATGTCCTGTCTCTACATACCCAGGCGGGTTTGCCTGCCGAAGACGGGGCCGCAGTGATGGCCCGTTCTCAGTCAATCAGCGACAAGCTGCTTGAACGCATCCTTTCCTCACTTTCCGATGACAAGGCCGAAGATGTCGTGCAGATCAATCTGCGTGGTAAGTCCTCGGTTGCGGATCACATGGTGATTGCTTCGGGTCGGTCGACCCGCCAGGTCGCGGCCATGGCGGAAAAGCTGACGGATCGCATCAAGCAGGAGTTTGGTTTCACCTCGAAGGTCGAAGGCAAGGATGCCGGCGACTGGGTGTTGATCGATACGGGCGATGTAATCGTCCATATCTTCCGCCCCGAAGTGCGTGAATTCTACCAGCTGGAAAAGATGTGGCTGCCTGCGGGCGGCAGCGCCTCAGCCAACTGAGGCGCCATCCTGGCCTGTATTGAAAGGCCGGAGCCGAGAGAGATATGCGTATCAGCATAGTTGCGGTCGGGCGATTGCGCGCCGGACCCGAGAAAACCCTGCTTGACGATTACCTGACCCGTTTTGACCGCACCGGCCGTGGCCTGGGCCTTGGTCCTGCGCGGGTGATCGAGGTTGAAGACAAGAAAAACGCAGGGATGGGGGCCGAGGCCGGTCTGCTGCGAAAGGCGCTGCCCAAAGGCGCTGTGATCTGTACGCTGGATGAGCGGGGACGGCTGATGTCTTCAACGGATTTTGCCCAAAAGCTGGGGAATTGGCGCGACGCCGGGCGGCAGGACCTGGCGCTGATCATCGGCGGAGCAGATGGAATTGACCCGTCACTGCGGTCCGAGGCGGATTTTTCCATCTCATTCGGGTCCATGGTCTGGCCCCACATGCTGGTCCGTGTGATGTTGGCCGAGCAACTCTATCGGGCCGCAACCATTCTGTCTGGCGGTCCCTATCACCGGGTCTAAAACGAGTCTGACATGGCGCAGCTTCTGATTGTCTATCATTCGCGCACAGGCGGTGCCCGGCAAATGGCTGAGGCGGCAGCCGAGGCGGGTGGGGATGAGGCAGATATCGTCTTGAAAACCGCAGATCAGGCCGGGCCCGAAGACTTGCTGGCCGCCGACGGCTACATTTTCTGCGCCCCCGAAAACCTCGCCGCAATTTCGGGCCTTATGAAAGAGTTCTTCGATCGCAGCTACTATCCCGTTCTGGGCCGGATCGAGGGTCGCCCCTACGCACAGATGATCTGCGCCGGGTCCGACGGAGAGAATGCCGCACGCCAAACCGCCCGCATCGCCACCGGCTGGCGGTTGAAAGAGGTACAGCCGCCGCTGATCCTGTGCACCCATGCGCAGACGCCCGAGGCGATACTGGCCGAGAAGGTCATCCCCCAAGATCAGTTGGATAAATGCCGCGAAATTGGCGCGGCGATGGCAGCAGGTCTAAGCCTAGGGGTGTTTTGACCCTCAGTTCAGGTCGATCACGGTGGTGTCGTCGCTCCACCCCCCGACATTGTCGCGGGCCTGGATCTGGACCTGGGTGGTGCCTTCTGGAATGGCAACTCCGCCAAGGGATCGGGTGAAGGGCTGTTCATCAACATGCGGGTGGTGCAACACGCGCATCCCCAATTCGGTCCCGTCCATGTCCAGAACACGCCAGCCATCTGCGTAATCGTCCCAGCCTGTGTCCGGGTGGCGGATGGTGACGTCGAATCGCCAGGTTTCACCGCTGCGCTGGGCGGTGACGTTTTCGATCACTGGAGCATCGGCAAAGGCAGGGGTGGCCAGCAGGGCGCAAAGAACAAGGTATTTCATGTGGTGATCTTACCTTGTCTTGCCCACCATGACGATCACGATCCGGTGTCGAGCAAAATCGTGCGCGATTGCGATGCAAATTCCCGCCGATAGAGCATGGCCATCGTGATCATCGTGCCCAGAATCAACGGGATTGGTCCCAATATCCAAGCTGCGGCGGCCAGGGCAAAATAGGTAGCACGTAGCGCGCGGTTGAAACTGCGCGCCGCGGTGACACAGATCTCGGCTGCCTGTGCGGCGCGTGGGTAAGCTGTGGGGTCGTCAGGCTCATTCGGGACTGCGGCCATCAGCACCGCGCAATAGCCGAACAGGCGATGTGCCCAGACGTATTTCAGGAATGCATTGGCCAGAAACAGAAGGATGATCAATATCTTGACCTCCCATACCAATGCGGGTGCTGTACCCAGTGCCAAATCCTCGGCCAGCCCGGCCAAACGCTGAGGATTGCCCAACAAGGCGAGCCCTCCGCCGATAGCGATCATAGTAGTCGAGGCAAAAAACGTGCTTCCCTGCCGCATCGTGCCAACCACTTGCGCATCGAACATGCGCGGCTGTCGGGTGACCATTTCCTTCATCCAGTCCCGGCGATAGCCATCCATGATACGACTGACCGAAGGCTTCTGGGCGGAGGCGTTTTCAACCCGCCAACCGATCCAAAGCCAGGACCCCAGCAACAGCAGCAAAGCGGCATAGTCGGGCAGGGAAAAAGGAAGGGATTGAGCGATCCAAGACATGACTGCGACACTAAGTCGGAAGATCGAAACTTGCCAGATGCAGAAATTGGTAATATTATTTTACCAAATTGGAGGATCAGCCATGGAAATGCCCCAGCCAAATCCCGATGTGCTTGCGCGAAAGCACCGCGTTCTGGCGCGGTTGCAGCGAGTTTTGCCTGAGGACGCTGTGATCCACGACCCGGCTGAGACACGCGCCTATGAATGTGACGCGTTGACCGCGTATCGTTGCCCGCCGATGCTGGCGGTTCTTCCGTCGACGACACAAGAGGTTTCGGATGTTTTGCGCATCTGCCACGAGGAGGGCGTGCCCGTGGTTCCGCGTGGCGCGGGAACGTCGCTAGCGGGTGGTGCGCTGCCGACGGCGGATTGCGTGATTCTGGGTGTGGCGCGCATGAACGACGTGCTGGAAACCGATTATGACAACCGCTACATCCGCGTTCAGACCGGCCGCACCAATCTGAGCGTAACCGGAGCGGTTGAGGAAGAAGATTTCTTTTATGCACCGGACCCTTCGTCGCAGTTGGCTTGTGCAATTGCGGGGAACATCGCGATGAATTCGGGTGGGGCGCATTGTCTGAAATACGGCGTGACCACGAACAACCTGCTGGGTGTCAAGATGGTGATGATGGACGGCCGCGTGGTCGAGATCGGTGGGGCGCATCTGGATTCCGGTGGGTTGGACCTGTTGGGCGTGATCTGCGGGTCGGAAGGGCAGCTAGGTGTCGTGACCGAAGCAACGCTGCGTATCCTGCGCAAGCCCGAAGGCGCACGGCCCGTGCTGATGGGGTTCGATGACAATGAGGTGGCCGGTCAGTGCGTTTCGGACATTATCAAATCGGGCATCCTGCCGGTGGCAATCGAGTTCATGGATACCCTTTGCATCAAGGCTTGTGAGAATTTCGCCCATGCGGGCTATCCCGACTGCACGGCCTTGCTGATTGTCGAGGTTGAGGGTTCTGAGGCCGAGATCGACGATCAGCTGTCCAAGATCATTGAAATTGCCAAACGCCATAACCCGGTTGAACTGCGTGAGAGCCAATCGGCCGAGGAAAACGCCAAAATCTGGCTGGGCCGGAAGTCTGCCTTTGGCGCGATGGGGCAGCTGAACGATTACATGTGTCTGGATGGCACGATCCCGGTGTCTTCGCTGCCCGAAGTGCTGCGTCGGATTGGAGAGTTGAGCGAAGACTATGGTCTGCCTGTGGGTAATGTCTTCCATGCAGGGGATGGCAATATGCACCCTCTGATCCTGTTTGACGCCAATAAACCCGGTGATCTGGAGAAATGCGAGGCCTTTGGTGCGGATATCCTGAAGCTGTGTGTCGATGTCGGCGGCTGCCTTACCGGAGAACATGGGGTGGGTATCGAAAAGCGGGATCTGATGTCGCATCAATATACGCCTGCAGACCTTGAGGCGCAGATGGCGGTGAAGGACGTCTTCGATCCGCAATGGCTGCTGAATCCGGCCAAGGTGTTTCCGCTGGATGTGTCCGAAGCTCGCCGCGTGGCGCAGATGGCGGCGGAATAGGGGCTCTGCCCCCGTCGCGCTCTGCGCGCCTCCCCCGAGGTATTTTTGAACAGAAGAAGTGACATGAGACCTGAGACAGAGATGGAACTGGCCGATATCGTGGCCGGGTTGAACGAGCCGGTGCGTATTCAAGGTGGAGGAACGCGCGGCGTGTTTGGGGCTGAACCGGTTTTGAGTACGGCGGGGCTGAATGGTATCTCGCTCTATGAGCCGGGCGCGCTGACCCTGGTGGCACAGGCAGGGACGCCGGTGGCGGAGATTGAGGCCGCGTTGGCAGCGGAAGGTCAACATCTGGCGTTTGAGCCTGCGGACTATCGTGCATTGCTGGGTACTAACGGTGAGCCCACAATAGGCGGGGTTGTGGCGGCCAATATCTCGGGCCCGCGGCGGGTGCAGGCCGGGGCGTGCCGGGATTTTCTGCTGGGTGTGCGGTATGTTGACGGTCAGGGGCAAGTCATCAAAAACGGCGGGCGGGTGATGAAGAATGTCACCGGCTATGATTTGGTCAAGCTGATGGCCGGGTCGTGGGGCACTTTGGGTGTGCTGAGCGAGGTGTCTCTGAAAGTGCTACCAAAGCCAGAGGCTGTGGCAGTATTGGGCATGCCGGTTACTCAGGTGTCAGTCGCTGTTCAGGTGCTGTCAGCGGCGTTGAAATCCCCGTTTGAGGTGAGCGGTGCCGCTTATGATCCCGAATTGGGTCAGGCTCTGCTGCGGATCGAGGGGTTTGCCGACTCGGTCGCGTATCGGATCGATCAATTGCAACGTCAGCTTTCCGCGTATGGCGAGGCCGCTCAGATCGAAGGGCCAGAGGAAACATGGCGCGCGATCCGGGATGTGGGCAGGTTTGCCGACAAAGAAGGTGATGTTTGGCGCATTTCCACAAAACCCTCGGATGCGGCAGATGTAGCGGCGCGGTTGGAAGCCAAAAACCTGCTGCTGGATTGGGGTGGCGGGCTTGTTTGGGCGCTTGTGGATGCAGGAACAGATATTCGCGCGCGACTGGGTGAGTTTGATGGCCACGCCACACTTGTTCGCGCAGCGCCAGAGACGATTCAAACACTTGGCCGGTTTCAGCCCGAGCCCGAGCCGCTGGCAAGCTTAACGCGGGACTTACGGCGGAAGTCCGATCCGAAAGGCCTTTTTAATCCTGGGCTTATGGGGTAGTCCGATGCAAACGACATTCACCGACGACCAGCTGAAAGACCCGGGAACCCGGCGCGCAAATGAGATTCTGCGCAACTGTGTGCATTGCGGATTTTGCACGGCAACGTGCCCAACCTATCAGGTTCTGGGGGATGAGCTGGATAGCCCGCGAGGCCGGATTTACCTGATCAAGGATATGCTCGAGAATGAGCGTGTGCCGGATGAAAAGACTGTGAAACATATTGATCGGTGCCTGTCGTGTCTGGCCTGTATGACGACTTGTCCGTCAGGCGTGCACTATATGCATCTGGTCGATCACGCGCGGGAATACATCGAAAACAACTACAAACGCCCGCTCTCGGATCGTGTCTTGCGCTGGGTTCTGGCGCAGATTCTGCCCTATCCGATGCGGTTTCGCTGGGCGCTGATCGGGGCCAAGCTGGGGCGACCATTTCGGTGGCTGATGCCGGATGCGCGATTGCGGGCGATGTTGGACATGGCACCTAAATACATTCCTCCGGTCAGTCGGAATGATGATCCTCAAAGCTTTGCACCCAAAGCGCTGCGCAAGAAACGCGTCGCATTGATGACAGGCTGTGCGCAAAAGGCGCTGAACACCGATATCAACGATGCCACAATCCGGCTGTTGACCCGATTGGGATGCGAGGTTGTAGTGGCCGAAGGCGCGGGGTGCTGTGGCGCTCTGACCCACCACATGGGCAAAAGCCGCGACAGCCACGCCGCCGCCGCCGCAAACATCCGCGCCTGGACGCAGGAGATGAATGGGGATGGCCTGGATGCGATTGTGATCAACACCTCCGGCTGCGGCACGACCGTCAAAGATTACGGGCATATGTTCCGCAATGAGGATCTGGCAGAGGATGCAGCGCGAGTCTCAGGCATGACTATGGATATCAGCGAGTTGCTGATGCAGCTGGACATGCCCGAACAGGGAGATCAGGGCCTGACGGTTGCGTATCACGCGGCCTGTTCTTTGCAGCATGGGCAAAAGATCAAGACCTACCCCAAGGACCTGTTGAAACGCGCGGGTTTCAAGGTGTTCGAACCATCGGACAGCCATCTGTGCTGCGGCAGTGCCGGGACGTATAACCTGATGCAGCCCGAAATCTCTGCCAAGCTGAAAGACCGCAAGGTCAGAACTTTGGAGGCCAAAAAACCTGATATCATCGCTGCGGGGAATATCGGGTGCATGATGCAGATCGGCTCGGCTACAGAGGTGCCGATTGTGCACACCGTCGAATTGTTGGATTGGGCTACTGGCGGGCCGAAACCACGGGCGTTGAGCACCGGGTACATGGCGTCGGATGTGCCAATCTTGCGCTGAACCGGCGTGATGCCTCGCCGCATCACGGCCTATAAATTCCCTGACCGCCCTATTTTCGCCGTACCCGCCCCGTATGACAGTTTGCCGGGGGAATTGGGCGGAGTACCGCGTGCGAAACTGGATAAAAGCAATCGCGCTCTGTGTGCTGCCTATTGCGGCCACCGCGCAGGATAGTGGGTTGAGAAGCCTTGATACTTCTGATTCCGGGCGGGATTGGATGGCTGTCGGGCGCCTGGACATCAAAGGTGTTGGGTTTTGCACCGGCACTCTGGTTGCACCAGATCTCGTGCTAACTGCCGCACATTGCATGTACAACAAATCCACGGGCCAACTTATCGATCCGGCGGATATGGAATTTCTGGCTGGCTGGCGTTTAGGTAGAGCGCTGGCCTATCGCGATGTGCGGCGCGTGGCGATTCATCCCGACTATAGTTTCCAAGCCAAGATATCCCAAAATAGCTTCGGTTGCGATGTTGCCTTGGTTGAGCTGTGGCAGCCTATCAGAAACATATCAGTATCTCCTTTTGAGATCGGTGCCGCGCCAAAGCGGGGCCAAAAGGTAGGTGTGGTCTCATATGCGCAAAACCGGGCCGAAGCCCCTTCGCTGCAACAGGTGTGCTCGGTCGTGAACCGGCAATCGGATGTTGTGGTGATGTCCTGCGATGTGAATTTCGGATCATCGGGGGCGCCGGTGTTTCTGTTCTCTGAACCAGAACCGAAGATCGTCTCGGTTATCTCTGCAAAGGCCAGCATGAATGGGGAAAGTGTGGCAATCGGTACGACTGTCGAGACGGCTTTCGAATTGCTGCAGGCTGAACTTGAGGCCGGACGTGGTATCGATTCATCTGCTTTGAATGGCAGTGGCGGTAAAAATGTTGGAGCGAGGTTTATCAAGCCATGATCAAGACGATATTCACGGCTCTTTTAAGTCTCGCTCTTTTGACAACAATAGCCGAGGCGCAAGCCAACAAACGCAAGCTGACGGATCGTGAGGACCTGTACGGATGGGAGGCGATCGGGCGGCTTGACGTTGGCACGCAGTCGTTCTGCACTGGGACGCTGATCACGCAGGATCTGGTTTTGACGGCGGCGCATTGTGCTTTGGACAGGGCAACCGGCAAGCCATATGTGCCCGGTGAAGTCACGTTTCGCGCTGGGTTGAGCAATGGCACCGCGCTGGCTGAACGCAAAGTGGTGCAAATCGTACCACATCCTGGCTATGACGCGGGCGCAGCTTTGTCCGTAGAGAATATTCGGGATGATGTTGCGCTGATGCGGCTGGAAGAACCGATCCCCTATTCGGTTGCAGACCCATTTGCCCTGCATGACGGGCGTGTTCCAAATGGGGAAATCAGCATTGCATCCTATGGCCGCGGACGGGCCGAGGCGATCACACGCGAACGGTCCTGCAACATTCTGCAACGGCGTCTGGGGCTAATCACCTTCAACTGCGATATCACTTTTGGTTCGTCCGGTTCGGCGATCCTGGCAAAGAACGGCGCGCGTTGGCAGATTCTGTCGGTCGTATCGGCAGTCAGCGTGCGCGGTGGTGAGAAGATAGGGTTTGGGATGGAACTAAAAAATGTCGTCTCTGAGTTAAAGGCGATCATGCGCAGCAATGCGCCGAAACCCAAAGCCTCGATCCGCCGTTTGCAGGTGGGGTCCGACAAATCCAGCTCGGGCGCGAAATTCATCAGCTCGGGCGGGGGTTGAACTCAGTCAAATTGCTACCCATGTGAATTGTACCGGATCGCCACAGTTGGGGTTCGGTATCTCTAATCGCCCGTCCAATTGGAGGGCTGAATTCGTAAATCGCTCAAGGATGAGGATACGACACATGCGTACTTTTGATTTTGCACCGCTGCACCGCGCCACTATTGGGTTTGACCAGATCGCAGACATGATGGACCGCGTTTTGACCAATGACGTCGCACAGCCCAGCTACCCCCCATACAACATCGAAAAAACCGATGCCGACACCTACCGGATTTCCGTTGCTGTAGCTGGGTTTTCCGAGGATGACCTGTCTGTCGAAGTGAAGGAAAATTCACTTGTTGTGGCAGGGAAGAAAGCCGCCGAGGACAAAGAGCGCAGCTATTTGCACCGTGGCATCGCCACCCGCGCGTTTGAGCGTCGCTTTGCGTTGGCCGACCATGTCCGCGTCACCGGCGCGAGCCATGAAAACGGTATGCTGAACATCGATCTGAAACGCGAAGTGCCCGAGGCGCTGAAACCGCGGCGGATCGAGATTTCATCGTCCAAGGCAATCGAAAAAGACGTGGTTGACGCCAAGGCGGTCAACTAACACCTGAAAGTTCCGCGACAGTCGCCTCCTCCCAGACAGTCGCAACACACGCCTCGCGTTCCTCCAGACGCGGGGCGTTGTTTTTCTTCCGGACCGGGGTTTTCACAAAGCGGTTGTTGTTGTCGTCTGTGATTGTGGATCGAAGGATGCCAGGGGGTTCTATGTGCCGATATCGAAAAAACCCCAATTGGCGGCTTCGTTGCGGCGCTTGCTGCGATGACCGCAACGCTGAAAGCAACCCGGCTACGATCCGGTTGGCTGGTCAAAATACCGGGCAGCATGGTGTTTTCTCGCAAAACCTTGACGTGTCAGCGCAATAACTCTGCACAATAGATTGCTATATTGAATGCATGAAGAGCGTATCAAATTCGCTTCACCGAAAGGAGCCAAGAGATGAAAAAGGTAATGATTACATCCGCCACCGTGTTCGCGCTTTTTTGTAAGTGCGGGAATATCTGTGGCGAGCCCATTGAGCGGCAATGGCCACCAAACCACTGAATTGGATTGCTCTGGCTTTTTTGTGAACTCAGAGTATTTGAACTCGAGCGACTGTGACTCGTGCACTGATGCCTGGTCATAGATGTGCCAAAGCGTTAACAGCGGGCGCCCGATTGGACCTTTACGGATACTCTAGCCCGCTCGAACGCTACCCGGAGATTGGCCAGTCCAAGCCTTATAGGCAGTGGTAAACGCAGCCTGATCAGAGTAGCCGAGCGCAAATGCAATTTCAGAAATACTCAGCTTGGGATCATCAAGATACTGTTCGGCCAGTCTTTTGCGAATATCCTTGAGAAGCTGCTTGTAGGTCGTGTCTTCTTTGGCAAGTTTGCGCCCAAGTGTGCTGACACTCATCCCAAGCGTCTTGGCGATTTCATCTTGTGTTGGCGCGCTAAATGACAGTCGCGACGTAATTTCACCCTGAACCAACGAGCTTGTTTCTCCGATGGCTGGCGGCAAATCCTTCATTAGGCTTTGTACATGCGTTTCAAGATGCAAAAGCAACGCAGGATCTGTGTCCTTGATCGGAATGTCTATTACTGCCTTATCAAATAGTATACCTGGAACCCTTTGATTATGTTTGACATTGACAGAGAGTGCGTCGGAGATCTGAGTTTTCTTTTCCGTGGTTAATTCGTGCGGAAAACGTAACTCGAGCACTGGCAGCGGTGTCACGGCGGCAATCTGAAGACTGGTTAGCAGGGCGGAAATTCGAAATTCATTGTGCGCCCCATCAGCATGCATAAGCTGTGCTGCGGAATCTATCTGTAAGAACATGCCAAGCTCTTCTTCATAGAATGAGAGTTTGGCGAAGCTCCGCGTCAAACGCGCGTAGTTGGCCGCTTTCTCGATTGCCTCACCAACGGTTGGGGAATTCAAAACGACATAGCTGAGAAGTGTTGTCTTTCGCGGGTTGAACGTCATCCCCGCAGAGATTGCAAACATGGGGTCGCTGCATTCTTCGATGGCAAGTTCCAGCAGACGCAGCTCATTCCGCACATCAACAGTAGTCGGAGGAGTTTCATGCGTATCTACGGGAAGATTGGCCGATCTCAGAAGCGAAGCGATATCTGAACCACGATTGTCTAGAAGTTTGGCTATGTGATGCACGCCAAAACCGGGAACACTCCAAGTCTGACTATCAGACGTCATGTTGTTTTCTTTCATGTTGGTATGCCGTCTGAAACCCAGGAGCAGGACCAAGCCGGGCCTTTTTCTATTAAATACAATAGTAAGCGATGCGCCAAAACCATGCCAGGTAATCGTTTATTTGCTGCCAGAAAGACAGAAAACTGAGGCACCGCGTCACGCAGTTGAACAACAGCTTGGCAATTTGACGGAAATTACCAAAAAACTGAGCTCCCCTCACAATAACAAAGGCTGTCTTGTTCTTAGGTTGGAGATGTAACCGCAAGGTAAGGAGGAAAAAATGGAACACTTCAACGCACTTAAGAAACTCATTGTCGCGCCAGCATTGATAATCGCTCTGACCGCAGGATCTGCCATGGCGAGACCGGGTCATCACTCTGGTGATCATGTTCATCATGGCGCTCAGATCAGCCAGTCGGAAGCGGCCCGGGACGCGGCAGGCCAAGGCGCGGATACGACTACAACCGTCACTGGGAAAATCGTGAACCTTATTGCCAATCTCTCTCCGTTAGATGCGACGCAAGATATGGGCTCCCCGCAGGAGTTTCAGGCTGTTCCCGGCAAAGGTGTCGCTCCGAACACTGATCTTTCTCAGCCTGAGGCCACGCAGAGTTCGGAAGGTCCAGTCTTCGACAAGGTTGAGAAATCGTCTGTGTCACAGAAGGCCAGCGGTGACTATTACCTGGATGGTGAAGCACATTTTCAATCTGCTCACACGGCTAATGATACCGGACCTATTGATGCCAACGCGCGTGTTGGGACTGTGGATGGATCCATCGAACAGAACGCTGAACAAAGTGTTCAAGACATATCTGGAGGTCAGTACATTAATGCGTTTGGCAAAGCTGTAGGTGGAGTGCTTAAATTCAAGCAATGGCAAGATAATCCCACCAAACCCCCAATCGGACGTAATACTGCCGATGCAGCAACGTTATAAGCTGCTCGAACTGGGATAGGTTATAGCGACAAAGCGCTCTATCTCTTTCGAACCCTCACGGCGCCTAAGCAACGCAGTCCAACGCAATTAGATGCCCAAATCCAAGGTGGCTGGGTCATTGGTTGACCCAGCTATCAAAGGTTATTTGAGAGAGACCCAAAAAGCGATAAATCGCCGCGCACGACTAAGATCAAGCCGCACTGGCGTTGCCCAGCGTTCGGCGAACTAGACCCGGACACCACCCGGGCATCCGGAAGGATATTTGGAAGGTTTTGCAAACATTTATGGCGATGCAGCAAAGCTTATCCGGGGAGGAAAACTCGACGTTTCATTACCCGGAATAGATAACGGAATACATGGTCTTCGATTTATCGACGCGTGCGTCGAGTCAAATCAGCGAAACACGAGCTGGGTAAGTCTTGCCACTTAGTAGGCTACGCTATCGGCACCCCAGTATCGTTTCGTTCATCAGCTGTTCTACGCACTAAGCCGACGCCATGAACAAACTGACCCCGCACAGTTTGGTGCGGGGTCTTTCAATGTTTTGAAAGCAAGTCAATTCCCAGCCGAAACCGACCCGATCGACCAGAACATCGTCTCGCCCGAGGCATCGTCGACGCCGTCATTGTCGGTCATCACGAACGCTTCTCCCGAGGGCAGGATGGCCAGACCTTCGATTTTATCCAGAACATAACCGCCGGTTGATGTCAGGTCGGGCAGCAGGTCGCGGACCTCTTGCTTGCTTACAACAGGCAGTTCACCGCCTAGCGGGGCTGGGGTCATTTCCGACAGCGGGATGCGATAGACCTTTTTGGTCACGGCGCGGTGGTCATGCTGGTTGTCGCGCTCGATGACATAGACATGATCGCCATAGGCCACGATTTCCGACAGACCAACCCAGCCTGTTTCTGGATCTGCCTTTGGATAGTGCACTGCACCCCATTCCTTGGTGTCCAGATTAAAGGCAACCAGCTTAACGTGGTTTTCCGGGTCGTCTTTCCATTCGCGCTGAACTGCCATCCAAAGGGTGTCACCAACCTTCGTGATGCCCTCAAAGCCAAAGCGCTTTTCGACAGCCATCAGTTCCGGCGGCAGACCGATCTCACCCTTGCGGTCCTTGATCAGCCCGTCTGCCGAGACATGGTAGATCGCGTGCGGGATGACGCGGTCGGTGCGGCCTTCGGAGGCGACATAGAAACCGCCCTTGCCATCCAGAGTGATGCCTTCCAGGTCCAGTTTCTGCGCCGGGTTGCCATCCTGACGGTGGATGCGGATCACATCGACAATGCGCGCCGGGGTCTGGCTGGGGTCGATCTTGAAGATCGACGGCTGGAAGCCGTAGAAGCTGTCGTTGACCGCATAGATCATGCCGTCTTCATCCGCCACCAGACCGGACAGAGCTCCCCAACCAATCAGCTCATCTGCACCTGCGGAGGTCAAATGCGGATAGTTGGCGGGGGCGTCTTGGTATTCAAAGATCGAGACATGCGCGCGCGGGCCGCCATCTTCGATCAGGTCTTTTTCATTGGCCGACACCAGCAGATTGCGCTCGGGGATTGCCACATAACCTTCCGGCCCAACGCCTGAGGGCAGCAACTGTTTCAGAACCGGGTTGGCCGGATCGGTAGCGTCATAAACCCCCACGACCGAAGCGCGCTCGGCGCCCACAAAGATCATCGGCGTACCGCCGAAGGTCGCTGCTGTCACGCTTTCTGGCTCAACACCTTTGCTATCCGAGCGTTTGTCGGGGTAGTGGCCGATCTGGATGATGGCTTTCTCGAAATCGGTGCCGTTCTCATAAACAACGGTGCCGTCCTTATGGAAGATCGTCCAGCCGCGCGAACCGCCCTCGTAGTCGCCTTCATTGGCGGTGGCGAAGTGGTTGTCATCGATCCATTTCACAGCGTCGGGCTCGCGCAGGCGACCGGGCTGGCTTTCGGTGAAGATCAGCGCGCCGCGTTCGTCGGTGGCGTCGATGCCCTCTAGATCAACCGCGCCTGCCGTGAAATGGCTGATCACATTGCCATCCTTATCGACAACCGCGATGTGGTTGTTTTCCTGCAGGGTGACAACCGTTTCGCCAAGGCCGTTGATGTCAACGAACTCGGGCTCAGGGTCAGGCGGGGCAACCTCGGCCAGGCCGGTCAGTGAGGCCATCTTCATGCCCGAACAGTCCAGCGCGCCGTCTTTCAGTGGCACCAGTGCCAGCGAACCGGCGGGCAGCTGCGGGATAACACCGTCGTTCAAGTCTTCGTCACGCTCGTTTTCAATCGCAACGGCGACAAAGCTGGCATCAGGCGAAATGGCGACACTGTCGGGTTGGCCGCCCAGATCACAAGCGCCGGTTTCCGCCTTGTCCGCGATATCGACCGAGATCAGCTTGCCCGAAGGGGCGGTGTAGTTTTCCGATGTGTTCACGCCCACAAAGGCCGTTGTGCCAACAATCCCAACCGAGGTCGGCTCGCCACCCACCTCCATCGCGCCCAGCGGTGCGGGGTTCGCCGGGTCGGTGATGTTGACCATACCGATCACGCCTAGCGGGCTGTCGGTATAAACCAGCGTCATCCCATCGGCGGTAGCCGCAATGATCTCGGGCGAGGTTTCGCGGGTGGTATCCGCGCCTTTGGCCATGTTCTTGACGACCGGGAAAGATGCAATTCGGTTGAAGTTCATTTCTGCCATGGCCTGACCCGCGGTCAGGGCAAGGGCAGATGTCAGGCAGACAAAGCGCAATGACATCGGTAGGTATCCCCTCTCACTTGGATGAAATGGGGATGACCTTAGGTCATTGCAGGGATGTGACGGTTTGTTTGCAGTTTTGTGACAAACCAAATGGCCCCGGCGCTGCGCACCGGAGCCAGATTAGATCAAACCGACAGGCAGATGTATTTCATTTCCAGATAGTCTTCCATGCCGTGATGGCTGCCTTCGCGGCCCAGCCCGGATTGCTTTACGCCGCCGAACGGGCCCAGCTCGGTCGAGATGATGCCGGTGTTCACGCCCACGATGCCATATTCCAAAGCCTCTGCCACTTTGTAGACGCGGCTCAGATCCTTGGCATAGAAATACGAGGCCAGACCAAAGATCGTGTCATTGGCCATGGCGATCACGTCGTCTTCATCCTCGAACTTGAACAGCGGGGCCAGTGGGCCAAAGGTTTCGTCCTGCGCCACCATCATGTCCTGAGTCACGCCGGTCACAATGGTCGGCTGGAAGAAGGTGCCACCCAGATCATGGGGCAAACCGCCGGACAAAACTGCGCCGCCCTTGTCGGTGACATCCTTGATATGCTCTTCGACCTTGGCGACGGCTTCGGCGTTAATCAGCGGGCCGGTTGTGGTGCCTTCGGTCAGACCGTCGCCAACTTTCAGCGCCTCGGTAGCCGCCTTCAGCTTGGCTGCGAATTCGTCGTAAACACCGGCCTGCACATAGATGCGGTTGGCACAAACGCAGGTCTGGCCGTTGTTGCGGAATTTGCACATCATCGCGCCTTCGACAGCGGCATCCAGATCGGCATCGTCGAACACGATGAACGGCGCATTACCGCCCAGTTCCATCGAGCATTTCATCACCTGATCTGCCGCTTGCCTTAGCAGGATGCGCCCCACTTCGGTCGAGCCGGTAAAGGTCAGCTTGCGTACGCCGGGATTTTCGCAGAATTCCTTGCCGACCTCGCTGGCGCTGGAGGATGGCACGACATTGAACACGCCTGCCGGGATGCCGGCCTGTTCGGCCAGCAATGCCAGAACCAACGCCGAGAGGGGCGTTTCCGCCGCCGGACGCGCGACAAAGGCGCAACCTGCAGCCAAAGCCGGGCCTGCCTTGCGGGTGATCATCGCATTCGGGAAGTTCCACGGTGTGATCGAAGCGGCGACCCCGATAGGTTGTTTCAGCACCATGATCCGCTTGTCGCGCTGATGGCCCGGAATGGTCTCGCCATGGACCCGCTTGGCCTCTTCCCCGAAATACTCGATGAAGGATGCGCCATAACCGATTTCGCCAACCGCCTCGGCCAGCGGTTTGCCCTGTTCAGCAGTCAGGATCTTGCCCAGATCCTCGGCATTTTCCATCATCAGGTCGTACCAGCGCCGCAGGATCACAGCGCGTTCCTTGCCGGTCAGCTTGGCCCATTCCTTTTGCGCCGCTTCAGCCTGTGCAATTGCCCCGGCCACCTGAGCGCGGCTGAGGTCTGCAACTTCGGCCACGACGTCCCCGCGTGCGGGGTTGGTGACCGCAAAGGTGCCATTGTCCCCGTCCACCCATTGCCCGCCGATATAGGCCTTGGTCACCAGCAGGTCAGGGTTTTTCAGGATGGATTTCAGATCGGTTGTTGCGTCCAGCATGGGTCAGCCTCCGGCAGTTCAAGTGTTGCGCGCACTCAATCAGGTGGGGTGAGGAATGTCTATGTCCACTATGGCCATCGGATCATTCCAGATTTGATCAAATTTCAATCGCTGTCGGGCAGCTTCGGACCTATCTTTTTCGATGCGAGTTTGTCAAAGTCCGGGGGAAAATTCGGCCCAAAGGGATGTAAATACTCGTAACATTCCCTATCTTATTGGGTAATTAGATAAAAAAGGGACAACAGAGATGTCGAACCAGCAATTTGAAGCGCTGATTGAAGAAACGCAAAGCAAAGTGCGCGAAAGCCAGTCGCAGATCCAGAATCTGACGTCACGGATCGAAGCGGCCCGCGCCAAGATCGGCACGGCCGAGGCGGATCTCGACATCGAAAACGCCACGCTTGAAGACGTGCACTCTCACACAGAGGTGATGAACGCCAATATCGCCGAGCTGATCATGGGTCTGGATGATGTCACCAGCGCGTTCTCAAAGGATTTCGACGAGATGCGCTCGAAAACTGGGTGGGAGTCGTTTGTCGGTGTCTTCTCGAAGGGCAAATCCGAGTCGATGCGGCAAGAGAGGATGCGCACGGCCAATATCGATGACAAGCTGCAGGACCTGATCGCCAAATCCGACGTGATCGTCAAACTGCTGGAGGGGCAACTGTCCGTCTTGGAGGACCAGCGAGTCAAGGTCGAGGACAACCTGACCGTCACGCTGGATGACCGTGAGGCGACGGTGGCCGAGCTGGAGGCTTTGCGCGCCGAAATTCAGGGTATGGACCCGACGATCATAACGTTGGAGAACAAGATCAGTGTCGAACAAGACGCCGCCGCGCGCACTCAGCTGGAAACCGAGCTGGCCGAGTTGAACAAGCAGTACAACGCCAAGGTTCAGGAAGAGCAGGTCAAGCTGGCCAAGTCTCAGACGCTAGAGCGCTACATCGAAAAGGGCAAGACCTGGGTCGACTCGCTGCAAAACCAGGCGGCGACGCAAATGGTGCTGATCAACAAGTTGCAGACAGACACGCAGCAGCGCGTGGTGCTGTATGATGCCCTGACCAAGTCGCTGAAAACGGCACAGCAGCAGGACGTGGCCCACCGCATAAACGAGATCGGCGTGCAGACCGACCAGGAGGCGCAAACCGCCATGGCCGCCATCGGCACCGCGACCAACCAGAAAATGGCCGACATGCTTGAGGCGCATGAGGACCACATGGTCTTTGCCCGCGACGTGTTGGAGAAAAAGGCCAAGGCGGATGAGCGGTTCGCTCGGCGCTTTGCCTCGATTGTCGAGAAGCATGATAAGAATTTGTATGGGGGTTGAGCTTGGGCCGAGTAGATACAAACCGGTCAGAGCAGTTAGATTGGTCGCCCATTCGTTGGATTAGTGGCATCTTCGGCGCAGTGCTTGCGATGGCATACGTCGTAGGTTGGTACTTTCTTTTTGCTTTACCTTTGGTTGCAGTATTCGCGTTTGGCTTTGCGCTAACGCTTTGGATTACGGGCAGTAGTGAAACTGCGATGGGAGTTTCGATAATATTGCTTTCTCCGGTTTGTTTGGCCTTTCTGGTTTGGCAAATGGCGAGGTTTGTTGGCCCTGCTTACGTCGGCATAATTCAGAAATGTGGAATCCTGTGGCAACGCGCCCACCATTCTTCTCCAGCGGACTTAGTGGGTTCCGCTCGTAAACAGCGCCAGATAGCGTCTGCGGACGTTCGTAGGCTGTGGGAGAAAGCAGTTGGCAAATGACCCCACCCAAGACCATGTCGGCCTGACCGACACTTTTGCCTCGCGCCGCTATTTCCGCAAATTTGAGGTGATCGCCGTCCATCTCCTGCGTGTGGCCGCAACGATGGAGGCGGAGGGTGCGATCAGCAAGCAAGAGGTGCGGATCGTGTCGCGCTACCTCTCGGGGCTGCTCTACACCTTCCGCGCGCTGTCCATGAAATACCTGCTGGTCGGGCGCGATACGGGGCGGTTCTTTGGCAGCCTCGCCATGGACAAGCGCGACAGCGGGTTCCCGGTGGCGGCTGAATTGTTGACTATGGCCAATGACGCGCAGCAGGCGCAGGTGCATTTGGCGAACATGCCCTCGGAAGATGACCTGAAAACTGACATGGTGCGGACCATCATCGGGGATCAGGAAATCCCCACCAAGCTGCAATTTGCGCTGTCGCAAAGGCTCTATTACGAGGAATTGCTGAAAGGTCAGCTGTTCTGGGCCCGCAACGATCCCGAATGCCACTGGGTCGGGAACGAAGGCGAGCGGCGCAAGTTCATGATCCATTGGGCGGTTTATGACAGTCAGATCAACCTGCCGGTCATCTACCTGATGCAGTTGGAGGACAGTGGCAAGACGGCCCTGCCCAAGGATCAACGCCGCTGGCCCGAGGTGCAGGCGCATCTGATGGCGCAATCTTTAGGTGGGTTGAAACTGGTGACGATTGCCAAGGGCTTTGATCAGGATTTTGACGACCTGCATCCCAAACACCTGCGCCGCATCCATGTGGGTCCGATGTATTCCTCAGCCTTTACCGAGCAATCCGGCCCCTTGCGGCAGGTGCTGGAGGACGCGCAGGCGCCTCAGGGGCAGGACTGGGCGCTGGCCTGGACGACTGAGGAGCTGGAAAGCGAAGAGGTGATCGAGGAGCGCGCGGGGTGGTTCTCGACCGTCGAGCGCGAGGTGTTTGCGTTGGACCCGTTTGGCGGGCAGGGGCCCGAAACCGGGGCGACGCGCACGCAGCGCTCGATCATTCTGCCCCAGCGCCCGTTTCAGGTGCTGGCTGAGCGAAACCCTCCGGGCTTTGCCGATGTGCGCAAATTCGTGGTTAGCAAGGCCGGGCAGGTGCTGCGCTATTAGTTTATTTGCCTCCGGCGGAGGTATTTTTGAACAGAAGAAGCAAGGGCGGTTTTTGAGATGAGTTTGACGTCAGATCAGATGGAATTGCGCGAAGACGACATTCGCAAGCATTACCCGGCGGCGACGGCCTTGTTGAACGGGTTCGAACATGCGCCGCGGATTGCCAAAGCCCTGGAAGCAACTGTTGAACGCTCGCCGGGTATATCCACCGGGCGTCGCTTTCGGTCGACGACTCCGGGGTTAGTGACACGCCGAACTGCGCGGGCGGATGGGGTGCATCTGTTAGAGCGGATCGAGGCCTCGGATGATGGCGATACGTTGGTTTCTCCCCCTCAGGCCACAGCGCAGCAGACCATTCGGCGCGCGATCGCCATCGCGCTGGCTGTGGCCGATGCCTATGCGGAGCAGACTCCGTTGGCGGATTTGAAGCGGGCCAATCTGGCGGGGGATCTACCTGTCGCGCGCAAGTCCGAGTTTTCGGAATTGCTGACAGCTGAAGCGCTGATTATATCTCATACCTTCGGCAATGCGCTGGCCTATCTGATGTCCTCGCATCTGGGAGAGACCACCGTTGATATCGGCGAGATCGAAGAGGTCCTTACTGACAATGGCCAGCTTGCCCTGCATGGTGCGCTTTGGGAGCTGGACCAGATGCTGGCGAAACACGCGCCCGATGACGCCCATCTGATCGCGGCCACCAGCGCCTATGCCGAGCAACTGATGGAGAAGTCAGCCCTGCGCGCCCAATCCGCAGGCCATCTGGCCCCGTTCCAAAACGCGGCCTGGCATATTGAGGCCGATGATCTGACGATCCGGGGGTTTGAACCGGCCTCCAAGGCCAAATCAACCACGCTCACCATGACGTTCAAGAAACCGAACGAGGTGGTGGGTAACCATATCGCCAAGTATCAGGCGATGAAGCTGGCCAAGATGGTGATGGCCTATGATTTCGACCGCCGCCTGAACCCGTTCGCGGAACTCGGCGGGTTCATCTTCACCTTCATGGGTGACGGTAAACCGGGCACCGGCAAGACCACCCTGATCCAGATGATGGCCGGGCTGATCAACGACTATTGTCAGAACGCGGGCTATCCGTTCCGCTATCAGAACCTGAGCACCGACAATATCGACAGCTATCAGGGCAAATCCGGCCAGAACGCCAAGGCCTTTATCAACACGATCATCGACCCCTCGGTTATAGGCTTTGGCACAATCGACGATATCGACCAGTTGGCGGGCAAGCGCGGCGACCGTCAGTCCAGCGCGGGGCAGTTGGAAATCACCGCCGTGCTGATGGAGAGCTTTGCCGGTGCCAACACCGTCGTGCGCGGCAACTGCACCTTTGGCATGTTCTCGAACTACCCCGAGAATGTGGACGACGCGCTGCGCCAGCGGGCCGGTGCGCGGTTTCTGGTGGACGGGCCGCAAACGCGCGAGGACTACATCGACATCCTGCACCTGCTGATGGGCCGCAACCACGATATCCCGCTGGGCGAGCACGACGCCTATGCCGCGCAGGAGATCAAAAAGGCCGTCGCCGCCAGTTTCGAAAGCCATTCCCGCCCGCATGAGGACGCCCTGCTGCAGGTCTATGACCGGGTCTCCGGCGAGATCGGCCAGATGGACACGATCGCCAAGCTGGGCACCTACCTCAAGGCGATCCAGCAGGCGGATGAGCGCTTCACCGGCCGCGCGATCAAGAACATCACCGACGCGGTCAAGGTCCGCGCGATGGATTTCGAACTGCCCGACGAATGGATGGAAAACCCCGACTTGTTCCTGTTCCGCGACTACGACACCAAGAAGGCCATGATCGAGGACCTGCGCCAGCCGATCACTGTGGACATGGTGATGCAGGAGATCAACCGCTACGCCGACAGCGAGTTCCGCTATGCCGACAAGAGCGACGAGGTCGCCATCGAAAACGCCGTCCGCGAGATGGGCCGGATGGAAGAGGCCAAGCGGCGGTATTTGGAGGGGAAGGGGTGAGTATTTTCCGACTAGCCATCGTCGTCGCGATATTTTCTTTCGTTCCAGCGTTTTTCATGACCGTAACGATTTGCGGTTGGAGGGGTTTATCACCTGAGAACTTTCGTATTGTTCGCACATGCTCAGTGACGGACCCTCCAAGCGAAGTGTTTTTTGGCTTTCTGACAATTGCAGGCATTTTGTGCGTGGCCGCCACAGTATTGTACTATTTTTGGCGGCGAGTTTCGAAATGACAAGTTTAGCTTTGACACAGTTAATAATCGCGGCGCAGCCGCGACGCGCCCGACCCGCCCCCCAGGGCGGGCGCGTTCCGCACCCACCCTCGGGCCGGGCGCATCGCTACCGTTGCGCGGAAAGGCAAATGTCATGATCCGCCTCATCAAAAAAGGCCTGATGTTCGGCAATCTCGTCCACATCTCCAGCCCGGCCTTAGTCGAGCGGTATAATCGCGCGCTGCAGCATCTGGCGGGCAGGACCACGGCTCTGACGGACTTCCATGTGGATATCTCGGGCTATTCGCCGGAGGTGGGGATTGAGCTGGACGACCCGCTCTACCTCAATCCCAATGGGGTCAACCGGCAGTTCATCCTGCTGACGACCGAACAGAAACGCGCGCCTTTGCTGAACGTCAAATTCTCGACCTCGCGTGATATTCTGCGTGAATTCATCGAGATGAACGAGGCGCAGCTGTTTGCCCTGACCGCCACCGATGCGGTGGCCGGAGAGCTGGTGAACTCGGTCTTCAAACTCACCACGGCCAATGATCTGCTGAACTTGCGCAAGATCGAGATTGAGGCCGATACCGCAGGCGGCACTCTGCGCAAGGCCGAGCAGCTGGCGGGCATGGTCGAACAGTTCAAAACCGCCGAGGATGCCTGGTTCGATGACGTGCTGATCGCCCGGATGATCGAAACGGCGAAAGAAACCGGAGACGTCACCCGCAACCCGGTCCACCTCCGCCACACGGCGTTTGAGCAGCGCAACTTCTGGACGGCGCATTTCGGCGGGCTGTACCTGTTCCCGGACATGGATCACCCGGCGGCGATTTGCATGGGCGAAAAGCCTGATGATCTGAAAATCAAATATACGTTTGACCCGTCTCAACGTAACCAGATTGCTAAATTCCTCGACTATAACGATCTGGTGGAACCCATCGTGAAGGCGCGCGGCGTGGATGCGGCGGCGATCCTTCAACAAAAGATGGATTTCCTGACCGTTGCCGCCGCCGCAGATGCTGATGTTGATCTGATGGGGCTGGATCGCCGCGATATGAGGCGTTTGGCGCGAAACCACTCGGATCGCTTGCCCGAGGCATATCACGGTCTCGCCCAACTCTTGCGCTGGGCGACGGATGGTGGGCCTTGGCCGCGGATCACCTCGGACCATCCGGCGTATTTCTACACGTTGCGCGCCGCGGATACGCCGTACCGCGATTTGGTGAATATGTTGCTGTCCGAACTGGCTCCGCTTGATCCTCGCCAGATGTTCATCTGTCACAAAGAGCTGTTCTACAAAACCTATGCCACGTGGCCCGAGGCCAAAAAGGCCTATGTTGCCGAGTTTCTGGCCCGCGAGTATCAAGTGGATAAATCCGGTGCCCGTGCGGCTCTGTTCGGTCATGAACCGGACATGAGCGGAGAAGATCGTGTCAGCGATACAATCATCGCGCGGGTCGGACCTTGGGGTGCAGTCGGGAGGAGTTGATATGTTCGGAGCGATGCGCCTGTTTCTGGTCCTGCTGGTTCTGCAGACAATTGCCTATTTCGCGCTGTCGCTCTATTCGCGCGGCGTCCGCCGTCGCAAGCTTGAGACGTGGTGGGACGAGAAGGGCAAACAGGGAAACAAAGAGGCCTTTGTGGAACGCGGGCTGCACGTCTATGACAATTCGTTCCGGCGCAAACTGATCCTGGCGGTGTATATTGTCCCTTGGGTGGCAATCGGCGCATTGATCTACATCGTGAATTATATGTGAGGATTACGGCATGGCCTATGTGAAATGGGCGTTTATCATCATCTTCTGGGGCACGATTGCGGTCGTTCTGCAGTACTCCCTGCCACAGCGCGATATCGTGCGGATCGTGAACACTTACGAAGAGCGGCAAGATCTGAACGACTGGACCCGGATCTTCTGGTCCGAGCCGGATGATCAATCGACCAGCCTGTCGAACCGCGATGTTCAGTTCATCCAGGCGGTGCGCGCAAATGGCAAGCCGATCGTTTACAGAAACGAAGACACTAGCTGGGGTTGGCCGCTTTATTTTAAGTTCGATACTGCTAATCTTTACACAGAGGCCAATGATGCGATTTCGGATAAGGATGACCCTGACTGGGTTGCGGTGACTCATTATGGCTGGCGCAACGAATTTATGTCGATTTTTCCCAATGCGGTTTCTCTAAAACATGTAGATGGCCCGGATGTGCGCCTGATCCCATGGTTCAATATCATCTTCCTGACCGTTTTCTTTGCCATTATCTGGGCGATCTGGGTGCGCTGGCGCAGGTTCCGGCAGCGCCGCATCGATCCGATGCTCGATGGTGTCGAGGATAGTCTCTATGCGGCGGGTGATGCGATTGAGGAGCGGCAGAAGGGATTCCGCCGCTGGTTGGACAGCTGGAAAACTAAGTAAGGCGTGGCCGTTATCAGCGTACAATGAACTCTGCGTGAAGCGCGCCGGCGGCTTTGATCGTCTTCAGGATGTCGATCATATCGCGGGGCGACACGCCGAGCGCGTTCAGCCCGGCGACAACCTCGGACAAGGTCGTGGCCTCGGGGATTTCAGCCAAGCCTGTGCCTTCTTCTTCCTCGATCCCGGCGACGGTGCGAGGCACCACGACGGTCTCGCCTCGGGCAAACGGGTTGGGTTGAACGGCAATGGGCGCCTCTTCCACGGTCAATGTTAGGTTTCCTTGTGAAACCGCGACCCGTGATATACGGACTTCCTGCCCCATGACGATAGTGCCCGATCTTTGATCAACCACCACGCGTGCTTTGGTTTCCGGTTCAACAAGGATATTTTCAATCCGCCCAATCGCATGGGCGGTTGATACCGATTGCGTGGCCGCAATATTCAGCTCGACCGTACCGGAATCCCGCATTATGGCCACCGCGCGGTTGAACTCTGTATTGATCGCAGTTTCGATCCGCCCGGCGGTGGTGAAGTCCGGCTCACGCAAGGCAAGACGCATTTGCGTAAGGGCCGAAAGGTCGAAGTCAATTTCTCGTTCGACCCGCGCGCCCGAGGGGATCACGCCAGAGGTTGGAACACCTTGTACGACCGAGGCGGCCTCGCCTTCGGCAACCGCCCCACCTGCCAAAACCGTGCCTTGCGCCACAGCGTAAATCTGACCATCCGCCGCATTTAATGGGGTCATAATAAGGGTCCCACCAAGCAGGCTGCCGGAATCGCCGATCGCAGAAACGGTTACGTCAATCTGGCCGCCAACGCGCGCGAATGGGGGCAAGCTGGCTGTCACCAGAACGGCCGCGACGTTCTTGGGCCGGAAGTCTTCGCCAGTAACGTTCACACCCAAACGTTCAAGGATGTTGGACATGATCTCTTCGGTAAACGGCGAATTGCGCAGGCCGTCGCCCGTACCATTCAGGCCAACGACCAAGCCATATCCGACCAGATCGTTGCCGCGGACACCGTCGAAATCCACAAGGTCTTTCAGCCGAATTGCACCCGCTGAGGCAAGACCGGGAAGAAAAAGGATCAAGAGGAAAGCAAGAATTCTCATCTCAGGAAATTCACCAGCGACAGGTTGGCATTGCGGACCGTAACCGAATAAAGGCTTTCCAGTTGAAACTGCACGGTCTGCAGCTGTGCCGCTGTTTGATAAGGGTCGGCTGCGATCAGGGAATTCCGGCTGTACTCAAAGCCCATGCGCGATGCCGCGTTTCGGGTAGCGGCTTGTTCGACTCGGGCCTCGGCAGCGCCGACCTCGGCCCTTAGCTTGACCGTTTCATCTTTTGCGTTGGCCAGATCGACACCCAGCTGCGTGAACAGGCTTGTTCGCAGCGTTGGGGACCATCCCAGCGCGTCTTCCGATGCCAGCGCGGCCAGTGCGGTGTCGCGCAAAGCCGCCTTGAACGCCGGATCGGTTGCGGTGATCGGGATGGAAATCCGCTCATTTTCTGCAATCTGCATCGGTGCCAAGGGCGTGTCCGATCCCTGGTAGATGACAGCGTCAAATCCGGCTGGATCATTGAACCAGTTCTCGGCTGCCGTGCGGATGTCGGTCATTGTGGTTAGGCCAGCAAGCTCGGCCTCAAGCACGGTCAGAAGGGTTTCGGCTGTGGCCAGCGGTGAGACATCCGTTGCCACGCCCGAATACAGGCTGCGCCCGCCGACCCGTGTGTTCAGGACCGAGATCATCGTGTCCAGCTCATTCCGCGCCTGAACCGAGGCCTGTTCGTGCGTCACGGTCTGATTTGCGGTGCCGAAGGCCAGCAAGCTGGCCGACATCTCACCCAAAGATTCGTCAAAGGTGGTCAGGCTTTGCTGCATCACATCGGTGAACAATCCGGCCTCGGACGTTGCGATCTTGTAGGCATCCAGCCGGACAAGATTGCGATCAAGATCCAGAAGATGCGAAAGATCGCCGCCAAGATGTTCCGACACATCCTGAACCTTACCGCTGGACATCTCGTAAGACAGGGTTTCGATCTGGGTTTTGATCTCAGAGGCACGTGTGCGCAACGTCATGCCGCGCGCCAGATCGCCAATTGCGGTCAGTGTCATTCTTACAACCTCAGCAGTGTTTCCATAAGTTCATCGACGACCGTCATCACCCTTGCATTGGCGGAATAGGCCTGTTCGATCTGCATCAGACGCTGCAGTTCCTGATCCGTATCCACGCCTTGTTCAGCTTCGATCTGGGCCATCTGCTGCTGCGCACCGGTTGCGAAGGTCTTGCGCTGTTCGGCCCGGTGTGCCTGCGCGCCTGCGTCAGACAGCAACGCCTCAGTCACTTCGGCTGCGCGCAGGTTGCCGGTGCCAAACAGGGAACCTGGAACAGGTCTTGCGTCGTTCAGGATTGCGCCAAAAGCTTGCAGCTGTGTTGAATCGCCTGGGTCTCCCGGCGTGGCTGCGCCAAGGCCAGCACGTAGCCGCCAACTGTCGCCTCCGGCATCCGGGTCAACGATCGTATTCAGCGACAGGCGTGCGGCCAGCCCGGTGACCATGGCAGGATCGAACCGGCTGCCATCATCGGTGAACAGCCCCGGATCCGTTGCGGCTGCTGTTGGGTCGAGACCTGGCGTTTCAAAGCGCTCAATGAGATCCCGCGCGACCGTATCCAATTGCAGCTGGGCTTCAACCGCCAGTTCATCCCGGATGGTAAATTCAGCGGCTAACGCCCCGCCCCGTATTTGTGCTGTATCGCCGCTGGTACGAATGGGGTTTCCGTTCATTTCCAGGCCCGACAACAGCCCATTGTCGACCGTCATATGGGGCTTAGTTTCGCCGGAGGTGGTGAAGGCAAACTCTGATGCTTTTCCTTCAAGCAGGATCAGCCCGCCATCGTAATAGAGCGCAACCTGATCGTTGTCGCGCGGAATCACGTTGACCGGGATCAGTGTGTTCACCTGATCAATCAGGATCTGACGCTGATCCTGTAAGGCGCCGATGTCGCCGCCTGAATTGCGAATGGCCGGGATCTTTGCATTGAGATCTTCAATATCCTTCAGCGTCTGGTTCAGGCTTTCCACCTGTGCCCCGATCCGCCGATCCGCATCCGAGCGCGCCTGTCGCACGCCTTCGGACGCGGCATTCAGTTCATTGGCCAGATCGCGGCCCGCGCGGGCTGCTTGATCGAGCCGTTGGGCCGAATCCGGCAGGCTGGCGGCAGTGATCAGGCTGCCATCGAAGGCCGCAAGTCGCGCGGCCAGTGACGTTGCATCATCCGCGGGACCGACAAGGTTTGCGACTTGCGACTGAAACGCCGTCAACGAAGATTGCTGTGCCAGATCGGCGTCGGTGGCGCGCCGATTGGCAACCAGGACCGGATCTTGATGACGGATCACGCCGACAGTGCGCACACCATTGCCCGAGATTGGGCTGGTGGTCAGTTCCAGTGACCGGCGCGCGTAACCGGGCGTGAGTGCATTGGCGACGTTGCCGGACACGACGGCAGCGCCGCGGCTGGCCGCCGTCAGACCGCCCAAAGCGTTATGTAAAGCTGTCGACATGTTCATGGCGCTGCTCCTTATCTATGGTCGAAATCCGGTGTTACCGTTTGAGGTTCGTTGTTTCCTGCAACATCTCATCCACGGTCTGGATCACCGTCGCGTTCGAGGAATACGCGCGCTGGGTTTGGATCAATGATGTCAGCTCGGTCGCGACATCGGTTGTTGATTCCTCGCGCGCGAATGAGATCAGCGAGCCAGTTGGGCCCTCACCCGCATTCCACAGGAAGAAGGTCCCGCTATCGCGTGAGGGCGCGTAGGTCTGACTGTCCAGTGCTGTAAGGCCGTTGGGATTGGGGACATCCGCCAGCGGGATCTGGAACATACGGCGGCTTACGCCGGTATCGTAAAGCGCGTATACATAACCCTTTTCGTCCACTTGAACGCTGGTCATGGTGCCAACCGCAGCGCCATCGCGCGTGATGGAAACCGGGGCGAAAGTGTCGGACAATTGCGTGATGCCATCCGCGTCGCCGATCAGGCCGATGTTTACCTCCATCGGGCCGCCCGCCACACTGACGACAACACTGCCGGTGGCTGGATCGTAAGCCCCACCCGAAACGGCCGTCACACTTGCCAATGTCCCACCGGCGGTGCGACTGTCGGTAAAGGTGAGTGTATATTCCCCGATCACGGCGCCGCCCGATGCCGAGTCGCGCAAGATCATTGTCCATTCGTTGCTGGAGCCTGTCGCCGGGACGGTTGGAACCAGTTCGATATCAATACTCTCGGATTTGCCCAGATTATCGAAGTATTCGACCGATAGAGGCTGCGTGTCGCCGGGTGCGCCAGCGTCAGTGGCCGTCGCGGGTAGGTTCATCCTCAGGTTCATTTGCGTTGTTGGTGCGCCTGACAGTTGATTGACGCTTAGCTGGACGGGTTCTAACGCGGCGGGCGTATCGCGTGGAACCGGGGGAATTGTACCATCTGAGTTTGCGCGCCACCCCAGCAGAACCAGCCCGGATTCGGTGACCAGATAGCCTTGGTCATTGGTGCGAAACGAACCGGTCGTGGTCAGCAGCATCTCGTTCGAGCCGCCCGCGATTTGCGAGCTTGAGCGTACCGGCAACATCCCACGGCCACGTACTGCCAAATCGGTTGAGTTGTTCGTTGTTACCAGTGAGCCGCGCTGGTCGATCATACGTTGACTGGTGGTCCTGACGCCGCCGGCGGAATAGCTGCCGCCCTGGCCCGAGGTGACCATGGAATGAAAATCCGTCTCGACCCGTTTATAGCCGAAGGTCGACGAGTTCGCGATGTTGTCGGAAATCGTCGCCAGCCTGTTGGCATTGGCCTTCAGCGCGGCGACACCGGCATTTAGCGAAGAGGAAATTGTCATCGGCACGCCCTTCTGTTGCGTCATTCAGTGATGCAACAGCTAACGCACTGCCCCTTAACAGCGCGCTAACAGGTAAAATGCGTTCTATCCTTTAGGGATCACGCAGAAAAATCACCTCGATCCGGTTATTACGAGGGGCCATCGGGTCATCGCTGTGTAATTTACGGTCGGCATGGCCCGCCACCCGATCCAGCCGGGGTGGCGAAACGCCCTTATCTTGCAGCATTTGGCGCATGGACTGGGCGCGCGATGTCGACACCTCCCACGCTGGATCATGGGCCAGAACCACCGGAGAGGCGCTGACGTGGCCTTCTACGGCTATTGGGTTGGTGACCAGATCTGATGCCCGTGCGATCAGCAAGGCCAGCGCCCGCATCACCTGTGTGGGCTTGTTGGTACCCGATTCGAACAAGGGCTGATCTTCGGTATCGAACAGCTCGACGATCAGGCCCTCATCCGTCACTCGGGTGACGATGTGTTTCAACAGCTTGTCCGACACCACGCTTTCGCCCGTGCGACCTAAAAGCTGCGCCTCTAGCGTCGAGAAATCCTGTTTGGCCCCCTTGCCATCGGCGTCTAAACCAGTGGTCCCGCGGGCTTTGCGCGCATCGGTCGGAAACCGCGCGGTGGCCCCTTTGCCATCCATCACCAGAGTTTCTTCTGAAAATACACTGTTGCCGCCAAACGCCCCGTCACCCCCGCCTGAATCGGGGCTGATCGGGATAGCAGGCGAAAAGTAATCCGCCAGCCCCTTGCGTTGTGTTTCGGTCGTTGCGTTCAGCAGCCACATCAACATGAAGAAGGCCATCATGGCCGTGACGAAGTCAGCATACGCGACCTTCCACGCGCCACCGTGATGGCCATCGCCACCCGACACACGCTTCTTCTTGATGATGATTGGCGCCGCATTGGTCTGCGCACCCATCTCCACCACCTTTTTTATCACCCGGATAAAGATTTAGCAGCGCAGGTCTTAATGCCCGTTTAATACTTAAAACTGTTTGGATTTCGCCTTACATCGGCAAGCTGGTTGAGGCGCGGCGCAGAATCACGGATAGGCAATTGAAGCTGTTTTCAATCCCTTCAGGATCGGCTTTCCCCAGGAAGTCATCCAACTCCTGATGCACTTTGACGGCTTGATCCAGAACCGGATCAGCGCCTTCGGTATAAAGCCCTGCTTTGATCATCACTTCGGATTGTTCGTAGCTGCCGATCAGCTTGCGGGTTTCGGTGATCATCTGATTCTGGGCCTCGGTCGCCGCCGCTGGAAGGGATCGAGATACCGACCGGCTGAGATCAATCGCGGGAAAGCGACCACGTTCGGCGATCTCACGGCTGAGCACGATATGCCCGTCCAGCACCCCGCGCAGAATGTCGGCGACGGGTTCGTCCATATCTGATCCGGCGACCAGAACGCTGAAAACGGCGGTGATGTCACCTTGTTCAGGCGTGCCGGGGCCGGCGCGTTCGCAGAGCTTTGAGATCAGGGGCGTGACCGAAGGAGGGAAACCGCGCAGCGAAGGAGCTTCACCCATCGCAACGGTAATCTCACGATGCGCCTCGGCAAAGCGGGTGATCGAATCGGCCAGAAACAGGACGCTTAACCCCTGATCGCGCAGATGTTCGGCCACCGACATGGCGGACCAGGCGCATCGCCGCCGCGCCAAGGCAGATTGATCTGACGTAGCTGCAATTACAACCGACCGTTTCATCGCCTCAGGGCCAAGGGCATGGGTGACAAACTCATTCACCTCGCGCCCGCGCTCACCCACCAAAGCAACCACGACCACATCGGCTTGCATTGATCGCGCCAAGGTGGCCAGCAGGGTCGATTTCCCGACGCCCGAACCCGCGAACAGACCAATGCGCTGCCCGCGCACGATGGGCAGCATGGTGTTGAGCGCGGCAAGACCGGTCGCCATCCGTTCCCCCAATGGCTTGCGGTCAACAGCGGTGGGCGGGGGGTGCATGATGTCGCGTTCCTGCGTACCACCCAAAAGCGGTTTGCCATCCAGCGGTTTACCGAACGGGTCGATCACACGACCCAGCCAATGCATCCCGGGCGCAAAACTCGGCGATGGGTTCAGAATCACCCTGTCCCCCAGGCTCACCCCATCGGCTGCACCACCGGGCAGCATATGAATGTGGTCTGCGCCCACGTGCAGTACCTCGCCACCCAAATCGGGCCCGGATCGGCGGTGCAAGGTCAGCAAGTCTCCGATGCGGGCCTGATGGTTCAACCCACTGATTTCTATGGTGCCTTTCGCCACACCAGATACCAGTCCGACATGACGTACCGTGGTCATCCGGTCGAATTCGTATTTCAGAAGCATCGGGTCGAGGGCTGACATCGTGGGTTCTCCAACTGAGTTCTGAAAACTGTTTCTAAAGGAATCGGGGTTAAGCCTTGATTGAAATCGGTCGAGGGAGAAGCCCCGATGTTCTATGACCTGAACGTCTTTAAGACAGCGCACGCTATGGCAACCCATGCCGGGCAACGGCAGGCTGTCATTGCGCGCAACATGGCCAATGCAGATACGCCGGGATACCAGCCCCGCGATATCGAGGCCTTCAAATCAGCCTTCGAAATGACCGGTCCGCAAACTCAGATGATGGCCACGAGGCAAGGGCATCTGAATGGCGGCGGACAGGCAGGGCACAGCTGGGCCGAGTTCGCAGCCGACCCAAGTGGTGATCCGAACGGCAACGGCGTGTCACTGGAAGAAGAGATGCTGAAAGCCGTCGACGTCAAGCGGCAGCATGATCGCGCGCTGGCAATCTATAAGTCTTCGATGAACATTCTGCGCACCAGTTTGGGCCGCGGGTAAGCGGAGGGTGAGATGAGCGATTTTTCCCACTCCCTCACCGCCTCGGCCAGTGCTCTACGCGCACAGGCGGCCCGACTGCGTCATGTGTCCGAGAATATCTCGAACGCGGATACGCCTGGGTACCGACGTAAGACGGTGCCGTTTGAAACCGTACAGCAGGACGGCAAAGCCATGGTGCAGGCCGGGCGCGTGCAACTGGATCGTCGCGATCTGCAGCGTGTGCACGACCCAAGCCATCCCATGGCGGATGAAAGCGGTCATTATCTGGGCTCGAATGTCGATCTGATGATCGAGATCGCTGACGCGCGCGAAGCGCAGCGCAGCTATGAGGCCAACCTCAAGATGTTCGATCAGACGCGCAAGATGTCGTCGTCGCTAATGGAATTACTCCGGAAATAAAGGAACGCCAGAATGGATATCCGATCCCTGACCGCCGTGCAGAACTATGCCGGTGCACGCCCCGCCACGCAGGCTGACCCCGATCACGGCGCGATGGCGCAGGGGATGCGCACGTCCTTTCAGGACTTTGCAGCCACGCTGAAACATAGTGAGCAGATGTCTCAGGCCGCAATGACAGGACAAGCGGACCCACATGCGCTGGTGCAGGCATTGGCGCAAACCGAACTGGCCGTCGAAACCGCCGTTATCGTGCGCAACAAGGTGGTCGAAGCCTATCAGGAAATCCTGCGGATGCCGGTCTGAGCGATGCTGAGCGAAGGTCTGTTCTATGACATCGTGCGTCAGGCGTTGTGGATCGCGGTGATCACCTCGGTCCCCATTTTGGCCGTGGCGCTGGTGTCGGGGCTGGTCATTGGCCTGTTCCAGGCTCTGACCTCGGTTCAGGAAATGACCCTGACCTTCGTGCCCAAGCTGATCGCCATCGTCGTCGTGTTCTGGATTTCCATGGGCTTCATGACTCAGACCCTCGTCACCTTTTTTACGGGCACTTTGGTGCCACTGATCGCCGGAGGTCGCTGATGGACACCGCCTATGTCACCCTATCCCGTCAATCCGGGCTGATGAACGAAATGCGGCTGGTCGCGAACAACATCGCCAATGCCAATACCACCGGCTATCGCCAGCAGGGGCTGGTGTTCTCGGAATTCATCCGCGGTATGCCGAACACGCCATCCCTGTCCATGAGCCGGGCCGAGGCGCGCAATACCTCCTTGCAGCAAGGTGTGTTGACCGAGACCGGAGGGCAGTTCGACTTTGCCATCGAGGGTGAGGGATTCTTCATGCTCGAAACGCCCGACGGCAATCGCCTGACGCGGGCGGGCAGTTTCACACCAAATGCGCAGGGCGATCTGGTTGCCGCGGATGGCTCGGCCGTGCTGGACAGCAATGGATCACCAGTTTTCATTCCCCCGGATGCGGCGAGCATCGATGTCGGTGCAGATGGAACGCTCAGCGTGAATGGGCAGTTGCTGGGGCAGATCGGTATCTATCGGGTGGCGGATCCCAAGACTTTGGTTCGCGAGGGCGACACGCGTTTTCGGCCTCAGGGCGATGTTGACCCGGTCGATGAGCCCGTTGTCCTGCACCGCTTTCTGGAAGGGTCCAACGTGAATGCGATCGAACAGGTCACGCGCATGATCGAGATTCAGCGCGCCTATGAGCTGGGTCAAAGCTTTCTGGAAACCGAGGATGCGCGGGTGCGCGGGGCCCTCGACGCGCTGATGCGCTGATTTGCACAAGGAGATTCTGATATGCGTGCTTTAAAAATCGCAGCCACAGGCATGACGGCGCAGCAGATGCGGGTCGAAACGATCTCGAACAACCTCGCGAACATGAACACCACAGGCTACAACGCCCGCCGCGCGGAATTTGCCGATCTGCACTATCAGCAGATGGCGCGCGCCGGAGCGGTCAATGCTTCGGACAGAACGGTTTTACCCACCGGCATTCAGTTGGGTCTGGGCGTCCGACCTGCTGCCGTCACAGTGCAATTGGCACAAGGTGCGATTTCGGCCACAGGCAGCGATCTGGACGTTGCCATCGAAGGGCGCGGTTATCTGGAGGTGACTTTGCCAAATGGGCAATCCGCCTTTACCCGCGACGGCAGCCTCAAGCGATCCGCCGAAGGGCTGATCGTCACGTCTGACGGGTTTGCCGTGGCGCCTGAGATCACGATCCCCGACGATGCGCGGTCGATCTCGATCAACGCATCCGGTGAAGTCTACGCCTATTTCGACGACACGCCCGAAGGGCAGCTGCTGGGCGAGTTTTCACTCGCCAGTTTCTCCAATGCCAAAGGGCTTGAGGCGATTGGAAGCAATCTGTTCAAGGAAACCGAAGCCTCGGGCGCACCGATCCAGGGTGTGCCTGGCGAGGATGGGCTTGGCACTTTGCGGCAGGGTTATCTTGAAGACAGCTCAGTCGATGCGGTGCGTGAGGTCACTGAACTGATCGAAGCGCAACGCGGGTATGAGATGAACGCCAAGGTCATCACCGCCGTCGATCAGATGATGAGCGCCACAACACAGGTGCGCTGATGAGGGGTCTTGGTCTGATCTTCCTGATTGCGACGCCGATAACTGCACTTGCGGATATTGTGGTCCCGACCCGCACAATACGGGCGAAAGAAGTCATCTCGGCCGCCGATCTGGAGTTGAAACACACTGACATGCCCGGCGCCGTAAGCGACCCTGCGGAGCTGATCGGGTTTGAAGCACGGGTCGCCCTGTATCCGGGCCGACCGGTGCGTGCAGCGGATGTAGGCCCACCGGCCATCGTGGATCGGAATGATTTGGTGGTTTTGGTCTTTAACCGGCAACCCCTGTCGATCAGCACAGAGGGGCGGGCCCTTGGGCGCGGCGCCGTGGGTGAGCGTATCCGGGTCATGAACCTGTCGTCCCGCACAACGGTCACCGGTCTGATCCGGCCCGATGGTCAAATCGAGGTAAAGTAATGTCTGGACTGTCTAAACCCTTTCTACTGACGATTTTCGCCCTTTCGGCCTGCAGCCGTTTTGATCACTTGGGCAAACCGCCCAGCTTTACACCCAAAGACGACTCACCCGAGCAAGTGGCGATGCTGTGGCCCGGATTGCCTTTGCACACCCAGACCCAGCGCGCGGTGGATAGATCATCTCTTTGGAGTGGTGGCCAGCAATCCCTGCTGGGTGATCAAAGGGCGATCAAGAAAGGCGATATTCTGACGGTCGTTATTGAACTGGATGAAGAGGCGGAATTCTCGAACAATACCAGCCGCTCGCGTTCGGGTTCGGAATCCCTTGAGGTTCCTAACCTGTTCGGCCTGCCCCAGCGCGCAGAAGACCACTTGCCCGAAGGGGTAACGTTGGAAGACGCGGTTGGGATTGAATCCGATTCCGCCAGTTCCGGTCGCGGATCGGTCCGGCGAAACGAGAAGCTGACCTTGCGGGTCGCCGCGACCGTGCTGGATGTGTTGCCAAACGGTGTTTTGTCGATATCGGGATCGCAGGAACTGCGGGTCAACTTTGAATTGCGAGAGCTTTTGGTTGCCGGTTATGTCCGCCCCCAAGATATCTCGCGCAAGAATGAGATTACCTATGACAAAATCGCGTCCGCGCGCGTGTCTTACGGTGGGCGTGGCCAGATCACCGATGTTCAACAACCGCGCCTGGGTCAGCAAGTGCTCGACTCGCTCTTGCCCTTCTGAGGAATGCAGATGATGAGAATCTTGCTTCCAGTCGTGTTTCTTGTGCTGGGTCTGGGCACCGGAATTGGCGCCGGGATGTTCCTGATGCCTGAAAAAGCACTCGAGGCTGTTTCCGCGGATAAAGAGAGCAAGGAAAAGCCAGATAAAGGCGACAAGAAAGACAAAAATGATAAGAAAAAGGCTTCGAAAAAACCATCGAAGGATGATGAGTCGGGTGGTTTTGAGTATCTAAAGCTGCCCAAACAGTTTGTTGTTCCTGTGGTCAAGGATGACCAGATCACGGCGATGGTAACGATGTCTCTCAGCATTGAGGCTGATCCGGCTATCACCGAAACATTTTATGCCATGGAGCCCAAGCTGAGGGACAGTTTTTTGCAGGTGCTTTTTGATCATGCCAATACCGGCGGCTTTGATGGGATATTCACCGAGTCAGACAATCTGACCGTCTTGCGGAAAGCGCTGCTCGAGGTTGCGCGTAAGGATTTGGGGTCGGATGTCTCTCAGGTGTTGATCATGAGCGTGAACCGGCAAGATGGTTGAACTCGCTCCGGCCTGACCGGTTGCAGTCAGGCCTTCAAAGGTTCGAGCGCGTCTTGTCTTTTGTCTTTTGCTTCGCATCCCGCATGGTCTTGGATACAGATGCGATGGCCTGCTGGCGCCCAAAGGCAGTTCGAAGCTGTTCCATAGCGGCCAGTTTCTGTGCACGCACACGTGCCAGCTCCATGTTTAACTGGCGTCGTGTCGCAGATTCCCAGGCGTTCCAAAGGATATCCGTTCCCGATACACGGTAGCCTTCGGCTCCTGCACTGTCCTGTCGTGCCTGTGTTACCTGATGGTCCAACCGCCCCAACTGCTTCTGCACCCGTGCTTCTGCCTCGATCACCGGGCGCAGCGCCTGATGTTGCTTCTGGAAAATCGCATCGGTTGCCATTTGCAGGGCCGAGAGCTTTTTGAGGTTCATCGGATCTGACCTTTCGCCCGTTTGCGCATTGCTTCGGCAAATCGGATCGCAGCCGCCACGGGGCGGTAGTGTTCCTCTGGAACTTCCTGGCCGATCTCCACCGTCGCATGCAGGGCACGGGCTGTTGGTGGATCTGAATGGATGGGAACGCCTGCCTCACTCGCGGCGGATCTGATTGCGGCTGCGACCTCATCCACGCCTTTGGCCACGCAAACGGGCGCGGAACCCGGCGAACGCGACCATTTGAGAGCTACGGCGAAATGGGTCGGGTTGACGATGATGACATCCGCCGAGGGTACGTCAGACATCATCTGGTTGGTTGCAATGTCCTGAGCGCGTTGACGCCGTTGCTGTTTCACATGCGGATCACCTTCGGCATCCTTGGTTTCATCCTGTATCTCTTTGCGGGACATGCGGTTTTTGCGCATATGTTCGGCATATTGCCAGATGTAATCGATGACGCCGATGGCCAGCGCGATGGTGATCACGATGAATAGAAACTTAAACAAAAGGTTCATCATCAGCAGGATCGACGATTTCGCAGGCGCCGCACTGGCTGAAACGATCTCGGTCAAGTTCGCTTTCAGAAACAAAGCCAGGCAGGTGCCGTAGATCAGCAGTTTTGAAAAGCTTTTGGCAAATTCGAACAACCCGCCGCGTCCGAACTTGTTCTTTGCATTCGACACGATTGAAATGCGCGATAGCTTGGGTTTCAGTTTGGTTGGCGCGAAGATCAGCGCGCGCTGGGCGATCAGGCTTAGCAGGACAGCTGCCGCAGGGATCGCAAAAAGCAGAGATACCGGTATCAGGGCACCTCGCAACAATCCGGCAACCGGAGCCGTGGCGGGTCCGGTTGTCAGCAACTGAGCCAATTTGTCCGATTGATCAATCATGACCATAAACAACGCGCCCAGATGCTGAGCCGTATACTGACCGGCGGCCAGCAGCGCGATGATCAGGCCGGTATAGCCGGCAACCACTGATAGGTCGCTGGATTTTGCCACCTCACCTTTTTCACGCGCTTTCTGAAGCTTCTGCGGGGTGGGTTCGAATGACTTATCGCTGTCATCATCCGATGCGCTCATGGTGTACCCCCGGCTGGGTTGATCAGAAAACCGTTCAGGGCGTCAGACCAGACTGACAAGATCAGCGGCGCACCAGCAAAGAGCAGAAACAGGCCTGCGAATGTGATCGCAGGGGCACCGACAAAGGCGACCATAAGCTGCGGCATCGCGCGGTTGATGACACCCAGAGCAAGATTGTAGATCAGCGAGGCGATCACGAACGGGGCCGCCAATGCAAAGGCGAGTTTAAAACTGGACGAGATCTGATCGACCCCCCATCGCGACAGGTCCGAAGGGGCGGGAAGGCTTCCCATCGGGAACATGGCGTAGCTTTGGATCAAGAACTGGGCAGCGCGGACATGCAGCCCCAGAATGACCGCCAGTGTCAGCCCGGCCAGCATCAGAAAGTACCCCATCGCCGGAAGTGGGTCGGCAGCCGCGCCACCCAGCAATTGCGACAGCGATGTGGATTGCGCGGCGATGGCTCCGGCGGTTTGTAAGGCCAGAACAAACAGGCGCAGCCCAATACCAAGGACCATTCCGACCAGAACCTCCGTCCCCACAAGGCGCACCATGGGCAGAAAACCGGGTGCAAGGTCTGGTGGCCGAACGGCGGGTAAGATGATCAGTGTGAAGGCAATCGAAATGCCCAGCTTCACACGCACTGGAATGCTGCGTTCTCCGAAAGCGGGCAGCAGAGATACAAAGGCAGAAACCCGCAGAAAGACTGCAAACAGATGCCATAGATTTTGGCCGATCTGCCCTAATAGCTCTGGTGGTAAGGCGATCATGCGGGAATGGTTCCAACCAGGGATGGGCGTGCCTCCAGCCCGATCTCTTCAAACGACAGCACCGGGTTTGCGATGCCCCGCGCCTGCATGATTGTGCGCAATAGCCTGCGGCGCCGGGTCGAGGTTACGACGGCCGGAAACAGCCCGCTATCTGCGGATTTTGCTACGCTGCTGACCACGCCATCGGCCAGTTTGTTGAACAGATTGGGGGGTAGCGCCACGTCCAGCCCTGCATTGGGCGCGTCGATCTGGTAGCTGGCGAACGTATCCTCCCACTCTGGCGCAAGCTGGATCAGCGGGATCGATCCGTCTTCGCGCTTCATTTCGGCGACCAGTTGGAAGCCCAGCCGCTGGCGGACAATTTCGCAAATCCCTTCGGGTTGGGTGGTGGTCAGCCGTGCCTCGGCCACGCTTTCCAGGATCAGGGCCATGTTGCGGATCGAGACACGCTCGTCCAGCAACAGGCGCAGCACCGCGTGCAGCGTGTCTATTGGCACTTTGTCCGGGATCAGCTCGTCAAGCAGTTTCTTATTGGCCTCGGCTCGAACCGGATCGCTCAGCCGGGTCATTTCCGAGAGAAGGCGCCGCAGCGATTTCAGCGTCAACAGGCGCGAGAAGTTCTGTTTGATAATCTCCAGCAGATGGGTCGCTAGAATCTCGGGCGGTGAGACGATGGTGGCGCCACTGAGTGCGGCGTCCTCCTGATCTTTGGGCAGAATCCAACGCGCAGGCGCGCCGTAGACAGGCTCGGTCACGTCATTGCCGTCGGGCAACAGGTCAAACCCGTCCTGTACCAGCGCGAGAACCAGATCGGGGTTCAACACGCCACGGGCCTGTTCTACGCCCTGCACCTTGATCACATAAGTACCCTTAGGCAACTCGGCGCGGTCGGTCAGGCGAATTTCGGGTAGGATCAAGCCGAATGTTGAGGCGACATAGGTTCGCATATTGGCGATCCGTGCATCCAACCCAGTGCCTTGGTTCAGCACCATGCTGACCAGATCGGGGGCAAATTCCAGATGCACATCGTCGAGGTCCAGTATGTCCCCGATGGCTTGCGATACCGGTGCGTCTGCCTCGTCCGATTGAGGTTCTGGCGCAAGTGCCGCTGCCTTCTGGCTGCGATGCACGTGATACGCCGCATAGCCCAGCACGCCTGCGCCCAGGATAAACGGCAAGAACGGCAGGCCCGGCACCAAGGCAAACAGGACCATCAACACAGCAACCGTTGACAGTGCCGCGGGATGTTTGCCCAGTTGCGAGAAAATGGCGTTGTCGGTGGCGCCTTGTGTGCCGCCGCGTGCCAGTAACAGGGCAGAGGCGATTGAGATGATCACTGCTGGGATTTGCGAGACCAGCCCGTCGCCAACGGTCAGGATGGCATAGGTCTCGAACGCGGACGTCACTGGCATTCCATGCACGATCACGCCCATCACCAGCCCCATGACAAGGTTGAGAAGCGTGATTAGAAGCCCGGCAACCGCATCCCCTTTGACGAATTTTGAGGCCCCATCAAGCGAGCCGAAAAAGGTGGTTTCCTGCTGCTCGCGCTCGCGCCGTTCCTTGGCCTGCTGGTGGTCAATGGCCCCGGCGGACATGTCGCTGTCGATAGCCAGCTGTTTGCCCGGCATCCCGTCCAGCGCAAAGCGGGCCCCAACCTCGGCCATGCGGGCGGCACCTTTGGTGATGACCATGAAGTTCACGATCAGCAGCACGCCAAATACCACAAGACCCAGAAAGATGCTGCCGCCCATGACGAAATTGGCAAACCCTTCGATCACGTCACCGGCGGCGTTGGGTCCGGTATGGCCCTGACCGATGATCAACTTGGTTGAGGACACGTTCAACGAGAGCCGCAGCATCAGCGAAGCCAGCAGGATCGTCGGGAAGGACGAAAAATCCAGCGGGCGTTCAATGAACAGGGTCAGCGTAAAGATCAGAATGGCGAGCGCGAAAGAGGCAGCCAGCCCCACATCCAGCACCCAGGCGGGCATGGGCAGGATCATCATCACGATGATGGTCATCAGCGCCAGCGCCAGCAAAACGGTGGGCGAGAACAGGGATCGGGCGTCGATCTTGGGCAAGCTGAACTCCTAGTTGAAGGCGATGAAGGCTGTGGCGGATGTGCCGCTGGGAACCAGTGATCCCAGCATGCCCTGCCCGGATTGTGCGGGTTGAAGCGGGATCAGCGGGGTGGCAGTGCCCGTGAATGGATCACGCGACATCCCCGTAGCTCGTGCCGCTGCCGCAGTTTCCAACTGGGCCAACACAGTTTGGAACCGGCCTTTGTAGGCGCGTGCCAGTTCGGGTGTGCGCGAATGATAGGCCCCTGCAGCGGCGGGCCAGGAGCCCAGCTCGGCATACAGGTCCTTCAGAAACCGTGCGGCATAAAGGGCGTTTTCATCCGGGTTGAACATCGCGTCGATGGAGCGGAAAGCCGTGCCGTGCCAACGATAATTGAGCTGGAAACACCCGACGTCAAAGCTGCGCGTGCCCGCTTTGAATACGCTAAACACATAAGATTTGGCTTCGATCTCAGTGTCGAACCAAACCCCTTGCCCCTCGACATTGATGGTCCAGGGCCAAGGGGTGTAGTGGCCGCCAAAGCTGCGACCGGTTTCAACCCGCGTGATCGCGCGCAGCACTTCCAGCGGCACATCTTCGGTCACTGACGCCCTACGTGCCGCCTGATCGCAGATATCGCCGGTGCGCGCATCGGGCAGGGCAAAACCCGCCTGTGCGGTCAGCACCTGCGAGAATAGAAGGGAAAACAAAAACAAGTGCGTTGGCATTCTGCCGGTCCGGGATTCTGATCTGTCCCGGCCAAGCTAGCCAATCATTGGTTTACAGGCGGTTATCGGCAATTCATTTCCGGTCAATGCGCCGACCGAACACCACGCTTGTATTGGTGCGCAGCACGCCGGGGATTTTGGCCAGATCATCGACCAGTATATCCAGATCTTTGATCCGGGGGGCCTCGGCCGACAGCAGCAGGTCGAACTCGCCATTGATGGACAGGCAGCGCTTGACCTCAGGGTAGGTTTCCAACCGTTTGATGATGCGAGTGGTTTCCTTTTGCTGCACCTCAAGCAGCACGACCACCTGCACCCGAGGCGCGTCATCGGCAGTGTTCAAAACAACGGAATAGCCCGCAATCACGCCGCGTTCTTCCATACGCCTGATCCGCTCGTGTACGGTGGTGCGGGCCAGGCCCAGCTTTGCTGCGATGGTCGTGGTTGTGTCACGGGCGTTGTGTTGAAGGGCCGCGATGATGCGGCGGTCAATCTGATCCATGAGATCTCCGGCATGGGGTCGCATTGGTGTAAAGCAAGTTGGCACCGTGGCTCAAGGCTTCTGCGTCGCCTGGGAACGTTCGGAGCGTGGCCAGATCGACAGGGCGATGACCAGGCCAAGACTGGCAGCGCTGGCCATGCCAGCCAGAGCGATTGCTGCCCCAAACCGAGTCATCAGCCATCCAGCTAGCGGGTACAGAACCAGCCAACAGGCGTGCGATAGCGTGAATTGGGCGGCGAAGGCAGCGGGGCGATCCTCGGGTTTGGCCGAACGGGTCAGCAAGCGGCCTGAGGGTGTCATGGACATGGAATACCCTAAGCCAGACAAAACCCAAAGCCCGGTCAGCATGGGTAGTGTCACGATTGTGGAGCTCGATACAAAAGCTGCAAGCACCATCGTGGTCGTGCCAATTGTAGCTCCGGTCAACATGACCCGTCGATCCGGCACCCGATCCAACAAGGGCGGCAGCAGGAACGCTGCGATCATTGATCCTCCGCCGAATCCCGCAAGGGCAATGGCCACGGCACTTTCCGAGAGGCCCAGATCGGATCGTACCAGGACCACCGTATTCACGATGACCATCGAACTGATCGCCGCAGCGCACCAACTGAGCGCCAGCAGACCGCGCAGGCGGGGTGTCGCAAGGTAGAGGCGAATACCACGTGTGGTCCGATCATAAATGCCTTTGCGCCCCGATGGTTTGGGCGATGGCAGGATGACCGAGACCACCAGAAGGGCCGAGGCGATGAAGCCAAGGCTTGTGCCCAGAAACAGAGTGTTGAAGCTGAAAAACAGCAGCAAAAGCGCGGCCAGCATCGGGCTGAGCAGACTTTCCAAGTCCATTGCCAACCGCGAAAGGGAAAGAGCGCGGGTATAGTCATGCTCATCGGTCAATACGTCCGGGATCGTGGCTTGAAAGGCTGGGGTGAACCCTGCCGAGGCCGATTGCAGCACAAAGATCAGGACAAAGACCTGCCAGATATCCGTGACAAAGGGCAGGCAGAGGGCAACAGCTGCGCGAACAAGGTCGAGAACCACCAGCAGTTTGCGCCGGTCGAGTTGTTCGGCAAAGGCGGCCGCAAGCGGGGCGATGGTCACATATGCGATCATCTTTATGGTCAGCGCCGCGCCCAGCACAAGCCCCGCGGCCTCGCCCGCCAGATCATAGGCCAAAAGGCCAAGCGCTATTGTTGCCAACCCCGTTCCCGTCAGGGCAATGACCTGCGCCGCCAGCATATGGCGATAGGTTCGGTTGTGCAGGACGCTGAGCATAGGTCAGACATGCTCCGTAAGGAATGCGAGCGTCAATGGCCACTATCGTGTTCGGACAGGATACGACCACCGAGGGTATTGGCCATTACGTGCCACTATCCAACAATTTAGGCGGATAACAAGACGCTTTGACCTTACAAGCCGGACGGCGTTGAGTTTGACGACCAAACCGCCTATCTCGGGGTGCGAGACCGCACAAAGGACAAATCCGTGGCGAACTATTTGTACAAGAACGACCTGCCGGACGGGCTGGATCTTGGGCCTGTCGTGGCCATCGACTGTGAAACCATGGGGCTGAACCCGCATCGGGACCGCCTATGCGTAATTCAGATGTCTGGAGGCGACGGCAACAGCCACATCATTCAAGTTGAGAAGGGGCAGGCCGAGGCTCCGAACCTGTGCGCCATGCTGGAAAATCCCGATGTGTTGAAACTGTTCCACTTTGGTCGGTTCGACATCGCGGCGATGTATCATGCGTTTGGGGCGCTGGCGGCTCCGGTCTACTGCACCAAAATCGCGAGCCGTCTGGTGCGCACCTATACCGACCGTCACGGGCTTAAGAACCTCTGCCAGGAGCTGATCGGCGTAGACATCTCGAAACAACAGCAGATGAGCGATTGGGGCGCGGAAACCCTGACCGAGGCGCAGTTGGATTATGCCGCGTCCGACGTTCTGTATCTGCATCAACTGCGCGATGCGTTGGACGGGCGTTTGGCCCGCGAAGGTCGGATCGAGATGGCGCAGGCCTGTTTTGATTTCCTTCCGATGCGTGCGAAACTTGACCTCGCAGGCTGGCCCGAAACGGATATTTTTGCGCACTCATGACCGATACCGAAGCATTCCTGAAGACAGCCCGCCAGGTTGTCACCGACGAGGCCCGCGCGCTGGATGTGCTGGCCGACAGTCTGGACGCGCATTTTGCCGAAGCGATTCAGATGATCCTAAAGGCCACGGGCCGTCTGATTGTCAGCGGGATCGGTAAATCCGGTCATATCGGTCACAAGATCGCAGCAACTCTGGCCAGCACGGGCACGCCGGCCTATTTCGTGCATCCAGCCGAGGCGAGCCATGGCGATCTGGGCATGGTGTCGAAAGGTGATGTGGTGCTGGCGATCTCCAACTCGGGCGAAGCGCCGGAATTGGCCAACCTGTTGGCCTTTACCCGTCGGTTCGGCATTCCACTGATTGGTCTGTCCAGCAAGCCAGAGAGCTCATTGATGAAACAGGCGGATGTGCATTTGCTGATCCCGTCAATGGGTGAGGCCTGCGGGTTTGGTATGGTGCCTTCGATCTCGACGACCTTGACCCTGGCCATGGGCGATGCGCTGGCGATCGCGTTGATGAAGTACCGGGATTTCAAGCCCGAGAACTTTCGCGACTTTCATCCCGGCGGCAAGCTGGGCGCGCAGCTGAGCAAGGTGCGGGATCTAATGCATACGGATATGCCGGTTGTGACCTCAGAAACTCCGATGAGTGATGCCCTGCTGGTCATGAGCCAAAAAAGCTTTGGCGTTGTGGGGGTCACTGACGAGGCTGGCCGCCTGTTGGGCATCGTCACGGATGGTGACTTGCGTCGGAACATGGATGGTTTGCTGGAAAAATCCACCCAAGAGGTGATGACCCGCGACCCGATGACGATCGCGCCCAATGCCTTGGCTGAAGAAGCGGTGGCCATCATGAATGACCGCAAAATCACCTCACTTTTCGTGGTCGACCCGGATGTAGATGGGCAGGCGCAGGGGCTGCTGCATATTCACGACTGTCTGCGCGTCGGTCTGGGTTAAGGAGAGGCTGAGGTGGACCGCTATTCCCGCATGGTACAGTTCCTGAAGGTTCTGTTGCCGCTTGCGGCCATTTTAATGCTGTCCACCGTATTCCTTCTGTCGCGCAGCATCGAAACTAATGTCTCGGGTCCGTTTGCGCAGCAGGACATCGATGCGCGTCTGGCCGAACAAGTGGTCACGCAACCAGATTATCGCGGCACCACCCGCAAGGGCGAAGACGTGCAGATCGGCGCTACAAAGGCAACGCAAGGCACCGAAGGGTCAGTGCCGACAGCCTCAGAGTTTCGCGGCCGGTTTGGGTTGTTGAGTGGTGGGGCAATCACGCTGGATTCGAATTCAGGAATGATCCGCCCCGATAAAGGCACAGCGACATTTGTGGGTGATGTGGTGATCAGGACGGCAGATGGGATCGAAGTCACCACCGATTTGCTGAACACCGCTTTGGATGAAATCCGAGGCGATACGCCGGGTCAGGTCAATGGAACCGGCCCCATAGGTGATTTTTCGGCGGGTCGCATGACCTTTGGGGCGGAAAAAAAGGACGGCCCGGTCCATATTCTTTTTACAGACGGCGTGAAGCTGGTGTATGAGCCTCAGAAAGCAGAAAGATAACCTGTGTTTGATTTTCGTTTCGTCCTTTTAAGTTTTGCGCTTGTAACAGGTGCTGTTTCTGCAACTGCGCAGCAGGCGCAGGTGGCTTTTGGGGCCACGCGCGCGGACCCGACCCTGCCGGTCGAGGTGACCTCGGAAACTCTGAATGTGAACCAACAGGACGGCTCGGCCGAGTTTGTCGGCAATGTGGTTGTCGTGCAGGGTGAAATGCGGCTGACGGCCGAAAGGGTTCTGGTGATCTACAACCAGGAACGATCCGCCATTGATCGGCTGGAAGCGACCGAGAACGTGGTTCTTGTCAGCCCACCCGACGCTGCCGAAGGCGATTGGGCCGAATACACTATCGACAGCGGTGTAATCGTGATGCGGGGCAATGTGCTACTGACCCAGGGCCCCAGCGTGATCAGCGGCGATCAGATGAGTGCAAACCTGACCACAGGCACCGCAACCATGACCGGCCGGGTCAAAACGATCCTGCAGCAGGGGAACAACTGATGGCGCGTCCCCAACTGTCGGTCGCCGAAGGCAATTCCGGGCTTCGGATTGAAAAGCTGCGTAAATCCTACCGGAAAAAAACCGTAATCCGCGATGTGTCGATGACGCTTGACCGGTCCGAAGTTGTTGCGTTGTTGGGCCCAAATGGATCAGGCAAAACCACGACATTCTATTCTGTTGCTGGACTGGTCTTTCCCGAAGCAGGCACAGTGACGATAGACGGCCAGAATGTCACCACCTTGCCGATGTACCGTCGCGCCCGGATGGGGATCGGATATCTGCCGCAAGAGATGTCGATTTTCCGCGGCATGAGTGTCGAGGACAACATCGCCTCCGTTCTCGATATCACCGTCAACCATGCGCACCGGCGCAAAGAGCGACTGGAAGAACTGCTGTCAGATTTTTCCATCGAACATCTGCGCCGCGCACCCGCGTTGGCTCTGTCCGGCGGCGAGCGGCGCCGGGTTGAGATTGCGCGCTGTCTGGCGGCTGACCCGAAATATCTGCTGTTGGACGAGCCCTTTGCAGGTGTGGACCCGATCAGTGTGGGCGATATTCGCCATCTTGTAGCCGACCTGAAAAAACGCGGCATTGGGGTTTTGATCACCGATCACAACGTCCGTGAAACACTGGAAATCGTTGATCGCGCCTATATCCTGCATGACGGTCAGGTTCTGATGTCGGGCACGCCGGGCGAAGTGGTTGAAAACGAAAACGTGCGCCGCGTCTATCTTGGTGAAAATTTCCGTATTTCATAGGGTTGCGCGGAATTGCGCCGGGCGAATGGCGGAAATCGCGTATATACGCTCTTGTTTTGATTGACTCTTCCGCCGCCTCTTGGCTCAATTGGGTCATGGCATTTATTCGGTTCCAGACTGGATCTCGATGTCCCTTCCCAGAAGGGTCGGGTCAACAGCAACCGATCAGAATGTCGACACCCCCCACCCGATAAAAACAAGTGCGTTGCGTGACGCAACGTCAGAATGGGTGTGAATTGTGAAGGAGATCACATGCGTTACCAAATCAGCGGAAAACAGATCGACATCGGAGCGGCCCTGCAAAACCACGTGCAGACCGAGCTGGGCGAGGTCGTTGGCAAATATGCCCAACGTCCAACTGACGCCAACGTCGTCTTTTCCCGTTCAGCGCATGAATATGTTTGCGAAACCACTGTCCATTTGTCGACGGGCCTGACGGCGCAGGCCAAAGCCCATGCAACCGAGATTTACGCAGCGTTCGAGGGGTGCTGCGACAAGATGGAAACACAATTGCGCCGTTATAAGCGCCGTCTGAAAGACCATCACAAAGATCGGTCCGAGCCGGTTGAACTCTTTGGAGCGTCCTCTTATATCCTCGCCTCTGACGAATCGGACACGGCAGATGAACCCGAATCGCTGCAGCCCATGATTGTGGCTGAGATGGAAACAAAGATCCCATCGCTCAGCGTCGGTGAGGCCGTTATGCAAATGGAACTTGCTGGCGCCCCGGTGCTGGTGTTCAGAAATGAAAACAAGGATGGGTTGAATGTCGTGTATCGTCGGGATGACGGTAACATCGGCTGGATCGATCCTTAACAGGCAAGATTGAAAAGGCGGTGCCCCGCATTTGCCGGGCCCGCTACGGAGCATGATCATGGAGCTTTCGAGCATTCTGAAGCCCGAAGCAGTACGTGTTTTGTCAGCAGCTTCCAGCAAGAAGCGGCTGTTTCAGGAAATCGGTGAGGTCGCCTCGGCAACGCTGGGTCTTGAGGCCCAGTCCATCGTTGATTGCCTGCTGGAGCGTGAAAGCCTTGGCCCAACAGGTGTTGGTCATGGCGTGGCTTTGCCGCATGCGCGTCTGCCCGAGATAGCTGGCGTATCCGGCGTATTTGTGATGCTGGAAAAACCGATCGATTTTGGATCGGTAGATCGTCAGCCGGTGGACATTGCCTTTTCCTTGTTCGCCCCCGAAGAGGCGGGCGCAGATCATCTGAAGGCGTTGGCCCTTGTGTCGCGTACGCTGCGTGACAGTTCGGTCTGTGCAAAGCTGCGCGCCAACCCTGACCCGGTCAAGCTTTATGCTATTTTGACCGAAGCACAGTCGATGCAAGCTGCTTAAACACCTGATGAAAATATAAAGCCCCCGAAATTCGGGGGCTTTTCTTGTTTATGGTATTCGCGGATCAGCCGCCGGTACCCATTTCCAGCGTCCACCAGATTTTCCCGCCATTTTCCTGATGCCAGGCAAAACCCATTTGGGTCGCTTTGGGGTCCATGATCACCGCGCGTGGGCCGGATTCCTGCATCCAGGCAGCAAGGGTTTCGGTTTCGGTTTCGTAGGTTTCCGAGATCGCTTCGCCCAGGAACGTCCCGAAATATCCAACCCGAGCGGCGCGGTCGATGGGTGATGAGCCATCCGACCCAAAGTGCCAAGGGCGATTCTGCCGAGCCATATCCTTAGAGTGGGTCGCCGCAGCCGCATTCAGCTGTGCGTTCAGCTGAACGGCCTGTAACCCTTGAGCCTGGCGCAGCGCGTTGACCGAATCCAGCATCCGGAATTGCAGCTTTTCGGGGTTGCCGCGAATTTTATACACCGTGGGCAAGGGGCGGCCATCGGCACCCAGAGTTGTGGACTGTGGGGTGGTACATGCCGCCAGCGCGACAAAGCAAAGCAAGAGTAAAGAAACGATACGCGTCATGATCGACCTGATGTTTGTGTCGTTAACGGGCATACCGCGCCAGACGGTGCGGGGCAAACGCCCAATGTCACAAGGCCGCATGATTCTGCCGGTTTGATTTGCGACTGAAGCATTCTGGCAATAGAATGCTCAAGATTTCAGAACTCGCCCTCGCAAAGGACCGCACTCATGGTCAAGAAACGCATTTCCTCTCAGACCCGCCGGGGTTTCCTGTCTGGCGCGGCTGCCATGGCAGCAAGCCCGGCGCTGGCGCAATACATCCCTGGCGATCCGTTGCGCCCCGCGCCCGAGCCCGAAGCCGCGGTTCGCCGCAATGTCTCGGGATTCCGGGCGCTGGACTGGCAGCCTTACTTCTCGAACACCAGAAACGGGGCCATTCTGGTCGATACTGTGTCGCGAGCGCTGCATTATTGGTCAGATGACCAAACTGTGTACAAACTCTACCCGTCATCGGTGCCTTTGACCGAAGAAATGACCCGCCGTGGCCGTACCAGCGTCATTCGCAAGGTCGAGGGTCCAAGCTGGGCACCGACCCCTTCGATGAAGAAGCGGAATCCTGAATGGCCTGACTATATCCCGCCCGGACCAGATAACCCATTGGGAACACATGCTTTATATCTGGGGTGGAAGTACTATCGCATCCACGGAACGCATGACACGCGCAAAATTGGCCGGAAATCGTCGAACGGCTGCATCGGTCTGTTCAACGAAGACATTGCCGAACTGTTTTCGATGGCCAAGGTCGGCACGCAAGTGTTGCTAATTTGACGACATTTTCGCGCAGCTGGTGGCTTAGCGTTCAAGTTGCAATTGCATTCCAACCGCTTTGCTGATTAGAAAAAAACCACGAGGTAAGTCTTAGATGCGCGTTCCAAAGAATTGGAATCGCGCAAATTCTGGAGGTTAATATGAAAAAACTCGTTCTCGCCGCTGCTCTGACTGCTGCTGCTTCGACCGCATATGCGGGCAACCTGGAAGAGCCGGTTGTTGAAGCACCTGTAGTTGTTGAAGAAACTCAGGGTTCTTCGCAGGGCATCCTGCTGCCGCTGATCCTGCTGGTCGTTGTGGCCGCAGCTGTTGCAGCTGGCTAAGCTTACGAGCTTTATCCAGAGAAAAGGCGGTGGATCGCTCCACCGCCTTTTTTCATGCCTGAAAGGTGGGGCTGCTTAGTCCAGCCAACCGCTCAGATTGTCTTCGATGATCTTGCCCAGAGCTGAAATGTGCGAATCGTCATCATTGAGGCAGGGAATGTAGGTGAAGCTTTCACCGCCCGCCTCTTCGAAGCTTTCCTTGATCTCTTCGTTGATCTCTTCCAGCGTTTCGATGCAATCGGCGGAAAAGGCCGGGGCGATCACGGCGATGTTTTTTTTGCCCTGACGCGCCAGATCGGCCACGTGATCCACTGTATAGGGCTTCAACCATTCCTCGGGCCCGAAACGGGACTGGAAAGTGGACACAATCTGATCATCCGACCAGCCAAGGCGTTCTTTCAGCAGCCTGGATGTCTTGACGCACTGGCAGTGATAAGGATCGCCCTGTTGCAGATAGCGCTCGGGCATCCCGTGATAGGAACAGACAAGTGTATCCGGCTTGGCGTCCATGGCGGCATAGGCTTGCTCGACCGATTGCGCCAGCGCCTCGATATAGGCGGGTTCGTCGTAATAGGCGGGAACGGTTCGGCTGGCCGGTTGCCAGGCCTCCTCCATCAGTGCGCGAAAGAACTGATCATTGGCTGTGGCTGTCGTTGCCCCGGCATAATGCGGATAAAGCGGGAAAAACAGGATGCGATCGCAGCCCTCTGCCACCATCTGGCGTACCTTGGATTTGGTCGACGGGTTGCCATAGCGCATGCAGAAATCGACCATCACCTGATCCCCATAGCGCGCCTGCATCGCATCGCGCAGTTTTGCCGTCTGGTCCTTGGTGATCGTCATCAGCGGGCTTTCGCCCTTGTCGTGGTTCCAGATCGACTTGTAAGCCTCGCCCGAGCTGAAGGGGCGTTTGGTCAGGATGATGCCCTGCAAGATCGGTTGCCATTTCCACTTGGGGTAGTCGATTACACGTTGATCCGACAGAAACTCGTTCAGATAGCGTCGCATTGGCCAGTAGCTATAGTCGTCCGGCGTACCCAGATTGGCGAGCAAGATACCCACGCGCCCCATTTTGACTTTGGGGTGATCGGCTGGAGCATGCGCAGGGCGGGTTGCATCGAACATTTGGGTCTTCCTGAGTTTTTGCATTCTGGCCTGAGATAAAGGGAAAAACCCAATCGTCAATCGGGCAGTTTGCCCTCATCCGTATTCAGCGCGTCAGCAAGGCGCATTTGGGCAGATCCCGGGCGCAGCGGTTTGGGTTGGCTGTCGTCAGGTGACCAACCGGTCAGGCAAATCATTTCGAAGGTCGCCGTCAAGCGGCCTGTGGCGGTGCTGAAATGCCTGGCATAAATCTCTTGCGCACGTGCGAATACCTGCCTGCGCGTAGGTGATTTAAGCCGGTCCGCCAGCACGTTTGTTTCCCCCATCGCGCGCAGATCATGCATCAGATGGGTGAGATCGCGATACTCGGCCGTAAGAGGCACCGCGTCTGCAACAGGCAACGCTAATCCAGCTCGCTGAAGCAGTGCGCCCAGGTCCCTAAGCTCTGCCATGGGGGCGATCCGAGGGCTAAGTCCACCTGTCACTTCAATCTCGGCCTGCCCAAGTGCCGCGCGTAGTTGATGCAGGGTTTCGCCGCCCAGACACACACTCAGCAACAAGCCATCGGGGCGCAAGGCGCGCTGGCATTGGATCAGTTGCCCAACCGGATCATTGGCCCAATGCAGAGCCATCGCATGCACGACCAGATCATGCGCGCCTTGGCTCAGGGCAAGCGTGTCGTCATCCGTGACGATCTGGGCACCCGGCAATACATCCTGCCAGATATGCACAAACGGCGTCACAATCGCAGGCGCCGTAAAGGTTCTGTTAACCATGCTTAGCCGATCCTGCACTTCGTCCACGGCGGCGCGATGCAAGATCAGGGCACTATCCCGAACCCGCGCGCGGCGGCGCAACAGGGTTGGACGGTCAAAAAGCGAGGGCGCATTGGACACAGGCAGTTTCATACCCCGCAGGTATCGCATTTGGCAGCGCGTGCAAACCGCATTGCGACTGATCTACCCGCCCAGATGCCTGAGCTGCGGCGCCCTGACCGACTCGGATTTTGGTCTTTGCGGAGAGTGCTGGCGCGATACACCATTTATAGGTGGGACGGTTTGCGACAGCTGCGGCGTGCCTGTTCCAGGTGAGGGTGATGGTCATCGGATCGAATGCGATGATTGCCTGAAAACACCGCGCCCCTGGCAGGACGGTCGGGCTGCCTTGCTATATGAGGGGCGGGCTAAGTCCCTTATCCTGGCGCTCAAGCACGGCGACAGGCCTGAACTCGCGCGACCCGCCGCGCGCTGGCTTGCGCTGGCCGGGCGCGAACTGATCCGGCCCGGCATGCTGATCGCTCCGGTCCCGCTGCATTGGTCCCGCTTGATGAAAAGGCGCTACAACCAATCAGCGCTTCTGGCCCAGCATTTGGCCGCTGAAACCGGGTCCGAGGCTTGCCCCGACCTGTTGGTGCGGCGCAAGCGAACTCCGGTGCTGGACGGCAAAACCGCTGCGCAACGGGCTAAGGTTCTGGCGGATGTGATCGCTCCGCATCCCAAGCGACGGCAACAGATCTCGGGGCGCGACATCCTGCTGGTTGATGATGTGATGACATCCGGAGCGACGCTGGCGGCGTGTACGCAGGCGTGCCGCGACGCCGGGGCAAATCATATTTCCGTGTTGGTGCTGGCACGCGTTGCCAAGGATGCCTATTTCGCCCAAGATTGAGTGAAACCCGAAGGGACGGAAACATGAAACCGGTTGAAATCTACACATCGCCGCTTTGTGGCTTTTGCCATGCCGCAAAGCGCCTGCTGAAGCAAAAAGGCGTTGAATTCAAGGAAATCGACGTGCTGCTGCACCCCAAGCGCAAGCCTGAGATGATCAAACGCGCGGGTGGTAAGCGCACTGTGCCCCAGATTTTCATCGGCCCTGACCACGTGGGTGGCTGTGATGACCTGTATGAGCTGGACCGCCAGGGCAAGCTGGATCGTCTTTTGGCAGCCTGATGAAAACCGCTCTGCTGCAAATCACCTCATCGGACGACCCGGCCGCGAATCTTGAGATGGTTCGCGCCATGATGGCGGAGGCCGCCGCTGAGGGCGCGCAGTTCATCCTGACCCCAGAGGTCACAAATTGCGTTTCTAACAGCACCACTCGGCAGTGCGAGGTGTTGCAGCATGAGGAAGACGATCTCACTCTGGCCGGTCTACGGGCGCAAGCGGCCGAGTTGGGCGTTTGGCTGCTGATCGGGTCGCTTGGGATCAAGACCCACGACCAGGATGGTCGTTTTGCGAACCGCAGCTTCATGATCAACCCTCAGGGTCAGATCGTGGCACGGTATGACAAGATCCACATGTTCGACGTGCAGGTCACCGAAACCGAGACGTTCCGCGAATCGAAAAACTACCGTCCGGGCGAACAAGCGGTGGTTGCCGAGACTGATTTCGGCAAGATCGGCCTGACCATCTGCTACGACATTCGATTTCCCCATCTGCATGCCGCCCTTGCGCAGGCTGGAGCTCGTATTCTGACGGTTCCAGCGGCGTTTTCTCCTGTCACCGGGGCTGCACATTGGGAATCGCTGTTGCGGGCGCGGGCGATTGAAACCGGCTGTTGGGTACTTGCCCCGGCGCAAACGGGTGCACATCCCACCACGCGGGGAAAGACCCGTCATACCCATGGCCACAGCATGGTCGTGGCCCCGTGGGGAGAGGTCGTCATCGACGCAGGCACCAATCCGGGCATTCACTTTTTTGATTTGGATGATAGTTCTGTGACAGAGGCGCGCCAGCGTGTACCTTCGCTGACGCATCGCCGCCCTTTCGACGGACCCTGATCCAGACCGGACCATGACAGACGAGACAAATGCCCTAGCGGTCACGCTGTTCAGCGAGATCCTGACCGCCGATCAGCTATTGCGCAACCGGCTCAGCCGCGTGCTGCCCAAGGGCATGGAAATATCGCATTTTTCAGTGCTGAACCATCTGGTCTTTGTCGGGGATGAGCGTAGCCCGGCGCAGTTGGCCAATACCTTCCACGTGACCCGAGGGGCGATGACCAACACTTTGGCCAAGTTGGAATGGGCCGGATACATCCACATCCGCCCTGACTGGGACGATGCCCGCCGCAAGATGGTGGCCATCAGCCCCGCCGGCCGCCGCGCGCGCGATCAGGCGATTTCCTCGATTGCCCCGCTGATCAACCGCGTCGTCGGAGAGCTGGGGCTGGAGCGGGTCCGCAGCACGTTACCCGTGTTGCGGGATTTGCGGTTGCAGTTGGAGGGGGAGTAGGGGTTTGATCACTGGTCAGTTGATTCAAGCAGAGAAAAGAAGCTGGTGAGCGACCGGCGAGCAGGAAGTGAAGTTATGCCTTGGATACTGGACGTTCAATCTGGCAACATTCGTTTAGGCTTAGAAGGTGGATACCCAAACGGCCATAATCCAATTGATTCTCACGGTTTATCAGGCTTTGTTGCCGATGTTTCGCCTGATTTGCTTCCGTTCCAGCTTGACATCTTGGAAGCTCCCAACCCTTTGCCAGAGTTTGCGAGTTATCTTTATAGCGATATTTACGTCGGGGAGTCGGCTCGTCGATTGATCGAGGAATTCGAGCCCTCGATACACCATTTTCACGACTCAATCATCACCCGCAAAGGCAAACCAGTGACTGGTCGCCCCTATTGCTCGTTTCGAACCAAGCAGCCGTTTTTAAGTTTCGGGATTGGAGGAAAGTTCTTTCGGTTCCAAATAGGGCAGCAGAATGTACTGGATGGTGCTCTGGTTATTGAAGAATCAGACATTGTCGAACGGTGTCGGAAGATAAAAAGAGATGACGGTAGTATCGCAGAGATCAAGTCTCTAAGCGTAAAGGCACGTCCGCCTCAGCTAATGTGGCGCACTAGCATCGTTCAAAATCGCCACCTTTGGATTGAAAAGAGACTACGTCAATTCTTGATAGCTTCAGATGAATTGTATTCCGCGTTCAAATCTGCGGGAATAACTGGTTTTAATGCACAAGAATGCCGATTTTCTGAGAACGCTTAGGATGGGCGCTTGCGCCCATCCTACCCCGCCTTCACACTCGCCGTCACATAATTCACGCTCAAATCCCGGTCCGATATCGACCAACTCCACAGGATCGGGTTGAACACGAAACCCTTACGATCCACGGGTTCCAATCCGGCTTGGCGCAGCAGGTCGAACAACTCATCCGGGGTGATGAACTTGTTCCATTCATGCGTGCCGCGGGGAAGCCAGCGCATGACGACCTCGGCCCCGAAAATGGCCATCGCATAGGATTTCGGGTTACGGTTGATGGTGGAACACACCTGCAACCCACCAGGCTTCAACAGCTGCTGAGTGGCAGTCAGGTAGGATTGTGGGTCGGCCACATGCTCGACGACTTCCATGTTCAGCACAACGTCGAACTGTTCGCCTGCGGCGGCCATGTCCTCGGCGGTGGTGTGGCGATAGTCGATGTCCAGCCCCGACTGTTCGGCATGGATGCGGGCGACGGGCAGGTTGCGCTCGGCGGCATCTGCGCCCACAACCATCGCGCCAAGGCGGGCCATCGGCTCGCTCAGCAAACCTCCGCCGCAGCCGATATCCAGCAGGCGCAGGCCTTCGAACGGTTTCGCAGCCTTCAGATCACGGTCAAATTCCCCGGCGATCTGCTGTGTGATATAGTCCAGACGACAGGGGTTCAGCATATGCAATGGCTTGAATTTTCCGTTCGGATCCCACCATTCCGCCGCCATCGCCTCGAATTTTGCGATCTCGGATGGGTCAACCGTGTTCGGATGCGCTTGCATTCCTGTCTCCGTATGCTCTTTTACGTCTTGAGGACTATATAGGGCCATAATGGACAAGTACCCGGACCAAAAGCGCGCAGTGCAATATTTGTACCCGCCGATCGACCCGTTCGATCAGCGATTGGTCAGCGTGGGCGATGGGCACCAGATTTATATGGAACAATGCGGCAATCCCGACGGCTTGCCGGTGGTGGTTCTGCATGGTGGACCGGGTGGTGGCTGCAGCCCGGCGATGCGGCGCTATTTTGATCCGCGCGTGTTCCGGGTGATTCTGTTCGATCAGCGCGGATGCGGGAAGTCACGACCTCATGCCTCGGTCGAGAACAATACAACTTGGCATCTAGTCGAGGATATCGAGCGTCTGCGATCGCTTCTGGATATTGATGAATGGACGGTGTTCGGCGGTAGCTGGGGCGCGACCTTGGCGCTGATCTATGCGCAGGCCCATCCGGATCGGGTGAGCCGTCTGGTGTTGCGTGGGGTGTTTCTGGCGACCCAATCCGAGCTGGATTGGTTCTATGGCGGCGGTGCAGGCAAGTTCTGGCCCGAACCTTGGGCCAAGTTCACCTCTCTGCTGGCCGAAGATGAGCTGTCGGATACGATCAAAGCCTATAACAAACGCCTGTTCTCGGGCGATCGGGCAACCGAAATCCTGTATGCCAAGGCATGGTCGGCCTGGGAGAACGCTTTGGCCTCGATCCATTCCAACGGTGTGGTAGGCGAAAGCCCCGGCGAATATGCACGGGCCTTTGCGCGTCTCGAAAATCACTATTTCACCAACAACGCTTTTTTGGAAAAGGACGGGCAGATTCTGGAGCAGATGGGCCGGATCGCGCATATCCCCGGCCATATCGTTCAAGGCCGGTATGATATGATCTGCCCGCCACAAGCGGCGTGGAACCTGTCGGAACGTTGGCCCAACGCCGAGTTGAAGATGGTACGACAGGCCGGACATGCCTTGTCCGAGCCGGGCATCAGCGCCGAGCTTGTGCGCATCATGGACCGTGTGGCGGAGGGCTGGGCATGACCCGGATGGACCGCCGTGCTTTGTTAGCTTCGGGTGCTGCGGCTGCATTGCTCGCGGCAACGGGGGCGTCTTTGGCGGATACACCCAAGGCTGGCGGGACTTTGCGTTTGGCCGTACCACGCGATGACAGCCTGGAACAGGTCGCCCGCGGCGCTGTGTTCGAAACCCTGACCGAGATCGCACCTGACGGGACGCTACGGCCCGAGCTGGCAACCGCTTGGCAGACCGATGCGGATGCATGCGCCTGGACGTTCAGTCTGCGCGAGGGCGTTCAATTCCACGATGGGGCTGACCTGAATATAGCGGATGTTCTGCCGGTGTTGGCCGAGTTTGGACGGGCAGAGGCTTTGTCTGCATCTGCACTGCGCGTTGAGCTTGCTACGTCAAACACAGGGCTGCCGTTCCTATTGGCAGATACAAGGTTTGTGATCACGCGGAACGGTTCGGGTGTGATGCCCTTGAAACTGGCCAATGGCACTGGCTGCTACCGGGTTGAAAGAGCCGAGGATGATCGGAATTTTCTGGGGCGGAAAGTGACCGATCACTACAAGGGCAATACCGCCGGGTGGGCCGATAAGATTGAGGTCATTGTGATCCCTGACGCGCAGGTCCGGGCCGAGGCGTTGCGCGATGGCTATGTCGATATCGCAGCCCTGCCAGCGGGCGATCAGCTGCGCGACAAGCGCGGCCTGCGATTTTTCCCGAATGACAAGGATTTGTCGTTGGCTATTGCGTCGCATGTCGGGATGCCCAGGCAGATCGGCAAAGCTGCGCTGGATGATGGGCGCATCGCCGAACGGTGGTGGCTGGCGTAAATTCGATCACGTTTTGCGCCTGGGGTTGCAGACTCGGAAACTCCTGCGTATATGCAGTTGCAACAGCGGCGCGTTGGACTTCTGGTTCAAGGCTCCACCGGAAAATTCGACGGGCCGCGCGCCCGTTTTTTTGTGCCCGTTCGAAGGGTAGAGAACCTGATGACAAACGACCTGATAGCCAAAGCAGCCATCGATAGGCGACTGGCCGAGATCATCACCCCGGTGATCGAGGACCTGGGGTATGAGCTGGTACGCATCCGCCTGATGAGCGGCAAGACCACTACGATGCAGATCATGGCGGACAAGCCCAATGGCGGTATCGAGGTAGATGATTGCGCCGAGATTTCCAATGCGGTCAGCGCCACACTGGATGTCGAGGACCCGATTTTGGACGCCTATACGCTGGAAGTGTCCAGCCCGGGCATCGACCGCCCTCTGACCCGTCTCAAGGATTTCGAGACGTTCGAGGGGTACGAGGCCAAGATCGAGACCACCGAACTGATTGACGGTCGCCGCCGGTTCAAGGGCGAATTGGCCGGGATCGAAGGGGATGAGGTTCTGATCAACATCCCCGAGGGCGATGAAACCATCACCATCGGTCTGCAATTCGACTGGCTGAGCGATGCCAAGCTGGTCCTGACCGATGATCTGATCAAGGAAATGCTGCGCCAGCGCAAGGACGCCGGTGCCCTGAACGAAAACGCTTTCGACGAGATTGAGACCGAAGGGTCCGAAGAGGAGACGAACTGATGGCAATCACCTCAGCCAACCAGCTGGAGCTGCTGCAGACCGCCGAGGCCGTGGCCCGCGAAAAGATGATCGACCCCGGTCTGGTTGTCGAAGCGATGGAGGAATCGCTCGCCCGTGCCGCCAAGAGCCGTTACGGCGCGGAAATGGACATTCGTGTCTCCATCGACCGCAAGACCGGCAAGGCCACTTTTACCCGCGTGCGCACCGTGGTCGAGGATGAAGAGCTTGAGAACTATCAGGCCGAGTTCACCGTCGAACAGGCCAAGCAGTATATGGAAAACCCTGAGGTCGGTGATGTCTTCGCTGAAGAAGTTCCGCCGGTTGAGATGGGTCGGATTGCTGCTCAGTCCGCCAAGCAGGTGATCTTGCAGAAGGTCCGCGAAGCTGAGCGTGACCGTCAGTATGAAGAATTCAAGGATCGCGCAGGCACCATCATCAACGGTGCAGTCAAACGCGAAGAATTCGGCAATGTCATCGTCGATCTGGGCGGTGCCGAGGCTGTTCTGCGCCGGAATGACAAGATCGGACGCGAAAGCTATCGCCCGAATGACCGTGTGCGCGCGTATATCAAGGAAGTGCGTCGCGAGGTTCGTGGCCACCAGATCTTCCTGTCGCGCACCGCGCCGGAATTCATGGCCGAGCTGTTCAAGATGGAAGTGCCGGAAATCTATGACGGCATCATCGAGGTCAAGGCCGTGGCCCGTGACCCCGGCTCGCGCGCCAAGATCGCCGTGATCTCGTATGATGGCTCGATCGATCCCGTCGGTGCCTGCGTTGGTATGCGCGGCAGCCGCGTTCAGGCCGTTGTGAACGAGCTGCAGGGTGAAAAGATCGACATCATCCCGTGGAACGAAGATCAGCCGACTTTCCTGGTGAACGCTCTGCAACCTGCCGAGGTTTCCAAGGTGGTTCTGGACGAAGAAGCCGGCAAGATCGAGGTTGTGGTGCCCGAGGAACAGCTGTCTCTCGCTATCGGTCGCCGTGGTCAGAACGTGCGTCTGGCCAGCCAGCTGACCAATCTGGACATCGACATCATGACCGAGGCCGAAGAATCGGCGCGTCGTCAGAAGGAATTCGAAGCCCGGACGCAGTTGTTCATGGAAACACTGGATCTGGACGAATTCTTCGCCCAGCTGCTGGTGTCGGAAGGGTTCACCAACCTTGAAGAAGTCGCCTATGTCGAGATTGAAGAACTTTTGGTCATCGACGGGGTTGACGAAGGTACCGCACAGGAATTGCAGACCCGTGCGCGGGAATTCCTGGAAGCACAGGCCAAGGCGGCGCTGGATGCGGCCCGTGCGCTGGGTGTCGAGGACAGCCTTATTGAATTCGAAGGCCTGACTCCCCAGATGGTAGAGGCGCTGGCCAAGGATGATGTGAAGACGCTGGAAGACTTCGCAACCTGCGCTGACTGGGAACTGGCCGGTGGCTGGACCACGGTCGATGGCGAACGCATCAAGGATGACGGTGTTCTGGAGCCCTTCGGCGTCATGCTGGAAGAGGCGCAGGATTTGGTGATGACAGCGCGCATTATGCTGGGCTGGGTTGACCCGGCTGAACTGGAGCAGGCCGAAGAAGACGGCGACGTTGTAGAAGAGGAGGCCGAGGCCTGATCTCAGGGCCTCGGGTGGCTGACATGGGTCGCGGTGGCGTCCATAAAGACCGGTCCGATGGGCCAGAGCGGAAGTGCATCGCCACGGGCGCGGTGCAGCCCAAATACGGGCTGATCCGCTTTGTCACCGGCCCGGATGGACAGGTCTATCCGGATGTCGCGGCGAAACTGCCGGGACGCGGGGTCTATGTAGCGGCAGATCGCGCCGCTTTGGACAAGGCCGTGGGCAAGAAGCTGTTCGCACGTGGGTTCAAGGCGCAGGTAAATGTGCCTAAAGACCTGATCGACGAAGTGGAAAAGCAGGTCGCTCGTCGGGTGATCGAGCTGTTGAGCCTGGCGCGCAAGTCTGGTGATGCGGTTGCGGGCTACGAAAAGGTCAAGACCTGGCTGGACCGGGAAGAGGCCCAGGTGCTGATTCAGGCCGCAGATGGATCGGGGCGTGGCAAGTCGAAACTCAGTACGCCACACTTTGGAAAGTACATCGGTTGGCTGACGGCAGATGAATTAGGACAGGCATTTGGGCGCCAAACGGTGATTCATGCGGCCTTGGCCTCTGGCGGTCTTGCCAAACGTGTTGTAGAGGAAGCGCAGCGCCTGCGTGGCTTGCGCGAAACGGATGACGGCGGCAGGGGCCGCGCGGAAGGGTAAGAAGCTTTATGAGCGATAATGACGGCAAAAAGACATTGGGTCTTCGTGGCGGGGCGCGCCCCGGAAATGTGAAACAGAGTTTCAGCCACGGACGCACCAAGAATGTCGTGGTGGAAACCAAACGCAAACGCGTGGTGGTCCCCAAGCCGGGTGCCAGCAAGCCGAGCGGTGGAACAACGCCCTCGGGTGATCCGTCGCGTCGTCCTGCTGGAATTTCCGATGCGGAAATGGCGCGCCGTATGAAGGCATTGCAGGCTGCCAAGGCCCGCGAAACCGAAGAAGCGGCACAGCGCGAAGCGCAGGAAAAAGCACGTGAAGAAGAACGTGCCCGCCGCCGTGCCGAGCAAGAGGCCAAGGAACGCGAGCAGCGCGAAGCTGAAGAACGCGCCCGTGCCAAGGCTGAAGAAGAAGAACGTCAGCGCAAAGAGGCTGAAGAAGCCGCCAAGCGCGCAGCTGTGGCTCCGGCTCCTGAAGCGCCAAAAGCCGCACGAAGCTCGGCCAGCAAACCTGCGCCAGCGGCGACGCCACGCAAGCAGGATCGCGAGCGTGAGCAGCGCGGCAACCGCGGCAAGGGGCGTGATGACAACCGCCGTTCGGGCAAGCTGACGCTTGGTCAAGCGACCGGTGGCGAAGGCAACCGCCAGCGTTCGATGGCAGCCATGAAGCGCAAGCAAGAGCGCGCGCGTCAGAAAGCAATGGGCGGTACGGTCGAGCGGGAAAAGGTCATTCGTGACGTTCAGCTACCTGAGGCCATCATGGTTTCGGAATTGGCCAACCGCATGGCTGAGCGCGTGGCCGATGTGGTTAAGTCACTGATGCAGATGGGCATGATGGTCACGCAGAACCAGACCATCGACGCTGATACTGCAGAACTGATCATCGAAGAGTTTGGCCACAAGGTGACTCGCGTCTCTGATTCGGATGTCGAAGACGTCATCAAAGAGGCCGAAGACAGCGAAGACGATCTGCAGCCACGTCCGCCAGTCATCACCATCATGGGTCACGTCGACCACGGTAAAACCTCTCTACTGGATGCAATCCGCGACGCGCGCGTTGTGGCGGGCGAAGCCGGTGGCATCACCCAGCATATCGGCGCCTATCAGGTGAAAACCGATGGTGGTACCACACTGTCATTCCTGGATACGCCGGGCCACGCGGCCTTTACCTCGATGAGGTCCCGCGGCGCTCAGGTCACGGATATCGTGGTTTTGGTTGTTGCCGCCGATGACGCGGTGATGCCGCAGACGATCGAGGCGATCAACCACGCCAAAGCGGCGGGTGTCCCGATGATCGTTGCGATCAACAAGGTCGACAAGCCAGATGCAAACCCGGACAAAGTGCGCACTGACCTTCTGCAGCACGAAGTCATCGTCGAGAAGATGTCGGGTGAAGTTCAGGACGTCGAAGTCTCTGCCATCACAGGTCAGGGTCTGGATGAACTGCTGGAAGCCATCGCGCTGCAATCCGAGATTTTGGAGCTGAAAGCCAATCCCGACCGCGCAGCCCAGGGTGCCGTGATTGAAGCGCAGTTGGATGTAGGCCGTGGCCCCGTCGCTACCGTTCTGGTTCAGAACGGCACTCTGCGTCAGGGTGATATCTTCGTCGTGGGTGAGCAATACGGTAAAGTTCGTGCGCTGATCAACGACAAGGGTGAGCGCGTCAAAGAGGCTGGTCCCTCGGTTCCGGTCGAGGTTCTGGGTCTGAACGGCACGCCCGAAGCGGGTGACGTTCTGAACGTGACCGAGACCGAAGCGCAGGCGCGCGAAATCGCTGCCTACCGTGAACAGGCCGCAAAGGACAAACGCGCCGCTGCCGGTGCCGCAACCACCCTTGAGCAGCTGATGCAGAAGGCCAAGGAAGACGAAAATGTCACCGAGCTGCCGATTCTGATGAAAGCGGACGTGCAGGGTTCTGCCGAAGCTATCGTTCAGGCGATGGAGAAAATCGGCAACGACGAGGTCCGCGTGCGTGTGCTGCATTCGGGCGTTGGTGCGATCACCGAAACGGATGTCGGCCTGGCCGAAGCGTCCGGTGCGCCCATCCTGGGCTTTAACGTGCGTGCAAACGCCTCGGCGCGGAACACTGCGAACCAGAAGGGCGTGGAAATCCGCTATTACTCGGTGATCTATGACCTCGTGGATGACGTGAAAGCGGCTGCATCCGGCCTGCTGAGCGCCGAAATCCGCGAGAAGTTCATCGGCTACGCGGAAATCCGCGAAGTCTTCAAGGTCACTGGTGTTGGCAAGGTCGCTGGCTGTCTGGTTACAGAAGGCGTTGCCCGCCGTTCGGCTGGCGTGCGCCTGCTGCGCGACAACGTGGTAATCCACGAAGGCACGCTGAAGACGCTGAAGCGCTTCAAGGACGAAGTGGCCGAAGTACAGTCTGGTCAGGAATGCGGCATGGCGTTCGAAAACTACGACGATATCCGCGCAGGCGACGTGATCGAAATCTTCGAGCGCGAAGAGGTTACGCGGACGCTGGATTGATTTGGTTCAGGATAGAGATTGAAAGCAGCGGTCCAATCGGGCCGCTGTTTTTTGCGCAGCGAACTTTCGGTGCACTGTATTAGATATTCTGTTTCCGGTTGGTATCACTCACCATACAACCTTGGTCCTGCCGCCAAGTCGATTTGATCCAATGGCGGATGTGCGGACAAAGCTACCTTTACTTTTTTGACATGTAGTCCGAAAAGTTCGCTACGTAGTCTTCAAAATTATGGATCAATGCTTCTCTATACTGGGTGACGAAATAGTCTAGGGTTTCCTCTTTCATCGAAGACATTTCGACTCCATCGTCAAACCCAGTCGCACTCAGCCACACGTTAAAGCGGGCTGCTGCAAACATAAGCGATGCACTGACTTTGCCTGTGCTCGACAATTCGATTTGTGAGTTTGCCAAATCGATAAATTCGTCGGCTCGTGAAAAATAATCTTGATCTCAATCAGACTTCATTCCGATTTCCTTCTTATGTGACTTAGATGCCAATACTCGCAATCAAGTGTGGTCTGCAAAGCTTAATCCGTCGGTCAGTTTGGGCTCCAAGCTGACATTCGAGGCTCTGCCCCAAAAGTATGGTTGGTGACGGTTGTATGGGTTTGCGATGCGGAGAAAAATCTGACCGAAGTCCAATGCTCTGCCTACCGTGACACCGCCAAAAACGTCCCCGAATGCATGATGATATCGAAATGCTGCATCCCCTTTTTCAGGTCGAAACTGACGGCATGCCCGGCTTTGCGCAGCAGTTCCGCGTAGTCCCGGCTTTGGCGGATGAACTCGGGCGTGTCCCTTTCGGCCACGGTCACGTGGTAGCGCGGGCCAGGGCGGGGGAGGTGGCGGATGGGCGACAGGTCGTTCACCTCGACCGGGGTTAGTTGCAACGGGTCGTTCACCGGGGTCAGGCTGATCGGTTCCAGATCATAAACTCCGCTTATCAGGATCACATCACGCACCCGTAACCCGGCGCGGGCCAGATCGTTGGCTGAACGTGCCATGACCATACTGGCCAGATGCGCGCCTGCGCTGTGCCCCGATAAGGTGACCCGCGAGGGATCAAACCCAAGCGTTTCGGCCTGCGAGGCCAGCCACAACAGCGCGTTGCTGCATTCTTCGACCATATCCCCGATCCGGGCGTTGGGGGCGAGCGAGTAGTTCAGCGTTGCAAAAGACTGCTCCGCTTCGATCAAGGCCGGAGCCATCATTGCCGACTCGCGCTGGCTGAGCGCTTGCCAGTATCCGCCATGAATGAACACATGCAGCGGCGCGCCAGCGCCTTTCGCCGGAAAGAAATCCAGAACCTGGGTCACGCTTCCGCCATAGGCGAGGTTCTCTTGCACCGTCATTTGGGTCCGGTGTTGTGCACTCAGGGCGGCATAGCTGTTCAGATAGGGTGTGAGGTCGCCGCCGACCATGGAGCTGGGGGAATACTCCTGCTCCAGCTCGGACTGGGTAAACCCGCGATACAGCATCACCTACTCCTGATCTGTGTACATCAACTCGGTGCGTACATCGTAGAGATCATGAAAAAACCGCAAATCCAAGGCCTTGCGCAAGAAAGAAACGCCGCTGGATCCACCCGTGCCGGGTTGGTTGCCGATGACACGCTCGACCGCCGTGACATGATCGAAGCGCCAGCGCTGGAACAGCGATTCCACATCCATCAACTTTTCTGCCAGTGCATACAGCTGCCAATACCGGTCGGTATCGCTGTACACCTGCGCCCAGATTTTCACGATGCGAGGGTCCCCCGAATAGGGCTGAGCATAATCGCGGTCCAACAGGTCTTGCGGAACGTCGAAGCCCTGGCGCGCAAGCATATGCAACACCTCATCATACAGCGACGGTTTTGTCAGCGCCGCGTTTAGCTGATTCATTACCTCGGGATCATGTTCATGAACCTTCAGGGTCGAAGCATCCTTGTTACCCAGAATGAATTCGATCTGGCGATACCCGTAGCTCTGAAAGCCGGACGAACTGCCAAGGGCCTGACGGAATGTCATGTAATCGGCAGGTGTCATGGTCAGCAGGGTTTCCCATGCTGTGATCAACTGCCGTTGAATGGCTTTGATCCGGTCGATGTTCTTCATCGCCGGGCCGAACTCATCCTGCTGCAAGAAGCACCGTACTTCGACCAGTTGGTGATGCATCAGCTTCAGCCACAACTCGCTGACTTGATGTATGATGATGAACAGCATTTCATCGGGCTGGGCCGGGTCCTGAAACGTACGTTGCAGGTTCAGCAGGGTCTTGAGTTGCAGAAAGTCGCCATAGCTTTTGCGATGGGTTTCGGCGAAATCGGTGACCAGAGAGTCCTCAATCCCGCGCTCAAGATACCGGTCTTCATTGGCTTTGTCGCTCATGCTGCCTTCCGCACCTGTGCTGTTTGCTACGTGTGTAGAGGCTGCGTTTGCAACTTTCCAGTGGTTCAAGCCCAGTCCAGAACAACCTTGCCGGATTGGCCAGATTTCATGGCGGCAAAGCCTTTGTCAAAGTCGTCCACGCCATAGCGATGGGTGATCACCCGGCTGACATCCAAACCGTTCTGCAACATGGCGATCATCTTGTACCAGGTCTCGAACATCTCGCGCCCGTAGACGCCCTTGATGGTGATGGCTTTGAACACGATGCGGGACCAATCGACCGGAGATTTTCCCGGTGGGATACCCAGCAGAGCAATCTTTCCGCCCATCACCAAGGCCTCGACCATCTGGTCCAGTGCGGCCTGAGACCCGGACATTTCCAGACCGACGTCAAAACCCTGTTGCATGCCGAGCTCGGTGATGACGTCGTTCAGGTCCTCGGTGGATACATCGACAGGGCGCACGGTTGGCACCACATGTTCGGCCAGCTTTAGACGGTCGGCATTGATATCGGTGATCACCACGTTTCGCGCACTCGCATGGCGCGCGACGGCGGCGGCCATGATCCCGATGGGGCCAGCGCCGGTGATCAGAACATCCTCGCCCAGCAGATCGAAGCTAAGCGCGGTGTGAACGGCGTTGCCCAGCGGGTCGAGGATGGCGCCGATTTCATCAGGCACCTCATCGGGCAGTGGAACGACATTGAAGGCGGGCAGTTTCAGGTACTGGGCAAATGCGCCCTGCTCGTTGACTCCAATCCCGCGGGTACCAGGATCGAGGTGGAATTTGCCCGCGCGGCTTTGGCGGCTGTCGGAGGTGATCAGATGGCCTTCGCCCGAGCAGCGCTGGCCGATCTCCAGACCGGTTACATTGCGGCCGATCTCGACGATCTCACCGGCAAACTCATGCCCGGTGATCATCGGCACCGGCACCGTGGCGGCGGCCCAGTCATCCCAGTTCCAGATATGGATATCGGTGCCGCAGATGCCGGTCTTGTTGACGCGGATCAGAACCTCGTCTGGGTTTATCTCGGGCACTGGGGCCTGCACCATCCACAACCCTTCCTCGGGCTTAGACTTCTCCAGCGCTTTCATCGTATTCGGGCGCATCAAATTACTCCCAGGTCTTTGCCGACCTTGCCAAAGGCAGCCAAGGCGCGATCCAGTTCCGCGCGCGTCAGGGCCGCATTCATCTGCGTTCTGATCCGCGCCTGCCCGCGCGGGACAACCGGGAAGAAGAAGCCCGAGACATAGACACCTTCCTCAAACAGCTTTGCCGCCATGTCCTGTGCCAGCTGAGCCTCACCCAGCATCACCGGGATGATTGGGTGCTCGCCCGGTAGCAGGTCAAAGCCCAAACCTTCCAGCCCCGCGCGCCAGTACTTGGCGTTGCCGAACAGCTGGGCGCGCAGCATATCGCCTTCTTCGACCAGACGGATCGCCTCAAGCCCGGCGGCTACGATGGAGGGCGGCAGCGAGTTCGAGAACAGATAGGGCCGCGCCCGCTGCCGCAGCAGGTCGATCACTGGTTGCGGCCCAGCGATATAGCCGCCGATTGCCCCCCCAAGTGCCTTGCCCAAGGTCCCCGTCAGAATGTCCACATCGACGCCGAAGTGATCTGGCGTGCCAGCCCCGTTCGGCCCCATGAAACCAGTCGCGTGGCAATCATCCACCATGACGACGGCGTCATACTTGTCGGCCAGTTCGCGGATTTTCGGCAGGTTGGCCAGATAGCCGTCCATCGAGAACACGCCGTCGGTGGCAATCATGATATGTCGCGCGCCGTCCTCGCGTGCCTGCTTCAGCCAGGCTTCGAGGTCATTCATATCGTTGTTCATGTAGCGATAGCGCTTGGCCTTGCACAACCGCACGCCGTCGATGATCGAGGCGTGGTTCAGGCTATCGGAGATAATCGCGTCTTCAGGCCCTAATAAAGGCTCAAACAGCCCGCCATTGGCATCGAAACAGGCAGCGAACAGGATCGCGTCGTCTTTGTTCAAGAACTCGGCCAGCTTCTGTTCCAACTCCCGGTGAATGTCCTGGGTGCCGCAGATGAACCGAACGGAGGCCATGCCAAAGCCTTTGGGCTCCATCGCATTGGTTGCTGCTTTGATCAGTGCGGGATGATCCGCCAGACCAAGGTAGTTATTGGCGCACAGGTTGATGACTTGACGGTCGCTCACCGTGATCTCACCGCCCTGAGGCGAGGTGATCATGCGTTCGCGTTTGTACAAGCCCTCGGATTCGATCTGCGCGAGTGTGTCCGTGATGTGGGACAAGAATGCATCTGCCATGGCGACCTCCGATCAACTGAGTCGCATATCTAGCATAACGGACGTGTTTCCCAAATAGGGGAAATACAATATTCAGGAAAAATATCCGTGAAGACGGATTTTGTAGGTTAGGCGTTCTTGACGATCAGGAACACGCGTGCTGCATCAATCGCTGAAATGCAGTGCGAAATATCGGCCGCATACCGCGCGGTATCGCCTTGGCGCAGTTCGGAAACCGCGGCGCCAGAGGTGATACGGACAGCACCTTCAAGCACGGTCAGCTGTTCCCGTGCCCCCCGCGCATGCGGCTGGCTGTTCAGCGTTCCACCGGCTTCGAACTGGATGTCATAGACCTCATGCCCTCCGGCCTCCTCCGGGGGAGAGAGGATTTGAATCCGGCATTTCTCGCCCATATTGTCGATGCTGGGCACTTCGGCCTGACGCAAAACTTCGATCTGGTCGGTGTTGTTGGCATCGTCCAGAAGGCCCGCGAAATCGACCTGCAAGGCGCGGGTCAGGTTCCACAGGGTCGAGATGGTGGGGCTGCTTTCGCCGCGTTCGATCTGGCTGACCATGGACCGCGAGACGCCGCTGAGATTGGCCACGGCCTCCAGCGACAGACCTTTGGCGCGGCGCGCTTCTTTCAGGCGGGCGGGCAGGCGGGTCAGGATATCGTCTGTGTTTTCCGTCATGACGGAATCCATGCGTGTTGCGCGAGCGGATGTCAATTCTGACCGTGACGGGACGTCTTGCGCGACAGGGTCATTCAGCGGGTGCATAGTAAGTGCAAATTCAGGAGGATTGTCCCATGACCGATATCGTAATTCTCGATGGTGCGCGCACCGCAATTGGCACCTTTGGTGGTGCATTGGCCTCGACCGCGCCGATTGATCTGGCCACGGTGGCGACCGAAGCAGCGCTTGAGCGTTCGGGTGTCGAAGGTGCTCAGATCGGGACAGTTGTCTTTGGTCATGTAATCAATACCGAGCCGCGCGATATGTACCTGTCGCGGGTTGCAGCAATGCAGGCCGGGATCCCGAACGGGACACCTGCAATGAATGTGAACCGTCTGTGTGGTTCTGGTGCGCAGGCCATTGTGTCAGCGGTGCAGGCGCTGATGCTGGGTGATGCAGATTTTGCGGTAGCAGGCGGTGCCGAAAGCATGTCGCGCAGCCCTTATATCGTGCCTCAGGCCCGCTGGGGGGCGAAGATGGGTGACGTTTCTTCGCTGGACATGATGCTGGGCGCGCTGAACTGCCCATTCGGAACCGGCCATATGGGAGTTACGGCTGAAAACGTTGCGGATGAGCATCAGATCAGCCGTGAACAGATGGATGCGTTCGCCCTGAGCAGCCAGACCCGCGCGGCGGCTGCGACTGAGGCGGGATATTTCGAAAGCCAGATCGCGCCCGTTCAAGTCAAGGTTAAGCGGGACATGGTTGACTTTGTGGTGGACGAACACCCGAAGGCGACCACTGCCGAAGCGCTGGCTGGTCTGCGCCCTGTATTCAAGAAAGAGGGGCGCGTAACGGCGGGCAATGCCTCGGGCATCAATGACGGCGCGGCGGCGATGGTTCTGGCCACGGCAGATGCGGCGGAGAAGGCTGGGTTGAAGCCCAAGGCGCGCGTGTTGGGCTATGCTCATGCTGGCGTGCGGCCCGAGGTTATGGGAATTGGCCCGGTTCCGGCGGTTCAGAACCTGTTGAAAAAGACCGGTCTGTCAGCGGAAGATTTTGATGTGATCGAAAGCAATGAAGCCTTTGCTTCGCAAGCTTTGGCGGTCAATCAGGAGCTTGGGTTGGATGCATCTAAGGTGAACCCGAATGGTGGAGCGATTGCGCTGGGGCATCCGGTTGGCGCCACGGGCGCGATCATCACCTTGAAGGCGCTGTATGAGCTGGAACGCACGGGCGGATCGAAGGGGTTGATCACCATGTGCATCGGGGGCGGTCAGGGGATCGCCCTTGCCATCGAACGGCTTTGATCGGAGATCGGGCTGGGGGGCTGTCTGCCCCCCATAGCGCCTTGGGCGCGATTCCTCCCGAAGATATTTATGGCCAGATGAAGCAGGCGGGCTGGACCTAGCTGAGTGCCATGATCAGAAGAACAGCGGCAGCACCGAGCGCGGCACCCAACAGGGTTGTAAGGATGCTGCGTCTGAGCCCTGAATCTTCGGGCTCGTCTCTTTGAGTTTGCGCGATGAGCGCGCTTTCCACCAAGGCGGGCAGGCGCGGGCCAAAGCGGGCCAGGACCAGAGCAGTTTTTCCAAAGTCCCGCAGCGCGGCGCGCGGGCCGATTGTTCGCTTGATGTAGTCCTCGACCACGGGGCGGGCGACTTCCCAGATATTCATGTGCGGGTCGAGCGAGCGGGCGACGCCCTCGACCACGACCATGGTGCGTTGCAGCAGGATGAGCTCGGTCCGGGTTTCCATTCCGAAGCGTTCGGTCACTTCGAACAGGTAGTTCAGCAAACGGCCCATGGAGATATTTGAGGCGTCCATGCCAAATATGGGCTCACCCACGGCGCGCAAGGCACGGGCGAACTCGTCGACATCCCGATCGGCGGGGACATAGCCTGCTTCGAAATGAACCTCGGCCACGCGTTTGTAGTCGCGGCGGATGAAGCCGAACAGGATCTCGGCATAGACCCGGCGGGTGTATTCGTCGATATGGCCCATGATGCCGTAGTCATAGGCGATGATGTCACTGTTGGCGGCGACCTTGAGGTTGCCCTGATGCATGTCCGCGTGGAAATACCCGTCGCGTAGCGCGTGTAACAGGAACAGGCGGAGGACGCGTTCCGCAAGGTCCCGCCGGTTGTGGCCCGCGGCATCCAGCGCATCATTGTCGCCGAGTGGTATGCCGTCAGCCCAGCTGAGCGTCATCACGCGGCGCGCGGACAGGGACCAAACGACGGGGGGCAGCCAGAACCCGGTATCATCCTTGGTGTTGGCGGCGTATTCCGAGGCGGCGGCGCTTTCCAAGCGCAGGTCCAACTCGCCACGTACAACCCCGTCGAAATGTTCGATCACTTCCATCGGGCGCAGACGACGTGCGCCCGGGGCAAAGAGTTGAACGATACGGGCAGCGAAATAGAACGCATCCACATCCTTGCGGAAGGCGCGTTCGATGCCGGGGCGTAGAACTTTGACCGCCACATCTTCACCCGAGGTGACCAACTTGGCCTTGTGGACCTGTGCGATCGAGGCGGCGGCGATCGGCTCGCTGAAGTCGTCAAAAACCTCATCTACAGGCTGCCCGAGCTCCTTGGAAACTTCGGCCATGGCCTCGTTCCGGGGAAAGGGGGGCAGCTTGTCTTGTAGGACGCGCAGCTGTTCGGCCAGCTCGTCCCCGACTACATCGGGGCGCGTCGAAAGAACCTGACCGAACTTGATATAAGCCGGCCCCAGCGCGGTCAGGGCGCGCGTCGCAGGGGGCATATCCGGATCGCCCTTGTAGCCAAGCCATTGAAAGGGCTTGCCAAGAGCGTGGGCCACGAAGCGCAACGATCTGGGGGCTTCAAACGCATCCAGCACCACGTTCATGGCGCCGGTGCGTTCCAGTGTGGCACCTGTTCGGATCAGGCGAATGATGTTGTGCGGGCCGCGCATTTAGATTTTCCAGCCGGAATGCAAGGCGGCGATCCCCATGCTCAGGTTACGATATTTGGCGTTTTCGAACCCAGCACTGCGGACCATGCCCAGGAATGTCTCCTGATCGGGGAAGTTGCGGATCGATTCCACGAGGTACTGATAGCTGTCGTAGTCATTGGCGATCAACTTGCCCATGCGGGGGATGACGTTGAAGCTGTAGAGGTCATAAAGCTTCTGCAGCCCGTCATTGGGCAATTGACTAAACTCCAGCACCATCAGGCGCCCGCCCGGTTTCAAAACGCGATACGCTTCGTTCAGGGCCTCTTGCGGGCGGGTGACGTTTCGGATGCCGAAGGAGATAGTGTAAACATCGAAAGTGTTGTCTTCGAACGGAAGCGACATCGCATCGCCCACCACCCAGTCCAGACTTTCAGACATCTGATCCGCCTCGGCCCGTTGGTGGCCTTCGATCAGCATCGATTCGGTCAGGTCCAGAACGGTGGCGTGGCCATGGCCGGCACGTTTAAGGAAGCGGAAGGAAATGTCTCCGGTGCCCCCGGCCACATCCAGCAAGCGCTGACCCGGACGGGGCGCGAGCCAATCCATCATCGCATCTTTCCAGATCCGGTGAATGCCCATCGACATGACATCATTCATCACATCGTATTTCGAGGCGACGGAACTGAATACGCCTTGCACGCGCTCTGCCTTATCCGCCTCGCGCACGGTTTCGAACCCGAAATGAGTGGTGTTGTCGTTGATGTCAGACATTTGCCTTGCCGTTTGTCGAATTTCGCTTCTGTTATAGGGCCATGAGAAGCGGGCACAATGCGGCCCTTTGGTATAGGAGCCATGTAATGCCCGAGTTGCCCGAGGTCGAGACAGTAAGACGCGGCCTTATTCCGGCGATGGAGGGCGTGGTGATTGCACAGGCGGATGTGAACCGCCCCGATCTGCGTTGGCCATTTCCAGACCGGATGGCCGAACGCCTGACCGGGCAACGGGTTGAAAGACTGAGGCGGCGGTCAAAGTATATTCTGGCGGATCTCAGCAGTGGCGAGACCCTTCTGGTGCATCTGGGCATGTCGGGTCGGATGACCGTGTCAGGCGATCCGTTGGGCCAGTTCGTGCACGAGCACCCCTCGGCGCAGAAACACGATCATGTCGTGTTCCATATGGCCAATGGTGCGCGCATCACCTTCAATGATCCGCGCCGGTTCGGGGCGATGGATTTGTTGCAGACGGCGACTGCCGAAGAACACAAGCTTTTGTCGGTTCTGGGGCCGGAACCCTTGGGCAATGATTTCCATGAGCAGCACCTGATCGACGCGTTCAAGGGGAAGAATACTCCGGTGAAATCGGCGCTACTGGATCAGGGAATCGTTGCCGGGCTTGGCAATATTTATGTCTGCGAGGCGCTTTATCGGGGCCGAGTCTCGCCACGTCGCAAAGCCGGGCAGATTTCTAAGCCGCGTGTTGCGGCCTTGGTGCCGATCATCCGGCAGGTGCTTCAGGATGCAATTGATGCTGGCGGCTCATCACTGCGGGATTTCCGCCAAGCTGATGGAGAGCTTGGATATTTTCAGCATAGCTTTGATGTTTATGGGCGTGAAGATGAACCCTGCCGCACGGAAGGGTGCGGCGCATTGATCAAGAGAATCACCCAGTCCGGTCGCTCATCCTTCTATTGTGCGCAATGCCAAAGATAACTTGATCCAAGTTTTTCGCGTGATAAGGAATCGTACTTGAACGGAACAACCGGAAGCTAAACCTTATGGCTTTTGAGACGATCATCGTCGAAATCGAAGACCACGTCGGGCTGATCAAGCTGGATAGACCAGACGCGATGAATGCGCTGAACACCCAATTGGTGAGCGAACTCTGCGACGCATTGGAAGAGGCGGACCAGAACGACAAGGTGCGCTGCATTGTGATTACCGGCTCGGACAAAGCATTTGCTGCAGGTGCGGACATCAAGGAGATGTCCGAGATGAGCTTTGTTGATGTACTTAGCGCGGATCTTTTTGCTTCGGTCAACGAACGCGTTTCGGCCATTCGCAAGCCAATCATCGCAGCCGTGGCAGGTTATGCGCTGGGCGGTGGATGTGAACTGGCCATGATGTGCGATTTCATCATCGCAGCCGATACAGCCAAATTCGGCCAGCCTGAGATTAATCTGGGTGTGATTGCTGGCATTGGTGGCACACAGCGCCTGACGCGGTTTGTCGGCAAATCCAAGGCCATGGACATGAACCTGACAGGTCGTTTCATGGACGCGGAAGAAGCCGAACGCTCGGGTCTTGTAAGCCGAGTTGTCCCAGCCAAAAAGCTGATGGAGGAAGCGATGGGTGCAGCGCAGAAGATCGCTGAGAAATCGCTGCTGACGGCCGCTGCGGCCAAAGAGGCGGTGAACCGCAGCTATGAACTGCCGCTGAGCGAAGGTCTGTTGTTCGAGCGTCGCGTATTCCATTCGATGTTTGCTACTGAAGATCAGAAAGAAGGCATGGCGGCGTTTCTGGAAAAACGTGCTGCGCAGTTCCGCGATAAGTAAGGTCGCAACAAAGACCCGGCGAAAGGCAGGCTTCGGCCTGCTTGTTTGTTGGGCGCGCAGGGTAAGAATCGGCTTGGCAAACCTGTAAAACTTGGGTAGAGACCGCCGTCATACATGCGCGTGCGGCCCGCCCGGCCCGATTCACACTCGTGATTTCTGATCCGGTGCGGATTTATCCGTGGCGCGCAACCCAAGATAACCGTACCGAACAAAGGTCAAGAAACACATGGCTAACTCGCCCCAGGCAAAGAAGCGCGCGCGTCAGAACGAAAAGCGTTTCGCCGTAAACAAAGCGCGTCGTTCGCGCATCCGCACCTATCTGCGCAAAGTCGAAGAAGCAATCGAATCCGGTGACAAGGACGCAGCTACCGCAGCCCTGCGCGAGGCGCAGCCCGAGCTGATGCGCGGTGTCACCAAAGGTGTCTTCCACAAGAACACTGCATCCCGTAAAATGTCGCGCCTGTCAGCGCGCGTCAAAGCACTGGGTTAAACTTGCTGTATGACCTTAGGTCATGTCAGAAAGGCTGAACCAATTTCAAAGGCGTCGCTAAGAGCGGCGCCTTTTTTCCTGTTGCCGGAATGCCGCGCCCTCACGAAACCGAGAGATTCTTTCGGCCAAAGTGCCGAGTCAATATCAGAGTTTCGTTGCCGCGTACCATGCCATCTTGCTACCACTGATTCAGCGATTCACTCGCTTGGGGGGACAGGCTGTTTCCACGATCGGACTGACGGGCATCAGGATGATTGCGGATCCGGCGTCGTTGACCGGCCTTGGCCGGGCTGCCGATTTGCTACGGACCTTAGGCTTACCGATGGTTCTGGCTCTGTCTAAAAAATGTGTGCGCGACTTTCGACCCGGTTCGCCGGAAGGCTGTTTTTTGCCAGTCTTCTGAACCAGAGCGTGGCCGCCTGAAGGTGATCAACTCGCCGAACTATCGCGTTCGGCGCACCTAATCCCTATGCGCGGTGAATCCCTAAACCGGGAAACCGGTTCAGTATGAATAAGGCCGACAGGCCAATAAAGAATGGGATGCGTGAGGCGCTGAATGACACAAGAGAAATGGGGACTACTGCGTAACAAGTTGATTAAGGTAATTGGCCGGAACAACTATACGACCTGGATTGAACCTCTGACGTTTGAAGAGTTGCAAGATGGTGTCGCGGTGTTTTCTGCACCGACCAATTTCATGGGCAACTATGTCAGTCAGAATTTTGCCGACCTGATATTGTACGAACTGAACACCTCGGGAGAGTCAGTTCAGCGTTTGGATTTCCGCGTTGCTGCAAATACCCCCGCGCGTCCGAATCCGGTCGCGAAACCAGTGGTCGAAGAGGCAGCGCCTGAGACTGCCGCCGCCACTGCAGCACCGCGCTCAGAGGCGGCGCAAGAGGCGTTGGATTCGATGCAAGCCGCGCCGCTTGATCAGCGCTTCACCTTTGACAGCTTCGTGGTGGGCAAGCCCAACGAGCTGGCTCATGCCGCTGCTCGCCGCGTGTCAGAAGGCGGTCCCGTCACATTCAACCCGCTGGTTCTGTATGGGGGTGTAGGTCTGGGTAAGACCCACCTGATGCACGCCATCGCATGGGAGCTAAAAACCAAACACCCTGAGTTGAACGTCCTCTATCTGTCGGCGGAACAGTTCATGTACCGTTTCGTGCAGGCCCTGCGCGAACGCCGGATGATGGACTTCAAACATCTGTTCCGCTCGGTCGATGTGCTGATGGTCGATGATGTGCAGTTCATCGCGGGTAAGGATTCCACTCAGGAAGAGTTCTTTCATACCTTCAATGCGCTGGTGGATCAGAACAAGCAGATCATCATCTCGGCTGACCGCGCACCGGGTGAGATCAAGGATCTGGAAGACCGCGTGAAATCGCGCCTGCAATGTGGATTGGTTGTCGATCTACACCCGACCGATTACGAGCTGCGTCTGGGCATCCTTCAGAACAAGGTTCAACAGCATATCAGCACTTATCCTGATCTGGTGATTGCGGATGGGGTGCTGGAGTTTCTGGCGCATCGCATTTCGACCAATGTGCGCGTGCTAGAAGGTGCTCTGACCCGTCTGTTCGCTTTCGCCTCGCTGGTCGGGCGCGAGATCGACATGGAACTGACGCAGGATTGTCTGGCTGACGTGCTGCGCGCCTCGGAACGCAAAATCACGGTCGAAGAGATTCAACGGAAGGTGTCCGACTACTATAACATCCGTTTGTCGGACATCATTGGCCCCAAACGTCTGCGCTCTTACGCGCGCCCACGTCAGGTGGCGATGTATCTGTGCAAGCAATTGACCAGTCGGTCTTTGCCTGAAATAGGGCGCCGGTTTGGAGGACGCGACCACACCACGGTCATGCATGGTGTGAAGCGGATCGAAGAATTGAAAGTCACCGATGGGCAGATCGCGGAAGACGTCGAAATGCTGCGCCGCGCGCTGGAAGCCTGAGGTCTAAGGCATAACCTATCAACGATGCCCCGGATGTGATGTCCGGGGCGTTTTCTTGTGCGGTATTGTCCACGGTCGCGCGTGAACTGTACCTGGCGGTGCGCGCGCCCCTTGACCGAACGGGTTTTCCAACCCAGAAATCCGTAAAAAATCCTTGTGCCTCAGGGTGGAACCGCTAACGTGCCAGTCCCGCCCATTTCGGCACGCAAGTCAGAGGAATTAAGGGTATGAAGATCAGCATAGAACGCGGCACCCTTCTCAAGGCCGTTTCCCAGGCCCAATCTGTTGTCGAACGCCGGAATACGATCCCGATACTGGCCAATGTGCTGATCGAAGCCGAAGGGGATCAGGTTCAGTTCCGTGCCACCGATCTGGATATCGAGGTTGTCGACAAAGCCCCCGCACAGGTCGAGAAGGCCGGCGCGACGACGGTGGCTGCGACAACGCTGCATGAAATTGTACGCAAACTGCCTGATGGTGCGTTGGTTACTTTGACAGCCGACAGTGCCGCAGGTCGTTTGACGGTTGAGGCCGGGCGGTCGAATTTCTCGCTGGCGACCTTACCGAAAGAGGATTTTCCGGTGATGGCCTCGTCGGAATACGCTTCAAACTTTACCGCGTCGGCGGCTCTGCTGCGCCGGCTGTTTGATAAATCGAAGTTTGCCATTTCGACAGAAGAAACCCGGTATTACCTGAACGGTGTTTATATGCATGTGGCGGATGGGGCTGAGGGTGGCAAAGTGCTGCGTTGTGTGGCCACCGATGGCCACCGTCTGGCGCGGATCGACGCGGACTTGCCGGACGGCGCAACGGATTTGCCGGGTGTGATTGTGCCCCGCAAAACAGTGGGCGAGCTGCGCAAGCTGCTGGAAGATGACGGGATGGACATCGCCGTTTCAGTCAGTGAAACCAAAGTCCGTTTTGCAACACCTGATATCACTCTGACCTCAAAAGTGATTGATGGCACCTTCCCCGACTACACACGCGTTATTCCGCAAGGGAACACCCGCAAGCTTGAGGTAGACGCCGCCGAATTTGCGCAGGCCGTAGATCGAGTGGCTACAGTCTCCTCTGAGCGGTCACGCGCGGTGAAGCTTCAGCTGGACGGGGACAAACTAATACTGTCTGTTAATGCGCCCGATAGTGGTGCAGCTGAGGAAGAACTGGCCGTGGCTTATGGCGATGAACGGTTGGAGATCGGGTTCAACGCGAAATATCTGCTAGAGATCGCGTCTCAGGTCGATCGCGAAAACGCGGTGTTCATGTTCAATTCGGCGGGCGACCCGACCCTGATGCGCGAAGGCAATGACCAGAGCGCGGTTTATGTTGTCATGCCGATGCGCGTCTGATCGCGCTGGCGCGCGATGCCTCCGGCGGAGGTATTTTTGAACAGAAGAAGGGAGGGGTCATGGGATTGGCCCTGACCGAGCTAACGGTCTCGCATTTTCGGTCTCATAAATTGGCGCGTTTGTCTTTGGATGGGCGCCCGGTTACGATCCATGGGCCGAACGGGGCCGGGAAGACCAATATCCTTGAAGCGGTGTCGCTGTTTTCGCCCGGCCGCGGGATGCGGCGGGCCAGTGCGGCCGAGATGACACGGCGGCCTGAGGCGCTGGGCTGGAAGCTGTCCGGAGTGTTGCAGGCGCAGGGGCAGCGATACGAGATCGAGACCTGGTCTGAAGGTGGCGCGGCGCGGCAGGTGCGGATTGACGGTAAGGCCGCAAGTCAGATTGATCTTGGCAAACTCGCGCGCGTGGTTTGGTTGATTCCGTCGATGGATCGGCTGTGGATCGAAGGGGCTGAGGGGCGGCGGCGGTTTCTGGACCGCATCGCGCTAAGCTTTGATCCCGCGCATGCCGAAGCGTCGTTAACCTATGAGAAAGCCATGCGTGAGCGGAACCGGCTGCTGAAAGACCAGGTTCGGGATGCCCATTGGTACACGGCCTTGGAAGGTCAGTTGGCCGAGACAGGGTATCGGATCCATTCGGCGCGTCTTGCAGCATTGGATCATTTGCGTGCTGCACAGGAACAGGCCGAGACGGCGTTTCCTTCAGCCGACTTGGAGTTGATTCAAACGGAAGGTGCGATGCCCGAGACTGCGGATGATCTGCGCGAGGCGCTGAGCGAAAGCCGTTTCCGCGATCTTGCAGCAGGGCGAACTCTGGTCGGGCCGCATCGCTCGGACCTGTATGGGGTGTTCGCTGCCAAAGGGGTTCCGGCCAAGGATTGTTCCACGGGTGAGCAGAAGGCGTTGCTGGTGTCCTTGATCCTGTCAAACGCACGGGCGCTGGCGGGAATGGTTGGCGCGCCGCCGATTGTGTTGCTGGATGAGGTGGCTGCACATTTGGATGCCGGGCGACGCGCGGCGCTCTATGATGAGATCTGTGCGCTGGGCGCTCAGGCCTGGATGACGGGCACCGGGCCTGAGCTGTTTGCGGAATTGGGCGACCGGGCCCAAACGCTGGTTGTTACCGAAGGCGATGAGGGCTCGGTCGTGTCGGCTTAGGCCGGTTCGCTGACTTTGCGTTCCCACAAGAAGCCGCGCATGACCTGATCGACCGGAGTTTTGGCCATGTGGTTGACGTAGTTCGACATGGTTTTCTGCGCCAGACCCAGAACAACATCCAGAACGGCGCGGTGCGAATAACCAGCGTCAAAGAACGCCTGCAGCTGTTCTTCGGTCGGGTTGCCTCGGGTTTCCATCACTTGCAGGGTGAAGGTTCGCAGCGCTTCTAGCTTGGCTGTCGGTAGCGGGGTTTCGTTGCGCAGGGCCTCGGTGATTTCGTCCGAAACCTTCATCATTTTGGCGATGCCGGTATGGGCGGGGACACAGTAGTGGCACTCATTCTCAACGTTGATGGTCTGCCAGACGACGGTTTTCTCGTCGTTGTCGAAGTCGGTCTGCATAAAGAGACCGTGCAGAACCTGATAGCCTTCCAGATGCTGCGGGCTTTCTGCCATGACTTTGTGCAGACCGGGCAGCCGGCCAAAGGCGGCTTGCGATTTCTCCAACAGCGGTTTGGATCCCTCTGGGGCGGATTCGAGGTCGTGAGACGGAAAGTTGGCCATGTTAAAACTCCTGATTTCTGACGCGATGAGTCGTATTTAGGGTTTCTTGAGCGATCACTCAAGTATATATTTGAGCAAACGCTCAAAAATTGGTAATCTAATGCCCCGTAAACCCGCATATGACCGAGATGCGCTGATCGCGCAGGCGCGTGATATCTTCTGGCGTCACGGCTGGGCCGGGACGTCGCTGAAGGACCTTGAGCGCGAGTTGAAGCTGAAGCCGGGCAGTTTCTATGCGGCGTTTGGCTCGAAAGATGCCCTCTATGCGCTGGCGCTGGAGCGCTACGCGCAGGACGGGGTTGCCAGCATGTTGGCCTTGGCTGAGGAGCTGGGGCCGCTTGGGGCGCTCAAGGCGCAGCCCTATCGCGTGATTGCTGCCTCTGACCTGCCGACCAAAGCTTGTATGCTGGCCAAGACCTATGCCGAGTTGCAGGCAAAGGATCACGATCTGGCCGGTCAGGCGGGCGCGCATATGATCGCAATGAAATCCTGTTTCGCAGACCTGTTTCGCCGCGCCCAAAAGGCCGGAGAGATAAGCTCAGATCACGATCCCGAACGCCTTGCTGCGCGCTATCAGTCGGACCTTCTGGGCCTGCGATTGACGGCCGAACGGGACGACGTCAACGCAGCCGAAATTGCAGCTGATATAGCGGCAGACCTCGAGCGGCTTTGATCCGCAGATAAATCGGATCTCAACCACAAAATCTTGGGGTAGCGCGTGACATTCCCTACCAGAAAACGTATAAGTTACCAAAATAATATAGGTACTAACGGCATGTCCGAAGACGCACAGGCACCCCAGGAATACGGCGCAGATTCCATCAAAGTTCTCAAAGGCTTAGAGGCAGTTCGCAAACGTCCCGGTATGTATATCGGGGATACGGACGATGGCTCGGGGTTGCACCATATGGTGTACGAGGTCGTTGATAACGGAATTGACGAGGCTCTGGCCGATCACGCCGATCATGTGACCGTGAAAATCCACGCCGATTCCAGCGTCTCGGTCAGTGACAACGGTCGTGGCATCCCGGTGGATATTCACCCCGAAGAGGGCGTCTCAGCGGCCGAGGTCATCATGACCCAGCTGCACGCGGGCGGTAAGTTCGACAGCAACTCGTACAAGGTGTCGGGTGGTCTGCACGGTGTGGGTGTGTCGGTTGTAAATGCTCTATCCGAATGGCTGGAGCTGCGCATCTGGCGCGCGGGCAAAGAGCACGTAGCGCGTTTTGAGCGTGGCGAGACCGCAGAGCATCTGAAAGTCGTTGGCGAATGCGGTGATCGCACCGGGACCGAGGTGCGCTTTCTGGCTTCGACCGATACGTTCTCGAACCTCGAATACTCGTTTGAGACGCTGGAGAAGCGCTTGCGTGAGCTGGCCTTCCTGAACTCGGGCGTGCGGATCATCCTGATTGATGAGCGTCCCGCAGAACGTTTGGAGACCGAGCTATTCTATGAGGGTGGTGTCAAGGAATTCGTCAAATACCTCGACCGGTCGAAAACCCCGGCGATGCCCGAGCCGATCTATATTAAGGGCGAGCGGGACGATATTGGCGTCGAAATCGCGATGTGGTGGAACGATAGCTACCACGAGACGGTTCTGCCCTTCACCAACAATATCCCGCAGCGGGATGGCGGGACCCATGTGGCGGGTTTCCGGGGCGCTCTGACCCGGACGATTAACAACTATGCGCAGTCCAGCGGGATCGCGAAGAAGGAAAAGGTCAGCTTTACCGGCGACGACGCGCGCGAGGGTCTGACCTGCGTGCTGTCGGTGAAAGTGCCGGATCCCAAGTTCTCATCGCAAACCAAAGACAAGCTGGTATCGTCCGAAGTCCGCCCTGCAGTCGAAGGCCTGATGAACGAAAAGCTGGCCGAGTGGTTCGAAGAAAACCCCAATGAAGCCAAAGGAATCGTTGGCAAGATCATCGAGGCCGCATTAGCCCGTGAAGCGGCCCGAAAGGCGCGTGAACTGACCCGACGCAAGACGGCGATGGATGTGAACTATTTGGCCGGGAAGCTGAAAGACTGTTCCGAGAAAGACCCGTCCAAAACCGAAGTCTTCCTCGTCGAGGGTGACTCGGCGGGTGGTTCTGCGCAGACCGGTCGCGACCGTCTGACTCAAGCCGTTCTGCCCCTGCGCGGGAAAATCCTGAACGTCGAACGCGCTCGGTTTGACCGGATGCTGTCGTCACAGGAGATCGGGAACCTCGTCATGGCGCTGGGCACCGGCATCGGACGCGATGAGTTCAACATCGAAAAGCTGCGCTACCACAAGATCGTCATCATGACCGATGCGGATGTCGATGGCGCGCATATCCGGACACTGTTGCTGACCTTCTTCTACCGTCAGATGCCGGAATTGATTGAAGGTGGATACCTCTACATCGCACAGCCGCCGCTCTATAAGGTTTCACGTGGTAAATCAGAGGTTTACCTGAAGGACCAGGCAGCGCTGGATGACTATCTGATAAATCAGGGGGTCGAGGGTGCTGTTCTGAAGCTGGGCTCGGGCGAGGAAATCGTCGCTCAGGACCTGACCCGCGTCGTCGACGAAGCGCGCCAGTTGAAACGCGTGCTGGACGCCTTCCCAACCCACTACCCGCGCCACATTCTGGAACAGGCCGCCGTGGCCGGTGCCTTTGTGCCCGGTGCTGTCGATGCCGACTTGCAAGGCGTGGCCGACAAGGTTGCCGCCCGCCTTGACTTGATCGCGCTGGAATATGAACGTGGCTGGCAGGGCCGGATCACGCAGGATCACGGCATCCGCCTGGCCCGTATCTTGCGTGGTGTCGAAGAGGTGCGCACACTAGACGGTCCGATGCTGCGCTCGGGTGAGGCGCGTAAAACCGGCAGCTTCACGCAAAGTCTGCAGGAGATTTATAACACCCCTGCCACGTTGGTCCGCCGTGATCGCAGTCAGGACATCCATGGCCCGCTGGACCTCTTGCGGGCCATTCTGGAAGAGGGCGAAAAGGGTCTATCGCTGCAACGCTATAAGGGTCTGGGAGAGATGAACCCGGATCAGCTGTGGGAAACCACGCTGGACCCGGACGCCCGGACGCTGTTGCAGGTGCGCGTGGATGACATGGTCGAAGCGGATGATCTGTTCACCAAGCTGATGGGTGACGTGGTTGAGCCCCGTCGTGAGTTCATCCAACAGAACGCTTTGAGTGTGGAAAACCTGGATTTCTAAGGCGTCGTGTGGGCAGGATCGGTTTCTGCCCCCTGGTCTGCGTTGATTGAATCTGACGCGGTGCGCTGCCTCAGGTCTTTGTACATATAAGTGGTGGGCTCCAGCGTGGGTTCAAACGGGTTGCGGCAATAGTTCGGGATTTCCCCGGCGATCCGAAAACCTATGCTCTGGTAGAGCAGTTTCGATGGGTCAGTGCTGCGCGTGTCCAGAACTAGAAGGGTGCGGCCAAGTTCGCGGGATCGGTCAATAAGCGCGCCCATGAGCACCCGCGCCAAACCGCGCCGCCTTGCTTTCGGGTGAACCAGAAGCTTGGCAACATCGGCACGATGCGGCTGATTTGGCATGTTGGCGGGGATCAGTTGGACCGTACCCAAAATGCGACCAGCATCGTAAGCGACAAACAGGTCCAGCGCATGTAGGTCCGGCCGCACTCGATTGTGCCAATAGCTGCGCGCGTCTTCCATCGAGAAGGGTAGAACGAATCCGATGCTCGCTCCGGTATGGACACAGGCGTGCAGAATATCGGAAAGGTCATCGACTGCGTCATCGAAATAATCGTCCGAGAGTCGTGTGATCATATCAGTACCAGAATATAGCGCGCGCCGCGCGCTGCCGTGGTTTCAAATCGCGTCGGGCCAGACAGGTGATAGCGTAGGCAATCCCCGCCGCTCAGCTCGTGCGTGGTGCTATCCACCGTGAGTGTCATCACTCCGTCCAGTACAATCAGATGATGTTCCTGACCTGGTTTTGGCGGGGCTTCATAGCGGATCACGGTGTCGCGTGGCAGGTGGCACTCCAGTACTTCGCCACTCAGCCCGGTGGACGGCGGTGAGACGGATCGGCGCGTATAGCCGGTTTCCGGATCGCTCCACTCTGTTTGCCTTTCAAGTGGAACCTTGGGGTCGAAACTGTCTTCGACCATCATCAGCAAGCGCGACATGGGCAGGCCGTAGGCGTTGCATAAACGGCCTAGGTTTTCAGCCGTGGGGCTGACGTCACCCTTTTCCATGCGCGACAGGGTTGCCCGGCTGATGCCGCTGTGTCCGGCCAGTTGATCCAATGACCAGCCACGGCCTTGGCGTAGCTCACTTAGCCGGGTTGCCAGGCGGGTTGAGAGGGTATCCAGCATTGTCCATATAGCAGAAATATTCTCGATAATGAGAAGAATTGCAGATATATATAGATATGGCAACGAAAAAAGGGCGCAGAAAAATTCTGCACCCTTTGCAATCTACCAGAGATCAGTTGGTTTACTTCCAACCGACTTCGTTAAAGATCTTCTGTGCTTCTGGTACGTTTTTCGCAACGGCAGACAGGTCAACGCCGTCGCCCTTGAAGTCACCCAGTTCTGAAACCGAAGCCGAAATGGCAACGCCTTCAACTGCCGGATATTCGTCGTTCCCGGCCGAGAAATACTGCTGCGCCTGATCGCTTGCCAGATACTCAAGGAACTTGATGGCGTTTTCCTTGTTCGGAGCGTTTGCCGCAACACCACCACCGGACAGGTTCATATGCGCGCCATTGCCGTCCTGGTCTGGGAAGACCCAGCCGATCATGTCACGCTCAGCAGATACACCATCGACGTCTTTGCGAATGGCACGGGCGAAGTAATAGGTGTTGGACATCGCGATATCACACTCACCTGAAACGATCCCGCGCAGCTGGTCGGTATCCCCGCCCTGCGGATCGCGTGCGAAGTTTGCAACAACGCCTTCGGCCCAGTCTTTTGCGGCATCAGCGCCGGCATGTTCGATGATCGCGGCCAGAATGGTCTGACTGTACACGTTGGTGCCGGAACGGATGCAGACCTGACCCTTGTATTTCGGGTCGGCCAGATCGGCGTAGGTTTGCGGCGGTTCGCTGACGTCATTCTTGTCATAGAACAGGATGCGTGCACGTTGCGAGAAGCCAAACCACTGGTTGTCGCTGTCTTGCAGGTTCGACGGGATACGCTCTTCTAGAATTGCGCTGTCAATCGATTGCAGAACACCCGCATTCTTGGCGCGTTCCAGGCGCGAGGTGTCAACAGTCAGCAGGATGTCTGCTGGCGAGTTTGCACCTTCGGCTTCCATACGCGCGATCAGTTCGTCGGCCTTGCCTTCGATGCGGTTGATCTTGATGCCTGTCGCTTCTTCGAAGTCTGAATAGAGGCGTTCATCAGTGTCGTAGTGACGAGAGGAATAAAGGTTCAGTTCACCGTCTGCAGCGGCGGAGGTGGCAATCAGCGCTGTCATGGCTGCGGCGATACAGGTCGAGGATTTCAGCATAGTGTCTCCCAACATTGAAATTCTTGGCGGATCATAATCCGACTGAAATTGTCAATTAAACGATTCTGGGTAAGATGCAAGAAAATCCGACTAAAATAGTTGGTCACATGGTCGCGGGTTCGACCCTTCAGATTATTAGTTAACCTGTCGGGGATTCTCAGGAGATGGGCACAGACCTTAGTGAGCTGTTTGCGATGCAGTGTCTCGGGTGTAGATTTCAGAAATGACCTACCGCCTGGAGAACGCCACCAAAGAAATGGCTGTGCAGATCGCAATGATCTGGGAAACCGGCTGGCATGACGCACACGCCGATATCGTGCCCTCCCGCCTTCGTGCACTGCGTACTAAAGATAGTTTTTCCGAGCGCACGATGGAGAACCTTCCGGATACCCGGATTGCTGTCGACGGTTCCAAACTGCTTGGGTTCTGCATGACAAAAGAGGACGAGCTATATCAGATGTACGTGTCGCAACAGGCGCGGGGATCAGGTGTCGCTCAAGCGCTAATTAGAGACGCCGAAAGCTGGATCAAGGCCGCCGGTCACGAAATGGCTTGGCTGGCCTGCGCAATGGGCAACGAACGCGCAAGCCGGTTCTATGAGAAGACAGGTTGGGTCAAAGCTGGGCAGCGGGTTGTGAATCTCGACACCTCGGAAGGCGCGTTCCCAATGGAAGTGTGGCGCTTTGAGAAACAGATGACGGCCGGATTGGATGAATAGTTCAGGCAGCAGGTGGCGTTTCAAAACAAAGAAACCGCGCTCAACGGCGCGGTTTCTTCGAAATCTATAAGTGCAGTTCTTAGCCCTGGCGTGCTTTGAACTTGCGCTGCGTCTTGTTGATCACGTAGACGCGGCCTTTGCGACGCACAATCCGGCAATCGCGGTGCCGGTTCTTGAGCGAGCGGAGCGAGTTCTTGACCTTCATGGTCTGTCTCCAATCTGCGGCGCCTTCATCAAAGACGTGGCCAGCGCCTGGGTTACTCGGGGTCCCGGAAACCGGAACAGTGAAACGATGGTGGGCGGTACAAGGATCGAACTTGTGACCCCTTCGATGTCAACGAAGTGCTCTACCGCTGAGCTAACCGCCCACGTTCCCGTAACGATGCCTACCCCATAACGAAATGGGGCGCGGATCACCGCGCCGGTAGCGGGGTCTATAAAAGGAGTCGTTCAGGGGTTCAAGGGGTTTGGTAGAACAAATTTCCGGTCTATGTTGAGCAACAGCAATGGAGGGGCTATGGCGAACGCAGCCTTTATACTGGACATGCCCGTGAACCGCAGTTCGAGTGTGGTGTTTTCGTCGCCTCATAGCGGGCGGGACTATCCACAGGCGCTGCTCGACCGTTCGGTTCTAAGCCCAAAGGCGATTCGATCTTCTGAGGATGCCTTTGTAGATCAACTGTTTACGCCGGCCTCCGAATTTGGTGCGCCATTGATCCGTGCCGCTATGCCTCGCGCCTATCTGGATTTGAATCGCAGCGCGGAAGAGCTTGACCCCGCATTGATCAGCGGCGCGCGCCGCCAGGGGCACAATCCACGCGTCGCGTCCGGACTGGGAGTGATTCCCCGCGTCGTGGCCAATGGTCGGGCCATTTATCGGGGCAAGCTGACCATGGATGAGGCGCGATTGCGCATAGATACCTATTGGCGGCCTTACCATGCACGGTTGAAATCTCTGTTGGCCGAGTCGCATGAAATGTTCGGGCAGGCCATCCTGATCGATTGCCATTCGATGCCACACGAGGCCATCGCCGGGTCAGCGCATGAGAACCGCCCCGAGATTGTTCTGGGCGATCGATTTGGCGCGTCTGCTTCCGGCCAGATCGTCGATCAGATTGAAGCCGCCTTTGCCGCAGCGGGTCTGAACGTAGCGCGTAACGCGCCCTTTGCTGGTGCTTATGTTACTCAGACCTATGGCCGGCCTGGTCGCCAGCAGCATGCCATCCAGATCGAGATTGATCGCGCGCTTTATATGGACGAAGACAAGATTGCCCCCAACGCAAACTTTATGGCTTTTAGCAAATTACTGCGTCAGGTCATTGCCGAGATTGCAAGTATCGGTGCACGGCCTCAGCGGCTGGCGGCCGAATAGACCTCAGCGTAGGGCGCGGCCCTTGACGATGGCGTCGGTGCCAAAGCGTTCACGGATTTTGTCCGTTGCGCGCTCGGCCTGCGACCGGCGTGTGGCATCGGGGTCCAGCAAATCGCCTGAAATGTCAGCCTGATCTGCTGGGCACAGATCTGAAAGCCCACAACCCAACAGCCGATAGGGCCCCTCATCCCCGACCTGATCAAACAGGCCGCGCGCGGTGCGGTAAATCCGGTCCGCGATCTGGGTTGGATCGCGCAGCGAGACCCGACGGGTTATGATCTTGTGGTTGGCTTTCTTGAGTTTCAGTGTCACGACCCGCCCGGCCAAATCCTTCGCTTTGGCCCGGTCGGACACTTTCAACGCCATGCGCCAGATATGTCCGTCCAGAATATCGATGCTGGCTGTATCTTCAAAAAACGTAGTTTCGTTGCTTATTGATTTCATCGGCTCATGCGCCGACACGCGCCGCTTGTCCTGACCTCGCGCCAGATGCCACAGACGATACCCCATCGAACTAAACCGGGCCGTCAACGCCTCCTGATCCCAGCGCAGCAGATCGGAGAAGCTGCGAATTCCGGCGCGTTCCAGCGATTCCTGCGCCGCTGGCCCGATGCCCCAGATAAGACGCACGGGTTTGTCATGAAGAAACTCAGCTGTCTCGGCTTTCCCGATCACCGAAAACCCGCGCGGCTTGTCGAGGTCCGAGGCGACCTTGGCCAGAAACTTGTTATGGCTTAGCCCGATGGAGCCTGTCAGGCCCAGTTCATCCTTCATGCGTTTGACAAGTCGTGCCAGCATGACTGCAGGTGGCGCGCCATGCAGGCGCTCTGTGCCGGACAGGTCCATGAATGCCTCGTCCAAAGACAAAGGTTCCACAACTGGCGTTATTTCGTCCATCATCTTGCGAATTTCTCGCGATACTTCGACGTAAACCGACATACGTGGGCGGATCACCACCGCTTCGGGGCAGAGTTGCAGGGCCTTGAACATCGGCATCGCGGATCGCACGCCCCGGATACGCGCCACGTAACAAGCGGTCGACACCACGCCCCGTTTGCCGCCACCGATGATGACGGGTTTGCCCGCCAATTCCGGATTGTCGCGCTTTTCGACCGAGGCATAGAACGCATCGCAATCCATGTGTGCGATAGACAGGCCAAATAACTCCGGATGCGACGTGATACGCGGGCTGCCGCAAGAGGGGCAACGCGTTTCATTATTAACTGTGGTCAGGCAATCTCGGCAAAGACCGGGCATACGCGTCCTCGGGCGTTCCGCGAATGGATCAGGTGTTCTTTATATCACCGATTGAGGGTGATCAAAGGGCTCACGACTCACCTTGATTTTGAAAAGAAGACCCCCCGCGCTTAAGCGGGGGGAGGTAACGAACCTCAGGAAGAAATGGTTCGTTGGGGAGTATTACACCTCTAAGACTCTCCGAAATCGCAATATTTAGATAGTTTCTAGCCGTCAGGCCCAAAACTTGCGGTGGGCTGTGTGTATTTTGGACAACAGCGTGAGTTCGTCCGAAGCGCCCAAGAATTGACGTAAGGTCAAGTTAATGAACGGAATTGTGAGGCCAAATCGGATTTGATTCCCAAAGGCGCCTAGTGACGTGTCAAAGAATTTAATTCGTTAAGCACGGCCTGGGCGGCGGCTTTTGGGTCGTCTGCCTGATAAATCGGGCGCCCAACAACGATGTGGTCTGCCCCGTCTCCAATCGCGCTGGCGGGGGTCGCCACCCGCTTTTGATCACCCAAGGCAGCCCCTGCAGGCCGCACGCCGGGAGTGACGATGAGGCGGTCTTCGGCCTGCGGCAAGGCGCGGATCAGGGCGGCCTCTTGCGGGCTGGCGATAACACCATCCGCCCCGGCCTCCAATGCCTTGGCCGCGCGTTCGACGACCAGCTCCTGCACGTCACCCTCTTTCAGCAGGCTGGCATCCAGATCATCGCGGTTCAGCGAGGTTAGGATGGTTACCGCCAAAATCTTCATGTCCTTGCCCGAGGCCCCTTCCTTTGCTGCGCGCACCACATGCGGATCGCCATGAACAGTCAGGAAATCCAGATCGAACTGCGCCAACCCCCGCACTGCGTTTTCGACGGTGTTGCCGATGTCGAACAGCTTCATGTCTAGAAAAATGCGCTTGCCGTAGTCCTGTTTCAGCTCATTGGCCAAAGCCAACCCGCCACCGGTCAGCATACCCAATCCGATTTTGTAAAAAGACACGCTGTCGCCCAGCCTTTCGGCCATGGCCAGCCCTTGCAGGGCGTTCGGAACATCAAGGGCTACGATCAGGCGGTCATCGGACATAGGGCGCTCCTTTTTGGCAAACGTCTGCGTCCTAACGGTTTCGAACGCGGCTGTCCATCTGCGATGCCGGGCGCGCCGGGTTTCATTCTGTGCTAACCTGTCTGGCATAGAACACGCGAATTCAATGTAAGGGGCAGAATATGAAGAAACTGGTTTTGCTGAGTGTGCTTGTTGCGCTGGTGGCATGTGATGAAACCCCGCCTGATGCGCCAGAGGTCGGGGCGGCCCCTGCACCCACAACTGACGACCTTCGCCTGGTGGGTGGATATCGGTCAGAAGATGACTGGTGCCAGTTGACCGGAGAGACCGCGTTTACCATCGATTTTCTTGATCACACGGCGGATCTTGTGTCCTGCCCAACGGGCAGCGCAGCTGCGCAATCGTTGGTGGATGAAACCGGGGCTGTTCAGGTGGCCGAAACCGGCGGGTATACCGTTTATACAATCCAGCGAGAGTAGCGATTTCTGCGGCTCAGCCTCTTGAACCTGCAAAGATATCTCCCAGATTGAATGTGAGGCCCAGACCGACGCGTGCCGCCAAGCGGGCGCATCATACCGGGGCGCTTTTAGAAGGAGAATGCTATGGACTTGAACAAGTTCACCGAGCGGGCACGTGGATTCGTGCAAGCGGCGCAGACTATTGCACTGCGCGAGGGGCACCAGAGGCTGGAGCCCACACACATACTCAAAGCATTGATGGATGACGATCAGGGGCTAGCCAGCAACCTGATCACACGCGCAGGTGGTGCGCCGAACCGCGTGGTCGAGGCGCTGGATGCCGCGATGGGGAAAATCCCGAAGGTCAGCGGCGACGCGAGCCAGATTTACATGGATGGCCAGACCGCCAAGGTTCTGGACGAGGCTGCTAAGATCGCCACCAAGGCGAGCGACAGCTTTGTGCCGGTCGAACGGGTGCTGATGGCGCTGTGCATGGTGAAGTCCAAAGCCAAGGACGCTTTGGAAGCCGGAGCCGTTTCCGCCCAGAAACTGAACGAAGCAATCAACGACATCCGTAAAGGTCGCACCGCTGACACCGCGTCGGCGGAAGAGGGCTATGACGCACTCAAGAAATATGCGCGCGACCTGACCGAGGCTGCGGCTGAGGGCAAGATTGACCCGATCATTGGGCGCGATGAGGAAATCCGCCGCTCGATGCAGGTTCTGTCACGCCGCACCAAGAACAACCCGGTTCTGATCGGTGAGCCCGGCGTCGGTAAAACTGCGATTGCCGAGGGCATGGCTTTGCGCATCATCAATGGCGACGTGCCGGAATCGCTGAAGGACAAGAAGCTGCTTGCGCTCGACATGGGCGCACTGATCGCCGGTGCGAAGTATCGCGGTGAGTTCGAAGAACGCCTTAAGGCCGTTCTGACCGAGGTGACCGAAGCTGCCGGTGAGATCATCCTGTTCATCGACGAGATGCACACGCTGGTTGGTGCCGGTAAATCCGACGGTGCGATGGATGCGGCCAATCTGATCAAGCCTGCGCTTGCCCGGGGTGAGCTGCATTGTATCGGTGCGACCACGCTGGATGAGTATCGCAAATACGTCGAAAAAGACGCGGCCCTTGCGCGCCGGTTCCAGCCTGTTGTCGTGGCTGAACCCACGGTCGAGGACACGATCAGCATTTTGCGCGGTATCAAGGAGAAGTACGAGTTGCACCACGGTGTGCGTATTTCCGACTCAGCGCTGGTGTCGGCAGCAACCCTGTCGCATCGCTATATCACTGACCGCTTCCTGCCCGACAAAGCCATCGACCTCGTCGATGAGGCGGCGTCGCGTCTGCGGATGGAGGTGGATTCCAAGCCCGAGGAACTCGATCAGCTGGATCGTCAGATCCTGCAAATGCAGATCGAGGAAGAGGCGCTGAAGCTGGAAGACGACGCGGCATCAAAAGACCGTCTGGAAACCTTGCAAAAGGATCTGGCCGACCTGCAGGAGCAATCCGCCGAGATGACGGCGCAATGGCAGGCCGAACGCGATAAACTCGCGGGCGCGCGCGACTTGAAGGAACAACTCGACAAAGCGCGGGCTGATCTGGAAATCGCTAAGCGGGAAGGCAACCTCGCCAAGGCGGGTGAGCTGTCCTATGGCGTCATTCCAGAGCTTGAGAAAAAGCTGACGGAAGCCGAAAACGCCGAAAGCAACGCCATGATGGCCGAGGAAACGGTGCGTCCGGAACAGATCGCCAGCGTTGTCGAACGCTGGACGGGTATCCCGACCTCGAAAATGCTGGAAGGCGAGCGCGAGAAACTACTGCGGATGGAAGACGATCTGCATTCCCGCGTGATTGGTCAGGATGCCGCCGTGACCGCCGTGTCCAACGCCGTGCGCCGTGCGCGTGCGGGCCTGAATGACGAGAACCGCCCGTTGGGCTCGTTCCTGTTCCTCGGCCCGACTGGTGTGGGCAAAACCGAACTGACCAAGGCCGTGGCGAACTTCCTGTTCGACGACGACAACGCGATGGTGCGCATCGACATGTCCGAGTTCATGGAGAAACACGCCGTCGCCCGTCTGATCGGTGCCCCTCCAGGTTATGTCGGCTATGACGAAGGTGGTGTGTTGACCGAAGCCGTGCGGCGCCGGCCCTATCAGGTCGTGCTGTTCGATGAGGTCGAAAAGGCGCACCCGGATGTGTTCAACGTGCTGTTGCAGGTGCTGGATGATGGCGTGCTGACCGATGGTCAGGGTCGTACCGTGGACTTCAAGCAGACGCTGATCATCCTGACATCGAACCTTGGGTCTCAGGCGCTGAGCCAGTTGCCCGAAGGTGCGGACAGCGCGCAAGCACGGCGGGATGTGATGGATGCGGTTCGCGCGCATTTCCGGCCGGAATTCCTGAACCGTTTGGATGAGACCATCATCTTTGACCGGCTCAAGCGGGCCGACATGGATGGCATTGTCGATATCCAGATGGCACGTCTGCAAAAACGCTTGGCCGCCCGCAAGATCGAACTCGCATTGGATGATGGCGCAAAAGAATGGCTGGCCGACGAAGGCTACGACCCAGTCTTTGGCGCGCGTCCCTTGAAGCGTGTGATTCAACGTGCCCTGCAGAACCCGTTGGCCGAAGCGTTGCTGGCAGGTGAGATCAAGGATGGCGAAACCGTCCCGGTCTCAGCCGGAACCGATGGTTTGATCATTGGTGATCGGCTGGGCACATCCGAACGGCCCATACCGGATGATGCAGTGGTGCATTGATCAAACCTAAATCAACAGAAAGACCCGCTGCGTGAGCGGGTCTTTTTTATTGCTCCTAGCGCTTTTGCATGCCTGACCTTTAGCGCCCAACTGGGATGTGAGGTATCGTTGTGAACCCATCAAGACATGGTCTGCCGAGGTGCCGGCAACGCCTGTCCAGCGCGGTAGCTTTGTTCCAAAATTGCTTCGCGACGCTGTTTCGATCCTGTTGATCCATAGAGCATTTCCAGCTTACGGGGCGAAAACCCGAAAAATCCAAAGGTGCCCTGTGTCCAAAGTGTCTCTATCGCGTTCAGATATCCGGCGTCTTCCATTTCGTCGGATCTTGCCCCAGCAGGTATCAGCAAGACCCCTGATCTGGGCCGTTGTAACGACTTTTCGCGATCATCCAGTTGATCATAGGCCCAACCCCAAGACCAGACGCGATCAACCCAACCCTTCATCATCGACGGCATCCCCCACCAAAAAAGTGGAAACGCGAGGCAGATGGCATCCGCGCGCGAGATCCGCGCTTGCTCGGATCTAATATCTGCGAGTGGCGCGGATGCTTTGTCCCCCTCTATGTCTGCCATAGACCAACGTGGATCGAAGCCCTCGGCATGCAGGTCAGCAAATTCAGTTGTGTGACCGGCTGCATTGGCCCCATCCCTGAACATCTGTGCTGCGGCGGCGGTAAATGAGTTGGGGTCTGGATGATCGACGACGGTCAGCACGTGCATGAACGAGACTTTCTGTTGAAATTGGTCTTCCAAAGGCACTGTGATTGCTCAAGGTACCTTCAGGTCAAGCACAAAACTGGCAGTTGAGCGGGTCATCGCAGCAAAGGCTCTCCGACAAGGCGAGCCTCTGATGTGGTATTTCTGATTGTCGCCCTCAAACCAGCGCAAATATCCGCGCGGGCCCTCCCGTGCCGCCTTTGTGTTTCGGCGCGCCGATAACAAGCGTGGCCCCCGCGGCGGGGACGCGGTCAAGGTTGGCCAAGCATTCGATCCCGAACCGGCCCGAAGGCAGCCATGCGTAGTGAGTGGCGAAATCGGCGGACATGCCATGGTCCAGCGACAGGGTATCCACCGCGATTGACCGCGCGCCCGTGTCTTCCATCAGCATCTGTGCAGCCTCAACATGGAAGCCGGGATAGTGTTGCGCCTCGCCATCGAAGTTCCGAAACTCATCCGTTGTGGTTTTGCTGCCCCAGCCAGAATGCATGGCGACGCAGGCACCATCCGGAATGTCTCCGTTCGCGGCGATCCAGGCCTTTAGATCATCTGGTGTGACGCGGGTGTCGGCATCCTCGGCAGCGCGTGCGGCGATATCCACCACGCATAAAGGCGCAACCAGATCGCTCACCGGAATTTCGTCGACCGATGTGCCATCCGCCGAGAAATGCAGCGGCGCATCTATATGTGTCCCGGTGTGCTCGTTGATCGACAGGTTGAATAGGTTGAAGCCATTGTCTGCAAAGTTAAACGGCTGTTCGGTCGAGATACCAGGCTCGCCACCCCATGTTGGGAATTCAGGGCTGAGCGTATGGGTCATATCCTCAACCCCGCCATGACCTGCGGCCAAAGCTGCCGGCGTACTTGCTCCGGTTACAGCTGCGGCCACGCCTGTGGCTGCCGCGGCTTTGAAGAAGTTCCGCCGCGACAGCATTTTGTCTTTGACGGCATTCATTACGCAGATGTCACACATATGAAGTCTCCCTGTCAGCATTCTCAGTTGTTCGCCGCAGATCGGACTGCGACTCGCTTACTATACCTAAACCTGACCAACTGACCTGAATCTTATGCAATGGAGGAGCGGGCAAGGGTGAACGTTACAGCGACTTCGCTCAATCGTGACGCCTGTTTCCTTGGCTCTGTGCTATCAGGGCACTACGTCATACATGACGCTGATACAGGACGGAGACCCAAATGGCGCATCGCTGGACCAACACTTTGACACATGCCGATGTCACCCCTCGGGCGGCATTTCTGAACCGGCGGCAACTGATGGCCGGGTTGGCAGGTGTTGGACTGACCGCGATGGCGCGGCCCGCGGCGGCGCAGGAGGCTCTTGAGCCAAACACCTGGGAAGAGATCACCAGCTACAATAATTTCTACGAATTCGGGACCCGCAAGGACGATCCGGCAAAATACGCACATATGTTGGTGACAGAACCCTGGAGCATTCAGATTGATGGTCTGGTGGACCGTCCCGGCGAATACGGGTTTCAAGACATTCTGTCCGAGATGACCATCGAAGAACGCATCTACCGCTTCCGCTGTGTCGAGGCCTGGTCAATGGTCATCCCCTGGAATGGCTTCGAATTGGCTGACCTTTTGAACATGGCAGGTGTGCAGGAGGGCGCGAAATACGTGGCGTTCGAAACCGCCTATCGCCCCGATGAAATGCCAGGCACTCAATTCCCGATATTGGACTGGCCCTACCGTGAAGGTCTGCGTCTGGACGAGGCGATGCATCCGCTGACGATCATGGCGACGGGCATTTATGACCGCCCGATTCCAAACCAGAACGGCGCGCCTTTGCGACTGGTCGTGCCGTGGAAATACGGGTTCAAATCCATCAAATCGATTGTGAAAATCACCCTCACCGAAGGTGAACCGCCCACCAGCTGGAACATGTCCGCGCCACGTGAATATGGGTTTTACAGTAACGTGAACCCGAATGTGGATCACCCGCGCTGGTCGCAGGGTTCGGAACGTCAGATTGGCGGCGGGCTATTTTCCAAACGCATCCCGACGCTCATGTTCAACGGATATGAGGATGAGGTGGCTGGTCTGTATGAAGGTATGAACCTGAAAGAATTCTACTGATCAGATGCAGGCAATAAATCAGATACTGCGCAAGATCCCCGTCTGGACGATTTATGTGCTTGGGGCGCTTCCTGCCCCTTGGTTTCTGTATCTGGCCCTGACTGGCGGATTGGGGATTGAGCCGATCAAGGCGCTGGAACATGAGTTGGGCGAACTGGCCCTTCAACTTCTGATCCTCGGTCTGGCCGTTACACCATTGCGTCAACACTTTGGTCTGAACTTGATCAAGTTCCGCCGGGCGATCGGGGTTTTGGCCTTTGCTTATGTCACGCTTCATTTGCTGGTCTGGTTGGTGTTGGACGTTCAACTACCCAGCCAGATTTGGGCCGATATCATCAAGCGCCCCTATATTACGGTCGGAATGGCCGGGTTTCTTCTGTTGCTGCCTTTGGCCATGACGTCAAACAACTGGTCGGTACGCCGATTGGGCCTGCGCTGGCGCAAGTTGCACAAGTTGGTCTATCCGGCAGTCCTATTGGGTGGAGTGCATTATGTCATGCTTGCCAAGGGCTTTCAGCTTGAGCCGCTGCTCTACCTTCTAGCGATTGTAGGCCTTTTGGTTTTGCGATTGCCGATGTCAGGGCTGCTGTCTCGTACACGGCAAGCCGATTCCGCCTGAGTTTAACCTGAGTCCGTGGGTAACCCCGTGCATAACGCCTGTTTGGTGTTGATCCCGGTTAGTAGACACAGAGTATTGTGCTTTTGGCTTAGGTTTGAATTTTATTAAGCCATTGTATTAATTGTATAAAGATGGTCGCTTCAGTTTTTTGATAGATTTCTGAATTTTCTGCTTGCGGCTTATGTTTGTTATGCTTAGAACCCCCTTCACCGGCGGCGCTGAGGTTGTTGCTGGGACGCTAGAGACGGCGGAGACGGGCCGGAGAGACGGTTGAGACGCTCAGGAGAGACTGGGGGCATCTGAGGTTGTTGATTGGGCGGTAGCGCTGAGTGAT
>JBCBUG010000010.1:0-133796 GCA_039818265.1 Pseudomonadota bacterium | reverse complement strand
TGCAGTTGGGCCTGATCACCAACTTCACCACGTTCTTTGTCGTGCTCTATATCTCAGAATTTGCGAATACCTATCCGATCATCGCGCTGGCGATTGCGACGCTTGCCGGGATGACGATCAACTTTCTGATTTCGAGAAAGATTTTGCAGAAATAGTCACACCACTATAAAACTCAGATATTGCCACGCGAGTACGCTTAATCCACTTGAATACGCCGTTTGTCAGTTGAACTAAATTAATCAGTTGGGGAAACCCGTTCGTGCTTAAAAACTTCTTCCTCATTTGCCTTAGTACGCTGTTCAGTCTGGCGGTGCTTGAAGTGGCACTGCGCATTTTTGACCCCTTGGGTTTTCAACCGCATGTCAGCCGCGATCTGGCAAGTGTTCCTTTGGTCAATGATGAGAATTATTTCTGCACGGGTGGGCCAAAGCGTCTGATCCCACATCCGGTGGTGTACTCACGCGAAACGCCCAACCAGTCCTACTTTGAGTTCCGCAACGATATCGCCACATTCGTCAAGATCAACGAACAGGGCTTTCGCGGTGTGTTCGACCCAGGTGATGGGCAAGGGCGTGTGATCGTGCTTGGGGATTCCTTCATTCGCGGCAGCTTATCTGACGAGACGGAAACCATCCCAGCCCTGTTGTCCGAATGGTCTGCAGATACGCATTTTGTCAACCTGGGCACCGGCGGCCACGGCACGTTGCAACACGCGCTGACCTATGATGAGTTCAAAGACCAGATCCCGCATGACACGGTGCTTTTGTTCATCTTCAATCGCAATGATCTGGTCGACAACATACGGTTCCAAAAGTGGCAGCAAAACCCCAAGCCGATCTCGCGTGAGCCGACGGCTACACAGAAACTGAAACGGGCCTTTGCAAAGCTTTACGTCGGCAAACTGGTGCTGAGTTTCAAAAGTGCTCTGTTTGATCAGAACCTGTACCCGTCGGTCCCGACCGAGCTGGAAGAGGCGCTTTTGCTTCAATCCCTTGCGGACCTTTCGCAGTCCGTCGCAGATCAAGGCGCAGAGTTGATTGTATTTTCACTGCCCGATATCTCGGAATTCCTGGGCAAAGATACGATCACCTTCCGGGATGACCCGGTTGGCTATTCTGACGCGGTGCGTCACCTGATAGCGGGGGCCGCCGAACAGAACGGTTTTGCCTATCTGAACCTGAAACCAGGCCTTATTGAGATATCCGAAGATCTGAACCTACCTACAGCAGAGCTGTACGGCACACCGGACCACCATCTGCGGGAAATTGGCAGTTTTGCAGTGGCAAATCTGGTAGCCCAATTCCTTCAGGACAGCAACGTTGCCGCCTTTACCCCGGACGCTGAATTTGTGGATCGCATGCATATCGATCCAGCCAATGTCGCCTGTCCTTAGGCCTCATCCGCTTCACCCTGCAGCGCGAATTTGCGACCATGCAAAACGATATGCAGCGGGTATTCAGACAGATGCATGGAATGCAGGCGGCGCTCGAACTCCTCGGCGTCAATATCCACCGGCAATTGCTGCATGGCTGAAAGCTCTTTCATCCTGCGCGCCTCACCGCGCCAGGCTTCGTTGACCGAGGCTTTGATCTGATCCGCGAGGTAAGTTTCGCCACCGGCTGCGACCCCACCAATCACCTCTTGCAGCAGGTGGTAGAGATAGAGATGCGTGCGCGCCAGAACGGATCGCAGCCCATCCTTTGGCAATATCGGAAACCGCAAAGCTTTTATGATCGTACCATTGTCGACCTTGGTGTTGATGATATGGGCCGTCACGCCGTATTGATCCGCTCCTTCATACAGCGCGAAGTTGATGCAACCACTGCCGGGGTATTCCGGCGGGCCCGGATGGAAGTTTATCGCAGCGACCGAGGCCGCGTCGATCATCGCCTGATCCAGAATAAAGTAGCTGCGAAAGCAAAAGATATACTCACCCCGCCAGTCACGCACCCAGGTCGGCAGGCCCTGCCCCAGACCTTTGGATTCAACATAGCTGACGTCAAAGCCTGCAAAGTTCAGAAATTCCAGCGCCTTTTGGGTGCCGTCACAATTCTCGCGGCCAAAGAACAGGACTTTGGCGCCATTGGTATGGGTCTTTTGCTGAGTTTCGTTCATCATCACGTCCACGCGTCCAAATCACGCCCCGCCATTGTTGGGGTCTGGTTGGTCGGGACTATGACATACAAAAATCGCCTGCTCTAGGGCAGGTTTGGAAAGGCCCGAACCGGTGTGGCGCGGGCCTGTTTAGTTAGTCAATGATCGCGTTCAGAGTGGCGCTGGGGCGCATTACAGCTGCTGCCTTTGCCGGGTCGGTGTGATAATACCCACCCAGATCAGCCGCAGCACCTTGGGCCGCTGCCAGTTCAGCCAGAATCTGCTCTTCCTTGGCCGCCAGTTCTTTGGCAACCGGTGCAAACTCTGCGGCCAGATCGGCATCGTCACTTTGCGCAGCCAGCGCTTCGGCCCAATAGCGCGCGAACCAGTAGTGGCTGTCGCGGTTGTCAGGCTGGCCAACTTTACGGCTGGGCGACTTGTTGTTGTCCAAAATGCCCTGCGTTGCAGCTTCGGCTGCTGCGCCCAACACGCCGGCCTTGGCGTTGCCTTTACTATCGGCCAGGAAGTCCAGCGATTCACCCAAGGCGCAGAATTCACCCATCGAATCCCAGCGCAGGTGGTTTTCCTCGACCAACTGCTGCACATGTTTCGGGGCCGAGCCGCCGGCACCTGTTTCGAACAGACCGCCGCCATTCATCAGCTTGACAATGGACAGCATCTTGGCCGAGGTGCCCAGTTCCAGGATCGGGAACAGGTCGGTCAGGTAGTCGCGCAGCACGTTGCCTGTGATGGCAATCGAGTCTTTGCCTGCAGTAATGGTTTCCAGTGACTGACGGGTCGCTTCGCGCGGGGCCATGATCTGGAACTTGTCAGCCACGCCTGCCGCCTCAAGCGCGGGTTTGACGTATTTGATCAGCTCGGCGTCGTGGGCGCGGTTGGCGTCCAGCCAGAAAATAGCTTCGGACCCCGTCAGGCGCTGACGGTCCATCGCCAGCTGGATCCAGTTCTCGATCGGGGCTTTCTTGACGGTGCAGGACCGCCAGATATCGCCCTGTTCGACCTCATGCGAATGTAGCGTTTCACCATTGGCCAGCACGATACGGATATTGCCATCGGCAGGGGCCTGGAACGTGGTCGGATGCGAGCCATATTCCTCGGCTTTCTGCGCCATAAGCCCAACATTGGCCACAGCCCCGGTAGTGGCCGGGTTCAGCGCACCATTGGCTTTGAAGAACTTGATCGATTCATCATAAACCGGCGCATAGCAACGGTCAGGGATCACGCAGTTGGTGTCGCCTTTGGCTCCGGTCTCATCCCAGCCTTTGCCGCCCGCGCGGATCACAGCGGGCATCGAGGCATCGATGATTACATCCGACGGCACGTGCAGGTTGGTGATGCCACGATCTGAGTCGACCATGTACATGGACGGGCGGTCGCCCTTGATTGCGTCAATGGCGGCCATGATGTCGGCATTGCCCTGAACACGCTCCAGCAGATCACCAAGGCCTGAGTTCGGGTTCACGCCCAGTTCGTCCAGCTCCGCACCGAACTTCTCGAACACCGGGGCCAGCCACGCCTTGACCGCATAACCAAAGATAATCGGGTCGCTGACCTTCATCATGGTGGCCTTCATATGCAGCGAGAACATGGTGCCGTCTTTTTTGGTGTCCTCGATCGCGTCCGCCAGGAACGCAGACAGCGCCTTGACCGACATGAAGGTCGCGTCGGCCACGGTGCCCTCAGCGAGCGGCCAGCCGTCTTTCAGAACGGTCACGCTGCCATCCCTGCCGACAAATTCGATCTTCGCATCGCCGGCCTGAGCCGCCGTGATGGTCGCCGATTTCTCGTTTGCGTAAAAGTCGTTGCCCGGCATGGACGACACTTTGGTTTTGCTGTCCGAGGACCAACCACCCATCGAATGCGGGTTATTCTGGGCGTAATTCTTCACCGCCCGCGCCGCACGGCGGTCGCTGTTGCCTTCACGCAGAACCGGGTTCACCGCCGAGCCCTTGATGGCATCATACCGCGCACGGATCGCCTTTTCTTCGTCGGTTGAGGGTTCTTCGGGGTAGTTCGGAATGTCATAGCCTTGCGATTGCAACTCTTCGATGGCCGCAACCAGCTGAGGGACCGAAGCCGAGATGTTGGGCAGTTTGATGACATTCGCATCCGGCGTCTTCACCAACTCACCCAGAGCGGCCAAATCATCGGTGATGCGCTGCGCGTCTGTCAGGTTCTCGGGAAACGTCGCTAGAATACGGCCCGCCAGCGAAATATCCTTGGTGCCAACGCTGACACCCGCCGCCGAGGCAAACTTGCGAATGATGGGCAGAAACGACGCGCTGGCCAATTCGGGCGCTTCGTCTACAATGGTATACAATATGTCGAAGTTCGATTTATCTGCCATATTCTTTTACCTTTTTTAAGCCTTTCGGGGCGTGCGATCCAAGAGTTGTGGCCACATCATCGCGGCGCGAGAGGGGCAGATCAATGCTATCGCCCCCGGGGTGACTCTGTTTTGACAGGGCCTCCCTTAAATCAGGTTGAGGTGGGAATCAATCACCCAAGGACGCGCGATTTGCCACGGGTTGAGGGAATTGGATGCGCGTATTGCGGATTAACCGGTTTGTGGCCCGAGCTCTGAGAAGCCCATCTTCTGCTCCAGATGACGGATATGATCATCGATTGCTTTGTCGATATGCTCAGTTGAACCTGCACGGGCTTTAGGATCGACAGTCACTCCAGCACCCTCAATGACATCAAGAAGCAGTGTAGGGGCGTAGCGACCACCGCTGTCTAGATATTTCTGGTATTCCGCCTTTGCGAGTCCCGCCTTTCCCAAAGCTGCAAAAGCATGGCTTCGATATATCCATTCTGAGTTATGGCCTGTGAGGATGTAGGCGGAAACGCGGTGCCGCATCTTGCGGAAATACCCATCATCGCCCCAGCTTATCTTGTCTCCTTGCTTCGCATAAGCTTCGACATATTCGATGGCTTTTGTCTCATCGCCGATCTTCGTGTGGATAAGGGCAAATAGAAACAGACCGTCCTCCCAATCAGGCTTCAGCCTGACATAGGCTTCTGCCGCCCTCAGGGCTTTATCTAAGTCGAAACTGTGTTCCAGTTCGAAAAAGATGCGCACCCAATGAACCCAAGTGTGATCCGGCCACCGTTGCTCCGCTTTTGACAAGGATCGTACAAACTCCTCATCGGACATGTTGTTGGCCACTAGCAGCAAATATCTTGTTCCTGCGCCACGGTAACCCGCATCGATTTCAAGAACTTTTTCATATGCTGATCTCGCCGCTTCTATTTCACCCCAAGCTTCCATCTGCTTTGCGTGGTAAAAAAGGACATACTTATCATCAGGGCTGATTTGAACTGCCCTTCGAAAGTCGCTTCGCGCACCGGCTTCGTCTCCTAGTTCATTTTTGGAGAATCCACGCCAAACAAGCGTAGTAGTGTCGTCAGCCTTCAAGTCGAGCGCCTGATCCGCATCTGCAATTGCCTCTTCAAACCGACCACTTCGATAAAAGGCTTGTACACGTTTGCCGTGGTATATGTGCCGCGCTTCTGGCGGCTCGTCGCTACGCTCCAAAAGCGTGCCGCAGGCCGAGATCACCTTGCTGTATTTAGTGCCATTGTGACAGTCTATTATCTGTTTGACATACTCGCGTTCTGAAGCAGACGGCCCACCAAACGATAAAATAAGTGTTGCGATAACAATAACCAAAGCAGCAAGACGGATGTGCATTCAAACTCCTATGTGACGGCAATACACACTCTAAAGTGGTATCTCGCTGCCATCACACAAGGCGCGGCCGACCGATTGCGCCTCAGAGGTGCCGAAAGGTCACAGTGGCTTACCTAAACCGAAGCCCCGTCTCAGGATCAAACACCATAACCCGTTCGGGATCGACCGTAATGCCAACCTTCTCACCGGTGGAGCTGCGCTGATCGTCGCGTTCTTCGACGATCAGTTTGTCGCCATTTGGCGTCAGCAAATAGGAATAAGAGACCCCACCCAGCGCCTCGGTCAGATCAACTGTACAGGTTTCGGCTGAACGGTCGATCTGGATATGTTCGGGCCGCATACCCAATGTCACCTTGGTCAGACCAGCGGGAACTGATGCGGAGACCGGCAAAGGCTGGCTCAACGCGGGGTGCGTGACATGGCCGTCGGCATAGTCGCATTCCAGGAAGTTCATTGCGGGCGAACCGATGAAACCGGCAACAAAGCGGTTGTCGGGGTCACGGTACAGGTCCATCGGGGCGCCCACCTGTTCGATCCGTCCGTCTCGTAGTACGACGATCTTGTCGGCCATGGTCATCGCCTCGACCTGATCATGGGTCACATAAATCATCGTCGCGCCGATTTCCTGATGCAGACGGGCGATTTCGACCCGCATTTCAACCCGTAGTTCGGCGTCCAGGTTCGACAGCGGTTCGTCAAACAGAAACACCTCGGGGCCCCGCACGATAGCACGACCGATGGCCACACGCTGACGCTGCCCCCCGGACAAGGCCTTGGGCTTGCGTTTCAGATATTGATCCAGTTTCAGGATGTTCGAGGCTTCCTGAACCTTCTTGTCAATATCACCTTTGGCCACGCCGTTCATGCGCAGGCCAAACCCCATATTCTCGGCCACGGTCATATGCGGGTACAGCGCATAGGTCTGGAACACCATTGCCACGCCGCGCTTGGCCGGATCCATATGGGTCACCTCGCGCGCTCCAATATGGATTTGACCTTCGGACGTTTCTTCTAGCCCCGCAATCATCCGCAACAAAGTGGACTTGCCACAGCCCGAGGGGCCGACAAACACACAGAACTCTCCATCTTCGATCTGCAGATCAATGCCGTGAATGACCTGAGTCTGGCCATATCGTTTGATCGTTTGGTTCAGAGTTACACCTGTCATGTCCCTTGCATCCTGTCGTCCAGAGTGTTCGGGCGGGTCTCGGGGAACCGCCACGCCTGTGCCTCGGCCCCGATCTGTTCGGCAACGCGCCGAACCCGGGGAACCCAGGCTTCCAATTGTTCGAAATTCATTCGGTCGGTTGAGCCGGTCACAGAAATCGCACCCAACATCCGCCCACCGGTCGTGAGAATCGGGCAAGCGATACAGATGATGCCAGGCTCATGCTCTTCGTCATCCACGGCAAAACCGCGCGCGCGAATACGGTCCAAGTCAGCGCGCAGGGCCGCTTCGGACGTCAACGTCTTGTCGGTGAACCTGTGATAGCTTTGCTGAGAAACGGCCTTGTTCAGCGCCTCTTCGCCCAGAAAGGCCATCATCGCCTTGCCGACGCCTGTGCAATAGGCTGGTCCGACCTTTCCAGCCTGCGAATACATCTCGACCGGCTGCGCGGCGTTGCGTTTATCGACATACAAAACCTGGCTGGAATCGAGCTGCGCCAGATGCACTGTTTCGCCTGTCTCCCGGCTCAGCGAATCCAGAAATGGCCGCGCGATCGGGGCCAGAGAGCTTTGCGTCCAGGCAACATGGGCCAGACGAACCAATCGCAAACCGGGCGTGTAGGTCTGCCGATCCGGGTCATAAGACAGCATGCCCTGATTGGTGAGGCTTTGCAGAAACCTGTACAGCGTCGCCTTGGGGAAATCGCTGCGGTCCAGCAGTTCCGCAAACCGAACCGGGCGTTCGAACGACGCCACCTGATCCAGCACATCACATGCTTTGCCTATTGTTCCGTCACCTGCCACGGGTGCGTGATCTCCTCCGTTTGACCCTCTCCATCCTCACGAGGGTCTTGACAAGACTAGCCGAGTCGATGTGTAGTTTTCAATATATAAAACTAGGTTTCAATATATGAAACCAAAATGGAAGCTTAAGGGAGGAAACCATGCATTCCATGTTCAAGCGCACTGCGGCTGCTCTAGCGGCTAGTGTGGCACTTGCTGCGCCCGTTGCGGCCGAGCTAACCGGCGAGCTGCGGATTTTCCTCGATACATCGAACCCGGCGCCCCGTGCGACCATGGAAGCGATGATCGATCGGTTTGCGGCCGAGCACCCGGGGCTTGAGATCGAGACCACCGTGATCGATCGCGAAGCCTACAAGACCCAGATCCGCAACTTCCTGACAGCGGACACGCCTGATGTGGCAACATGGTACGCGGCCAACCGCATGAAGCCTTATGTCGAAGCTGGTCTGTTCGAAGACGTCTCGGACCTTTGGGCCGAGCCCGAGATTGCTGATAACCTTGCCTCGACCAAAGGTGCGATGACCATTGATGGTAAGCAGTGGGGCGTGCCGTATACTTACTACCAGTGGGGCGTTTACTACCGTAAAGACATCTTTGATGAGCTGGGCCTGAGCGAGCCGACCACTTGGGAAGAAGAACTGGCGAACTGCCAGAAGATCGTCGACTCCGGCCGCGCCTGCTATACCATCGGCACCAAGTTCCTGTGGACCGCCGGTGGTTGGTTCGACTACCTCAACATGCGCACCAATGGCTATGACTTCCACAATCAGCTCGCCAATGGCGAAATCAGCTGGGAAGATGATCGAGTCAAGCAGACCTTCGCCAACTGGAAGCAGTTGATCGACATGGGTGCCTTCATCGACAATCACCAGACCTATAGCTGGCAAGAGGCACTGCCCTTCATGGTCAACGGCGAAGCCACTGCTTACCTGATGGGCAACTTTGCCGTAGCACCGCTGCGCGAGGCTGGCCTGACCGATGATCAACTGGACTTCTATCAGTTCGTTGCCATCAACCCCGATGTCGAATTGGCAGAAGACGCACCGACCGACACCTTCCACATTCCGGCCAACGCCTCGAACAAGGAAGCCGCGCGCGAGTTCCTGCGCTTCGTTGTTTCGGCCGATGAACAGACCGAAATCAACAATGGTGCAAACCTGGGTCAGCTGCCTGTGAATGCGCAATCCTCGGTGGATGACGACAAGTTCCTGCAGCAGGGCTTCACCATGCTGTCTTCGAACAGCCCAGGCGGCGTTGCTCAGTTCTGGGATCGTGACGCGCCTGCGGAAATGGCCAAAGTGTCGATGGAAGGTTTCCAGGAGTTCATGGTCAAGCCGGACGATGCTGACCGTGTTCTGGCTAAACTGGAACGAGCGCGCCAGCGCATCTACGACAACTAAACGGATCAGGCCGGGCTGAAGCCCGGCCTACCCAAAATGCTATCGCAAGGCGGGCGTCGGCCCGCCTTCACCTCACCAAGCCCGGAATGCCGACATGACCATCGCCGCAGACGCCCCAGAGCAGGAAAGCAGGTTCCACCGCAACCAACAGCGCATCGCGCCGTGGCTGTTCCTGGCCCCCGGCCTGCTGTTCTTTATGGTCTATGTGATCATCCCGGTTTTCCAGTCCTTCAACCTGTCGCTTTATGAATGGGACGGTTTGGGCGCGGCGGAATATGTCGGTTTTCGCAACTACGAGGACCTGTATTGGGAATGGGTCGATCGGGATGCGTTTTACATCTCGCTGAAGAATAACCTGATCTGGCTGATCCTTTATCTGGCTGCAATACCGGCGGGCCTGTTCATTGCGCTGTTCCTGAACCAGACAGTCTGGGGCATCAGACTGTACAAGTCCTTGTTTTTCTTTCCCTTCGTTATCTCACAGGTTGTCGTCGGCCTTGTTTTCACATGGTTCTACGACCCGACATTCGGCTTGTTGAACGAGTTGCTAGGCTTCTTTGGCATGGGCCCTCTTAACGTGCTGGGCGATGAGAGGTTCGTGACCTATGGCATCATCTTTGCAGGCCTCTGGCCGCAGACGGCCTATTGTATGATCCTCTACCTGACCGGCCTGAATGCCGTCGACCCTGAACAGATCGAAGCCGGACGGCTAGACGGCGCAAAGGGCGGCAGGATGCTTTGGCATATCATTCTTCCGCAACTGCGCCCGGCGACGTTTATTGCATTCGTCGTCACCATCATTGGAGCATTGCGGTCGTTCGACCTGATCTCGATCATGACCCAGGGCGGGCCGTTCGGGTCGTCCCGCGTGCTGGCCTACTATATGTTCGAGGTCGCTCTGTCGGAGTACGGTTTCCGCATGGGGTATGGCGCTGCCATCGCGGTGATCCTGTTCTTGATTATGCTCTGCTTCATCGCCTACTTCCTGTGGTCGATGTACCGCGAAGAAAAGGGGCACTGAGATGTTTCCCAAACCCATCGAAAAACAACCCCGCGCGGCACAGATAACCTATCAGGCCATGCTGCCATTGGCGTTGCTATTGTGGCTGGGGCCGCTGCTGGCGGTTGCCCTGTTCTCGGTCAAACCCGCTGCTGACTTTACGAATGCCAACTATTGGGGAATGCCATCCAGTTTCGAAGGCGCGTTCAACTACGGACAGGTCTTCTTCAATTCAGATATGCCACGCTATCTGATGAACTCGTTCCTGATCACAATCCCGACGGTGATCGGCTGCGTCGCGCTTAGCACCATGACCGGGTTCGCGTTGGGTATCTACAAGTTCAAATCGAACATCTGGATCTTCTTCATGTTCGTGGCGGGCAACTTTGTACCGTTCCAGATCCTGATGGTACCGGTTCGCGACCTGACGCTGGAACTGGGGCTCTACAACACCAAAACAGGTCTTGTCCTGTTCCACATCGCCTTCCAGACCGGGTTCTGCACCCTCTTCATGCGCAACTTCATCCGCGCGCTGCCCTTTGAGTTGATCGAGGCGGCGAGGGTTGAAGGCATCAGCGAATGGCGCATTTTCTGGTACGTTGTGCTGCCGCTGATGAAGCCTGCAATTGCCGCGCTCAGCGTGCTAATTTTCACCTTCATCTGGAACGACTATTTCTGGGCAGTAGTATTGACCCAAGGCGCGGAAAGTCAGCCTGTCACCGCAGGCATCACCAGTTTCAACGCGCAATTCCGCGCTGCCTACCAATTGATGAGTGCTGGTTCTATCGTAGCGGCCCTGCCGCCGGTGGCCATGTTCTTCCTGATGCAGAAACACTTCATCGCGGGTTTGACCCTCGGTGCCGTAAAATAACGTCAAACCAAAGGTTTGCCTCAATGACAAAGATCGCCTTCATTGGTGCGGGCTCCACGATCTTCATGCAGAATATCGTGGGCGACGCGCTTCTGACCCCTGCGCTGGCCGATAGCCATTTCGCGCTGATGGACATCAATCCCGAACGTCTGGCCGAAAGCGAATCCGTGGCCCGCGCCATGATCCGCTCGGTCGGCACGGCCGCGACCGTTTCCACACACGCCGACCGCCGCGCGGCGCTGGACGGGGCGGATTTTGTGATCACCGCGTTCCAGATCGGCGGGTACACGCCTTGCACGGTCGCCGATTTCGAGATCCCAAAACAATACGGTTTGCGCCAGACTATCGCTGATACGCTGGGTATTGGTGGCATCATGCGCGGATTGCGCACGGTTCCGGCTCTGTGGGACGTCGCGCGCGACATGATGCAGCTCTGCCCCAACGCGACACTGCTGCAATATGTAAACCCGATGGCGATCAATACATGGGCGCTGGCTGAACGTTTCCCGACCCTGAAGCATGTTGGCCTCTGCCACTCGGTCCAGAATACCGTCGAAGAACTGGCCCATGACCTGGACCTGCCCAAGGATGAATTCCGCTACAAGGTCGCGGGCGTCAATCACGTCGCGTTCTTCCTGAAACTGGAACATCAGGGCCGCGACCTTTACCCGGCTCTGCGACAAGGATATGCCAGCGGGCGCTTGCCCAAAGCTCCACTGTTGATGCCCCGCTGCCCCAACAAGGTGCGGTACGAGGTAATGGATCATCTTGGCTACTTTTGCACCGAAAGCTCAGAACATCTTGCCGAATACGTTCCGTGGTTCATCAAGGACGGACGCGAAGATCTGATCGAGCAGTTCTCGATCCCGCTGGACGAATACCCCACCCGCTGCATCGAGCAGGTTGCAAGCTGGAAAGAACAAGCCAAGACATTGACCGATGGTCGGGATATCGAAGTCTGCCGCAGCCATGAGTTCGCCGCCGACCTGATGAACGCCATCGTCACCGACGCGCCCTATGTGGCCTATGGCAACTTGCCCAACACTGGCCAAATCCCACAATTGCCCTTGGGTGCCGCGGTCGAAACCCCCTGTTTGGTAGACAGCAACGGCGTGCAGCCTTCGGTGGTTACCGATATCCCGCCTCAATTGATTGCCCTGATGCGGACCCAGATCAATGTGCAGGAACTGACGGTGCGCGCACTGGTTGAGCAAAACCCAGAACACATCTATCACGCCGCAATGATGGACCCGCACACCGCCGCCGAACTGGACTTGCGGCAAATCCGCAGCCTTGTCACCGACTTGCTGACAGCTCATGCCGACTGGTTGCCTGATTGGTGCCGCCCGGCCTGCGCCGCTTGAAAGGCCCCGCATATGACGAAGAAACGCCGTTCACAGTATTGGTACGGAAAACTCGACAAGGATGGCTTCATCCACCGATCGTGGATGAAGAACCAAGGCTTTCCCGACCACGCCTTTGACGGGCGTCCAGTTATAGGCATCTGCAATACTTGGTCGGAGCTAACCCCCTGCAACTCGGGCCTGCGTGATCTGGCCGAAGGCGTCAAACGCGGTGTATGGGAGGCCGGAGGCTTTCCGGTCGAATTCCCGGTCATGTCGCTAGGCGAAACCCAGATGAAGCCCACCGCCATGCTGTTTCGTAACCTGCTGGCGATGGATGTCGAGGAATCGATCCGCGCCTATGGGATCGACGGTGTGGTTCTGCTGGGCGGGTGTGACAAGACCACACCGGGGCAGTTGATGGGCGCGGCGTCAGTCGATCTGCCATCGATTGTTGTCAGTTCAGGACCGATGCTGAACGGCAAATATCGTGGGCAAGATATAGGCTCCGGCACCGATGTCTGGAAGTTTTCCGAGGCCGTCCGGGCCGGAGAGATGACCCTCCAGGACTTCATGAATGCCGAATCCGGGATGTCCCGCAGTGCAGGTGTCTGCATGACCATGGGCACAGCCAGCACCATGGCCTCGCTGGTCGAGGCGATGGGCATGTCCCTGCCCACCAACGCCGCCCTGCCCGCCGTCGATGCGCGCCGTATGGCGCTGGCGCATCTGACCGGCAAACGGATTGTCGAGATGGTGGACGAAGACCTCAAACCGTCGGACATTTTGACGAAGGAAGCATTCGAGAACGCCATTCTGGCGAACGCTGCTGTGGGCGGTTCGACCAACGCTGTGGTCCACTTGTTGGCTTTGGCGGGTCGTGTCGGTGTGGATCTAACCCTGAAAGACTTTGAAATTGGGTCGGAAATCCCACTGCTGGTCAACTGCATGCCTTCGGGAAAATACCTGATGGAGGATTTCTGCTATGCAGGCGGTGTGCCAGTTGTTCTGAACGAGCTCAAATCCTTCCTGCGACCGGCCAAGACAGTTTTGAATAGGGACATCTCGGCCCATTACGATGGGGCTGAATGCTTCAACACCGACGTCATCCGCGCCTTCAACGATCCGGTAAAACCTGCAGCAGGCTTGCGTGTTCTACGCGGCAACCTTGCACCCAACGGGGCCATCGTGAAGCCTTCGGCAGCCACTGACGAACTGCTCGAAACAGAGGCCGAGGCCTATGTGTTTGAGAACATCGAAGACCTCAAAGCCAATATCGACCGCGACGATCTACCGGTGACACCCGAGACCATTCTGGTCCTAAAAGGCTGCGGCCCAAAGGGCTATCCCGGCATGCCTGAGGTCGGCAACATGCCGATCCCGGCAAAGCTGGTGAAAGAAGGCGTGCGCGACATGATCCGCATATCCGATGCGCGCATGTCGGGCACTGCCTATGGCACCGTCATCCTGCATGTCAGCCCCGAAGCGCAGGCGGGCGGCACCTTGGCGCTGGTCAAAACCGGTGACCGCATCCGTATCTCGGCCAGCAAGGGCGAGATGGAACTGCTGGTCGATGAAAAGGAACTGGAGGCCCGCCGCGCGGCATGGCAACCGGACGACCCGCATTACACCCGCGGCTATGCGAAACTCTATATCGACCACGTCCTGCAAGCCGATCAGGGTGCGGACCTTGATTTCCTTGTCGGCAAAGACACCCGCCTTGTGACCAGAGAGAGCCACTGATGACCCAACCCGCTACATTCCACGACCTAAACGGGGCCTCGGTCTATATCACCGGCGGAGGCTCCGGCGTTGGTGCGGCGCTGACCGATGGGTTTCTCGCGCAAGGGGCGAACGTTGCCTTCATCGGCCGCTCAGACGCCAGCGCCTTTATCGAGGAGATGCGCGAGAAACACGGGCACGCGCCGCTGTTTATGCAGGGTGATATGACCGACACAGAACTGCTGCATGCAACGATGCAAAAGGCAGCCGAGGCGCATGGCCCCTTGGACGTTCTGATCAACAACGCGGCCAATGACAAACGTCATTCGCTAGACGAATCCACAACCGAGTTCTGGGACTGGATGATCGAGGTGAACCTCAAAGCCTATTACTTTGCCTGCCAGGAGGCAGCACGCCAGATGCAGGACAAAGGCGGTGCGATCGTCAATTTCAGCTCGATCAGCTATATCATGGGCAATGCGGGCTATCCGATCTACACGACCTCGAACGCGGGCATCACGGGCATGACACGGTCGCTGGCGCGCGAATTGGGCCCGCAAAACATCCGCGTGAACGCTCTGGCCCCCGGCTGGGTCCTGACTCAGAAACAACTGGATATGTGGGCCACGCCCGAGGATCTGGCTGCCCATCTGGAGCGTCAATGCCTGAAAGAACATCTGACACCGGAGGACATGATTGCACCAACGCTGTTTTTGGCCTCAAACGCAAGCCGCGCCATGACAGGGCAGTGTATGGCCGTCGATGGTGGCGTGGTGGTATCGGGGTGAGGATATGAAGGCTGAATGGATTGCTGTCGATTGGGGAACCTCTCACCTGCGGGCCTGGGCCATGCAGGGAGACAGAGCCGTGGATCAGGCGCAGTCCGATCTGGGCATGTCGCGCGTGGCCAAAGGAGGGTTTCAGGCTGCACTTCTGTCTCTAGTCGAGCCATGGTTGGGCGATGCTCCGGTTGATGTCATCGCCTGCGGCATGGTCGGAGCGCGGCAAGGCTGGGTCGAGGCCCCTTATGCCGCCGTACCAGCAGAGCCGGTGGCGAGTGTCCCGGTTCGGGTGCCCAACACAGACCCCCGCATTCGCACCTTTGTTGTACCCGGCCTGAAACAGACCACCCCGCCAGATGTCATGCGCGGCGAAGAGACGCAAATCGCCGGCTTTCTGGCTGCACGACCCAATTGGGATGGGGTTTTGTGCCTGCCCGGCACGCACACAAAATGGGTACAGCTCAGCGCGGGCGAGGTGGTCAGCTTTCGCACCTTCATGACCGGAGAGATGTTCCAGCTGCTGCGCGGGCAATCCGTGCTGAAACACTCGGTCGGCGAAGGATGGGACGATACGGCCTATGCTGAGGCGCTAGCAGACACGCTGACAAAGCCCGAAAATCTAGCAGGTCGCCTGTTTGGTCTGCGTGCCGCGGATCTGTTGCAGGGGCAGGACGGGGCTATCGCGCGCGCGCAGCTGTCGGGCTTGCTGATCGGGGCAGAACTCGCCGCCACACGAGCCTATTGGCTAGGGCAACAACTGGCTATCATCGGCGCAGATCAGGTCGCCAATATCTATGCGCAAGCCCTGCAACAACAGGGCGCATTTGTCGAAACCGCCGATGCCACAGAGGTCACCCTGGCCGGGTTGGCGCAGGCCCGCAACCTAACGAGGCAAACCGCATGAGTCGCCCGATCATTGCCATTCTACGTGGCTTGCAACCATCCGAGGCAGAAGCGGTTGGGCGTGTCATCATCGAAGCCGGTATCGACCGGATCGAAGTGCCTCTGAACTCGCCCGACCCGCTGGACAGCATTGGCCAATTGGCCTCGACCTTCGGAGACACAGCGCTGATTGGCGCGGGGACGGTCCTGACTGTCGAACAGGCCGAAGACGTTGCCCATGTGGGCGGCAAACTGATTGTTTCACCAAACTACGATGCCGAAGTGATTGCGCGCAGCGTAGCATTGAACATGCAAAGCTGGCCGGGCGTCTTCACACCCACCGAAGCTTTTGCGGCGCTGAAGGCAGGTGCGACCGGGTTAAAACTGTTCCCCGGCGTGATGGCAGGGACAACGGGCCTGGCCGCATTGCGTCCTGTTTTGCCAAACGGAACATTGGTCTACGCTGTCGGTGGTGCGGGTCCTGAGAACTTCGGCGACTGGATCGCCGCTGGTGCGGATGGGTTCGGCATTGGCTCGGCGCTCTATAAACCGGGGATGAGCCTCTCTGAAATTGCCGACCGCGCGCAGCAGATCGTCAACGCCTATGACTCGGCCATCCGATGAGTCAGGTATTTGATAACCGCCCCTGTGATTTGGGGGAAGGCCCTCTGTGGCACCCGGAACGGCAACAGCTGTTCTGGTTTGATATCAACAACAAACGTCTGTTGACCCGAGAGGCGGACGAACAGAACAGCTGGGATTTCGCGGAACATGTGTCGGCAGCGGGTTGGGTAGACAAAGATACCCTGCTGATCGCATCCGAGACCGGGTTGTGGCGGTTGTCTTTGACCACGGCCGAGAAAAAACTGTTGTGCCCATTGGAAGCAGACAATCCGATCACCCGATCCAATGACGGGCGTGCTGATCCGTGGGGCGGGTTCTGGATCGGAACCATCGGCAAACAGGCCGAACCTCATGCCGGATCGATCTATCGGTTCTGGAAAGGTGAGCTGCGCCGTCTGGTTCCAAACGTCACGATCTCAAACGCGATCTGCTTCGCGCCAGACCGCTCTTGCGCGTACTATACCGATACGACGACACGGAAGGTCATGTATTGGGGGTTGAACCCAGAAACCGGTTGGCCTGAGGGGGAGGCTTCGGTTTTTCTGGATTTCCGCGAAGAGGCATTGAACCCGGATGGAGCAGTTGTCGACGCAGCTGGCCATATCTGGATCGCACAATGGGGCGCGGCGCGGGTTGCGTGCTATGATCCTTCGGGGCAGTTTCAGCACGCGGTGACATTTGACGCCGCACATACTTCGTGTCCCGCCTTTGGCGGCGACGATTTGAACACGCTTTTCTGCACAACGGCCCGCGAAGGGCTGAATGCTGAGACGCTTCGAACTCAACCCAGAAATGGAATGACCTTCTTTGCCCCAAATGCAGGGCAAGGCCAGGCAGAACACAGAGTCCTTTTATGAAACCCGAACTTGGCGTTTGCTATTACCCCGAACACTGGCCCGAGGCTGTTTGGGCCGAAGATGCCGCGCGCATGGTTGAGACCGGCCTGCGCTGGGTCCGGATCGGAGAATTCGCCTGGAGCCGGATGGAGTCGCAGCCCGGCAATCTGCAGCTCGACTGGCTGGACCGCGCAATCGAAACACTGGGCGCGGCAGGGTTGAAGGTGGTTCTTGGCACACCGACGGCCACGCCACCTCGCTGGATGTTGGACAAACATCCCGACATGCTTGCGGTCGATGTACAAGGTCAGCCACGTAAATTTGGGTCGCGCAGACATTATTGTTTCAGCCATGCGGGCTATATCGACGAATGCGCCCGCATTGCCCAGATCATGGGTGAACGCTACGGGCAAAATCCGCATATCGCGGCCTGGCAGATCGACAATGAATATGGCTGCCATGACACAACGCTCAGCTACGGCGCCCCTGCTCTAGGTGCGTTTCGGCGGTGGCTGGCAGATCAGTACGGCACAATTGAAGCGCTGAACGAGGCTTGGGGCAATGTGTTCTGGTCGATGGAGTATAACCACTTCGACCAGATCGACCTGCCCAACCTGACCGTGACCGACCCAAATCCGGCTCATGTGCTCGCCTTCCGCCGTTTCAGCTCGGATCAGGTTGTGGCATTCAACAAGGCTCAGGTGGATGTGCTTAGGCCGCTAACGGATGCACCCTTGCTGCACAATTACATGGGCCGCGTGTTGGAGTTTGATCATTTTGATGTCGGGGCTGATTTGGATATCGCCACCTGGGACAGCTATCCGATCGGGTTCCTTTCGGATCGGCTGGAGGATGATCTGGACCACAAGACCAGATATCTGCAACAGGGTGATCCCGATATGCAAGCGTTTCACCATGACCTGTATCGCACAGTCGGGCACGGGCGCTGGTGGGTGATGGAACAACAGCCCGGCCCTGTGAATTGGGCCCCCTACAACCCCGCGCCCTTGCCTGGAATGGTCCGCCTATGGTCGCTTGAGGCTGTGGCGCACGGGGCCGAGGTGGTCAGCTATTTCCGCTGGCGGCAGGCCCCCTTTGCGCAGGAACAGATGCATGCGGGCCTGTTGACTTCAAACAATGCGGATGCGCCTGCGATGGCCGAAGCGCGCCAGACAGCCGATGATCTGACGGTGTTAGGCACGGTAGAACAGCAGCAAGCACAGGTTGCCATTCTGTTCGACTATGCCTCGGACTGGGCCTGGACCACACAACCGCAGGGGGCCGGGTTTGACTATTTCCGGCTTGTGTTTTCGGCCTACCGTGCCCTGCGGCGCGCCGGGCTGTCGGTGGATATTTTGTCGGCAAAAGACATTCCACAGGGCTACAAACTGATCCTGGCACCGGGTCTGGCAACGGTGGAGGATGATCTGGAACAGCGCCTGACAGATGCTTGCGATCTAGCCATCCTCGGCCCCCGCAGCGGAGCGATTGCCCATGATTTCCAAATCCCGAAATCCGGACGGCCAGGTTTGGCGGGTCTGGATAGTGATGTCGCACTGGTGGAAACCCTTCCGCCCAACGTCGACCGACCCGTGACCGGAGGCGGCGCTGCACAACATTGGATCGATAGGCTGACAGGCAGCGCGGCGGATGTGCTAAGTTTCGCGGACGGGACACCAGCGATGAAGGGCGAAGGCGGACTTTGGTATCTGGGCGGGTTCCCGGATACCCAGCTTTGGGACCGTATTATTGCGATGGCCGCAGAACAAACCGGCCTGACCCTTACGCCCTTGCCCGAAGGGCTGCGCCGCCGCGACACATCAGAGCATACGTTTCTGATCAACTACAATGCCGATGCGGTAGAATGGAACGGGCACCACATCGCGGGTTGCGATGTGGCGATCCTGAACCGCATACCGCCCGAGCAGAGTTAAATCCGTTCGGGCGGCAGCAAGTTTTCTTAGGCAAAAACCTAGTCGTTTTGCAGGCTGTTGGGGTCAAAGACCCCACCAAACCCACTGTTGTTCGATGGCTGGCTTTCAGTGTCCGAGCTTTCATCACCGCTCGCGTCATCGTCGCCACCCAGCGTGTTGGGGGCAAAGACATTCCCAAAACCGCTGTTGTTTGACGGCTTCGGCGCGGTTTGCGTGCCGCCTCGCTCGGCCTCTTCCGCCTCGCGCTGTTTGCGACGCTCTTCGCGTTCCTGACGCAGCTGCTGGATACGCTGTTCGGCCTCCAACTGCTTTTGCGCGCGCACATCCGCGATACACTGGCCCGGATCATAGGCGGTGGCGGTGCCAACCACAGTGATCGTCGCCACCGCAAACACCACAACCAGGACCGCAGCCATATTCCCCGAGAAGAAGCCGGGCAATTTGATCTTGCCTGCCAGTTCTTCAACAGTGGCCTTTTTGCGCGCTGCTGCCACCAGTTCCTGACGTTTCAGCTTGGCTTCGTTCAGCAGGGCGAAGAACACGGTCAGCGCCACGATGATAAAGGCCAAGGCCGAGATCGAAGGCGTAATACCGTACCGTACCTTCTGGGCCAGCTCGATAGTCAGCGTCGGGTATTCACCAAAGGTGAATGTGGTGGTGTTGTAGTTCTCGAACGAAGCGAGGAACGCCAGCACCGCCGCCGATGCAATCGCCGGACGCATGAAAGGCAATAGGATCTTGCGAAACGCCTGCGCATGGCTGGCTCCCAGATCCAGGGCCGCCTCGGTCAGCGCGATGTCATAACGCTGCAGCCGCGCCACCAGCACCAGCATGCAATAGCTGGCGATAAAGGTGGATTGGCCAATCACCGTCAGGAAGATACCATTGGACAGGAAGCTATCCGCCCCAAGCCCCAGCATCCGGTTGATCCGGTCCCAAAAGACCAGTGTCGAGATACCCAAGACAACGCCCGGTATCAGGATCGGTGCGATGATAACCGTGTAATAGGTCGCGCGCAGCTTGGGCCAAATCTGCGTCAACATCAACGCGCCCGCCAGACCCATCGCCACCGACAGAACAACTGTCCCGGCCCCAATGATCAGCGAGTTCTTGATACCGTTCAGGATACGTTGATCCTGAAACAGTTCACTGAACCACTGGAAGGTCAGGCATTCCCACGGGGTCATCCTTGGAAAGCTGGGAGAGTTGAAGGCCGTGATCGACATGATCACGAGCGGACCCAGCAGGTACAGGAAGAAGATGGCCAGATAGACCCAGATGCTTATGCGGAGGAAGGAATTGTTCATTTCCCGATATCCCCCATATTCACCTTGAACAGGCGCATCACAGCCAGCACGAACAGGATACAGGTCACCAGCAGCACGATGGCGTAGGCGGCCCCTTGCGGCCAGTCATTGTTGTCGTTGAACTGCTGATAGATCAGTTGCGTGAACCACAGACTGGACGGCCCGCCCAAGATTTGTGGTGCGGCCAGCGCCCCCGCAGACAGCATGAACACCATGGTACAGCCCGAACTGATCCCTGGCTTGGCATAAGGAATGACTACACGCCAATGTATCCGCCACCAGGGTGCGCCCAGATCCCGTGCAGCCTCGATCTGATTGCCGTCTAGGCTCTCGATCACATTATACATCGGGAAGATCATCAGCAGGATGTAGGCATAGCCCAAACCGGCATAGAGCGCGATGTCATTGCGGATGAAGTCAAAGGGCACATCCCAGATGCCCAGACCCATGAACAATGTGTTCAGTACGCCGGTTTCACCGAAGATAATCCGTAGAGCAAAAGCCCGCAGAATCTCGTTAATCCAGTAGGGAATAATCAGCATGATCGCGAAGATGCGGATGTGATTGCCCTTGGATTGCCCCAGATAATAGGCGATCGGGTAGCAGATGATCAGGTTAAAGATCGTCACGCAGACCGCCGCCAGCAGCGTGCGGAAAAACACCCTTAGGTCGACTGCGTTGTAATCCTGGCTACCACCTTCTGGCCCGTAGATCAGGTATTTATAATTCTCCAGCGTATAAACGTCCTTGGGCCCACCGATCTCGGGCGGGGGCAGGTTTGGACGGAATGAAAAGTCCAGCATCGATAGCTGAGGCAGAATGATCAGGCCGATGGTCCAAAAGAGGACAAGGCCCAGGATCAACAACCCCATGCCGGTGCCATTTCGGTTGAAGAATTCTTTCAGAAACTGGGGCATGTGTCTGACCCCTTACTCTGCTGCCAATTCACCCGCTGGAACCAGAACCGCGTTGCGGGTCTCGTATTCCAGCGTGATCATCTGGCCGGTGTGATCTTCGAAGGACTGGCCGAGGTTGGGCAGCGAGACTTTGATCTCTTTGCCTCCATCCCCTTCGGTGAAGATGTTGAAGACATTGCCTTCAAATTCTTCGTGCTTCACCTGCGCGGTCACGAAATGATTGCCGGTGCTTCCTTCAGGCGCGATGGCAAACGCCTCGGGCCGGACGAACATCATTGCGTCGTCACCCTCTTTCAGCTTACCCTGATTTGCGGTCGAGATGCGGGCCACCAGATCGCCGGACCGGTTGGTCGCGATCATCGCCTCATTGCCCATGACCTGCTTGATCTTACCACGGAACACATTGTTTTCGCCCACAAAAGAGGCCGCAAAGGCCGTGTTGGGATCGTTGTAGATGGTCTTGCCATCTGCGATCTGGTCTATCACTCCGGCACGCATGACGGCGATATTGTCCGACATGGTCAGCGCTTCACCTTGGTCATGAGTGATATAGATAAAGGTAATGCCGACGCGCTGCTGAATTTCGCGCAACTCCGTCCGCATATGTTGGCGCAGCTTCAGGTCCAGCGCAGAAAGCGGTTCGTCCAGCAGCAGAACATCAGGTTCCGCGCACAGCGCGCGCGCGATGGCAACCCGTTGGCGCTGACCACCGGAAAGCTCACTTGGCAGCTTGTCGCCCTGCCCCGGCAGAGCAATCATGTCCAGCAGCTCATCCGCGCGCTTGCGGCGTTCGGCGGCGCTGGCGCCTTTGATCTCCATCGAAAAGGTGATGTTCTCCCAGACTTTCATCAAGGGAAACAGTGCGAGGTTCTGAAAGATCAGAGCGGTCGGGCGCTTGTTCGGCCCGATGCCGCGCATGTCATTGCCACCGATCAGAACCTTGCCTTCGCTGGGGTCCAAAAACCCCGAAACCGCGCGCAGGATCGTGGTCTTGCCACAGCCCGAGGGGCCAAGGAACGAAAAGAAATCGCCCCCGTTGATATTCACATTGGCATCACGCACGGCGACAAAATCACCGAAACGGATCCACAGGTTTTCCAGATCTACTCCGACCCCTGCACTCATCTTAGATATCTCCGACTGGCGCGCGTCGTGCTGGCACGCGGATAGGGCCTGAGGCGACATTGCGACGCTCAGGGGTTAGTCCCTCGCCCAATGGCGAGAGACCAGATGTTACGCAATCAGGCGCTTTTGAACTTGTTGACGAACTCGGTCCGCGTTTCTGCGTACCAGGGTGCTTCGGCCGGCCACGGGTTAAGGTTAGCAAGCGAGTCACCCGGATAGGCTTCTGCAAAGTTCTTCTTGTAGGTGTCACCCGAATACTGGTCGGCACCCAGAACAGGCGAGTTGTAGCCGTGGCTGTCAATCGCAACGCCTGCTGGTTTCGCCTGATAGGCAAAATCGATGAAGGCATAAACCTGTTCGACATTCTGTGCACCGGTCGGCATCGAGATACCATCGACCCAGGCCATCGCACCTTCGACCGGCGCCTGATAATGAACCGGTTCACCTGCGGATTTCAACGCCAGCGGTGGACCGTCCCAGGTCTGGCCAACGACCACACCTTCGTTCAGCAGGCCGTTCTTTTGAGTATCAGCGTCGTTCCAGATCAGTTTGATGCGATCCTTGCGGGCAACGCACCAGTCGGTGATCTGACCCCAGACTTTGCGCATGGTGTCTTCGTCACCATAAGCTGCCCAGACCGAACCGGGCTCCATCTCGCCCGCGCGCTCCATGTAAAGACCCGCGCCTAGCATCATCGAATGCGCGCGGCCCATGGTTTTGCCCGCATTCGCTTCGGACCAAACGTCGCCATAAGATGGCGCATCACCTTCCGGCAGCCACAGGTCGGTGCGGTAAGCGATACCTTCCGTTCCCCAGATATGCGGCAGCCAATGCGCACCGCTGTCGCCGAAGTTCCACGCATCCGTACCAATTTGCGCCATCGCCGGGTTCACCAGGTCAACCGGCACCTTATTCATGTCGAAGGGCTGCAGCAGCTCCAGCGGCTCCCACTGAAGCGAGCGGTTGTTGGTGGGCGACACGATGTCAAAGCCCTGGCCTTTGGTGGCCTTCATCTTATTGATGATTTCCTCGTTCGATCCGATACCGGTATAGTTCACCTTGATTCCGGTCAGCGTTTCAAACTCTTGAATGAAGCTCGGCGGCAAGTAGTCCGACCACATCAGAATGTTGATTTCGCCCGACGATGCGAGCGCAGATTTGCTATAAAGCGGGGCAGCCAAAGCAGCAGCGCCTGCGCCTTTCAGCACCGTGCGTCTGGAAAGATTTTTCCGATCGACCATTTTGTATCTCCCATGGTTAGTCGTTAGATTTTTTTGTTTTGATTGCAGGCCAGAACTTCGCGGCAGAGCAGTCTACTCAAAAGTGACAGTTGGAAATTTCAATAAGTCCAGTTTGCAACCCCGTCCTGCTTCTTTCGCTTCCGGGGTACGAAAATACGCCGGACGGCCTCACCTTAGGCTGTGATTGCGAAAGGACCAACAAGATACTTATGTGTTGTAAAAATTGAGGGGTATTGCAGCGTTGATAAAGGTCTTACACTCGCGCGGGCCGTCCTACCATCATGCTGCGTCGCAATACAAAGCCTTGAAAATAAAGGGATAGCTACAATACTCTGATAGCGCAGCGGCCAGATGCCTCGATCTGCACCGATTTTTCGAATCGATTCACGCGAAAAGCGCTCAAATGTGGTGGCTCACCATATATTGGCAGCTTTAGTGGGCACATGCTTGAAATCGACAGTGAAGTCTTGTGCCAACAGCTCGCTCCCATGCGCTTGATCTGCACTATAAAAAAGCGTCGGCACCACACAAATCAGCGCGCTATCGCGATGCGCTGCAAGATTAGGCTGAATGCCGGCGCATCGACACGCCATTGTGGAACAGATGCACCTTGTCCGGTGCCGCTGTTACCGAAACGGACTGCCCACGAAGATTACGCTGAACGCCGGGAAGCTTTGCGATGACGGACTCGACCCCCTCGGACTTCTCGAAATAAAGCAATGTCACCTCACCCAACGCTTCGGTGAAGTCCACGGTACCAGTCAGGATCGGAGACTCTTCGGTAAGCACAAAATCTTCGGGACGTACGCCGATATTCACTTCTCGCCCTTCATCACTGGCCTCAGTCGGGATCGACGAAACCGCAGTGCCGCCGGATGCCAGAGCGATGGTGGTGGTTGCCCCGGTGCTGGTAATCCTACCCGGAAGCAGGTTCATCGAGGGCGATCCAATGAACTGCGCGACGAATTCATTGTCAGGTGTCTCATAAAGCTCCAGCGGCGTACCGACCTGTGCGATACCCTTGTTAGCCAGCACAACGATGCGGCTGGCCAAGGTCATCGCCTCAACCTGATCATGGGTCACATAGATCATTGTGCTGTCTGGCATCGCCTCTTTCAGACGTGCGATCTCGATCCGGGTGGCCACACGCAACGCGGCATCAAGGTTCGAAAGCGGCTCGTCAAACAGATAAACCTTTGGGTCGCGCACAATCGCACGGCCAATGGCAACACGTTGGCGCTGACCACCCGACAGGGCCTTGGGCAGACGATCCAGGAACGGTTCAAGCTGCAAAATCTGCGCGGCACGCTCGACCGAGGCATCAATTTCCGACGCGGGCATCTTGGCGATCTTCAGGGCAAATGCCATGTTTTCGCGCACCGTCATATGCGGATAGAGCGCGTAGCTCTGAAACACCATGGCAATGCCGCGCTGCGCTGGCGGGACATCGTTCATGACCTGCCCTTCAATCTCAAGCGTGCCGCCAGTGATTTTTTCCAACCCGGCAATCATCCGCAGCAGCGTTGATTTCCCGCAGCCCGAAGGACCGACAAAAACGATCAGCTCGCCTTGATCGATATCCAGATCGATATGTTTCAGGACATCAATCGGGCCATAGGATTTGGCAACATCCGTCAGTTTGAGTTCAGACATGGTTTACCCCTTTTCCTTGACCATCAGGCAGAATTGCGCTGCATCCAGCGCGATCTGACCTTCGCCCTCGACCGCGCCCAGATCCTGACCAATGGCGCGCCAATGGCCCTGAGGCAGCGATATCTCCGCAGCATCCGGTCCCAGGTTGAAGGCACAGAACACCTGTTCAATCTCATTTTCACGCAGGAAGGTCAGAACCGTTCCGACTTGCTCCATCTGTGTCTGTGCGCCGGTCGCCAGGGCCGGATGCGCGTGGCGCAAAGCAATGGCACGGCGATAATGGTTGAGCATCGATTGCGGATCAGCCTCTAACCGGTCAACAGCCTGTTCGGCCTGTGCAGCGCTGACCGGCAACCAGGGCTCGCCTGCGCTGAACCCGGATTGCTCATCCTGCGACACCCAGACCATCGGCGTGCGGCACCCGTCACGCCCTTTGTATTCAGGCCAGAATTCGATGCCATAGGGGTCCTGCAACTTCTCGAACGGAACATCCGCTTCGTGAAGGCCCAGCTCCTCGCCCTGATACAGACAGGCCGAACCGCGCAAACACATCATCAGCACCGCATATTGCCGTGCCGCAGCCTCACTGAGGTCCCAGCGCGACGCATGGCGCGCAACATCGTGGTTCGAAAACGCCCAGCAGGGCCAGGCATCCCACGCCTTTGCGGACAATTGATCAAAAACCTGCTTGGCATAGCTTGCGGTCAGCACCCGTTTTTCAAGAAACTCGAACGCGTAACACATGTGCATCCGCTTATCGCCGGTGGTGTATTCTCCCATAATCTCAAGCCCACGCTGCGCGTCGCCGATCTCACCCAGACAGGCACGGCCCTCGTATTCATTCGTCAAGGCGCGCAGGCGCTCCAGAAATGCGATGTTTTCCGGCTGGCTTTTGGAATACAGGTGGTTTTGGTGATTATAGGGGTTCACGGCCGGTGCGATCGAGGCATTGCGTTGCTCGATCGAAAGGGCTGGGTTGTCCCGCAGCTCTTTGTCGTGAAAGTAAAAGTTGATCGTATCCAGACGGAAGCCATCAACCCCCAGTTCCAACCAGAACCGTGCCATATCCAGCAGGGCATCCTGTACCTCACGGCAATGGAAATTCAGATCGGGCTGCGAACTCAGGAAATTATGCAGATAATATTGCAGACGGCGAGAATCCCATTGCCAGGCTGAACCGCCAAAGATCGACAGCCAGTTGTTCGGCGGCGTCCCATCGGGCTTGGGGTCGGCCCAGACGAACCAATCGGATTTAGAATTGTCTCGGCTGGCACGGCTTTCACTGAACCAAGGGTGCTGATCCGACGTATGCGACAGGACCAGATCGATCATGACCTTCAGTCCCTTGGCATGCGCCTTGTCCAAAAGCTCCTGAAAGTCAGCCAGTGTGCCGAACATCGGATCCACGTCCCGATAGTCACTGACATCATAGCCAAAATCCTTCATCGGAGATTTGAAGAACGGCGATATCCAGATCGCATCCACGCCAAGCGATGCGATATAATCGAGCCGTTGGGTGATGCCTTTCAGGTCGCCGATACCATCGCCATTGCTATCCTGAAAGCTGCGCGGGTAGATCTGATAGATCACCCCACCGCGCCACCACTCGGATGACACTTTGGTTGCTTTGGAAAGTTCTGTGGTGTTCTGCACGTTCATCAGACGCCTCTATTTGACAGATCCGGCCAGCAGGCCCCGGACCAGGTATTTTTGCATTGCGAAGAAGACAGCCAGCGGAACGGCAATCGATACAAAGGCCGCTGTGGCAAGAATTTCCCAGTTACCGCCGCGCGTGCCCAGCAGCTCGACGATGCGGTTGGTCATCACCGTTGTCTGACCGGATGAGTCGATCAGGAACACTTTGGCAACCAGCAGATCGTTCCATGTCCACAGGAACTGGAAGATCGCAAAGGATGCCAGCGCTGGAAAGCTGAGCGGCAGGATGAGTTTGGTGAAGATCTGGAACTCAGTGGCCCCATCCACCCGCGCATTTTCGATCAGATCGCGTGGCAATCCGGCCATGTAGTTGCGCAACAGGTAGATCGCCAATGGCATCCCAAACCCGGTATGGGCCATCCAGACTCCCAGATATCCTTTGCCGATCCCGATATTGAGGTGCAGTTTCAGCAGCGGGATCAAAGCCAGCTGCAACGGCACCACCAACAGGCCAACAACGGCGGCGATCAACAATGCCCGCCCCGGGAAATCCATCCAAGCCAGCGCGTAAGCCGCAAAGGCCGCTACTAGAATTGGGATGATCGTCGCCGGTATCGTCACCGTCAACGTGTTAAAAAACGCCTTAGCCATGCTGTCGGAACTGTTCGCGTTGAACAGAACATGGGCGTAGTTCTCGGTCGTGAACTCAGGCGGCAGGGTGGTGGTTACAAACACTCGGGGACCGCGATTGCCAGAAAATTCCTCTGTGTTTTCCATCCGGTAGTCGCCGTTGGCCTGAACCGTGATCGTTCCGCCGCGGCGCAGCTCGGCCGTCTCGCCGGGGGCAAAGGCGTCGATGGCCCGAGAGTTGACCCCCCATCTGCTGATGTCCGAGGCCGTCTCACCGTCAAAAACATTGCCTTCGATGACATACATCCCGTCGGTTGAAACCTGCGCATCTGGACCGGCAGCGCGTAGGGTCAGGTTCTGTTCTGACGGAAACAAAGCCCGCCACCAGCCGCTGCTGGCAATCTGATCCCCCGTTCGGAAAGACGAGATCAACAAGCCCAGCGTCGGGAACACCCAAAGCACGACAAGAAAGACCACCGAGGCATGTACAACCCAGCGAAGGGCTGGCCGGGTTCCTGCAATATCGCTCATATCCCCAACCTCCTACTGCATTTCTTTGCGCGCATTGCGCACGTTCCAGACCAGGATCGGAGTGACCAGCAACATGATCACCATCGCCGAGGCCGACCCCACTCCCCAGTCATTGGCACGGAACATCTTGTCGTACATGTAATTGGCGAGAACCTGCGTCTCCCACTGGCCGTTGGTCATGGCAAAGACGATGTCAAAGACCTTGAGAACGACGATTGTTATGGTGGTCCAGACGACCATGATCGTGGTTTTGATCTGCGGCACTTTGATCTTGAAGAAGATCTGGAACGGGTTGGCCCCGTCCAAAATGGCGGCCTCGATGGTCTCTTCCGGGATACCGCGCAGGGCGGCTGATAAGATTACCATGGCAAAGCCGGTTTGAATCCAGACCAGAACGACCATCAAGAAGAAGTTGTTCCAGAACGGAAGCGTCAGCCAAGTGTGCGTCTCGGTTCCGCCAAAGAAGATATAGATCGCGTTCAGAACGCCGATCTGATCCTGATCGATGGGCCGCGCATCATAGACAAGCTTCCAGATCACCGAGGCACCGACGAATGAAATTGCCATCGGCATGAAGATCAACGACTTGGCGACGTTTCCCCAGCGGATGCGGTCCGTCAGTTGTGCGACTAGCAAACCAAAGGCTGTGGACATGGCCGGAACCACGATCAGCCACAACATGTTGTTGCGCATTGCCTCCCAGAATTTGGGTTCGGCAACCATTTGCACATAATTATCAAATCCGGCCCATTCATAGCCTCCACCCGCAACGCGGTCTGTCAGAGACAGGCGTAGGGTTTCGACAACCGGATAGGCCAGGTACACACCCAGTGCGAGCAAGGCGGGCAACAAAAACAGCCAGGGCCGGATCATGTTGGCGCGGTTGATATTGCGCCCTGCATTTGGGCCACGCGCCGGAAACAGAAATTTATCCAGCACTTGGTTGGATAGGTAGAAGTAGCCCACACATCCCGACACACCAATGGCGATCGTCAGCAGGCCTTGTATTGCCGGATGCATGCTATCCTCCCTCGCGGCGACAGGCTTGGGCACCCCGGCGTGCGGGATGCCCAAAGGGTTGTCAGATTATTTGATGGCGTCCCAAGAGGACTGGATCTCGCCGGTGACCTCTTCGGCGGATTTACCGCCTGTATAGTCAACCATACCAGTCCAGAAGGTACCCGCACCAACGGCGCCTGGCATCAGGTCCGACCCGTCGAAACGGAACGTGGTCGCGCCCAGCAGGATATCTCCTAAACCGCGCAGGGTATCATCCTTGTAAGCTTCTGTATTGACACCTTTATGCGGTGTCAGGAAGCCGGTCTGCGCCATCATGATCTCATGCGCGATAGGTTGTTTGAGGAACTCCATGAACGCGGTTGTCGCGTCAGAGGGATTGCTCACAGCCATCAGCGTACCGCCACCCAGAACCGGGTTACCCAAGTCCTTGGCAGCAAAGGCCGGCATATAGAAGAAATCTGCATCCAGACCAAACTGGACATCTTCCGGGAAGAAGGCCGGAACGAAGGACGCTTGACGATGCATGTAGCATTCAGGCGGTGAGGCAAACATGCCCTTGGGGCTGTCGCGGAAATCGGTAGAGGCAACTGCACCTGCACCGCCGGAGACTTTGGCATCATCGCGCGCAAACCAACCGAATTCGTCAATTGCCGCAATGACACGTGGGTCGTTGAACGGAATCTCGTTGGTGACCCATTGGTCATAAACCTCGGGCGGCTGGGTGCGCAGCATCATATCCTCGACCCAGTCGGTCGCAGGCCAACCGGTTGCGGCACCGGACCCCAGACCGATACACCACGGCGTTTCACCATCGGCGACGATCTGTTCAGTCAGAGCCTTGAGCTCTTCCATGGTCGTCGGAACTTCGTATCCGGCGTCTTCGAAGTTCTCGGGGTTGTACCAAACCAGAGACTTGACGTTCACATTGTAGAAGAAGCCGTACATCTGGTCGTTGCCATCAGCGTCTTTATAGGTGCCCAGATCGACCCAGGAATCACCTGCAGCGTAGTTGTCACCGACCCAAGCAGCCATGTCGTCACCCAGTGGAGACAGCTGTCCTTTCGACGCCATGATCGAGGCCAGACCAGGCTGCGGGAATACTGCAACATTGGGGGCGGAACCAGCCTCGGCATCGATGACGATTTGCTGTTCGAAACTGTCCGAGCCGGTATAGATCACATCCGCGCCTGTGGCCGCCTCGAAATAGGCGGTCATGTTGTTGAAGTAGCCATCTTCCGGCGTAAGCCAGGGCCCCGCAACAGTAACGGTTTGGCCGCTCAGGTCCGGCGCTGTTTCCGCCCAGGCATTGTAACTGTCCCAATTGAACGGGCCTTCGCCCGGCGTGAATGCCAGATCAGCCTGCGCCGATCCGGTCCCCGCACTCAGCGCCAATGCCGCAGCACTGGCGTAAAACGACTTCTTCATGATGTCCTCCCACAGCTTATCAAGCTTTTAGTTGTTCGGGCCCGACCCGATCCGCGACGTACCTGCCACGCGTTCCGACACGAGAATCACGGCAATATAGCTTACTACCGCAATCCAAAGCGCTTTGGATAGATGTAAAGTCGCGCGTTTATGCGTCAAAGTCAACGATTTCGAATACTCTTGGATTTGTCACTCAATAACCTTTACTTTTATGGCTCTTTTTATGAGTATGACGAAACGCAACAGATGAGTTCAAAGAATTCAAAGCGCTTGCATTATATGAGCACCTTATGACGCTAAAAGAACTGTCGGATATGCTTGGGTTGTCGCCGACCACTGTCAGTCGCGCGCTAAACGGCTATCCGGAAGTGAATGAGATCACGCGCGCGCGCGTTCAGGCCGCAGCTGCCAAACATGGCTATCGTCCAAACAGCCGCGCCAAAGGGTTGGCGACGGGCAAATCCATGGTCATCGGTCATGTGATCCCCAGCTCGTCTCAGCACGAGATGGTGAACCCCATCTTTGGAGATTTCGTCGCGGGTGCCGTGAAAACATATGCCGAGCATGGCTATGACATGATGTTCACCAATGCCGATGACACCTCGATCGAAGAAGCCTATCGCAGCCTGTTCCAGCGCGGAGCAGTTGATGGCGTGGTTCTGCAGGGTCCCAAAGTGAACGAGCATCGAATCTCGGTACTCAGCAAGATGTCAGTTCCGTTCATTGTGCATGGCCGTTCGACTGGTGTTGACCTGCCCTATGACTGGATTGATGTGAACAACAAAAGCTCGTTCCTGCGGGCGACCCAATTCCTGCTGGATCTGGGCCATCGGCGCATCGCATTGATCAACGGCCTTGAAGACATGGATTTCGCCCAGCGCCGCCGTGATGGCTATCTTGCTGCACTGGCGCAGGCAGGGATCGCACCTGAACCTAATCTGATGCGCAGCGCCGAGATGACCGAAGTCTATGGTCACCACGAAACACGCACGATGCTTGCCCTTGATGATCCACCAACCGCAATCCTGATTTCTTCGATGATTTCTGCTATCGGCGTTCGGCGCGCGATTGACGAAGCGGGCTTGCAAATGGGGCGCGATGTATCCGTCATCGCCCATGACGATGACCTGTCCTATCTCAAGAATGGACAGGATGTTCCGATCTTCACCGCCACCCGCTCCTCTGTTCGCAAGGCCGGGGAGATAGCGGCCAATATGCTGATCGAACGCATCAAATCCCCGGATGCGCCGACCAAAACTAGATTGCTGGAAGCTGAACTGGTAGTAGGCAGATCAACAGGCCCGGCGCCCAACAGGTACTAGCAATGAAATATACTCGTTCTGACTTTCCCAAAGACTTCCTCTTTGGTGTGGCAACCTCTGCTTATCAGATCGAAGGCCACGCCCAAGGCGGGGCTGGTCAGACCCATTGGGATATCTTCGCCGCCTCGCCCGGTAATGTCGTGCGGCAGGAAAACGGTGATCGGGCCTGCGATCATCTGAACAGGTTTCCGGAAGATTTCGATCTCGTGCGCGAGGCTGGTTTCGATTGCTACCGCTTTTCCACCAGCTGGGCTCGGGTGCTGCCCGATGGACGCGGGTCGGTGAACCAATCCGGGCTGGACTATTACGACCGCCTCACCGATGCCTTGCTAGAGCGCAATATCCGCCCCTGTGCCACGCTTTATCACTGGGAATTGCCCTCGGCCCTTGCTGATCTGGGTGGCTGGCGCAACCGTGATGTCGCCGGGTGGTTTGCAGATTTCACCGAGATCATCATGGGCCGGATCGGGGATCGCATGTATAGCGTCGCCCCCATCAACGAGCCCTGGTGCGTCAGCTGGCTGAGCCATTTCGAAGGCCACCACGCCCCCGGCATGCGCGATATCCGAGCTGCTGCGCGGGCCATGCATCACGTGCTACTGGCACATGGTCGCGCCATTCAGGCGATGCGCGGGCTTGGAATGTCCAATCTAGGTGCGGTGTTCAATCTGGAATGGGCCGAACCCGCCGATGACAGCCCCGAGGCCCGCAAGGCAGCGGATCTGTATGATGGGATTTATAACCGGTTCTTTCTGGGCGGTGCGTTCAAGAAAGCTTATCCAGCGAATGTTCTGGAGGGGCTCGCGCCTCATTTGCCCACGGGCTGGCAGGACGACTTTGACACCATAGGCGCACCCGTCGATTGGTGTGGGCTGAACTATTACACCCGCAAGCTGATTGCCCCGTCTGATACCGCCTGGCCCAGCCTGAAAGAGGTTCCCGGACCTTTGCCCAAAACCCAAATGGAATGGGAGATCGAACCAGCCGCCCTCACCCGCTTTTTGACCCGAACGGCGCAGGAATACACTGGCGACCTTCCCCTATTTGTGACCGAAAACGGTATGGCCAGTCCAGAGCGGCAGCAAGACGATGATCGGATTGATTACCTAAACCAGCATCTTGCGGCCGTTCAGGATGCATTGGATCAGGGAGTCCCAGTCAAAGGCTATTTTGTCTGGTCACTTCTCGACAATTACGAATGGGCTTTTGGGTATGAGAAGCGGTTCGGTCTGGTCGATGTGGACTTCGAGACGCTGGAGCGTAAACCCAAAGCCTCATATCTCGCCCTAAAAGCCTCGCTGGCCAAAGGGAACCCTGTTGCCCTGCCACTCGCGCAGCCAGCAGGGTCAGTCCACGAGCATTGGAACCTAGTGGCCGATGTCGGTGGCACCAATACCCGGCTTGGGGTTGTCGAGAACGGTGCGCTGACAGAATTGCGCAAACATCCAACCGGCTCCTTGTCCGACTTACTTAACGCATTTCACAGTTTGCGAGATGACGTCGGAACTGATCCTCAGGCAGTTGTTGCCGCAGGTGCAGGCCCGGTTCAGGCTGGCGTGATTCAACTGACAAACGCAAATCTGGACTTGTCCGAGGCTGAGCTGGCCGAAGCCACCGGTGCCCGGCACACTTATGTCATCAACGACTTCACCGCCGCTGCATGGTCGGTGGCCGAGGTTACGTCCGATGATGTTACCGTCTTGCAGGGGGCGCCCACGCCTCCACTCGGCACGCGGCTGGTGGTCGGACCCGGAACTGGGCTGGGCGTCGGGGCGTTGCTGTATTCCGAAGGGCATTATCACACCGTCTCGGGCGAAGGAGGCCATGTCGGCCTTGCGCCGCGCCACCGGGATGAGGTTGATATCTTTGACGCGGCCCGGCGTATCGCGCCCGAGTGTTTTTTTGGCGACAGCCTGAGTTTGGAAGCTGAGATGTTCCTCAGCGGCACCGGATTACCGATCTTGTACCGAGCAGTAGCAATGACGGCGGGTCAAACCAATATCTCCGCGCGCCCGGCGCGGGATATCCTGCAGGATGCGCGATCCGGCACTGATCCGCACGCGGTTCAAACCGCATCGCTGTTCACAACGCATCTGGGCGCTTTGCTAGGGGATATGGCTGTCACATTGATGCCAATAGGCGGCGTCTTTCTGGTCGGTGGCGTGGCGGAAAAAAACCGCTGGCTGTTCGGAGACAGTTTTCTGGATGCCTTCAACAATGGTGGCCGGTTCAGCGAGCTGCGGCGTGGAATGGATCTCTATGTCTCAGAACAGGTCGAATTTGGCATTGTTGGCGCTAACAACTTCTGCAAAAATGCCCTCATGCGGTAGAACCGCCTGACAATTCTCAATGAAGGGACGCGGGATGATCGTGTGCTGCGGAGAAGCGCTGATCGATATGATCACCGAGCCTACAGTCTCGGGTGCTCAAGGGTATGTACCCCATTCTGGAGGTGCAATTTTCAACACGGCGATCGCGTTGGGGAGATTGGGCGCGCCTGTTGGCATGTTGACCGGCCTGTCGTCCGATATGTTTGGTGAACAATTGGCAGAAACGCTGAAAGCGAGCCATGTGGATACCTCCCATGTGATCACCAGCGATCGCCCAACCACTTTGGCGTTTGTGAAGCTGGTCGATGGTCATGCATCGTACAACTTCGTTGACGAGAACACTGCCGGGCGCATGCTTCAGCCCGAGGATATGCCCAACCAACTGCCCGCCATCTCGACCCTGTATCTAGGCGGTATCAGCCTTGCCTGTGAACCCTGCGCCGATGCTTATGCTGCCTTGCTAAGCCATCACGGGACGGATCGAGCGGTGATGTTGGACCCCAACATCCGACCGGGATTTATCCAGGATCAAACCAGATACCGCACCCGTTTGAATGCCATGATTGCGCAGACCGATATCCTCAAAGTCTCGGATGAGGATCTGGACTGGATCATTCCGGGGCCTGAAACCCATTCCGAGAAAGTGCCTCTGTTGCAGCAAGCCGGCCCCTCGGTTGTGATAGTTACACGTGGTAGCCAGGGGGCCTCCGGTTATCTACGCGATGGCTCGGAAACCACGATACCGGTTAAAGCGGTTCAGGTTGTCGATACAGTGGGCGCGGGTGATACGTTCAATGCCGGTGTGCTGGCCGAACTTCACCGTTCCGGATATCTGACCAAACCCGGGCTGCGCGATCTGACAAAAGAAAGCCTGCGTGCAGCTTTAGCGTTGGGTGCAGATGTTGCAGCAGTCACCGTGTCGCGCGCAGGGGCCAACCCGCCCTGGGCGCACGAGCTCTAGTCCCAAAAAGGGAAGTCACATGAAACGTTCCGACATCAACCGCATCAAGACCGATGCAAAGGCCTTTATCCAGTCTTTCGGTTTCATCCTGCCCCCCTTTGCCGACTGGTCTCCAGATCAGATGCGCAGCGCCAAGGCCGACACGATCCGCGCCCGGGGACTGGGATGGGACATCACCGATTACGGGCAAGGTAAATTTGATGAGCTTGGTCTTTTCCTGTTCACCCTGCGCAATGGGGATGAGAACGATCTGAGCCAGGGTCGTGGGATGCTCTATGCCGAGAAACTGTTGATCTCGCGCGACAAACAGCTGTCGCCCATGCATCGTCATATCGTCAAAGCCGAGGATATCATTAACCGGGGTGGCGGCGATCTGGTTATGGAGATCTATGCCTCGAACCCCGACGGCAGCGTTGACCGTGACACTCCAGTTACGGTGCCCAGCGATGGGTGCGACATCACCATCACTCCGGGTGAGCTGCTGCGCCTGAAGCCCGGCGAAAGCGTAACCCTGATGCCCGGCATCTGGCACGCCTTCTGGGCCGAGCGCGGGGATTGCCTGATCGGCGAGGTCTCAACCGTAAACGACGACCGCACCGATAACGTGTTCGAACAACCCATCCCCCGCTTTGCCACGATCGAAGAAGATACCGAGGCCGAATTCCTGTTGGTTGCGGACTATTGATCTGATCCGGCAGCGGTGGCCTGAAAAGCAACAACTGACCCCAGCATCGGGGCAGGAAACTTCCCTGTTGCATTACCCGAGTATTTTTGTCAGTTACTGGCTGACCTAGTCAGATCCCTTGGAATCACGCCCGGTCAGGATCAGCGACCACAAGGGGTGTATTCAATGGCCAATTCACTTGCAGATCTTCTGGCTATGGATGCCGTCGCAAGCCGTCATGGCTGCGCGCTCAAGCCAAAACTACGGCAAGCGATTGAGGCTGATCTACGGTTTCCAGCCCGTGCATCTACGACGCAGTCTGACCAACCCATCGATCAGAACAACCTGCCAAAAAACGTTCACTGCCTTACCTGTTGTGTCGCAAAACAGGGGAAGAAATACGCATGACACCCCCTGAAAACAAGTCGATCCGCCCACTGGTCCAATTCGAATTTGATGATTTCGAGCGCGGGCTCCTGCCTGTGATGCGCCATTTCATTCAGAGTTTCGCCGAGCCCGATACGCAATCCTGGCAATTTGCGTATTCTACCGCCATCGAGCGGTGGGGCGTGGATCAGGGTCTGACCTTGGCCCATCTGGTCTACAAGATCATCAAGGCCACGCTTTACAGCCGCCCCTACGGGTTGGCGTTCAACGACCCGCTCTGCGTCGAAAGCCGCAACCATTTCACCAGTGATGAACTGGCGTTGATGCGCATGCTGCATCACATGCGCCGCGATGAAACTCCTGCCGCCCGCGATGCCGCTGGGTTGCTTTCTGGCGGGTATCCGGATGCCCATGTCGTGCAGGCGGGCCTGACACTTGCCAACCGATTCCCAACCGACGGAGAACGTCGCGAGCATATCAAAAGGCGGCCCATCCTGCGGGTCGTACGATAGTGCTCAGTCGTTAACGACGATACTTGACAAGCGTATCTTCACCGGAATAGCTGACCAGTGATGGTTCCCGCTACTTTGATTGCGGGATGAAAATGGGAATACGGTGCGGCCCCCGAAATATCGGAACAGGCCAAGTCCGTGACTGCCCCCGCAACTGTAAGCGGTGAGCGACGCCAAATCACCACTGGCCCGAGCAGGCCGGGAAGGTTGGCCAAGCAACGACCCGCAAGTCAGGAGACCTGCCATCACCTGTGAAACCAACCCGGGACGGGGCGTCCTGGAAGGAGGATTGATGGCACCTATGCGTCCTATCGGGACTGGCACTTTCGACACGGGCATTCTGCGCGTTGAGGGTGGCAATGACCCGCAACGCTAATCACTTTGTGCTGATCTGCTCGACCTGCCAAGGTGAGATCGAAGCCAGCGCCGCCCAAAGTCTGCTGGACGCGTCGTTGCCCGACGGGTTTGCTACGCGACTGATCCCATGCATGGCAGGATGCGAACGTCCCATGGCCATAGGTCTGCAAGCCGAAGGCAAAGCCCAATACCTGTTTGGCGATATTCAAAGCACTGCCGATCTGGATGCAATCGCCGCCTTCGCCCATCAGTACCGCGACAGCGAGAGCGGCTGGACCAGCGCAACAGATCGCCCCCCCGCCTTGCTGTTCAAAACACTGGCACGTCTGCCCCGTCTTCCAAAGGCGGGTAAGACATGAGCTTCCTGGTCGCGGAAAATCTGGAATACTACGCCCTGAATGGCGATGTGTTGCTGCAAGGCGTCTCGTTTTCTTTGGACGAAGGGGCGATCCTTGCCATCGCCGGTCCGAACGGTGCTGGCAAAACAACGCTGCTGAACCTGCTCTGCGGGGTCGAACGTCTGGCGCTGGGGGACGTACGGATCAACGGTCAAAGCCTGCGCAGCCTGTCTGCACAGGAACGCGCCCGAACAATTGCGGTTGTTGGCCAGCAGGAACTGCCCGATGGCCGCCTAAAGCTGCGCGACTACGTTGCGCTGGGTCAGATTCCCATTCAAAGCGACCGCTCGGCGGAAGATCACAAGATGGATCTTGCGCGCGTTCTGCGCACGACCGAGCTGACCCATCTGGCGGATAAGCCGATGCAACGGCTCTCGGGTGGGGAACGTCAGCGCGCCCATATCGCCCGTGCATTGGCGCAGAACCCCTCGCTGCTGTTTCTGGACGAGCCCACCAATCATCTGGACCCCGATGCCAAGGGGCACATGCTTTCGCTGGTGGCCGAACTGGGCGTGACGGTGGTGATGATCGTGCATGATTTGGTCGTGATCCCCGAATTCGCCAGCCATGTCGCGCTGATGAAATCCACACGCATGACGGGCTTCGGACCGGTCGACCAGATACTGACGCCAGATCATGTACGCGACACGTTTGGTGTTGACTACCTGTGCTTCCAGCACGAAGGGCGCGTGATCCCGGCGCTGGATATCCGAAAACGAACGCTTTCATCTTAACAGGAGACATTGATGAAACAGAAAATTTGGTCAGCTTTGATGATCACCTGCCTGGCCAGTGGCGCGGCAGCGCATGAGGTGACCGTGGACAATTGCGGCGAACCGCTGGTGTTCGACGCAAAGCCGGAACGGCTGGTGGTGCATGACATGAACATGACCGACATGGCCTTTGCGCTGGGCCTGCAAGACCAGATCGTAGGCCTGAGTGGTATCACCGGTTGGTACAAAACCAGCCCAGATTTCGACAAGCTGCGCGGCGACATCCCCGAACTGGCACCCAAATACCCAACCGTCGAAAACCTGGTCGCAGCCGAGCCCGATCTGTTCTTCGCGGGCTGGTATTATGGCATGAAGCCCGGTGGTGACGTGACCCCGGACACTCTGGCCCCGTTCGGCATCAAGACAATGATCCTGACCGAAAGCTGTGTGCATCTGGACAAGGACCGCCCTGAGGCCAGCATGGACCTGCTGTTCAACGATGTGCTGCGTCTGGGTCAGGTCATGCATGTCGAGGAAAAGGCCGAGGAACTGGTTGCAGGCTGGAAAGAACAGCTGTCTGCCATCGAAGCCAAGACCGCCGATCTGGCCAAACCCCGTGTATTCTTACTGGACGGCCCGGCAGATGCGCCCTTTACCGCTGGCAAATTCGCCATCCCCGATGCGATGATCGCAGCGGCTGGCGGCGAAAACGTCACCCATGACATGGATACCAGCTGGGGCCGCACCTCGTGGGAAGCGGTTGCTGCATCGAACCCGGAATTTCTGGTGCTGCTTGACTATCAGACCGGCAACGGGGCAGAGGACACGTTCAAGTTCCTGCAAGAGCACCCGGTGATGTCCCAAACAGATGCGGTAAAGAACGAACGTTGGATCGGCCTGCGCTACGAAGAGCTGACACCGGGACCGGCAAACATTGACGCGATCCAGAAGATGGCGGATGCGATGCACCCGACGGCGACCAACTGATATGGTCCAGACGGGCCGGATAGTTGTGCTGGGGGCGGTCGTTCTGACCGCCCTTTTGCTGCTGTCGACAGTCTACGGTACAACCCCGATCCCGGTGGCGGATGTCATTGCTGCCATTGGTTTGGGGACAGGCCTGTCAGAAGGCGAGATGTCACCGCTGCATCGGATCGTGTTTGATCTGCGCCTACCGCGTGCGCTGTTCGCCGCTGTCATCGGTGCGGGGCTTGGTGTTGTGGGGGTGGTTCTGCAAACCACCACGCGCAACGACTTGGCAGACCCATTTCTATTCGGCCTCTCGTCGGGCGCGGCTGCGGGCGCTGTTCTGGTCATCACGGTCACCGGCGATGTGCTGGGCATCTGGACCCTGCCGCTGGCTGCGTTTTGCGGCGGCTTGATCGCATCAGGCATCGTGCTGGCCTTGGTCCAAGGGTTGCGCACAAGTGCACCGGAAAAACTGATCCTGGCGGGGCTTGCCGTGTCTTTCCTGTTTTCCGCCATCACCAACTATCTGATCTTTTCCGGAGACAACCGCGCTGCCCATTCGGTGATCTTCTGGATGCTGGGCGGACTGGGCCTTGCCCGGTGGGAGACGTTCCCATTGGTCCTGATCGGCCTAGCCCTTATCCTAGGCTATGCACTCTATCGCAGCCGCTGGCTTGACGCCCTTCTGACCGGAGATTTCACTGCCGCCACGTTGGGTATCCCGGTTCAGGGTCTGCGCTTTCGCATGTTCTTTGTTGCAGCTTTGGCCACGGCAAGCTTCGTGTCGGTCGCGGGTGTCATCGGCTTTGTCGGTCTGATGGTCCCTCATATCGCGCGGGGGATCGCAGGAACGCTACACCGCAACCTGCTGATCACCTCGGCCATCGTTGGAGCCATCCTTCTGACCGCCTCTGATATCGTGTCCCGACTGCTGCTGGCCCCGCAGGAGTTACCAGTCGGCATCGTGACCACATCAATCGGGTCGCTTTTCGTATTCTTGTACCTGTTCAAATCGGCGCGAAACGTTTGACCTAATGCGTTCCACGCGGGACGAAAAACGGATCAATCATAATGGTTTCGCTTTGCTTGCCCGGCTCTGCCAGCCTGCGTTCAAGCAACGCAATAACTTGATCAACCGCATCATCAATCGGGTTGTTGACGGTACTGAGATCGAAATTTGGCCATCTGGCCATTTCGATATCGTCAAACCCGATCAGCGAAAGATCACCCGGAACGTCCAAACCCAACTCTCGCGCAGCGGTCAGCGCGCCAATCGCACTGGCGTCGTTGGCACAGACCAACGCGTCCAACTTGTGCTCAGCCAACAGTTTCAGCGCAATCTCGTACCCAGTCTCAACAGTGAAATCCCCTGTGGCTTCAGCAATCAGCTTTAACCCCGCTTTGTCCAAAACACCGATCACACCCAATCTACGCTCGGCCGATGACGAGAAACTGGGTGCGCCACCCAGATACCCAAACCGTGTGCGCCCCTTGTCGACCAGCACCTGGGCCGCAAGCCCCGTACCGTCGGCATTGCGGCAACAGACATTGTCGACACCCGGTGCCTGGACGATTCGGCCTGTGGAAATCATCGGCACACCGAACTTGGTGCACCGCGTGACCAACGCGCGCGGCATGCTGCCACCACGCAGGATCAAAGCGTCCAATGGATAGCGCAAAACCTGCTCGATCGCGTCTTCTGCACGCTGATCCCCGCCATCGATGAGAATCGGCCATTTGTTCAAAGCGTTCAGTTTCCCGACCAAGGCGCTCACGAATTCGGAATCATATGTACTGCGCATATTGCCGACAAAGACGGCCACCAGATGCGAGCGCCCGTCCTTCAACCCGGCAGCCAATGCATTTGGCTGATAGCCCATTTGATGGGCCACTTTCTCGATGATTTTTCTTTTGCTTTCATCAAGATACGCACCTGGCGTAAAAGCGCGAGAAACAGCTGAACGCGACACGCCAGCCGCATCTGCAACGGCTTGCGCGGTCACCCGGCGGCGCCTATCGGCAGGTTTGTCATGATCCTGAGCCACGCCCATCCTGTCCTTCGATTTGGTAGAATTTGTCAATATTGCTAGAAATCTTTCACTGAACTGTCATACGTTAACAGTATGTGACCACGTGTGCAGAATCCACGCGTGACACGTGATGCGGGTCGGAGGCTGCGCGTGAGACACGCCGCAGGGGGGCCCTGCAAAACAACCTGGCAGAAACCTGCCCTCGGGTACTTCGCTGCAAATGCCCGAGACCGAACCGGAGGATCAAAATGACCAACCTTAAGTTCTGCGCAACTGCTGCCGCCGTCGCCTTTACCGCGACCGCAGCCTTTGCCGAAACCGAAATCACCTGGTGGCACGCAATGGGCGGCCAGCTGGGCGAGACCGTCAACAAAATTGCAGAGGATTTCAACGCCTCGCAGGACGAATACAAAATCACTCCGGTCTACAAAGGCAGCTACGAAGAAACGCTGACCGCCGGTATCGCTGCATTCCGCGCTGGCGAACAACCCAACGTCATGCAGGTATTTGACGCCGGTGCCGCCACAGTGATCGGTGCCAAGGGTGCGACCATCCCGGTTCAGGACCTGCTGGCCAAAAATGGCGTTGATTTCGACATCAATGACTATATCGCTGGCGTGCGCTACTTCTATGCCGACAGCGATGGCAAGATGATCGGCATGCCGTTCAACTCGTCAACACCTATCATGTACTACAACGTAGACGCACTGGAAGCCGCAGGCGTTACACCCCCGAAGACATGGGAAGAGTTCCAGTCAACCACCGCTCCGGCGCTGAAAGAGGCAGGCTATATCCCGCTCAGCCAGTCGCACCTGCCCTGGATCTTCACCGAAAACTTCATGTCGCGTCACAACCTGCCGTTTGCGACCAACAACAACGGCTATGACGGAACCGACACCGAAATCCTGATCAACAACGACGCCATCAAGGCCCACTTCCAGGCTGTGAGCGACTGGAAAGAAAACGGGTTGTTTGAATGGTATGGCACCGGCTGGGGCGACAATGCCAAGCCGTTCGAAGAAGGCAAAGTTGCCATGTGGCTTGGGTCTTCGGGCTCGTTTGGCGGCCTTCTGCAGAAAGACCTGCCATTTGAATTCAGCGCGACCGAGCTGCCCTATTGGGAAGCCGTAACAGCCGAGCCGACACAGACCTTCATCGGTGGTGCGGCCCTGTTCGCCATGGCGGGCAAGTCGGATGAAGAAAACAAGGCAACGGCCGAGTTCTTCAACTTCCTGACCGCGCCTGAAACCCAGTATTTCTGGCATCAGGAAACCGGTTATGTGCCGATCACCGAAGCTGCATACGAAGTCGCCAAGAAAGACGGCCACTATGACCGCTTCCCGGCAGCCGAAGTTGGCGTCAACCAACTGTCCGCCAAAGCTGGCGACAACACCAAAGGCTACCGCATGGGCTTCTACGTCCAGATCCGCGACATCATGAACCGCGAATATGGCCGTATCCTGACCGGTGAAACCGACGTGGAAACCGCGTTCCAGAACATCGAAGCAGAAGCCAACGAATTGCTGGCCCGCTTTGCAAAGACTCAGGGTTAACCCCTGGGATCACCCCCAGGATGGTCGCGCCTTCGGGTGCGGCCATCCCCCATTTCTGCAACTGGAAGACCTATGAAACGCGCGGGTTTTGATAATATCTGGCTTCCTGTGGCTTTGCTGCTGCCACAGTTGATGATCATCGCCATCTTCTTTTACTGGCCTGCGGGTTGGGCGCTGCAATCGTCCTTCTTTCTGCAAGACCCTTTTGGATTTGGGTCAACCTTTGTCGGAGCCGACAACTATACGTCGTTGATTGGCAATGATCAGTATAAGCGCATTGCCTGGTTCACGATTGTCTTCTCGGTTCTGGTTACTTTCTTCTCACTGGCCATCGCGCTGCTGTTGGCGGTCAAGGCCGATAAGATTCTGCGCGGCGCCAAGACCTATCGCACTTTGCTGATGTGGGTCTACGCCATCGCGCCACCGGTTGCCGGATTTCTGGGCATCCTGTTTTTTGACCAAAGCACGGGCCCGATGACCAAGTTCTTCCAGATGTTTGGCTGGGACTTCAAACTGGGTGTCGACTACAACGCCACCGCGACCGCGATGATCATCGTATCGGTCTGGAAGCAAATCCCTGTCAATTTCATCTTCTTCCTGTCCGGCCTGCAATCGATCCCGCGCTCGGTGCGCGAGGCGGCAATGATCGACAACCGCTCGGCCACTGGGCGGTTCTGGCAGGTCACCTTCCCTCTGCTCGCCCCCACCGCGTTCTTCCTGCTGATCATCAATATCACATATGCGCTGTTCGACACGTTCGGCGTGATTGACGCGCTGATGAAGGGTGAGCCGGGCAATAATCCGATGACCCTGGTCTACAAGGTCTATCTGGATGGGTTCCGAGGCAATGACCTGGGCGGCTCTTCTGCGCAATCCGTCATTCTTATGGGTCTGGTTCTAATCCTGACCGTCTTTCAGTTCCGGCTGGTTGAACGCCGGATCCACTATACCTGAAAGGGCGAACAATGGCTGATACAACCCTTGAGACGACCGAAATCGCCCGCCGCCCCCGCAAAATCCGCTGGGAAACCATCGGCGATCACTTTGTGCTGATCCTGGGATCATTGCTGATGATCCTCCCACCCCTGCTGGCGTTGACCACAGCCAGCCACGATGCTGTCACCATCCATCGACAGGGCATTCAGGTGGGCCTTGGCGACGATCTGGGCAAGAACTTCCACGCCGCCATGTTCGAGAAAGGCGGATTTACCCAAACCGTCGACGGCACGCTGATGCTGATGAACTCGTTCATTCTGGGCATCGGCTTTGCAGTCGGCAAGATCATCATCTCGATGATGGCAGCCTATGCCATCGTCTATTTCCGCCTGCGCTTTGCCACGCTGGCCTTCTGGGTGATCTTCACCACCCTCCTTCTCCCGCTTGAGGTGCGGATTCTGCCCTCGTATGAGGCGATCCAGAAGCTGGGCCTGACCAACACCTATACCGGTCTGATCGTCCCGCTGATCGCATCGGCCACTGGTACTTTCTTCTTCCGACAGTTCTTTATGTCCGTCCCTGAGGAACTGGCCGAGGCTGCGCGGATCGATGGTGCAGGTCCGTGGAAGTTCTTTGTCGACATCCTCGTCCCGCTCAGCCGGACGATGATCGCCGCGATCTTCATCATCATGTTCGTCTTTGGCTGGAACCAGTATCTGTGGCCAACGCTGATCACGACAGACGAAAGCTTCTTTACGCTGGTCCGCGGTATCAAGCAGATCGTGCTGACCTACACAGACAGTCAGATCCCGGAACACGGGCAGGCTTTGGCACTGGCGATCGTCGCAATGATCCCGCCGGTGGCAATCGTCATTTTCTTCCAGAATTGGTTCGTCAAGGGCCTCACAGAATCCGACAAATAAGGAATACGCGCATGGCTCAGGTATCATTAGAGGGCATCCGCAAGGTCTATCCCAGTGGCTTCAAAGCGGTTGAGACCACCAGTTTCACCATTCAGGATGGCGAGTTCGTCGTTCTGGTCGGCCCTTCGGGATGCGGTAAATCCACTTTGTTGCGCATGATCGCGGGGTTGGAGGATATCACCGAAGGTACGCTAAAAATCGGCGACCGGGTGGTTAACAACGTGGACCCGGCGGACCGGGACATCGCGATGGTGTTCCAGAACTACGCGTTGTATCCGCATATGACGGTCCGCAAGAATATTGGCTACGGGTTGAAGAACCGCGGCACGCCCGCTTCCGAGATCGCGGCCAAGGTCGAAGATGCCGCCAAGATGCTGAACCTGACCGAATATCTGGACCGTAAACCGGCACAATTGTCGGGCGGCCAGCGTCAGCGCGTCGCCATGGGCCGCGCGGTTGTGCGCGATCCGGCGCTGTTCTTGTTTGACGAACCGCTATCTAACCTCGACGCCAAATTGCGCAACCAGATGCGGATCGAAATCAAGGCCCTGCAACGCCGCCTTGGCACGACGGCCGTCTATGTGACCCACGATCAGGTCGAAGCCATGACCATGGCAGACCGCATCATCGTGCTGAACGCCGGCCGGATCGAACAGATCGGCACGCCTTCGGAGATCTATCACAACCCGGCCTCGACCTTTGTTGCCTCATTCATGGGTGCGCCGCCGATGAATTTGATTGAGGCGCAGGTCGATCAAGGCCAGGTGCGGATCAACGGCTATGACGGGATCATGACCACGCCAACATCTGCCAATGGGCCGGTGACACTCGGCATCCGACCCGAAGATATCGAACTGGATGGTCAGGGTTCCGTGCCGTTTCAGGTGGATATCCTTGAAGAACTGGGCGCGCATCGGTTGCTGCACGGTCAGCTTGGCGGTCAGCCCTTCACCGTTCTGGTCAGCAAGGATCACGCGGCCCAAACAGGCGAGACCCAGATCACCCTGAAACCCGACGCGTTGCGTCTGTTTGATGTGGAAACAGGAAAAGTCATTTGATCACAGACGTTTTGGATGCGCTTCCCGCTGTGACACCGGATCAGCGGATAAGCATATTGTCCGCCCCGCGAACCGCTGCTGCACATCGAGAGTTGCTGAGCAATATTCCAGCGATGAATGCGCTGCAGCTTGGCGGGCAGGCGCAGATATCCTCTCTACCCGAGCAGTTCAACGTGGCCGCATGGAATGTGGAACGCTGCCTGTTCCCCGAGGCAACCGCCGCACATCTTGGTCAGATCAGCCCCGATGTTGTTCTGCTGTCCGAGGTCGATCACGGAATGGCGCGCACATCGCAACGGCACACGACCGAGGCGATGGCAGATGCCCTTGGAATGGTCTACGCCTTTGGGGTCGAGTTTCATGAGCTTGATCTGGGCGGTCCGACCGAGCGCCATTTCTGCAAAGACGACTTCAACACGCTGGGATGGCACGGCAACGCGATCCTGTCATCGGTGCCGTTTGAACGCTCCGCCCTGATCCGGCTGGACGATCATGGCCACTGGTTCTCTTGCGATGAAGGTGCCGCAGATCCCGACCAACCGCGTGTCGGCGGTCGCATGGCCATCGCGGCCGTTCTGCCAACCGAAAACGGCCCGATTTGCGTCGTGTCCACCCATCTGGAAAGCAATGCGGATGCAGCCCATCGCCACACGCAGTTCGATGTCTTGCTACGGGCTATCGACAGCTTTGCGCCGGGTACGCCGATTCTGATCGGTGGGGATTTGAATACCGGCAACCATCTACCGCCGGATTTCAACTGGCAGAACGAGAGTCTTTTTGGTCTGGCCGAAACGCACGGTTACGATTGGGGTTTCACAGCCGACGGAACGACCACCCGCCCCAGCCTGATCACCCCACATCCAAAGCGCGTGATGAAGCTAGACTGGTTGGCGGGCCGCGATCTGAGCTGTGAAGAAAAGGGGCTTCTGACCTCGATCTCGGATGAGGGAACACCGCTTTCCGATCACGATTGTGTCTGGTGCCGCACGGCGCTGTCGTCTGTCTGATCACTAAGGCCAGGCCTGACTCAGCCCGGCTTTCTTGCCTACGATCAACCCAGAATACCCGGCAAACGCAGCCCATGTTCGCGGGCGCACTCTTTGGCGATGTCATAGCCCGCATCCGCATGACGCCACACGCCTGAGGCCGGGTCATTCCACAGCACCCGCTCAAGACGTTTTGCCGCTTCTTCGGTACCGTCGGCACAGATCACCACGCCCGCATGCTGGCTAAAGCCCATGCCAACCCCTCCGCCATGGTGCAGGCTGACCCAGGTCGCGCCCGAGGCCGTATTGACCAGCGCATTCAACAAGGGCCAATCCGACACTGCGTCCGAGCCATCTTTCATCGCCTCAGTCTCGCGGTTGGGCGAGGCGACTGAGCCACTGTCCAAATGGTCCCGACCAATCACCACGGGTGCTTTTAACTCGCCGTTCCGAACCATTTCATTGAAGGCCAATCCGGCCTTGTGACGATCACCCAATCCGATCCAGCAGATACGCGCTGGCAGACCCTGGAAGGCGATCCGCTCCTGCGCCATATCCAGCCAGTTGTGCAGGTGCGTGTTCTCGGGGAAAAGTTCCTTCATCTTGGCATCGGTCTTGTAGATATCTTCGGGGTCGCCCGACAACGCACACCAGCGGAAGGGGCCAATTCCACGGCAGAACAGCGGACGGATATAGGCAGGCACAAAGCCCGGGAAGGCAAACGCGTTTTCCAGCCCTTCATCCTGTGCCACTTGCCGGATGTTGTTGCCATAATCCAGCGTCGGCACGCCAGCGTTCCAGAAATCGACCATAGCAGCCACATGCTGTTTCATCGACGCGCGTGAGGCTTTCTCGACGGCTTTTGGATCGCTTTCACGCTTGTCCTTCCACTGTGCCATGGTCCAGCCAATGGGCAGATAGCCGTTGACCGGGTCATGTGCGCTGGTCTGGTCGGTGACGATATCGGGACGCATGCCACCGGCCTGCATCCGCGTGTAGATCTCGGGGAAAATCTCGGCGGCATTGCCCAGCAGGCCAACCGACTTGGCCTCACCCGCCTTGGTCCAGCGGTCGATCATCGCCAGCGCTTCGTCCAGCGTTTCGGCCTTTTCGTCCAGGTACTTGGTGCGCAGGCGAAAATCGATGCTGTCCGGGTTGCACTCGACCGCCAGACAGCAGGCACCGGCGAAGACGGCAGCAAGAGGCTGCGCGCCGCCCATGCCGCCCAGACCACCAGTCAAGATCCACTTGCCCGTCAGGTCACCGCCATAATGCTGGCGCCCGGCTTCGGCAAAGGTCTCATAGGTGCCCTGAACGATGCCCTGCGTGCCAATGTAAATCCACGAGCCAGCAGTCATCTGGCCGTACATCATCAGGCCCTTCTTATCGAGCTCGTTGAAATGATCCCAATTGGCCCAATGCGGCACGAGGTTTGAATTGGCGATCAGCACCCGAGGCGCATCCGTATGCGTCCGCACAATGGCCACCGGTTTGCCGGACTGCACCACCAGCGTCTCATCTTTCTCAAGATCCTTGAGACTGGCGACGATGGTGTCAAAATCCTTCCACGTCCGTGCCGCGCGGCCAATACCACCGTAGACCACCAGCTCATGCGGATTCTCGGCCACATCCGGGTGCAGGTTGTTCATCATCATCCGCAGGGGCGCCTCGGTCATCCAGCTCTTGGCGTTCAGCTCCGACCCAGTGGGCGGATAGATATCACGGGTGTTTTTGCGAGGGTCGGTCATCGGGCAAGCTCCAATGCAGTGTCGTGGATAGCGTCGAGTAGGTCTTTGAGCCAACGTCGCAAACGGTCGGCTTTTTGGGTGTCATAAGTCCATGGTGCCGTTTCGGCGTGCAGATAAGTGGATTGGGCCAGTTCCATCTGGATGGCGTGGACGCCCTCGGCAGGGCGGCCATAATGCCGGGTGGTCCACCCGCCTTTGAAACGCCCGTTCAGTACGGAGCTGTAAGGTGAGGAAGCCGCAAATTCATGAGCAATCGCCTCAACCTCCGGCGCGCAGGTGACGCCGCCATTTGTGCCGAGATTCATGTCTGGCAGAGTGCCGTTGAACAGGAACGGGATGTGGCTGCGGATCGAATGGCAGTCATACAATACCGCCACCCCGTGGATCGCCTTCACCCGCGCCAGCTCGGCCTCAAGTGTGGCGTGATACGGCGCGTGGAACATCGCCCTGCGTTCGGCGATTTCAGGCTCGGACGGCGGCTGATCCAAGATGCCGTGGCCGTCAAAATCCGTAAGCGGCACCAGCATTGTGGTGTTCTGACCGGGATAAAGCGACACGCCCGCCGGATCGCGATTGGCGTCGATCACATAGCGATGGAAGATAGCACGCACCGTCGTGGCACCGGGGATCAGCCCATCATAGAGCCGGTCAATATGCCAGTCGGTGTCTGCCAGCCCCCTGCCCCGGTTGTTCAGCTTGACTTCGATCTGAGGCGGCACATAAGTGCCGGTATGAGGCAGGCCCAGCACGATGGGGCTGTCGCCTTGAGTGACCGCAACTGGATCGATCATGCGCCCAGTTCCGGCATATCGACGCCTGTGTTGTGTGCAATCTCACCACTGGCAATCAGTCTATAGGCGGCCTCGATATCGAGAGCGGTATAGCGGTCTTCACCAAGCGGCGGTACTAAGGCGCGCAGCCGCTCCATCACGCCCTGCAAGGTCTGGCTGGTGGGCAAGGGCGCGCGGAACTCGACCCCTTGCGTGGCGCAGAGCAACTCGACCCCAAGAATACGCTCCAGATTGGTCACCATCTGCCCCAGACGCCGGGCGCCATGGGCGGCCATGCTGACATGGTCCTCCTGATTGGCCGAGGTCGGTGTGCTATCCGTCACACAGGGGTTGGCCAGATGTTTATTCTCGCTCATCAGGGCCGCCGTGGTGACCTCGGCGATCATCAGGCCCGAGTTCAGGCCCGGATTGGGTGTCAGAAACGGCGGGAGATCAAAGCTGAGCACCGGATCGACGATCAGCGCGATACGGCGTTGGGCGATCGCCCCAATCTCAGCCACGGCCAGAGCGATCATGTCAGCGGCAAAACCCACCGGTTCCGCATGGAAGTTACCACCTGAAACGATCAGACCAGCCTCGGACAGGACCAGAGGGTTATCGGTGGCGGCATTCGCCTCAATCTCAAGCGTCACAGAGGCCTGACGCAGCACATCCATCGCCGCGCCGACGACCTGTGGTTGACAGCGAATGCAATACGGGTCCTGAACCCGCGTATCGCCCTCGCGGTGGCTTTCGCGGATCACCGATCCAGCCAATAGCGCGCGCATGGTCGCACCGGCCTCGATCTGACCGCGATGGCCGCGCAGACTATGAATTTCGGGCTGCAAAGGCGCTGTCGAGCCCATGATGGCATCGGTGGTGAGCGCCGACGTGACCAACGCGCTTTGCGCTGCCTGCCATGCCCCAAACAAACCCGCCAGTGCAAACACGGTCGAAAACTGGGTGCCATTGATCAGCGCCAAACCTTCCTTAGGGCCCAGTTCCACCGGGGTCAGACCGGCAGCCACCAATGCCGGACCGCCCGCCATGACCTTACCGTCAAACTCTGCCTCACCCGCACCCATCATGACCGCCGCCATGTGGGACAGTGGGGCCAGATCCCCGGACGCGCCGACCGACCCCTGCGCAGGGATCACCGGGGTTACGCCTTTGTCCAGCATCGCCTCCAGCAGATCGATCAGCTCCAGCCGCACACCAGATGCGCCGCGCCCAAGACTGAGCAGTTTCAGCGCCATCATCAACCGCGCATGCGCCCGCGGGATGGCAGGCCCAACGCCACAGCAATGCGACAGGATCAGGTTGCGCTGCAGGGTCGCCATGTCCTCGGCCGCGATCTTCACGCTGGCCAGTTTCCCAAAGCCGGTATTGACCCCGTAAACCGCCGCCTCGCCCGCCGCCGCATCGGCAATGCGGGCATGGGCGGCTTCGATATCAGGCCGGCACGCGGGGTCCAGCCTGACAGCGCATTCTTCGCGATAGACCTGTTCCAGCTGCGCCAGTGAGACTGCGCCGGGCGTGAGCGTCAGGGTTGTCAAACTGCACCTCCGATGATGCGGGCATGAAGCGGGTTAAATCCGATGCGATAGGCCAGCTCGGCCGGGTGGGCCACATCCCAAACCGCCAGATCTGCGCGCAAGCCGGGGGCAATCTGGCCGCAGTCCTTCAGCCCCAAGGCACGGGCGGCATGGGTGGTCACACCCCGCAATGCCTCTTCGGGTGTCATGCGGAAAAGGGTGCAACCCATATTCATGGTCAACAGCAACGAGGTCATCGGAGCCGAGCCAGGATTGCAATCCGTTGCCAGGGCCATCGGCACATTGTGTTTGCGCAGCAAGTCGATGGGTGGGGCCTGCGTCTCGCGCAGGGTGTAGAAGGCGCCGGGCAGGATCACACCGACGGTGCCCGCCTGGGCCATGGCGAGCGCCCCGTCTTCGTCCAGATATTCAATGTGATCCGCCGACAGAGCACCATTTGAGGCCGCCAGCTTCGCCCCGCCTAGATTGGACAACTGCTCGGCATGGAGTTTGATCGGCAGGCCAAGCTCCTGCGCCGCATCGAATAAAGGCACCAGCTGGTAAGGTTGAAAGGCAATGCCCTCACAGAACGCATCCACCGCATCCACCAGCCCTTCGGCTTGGGCCGCACGCAGCGTCGGGATACAGACCTCGGCAATATAGGCGTCGGGGCGTCCGTTATACTCTGCTGGCACAGCATGTGCACCCAGAAAACTGGTCACAACCCTCACTGGACGATGCTGCGGCAATGCACGGGCGGCGCGCAGCATGTTCAGTTCGGTGTCTCGATCCAGCCCATAGCCTGATTTAATCTCGATTACCGCCACACCTTCGGCCAGCATGGCGTCCACGCGCGGCAAGGCCTGCGCGATTAGATCGGCAACGCTGGCGGTACGGGTTGCAGTCACGGTCGAAATGATACCGCCACCCGCGCGCGCAACCTCTTCATAGCTGGCCCTGTTCAGGCGCATCTCAAACTCAACCGCGCGATGGCCGCCATGCACCACATGAGTGTGACAATCGATCAGCGCAGGCGTCACCAACCGACCCTCGAACGCCCACTGAGGCATTACCGCATAGGCATCTGGCACATCCGCTCGCGGACCAACCCAAGCGATTTTTCCCGCCTGAACGGCAATGGCTGCATCGTCAATCAACCCATAGGCATCCGCGCCTGACATCGTCGCGGCACGCAAATCAGTCAAAAGATGATCCTGGGGCTGCATGGGACTCTCACATCACAATTTCTCTCTTTTCCAGTATATGCATTTATGTTTATTGTCTATCCATATTTGGGAGAGTCTCATGACTGCCGTTTTCGCACAGAACGCCCTGCTGGGTACGGGCTGGGCCCGAAATCTGAGGGTGCAGATCAAGGATGGACGGATCAGCACGCTTACGCAGGACACCACGCCGCAAGCTGGCGACTCCTGTGTCGACACACTGCTGCCCGCTCTGTCCAACCTGCACAGCCATGCGTTTCAACGCGCCATGGCCGGGATGACCGAATACAGGCTAGCAGGGCGCGACAGCTTCTGGACTTGGCGCGATCTGATGTATCGCTTTACTGCACATTTGAACCCGGATCAGGTTCAGGCCATCGCAGCACTTGTCTATCTGGAGATGCAAGAGGCCGGTTATGCGGCAGTCGGCGAATTCCACTACTTGCATCATCAGCTGGATGGCCAGCCCTATGATCACCTGGCTGAGCTAAGCGACCGCATCATGGCTGCCGCCGAAGAAACAGGGATCGGCCTGACTCATCTGCCCGTGCTCTATACCTATGCAGGCGTCGGAGGGCACCCTTTGGAGCAAGGCCAGAAACGGTTTGGCAATGATGTTAATCGGTTCTGCGCACTGGTCGATCAGGCGCACGCGGCGGCCACGAACCTGCCCGTTGATTGCCGGGTTGGCATCGCCCCACACTCTTTGCGCGCCACCAGCCCGCGCGATCTGGCAGAAGTCCTGCAGGCGCAGGGTCAGGGCCCAATCCATATTCATATAGCAGAACAGCCCAAAGAAGTGGCCGAAGTACAGGCCGGGCTAGGCGCCCGCCCGGTCGAATGGTTGCTGGCCAATGCTCCGGTTGATGCCAACTGGTGTCTGATCCACGCCACCCACATGACCGATGCCGAAACACAGGCCATGGCCCGGTCCGGCGCTGTGGCCGGGCTGTGCCCGGTGACAGAGGCCAATTTGGGCGACGGGCCTTTCAATGGCCCAAGCTTTCTGGCCGCGGGCGGCGCATTTGGCGTTGGATCGGATTCGAATGTGCTGATCTCGTTGACCGAGGAATTAAGGACGCTGGAGTACTCGCAACGCTTGCGCGATCTGTCACGCAATGTGTTGGTGACGGGCGAAGGATCGGTCGGGCAGTCGCTGTACTCCAAAGCCGCTTTAGGCGGGGCGCAAGCGCTTGCCCGTGATGCAGGGCAGATCGCACCGGGTCGTCTGGCTGATCTGGTCGCCATTGACAGCCAGCATCCGTCGCTTTGCGCGCTGCGGCCTGATCAACTGTTGGATGGTCTGGTATTTGCCGCCAAAGATCATGTTGTCACTGACCTGTGGTCCGCAGGTCGACATCAGGTTCAAAGCGGGCGGCATGTTCAACGTGACAGGATCATCGCGAACTACCGCAACGCAATGCGCACCCTTTTGGCTGCGCTTTAGGCAATTAACGGCCAAATTCTCTGCCTATGCAAATACACAGACATAAATTACTTATGGATGTCATTAAGGACCAAGCAAGCTGTGAGCGCACAAAAGAATATGGGATTTCAGGATATTCGGGATGAGGTGCTGAACCGCATTCAAACACGCATCTGGCCACAGGGCAGTCTGTTACCAACCGAATTGGAACTGGCGGCTGAATTTGGCTGTGCCCGCGCCACCGTAAACCGTGCCCTGCGCGAGCTGGCTGATGAGGGCATCATCACGCGTCGGCGCAAAGGTGGTACCCGTGTTGTGACCACCCCAGTCAAACAGGCAAAACTGCCGATCACCGTGGTACGCCAGACCATCGAGGATATGAATGCGGAATACCGCTATGCTCTGGTCAGTCGCAATATGATCAACTGCCCGCCCTGGCTACAGGCCAAGCTGGGGCTGCAGGAGGGGGCACAGGTGTTGCATCTGAACTGCATGCATCACGCGGACAACCGCCCTTTTCAGTTCGAAGAACGCTGGATCAACACGGATACGGTGCCCCATGTGGTCGATCAGGATTTTCTGACTGTCGGCCCGAACGAATGGCTTTTATCCGAAATTCCGTTCTCAAACGCAGAAATCGCATTCTCTGCGGTACCTGCCACGGGCCAGCTACAGGAGTTTCTGTCAGTGCCGCCCGGAACGCCTCTGTTTCAGTTGGAACGCACCACTTGGTTTCAGAACAAACCCGTGACCTTTGTTAGGATGACATTTCATCAGGGCTATCAGATGCGGACAAAATATTGATGCCGGTTTAGCTTTCAGGCTCCGTAGCGCGCAAGGAACATATCGACCGCGTGCAATGCAACCTCATCAATCTCGTCCTGACTGAACTCTTTCTGGATCCCGAAAGCGGCACGCAGCCACAAGCGTACCTTACATAGTTCAGCAAACTGTTCTGCGGCAATCTGAATATCCTCGATCGCCAGCTCGCCCTTGGCCACAGCCTTATCCAGATACTCGGCCATCCTGCGTTGCCCGTTTTGTGGCCCGGCCTCATAAAACGCCCGGCCCAATTCAGGGAAACGATCACGTTCAGCAACGCAGACCCGGAAGACCTGTTGGTTGAAATCGGAAACAAAAAAGCTGACCAACTGAGTTGCCGCAATCGTCAGAACCTCACGTACGGGTTTGGTCTCATCGACCATGGCGATAACGCGCTCTGCCATCCGGCTGCACTCGGTCTGCGCCACTTCGACAAACAGCAGGCGCTTATCGGGAAAATAGCTGTACAGCGTTGCCTTTGATACGCCCGCCGCCCGAGCGATATCATCCACACTGGCCCCTTCAAACCCATCCGCCATAAAAACCTCTCGGGCCCCGCTCAGAACCTGTTCAAATTTTCGGCCTGTGCGCAGGATCGTAGCGGTCTGGGTCATGTCGTCTCCTAGTCTGATGTGCTCCGAGTTTATAAACCGTTCAGTTTAGATACAAGGATTCTCGGCATGCTCAAGTGAATTGACCTCACAATTCTGTTGAAACACTTCCTTGCACGACCCGCTTCACTAAGGGCGGCAAACCAAATGTCCGCACTTGCGACGGGCCGAAACCATGTTAGGACAGGCCATGGTCGAGATCTTTCTGCGCACCCTGCCCTTCTTTGCGATCATCGGCCTGGGCTACTGGGCCGGGCGCAGCCGGTTTTTCAGCGCCGAAGCCACGGCTTATCTGACCAAATTTGTGTTCTTCTTTGCCCTCTCGGCGATGCTGTTTCGCTTTGCCGCGACCCTGCCATTTGCTGAGATCTTCAATGGTCGCCTGATCATTGGCTATCTGATCGGGACACTGGCCGTTTATCTGATTGCGACCTTGATCGCCTGGTTCCGAGGGCTGGACATCCCCACAGCAGCGGTCGAGGCACAATGCGCCGCAATCGGCAATGTCGGGTTTCTGGGCCTGCCGATGCTGGCGTTACTGCTGACCGAAGCTGCTATTGGACCGGTAATGTTGGTTCTGGCCGTTGATCTTGTGGTGTTTTCCTCGCTCATCGTGATCCTAATCAATGGGGGGCGAGATGGTAAACTGACCCCAGCCACTCTGCGCCTGATTGGAGTAGGGCTGCTCAAGAATCCCATGATCGTATCGATTTCCGCCGGTCTGATTTGGTCCGCCTTTCAGGTACCAGTCCCCGGCCCACTGAACGATTTTCTCACCATTCTGGGCGGCGCGGCAACGCCCGGCGCGTTGTTTGCAATCGGGGCGTCTCTGGCTGGCAAATCCGCCGAGCGTATTCAGGTCGCTGCCTGGTTGAGCTTTTGTAAACTGGTAGTCCACCCGGCCTGCGTCGCGATTGCGGTACTCTGGCTGGTGCCCATCGACACGTTCCCGGCTGCCGTAGCAATTGCCGCCGCAGCCCTGCCAGTGGCGGGCAATGTCTACATGCTGGCCGCCCATTATGGCGTCGCACCCCATCGCGCCTCGGCAGCGATACTGTTGTCGACCGTAGCCAGCATCCTGACCGTACCGCTTGTAATCGCTTGGGTCACTGCGCTCTGATTTCCATCCCTTAAAAAATACGTGCGCCAAACGCACCCGGGCTTTACGTGAAGCCCTTGGATCGTTAGCCCTTAGCCGACCCTAATGCGAGGATAAGACCAGATGGAAACCGTTTCGGAGAACGCCTGTTTCGGTGGCGTGCAAGGCGTCTATCGCCATGCGTCAACAGCTTGCCAATGTGATATGACCTTTGGCCTGTTCCTTCCAGCCGAGGCAAAGGACGGCCCGGTTCCGATCCTGTGGTATCTATCCGGCCTGACCTGCACCCATGAAAACGCGATGACCAAAGCAGGGGCACAGGCCTGGGCAGCCGAGCAAGGGATTGCAGTTATCTTCCCTGACACCTCGCCCCGTGGCGAAGCCGTGGCCGATCACGAAGACTACGATCTGGGTCAGGGCGCCGGGTTCTATGTGAATGCAACGCAATCCCCATGGGCCCCGCATTTCAACATGTGGGACTACGTAGCCGAGGAGCTGCCCGCCCTTCTGGCCGAGAATTTCGCCATCGACATGGATCGTCAGGCCATCACGGGCCATTCCATGGGGGGCCATGGCGCCCTGACGCTGGCGATGAACCTTCCGGGTCGGTTCCGCTCGGTTTCAGCCTTCGCTCCGATCTCGAACCCGACCGGTGCGGATTGGGGTCGCAAACAGTTGGCTGCTTATCTGGGTGAGGATGAAGGGCTTTGGAAAAAGCACGATGCGTCCCTGATGATGAGAGAGGTTGGGTTTGACGGCCCGGTCCTGATCGATACGGGCGCCAATGATCAGTTTATCGATCTACTGCGCCCCGAAGCTCTGGCAAGTGCCATTGCTGAACGCCGCCAGCAGGCCAGCTATCGTCTGCAACCGGGCTATGATCATTCCTATTTCTTTGTCTCTACCTTCATGGAAGACCACATCACCTTCCACGCCGAAGCGCTGTACGGAGAGTAACGCATGAGCAAATATGACTACGACCTGATCATCATCGGGTCGGGCCCTTCGGGGCGGTCTGCGGCAATCCAGGCAGGTAAGCTGAAGCGTCGTGTGCTGGTGATCGACCGCAAAGACCGGCTTGGTGGTGTTTCGGTTCACACGGGCACAATCCCATCCAAGACCCTGCGCGAAACGGTGCTGAACCTATCTGGTTGGCGCGAGCGCAGCTTTTATGGTCGTTCCTACAGGGTCAAAGACCAGATCCGCGCCGAAGACCTCAAGGCGCGTCTGCACATGACACTGGATCATGAAGTTGACGTGTTGGAACATCAGTTCAACCGCAACCATGTGGAAACCCTGAACGGGCTGGCAACATTCACTGGCCCGCACGAGATCGAAGTCGCAACGGATGCGGGTGAAAAAACCCGCTTGACTGCAGCCAAATTCCTAATCGCCACCGGAACCAAGACCTATCGCCCCGACTATGTACCGTTCAACGGCAAGACCGTTGTGGATGGCGATGATTTTCTGGAAATGGCAGAGATTCCACGCTCACTGATCGTGATCGGTGCCGGGGTGATCGGCGTGGAATACGCGACCATGTTCTCGGCCCTGGACGTGCGGGTCACGCTGATTGAACCCCGCGAGAGCTTTCTGGATTTCATAGACAGCCGCCTGATCCATGAATTCACCCATCAGATACGCGAAAACGGTGTCGATCTGCGCCTCGGCTCTGCTGTTGAGACAATCGAGGATGCGGGTGAACATGTCGAGGTCACGCTGGACAACGGTCGCCATGTTCGGGCCGAGATGCTGCTGTTTGCCGCCGGTCGCATGGGCGCAACTTCTGCCCTGAATCTGGACGCGGTCGGGCTGGAGACAGATCATCGCAACCGGATCAACGTGGATCGCAAGACCTATCAGACCGACGTGCCGCATATCTATGCGACAGGTGACGTGATCGGGCATCCGTCACTCGCCTCAACGTCGCTGCAGCAGGGCCGTGTCGCTGCTTGCCACGCGCTGGAAACGCCGACCCTGCCGGAAAGCCCCTGGTATCCTTATGGCATCTACTCGGTGCCCGAGATTTCCACCTGCGGCATGTCCGAAGAGGAATTACAGGAACGAGGCATCCCCTACGAGGTTGGCGTGGCGCGATTCCGCGAAACCTCGCGTGGGCATATCATGGGGTTGGAACATGGCATGCTGAAGATGCTGTTCTCGCTGAAAACCCGCCGGGTTCTGGGGGTGCAGATTGTGGGTGAAGGGGCAACAGAGTTGATCCATATCGCTCAGGCTGTGCTGAACCTGAAAGGCACAGTTGACTACTTTGTCCAGAACACCTTCAACTACCCAACGCTGGCCGAAGCCTACAAGATCGCCGGTCTGGACGCGTTCAATCGGATGCCGATCCCGGAAGAATTCAAGGTAAAGAAAAAGCCAACAGCCAAAGAGGCCAAGAAAGCGTGACCACGCTCTATGTCGATGGCGACGCCTGCCCTGTGAAGGCCGAGGCCGAGCGGGTCGCAACCCGCCACAAAGTACCAATAGCGTTGGTCTCGAATGGCGGGCTGCGGCCTTCGGCAAACCCGTTGGTGCAGGTGGTCATCGTCTTGGAAGGGGCCGATGAAGCCGACAAATGGATTGCCGAGCGTTGCGGGCCGGGCGATGTGGTGGTGACCTCCGACATCCCGCTGGCCGCAAAATGTGTTGACGCCGGGGCCCGCGTGCTACGCCCCAATGGTGAGGCCTTCACAGCCGCCAATATCGGCCAGCAATTGGCCATGCGCGACCTGATGGCCGATCTGCGCGCGGCCAACCCTTTGGGTGCAGGTGGCGGCGGCAAACCATTTGGCAAGGCCGACCGGTCCCGGTTTCTGGATACGTTGGAACGGGAACTCAGGGTTGCAAAACGGGCATAAGGCTCCCGCCCGGCGGCGACGCATCGCAGATGCGCCGTCTCCGGTTGGGCTGGGCAGCGCTGCGCGCTGCGGTTGGTGCTTGAACTTGAGCGCTTAGCTTGGTTCAGTCGGCGCGCAGAACGAACTCAGCACAGGATCACGACATGTCCATTCAAGCGGTCATCTTTGATATCGGCAATGTCCTGATCGAATGGCAACCCGAGCGCTATTATGATCGCGTGATCGGCGAAGATCGCCGCCGCGCCATGTTCAAAGAGGTTGATTTGCACGGCATGAACGATCTGGTGGATCAGGGTCATCACTTCACAGATACGATCTACGACTGGGCTGAGAAATACCCCGAATGGCGCGATGAGATCCGTATGTGGCACGACAAATGGATCGAGCTTGCTGCACCTGAAATCCCACATTCGGTCCGGTTGCAACGGGCATTGCGGGCCAAAGGCGTGCCGGTGTTCGCATTAACGAATTTCGGGGTGCAAAATTTCGATTATGCCACCACCGTCTACCCGTTTCTGAACGAGTTTGACCGGCAATATGTTTCAGGCCGGATGAAGATGGTGAAGCCTCATGTTCCGATCTATGAGCAGGTCGAAGCGGATTGTGGCCTGCCGCCCGCGTCACTTTTGTTTGCAGATGATCGGATCGACAATATCGAAACGGCACGCGGGCGTGGATGGCAGACGCATCACTTCAAAGGCCCGGAAGGCTGGGCAGATCGACTGGTGGTCGAGGGGTTGTTGACCGTCGATGAAGCCCACTAAGCCGGAGCGGGTGTCGCACTACGGTTTTCACGGGTCGGCAGGTGGACAATCGCGCTGAACGCACCGATGGCAACGCCGATCCACCAGACGATCGTGTAGTCACCATAGACGTCATACATGCGACCGCCCAACCAGATACCAAGGAAGCTGCCCAACTGATGGCTCAGGAAAACGAGCCCGTAGAGCGTGCCCATGTAGCGCAGACCATACAAATGCGCGACCAAACCAGATGTCAAAGGAACCGTTGCTAGCCAGAGTGAGCCCATAACCAATGAAAACACAATTACGGAAAGCGGTGTGATCGGGAAGACGATGAAGGCGGCAGCCGCTAGCGTGCGTGCTGTATAAACGATGGCCAACAGGTACTTTTTGGGAAAGTGATTTCCGGCCCAACCCGCCAAAAGCGTGCCGCCGATATTCGCCAATCCGATCAGGGATATCGACACCGCACCCAAGGCCGATGTGGTTGTTATTCCCATTGAATGCAGCAAGCCACCCGGCTGGATCGGCCCGCACATCTCGGTGACGAAGGCAGGGAAATGGGCGGTGACAAAGCCTAACTGATAGCCGCAGCTGAAAAAGCCGACTGAGATCAATGCAAAGGAAGGATCCCGGACTGCACGGGCCAGGATTTGCCCCATGCTTTCTTCCAGCCCAACCTTGCTGATCTGATGCGGAGCGCGCATGAACGGCAAGGTCAGCAACAGGGCCACTATGGCAGCGGCGAATACGATAAACACCTGCTGCCAGGGCATGAAAGTCAGCATCCATTCGGCTGCAGGAGCCCCAAGCACCTGCCCAAAACTGCCCGCAGCTGTCACGATGGCCAGCGACATGGAGCGGTTCTCGTCCGACGAGGCGCGCCCGACCACGGCCAAAACCACACCAAACCCGGTTCCGGCAATTCCAAATCCAACCAGCCACGCATACATCTGATGCTCAAACGGGGTGACGGACCAGGCCGACAGGACCATACCCGCAGCATAAGTCAGAGCACCCAGAATGATGGCTTTTCGATCACCGATCTTTTCGGCAATGGCGCCGAAAATAGGTTGCCCGATGCCCCAGGCAAGGTTCTGGATCGCAATTGCCATTGAGAAATCGGTGCGCAGCCAGCCGAACTCATCCGCGATCGGGATCTGAAACACGCCAAATGAAGCGCGCACTGCGAAACTGACCGTGATGATGATACATCCGACGATCAAGATTGGATTCACAAGGCGGGCAGAATGCGGCATGGGGAGGCCCCGGTCCATAAAGCGTTTGCCGACGGTACAGGATTCACTCTGGCCGTCAATTCAACAGATTTGCGGTCGAGGATAAGGAATTTTGATGTATCGGCAGAACTGCTTGCTTTTCAAGTTGCCGTCTCATCGGTAAGGCTCTGACCTATGACGGATTTAATCTCGCTTTACGACAGCCGCATCAATGCCGGAGCACTGACCCGCGACGATGCGCAAGAAGCTGTGCTGCCGCATTTCGAACGGATCCGCGCGGCGCTGGCGGCCCCTGTAAAGCGTGGTTTGTTCCGCAAAGCACCGCCCGCCCCCAAAGGGCTTTACCTGTGGGGTGGTGTGGGCCGCGGGAAATCCATGTTGATGGATATGTTTGTCGACAGCTTGCAGGACATTCCCGCCCGGCGCGTGCATTTTCATGCCTTCATGCAGGAAATCCACGCCGGCATGCACAAAGCGCGCAAGGACGGCGTCGAAGATGCGCTGGCCCCGGTTGCGCAAGATGTGGTCAAATCCGTCCGGTTGCTGGCTTTTGATGAGATGCAGATCACCGATATTACCGATGCGATGATCGTGGGCCGCCTGTTTGACATGCTGCACGAGGGCGGCGTGGTGGTTGTGACAACCTCAAACCGGCATCCGGATGATCTGTATAAGGACGGGTTGAACCGGCAGCTTTTTCTGCCTTTCATCGCGCATATCAAAGAGCAGCTACAGGTGTGGGAGCTGGTCTCGCCCACAGATTATCGCCAAAACCGGCTGGAAGGCGCACCGGTCTATTTCACGCCGATTGGCCCCGAAGCCCGCCAGAGCATTCTCGCGGTCTGGACCGATCTGGCCGGTGGTCCGGCTGATCCTTTGGTGTTGCAGGTCAATGGGCGTGCGGTCGACCTGCCTCAGTTCCGCAACGGAATTGCCCGAGCGACGTTTTATGATCTCTGCGGCCGGATGTTGGGGCCTGCGGACTATCTGGCGATTTCCGAAGCGGTAAAGGTGTTGGTGCTGGAAGACATCCCACGCCTGTCGCGCAACAATTTCAACGAGGCCAAACGTTTTGTTACGCTGATCGATGCGCTTTACGAAGCGCGGGTGCGATTGATCTGTTCCGCAGCGGCGGAGCCCGAGATGTTGTATGTCGAGGGTGAAGGGACGTTTGAATTTGAGCGCACCGCCTCTCGCCTGCGGGAAATGCAGGCGGAGGATTGGGGCGTTTAGGGGGCTCTGCCCCCGCCGCCCATGGCGGCTCCCCCGAGGTATTTGCGGCCAGATGAAGCCCTGCGGGCGGATACTCTTAGCCGTTTTTGCGCAGGATATGGCCGGCGAGGTAGAGCGAGCCGCAGATCAGTATGCGGGCCTGTGGGTCTTGGGCAATGATTGAGTTGAGCGCATCGGCGACGCTGGCGGCGGTTGTGGCGCGCAAATTGACTTTCGCGGCGGCGGCGGCGGTGTCTTCGGCGCTGAGCGTTGCCGTTTCGCCGGGGATCGACACGGCGGTCAGGCTGTCGGCCTGCGCGGCCAGCGGTGCAAGGTATCCGGTGACATCCTTGGTATTCAGCATGCCGCAGATCATATGGGTCGGCCGCTTTGGCAGGTTCGACAGCACATCAGCCAGTGCGATACCAGCAGCGGCGTTGTGGCCGCCATCCAGCCACAGCTCGGCTTGCGGCGCGGCCTGAACCAGAGGGCCAGTTTTCAGCCGCTGCATGCGCGCGGGCCATTCGGCGCGCGTGACAGCGGCCTCATAGGCGGCATCGCCCAGGTTGAGGTGCCGCAGGACAGCCAGGGCCGCGCCCGCGTTCTGGATTTGGTGCGCGCCCAGAAGATTGGGCAGCGGCAGATCGCGAAGACCGGTTTCGTCCTGATAGATCAGGCGTCCGTTTTCTTCCTGCACATGCCAGTGCTGCCCGTGAACCAACAGAGGCGCACCCAGACGCGCGGCGGTATATTCGATCACCTCCAGCGCCTCGTCCTGTTGCGGGCCGACGACGCAGGGGACACCCGGCTTGACTATACCCGCTTTCTCGGCGGCGATTTTGCCCAGCGTGTTGCCCAGAAATTGCTCGTGATCGATGGAGACCGGAGTGATCACCGTCATGGCGGGGGCGTCAATCACGTTGGTTGCATCGAGGCGCCCGCCGAGGCCAACCTCAAGCAGCGTGTAATCCGCCTGCGCGCGGGCAAAGGCCAGAAGGGCCGCGCAGGTGGTGATTTCGAAATAGGTGATGTTCTCACCGCCATTGGCTGCGTAGCATTCATCCAGCACGGCCATCAAATTGGGTTCCGAAATAAGCTCTCCCGCCAAACGGATCCGTTCGTGAAACCGCGCAAGATGCGGCGAGGTATAGGCATGAACCAGAAGCCCTACCCCTTCGAGCCCTGCGCGGATCATGGCTTGGGTCGAGCCCTTGCCATTGGTACCCGCAATATGGATCACCGGCGGCAATCTGGTCTGCGGATTGTCCAGCGCATCCAGCAAATGCCAGACACGATCCAAGGTCAGGTCGATGATCTTGGGGTGCAGCGTCATCATCCGGTCGAGGATGGCGTCAGATGTTTGGGGGGTCATTTCTGATCCGTATCGTCAGCAGGCGCGTCCACGGCGGCCTCTTCCGGCTCCGGCGCGGGCAAATCACCCCGGATCGCCGGGGGTTGGTTCATCAGCATACGGGTGATGGTGATTAGCTCGTCTCGCATTTCGGTCCGTTTGGTCACGCGATCCAGCATGCCATGATCCAAAAGATATTCAGCGCGCTGGAATCCTTCGGGCAATTTTTCGCGGATCGTTTGCTCGATCACGCGCGGCCCGGCGAAACAGATCAGCGCGTTCGGTTCGGAGATATGCACATCACCCAGCATCGCATAAGACGCGGTCACCCCGCCTGTTGTGGGATGGGTCAGCACAACGATATAGGGCAGGTTCGCCTCTTTCAGCATTTCGACCGCAACTGTGGTGCGGGGCATCTGCATCAGGCTCAGGATGCCCTCCTGCATCCGCGCGCCGCCTGCGGCGGAAAACAGGATCAGCGGGCGTTTTAGTTTCACCGCTTCTTGCGCGGCGGCGATGATGGCATTGCCAACATACATGCCCATCGACCCGCCCATGAATGAGAAATCCTGCGCAGCCGCCACGATCGGAGTTCGCCCAATCTCACCAGCGACGACCAACATCGCCTCTTTCTCGCCCGTCTTTTTCTGCGCCGCTTTCATGCGATCAGGATATCTTTTCTGATCCCGGAAATGCAGCGGATCGTCCTTGGGCGCGGGCACGTCAACTTCGGTGAAAATGCCACCATCAAACAGATGCTTGAACCGGTCGCGCGAGGTGATCGCCATGTGATGGCCGCACTGAGTACAGACATTCTGGTTTTCTGCCAGCTCGCGGTGGAACAGCATGGTTCCGCATTCCGAACACTTGTGCCACAGGTTTTCGGGCACCTCGCGTCGCGAGAAGATCGAGTTAATCCGGGGGCGGACGTAATTTGTGATCCAGTTCATATCGGAACCTTAATAGAGCGGCTTTGACGTCAAATAAGACGCAACGGAAGGAAATGCAATCAACGCCTGAGTGCAATCCGCGCAGTCAGCCAGCAGACCAGCATTGTTGCGAAATCCACGAACAGCCATTGGCGCAGCATATCGGTCTCTGACATCTCAAAAGGCAGCAGGTAGAGCGCCAAACCGCTCAGCGAATCCGGCAACGAGATAAACACGAGCGCGATGAGATTGTTGAAAAAATGCAAGGCGATGGCCGGACCCAATGTGCCAGATCGCGCTGTCAGGTCTGAGGCCAGAAGGCCAAACACACAGGACCAGACAGCCACGATGAGTGCGTTGTCCCCGGCCAATTCGGGGGCATAGTGGCCTGCTGCAAACAGGGCCGAGGGCACGCCCATCCAGATAAGGGGCGATTGGAATCTGGCCGCCAGCGATTGCTGAATGTAGCCGCGAAACAGGATCTCTTCGGCGCTGGTTTGAACTAAAACTGCACACGCAGCGAGGGGCAGCAGGATCAGCCAGACTGGCAGTGCCAGGTTTTGGATCAGCGGCTCGCCCATCCCATAGGGTGGCAAAGCAAACATCACCAACCCCAATATCAATAGGGCCAGAAACACACGCCCAAACTGCTGTAGGGCCAAATTGCGTGACCCAAGGATGTGACCTAGAGATCGGTGCTGCATCACCCGCGCCGCCGCCGCGACACCCACGATCAAAAACCCGAAGCTGACCAGCAATAACAACGTGCCTGCCGCAGTCGATCCGCGAAAGAACCCTTCGGCCTGCGCAGGCGGGATCAGGCCGGCGATGAGTGCAAAGATCACCGAATTCAGCGCCATGTAAAGCACAGCGACGATGACCAGACCAGCCAAAAACCGCCATAGCTCAGGCCGGGCACGTGCATCAGCGACCAGTGCCTCATGGGCTGCATACGCGCCGGGCTCAGGCGTCATTGGCAACGCTTTCGTCCGAAATTGCCTGAGGCACCTCCGGGAAGATTTCCGAAGGGGTCTGGGCTGTGTTGATCCGCGTCGCCAACGTGGTCAGATAGCCCGCAACCGTTTGCAACAATTGAACTGCAACGGTTGCATCGTTTTCAATGACTGCGCGCAGTTCCTCGGCGCCGATACGCAGGAACGTACAGTCTGACACCGCAGTCAGGTCCAGCTGACGGGGTTCGCCGGTGATAATGGATAAGTCCCCGATCAGGCGCCCGGATTCAACGACCGAAATGGTACGACTGCCGCCCTCGTCATCGACCCAGTTCAGATTAGCCGTGCCTTTGATGCACAGATAGGCCGCATCAGCGGCCTGCCCGCGCGAGAATATCTGCTGCCCCGCCGCCACATCAAACCATTGCGCGGAAAACGCCAACAGCCGCTGGTTACGCGCATCGATGCCAGAAAACAGCTCGGTCGAAGAAATGATCTCGAGCTTCCGGCTTAGATCCACCGAGGTACTTTCCTCATGCTTTGTTTGTGTGCGTGAGACGCCATCAATCCGGCCATCTTTGATCTCGATGAACAGGTCATAGGCTTCGGGATGCGCGAAGTGATCTTCCATGAAGATCATTATCGAGTCGGGCAGCAACTCGCGCAGTTTCAAACGGGTTCGCAGGCGGCTTTCGGAATCGTGGCTGGCCAGCGCCTTGTCGAGGATGAGAACATCCGGCCGCTTGATGCCAGCCCGGGAAAAAGCCGCGCGTTCCTGAAAGACCGTGGCCAGATTGTTGCCGCCCAGACCGGCTGGCAGATCATATATAATCGCAGCAGCACGGCGTCTGAGACCCGCCTCGTTCATGGCTTCTGCAACTACATCCTCAATCTCATCCAGATGCGCGCCCGCCGTTACCGAAACCCGGCCGTATAGCGCATTTACCAACACGGGCAGTATCGGGAAATATGTGTCAGGGGTCAGCGGGACAAACATACCGTTCATCGCCCCACGTAGCTGTTCGGCCTGACCTTGCCGAATTGCAAGAATCTTGTCCTTGTACTCATCCGGGAAATCCGAGCCAATTTGTTCGGCGGTCAACAGGAAGGGAACGGTCAGCAGCAGGGCGTGTTCTTCATCGCTTAGCCCCGCGTCGCCCTTGGCCTTGCGCCGCTCATCTATGTCCAACCAGCGGTGATACATTTCCTTGCTCATACCCAACCGCAGGAACAACGGGTGATCGGTGCCATCCCGACCGAAGGTCCGGCTGAGCGTATCCAGCACGGCGTTCGAGATATTCAGCGCGTCCTCTGCCAGATCATGCGCCCGAAGCATCGACAGAAAATGCCCGTCATTGGCCAGGCTTTCGGGTGAAATCTGGCGGGTCGGTGCGGCATAGAGCAGGTTTCCACCCAGTGGAACGGTTGGGTTGAACTGTTCTGGATCAAACCGGTGGACATACTTGTCCAAGCCTTTTTCGCGCAGACGCGTCGCAATCGTATCCCGCAGATTGACAATGTCCTGCGCCAGGTTCGGATGCAGTTTCGGGTCAAAAGACGACCCTAGCGTTCGGCGGAACATGAACTCGTCAATACCCATCGCCTCAACCAGTTGGAACCACCAGTCGCGGATATCGTCGATATCGTCCAGCCCTGCCAAACCGGGATCAATCCACTCATCGCTCAGCAGATCTGTCGGATTGCCCGAACGCGCAGATTCGATCTGTCGGCGAGTCGGGGCCTTTACATCAGCCTCATCAATCTGCGGATGCGTTCGCAGCGGCATCATCAGGTTGTCGCCCAAGGTGCCATCAAACAGATAGGGTCGCGAATAGGCATAGCCGATGCGCGCGGCAATCACCGCCTGATGCAGATTGCGCAGATCATGCCCTGCCATGATCACCTCACCCTGAACCGGCAGTACCTCTCGCGTCAGCAATTGGCCAAGCGCTGTACGCTCCGCCGAATTGGTCGACTGAATCGCCACTCGCGCACCTTTCGGGATCTTCAGGTCAAGGTCTTCAAGAACGGTTTTGCCGTCCCCATCCCGCACCGTCACATTGCGCAATTCAATATCGCCATTCAAATGCGGGACCGTCTCGGGTTCACCGTCGAACAGCTCCTCCGGGATCATGTTGTCCGGGGCAAAGCGCTCGGTCACGATTTCCCAGCGCAGCGACATATCCTGCACCTGGTTGTAATAGGTCAACAGATCCTTCCACGGGCCGCTTAGGTCTTTGTACGCCCCAAGCGCCGCGACCAGAGCGCCTACCGTGATCTCGCCCTTGATCGCCAGATAGCCGCCGACGGAATAGAACAGAAATGGCGTCATCTGAGTTATCAGATTGTTGAGAAACTTCATGAAGAACTTTTTGTTGTAGATCTTGAACCGGATCTCGAACAAGGTGCCCAACCGATGGCTGAATTGCGCCAGACGATAGCGCCAGCCGCCATTGGTGCGCAGATCACTGATGCCGGCGGCACTTTCGCCGATCTCAGAACTCAGGCTGCGCACTTCCTGAATGCGGTCCTTGTTCAGCAGGTTGATCTGGCGTTGCAGCTTGGGGATCAACCAGGCCTGTAACGGGATCAGCGCAATGCTGGCCAGCCCGAACCAGACGCTTTGCATGAACAGGAAAGTCACGATGGTCATCATCTGACCAAATTGGAACACGGGCTGCGCGATGGCATCGCCCATCAGGCCGCCCATCGGTTCGGCCTCGGATGTGATCATCGACACCAGCTCTCCCTGGCTGGTGGTCGCGAAATACGATTTGGGAAAGCGCATCGACCTGTTGATCAGGGTGAACCGCAGGCGTCGCAGCATCCGTTCGGCCAGAACACCCTTCATCGTGTTGATCCGCATCTTCATCACGCCGCTGGCGATGACAGTGGCCAGAAAGGCGAAACACAGGATCAGCAGATACTGCACCTGGGTGAATGTGATCCCCCAGACGGCAACCGTATCGCCAGGCGCACCGATGGCATCGTTGATGATCTGCTTGGGCAGCTCAAGCGAAGCGTAGAGAAACGGAAAGGACAGAACCGTCAAACCCAACAGCACAAGCTGCTGCTTTTTCGAATATTTCCATATGAATGAAAACAGAGTGGGTTCCATGAACTGGCCTTATCTGTGCTTAATCTGTTGCGCGGAGGTTCCGAGGAAAACCCACCCTCAGCCCGGTGCCAGACGGTAAGCATTGACCCGGCTGATTACAAGAATGCAACGGGTCTTTGTCACGCCGAATACAGATCCGCACCAACGGGTCTTCAGGATTTTGTGACTATTCACTCCCATACTGCCATTCCGGGTTTGTCCCCTACACTGTCTTTGACTAAAGAGGTGCAACTTGGGACGATAGGACAATGGGCAGGATTCTGGATCGCTACATATATCGCAAGACGTTGCAGCGATGGCGCAAAGCGGCAGAACAGGCGCAAGATGCCCCGCAATCGGCGTTGCGCCTGCAACGCGATCAGGCGCGCGGGTTGCGAGCCAGTCTGAACAAGTTGATCCATATTGCAGATAGTCGGTTGACCCGACCGCAGATCGGGTCGGCCCAGTTTCCAAAACCCGTTGGCACGGATTGGGCCTGGCGGCCCGATTTGTGGCGTGGACCGCTGGCGCAACCCGGGCTTGCCTCAGCTCCGCGCAAGGCGGGTATCGATGGGCAGGTGACCCTGTTTCACGATTGCCCCCTTGCCCAGATCGCAGTGCGCCAAATCCGCAACCGCGACGAAGCCGATCTTGCGCCGTTCAGCTTGTCGATTGAGGCATTCAGTTTTGCAGGGACTTTCCTGTCCCTTTCGATCGAATTGCCAGCCGACGCCGCGCGCGATCTGACCCTACAGCACCTGCTGCGGCTGGATGCGCTGGTAAACAGCGAGCAGAACACCGGAATTTTCGCGCGGCTCAATATTCAGCACGGACCCAACACTGAACAGGTGTTGCGGCAGATCGATCTGTCAAAAACGCCCAGCGCTGTAGATTTCGACCTGGCGCATCTGCCCCTGAATGAACAGCGGATCGAAAAGATCTGGCTGGATGTGATTTTTGAGAATCCGCGCATGAACCGCATTCTTTTGCGCGATTTGACCCTGTGCCGCCGCCATCGCGCCGATTTGTGAGACACCAGACTATGACGCACCCCAGATTGATCCCCCTTCGGTTCGAAAACGGCCTGTGGCAAGGCCATCTTGAGGCCCAAACAAAACCAGATGTCGAGGTGCGCTATCTGGGCGAGCCCCTGCCCGAGGTCACATTGACAGAAGCCCAGGATGGGTGGGCCTTGGCTGTTCCTGTGCCTGCTGCGGCGCTATCCGAAGGCGTACACTGTTTTGTCATCGTCGACACGGCAACCACTCAGAAACTGGGGAATTTCACCGTGATCGCAGGCGAACCCGCCGCAGATGATCTGCGGGCCGAGGTCGAATTGCTGCGTGCCGAGTTGGAAATGCTCAAACGCGCTTTTCGCCAGATTTGCCGGGGCGACGACTGACCGCCAATAGTCCGTCAACCTATCTTTTTGGCTTCATTCATGCATCATTGACCCATTTGGATCACGAAGGATGCGGATATGGATCGCAGCAGCATTGTAAAAGTTGCCGCATTGATGGTGACGGGTTTTGGCATCGGTATCGATTTCACCGGTGCCCTGATGCTGGTGCCCGCAATCGAAAACAGTTTCGACGCTGACATTACCAGCACCCAATGGGTGCTGAACATCTACGCCCTGTTTTTTGCCATGACCATGGTCGCCGGGGGCCGCCTGGGCGATATGTTCGGTCATCGAAAGATTATGATAATCGGCCTGACGATCTTCCTGTTTGCATCCGTGATGTGCTTTGTCGCCCCCAGCCTGGACTTTCTGATTGGCGCGCGGGCCCTGCAGGGGATCGGCGCGGGCTGTGTATGGCCTTGCACACTGGCGTTTGGGGCCACCAAAGTCTCACGCCCGAAACATCGCGCACTGGTGATGGGCCTGATCCTGGCCGGCGTAACCACGGGCAATGTCTTTGGCCCCATGATCAGCGGGCTGGCGGTTAGCTTCGGAGAATGGCGGTATTTCTTTCTGGCGAACATCGTCTTTTCCTGCATCTCCATGGCGACCGCGCTGCTGCTGATGCAGCGAGAGACCCAGCACAAACAGGGTGAACATATCGACTATGCAGGTATGGCTATCTTGTCGTTCGCCGTGCTGCTGTTGCTATACGGGTTGGATGTTGGTGCCGATTGGGGCTGGACCTCGGTTCCCCTGCTGCTTTTGTTCTTCGTCAGCGCGGTTTTGTTCTTTCTCTTCCCCAAGGTCGAAAAACGCGTGGTCGAACCGCTGCTGCTGCCTCAGATGATGCAGAACAAACAGTTTCGGATCACGCTGGGGCTGAACATGTTCAATGTGTCTGCCGCCTTTGTCGGCCTGCTGTATTTCCCGCAATACATGCAAAAGGTTTTGGGGTGGTCGACCTTTGAATCTGCGCTGGGGCTGGCACCGCTTACCCTGTTGCTGGCTGTTGGGTCAGTGGTCTCGGGCACGCTCTACAATGATTTCGGCCCCAAACGGCTGCTGTTCTGGGGCTATTTGATCGCCACGATTGGCGCGGCCAGTATCGTGGTTCTTCCCGCCAGTTTCGGATATTTTCAAATCCTGCCCGGCATGGCGATGATCGGGCTGGGTGCAACGCTAACGGTTGGCCCATCGGGCACCGCTGCGGTCTGTGCCGTTAAACCCGAACGCGCCGGACTTGTGGGCGGGCTAAGCTTTATGACCCATCTCGTGTATGGCGCCATCTCGGTCGCCTGCGCTACAGCGATCATGTATGTGGTGTCTTTGTCCAGCCTGCGCGACAAGCTGGCGGCGGCCAACATCCCCCTGACTGACGCCGATCAGCGGGCCATCAACGGCGGAACGCTCAACACCGAATCCGCCCACGCCGTATTGGCCAAACTGAATACCGATCAAGTCGAAACCCTGAAATCCGCGATTGCCAGCGCGTTTGACAGCGGAATGAACATGGCCTTTATCTTTTCCACAGTCTCGGTATCCGTGGGCATCCTGCTGGCGTTGATGCTGGACGAAAGCAAGCTGCATAAGATCGAGGAATAAAAAAAGGGTCGCGCCCTGCGCGACCCTCGTTTCCTTTGGGCAAGCGCCTTACTGAGACGGCCCGTTCGGATTGAAGGCGGACAGGCCCTTGAGGATATCGATGGCATAGGCCAGCTGATAGTCCTCTTCCCGCAGCTCGGCTGTTTCTTCGGCCTTGGCGCGATCTTCTTCAATCTGGCGGATTTCATCCTCGCTCAGGCTGTCATTGTCCAGGCTGCCGCGCAGCTGGGCCTCGGACCGAGTGAAGGGGTTCTCCTCGTCCTCCTCGGCTTCGGGCTGCGGGCGCGGTTGTTCCACGATGATGTCCGGGCTGACGCCCAGCGCCTGGATCGAACGACCCGAAGGCGTGTAATAGCGCGATGTGGTCAGGCGCATCGCCCCGTCGCCACGCAGCGGCATCACCGTCTGGACCGAGCCTTTGCCAAAGCTCTTGGTGCCCACCACGATCGCACGACGATGGTCCTGCAAGGCACCCGCAACGATTTCCGAGGCCGAGGCCGAACCACCATTGATCAGCACCACGATTGGCTTGCCTTCGGCCAGATCGCCGGGGGTGGCGTTGAACCGCTCACCATCTTGTGGATCACGGCCGCGGGTCGAGACAATCTCGCCTTCGTTCAGGAACGCATCCGACACGCGGATCGCCTGAGTGAGCAAACCGCCAGGGTTGTTCCGCAGATCCAGCACAACGCCGTTGACCTTATCGATCCCGCCCGCTTCGGCGATCTGTTCCTCAAGACCCGCTTGCAGGTTCGGGAAGGTCTGATCATTGAACGTGGTTACACGCAAAACAACGCTGGTGCCTTCGGTACGTGCGCGCACAGCGGTCAGTTTAATCGTGTCACGGATTATGGTGACATCAAAAGGCTCAGGCTCGCCTTCGCGAACAACCGTGATGATGATCTCGGAGCCCACAGGCCCGCGCATCAAGTCAACCGCCTTGTCCAGCGTCAGGCCCAGAATGCTTTCACCATCCACATGCGTGATGAAATCCCCGGCTTCGATCCCGGCTGCCGCGGCGGGCGTATCATCGATGGGCGAGACGACTTTGACAAAGCCTTCCTCTTGCGTCACCTCGATGCCGAGGCCGCCAAACTCACCCCGTGTCTGCACGCGCATCTGCTCAGCGTCATCGGGCGACAGATAGCTGGAATGCGGATCAAGCGATGTGAGCATGCCGTCAATCGCAGCCTCGATCAGCTCCTCGGGCTCAACCTCTTCGACATATTGCGCGCGAATGCGTTCGAAAATGTCACCGAACAGGTCCAGTTGCTGATACACATCGGCCTTCTTTTCGGCCTCCTGCGCCAGAAGCGGACCAGCGATCTGGGTGGTTGCGATAATCCCTGCCACGGTTCCGGCCAGACCGGCCATCACAAATCTCTTCATACTCGTCTATCCATCCTTGTTGGTCCGAAACCACGATTCCGGGTCCACGGGGCTATTGTCTTCTCTTACCTCTATATAGAGCGTTTCTGACCGGTCAGTTCCAGTGCCATCACCACTTGTTGACAAAATAGCGCCGATTTCGGGCGTCGCACCGGGCATTAGCCCAACTGGTGTGCCTTCGGGGATCACCTGTCCGATATCGCCGTACACTTCCTGCAAACCGGAAAAAACGAACAGTAGTCCGCGCTGGGGTTCCAGAATGATCAGGTTCCCAAGGTCCAGCAAAGGCCCGCGATAGCGGATCGTCGCTGCGGTGGGCGCGGTCACCAAGGCGCGGGGTCGTGTGCCCAAAACCAATCCGGGGCGGGTCACCCCCGCCGCATCGGTTTCCCCCGCACGGTGCAGCAAGATACCCTTTACCGGAAGCTGTACGTCTCCCATGCGGCTGGCCACGCTAGCATCGGTCGAAGCAATTTCACCTTCCGAGATTTCGGACAACCCGCTGGCAAACCCATCAAGTGTTTCGGTAGATGAGATCAGGATCGCTGTCTTGATCGGGTCTTCGACGAAACGCTTAGGCAGATCGGTTCGATCAGCAATCGCCTCGCTCAGGCGCGTTCGGGCGGATTGCACACCGCTCAGGCCCTCGGTCAGAGTCTCAGCAGCGTCCTGTTGCAGCAGACGCAGGGTTTGAACCTCTTGCAGGTCACGTGCCAGATCTTCGGCCTTGGCGTTCAGGCCCGGCGTGACCTCGGAGAGCATCATGCCCGTCCGCGCTGCACCCAGCGGGCCTGAAGGATGCAGCATCAGAACCGGCGGCGCGGTGGTTTCGATGGTTTGCAAAACCCCCAAGAGCTGCGCCACATCCTTTTCCCGCGTGCGCAGTTCTGCCGATAGCTGAGCCTCACGCGTTGCGGCCATGCGTAGGCCATCGCGCATCGCGGACAAGCCTGCCTCATAAGCCTGAATGGTCTCGGTCAAAGCCCGCACCCGGTCCCGCGCGCTGTCCGCTTCGGTCAGCGAGATCGAGGCCTGCTCCAGCATCTCCGCTGCTTCAAGCGCCGCCCGCGACGGGTTCTGCGCTATGGCCTGACCAGCCAGAACCAATGATATGACAGCTGCCATGACCCTCATGAGATCAAGCTTTCACCCGTCATTTCAGGCGGCTTGGGCAGGTTCATGAGATCCAGCAGGGTTGGTGCCAGATCGGACAAGCGCCCGCTGCGCAGCACGGCCCCTTCGGGACCCCCAACCAAGGCCACCGGTACCGGGTTCAGCGTATGCGCTGTATGCGGCCCGCCGGTTTCCGGGTCGACCATCACCTCGCAATTGCCATGATCGGCTGTGACGATCATCGCGCCACCAGCATTGTTCAGAGCCTCAACTACTTGCGCCAGGCCCTGATCCACCGACTCACAGGCTTTGATCGCGGCCTGCAGGTCGCCGGTGTGACCCACCATATCCGGGTTGGCATAGTTGGTGACGATCAGGTCATACCCGGCCTCGATGGCCTCAACGAATTTTGCCGTCACTTCAGCCGAGGACATCTCGGGCTGCAAATCATAGGTCGCCACTTTGGGCGATTTGGGCATATAACGATCTTCACCTTCCTCGGGCACTTCCTTGCCACCATTGAGGAAAAAGGTCACATGTGGGTATTTCTCAGTCTCGGCAAGCCGGAATTGGCGCAGGCCCTGTTTGGCCACCCATTCGCCCAGAGTGTTGACGATTGCGCGTTTCGGGAACACGGTGGTCATATAGGCGGTATGGCTATCCGAGTACTCGACCATCCCCAACAACGCCGACAAAACCGGGCGCGGACCTGTATCGAAATCAGCAAAGCCCGGCTCGCCAATGGCGCGCAGGATTTCCCGCGCGCGGTCGGCACGGAAGTTCAGGCAAAAGAACCCGTCGCCGTCTCTGACACCCGCATAGCCATTCAGCACCGTGGGCGTGATGAATTCATCCGTTTCAGCTTGGGTATAGGCCTCATCCAACGCCCCATGCGCCGAGTTGGCCGCACGGCCCTGACCCTTGATCATGGCATCATACGCCTGTGATACCCGCTCCCAGCGGTTGTCACGGTCCATGGCGAAATAACGTCCGCATATGGTGACAATACGGGCCCCTTCGGGCAAGCGATCCTCAAGCTCGGCGACATAGGTCAAGGCCGACTTCGGGGCCACGTCGCGCCCGTCGGTCACAGCATGTAGCGAGACTGGAACACCGGCATCCGTGATCGCCTTGGCCGCCGCAACGATATGGTTCACATGCCCATGCACGCCGCCGTCCGAGGCCAGACCCATCAGATGCGCCGTGCCGCCTGCGGCTTTCACTTTGGCAATAAACGCCTGCAACACGTCATTGTCGAAAAATGATCCATCCTCGATCGCCAGATCAATCTGTCCCAGATCCATCGCCACAACACGACCGGCACCGATATTGGTGTGCCCGACCTCGGAATTGCCCATTTGCCCACTGGGCAGGCCCACATCCGTACCGTGGGTGATCAGCGTGGCATGGGGACCTCTCATAATCGCGTCAAAGGTCGGCGTATCGGCCAAATAAGGGGCATTCGCCTGCGTGTCCTCGGACAATCCCCAACCATCGAGAATGCACAAGACTACGGGTTTGGGCGTGGCCATTTCGGTCTCCGGTAACTGCTCTTGCCCCATCTTCTAGCCTCTGGCTGCCGGGGGGTGAACCGCCTTTGCAGGAATTGGTGCAGATTTAATCAAACCGTCAGCGCAGAAGAACCTTACGTCAGGTCCTCTTGTGTGATCAGGGCCGGGCCGCCTAGTCTCGGGACCTGAGGAAGAGGACAGTCATGCAAACAGGACTTTCGGGTTTTGCCCTGATCTATGTGTTAGCGCCCGCTGCACTGATGTTATTGGCGCGGCACTGGGCTTTGGCCGGGCGTATCGGGCCGATTGTACTGTGTTACATCGCCGGGCTGGCATTGGGCCTGACTGGTCTGCAACCCGAGGCCGCAGAGCAACTTAGGGAAACCGTGATCGAGGCGAGCTTGGGGCTTGCCCTGCCCTTGCTGCTGTTTGGCGTCAACCTGCGGGCCTGGGGCCGCGTGGCCGGGTCCGCTTTGCTGTCCATGGCACTGGCCGTTCTTGCGGTTGGGCTTGTCGCCACAGGGCTGTACTTTGCCTTCAGCGCCGCGGGCACCGAACAGGCCGAGCAGCTGTCGGGTATGGCCGTCGGTATGTATACGGGCGGTCTGGCGAACATGGGCGCAATCAAATTGGCGCTGGATATCCCCGAAGGCCGCTATCTGCTGTTTGCAACCGTCGACACGGTCGTCGGCGCCGCCTATCTGTTGTTTGTGCTGACCCTTGCGCCTGCTGTCTTTAGTCTGTTCCTGAAACCCTTCGCGGGCGACCGTGACATCGACCACCCGCCTGAGGGCGAGACGATAAAGCCAAACCTGTATCTGCATGGCATCATCGCGTTCCTAGCAGCGTCGCTTTGTGTTGCGGCCGCGTTGATCTTTGCGCCGACCTTCAGCTTTGCCGCTCAGCCCGTAGTCATCGTGATCTTGCTGACAACACTTGGCCTTTTGGGATCACTGACGCCGTCTCTGCACCAAAACAGAGCCGCGCCTGCAATGGGCATGTTCCTACTTTACATATTCTCTTTCAGTGTTGCCGCTTCGATGGATTTGGCCAAGTTGCAGGACATGGATCTGGCTGTACTGGGATTTGTCCTGATCGCCACATTCGGCAGTTTCGCCCTGCACGCGCTGTTCGCCCGGATCGCGGGAATTGATCGGGACACATTCCTGATCACTTCGGTCGCCGCCGTCATGTCACCCGCCTTTGTCCCCATGATCTCGCGCAGTTTGCGCAACCCGGCGATCTTGATGTCAGGCATGGCAACCGGCATTCTGGGATTTGCCATCGGGAACTATCTGGGCATTTCACTGGCGCTGCTGCTGGCCAGAGGGGGATAGGACATGGATCATCAAAAGCTGCCCACAGCGGGTCGCCCCGAAGATGAGATACTGGATCAGCTCAAATCCTTTGCCAAGGATGACCCGAATTATCGTGAGGGCCGCACATGGAGCCTTGTCTACCACCTCGATGACGACCATGACGCCTTCATCGCCAAGGCCTACAGCGCGTTTTCTTCGGCCAACGGCCTGAACCCTGCCGCGTTTCAAAGCCTGAAACGGATGGAGACCCAGATCATCTCGACCATGGCAGGGTTGCTGCACGGCGGGCCGGACACGTGCGGCGTTGTGACGGCGGGTGGAACGGAAAGCTGCCTGATGGCGGTTAAAACCTACCGCGATATGGCGCGCAAACAGCGCAAGGTGACACGGCCCAACATGATCCTGCCAAAGACCGCTCATGTGGCATGGTTCAAGGCTGCTGAGTATTTCGGGGTCAAAGCGCGCCTACTGCCGATGACACCGGATCATGCGACTGACATTTCCCGGCTGAAACGCATGATTAACGCCGGCACTGTGATGATCCTAGGGTCGGCCCCCGAGTACCCGCACGGCACCATCGACCCCATTGCCCAGATGGGGGCGATTGCACAATCCAAAGGTATTCCCCTGCATATCGACGCTTGCGTCGGCGGGCTGATCCTGCCGTTTATGGAACGCAACGGCGTTGACCTGCCCGACTGGGATTTCCGCGTTCCGGGGGTCACTTCGATCTCAGCCGATCTGCACAAATACGGCTATGCGGCCAAAGGGGCCTCGACCATCCTCTACCGCAATCTCGACCTGCTTAAGCATCAGATGTTCATCTGTCAGGACTGGCCCGGAGGGGTCTTTGCCTCACCCGCCCTGCTGGGCACCCGGCCAGGTGGGGCCTATGCCGCCGCCTGGGCGGTCATGCAGAAACTGGGGATCGAGGGCTATTGCCAACTTGCCAAAGACACTACCGAAGCCGTCGAAAAGCTGAAATCTGGCATTGCGGCAATTGATGGCCTGCGCATTCTTGGCAACCCCCAAGGGCCGTTGCTGGCTTATGGCTCAACCGACCCGAAGCTCAACATCTATGCGGTGGCGGATCAGCTGGAACGCGCGGGTTGGAGCATCAATCGCGTCCAGAACCCCGATGGCATCCACTGCATGGTCACGGCCAAACACCTGCATGTGGCTGATGAATATCTGGCTGATCTGGCACAGGCGGTTGCCACCGTGCGGGCAAATCCCGATCTGGCCAAAACCGGGGGCGCTGCGACTTATGGCATGATGGCGCATGTCCCGCTACGCGGGATGGTCAAATCCAAAGTGCTGGACGTATTCGCCGAAATGTATCGCGCAGGTGGCGGGGGTTTACATCTGGATGATGGCAAGGCGCCAAACCTGCTGGAACGCGGCATGGCGCGGTATGTGCAGTGGAAAGCACGCCGTAGTTAGAGCCTGACAATCAGGATTGCCGCTCCATCTGCTCCAGCATCTTCTTTGCGCGTTTGCATTGCAGCTGATCGCGCAGCGGGCTGTTCGGGTCGACATCTTTCTGGCAGACCACGCATTTATCCGCGCCCGAGATCGCATTCAGACCACCGCAACTGCCTTTGATGGTCTTGCCCATCAGCATCACACCCAGTGACATGCCAATCATGACAAGTGCCAGCAGAACAAAGGCCAGAATGAAAGTGCTCATCTCGGTTCCTACCCGTCAGTCGGTTCCCAATGCGTCTTTGAACGCGCTGCTGTGAACCGTAATATAGGCATCATCGCCGCCTGTCACATCCCGCGAGATGAAATACACGGCAAGTTTATACTGTTCGGCCAACGCCAGCCCCTTTTCCTGACCCAAGGCCAGCATCGCCGTTGCCCAGGCATCGGCCATCATGGCGTTTTCCGCCAAAACGGTGACCGAAGTGGTCCGATGCGTAATCGGGCGGCCCGTGACCGGGTCGATGATATGCGAATAGCGCACGCCATCTTGTTCAAAGAAGTTTTTGTAATCGCCCGAACTGGCCATGCCACGATCATTCAGCGGCACGATCAGTTGCACGGTTTGCGATCCGGCTTCGGGCTTTTCGATGCCGATCTGCCAAGTCTCGCCTTTGTCATTTTGCCCCTTGGCGACCAAATCACCACCAATCTCGACCAGATAGTCCTCAATCCCTGCTTCACGCAGGGTCCTAGCCACCGCGTCGATGCCATAACCTTTTGCGATGGCGGACAGGTTGATCCCCACGGCTGGATCGGATTTCGCCAAAGTACCGGCAGCGCTGTCCAATGTCAGCAACCGGGCCTGACCCACACCGCTTAGCGCTGTCTCGATATCTTCATCCGATGGCACCGGATCTTGGGGTTTGCGAGGGCCAAAGCCCCAGAGTTCAATCAGCGGGCCGAGTGTGACATCAAAGGTCCCACCTGTTATCTCGTGCACATCGTTGGCCGCTGCCAGAACCAGCGCAAACTCTTCCGACACCGCCACAGGGTCCGTGCTGGTCGAGGCTGAGAAGGTCGAGACTTCGGAATTCGGATCCCAATTCGACATCTTGGCGTTGACCTGAACCAGAGTCTCTTCGACCGCTGCAGCCAGCGCCGCCTCGTCCAAATCCGCGCCAATAGCAGTGATATTGAAGGTTGTGCCCATTGTCTCGCCAGACAGGCGAACAACTTCAGGTTCCTTGTCGAACAGGCAACCGGTCAGGACGGTCGCAAGGGCCAATGCAGGCAACAGACGCATGGGGTAGTCTCCGGGAAAATCAGTGCCCGGCATATGCCAGCCACCATTGGCGGAGTCAAACCAGCATCACAACTTCAGCGGCAAAAAGCCCAGCATCAAAAGGCCAACACCCGCAGGTACGCCAAACAACCATGCCCGCTTTTGCCATCCTTCGGGCTGTTGTTTCCAAGCCAGGCGAAAATTATGCCCGCAAACGACCACAGCAAAGAAAATCAACGCAGCAACTGGCGGCGTCAGGTAAAGATCGCTCACGTCTTTGGGCTCCTGTTCGGGGTCCGGTTTTTGCCGATCGGGACAATTGTACCCTATACAGGTCGTTTAGCTGCGCTAAGGTGAAAGGGAAAGACACACAATACCCCGGAAGGAGAATGCCTATGGCTCCAACCTCGTATCAGTCCCCCTCGCGCGGCGATAAGGCTGACAAGTCGACCTACAGCCAGTCTGCGGAATCAAACCTGTCGCATGCACAGACAACAGTGGCAAAACTGTTGACAGGTAAAGGAGACGATGTGTTTTCCGTGCGCCCGAACGAGACCATTCATTCCGTGGTCAACACGCTCAAGGAAAAGCGGATCGGGGCGGTTCTGGTGACGGATCAGAACGGGGCGCTACAGGGTATTTTATCGGAACGCGACATTGTGCGCCGCATGGCAGATACGCCTGGCCAGACCCTGCCACAATCGGTCGAAGACTTGATGACACGCGATGTCAAAACTTGCTCACCTGACGATTATCTGAATGACGTTCTGAAAACGATGACCGAAGGCAAATTTCGCCATATGCCCGTCTTGCGCGACGGTAATCTGTGCGGCGTGATCACTATTGGCGATGTGGTGCATTTCCGGTTACAGGAACTGGAATACGAAGCGCTGCGCATGAAGCAGATGATCGTAGGCTGATCGCGTTCAGGTCGAGGTGAAGCGCACACCGCCATGAAACACCTCGGCCGCCGTGAGGCGATTGGTGACAAACGCGCCGGTGTCTATTGAGATAACTCCGTTCTCTGCCCGCGCCTGATCAACAATGGTATGGCCGTGCAGGACCCATTGACCATCCTCTCTGGGCTCGCGCGTTAGCATCGGATGCCCCCACAGGCAGATATCGCGTGGTTGCGCATTAACAGGATGGCGTGGGTCCAGTGCCGCGTGCACAACAGTGATATTGCCGCTGGTCCAGGTCAGGGGACGATCCCTGAGCCAGCTCAATAGGTCTCCCCCCATAACCCGCTGCAATTTTTCAGCAATCTCGACCGCCGGTTCGCCTAAAATGGCCTCGGCCACACCGGTGATGCCAAACGAGGCGAGCGTTTGAACGCCACCGTTTTGCAGCCACAGGCGGCTGACCCGTTTTGGATCGTCAACGAAGCGCAACAGCATCTCTTCGTGATTGCCCAGCAGGCAGGTGACCCGTCCGCCCGAAGATTCGCTGAGATGCCGCAACTGATGCAAGACCTGAGCGCTGTAGGCACCGCGGTCTACATAGTCGCCAACAAAAACCCAAGGGCAATTGTCGTCCAACCGGGGCAGCAAATCCTGCAACAGATCCAGCCGCCCATGAATGTCGCCAATGGCGATGAACGGTTGATCGGGCGCTATCTCGGGCATGATGGGCGACGGCGCTTGCGCGTCGTGTTTACCGAACAGCCCTTTGATCCAATCCCTAACCATCACGTGCCCTCCCTACCCCGGCTCAGCCTTGGCGACAATCGGCAATTCCCAGTGGCGTTTTCGGCGTGTGCCTAATCGACCAGCTTGGCCGAATAGCCGCAAAACGGGAAAATCTGCTTGACCTCGAAGCGGGGAAAGTATCCCTGATGCGCAGAGTTTTATTGTGTTCGAGGGTTTCATGAAACGTGTTTTGATCACCGGGACCGCAGGGTTCATCGGCTTCCATCTGGCAAAACTACTGCTGTCAGAAGGGTTCCGGGTGCATGGCTATGACGGGATGACAGACTATTACGACGTCACCTTGAAACAGCGCCGACATCAAATGCTGATGCAGACCCCAGGTTTCACCGCGACCGAGGCGATGCTCGAAGATCACGAACAGCTGATGAAAGTTGCTGATGAGTTTCAGCCCGAGATTATCGTTCACCTCGCAGCACAAGCCGGGGTCCGATACAGCCTGGAAGAGCCACGCAGCTACATAAACTCCAATGTTGTCGGTACGTTCAACGTGATGGAGGCCGCGCGCATCCACAAGGTCGATCACCTGCTGATGGCTTCGACCTCCTCGGTTTATGGTGCCAATGAAGAGATGCCCTTTACCGAGATCGAAAAGGCCGACACCCAGCTGACCATCTATTCGGCCACCAAGAAGGCCAATGAGGCGATGGGTCATTCCTATGCGCATCTGTGGGACTTGCCGACAACGATGTTCCGCTTCTTCACCGTCTACGGCACCTGGGGGCGGCCTGATCTGGCGCTGTACAAATTCGTGGATGCGATTCTGGATGACCGGCCCATCGACATCTACAATCACGGTGACATGTATCGCGATTTCACAAACGTGGACGATCTGGTCCGTGGCATCCGATTGTTGATCGATGTGCCGCCCGTGCGCCCCGAAAGCGCTGACCAGATTGAAGAGGGTGACAGCCTGTCCCCCGTTGCGCCCTATCGCGTGGTCAATATCGGCAATGGCGACAAGGTGCGCCTGATGGATTTTGTCGAAGCCATCGAAGAAGCGATAGGCAAAGAGGCCATCCGAAACTATATGCCCATGCAGATGGGCGACGTCCCCGCCACATGGGCCAATACTGATCTGCTGCAACGGCTAACTGGTTACCGCCCGCAAACCGATTTCAAAGATGGGATCGCCCGGTTTGTCGCGTGGTTCCGGGACTATCACGGCAAGTAAAGACTGAGACCTGAATGCTGCAAACGAACCCCGATGCCCGCAAGATCGCTGTCATTGGATTGGGCTATGTGGGCCTGCCTTTGGCGGTGGCCTTTGGCAAGATCGGCTCAGTCCTCGGGTTCGACATTAACCCGGCCCGCATTGACGCCCTGCTAGACGGTATTGATGCCACACAAGAGGTTGAGCCCGAAGATTTGGCCGCCGCAACCGGTCTGACCTTCACCACCGATGTCGCAGATCTTGCGGCCTGTGACACCTATATCATCACCGTGCCCACCCCGATCACTGCTGGCAAACAGCCTGACCTTTCGCCCCTGCTTGCGGCATCGGAAACAGTCGGCGGTGTTCTGAAACCCGGCGATCTGGTGATTTACGAATCCACCGTCTATCCCGGCGCGACCGAGGAAGATTGCGTTCCGGTGCTGGAACGCGCTTCGGACCTGAAATTCAACACGGATTTCTTTGCAGGCTACAGCCCTGAGCGGATCAATCCCGGCGACAAGACCCATCGGATTGCGGATATCTGCAAGGTGACTTCAGGATCGACCCCCGAAGTGGCTGATCTGGTCGATGCACTCTACGCGCGGATCATCTCGGCCGGCACCTACAAGGCGGAAAGCATCCGCGTTGCCGAGGCCGCCAAGGTTATCGAGAATACGCAGCGCGACCTGAACATCGCGCTCGTGAATGAGCTTGCGATGATTTTCGGCCGGATGGAGATCGACACCGAGGCCGTCTTGCGCGCCGCGGGGACCAAGTGGAACTTCCTACCCTTCCGCCCCGGTCTGGTCGGCGGGCACTGCATAGGCGTGGACCCCTACTACCTGACCCACAAGGCCGAGGCCGTCGGTCATCACCCCCAAATCATTCTGGCCGGGCGGCGTCTTAACGATCGGATGGGCAATTACGTGGTGTCTCAACTGGTCAAACGCATGACCCGTAGCGGCATCAATGTCGGTGCGGCACGCGTTCTGGTTCTGGGCCTGACCTTCAAGGAAAACTGCCCCGACCTGCGCAATACGCGCGTCGTTGATATCATTGAGGAACTACAGAGCTACGGCATAAGCGTCGACGTCCACGATCCCCACGCCGACCCCGCCGCAGCAGAGATTGAATACGGCCTCTCGCTTTTAGAGTCACCTCAGGACGCGACCTATGACGCAGTCGTTTTGGCCGTCGCACATCAGGAATACAAAGACGCTGATCCGTCAACATTCCGAGCTTACGGCAAACCCAACAGCGTGGTGTTCGATATCAAATCCTGCCTCCCAAGAGACTCAAGTGACTTGAGACTCTGACCAAGTCTGTATTCCCCAAAAGAAAGCCGGCGCAACTTGCGCCGGCTTTTTCGTCTCCTACCCGCCGAAATCGTCGAGCATGATGTCTTCGCGATCCACGCCCAGATCCAGCAGCATGTTGATGACCGACTGGTTCATGATCGGAGGACCACACATGTAGAACTCGCAATCCTCAGGCGCGGGGTGGTTCTTGAGATATTCTTCAAACAGAACGTTGTGGATGAAGCCGGTATAGCCTTTCCAGTCATCTTCGGGCTGGGCATCCGACAGGGCCACATGCCATTCGAAATTGTCAAATTCCTTGGCTAGCGTGTCAAAGTCCTCGACAAAGAACATTTCTTTCTTCGAGCGTGCGCCGTACCAGAAACTGATTTTCCGGTTGCGGTTCTCAAGGCGTTTGAGCTGGTCAAAGATATGGCTGCGCATGGGCGCCATTCCTGCACCACCGCCGATGAAGACCATTTCTTTTTCCGTTTCGCGGGCGAAAAATTCGCCAAACGGTCCAGAAATAGTGACCTTGTCACCCGGTTTCAGATTGAAGATGTAGGACGACATCTGACCGGCCGGGATACCTTCCGAGCCCGGAGGCGGCGAAGCCACACGGACGTTCAGCATGATCATGCCCTTTTCGTCCGGATAGTTGGCCATGGAATAGGCACGTTCGATCGGCTCGTTCACAACGGATTCGTACTGCCACAGATTGAAGCGGTCCCAATCCTCGCGGTACTCCTCTTCCACGTCGAAATCGGTGTATTTCAGTGCGTGCGCTGGGGCTTCGATCTGGATGTAGCCACCAGCGCGGAAGTTCACGTCCTCACCTTCGGGAAGGTCCAGGGTCAGAGCCTTGATGAAGGTCGCTACGTTCTCGTTCGAACGCACGGTGCATTCCCATTTCTTGACGCCAAAGACCTCTTCGGGAACTTCGATATCCATGTCCTGCTTGACCGCAACCTGACAGGACAGGCGGTCACCACAGGCGGCCTCACGTTTTGTGATATGGCTTTCTTCGGTCGGCAGGATCGAGCCCCCACCAGAGTGCACACGCACACGGCATTGCGCGCAGGTGCCACCGCCGCCACAGGCCGACGGGACGAACAGCTTTTCAGCCGCCAGGGTTTGCAGCAGTTTGCCACCCGCCGGGACCGAAACGGTTTTCTCACCGTTGATGGTGATGTTGACATTGCCGGTCGACACAAGGCGCGACCGCGCTGCCATGATGACGGCCACCAGACCCAGAACGATAACGGTGAAAAGGGCTACACCTAAGCCAAAGGTTTCCATTGCGCCCTCCTTACAGTTTCACGCCCGAGAAGGACATGAAGGCCATCGCCATCAGTCCTGCGGTGATGAAAGTGATGCCCAGACCCTGCAAGCCGTCGGGGATGTCCGAGTATTTCAGCTTTTCCCGAACACCCGCCATCGCGGTGATCGCCAGTGCCCAACCAAAGCCTGAAGACAGGCCATAGGTGGTCGCCTCGGCAAAGTTATAGTCGCGTTCCACCATGAACAGCGAACCACCCAAGATGGCGCAGTTCACCGTGATCAGCGGCAAGAAGATCCCCAGCGCGTTGTAGAGCGGCGGGAAATACTTGTCCAAAACCATCTCGAGGATCTGGACCATCGCCGCGATCACGCCGATATACGAGATCAGACCAAGGAAAGTCAGGTCCACATCCGGGAACCCGGCCCAGGCCAGCGCGCCCGGTTTCAGCAGGTAGTTCAGCAGCAGATTGTTGGCAGGCACGGTGATGGCCTGCACGACCATGACCGAAATCCCCAGACCCAGCGCGGTCGAGATCTTCTTGGATACGGCGATGAAGGTACACATCCCCAGAAAGAAGCTGAGCGCAAGGTTTTCGACAAAGATGGCCTTTACGGCCAGTGAGATCAGACCTTCCATCAGTGGGCCTCTACCTGCTGAATTTTGTATTCACGCTCTTCCACCTGGTTCGGCTTCCATGTGCGGAAGGCCCAGATGATCAGACCGATGATGAAGAACGCCGACGGGGGCAGCAGCAACATGCCGTTGGGCACGTACCAGCCGCCGTTGTTGACGGTCTCCAGAATGGTGATACCGAACAGCGATCCGGCACCGAACAGCTCACGAATGAAACCGACCAGCAGCAGGATCAGGCCATAGCCCATACCGTTGCCCATGCCGTCGATAAAGGACGCAACCGGAGGGTTCTTCATCGCAAACGCTTCGGCGCGGCCCATCACGATACAGTTGGTGATGATCAGGCCCACAAAGACCGACAGGGTTTTCGAGATCTCAAACGCGTAGGCTTTCAGGATCTGGTCCACCAGGATCACCAGTGAGGCGATGATCACCATCTGAACGATGATCCGGATCGAGCCCGGAATCTGGTTCCGCAGGCACGAGATGAAGAAGGACGAGAACGAGGTCACGAAGGTCACCGCCAGCGCCATCACGAAGGACACCTGCAGCGAAGAGGTCACCGCCAGCGCCGAACAGATGCCAAGCACCTGCAGGGTAATCGGGTTGTTGTCGACAAGCGGGTCGACCAGCATCTCTTTCTTGGTCTGGGACATCAAATCTCTCCTGCTTGCAGTTTGGCCAGGAACGGAGCGTAGCCCGCATCACCCATCCAGAATTTCACCAGGTTATCGACACCAACCGAAGTCAGCGTGGCACCGGCCAGCGCGTCGATATAGAAGTCGGGTCCGGCAGCAGGCTGGGATTTCGACACGGTGATTTGCAGATCACCATTGTCATCGCGCAGCTTCTTACCATTCCACAGAGCCTTCCAGCGTGGGTTGTCCACCTCGGCCCCAAGGCCGGGGGTCTCACCGTGCTGATAGAATTGCAGGCCATAGATGTCGTTGCCGCTATTCTCCAGCGCTATGAAGCCATACAACGTAGACCACAGGCCATAGCCGTGCAGCGGCAGGATCACCTTGTCCAGACCGCCCGCGTCGTCGCGCAGCAGATAGATTACGCGATACTTCGACTTGCGGCCAATGCCTGCCGGGTCATCGTCCAGCGCGACGCTCAGCTCAGGATCGCTGGCGGCGGCGATGTCGTCGAAGGTGGCCGGATCGAACTGGTCATCGACGAAATCGCCTGTGGACAGTTCCAGCACATGAGGTTCGAACGCAGCGAAAGCTTCGGTCACGTCGATGCCGGGCTCGAACACTCCCGCCACTTGCAAAACGTTGACCTGCTTGTCCTTCAGACGGTTGGTCTCCTGCACCGGGCGCAGGCTGACGGCTGCGGCGGATACAACCATCGAGGCGACCAGACAAACCGCGACTGCGATAAAGATCGTCTTGCCAACTGAGTCTGGCGAAGCAGCCAGGAACCGGGCAATCGCGCCTTTGGGTTCTTGAGGTTGCGGATCAGACATGGCGACGCGCCCTCCGTTTGATGTTGGCTTGCACGACGAAATAGTCGATCAGCGGAGCAAAGACATTGCCGAACAGGATGGCCAGCATCATGCCTTCGGGGAAGGCCGGGTTGATGACACGGATCATCACAACCATGACACCGATCAGAGCACCGTAAATGTAGCGACCCATGTTGGTGTGGCTGGCGGAAACAGGCTCGGTCACCATGAAGGCCAGACCGAACGCATACCCACCGATGACTACGTGCCAGTACCAAGGCATCGCAAACATTGGGTTGGTGTCCGACCCGATCAGATTCAGCAGCAGGGTAAAGCCGATAGTGCCCGCCAGGCAGCCGACGATAAGCCGGTAGTTGGCAATCCGCGTAGCCAGCAGGAAGGCCAAACCGATCATACAGGCAAGGGTCGAGGTCTCGCCAAAGCTGCCCTGGATCGAGCCGAAGAACGCATTCCACCAGGTAATGCCATCAGCTGCCAGCGCCTGAAAGCCCTGCGACGCGGAGACGGACAGCGCGGTTGCGCCCGAGAAGCCATCAACCGGTGTCCAGACCGTGTCACCGGACATGCTCGCCGGATAGGCGAAATACAGGAACGCACGACCAACCAAAGCCGGGTTCAAGAAGTTCTTGCCGGTGCCACCAAATACTTCTTTCCCGATCACGACGCCGAAGATGATGCCCAAGGCCACCTGCCACAACGGCGCAGTTGCCGGCATAATCAGCGTGTAAAGCATAGATGTCACAAGGAAACCCTCGTTTACTTCATGCCCTCGTACGGTGGCAAAGATGACCTCGAAGATACCGCCTGCAACCAGCGTCACGATGTAGATCGGCAGGAAATACATCAGCCCGTGCATCACATTGGCAAAGATGCTGTTTGGGTCCAGCGAAATCCCAAACATCTGCAACAGCGCAATCCGCCAACCGGTCGCCGAGTCAGGCCCCAACGTGGCGATGGCCGAGTTCGCCTGATAACCGGTGTTATACATCCCCCACAGGATACAGGGGATCGTCGCGATCACGACGTAGGTCATGATCCGCTTCATATCGATGTAGGACCGTGCATGCGGTGCGACGGTGGTTACAGTTTTCGGAGTGTAGATGAAGCTTTCCACCATCTCGTAGATGGGGAAGTACTTCTCGTACTTGCCGCCCTTGGTAAAGTTCGGCTCGATCCGATCAAAGAAGCTGCGCAAACCCATGTGGCTCAGCCCTCCTTTTCAATCTTTGCAAGGCAGTCGCGCAGCGCCAGCCCGTATTCATATTTTGCCGGACAGGCAAAGCCCACAAGGCCCAAATCCTCTTCGTCCAGCTCCAATGCACCCAGTGCTTGAGCGGTGTCGGTGTCCATCACCAGCAAGGCCCGCAGCAACTGCGTCGGCAGGTAGTCCTGCGGCATCAGCCGTTCGAACACACCGGTCGGCACCATCGCGCGACGGCCCCCATTCAGGTTCGACGTCATCGGAAACAGTTTCTTAGACAAAGCGGACCCGAGCACGGGCTGGACCGAATACTTCGATGGCATCGGACGAATCCATCCCAACGGAATCTGGTCATGATCCTCGCGAATGATCGAAAGCTGCCGCGCGAACCGACCCAGATAGGCAGTCGGCCCATCGGCCTGCATACCCGACAGGATCGAGCCCGAGATAATCCGAGGCGAACCCTCGACATTGACCTCATCGCGGGTCAGATCGTCGGTCGAGGCACCCATCACGGTGCGGATCAGTCGCGGCTGCCGCGCACCGGGACCGCTGAGCGCAATGACGATATTCGGATCCAGATGACCGGTCTGCACCAGACGACCGATGGCGATCACGTCCTGATACCCGATGGTCCAGACCTGTTTGTCGCCTGCCAGCGGCTCCAGGAAATGAATATGTGTACCGGCCAGACCTGCCGGGTGCGGGCCTGCAAAAGCGGCCGCTTCGACACCGGCTACATCCGCACCGGGAACGCTGTCACCTTCCTTGTGGCACAGATACGTCTTGCCTTCGGTCAGCTTTGCGATGGCTGCAAGACCCGCAGCAAACGCATCCCCTGCATCCGCAATAATCACTGCGGCATCTGCGGCCAGAGGCTCGGACTCCATCGCCGTGACAAAGATCGCGGCGGGCTTGGTGCCCGGCGCGGGCATCTTGGAATAGGGTCGCGTACGGAACGCTGTCCACAAACCGGCGGCACACAGCTTCTCGGTCACGCCTTCTGCGCTGTCGGCATTGCCAACGCCCGAGAAATCGACGCCCGTATCATTCGCGTCCGAGACCTCGATCACCACGCTCTGCAGTACGCGCCGCGCACCCCGGTTAATGGCCACAACCTTGCCGGTCAGCGGGGCCACCATCATCGCCTCAGGCGCATCCTTGTGACAGAACAAGGCCGTGCCGCGTTGAACCGCATCACCTTCTTGCACCAGCATGCGCGGTTTGAGGCCCAGATAATCTGCGCCCAACGCGGCTACGGTTTTGAATTCCGGTCCCGGATGGATTGTCTGTTCAGGCGCACCCTGAACCGGCAGTTCCATCCCTTTTTTAAGTTTGAAAGTTTGCATGTCGCTACGGTCTTCCAAGCCTCTTTTCCTGCGCCGACCACCCTACCCGCGTGTCCGGGATCAAGATAGCGCGAACCGCATCATTCAGAGGGGCAAATGCGCCAAATCCACTCTGAAATCCGCCGGTATTCCTTCAATCAGGGACCCTTTACGCGCGCCGAGCACGAAACGCAAACCTGTTACCGCCGAAAAACCCGACAACCGCTTCACTTTCTGCTCAGTCCACCAATTCAAGGGCAATCTAGCACAAAAAACCGTATCGCGCCCGATTTGTATCCGGTGTAAGCAACCCCCATGAAAACACCCGGTATGTTCGAAATTTTCCTAGTGGCCACCCCGGGCCTGGAGGCACCACTTTGCGAAGAAGCGGTCGAGAACGGATTCGAGAATGCCCATCGCGTTGCGGGTGGTGTCAGCTGTAGTGGAGATTGGGCCGAGGTCTGGCGCGCCAATCTTTCCTTACGCGGGGCCAACAAGGTTCTGGTGCGCATCGGCGGTTTCCCAGCGGTTCATCTTGCACAGCTAGACAAACGGGCACGCAAATTTCCCTGGGCTGATTTCCTGCGTCCCGACATCCCCGTGAAGGTCGAGGCCACCAGCCGCAAGTCTCGTATCTATCACGCCGGGGCCGCGCGCCAGCGGATCGAACGCGCAATCACCGAGACATTGGGCGCACCCGTCGCCTCGGACGCAGATCTGCGCGTCATGCTAAGGATCGAGAAAGATGTTTGCACCCTGTCGCTGGACACCTCCGGAGAGCCTTTGCACAAACGCGGACACAAACCCGCAATCGCCAAGGCTCCGATGCGCGAAACCATGGCCGCAATGCTTCTGCGATCCTGCGGTTTTGACGGATCCGAGCCAGTGCTGGACCCGATGTGCGGTTCGGGCACGTTTGTGATCGAAGCGGCAGAAATCGCCCTTGGGCTGCAGCCCGGTCGATCTCGGCGGTTCGCATTCGAGTATCTGGCAGGCTTTGATGCCGCTGCACTTGAAGCGCTGCGTCAAGGCGGGCCAACCACCGAGACATCTCTGATCTTTCGCGGCTCGGACCGCAATGCCGGCGCGGTTGAGGCCGCCAGCGCCAACGCGGCGCAGGCAGGGGTCTCAGATGTTACTCGGTTCACCCACCGCTCTGTCAGTGACATCAAGCCCATCGGCGATCAGCCCGGCCTTGTGATCGCGAACCCACCCTACGGTGCCCGCATCGGCGACGAGAAACGCCTGCGCGCGCTTTACGGCAGCCTGGGTAAAACCCTGATGTCCCGCTTTCAGGGCTGGCGCGTCGGGATCGTCACCAGCAACCCCTCCCTTGCCCGCGCCACACGCCTGCCCGAGCTCTCTGCCGGCCCCGTGGTCGATCATGGCGGTACCAAAGTGAAGCTCTACCAAACCGGTCCCCTGCCCTGAGTGCATGGCTCACAATGCCCCTTGCACATCCACCTCACCGCGTATAGACCCCGCGCCACGGTCGGAGTGTAGCTCAGCCTGGTAGAGCACTGTCTTCGGGAGGCAGGGGTCGGAGGTTCGAATCCTCTCACTCCGACCAACTAAACTGGATCGTTACCCTGCTATCTGAGTGATGTTCTCCTCATTTTGCCCTCAGTTTTGGTTTGCAGTAAACGGCAAAACGATAGCCCGATATTCAAGTTGTTCTTCGACCTTGATCAGCTACACGTAGGCGGAAACGCCTAAGTGCGACACAAGGTGAAACGCAGCCTGCCCCGCAAACCCTTTAGATGGCTCCGAACCTGAAAAGGTTCGGAGCTTTGCGATTGCCCCAAGCGCTTCCAACTAAAGCGTTTCTAAGAACTTCACATCATTCAACCAGCCCGAAAATTAGACGTTCCGATTGAGAGGATCATTCAAACCCCTGCGAATAGCTTGAACATTCTGGCTAGATCGTGAAACTTCTCTCATGAGTGAATATTTTGATGAGATGTTCAACGGCGACGGATCGCTCAGAGGTCCGTATGAAGAAATCGGCCGTTGGTTCAACGCTGAAGACGCATCAAGATTGCGGGCTAAACAGCGCGAAGCCGAAGAAGTTTTCAGGCTCACAGGGATCACTTTTAACGTTTACGGCAAAGCCGAAGCCGAGGAACGGTTGATACCGTTTGATATTGTTCCACGGGTCATTTCCGCGCGGGAATGGCAACGGCTGGAGCGCGGGATCGAACAGCGGGTGCGAGCGATCAACGCTTTTCTCCACGACATTTACCACCGTCAGGAAATTGTCCGGGCCGGGCGCGTACCGGCTGAGATGATTGCCGGAAACGAAGCGTTCCTGCCGCAGATGCTTGGCGTCTCACCACCCGGTCAGGTCTATACGCATATTGTTGGTGTCGATTTGGTGCGAACCGGTCCGGATGAGTTTTTCGTGCTGGAAGACAACGCGCGCACGCCGTCCGGGGTGAGCTACATGCTCGAGAACCGGGAAACGATGCTGAAGATGTTTCCCGAGCTCTTTAGCGCCACAAACGTTCGGAACGTTTCTGACTATCCACGCAGTCTCAGGCGGTCTTTGGCGGCCTGCGCTCCAACTTGCGCAGAGGGTGAACCCACAGTCGCTGTCCTGACACCCGGCATATATAACTCGGCCTATTACGAGCACGCGTTTCTTGCGGATCAGATGGCTGTCGAGTTGGTCGAAGGGCATGACCTGCGCGTTGTCGACGGGCGCGTCTGCATGCGCACTACGAAAGGCTACAAGCCTATCGACGTTCTCTATCGTAGGGTCGATGACGATTTCCTGGATCCGCTGAACTTCAACCCCGATAGCGCCTTGGGCGTGCCGGGTATCCTGGACGTTTATCGCGCAGGCGGTATCACAATCGCCAACGCGCCCGGAACAGGCATTGCCGATGATAAGGCGATCTATTCCTACATGCCCGAGATCGTTGAGTTTTACACAGGTGAGAAGCCTCTGCTTCAAAATGTTCCCACCTGGCGTTGCAGCGATCCCCAGTCTCTGTCCTACGTGCTAGACAATCTGTCCGATTTGGTCGTGAAAGAAGTGCACGGGTCTGGCGGCTACGGAATGTTGATCGGTCCAACGGCCAGCAAAAAAGAGATTTCGGCTTTCCGGGACAAACTCAAATCGCGGCCAGCAAACTACATTGCTCAGCCGACATTGTCGCTTTCGACGGTTCCGATTTTCGCACGTTCGGGGCTGGCGCCCAGACATGTCGATCTGCGCCCGTTCGTTTTGGTGTCTCCCGAGGGGGTCAAGATAACGCCTGGCGGTTTGACTCGCGTGGCGCTTAAGAAAGGGTCGTTGGTAGTGAACTCAAGCCAGGGCGGCGGGACCAAAGACACCTGGGTTCTGGAGGACTGACCATGCTGGGAAAAACTGCCGGTGGGCTGTTCTGGATGGCTCGGTATCTGGAGCGTGCGGAAAACACGGCCAGACTGCTTGAAACAGGGCAAAGGATGGCTTTGACCCGCACCAAGAACTCGGCCGAGGAATGGGGCTCGGTTCTGAAAACAGCCGGTGTTCTGGATGGGTACCATGCGAAATACGAAGACATCTCAAAAGACAATGCTGTGGATTGGATGCTACGCGATGCGGATAACCCATCTTCGATCAAGTCGGTTATCAAACAGGCGCGGAATAATGCACGCCTGGTTCGAACTGCCCTGACACATGATGTCTGGAGCGCGGTAAACGCGACCTGGATGCAATTGGATGAGGCTATGAAACGGCGTGTGAATGAAAGGGATTTGCCTGCAACGCTGGAGCTTATTCGGCATCAGGCGGCCTTGGTCCGCGGGGCAATACTGGGGACCATGTTGCGCAACGACATGTTCGACTTCGTTCGCCTCGGAACGTTTGTTGAGCGGGCCGACAACACAGGGCGCATTCTGGACGTGAAGTATTACGTGCTTCTGCCCACCGCCTTCTCGGTCGGTTCATCACTGGATAACATCCAATGGGAAAGCATCTTGCGCTCGGTAGGCGCTGGCGGCGGGTACCGAATGACCCATGGCGACAAAACACGGCCGTCTGATATTGCGCAGTTTCTGATCCTGGATCAACGTATGCCACGAAGCCTTCATTTTTGTTGCAGGAAACTGCAAGAGAACCTGTCTTATCTGAAGAAGGACTATGGCTTTGCCGGACCTTCGTGTGAGGCATCAAATGCTCTCTACGAAAAATACCTCGATCAGAAGATCTCCGATATCTTTGAGTTTGGTCTCCATGAGTACATTCAAGATTTTCTTAACGATCTCGTTGGCTTAAGTCGTCAGATCGAGATTGATTACCGGTTCTACGAGTAGCCAATGAAACTGCACATTCGACACGAGACACGATACGATTTTGACGCGCCAGTTCCCTTTGGTCTGCAACAGCTGAGGAAGACGCCAAAGTCATTCCGAAATCAGAGCATTGAAAGCTGGAACACCGAAATAACAGGCGGGCGCAAAGAACTGACATTTGAAGATTGCCACCGCAACACTGTGGAATTGATCAGTTTCGAAGCCAATACCCAAAGCATCTCGTTGATTTCCGAAGGCGTTGTCGAGGTGGAAGACACCCATGGCGTGCTGGGGCGTCACGAAGGATCCACTCCATTGTGGCTTTTCGAAAGAAGCACCCCGCAGACGACGCCAGGCAAAGGCGTTGCCGACTTGATCAGAGCGTTGCCCGAAGGTGAACCGCTAGAACAGATGCATGCCCTGTCTGAAGGAATTCGAACTCGGGTCGCGTACCAGATTGGAAGCTCGCATCCCGGCTGGAGCGCGGAGGATGCCCTAGATGCTGGACGCGGTGTGTGTCAGGATCACACGCATATTTTCATTACCTGCGCGCGACAGATCGGTCGGCCAGCACGGTATGTATCAGGCTACCTGATGATGAACGAGACGGAACTGCAGGACGCGACCCACGCCTGGGCCGAAGTGCATTTGAACGGGCTGGGTTGGGTCGGGTTTGACGTTTCAAACGGAATATCCCCTGATGATCGTTACGTACGTGTCGCAACCGGTCTGGACTATGCACAAGCCGCACCGGTAATAGGGAACAGAATTGGGACAGCAGGCGAGCAATTGACAGTGCAATTGCAAGTCGCACAGCAGTAACGGAGAAATTGATGACCTATGCTGTGGGCATGCGGCTGAACCGCGGGCTGGTGTTCATGTCCGACACACGCACGAATGCAGGCGTCGACAATGTTTCCACCTTTAACAAGATGTTCAACTGGACCATCGAAGGGGACCGGTCGATCACAATTCTGACGGCCGGAAACCTGGCAACCACTCAGGCGACCATAAGCCTGCTGGAAGAACGCACAAAAGCACCGGCAGATCGTTCACCGTCGATCCTTGAAGCACCGACAATGTTCCAGGTCGCGCAATTGGTGGCCGCCACGCTGAATGACGTTATCGAAGAGCACGCCCGATCCGGTCAGGAAGCCGACAGCGCCTTTCACGCGACACTCATCCTTGGAGGACAGATCAACGGCGGCCCGTCTCGCCTGTTTCTGATTTACCCTGAAGGTAACTTTATTGAGGCCGGAGAAGACACTCCGTTCTTCCAGATCGGAGAGACAAAGTATGGTCGCCCAATTCTGGTACGCGCCTATGATCCAGAAATGAACTTTCCAGAAGCTGTTAAACTCTTGCTTGTGAGTTTCGACTCTACAATCAAGGCAAACCTGTCTGTCGGGGCTCCGCTTGACCTGCTTCTCTACGATGAAGACAGCCTTGAAGGTGGTACACGATCCAGGTTCGAACCCGACGATCACTACTTTCGCACAATTTCCGAAGGATGGGGTGACGCGCTGAAATCGGCCTTGTCTAAACTGCCGGAGTACGACTCGTAAGCAATCTGAACGATTGAATGTCTGCGTCGCGCCATGAGCCACGGGGTTCAGTTTGACGATATAGGCGACTTGGTTGCATGTCATTCTGATCTCAACAATCGAATTGGCCCAATCAGTTGAGGCAGCAGGCGTTTCGACATTCCCTTAGAAACACCGGAGATCAAAGATATGCGCATCCCTACCGCGCACGAATGCAACAATCCATCCATCAGTTGAACCAAAGGCTGTGCACGGGGTGTTGAAGAACCCCGTGCACTGTTTTCAACCACCAGCGATCCTATGCTGGCCGATGGTAGGGGTACTGTTTCAAAACGCCTTTCTGAAGATCACTTTGTCATCCCCTTCAGCCCAGAAATCGCGTATCTGCGCCTCCTTCTCGTAGCCATTTTTTGCGTAGAACCTGCGCGTGGCTGCGAAGTCATCGGTTCCCGAGGTTTCGACGATCAGGATACGTTGTTCCATTTTGATCAAATGCTGCTCTGCGGCTTTGACCAGATGGGTGCCCAACTGATGGCCCTGATGCTGCGGATGTACCGCCAAGGCAAGCATGTTCCATGTACCGTCCGCAAGTTCTTCGGGGACGGTATAGCATAGACCAACAGCCTTGCCATTCAGGTGACAGGTCAACCAGAAAGCGCCGGTTTGTTGTGCGAGAAAAGGGGCCAGCATGTCGGGCAGCAGTTCAGCTGGGAACAGCTCTGTTGCGTCCAACACTTGTTGAAGCGCCGGGATCTCTTCGCCTTGTGTTTCTTTGATGACTACATTTTCCATTGTATGTTTGTCCTATCGATTATCATGTTCAGAACACAGACCACTGGCAGCGTCTCGGTGTGCTGCGCCGTCTGTTTCCGGATGTGTTGAGTGATTGTCTTTCGCTAAGACCTGCAGGGCGAATTGCCGTTCAGCATATTCCCAGACTGGATCGCTCCAGCTAAGATCCAAACAGGCAAAACACTCTACGGGTGTTTTGAGGTTCTCAACAAAGTCTCTCTTGAGTTTATGACAACACAAAAGGCTTCCAGCATCGCACCTGGAAGTCCTTTGGTTCAAATTGGCCCAATCCAGTGGGCCTTAGCGGCGGACCGCAATCGTAGACATAAAATCTCCATCACCCGTCGATGCTTGCGGGTGTAGCTCTCACGTAGCGTCGTAAACACAATCAAGCAAGTAGATGCGTGCAAATCTTCAGAAACTGATCACGCCTACCAGCCGATGTTCTTTCGATCCCGAAAGAACCCACCTGTCGGGCCACCTTCAGGTAGTGTGGCAAGCCAAATTGCCGTATCTGCGCCTTCCTCGGGGGATCGGTTTGCACCGACTCCACCCATTCGCGTCCGCACCCAGCCAGGGCACATGGCGTCGTTTAAGTGGGCATTAAATATCGGGCGTCCAAGAGGTCACCAACGAGATGTGAGACCAGCTTGGGCAAAGATCAGTTCTGATTGCTGGCAACGCGTTCCGCCGCAAGTGCGGGCAGGTTCTCATTTCCCAGTTGTGCACGCAGATTCGCGCGCATGAACGTAGTTTTCCAGCCAACTTCGGTTTTTACCAACTCATGCTGGTAGTCACCGATAAAAACCCATGCATCCTCGCGATCATTTTCCAGAATGTGCGTGGCATAGATATTAGCCGTTGTTGTTGCAGTATCACCATCGATTGCCACAGATTCCGTGCCCATCAGGTGATGTGTACGATCACATCCCGGCAAGACCGTCTGCCACGCGCCCACAATCTCGGGTGGCAGCAACTTGGGCAGATCGGCGGAGGTGCCCGCCGAGGCGTTGGCTTAGGAGGCATGGTCGAGAACTGCACCTTCGGGATGAAATTGTGCTGCAACCTGATCCCAATCGCCCTGATCGGCATAGTAACCTACGTTGTTGATGGCATTCGGGACCTGCTGGTCGTCCGTCAGGTCTGCAAAAGCAGCCGAAGTAAGCGTCATAGCGGCGAATGCGGCAACGATTGATCTAAACATAAGTCTCCTCCTGAGTTTAAGCTGCGGCCCGGCGTTTTGCCTCGGCGGCAAGGTGCGGGTTTCCCGAAGCATATTTGAAATTGAAGCGCATGGATGACACCCGCCAGCTTTCCTTTTCGGGGATCAGATCAAACGCGTAGGTTCCAACGATGAACCGCAGATCGCCACCCGGATGGTCGGCGATGTAATGCGTCGCCATACCATGACACTGAACTTCAGCATGATGCCCATTCTGCTCAATGATCAGATTTCCAATCTGATGATGAACGTGATCAAAGAAAGGCAGCAGCTCTGCCCAGGCCTCTGTCAACGCTTCGGGTGCTACGTCCGATGCCGGTCCTCCGCCATAAGTCGAATAGTCGACACGAAATGGATCGGTCATCAGCTCTTGCACTGCGATCCAATCACAACGGTCGACCGCAGCAAAGAACCGCGAAACGGTGCTCCAAATACACCAGCCGAACTGCTCAACCATGATTGTATTCGCTATCGTTTCCCCACCTCGCGTCAAATCGCACCCTGGACATTCATTGACCAGTCTCAGGACTACACAGTCGAGGTCACGGGGCCGTTTATCGTCAATACTCTACCGGCAGTCGTTGATCTGGCGCTGAAGGGTCATGGGCTTATATTCACCTTCAGGGACTATTGTGCAGATCAGATCACTCAAGGGAAGTTGGTGCCCGTCTTGCAGGATCACTTGGGCAATACACCCGGCACCTACATTTATTTCCCCCGAGAATACCGCAATATGGTTCCACTGCGATTGTTCATCGATCACCTGAAATCTTCGGTTCTGGACCGGGCATAGATCAGCCGGATAGCGCCTGCGGTAAAACGAAAGGAATATCTGTTGGTGGTAGAGTGTTGATGGGTAAATCGATGCCATAGACCTGCTTCATCGTCTCGATGTTCAGAACCTCAGACACTGTGCCCGACATCCACATGCGACCTTCGGACAAGACATAGACCAGATCGGCAAACAGCGCCGTCAGGTTAAGATCGTGCATTACAACAACAACGCCGCCGCCTTTGGCGGCGAAGTCGCGCGCGATACCCAGGACGGTGAACTGATGCGCGATGTCCAAGCTGGCGACAGGTTCGTCCAACAGCAACCAACGGGGTTGGTCCTGATCCCTTGCCTCCCAGACTTGGGTCAACACGCGGGCCAGTTGGACACGCTGCTGCTCGCCGCCCGACAAGTTCTGATAGGATCGGTTTTCAAACCCGGCAAGATCGACATGTGCCAAGGCCTGCGATGGCAAATCCTCCTCCGCAGCGGCCAAGCCGCTGGACAGCCCAAGCCGCACAATTTCGTGCACGGTAAAAGGGAAAGCCACCGTCGTTTGCTGCGGCAACACACCCCGCATCGCCGCCAATTCCCAAGCGCGTAGCTCTTCAATGTCGTGGCCATTCAGTAAAACGGTCCCCGTGCCCACCAGCTCGCCGCTCAGTGTCTTCAGCAGGGTTGATTTGCCCGACCCATTCGGACCGATGATTGCCGTGACCTGCCCGGGTTGGGCTGTAAATTCCACGCCGTGCAAAACGTCTTTGCGTCCCAGGCGGGCACGAATGTTTTTTGCCTGCATCATGGCTTACATCCTCATCTGCCCGTGGCGTCGCAGTAAAATCCAGAAAAAGACCGGCGCGCCCAGTATCGCCGTGACGATTCCGATGGGCAGCTCTGCCGGGGCAACGATGACCCGGCTGATCATATCAGCACATAGCAGCAGCGTTGCCCCTAACAGGGCCGAGTTCATCAATAGCCGGTGGTGATCAGGTCCGGTGCTGAGCCGCAGCAGATGCGGCACAACAATACCGATAAACCCAATACCGCCCGACACAGCAACCGCAGCCCCGGTGGCCCCAGCGACCGTCAGAACAGCGATGTTTTTGCTGCGCTGCACCGGGATGCCCATGTGATGGGCAATCGCCTCACCCATCGCCAGACCATTCAACGCTCGTGCCAAGAACTGTGTGTAAATGATTGATGCCAGAATGATCGGGGCTGCCGTTGCAACCTTGGCCCAGTTTGCCCCGGCAAGCGACCCCATACCCCAGAAGGTTAGGTCCCTCAGTTGCTGATCGTCAGCCAGATAAACCATGACGCCTGTCACTGCTCCGAACAATGCAGCCAGCGCGATCCCCGCCAGCAGCATTGTGGCGACCGAGGTCTGCCCCTGCCGGGTTGAGACACGGTAAAGGATCAGGACAGACGCCCAACCGCCCAGGAACGCGGCAAGTGCGATCAGCCCGTCCCCGACCCAAGCCAGCAATGTGACAGGAAGCAAGCCGCCAAAGACAATGGCCGTAATCGCACCCAGCCCAGCCCCTGCGCTGACACCTACAATACCGGGGTCTGCCAGCGGGTTACGAAACAATCCCTGCATCACCACCCCGGAGACAGCCAAGGCCGCTCCGACCAGAACGCCCATCGCAAGGCGTGGCAGGCGCACGTCCCAAAGGACCACCCTGTTGAGATCTGATAGAGGACGCCCCTGGATCAAGTCAGACACAGCCGTGATCAGAGAGGCTTGGGATGCACCGACAGAAACGCTGATCGCACTGGTCACGATCAGGATAGCTATCAAACCCAGGGTGACACGTCTGGCGCGAACACGGCGATCCTGAATCTCAGTCCGCGCTGGCGCGCCGTCCAGAGCCAAAGTCATGATCCGTTCACATCCTGCAATGCAGCCGAAAGGTCGGCAATTGCCTCCGCCGTGCGCGGACCAAAGCCCAGCAGATACGCCCCCGGCATCCGGATCAACGAGCTGCTTCGCCCCGCCGGGGTCAACTGGATTGCGGGCAAGGAAAACAGGTCTTCGTCCGAAACCGCATGATTTCCCTGACGCTCCATCATCAGGATCACATCTGGGGCGGTGACGGCAAGCGCCTCGGGCGTAATGGGTTTGAACCCCTCAACTGCGGCGGCGGCATTGATACCACCGGCCATCTTTATGATGCTGTCCGCCTGCGTGCCTGCACCGCCAACAGTGATGTCTCCATCACGTGCGTTCAATATGAACAGGACACGTTGCCGATCCTGTCCGGCCAGGTTCTGCGCATTGTTTTCCGCCAGCGCCATCTCCTTAGACGCTTGGGCGGCCATCGCCTCGGCCTCGGCCTCAACCCCCAAAGCAGCGCCAATGGTCAGGATTTTCTCGACAACCCCATCACGCGAAAAAGTATCGGCTACGGTGACATAATCCACCCCTGCCTCTTGCAAGACTTTGATCGCATCCGGCGGGCCGGACCCCTCCAGCGCCAAGATCAGATCGGGCTCAACCGACAGCACGCCCTCGGGCGACAAAGCCCGGCGATAGCCCACGTCAGGCAATTCAAGCGCGGCTTTCGGATAGGTTGAGGTTCGATCACGGCCTACAAGCCTGTCTTGCTGGCCCAGCGCATAGATGATTTCCGTCACCGAGCTACCGATGGCGATCACGCGTCTGTCTTCTGCCAAAGTGGTACCCGCAGACAGGATCAGCGCCGCGATAAAGGCGATCAGGGTTCTCATTGCGTGACCTCTTGCTCCGACAAAGTAGGCAGCCCATCAACCAAAGCGTTCCAGGCCGGGCGGTGATCGGTTTCACCCGAGCGCCGCCCGAAGATCTGGAAGATCAGCCCACCTTCGGCATCGAACACCTCGACCGATACGGCCGGGCCACGCTGCGTGGGCTTGTTCACGGCCCAAACCTCGGCAATATGGTCGGTGCGCAGGTGCAGGTTGAAATGCGGATCAAGCACGTTGAACCACGGACCCATCTGTTTCAGCGTTTCGACCGGACCGCCGTGAATTTCGATACATCCCCGGTTGCCGACAAAAACCATCACCTCAAGGACTTGGTCGCGCACCTGTTCGAACATCCCGGCGACAATATCGGTTTGCAGTGGCCGCGTCAGCGGTGCGCCTGCGATCCGATAAGCCCCCAGCCGGTTCATCTTGAGCTTTGAGGTCAGGCGCATGAACTGATGCGTATCCGTCATCTTGTCCCATTCGCTGCGCAGGATATCAGCTTTCTCGGGGTTGGCCTTAGGTGTCTCGGTCGCTTTGCGCGGCTCAACCGATAAAGTTTGCGATTGATCCTCTGACGCCAAGTCCCGCGTCAGATGGGCCCAGTGATCCAAATCCGATCCTTCACGCAGAAAAATCTTATGCACGGCATCGCCCGCCGCATCAAACACCTGGATCGAGCGACGCGTTCCCGCGTCGGTCTCGCGCTCAACCGCAAAGGCATGTTTCCAGTGGCTGGGGAACATCCGTAGATCGATCGCTTCGGTCAAAACCATCGCAGCATGAGCGCCTGAATGGTAGTTGTCGTATTGACCAACTTTTTCAATGACACAGGACGGGTTTCGCGTCAGCGCCATGACCTCGCCCAAACCGTTCAACTGACCAAACAAATCATCCAGATTGGCCGATATCCGGGTAGCTCCCTGCCCCACAAAAGCTGCAACCAGCTGTCCTTCGGCCAAGCCCAGCGATTCCGCCAAGTCCCGATCCCGCTTGCCCGCCTTATTGACATAGGCCTCGCGGATATCCTGAGGGGCCATAAGCACCTGTTCCATAGTCGGTTTCCCATCTTTTGGTGGTTTTGAAGATGCTGGCCCGGTCACTGACGCCGTCAGTGACCCGCTGGCAGAGACTGCTTAAACAGTCACGAAATTTGTTGACTGTTTTAGTAAGCTTTATTAACGAGCACAAGTCATCGTCGAATGTCGATTCTGAAAGACACCAAAAAAGACTGACTAAAGCCAGCGGCTTGCAAGCATCTCCAGCCCTTACACATGCATAGGGGACAGATATGCGTGCGCGAATCCATATGGCAGGCCTACTGGGCACTGCCTCTTGCCTCAGTTTGATGACAGCCGCTGCCTGGGCGCAGGAACAGGATGACGGTTTCCTGGGTACGCTGGAGCTGGGCGAAAGCAAACGGGAAATCCAGACCGACACGGCAGTGCCGATCACCAATATCGATCAGGAAGAGATCAATGACCGTCAGGCGAACACAGTCGCCGAACTGATTGATACCGTACCTGGCGTGACACTGGTGAACGGCTCGACCCCGCAAGGGTCTGGTATCAATATCCGAGGCTTTGGGGCCAACGGAACCTTCGGCACCGATCAGAAAGTTCTGATCCTGGTCGACGGCGCCACCACCGGCGCGGAAGAGCTGTATCGGATCGGCAACCAGTTGTTCACCGATCCACAGCTTTACAAAAGCGTATCCGTGATCCGCGGCACTGTTGGTTCCTTCGAGTTCGGTTCAGGCGTTGTCGGCGGTGTGGTTCAGCTGGAAACCAAGGATGCATCCGACTTCACAGGCGGCGTTCCCGGCGTCAAACTGCGCCAACTGCTCGAAGCGTCTACGAACGGAAATGGTTTTGTCTCGTCGTCGATCCTGGCCTGGCAACCAAATGAACAAACCGAGTTCCTGTTGAGCTACACCTATCGGGATCAGGACGATCAGGAAGATGGAAACGGCGATACCATCGGCAATAGTGAATTCACGCTGCCGTCCTATCTGATCAAAGGTAAGTACAGTTTTGGCGACAATCTGGAACACTCGATCACCGCGTCCTGGAACAACTCGACTTCGGACGAGAAAGACGTGCCTTACGACTCGTTCAGCGTCACGGCAGACGCCTTTGGCAATGTGGATCGACGGATTGAAAACCGGGTTGCCATACTGCGGTATCAATACCAACCGGCTGGAAATGATCTGGTCGATCTGGATGTGAACCTCAGCTACTCCGACCAGAAGATCGACAATACTTACATCGCGGGTTCGTCCCCTCTGGAAGGGTCTCCTTTTTTCCCGTCACTTCTGGATCTCGCCGAGGCGGAACAACGGTACGAGACGACGAAACTCACAATCAAGAATACGGCCTATTTCCAAACCGGTATCGCGTCACATGATCTGCGCGCCGGGATCGAGTTCATCGATCGCGATCGCTTGGATGGCGGCGATGCTGCCCCGGCGGGACAGATCGTCGTTTCGCGCTGTTTGCGGTTGATGACATCGGGATCGGCGACAGCCTGACCCTCACCCCGGCGATCCGTTACGAGAGGCAGGATATCTCGGGCGATTCAGATGCAACACCACCGCTAAACGCAAGCTATGACAATGACGCGCTGATGGGTGGCCTGTCTGCGCGGTATGAGTTCAGCAATGGCTTTGCGATCTTTGGCGGCGGAGCCTACACAGAAAACCTTCCCATCATCGATGACCTTGGCACGCCGTTGCTGATGAACCAGCCCGAAAAGTCGCGGACATGGGAAGCGGGCTTTTCTTATAATGCGGGTGATGTCTTTGCCACGGGCGATGTCGTGCGCGCCAAGGTAAATGCCTATGAGACGACCTTGTGGGACATCACATCCTACCGCGACGTGGACAATGTCAAAGCTCGCGGCGTGGAAGTTGAGGCCTCATACGCAAATGCCGGTGGTTTCTACATGGATTTCAACACCAACATAGTCCACGCGACCGAGTCGGATGCCGGCGTCGAAACCCGGTGGCGGCACGAACCCGCCGACACTGCACGCCTGACCGTCGGCCAGCGCTTTGGTGAAACACTGGATGTCAGCTGGGAAATCCTTGGATCCCGTGCGGGGTTCGACTCGTCCGGCGATCCTTTGGGGGGGTTCGGCGTGAACACGCTGCGCGCCAGCTACTTCCCGCAAGAAGGGGCTTTCAAAGGCTTTGAATTCTATGCCGGGATCGAAAATATCCTGGACAAAGACTATCAGGGCAGCCTCTCGTCGCGCCGCGCACCCGGTCGGAACTTCAAGTTCACCGTCGCCAAAACCTTCTGATCTGACACACGAAAGGACCATCATGAAAATGGCATCATATAGAAATGCTCGGCTGGTCCTGCTGACCCTGCTCCCAATTCTGGGGGCAGGGTTTGCCAGCGCTGAAGAGCCAGAAAACACAAAAGGCATTTCAATCGAGCTCAGCTCGGCCGAAGACAAGGACCAAAGCTGCATGCTCAGCTTTCTGGTCGAAAACTCCTACGACACAGATATCGACGGCGCGGTCTACGAGACTGTGCTGTTCGGTCATGACGGCAAAGTTACCTTGTTGACCCTGTTGGATTTCGAAGACCTGCCCGCCGGTCGTCCGCGCGTGCGTCAGTTTCAGTTTGCCGGAATGGCCTGCAACCAGATCAGCCGAGTTCTGATCAACGGGGCGCAGGACTGCACCCATCAGGGAGATATGCCAGACGCCTGTATGTCGGGCTTGACACTAAAAAGCCGCCTCGAAACCGAGATGATTGGATAGGCAAATGGATGCGATCTTGCTGAACCTGAAAGGTATTCTGGCACTCGGCGGACCCGTTGTTGCGATCTTGATCGTCACATCGATCGCGACGCTGTCGTTGATCCTGTACAAGCTGTGGCAATATCGGGCCGCCGGGGTGGGCAGACATATCGAACTGTCCCGCGCCATTCAGGCCTGGGATCGTCAAGATGGTGCCAGCGCGATGGCGCATCTGGATAAAAGCCGCAGCTATCTGGCCCCGGTGATTGCCATGTCTCTCGGCGGCGATGGAACCGCCTTGTCGGATCGCGTCGATGCCGAGTCTGAGGCGCGGTTTGCCGAGCTTGAACGGGGCTTAAACGTGCTGGACATGGTCGCGCAGCTTGCCCCACTTCTAGGCCTGTTTGGCACTGTCCTGGGCATGATCGAGGCGTTCCAGACCCTGCAAGGCGCGGGTAATGCAGTTGACCCTGCGCTTTTGGCCGGTGGCATCTGGGTCGCCCTTCTGACCACCGCCGCAGGGCTTGCCGTCGCCATGCCAACCTCGCTTGTGCTCACCTGGTTCGAAGCGCGGATGACCCGTGAACGCATCTTTGCCAATCAGGCGTTGCGCACGGTCTTTGCCCCTGGCCATGCAGCCCAGGAACATACCGGCACCCTGCCTGAGGTCACCGCAGCGCATGTCGCTTGAGACCCGCCGAAAACGGCGCAGACGCCTGTCGATGACATCCCTGATTGATGTCATTTTCCTGCTGTTGTTGTTCTTCATGCTCACCTCAACCTTCTCGAAATTCGGAGAGATTGAGTTCGCCACCACCTCGGCTGGCGGGTCAGCTTCAGACGCGCCCATGCGATTTGTGAAACTTGAAAGGGATCGCATTCTGGTCGATGGGTCCGAGGTTCAGCTTGGTGCAGTTGCCGCCTTATTCGACGGCGAGGCCGAGCAATTGGCGCTGATCAGCCTGAGTCAGGATGCAACGGCGCAGCAGTTGATCGACCTTCTGACAGCGCTGCGCCCCGTTGCACAGCTACGCACGCAGGTCATCGGATGATGCAGCTGAAACCCAAAGCCAGGCAGATGCGAGAGCCTACGATTGCCCTGATCAACGTCGTCTTTCTGATGCTGGTTTTCTTCATGATCGCGGGAACGCTCGCCCCGCCGCTGAACGGTTCGGTTCAATTGGTTGAAACGCAGGAACTTGAGGGGCGAGAACCGCCGGATGCTCTGGTCATTCGCGCAGATGGGGTGCTTGAATATCGCGGGGCCGAGCTGACAGATGCCGAGGCCTATGTTGAACGCGCCTCAATCGACTTTCCGCTCGATGACGTCCGCCTTGTGCCCGACAGATCGGTCCCTGCAATCCGGTTGAAAGAGGTCAGCGATGCCCTGCGTGCCTTGGGAGCCACGAAAATCTATGTCGTGACAAAGCGAGGTTTGCGATGATTCCCAGATCGCGCGCAATTGCGGCGCTCGCAATCCTGTTGGCCGCCGCCACGCATAGCCTCGCGCTGCATGAGTTTCGCACGGATGAGCCCGTGTTGGTAGAAGGCGGTGGATCTGTTGAAACAGCCGCGCTTGGATCCTCCTTCAAGGATTTCGTCGCCGGAACTGTCCCCTCGACATCGGCTGAGACGCAGCAACAACCGGTCGAGCCAAACCAGCAAGCTCAAAAAGCAGTGCCTGAGACGAAATCTTTAAAAAGAACAGCACCATCCGTCACAGAGGCAGTTCCAGCTACGCCGCGCGTAACAACTGCGCAAACCTCACTCTCTCTCGAGAAACCTGTGGCGCAGAAGCCCATCGCCGAACCAGCGACAGCCGCGAAGACGCCGATCGTCCAAAAGCCCGAACCCGAGAAAACAAAAACCGCCGAAACTCCAGCGAAGGCTGGAAACGCCGAGCAAGACCGGAAGAAGGGAGCGGCAACGGGCAAGACAGCAAAGGGTGCAGCTACGGCTCAAAGCGTAACACGAACCACCTCGACCCAGGGCAATGCAGAGGCCAGCAACTACGCCGGTCAGGTCAAGCGCAGAATCCTCCGGGCGCGACGCAAAAGCGTGAACATCAAAGGATCTGTTCTGATCACCTTCCGCATTGCAGACAACGGCACGCTGCAATCCGCGCAGGTTTCGCGCAGTTCGGGGTCAAAAAGGCTCGATCAAGTCGCATTGGCCCAGATCCGTGCAGCGGCCCCGTTCCCAGTCCCGCCACCTTCGGCACGACGCCAATACACCTTGGAGATCAAGGGAAAATAGCGGTACAAGGTGTCGGAAAGCCCCATCACTTTTCAAACGGCTTGATATTGAAGCTTGGCATGCGCCCAACAAAAAGTTTCAATCGGGGCAGCAAGGGGATCGGCATGCACAAACCGGAGCGTTTCGAAAAGTTCTATTTCGCCAAGGTTGGCATGGGTGAGGCCTGTGGCTGCGCCGAGCGTGTTATCGACGTCTATGAGTTCAATCGCAAAAGTGGAACCCAGTCGAAGCAAGCCCTGAAGAAAGGCAAGCGCAAACGTCGGTCATTTCGATCATGGGCAATGAAATACGGGTTGCTCAGCCGGAAGCCTCGGGCTTAAACCTACACCAGAAAAGTCAGGCGCAAATCCAACCGGAGCCCCGTCGATTGGGACCGGATCACCCCGCGCATCAGACCAAAAGGACATGCCCGTGACAGACCCGTCCATGCAAACCCTCTCACTCGCCGATGTGCGGTCGCTTGCAAAATCGACGCTACAAGGGGTGGGGGTGGATGAGGTTGGAAGCGATATTCTGGCCGATATCATCATGCGGTCGGAACGGGATGGGCCGCGCAGCCACGGTTTACGCAATCTGCCAATTTATGCGCAAAGTTTCACCTCCGGCTACGCCAACCCGACGGCCAACCCGGTCATTCGCCGCATTGCCCCCGGCGTTCTGCGCGGGGATGCGGATAATGGTTATTACCAGATCGCGGCCCATGCGGCGCGCGACGAACTGATCGACATGACCCGTGAAAACGGCATCGCCGCCTTCACCTGTGCCAATTGTCACCATTTAGGTGCGTTGCGTTTTGACACCGAACCATTGGCCGAGGCCGGGCTGGTCGCCATCGCCGTTATCAACTCACTGTCACTTGTGGTGCCACAAGGCGGTGTGCGCCCAGTCTTTGGCACCAACCCGATGTCCTTTGCCTGCCCTCGCGACGGGGCCGCGCCCCTGGTGTGGGATCAGGCCTCGTCCGCCGTGGCGTTTATGGACATCAAGATGGCCGCTGCAGAAGGGCATGATTTGCGGCAACCCGCCGGGCTGGATCGCGATGGGACCCCCACAACAGATCCGGACGCCATTCTGGAAACCCGCAGCCTATTGCCGTTTGGAGGTCACAAAGGTGCGGGAATTGCCCTTTTGGTCGAGGTTCTGGGCGCAGCTTTGGCTGGCGGCACCTTATCCGTCGACAATGCCGAACGTGAAGCACATGGCGCGCTGAACATCAAAGGCGGGGCGACGCTGATTGCCCTGGATCCTGCCCGCTTTGGCAATGACGCCTTCGCCGGTTACATCACCCGCATCTGCGCTGAGATTAAGGATAATGGTGATGCCCGCGTGCCTGGCGACGGTCGGCTTAAAAATCGCGCCGAAGCCGAGGCCAATGGCATCACCGTCAGCCAAGAGGTTTTGGATCAGATCGCAGCCCTGACCTGAGCGCATAGTCGAAGGCTGAACCCCAGCCAAAGACCCACAATACGGTCACTACGATAGACACGCTCAGGACACGTATGGCTGAAAACTGCCTTGTACCTGCCTTGTTATTCGCGGTTTCTTGCTGGAAAAGAGAAGCATTCTTGGCAATGCAGGCCCGGCTTTTTAAGTCAGGGGCCCGCACCGCCGGACCTGATTGATGTGGAATGCAGCTTGAGACCCGAACACAGAATGTCGCCCGCCCCACGCCATGAATTGCGCATCGTGCGCAATCAGGGGATAACTTTTCTGGCTTTGGCCTTCCTGTTCAGCATCTTCGTCAATCTTCTGATGCTGACCGGACCGTTGTTCATGTTGCAGGTCTATGACCGGGTGCTGAGTTCGCGCGCGGTTGAGACACTGACAGCCCTGTTTATCCTTGTTGCGCTGCTTTACGCACTGATGGCAATGCTGGATTTTGCCCGCGGTCGCATCGTGGCGCGGTTTGGCGCGCGGTTTCAATCCAAGCTGGATGAGCGGGTGTTCGATGCCACGTTGCGGCGGTCACTTAACCCGCAGGCCCGCTCGGCCCCAGCCACTGCTTTGCGCGATCTTGAGTCGATCCAGAACCTGTGCTCGTCGCCTGTGCTGCTTGCAGTTATGGACATCCCGTGGACCCCGGTGTTCCTGGCAGCGATTTTCATATTCCACCCGCTTCTGGGGTGGCTGGCCGTTGCGGGTGGCGGGCTTTTGATCGTCATTGCCTTGCTGAACCAAGGTTTGACCCGCCGCAAGGTGGCCGAGGCGCAGGCTGCATCGGCGCGGGCCAACTCCTTCTCGGAACATGCGCGCCAAGCGGCCGAGGTCGTCCGGTCGCAGGGGATGCAACAAGATGTCACCCTGCGCTGGATGAATCAGCGCACTGATGCGCTGCGTCAGACGATCGCGGCCAGTGACTGGACAGGCAGCTTCACTTCATTGACCAAATCGCTGCGGTTGTTTCTGCAATCGGCCATGTTGGCGCTTGGTGCGTGGCTGGTGTTGCAGAACGAATTGTCGCCCGGTGCGATGATCGCAGGGTCGATCCTGCTGGGTCGGGCGCTGGCCCCTGTGGAACAGGCAGTTGGGCAATGGTCCATGATCGAAAAGGCGCGCACCGCCTGGACCTCGCTCAACCAGTTTCTGGACCAGACCCCGCCTGAACCCAACCGCACCAAGCTGCCCACGCCTGAGGCACGCCTGGCCGCCAAGGCGCTGACTGTGATCCCTCCGGGCGCGGCGGCACCGACCTTGCGCAATGTAACATTGAATCTGGAACCCGGAACGGCGCTTGGGGTGATCGGCAAAAGCGGATCAGGCAAGACCACACTGGCCAAGGCGTTGCTGGGCCTCTGGCAGCCCGCTGCCGGGGAAATCCGGCTGGGCGGCGCGACACTGGATCAATATGACCCCACCGATCTGGGCCAGCATATTGGGTATCTGCCACAGCAGGTGACATTGTTTAATGGGTCGGTCGCGGAAAACATCGCCCGCATGTCCCAAAACCCCGACCCGCAGGCTGTGGTTGAGGCGGCCAAAAAGGCCAACGCGCATGAGCTGATCCTGTCTTTGGAGAAGGGCTATGACACATTTCTGGAAGGCAATGACAGCCAGCTGTCGGGCGGCCAGAAACAGCGCATCGCACTGGCGCGGGCCCTTTATGGCGACCCGGTTCTGCTGATTTTGGACGAGCCGAACTCTGCCCTTGATGCGGATGGAACCGAAGCGCTGAACGCAGCAGTGCGCGGGCTGAAAGAGGCGGGAAAAGCAGCCATCATCATGACCCATCGACCTCAGGCCATCTCGGAATGTGATACTTTGGCAGTTGTCGAACAGGGACAGCTGGTCAAGTTCGGCACCCGTGACGAGGTGTTGAACGCGATGGTCCAAAACGCAGGTGCCATCAAACGCAACCTCAATCAGGTGAACGCCGGATGACCGAGCAGACGAAAACCAACGGGCGCACACCCTGGCGGATTACCGTGCCCGCATTAGTGGGTTTCTTAGCCCTTGCCATTCTGGTCGGCGGTCTTGGTATCTGGTCGGTATACACCCAACTGGCGGGTGCAATTGTGTCCTCAGGCTCGATCGAGGTGCAAAGCAACCGTCAGGTGGTGCAGCACCCGGATGGCGGCGTCGTAGGCGAGATTTTTGTGCGCGACGGTGCGGTCGTGTCCAGCGGCGATCTGCTTTTGCGGCTGGACGATACCTTCCTGTCTTCGGAAAATACCATCGTCGAGGCGCAGCTGTTCGAACTTCTCGCCCGCCGTGCCCGGCTGGAAGCAGAACGGGACAGCGCCACCCCCGAAGACCTGGCCATTCAACTGGACGCCGTTCAGCAAGAACATGGCATCCAGCGCGACCTGATCGAAGGTCAACAACGGCTGTTCGAGGCGCGGTTGAATACAATGACCCAGCAAACCGATCAGCTGAAAAAACAGCTGGTTCAAACCGAAAGTGAGATTGACGGCACCGAGGCGCAGCTGGTCTCGCTCCGCCTGCAGGTCGAGCTGATCCGCGAGGAGCTTGCAGATCAACAAAGCCTGCTGAGCCGCGGTCTGACACAGGCCAGCCGGGTCCTGGCCCTGCAACGGGAAGAGGCCAGTCTGAGCGGTGAGATCGGGCGCCTTGAGGCGTCAATCGCTCGGCTCAAAGGACAGATCGCCGCGACCGAAATTCGGATCGTTGAGCTGGACGCCACCCGACGGGAAGAGGCGATTACCACCCTGCGCGACGTGCAATCGCAGGTCGCGGAACTATCGGAACGGCGGTTGTCTCTGTCCGAGCGCCTGTCCCGTCTGGACATTCGTGCGCCGGTTTCGGGCACCGTCTATGGCAGTCAGGTCTTTGCCCTGCAATCGGTGATCCAGCCGGCTGAGCCGATGATGTATGTGGTGCCGCAAGATACCCCATTACTTGTCGCCGCACGAGTGGATGCAATCCATGTGGACCAATTGCATGTGGGTCAGCCCGTCGCCCTGCGCTTTCCCGCCTTCAACCAGCGCGAAACGCCTGAACTTGACGGCCATGTGATCAACGTCTCGGCCGATACATTCACCGACGAACAAACCGGTTTCACTTTCTACCGGGCCGAGCTGGTCCCCGATGAAGGACAGGTCGAGCGGCTGAACGGTCAAGCCCTTCTGCCCGGCATGCCGGTTGAGGCGATGATTAAGACCGATGAGCGCACGCCCCTGTCCTATCTGGTCAAACCGATGGCCGATTATTTCAACCGTGCTTTCCGCGAGTGATCAGTTTTTGACATCACCGGAGAACCGGGCGGCGTTTTCCTTTGCAAAAGCACTGGCATCTGCATCGGCATCCCAAAACTGTGGATTCGCCTTTGGAATGGTCAGCGCCTTCTGAACCGCAGGGCGCGCATCGATCCGATCAAACCAGGCATTCAGATGCGGCAGATCATCCACCTTAACCCGCGCCCAGACATAAGCTCGCGCCCAAGGATATAACATCATGTCCGCAATCGTGTATTCTTCGGCGGCGATCCAGTCACGCCCCTCTAGGCGATCATTCATAACCTCCATCAGGCGGCGACTTTCGTCGACGTAACGGCGGATGGAAAACGGTTCCTCGTGGCCGTTGGGGGCGGCAATATGCTGGAAAAACATTGCCTGCCCCATCATCGGGCCGACGTGACCGACCTGAAACAGCATCCACTGCATTACCTCGGATCGTTTGATTGGATCTGTCGGCAGGAACTTTCCGTATTTTTCAGCCAGGTGCCACAGGATCGCACCGCTTTCAAAGATTGCACGCCCTTCGGATCGATCTTCGATTGTCGGGATCTTCCCATTGGGGTTGAGGGCCAGAAACTCCGGCGTCTTCTGCTCTTGTTTTGAAAAGTTGATATGGGTCAGATCATATGGGACGCCCGCTTCTTCCAAAAAAATGACGGGCTTGTAGCCGTTCATGGTGCCAGCGGTGTACAGATGAATTTCGGGTTGAGACATGGTTATCCTCGGCATGTTTCAGATGTCAGGACAGGCTGACCAGGATCAGTTTAGTAGCCTGCAGAATCTGAGGATTGAGAGATCAAAAAGCAACCAGTATACTTTTGGTAACCTAGTTAAATTTGTGGGTTCAAGGAATGCAGGCAGTTGTGAAACAGGATAAAAACGGGCGACGCGTCGTAAGCAACGCCTGTGCCGAACCTTGCGCGATTGAGCGCGGAATGCGGATTATCGGCGGCAAGTGGACCGGGTCGATCCTGTGGCACCTCAAGGATGGACCCGTTCGATTTAATGACCTGTCCCGCATGATTGGCGGCGCCAGCAAGAAAATGATCACCGAGCGGCTCAGGCAGCTGGAACATCAAGGCCTTGTGCACCGGCAGGTGATGGATACCGCACCAATTTCGGTGCAATATTCGATCACCGCCTTGGGCACCACCGCACTTGGTTTTCTGGACGAACTCAGAAAATGGAGCGATCAGTTGCCACCCGCATTCGCCCAAACTGATACGTCAAAGGTCTGACCGCGTTCTGTCGACCATTCAGAAATCTCAGCGGTCCTGTGCGATTTAAGCGGCTAGGCCACCTGATCTAAGACCCCGCCTTCTGCGCCCCTTCACGCATCTGGCTGAGGGTCTGCCTTGGGGTCAGCGCTTCGGCTGAGATGTTCAGGTCCAGAACCGCGCCCGTATCCGACGCCAGCGCCCTTTCGAACGCGGCCTCGAAATCCTCGGTTCGTTCGACCCGTTCGCCGTGATAGCCATAAGACCGGGCGAGTGCCGCGAAATCGGGGTTTACCAGCGTGGTCCCTGAAACGCGGGCGGGATAGGTCTTTTCCTGGTGCATTCGAATGGTGCCATAGGTGCCATTGTTCAGGATCAGCACGATGGGTTGCGCACCCGCCTGCATGGCGGTCCCAAGCTCCTGAGAATTCATCTGAAAATCCCCGTCCCCGGCAAAGCAAACAACGGTTCGCTCTGGATGCGCGACTTTGGCGGCAACGGCTGCGGGTAGGCCATACCCCATCGCACCGGATTGCGGGGCCAACAGGCGTTGTTGAGGGCCGTATTTGAAAAACTTGTTCGGCCAGACGGTGAAGTTCCCTGCGCCATTGGTCAGGATTGCATCATCGGGCAGTCGATCCCGCAAATAGGCCGAGACCTTGCCCATATCCACCGGGCTGGGCAGGTCGGGCAGGTCGAAACCAGCCTCGTAATCCGCATGTGCCTGTGCGCGCCAATCTGCCCATCCTCCACTCGCCACATGCTCGGAAAGGGCGGTTGCGAAGGCATTTGGACCAGATTGAATACCCAGATCGGGAATGTAGACCTTGCCAAGCTCTCGGTCCGAGGCGTGGACATGGATCAGCTTCTGTTCCGGCTTGGGCACGCTCAGCAAAGTGTAGCCTTCGGTTGTCATCTCTCCGAACCGCACGCCGATGGCCAGGATCACATCCGCGCCTTGTATCTGCGCCCGTGTGGCCGGTGTCATCCCTGTTCCGGCATCGCCGACATAGCTGGGGGAATGGTTGTCAAACAGGTCCTGAAACCGGAACGCGGCCACAACGGGGATGTCTGAGCTTTCGGCAAAACGCTGCAACGCGGCACTGCCGTCGGCGCGCCAACCCCCGCCGCCAATTAGGATCAACGGGCGATCCGCACCGGACAGGGCCGAGATCACACCAGCGATGGCGTCGGGCGTCGGGCCGGGCTCATGTACAACCGCCGGGCCGGTCAGCGCGGGCACATCGGTGACGGCAGTCAGCATATCCTCTGGCAAGGCAACGACGACCGGACCCGGACGGCCCGAGATGGCGGTGGTCCAGGCGCGGGCGATGATTTCTGGGATACGATCTACCGCCTCGATCTCGGTCACCCATTTGGCGACGGTCCCAAAATAAGCGCGATAGTCGATCTCCTGAAACGCTTCGCGCCCTTTCATGTCCGTGCCCACCTGACCCACAAACATGATCATCGGCGCACTGTCCTGCATCGCCGTATGTACCCCGATCGACGCATTGGTCGCTCCCGGGCCGCGCGTGACGAAACAGATACCGGGCTGTCCGGTCAGTTTGCCATATGCTGCTGCCATAAAGGCCGCGCCACCCTCGTTCCGGCACAGGATGAAATCTAGCGCACCATTTGCCCCTGCCCGTGCGCTGCCGGTATCATGTAGCGCATCCAGCACCGCCAGATAGCTTTCACCCGGCACACCAAAACTGTGCTGGGCGCCCAGCGCCTGCAAGCATTCCACCAGCACAACGCCACCATTCCGTTCTGTCATCTCGGGCTTTTCCTTCGATCCGTCCTGTGAAACGCTCGCGTCAGTCCGACATCGGGGGCGTTCCTATCGCGGCCAACTTGGCCGAAGAAGGCGTTGCAGGTAAATCCGAAATCCAGGAATTGGGAAAATTATTCGACTGACCAGGCCAGGATCATCTGATAACCCGCTTATCACCCCTCATTGCAAAGACCAGCCCCCTGATCTGGCAGGATTTAAGGAGAGGATCATTGAAGGCTGCCATGAATATCCTGTTCATCATGTATGACCAGCTGCGGTTCGACTATCTCAGCTGCGCCGGGCACCCTCATCTGGACACACCGAACTTTGACCGGGTTGCACGGATGGGCGTGCGTTTCACCAACACCTATGTGCAATCGCCGATCTGCGGGGCCAGCCGGATGAGCTGTTACACCGGGCGCTATGCCTCGTCCCATGGTGCGCAATGGAACGGGTATCCGCTGCGCGTCGGCGAGGTCACGCTGGGCGATCACTTAAGGGGCGCGGGTATGGGGTGCTGGCTGATCGGCAAGACCCATATGAAAGCCGACGCTGCCGGAATGGCGCGTTTGGGCTTGTCGCCCGACAGCATCATTGGCGCACGGCAGGCTGAATGCGGATTTGACGTCTGGGTCCGCGATGACGGGCTTTGGGCCGAGGGGCCCGACGGGTTCTATGACGAAAAACCCGCGCCCTATAACGACTATCTCAAATCCAAAGGCTATGACGCCCAAAACCCTTGGGCCAATCATGCCAATGCAGGGGTCGAAGATGGTGAAATCGCCAGCGGCTGGCTGTTCCAAAACGCCGACAAAGCCGCCAATATCCGCGAGGAAGATAGCGAAACCCCCTGGCTGACCGACCGAGCAATTGACTTCATTGATCAGGCCAAGGGGCCCTGGTGCGCCCATGTCAGCTATATCAAACCGCATTGGCCCTATATCGTACCCGCCCCCTACCACGACATGTACGGCCCGGCCCATGTGCCACCGGCCAAGCGGGCCAAGGTCGAGCGGGACGACCCCCATCCCGTCTACGCCGCGTTCATGAATAACAAAATCGCCGCAGCCTTCCAAAAGGAAGGGACCCGGCAAAAGGTCATCCCGGCCTATATGGGTTTGATCAAGCAATGCGATGATCACCTTGGCCGTCTGCTGGACCACCTAGAAGCCACGGGCCAGATGCAGAACACGATGATCGTGCTGACATCGGATCACGGCGACTATCTGGGCGATCACTGGCTGGGTGAGAAGGATCTGTTCCACGAGCAATCCGTGAAAGTGCCTCTGATCCTCTACGATCCGCGTCCCGAAGCAGACGGAACGCGCGGCACCACCTGTGATGCGCTGGTCGAACAGATTGATCTGGCCCCCACCTTCCTTGAAGTCGCAGGTGGGGAACCGGCAGGCCATATCCTCGAAGGCCGCAGCCTGATGCCGTGGGTGCGTGGGGAAGCACCTGACTGGCGCGAATTCGTGATCAGCGAATATGATTATTGCCTCACACCGATGCGTCAGGCGCTTGGTCTTTCGAACCCGGATGCGCGGTTGTTCATGGTCTTTGACGGCCGTTTCAAGATGATCCATGCCGAGGGCGGGTTCCGCCCGATGTTGTTCGATCTGCAAAACGATCCAGACGAGTTCAACGACCTGGCCAAAACAGAAAGCCATACAGAGCAGATCGATCGCCTGTATGGCATGTTGGCGACATGGGGGCGACGCATGGCACAGCGGGTCACCCGGTCTGACGCCGATCTGGACGCGATGCGCGGTCGGTCACTGCGCCGGGGCATTCTGCCGTTTCTGGTCGATGGGACCGAGGTTCCAGATGAGCTGATGGAAAAGTATCGCGGGCCGGTGTCGCAGGACTTCACCCCAAAAGACAGCTGATCAAGGCTCAGGTCAGGGGTCGAGGCGACCCAATACACTTTGAAGATGTCGCGTCGAGTGCCATGTCTGACTGGCGCAGAAGATCCCCGCGCAGCCTCGCAGCTTCAAGCTGACAGCCGAGGCGCTTTGAATCGTTCCCCGATACACACGCCCGGTTTCCGGGTCGCGCAACTGACCCTCCCAGACATCACCGTTGAACTTCAAACCGGTCAGGATCAGATCACCGATCCGCGCATGCGGCGTATCGGCCTGATCCCAGACCCAAAGCAGCCGACCACAGGTCGCGGCCGAATCTGAGGGGCAGTTTTCAAACCGAACCACCACGCCCAAACCCGGCGAGGCGTAGCTGCCGCTCAGATCAAACGCTTGCGCCCGGTCGGCCAGGAATCCCGCAATCAGCGCAAAGATCAGACCAACCATGCCCAGCCGAACCCGCGATAGACGCGGCGCTGTTTGGGCGTAACTCTCATGATATTGCGGATGCTCGGTTTTCATCAACCGATCCCACCATGAGAAGTACAGGCCCAGATTGTACCGTGCATGAGCGTGGTGCAGATCGTGATGCGTGACGGTGGTCATCCAGCCAAAAACAGGCCGCCCATCGGGCCGGGCCGGGAATACCTCGACCCCGCAATGCCCCAGCGCATTGCGCAGCATCATATGGGTGACAAAGATGAACAGCGCGACGGGATGCGCAGGCAAGATGATCAACACATGCGGAAGGTAGATCGCGTTTACAACCGCCTCGCCTACGTCAAAACTGTACGAGGTGAAAGGCGTCGGCTGATGCGACCTGTGATGCAACCGGTGAAACCGCCGGAACAGGGGCGGATGGTGCAGCAGGCGATGGCTCCAGTAAAACCATGCGTCATGCAAGATGATCAGCGCGGCCACGCTGAACAGAAAATACCACCACCCGCGATCTGCAACCTCGGGATATATCGTCATCAAACCAGCCCGCGCGCCCAACGCGATCGACGTCCCGGCAGCCGCGAAGATCAGAACCGTGCGCAAGCTGGCCAATACTTCGCGCCTGATTTGTCCCTTAGGCGGGTCCGAGGGTCTGATCTTCTGGCGGCTCAATCGACGCGAAAGCAGGATATTGATCGCCAGATAGGTGCCGCCAGCTCCGATGAGATAGCGCAGAAGGTCTGCACCAAACACCTCGGCATAAAGGGTCATAATATTGGAAAAGGTCAACATAGTAGGCTCCGTCGTCTGAATGGATACGAGCGAAGGCTTGGCACGCTCCACTGCACATGACCTGTCGATTTCAAAGACCGGCGGGTTTTCTTAAGAATCGGCTAGGGTTTTTTGAAATCGACCAGCCCATACCGTTGACCCAGACAGGAAACGCCCGTTCTGTTGGGATCAGAATGCCCGATCTTGCGCTGATTGATATCTTTCTCAGAGGTGCCGCCCTCGGCGCCCTTGTTTTATGCGCCTGTATTTTCCTCAGCGGTCGCGTGAACAGAAAAAACCTTTCTGTGGCAACGCTCTGCTTGTGCCTTTGCCCTTACCTGATCGTATCCACACCAGATATCCCGCTGCACCCGATGGCACAGACCGTACTGATCTGGGTGGCGTCACTGGTACCAGTTCTGCTGTATTGGGCTGCGCTGGAGCTGTTTCAGGATCAAGCGGATGTAAGACCATGGCAGATCAGCCTTGCCGTTATAGTTATCGCTTCGGCCTGGTTGTCACATCTGCACATTTGGATCGCGGCACTGCGTGGCATCGCTGCGCTTGTACTGCTTTTTCACATGCTCAGTGTGGTGATACGCGGGGACGCGAATGACCTGATCGCCCAGCGCCGCCGATTCCGGCGGTGGTTCTTGGTCTGGGTTCTGGGCCTTGCCAGCGTCATCACCGCCGTTGAGATCCTGCAACTGGACCGCACAATGCCGCGCGGGCTGTTTGCCCTGCAAGCGGGCGTTATATTCCTGTCAGCGGCGTCGTTTCTTGTTTGGTCGGCATATTTGCGCCCGGATATCTGGCGCACCGCGCCATGCGGCGCTTCTGAAAACGCACCGGCCAACCCGACCCAGGCAGCTTTGGCACAACGCATTCAACAAGCTATGGAAAAAGGGTTGTGGCGTCACGAGGGGCTGACCGTGGCCCAGCTTGCGGCGCATCTGCACACGCCAGAGCATCGCATCCGGGCCGCGATCAATCAGGGCATGGGGCACCGGAACTTTCCCAGCTACGTCAACACGCTCCGCATCACCGAGGCACAAAAACTACTGACCGAACCCGAAATGGAGGCTCGCACCGTGCTCAGCATCGCTTTTGATGTCGGTTTTTCTTCACTCGGTCCGTTCAACCGCGCTTTTCGGGATCAAACTGGAACAACACCAACTGCATTCAGAAAACAACATTACAGAGAACAATAACGTTGAATGCGAACAGTCCCTAAACAGCCGGCACAACAAGCAGCGTTCGACTCACCAAGTGTTGAAATTGTTCGCCAGGGCGACAATTATTGATCAAATTGTTCGTGAGATTAACATTTTTTGATCGCTGTTATTCAATCCAAGATTTCTTGTTGCATTACGTAACCGCCTTGGTCTTAAATCTTTCAGACAGATCAATGGAATCCGCAAAACGCGGATAATCATTTGACGCTACAGGGGGTCTTGTGACCGAATCTATGAACGACGCCGCGTTTGTCGAATTCCAACGCGTTCAAAAATCTTATGATGGCGAAAACCTCGTCGTCAAAGATCTTAACCTCGCCATGCCAAAAGGTGAATTTCTGACCATGCTGGGCCCCTCGGGCTCGGGCAAGACAACTTGTCTGATGATGTTGGCCGGGTTTGAAACCGCCACTCATGGTGAAATTCTTCTGGACGGCAAGCCGATCAACAACATCCCACCGCACAAGCGTGGCATCGGCATGGTCTTTCAGAACTACGCTCTGTTCCCGCATATGACCGTGGCCGAGAACCTCTCGTTCCCGCTTGAAGTGCGCAAGCTGGGCAAATCCGAGCGTGAGGAAAAGGTCAAACGCGCGCTGGATATGGTTCAGATGGGGGCCTTTGGCGGCCGCCGTCCGGCGCAACTGTCCGGGGGTCAGCAACAGCGGATCGCGCTCGCGCGTGCGCTGGTGTTTGAGCCCGAGCTGGTCTTGATGGACGAACCGCTTGGCGCGCTGGACAAACAGCTGCGCGAGCATATGCAGTTCGAAATCACCCGCCTTGCGCATGAGCTGGGCATCACGACAGTTTATGTGACCCACGACCAGACCGAAGCTCTGACCATGTCAGACCGGGTTGCAGTATTCGATGATGGCCGCATTCAGCAGCTGGCTCCGCCGGATCAGCTGTATGAGGAACCCGAAAACAGTTTCGTCGCGCAGTTCATCGGTGAAAACAATACGCTGGAAGGCGTGGTGAAGTCGATTGATGGTGGCGCTTGCGTTGTGCAGCTGGATGACGGTTCCGAGATTGATGCGGTTCCAATCAATGTGAACGCTCCGGGTGACCGGACCAAAGTGTCCATCCGACCCGAGCGCGTCGAATTCAACAAGGACCGCCTGCATGCCGATGCGCATACGCTAAAGGCAACGGTCAAAGAGTTCATCTATATGGGTGATGTGTTCCGCTTCCGCATGTCGGTTGCCGGGAATGACGAGTTCATCGTCAAGACGCGCAACGCCCCCGATGCCATTCGCCTTCAGCCAGGCCAAGAGATCGACATTGGCTGGCTGGCAAAGGATTGTCGTGCGCTTGACGCATAGACCAAACCGCGCAGTACAAGCGCGGTTTCACCGAGGGACCGGCTGGCGAGAACCCGTGCGCCAGCTGACACTACAACAAACGGGACTTACTGGGAGTATCATATGAAACCGACAAAGACACTACTGACGGTGGCCGCGCTTGCGACGGCTGCTGGTGCCGTTTCGGCTCAAGAGATGACAATTGTCTCGTGGGGCGGCGCCTATTCGAAGTCTCAGCTGAAAGCGTATCACGAGCCCTATTCGGAAAAGACCGGCGTCACCATCCTGAATGATGACAGCTCGGCCGAAGCGGTCGCGAAACTGCGCGCCATGAACGAAGCGGGCAACATCACATGGGATGTGGTGGACGTGGTTGCCGCTGATGCGATCCGCCTGTGCGACGAAGGTCTGGCACTGGAAATCGACCCGGATACCATGCTGGCACCGGCACCCGATGGCACACCTGCTTCGGAAGACTTCGGTGACCTGCTGGTCAGCGACTGCTTTATCCCGCAGATCGTCTACTCGACGACCTTCGGCTATCGCACCGACCTGGTTGGCGACACTCCGCCCACCGATGTCTGCGCGGTTTTCGATCTGGAAGCCTATCCAGGCAAGCGTTCGCTAGAGAAGCGCCCGATCAACAACATGGAATGGGCTCTGATCTGTGATGGCGTGGCCAAGGATGACGTCTATGACGTACTGGCCACCGAAGAAGGTCAGAACCAGGCGCTGGCCAAGCTGGGCACCATCAAAGATAGCGTTGTCTGGTGGTCTGCCGGTGCTGATACACCGCAGCTGCTGGCCGATGGCGAGGTTGTGATGGGTTCGACCTATAACGGTCGTCTGTTCAGCGTCATCGAAGAGCAGAACCAGCCCGTCGCCATGCTGTGGGACGCGCAGGTGTTCGATCTGGACGGCTGGATCATTCCCGCCGGTCTGAGCGAAGAGCGTCAGCAACAGGCTCTGGACTACATCATGTTCGCCACCGATACACAGCGTCTGGCAGACCAGGCCAAATACATCTCGTATGGCCCGGCCCGTGCCTCGTCAGCACCGCTGGTTGGCAAGCATGCCGATCTTGGTATCGACATGGCACCGCATATGCCGACCGATCCCAACAACGCCAAGAACACGTTCCTCTATAACTACGAGTTCTGGGCCGACTACCGTGATGACATCGACGCCAAATTCCAGGCGTGGCTGGCACAATAAGCCGGGCTTGAAGTCATAAAACCGTCGGGGGCGGTGCGCCGCCCCCAGACCAAGACAAAACAGGGTATAATGATGACGGACGCAAGCGAAAACGCAGGGCCAATGCTGGCTGCAGACGGTACGCCGCTGAAACAGTCACTGGCGCGGTCATTGCGGCGGCAAAAGCTTAGGGCTTTGATGCTGATCGCCCCGCTGCTTCTGTTTGTCATGTTCTCCTTCATCGTTCCCATTGCCTCGATGCTGTTTCGTTCGGTCGAAAACAGCATAGTCGCCGAAACCCTGCCGCTGACGGTTCAGGCCTTAGGCGACTGGGATGAAAAATCCGGTGAATTGCCTGACGAGGCCGTCTATGACGCCTTTGTTCGCGACATGGTTGTCGCCATCGACAACAAAACGCATACCCGTCTGGGCTCGCGTCTGAACTACGAAGAAACAGGCATGTCTTCGATGTTCCGCCGGTCCGGTCGTCAAATCAAAAAGCTGGACCCCCAAACAGACGGGCCGTTCAAAGATCAGATTATTGAAATCCACGACGGCTGGGGAGAGCCCAACACCTGGGCGGTCATCAAGACGCACTCGCCTGCAGTGACGAATGGCTATTTTCTGAATGCGGTTGATATGCGCCGCACGCCCGAGGGCGCGCAATCCCAGCCCGAAGACAAGCAGATCTTGATCAAGCTGTTCGGCCGGACCCTGTTCATGTCGCTGGTGATCACCGCCTCGTGCATCCTGTTGGCCTACCCAGTTAGCTATTTGCTGGCGACCCTGCCGATGCGCGTTTCGAACATATTGATGATATTGGTTCTCCTGCCGTTTTGGACGTCGCTCTTGGTGCGAACCTCAGCGTGGAAGGTCATGCTGCAACAACAGGGGGTGATCAACGAAACCCTTGTCTGGCTTGGTCTGGTGGCCGATGACGCACGGCTGGTGATCATCAACAACCAAATCGGAACGATCATCGCGATGACGCATATCCTGCTGCCGTTCATGATCCTGCCAATGTATTCGGTGATGCAGACCATTCCGCACTCTTACACCCGCGCCGCGAAATCCATGGGGGCCACCAACTGGACAACCTTCTGGCGCATCTATTTCCCGCAATCCATTCCGGGCATTGGCGCGGGCTCGATCCTCGTGTTCATTCTGGCCATCGGCTACTACATCACGCCGGAAATCGTGGGCGGCACCAAGGGCGTGTTCATCTCGAACCGGATCGCCTACCATATCTCGTCCTCGCTGAACTGGGGACTGGCCGCGGCACTTGGGACCATCCTTCTGGCGGTCGTGCTGCTGCTCTACTGGTGCTACGACAAGATCGTGGGCATTGATAACGTGAAGCTGGGATAATCAAGATGGCCGCACTTACTCCGATATCCCGCAAACCGCTTTCGATGGTCCTGCCCAGCTTGGCATTGGCCGGGGCTTTTGCCGGCGTCTTTGTCGGCGCAGGCAATGGGTCAATCTTCCTGGGTATTTTGATCGGCGCCGCCCTGATCGCCGCGCTGGCCTGGGTCTACATCACCGTCCTAAAAAACGAACAACTGGCCCGCTGGATCAACATCCTTGGCTTCGGAATCGGAGGGTTCCTGCTTGCCGGACCCCTTGGCGGTGTCCTGGGCCTGTTGGGCGGGTGGTTTTTTGCCTGGTTCACCTATTGGCTTTATGAAGGCCGCTATCGCCAGAAGTTGCTGCCATACCTGACCGCAAAACAGGTGTTTTATCACTACCTGTTCCGGGTGATCTGTGGTGCGATCTTCGTATTCCTGATAACACCCATCCTTGTGGTTCTGCCACTGTCGTTCAACGCGCAGGACTTCTTTACCTTCACGCCCGAGATGCTGCGGCTCGACCCCGAGGGGTATTCGCTCAAGCATTACCGCGACTTCTTCACGAACAACGAATGGCAGCGCAGCTTCAAGAACTCGCTGATCATCGCACCAATTGCGACGGTTCTGTCCGTGACGCTGGGCACGTTGGCTGCCATCGGTCTCAGCCAATCCCACGTGCCGGGACGACGCGCCATCATGGGTATCCTGATTTCCCCCATGATCGTGCCACTGATCATCTCGGCCACAGGCATGTTCTTCTTTTACAGCGACATTGGCCGCTTTCTGGAAGGCACGCTGGGCATGAACAAGAACTTCGTGGGCTATCTGAAAGTCATCCTTGCCCACGCCGTGCTTGGCATTCCTTTTGTCATCATCACCGTGACCGCAACACTGGTGGGCTTTGACCGTTCGCTGACGCGTGCGGCAGCGAATATGGGTGCAGGTCCGGTCCGGACGTTCTTCAAGATCCAGATGCCGCTGATCCTGCCGGGCGTGATCTCGGGCGGGCTGTTCGCCTTCATCACCTCGTTCGACGAGGTTGTTGTGGTCCTGTTCGTCGGCTCCGCCAGTCAGAAAACCCTGCCCTGGCAGATGTTCACCGGCCTGCGCGAACAGATCAGCCCGACCATTCTGGCGGTCGCCACGATCCTTGTGGTGCTGTCCATCGCATTGCTGACAACGGTCGAACTGCTGCGCCGTCGTTCGGAACGTCTGCGGGGGCTTTCCCCCGCTTGACGGATCGCATCGTCTGATCTAACGATTTCCCTGTTCACCCCCGCTGCGATGGCGTCGCGGCACGTAAGGGGGTGATCGGCTCTCGGACCCCGAGACCGCCTGTCCTGAACGCCGGGACATGTGGCCGGGTTCTTGCTTTTCCCGGCATAGATGAGAGACCGTATGATGAAAGACCTATCCAATCGCCCCGAATTCTTCACCTGCCACAATGGTGAAAAGGCCCCCCTGCCCTTTAGCAAAGGTGAATACGACCGCCGCCTGACCAAGCTGCGGGCCGTCATGTCACAGCAGGACATTCCCGCCGTACTGCTGACCTCAATGCAGAACATCGCCTACTACTCGGGCTTTCTGTATTGCGCCTTTGGCCGCCCCTATGGTTGCGTCGTCACGCAGGACGCCTGCACAACCGTGTCCGCCAATATCGATGCGGGTCAGCCCTGGCGGCGCTCGGTCGATGAAAATGTGATCTATACCGACTGGCAGCGCGAAAATTACTGGCGCGCGGTGGCCAGCCTGATTGGGGGCGCGAAACGTATCGGCATCGAAGGCGATCACATGACGCTGGCCGCTCGCGATACCGCCCTGCGCATGCTGGGCGCGCCCGAACTGGTGGATATCGCACCCGATACCATGGCCGCCCGCATGGTCAAATCCGCCGAAGAGATCGAGCTGATCAAAGGCGGCGCGCGCACCGCCGATGTAGGGGGTGCCGCCATCCACGCCGCGATCCGCGAAGGTGCAACCGAGATCGAGATTGCCATGGCAGGCCGCGATGCGATGGAGGCAGAAATCGCCCGCGCCTATCCGCAAGCCGAATACCGCGACACCTGGGTATGGTTTCAATCCGGTCTGAACACCGACGGGGCGCATAACCCGGTGACCAAACGCGCGCTACAAAAAGGCGATATCCTGTCGCTGAACACTTTTCCGATGATCTCGGGCTATTACACCGCACTGGAACGCACCCTGTTCCTGGGCGAGCCTGACGCCGAAAGCCTGCGCCTGTGGCAGGCCAATGTGGCGGCGCATGAACTTGGCCTCAGCCTGATCAAACCCGGCGCGACCTGCTCGGGCATCACGGCCGAGATTAACCGCTTCTTCGCTCAGGAAGGCCTGCTGGACTACCGCTCGTTCGGCTACGGCCACTCATTCGGCATCCTCAGCCACTATTACGGGCGCGAGGCCGGTCTGGAACTGCGCGAGGATATCGACACAGTGCTGGAACCCGGCATGGTCGTCTCGATCGAACCAATGCTGTGGATCCCCGAAGGCCAGCCCGGTGCAGGCGGCTATCGCGAACATGACATTCTGGTCGTGGGCGAAAATGGCGCAGAAAACATCACCGGCTTCCCCTATGGCCCCGGCCACAACATCATCGGCGCCTAAAGCGCTTGGGCGGGGCCCCGGCCCCGCCTATCTTCCCTAACTGCTCTTGCGCAAAAAAGACATTGGACGCGACAGCTATCAAACCACAAACATCACGAACGAATCCGAGATCAATCTCGCGCAGATTTTCTTCAATTTTGCGCGCCCCACACACATTTTTTAATTCACCCAATTTTATCCCATCAAAATGAAAAATTAAGCTTTCTTTCATTTCCAGTGATTTACGCGACTTCCTATCCTCCCAAAAAACATTTTCGAGAAAATTGCAGTTCTGACCACCGGATAGGACACTCTTCTCAAAGCGGAGGAAGCGACAATGTCCAACCAGAACCCGGTCTTTATTCCCGGCCCCACCAACATCCCCGACCGTTTGCGCCTGGCGATGCAGGTACAGACTCAGGACCACCGCGCTCCGGATTTCGTTGAGACCTTCGCGCCGGTTCTGGAAGACACCAAAACAGTCTTCGGCACCACGACCGGACAGATCATTACCTTCCCTGCCAGCGGAACTGGCGGGTGGGAGGCCGCAGTGACCAACACGCTCAGCCCCGGCGATACGGTTCTCGTCGCCCGCAATGGCATGTTCAGCCACCGCTGGATCGACCTGTGCCAACGTCATGGGCTGGATGTTCGGATCATAGAACGCGCCTGGGGCAGCGGCGCGCCGACGACGAAATTTGCCGAGGCTTTGGCCGCCGATACCGGCCATGAGATCAAGGCCGTTCTGGTCACCCATAACGAAACCGCCACCGGTGTGCGATCGGATATCGCCGCCGTACGCAAGGCATTGGACGGCTGCAGTCACCCGGCGATGCTGTTTGTGGATTGCGTCAGCTCTCTGGCCTCGATGCCTTTCGAATTCGATGACTGGGGCGTTGATATCGCAGTGTCAGGCTCTCAGAAGGGTTTCATGCTGGCCACCGGCATGGCGATCCTGTGTGTCAGCCCCAATGCGTTGGTGGCGATGGAAACGGCCAAGCTGCCGCGCACCTTCTTTGATTTCCGCGACATGATGAATGCCAACGCCTCGGGCGGCTTTCCGTATACCCCACCGCTGCAACTGATCTATGGCTTGAGCGAAAGCCTGAAGATGCTGTTCGAAGAAGGGCTCGACAATGTTTATGCCCGCCATTTCCGCCTGGCCGAAGGCGTGCGCAAAGCCACCTCAGCCTGGGGGTTGGATCTGGTGGCGCAGTCACCAGATCTCTACTCAGACACCGTCAGCGCGATTTATGTGCCCGAGGGCTTCGACAGCAATGCGCTGACCGATCATGCCTTCAACGCCTATGGCGTCAGCTTTGGCATTGGTCTGGGCGAGATGAACGGCAAGGCCTTCCGCATTGGCCATCTGGGCAGTCTGACGGAAGTGATGGTTCTGTCCGGTCTTGCCACTATCGAAATGGCGATGGCCGATCTGGACTATCCGATCAAGCTGGGCAGCGGTGTTGCGGCGGCACAGAAATACTTCCGTGCAAGCCACGCAGCCCCAATGAAATCCGCAGCGTAAGGAGGGCCCTGATGCTTGACACGATGACCACTGCCGATTGCCTGACCATCGCCGATATGCGCGAGGCGCATGAGCGGATCAGGCCGCATATCAATCGCACACCGCTGCTGCGCTCGGCCTATCTGGACGATCTGACAGGCGCGCAGCTGTTCTTCAAATGCGAAAACTTTCAGGAGGCCGGGGCCTTCAAGGTGCGCGGCGCCTGCAACGCGGTCTTTGGCCTGAATGATGAGGCCGCCCAGCGCGGTGTCTGCACGCATTCCAGCGGCAACCATGCGCTCAGCCTGTCTTATGCCGCTGGTCGCCGGGGCATCCCCTGCAACGTGGTGATGCCGCGCACAGCGCCGCAGGCCAAGAAAGACGCGGTGCGCCGCTATGGCGGGATCATCACCGAATGCGAGCCCTCGACCACCTCGCGTGAGGCGGTGTTTGCCGAAGTTCAGGCCCGCACCGGCGGTGAGTTCGTACATCCCTACAACGACCCTCGTGTGATTGCGGGGCAAGCCACCTGTTCGGCGGAACTGCTGGACCAAACTGACGGTCTGGACGCGGTGGTTGCGCCCATCGGCGGCGGCGGCATGATCTCGGGCACCTGCCTGACCCTGTCGAACCTCGCGCCCGATGTGCAGATTTATGCTTCGGAACCGGAACAGGCCGACGATGCCTATCGCAGCTTCAAGGCCGGTCACATAATCGCCGATGACGCCCCGGTGACCATTGCCGACGGGCTGAAAGTACCGCTCAAGGAAAACACCTGGCACTTTGTCTCAAACTTCGTCAGCGACATCCACACCGCAAGCGAAGACGAGATCATCGCAGCGATGAAGATCACCTGGAAATACTTGCGCATCGTGATGGAGCCCAGTTGCGCCGTGCCGCTGGCCACCATCCTGAAACACCCCGAGGTCTTCAAAAGCAAACGTATCGGCGTGATCATCACCGGCGGCAATGTGGATCTGGACAAACTGCCCTGGATCAAGGGTTGAGGAGGACATCATGAACAAGCCTGTAAACATCGACCAGCTTGAGGTCGGCTTTGACATCCCCGCCGCCATCGGCATGGACGCATCCGACATTCAGACCCCGGCGCTGGTGCTGGATCTGGACGCGCTGGAGCAAAACATCAAGAAGATGGGTGACTATGCCAAGGCCCACGGCATGCGCCACCGGGTCCATGGCAAGATGCACAAATCCGTCGACGTGGCCAAGCTGCAGGTCGAGCTGGGCGGCGCCTGCGGTATCTGCTGCCAGAAGGTCTCCGAGGCCGAGGTCTTTGCGCGCGGCGGTATCAAGGATGTGCTGGTCTCGAACCAGGTGCGTGACCCGGCCAAGATCGACCGGTTGGCGCGGATGCCCAAGCTGGGTGCGCGGACCATCTGCTGCGTCGACGATATCGACAATGTCGCCGACCTGTCCGAAGTGGCCCAGCGCCACGGCACCCAAATCGAATGTCTGGTCGAGATCGACTGCGGTGCGGGTCGCTGCGGCGTGACCAACACGCCCGAGGTCATCACCATCGCCAAGGCCATCGACGCAGCCCCGGGTCTCAAGTTTGCCGGTATCCAAGCCTATCAGGGCGCCATGCAGCACATGGACCTGTACGAGGATCGCAAAGCCAAGATCGACATCGCCGTGGCACAGGTGAAAGACGCCGTGGATGGATTGAAGGCCGAAGGGCTGGACTGTGACATCGTCGGCGGTGGCGGCACCGGGTCTTACTATTTCGAGAGTACCTCGGGCGTATATAACGAACTGCAATGCGGGTCCTACGCCTTTATGGATGCCGATTATGGCCGCATTCTCGATGAAAACGGCAATCGCATCGACCGGGGAGAGTGGGAGAACGCCTTCTTCATCCTGACCAGCGTCATGAGCCATGCCAAGGCCGACAAGGCCATCGTAGATGCCGGCCTTAAAGCCCAGTCCGTCGACAGCGGCTTGCCGGTGATCTTTGGTCGCTCGGATGTGGAATACATCAAATGCTCGGACGAACACGGCGTCGTGTCGGACCCGGACGGGATTCTGAAAGTCAATGACAAGCTGCATCTGGTGCCCGGTCACTGCGACCCGACCGCCAATGTGCATGATTGGTATGTGGGTGTTCGGAACGGGAAGGTTGAAGCGCTTTGGCCGGTCTCCGCGCGCGGTAAAGCCTTCTGAACCGGGGAAAGGATCATGAAAGATATGACTGACAAACCCCTGCTGATCGTCGGAGAAGACCTCTGCCAGCAACTGGTTGGCCGCGCCGAGGCATTCGTAGCCGTGCAAGACGTCTTCGCTGCCATGGCGCGCGGCGACGCCTATAACTTCCCGGTCATCCGCGAGGCCATCGGCTATGCCGACGCGCTCTATGGCTTCAAATCCGGCTTCGACCGCGCCGGTCAGGTACTGGGCGTCAAGTCCGGCGGCTACTGGCCGGGCAATATGGACAAGGGGCTGACCAACCATCAATCCACTGTCTTTCTGTTCGACCCCGATACCGGACGCCTCTCGGCGCTGGTCGGCGGCAACTATCTGACCGCTGTTCGTACTGCGGCCTCATCCGCTGTGTCCATCGCCCATCTGGCGCGCAAAGATGCCAAGGTGCTGGGCATGGTCGGAGCAGGCCACCAATCCGCCTTCCAGCTGCGCGCCGCTGCCGAACAACGCGACTTTGAAAAAGTCGTCGCCTGGAACCCCCACCCCGAGATGCTGCCCCGCCTAGGCGCAGTCGCGACCGAGCTGGGGCTGGGTTTCGAGGCGGTCAGTCAAGAAGACCTGGGCGCACAGGCAGATGTGATCATCACCATCACCTCGGCCTTTGAACCGCTTTTGATGAAAGACTGGATCAAACCCGGCACGCATCTGGCCTGCATGGGCACTGACACCAAAGGCAAGCAGGAGGTCGACCCCGCTCTGGTCGCTTCGGCCAGCGTCTTCACCGACGAGGTCGCACAGTCCATCACCATTGGCGAGGCGCAACATGCCATCGCAAACGCCACCTTGACCGAAGATCAGATCACCCCCATCGGGGCCGTCATCAACGGCGATCATCCGGGACGCAACAGCGATGATGAAATCACGCTGTTCGACGGCACCGGCGTCGGCCTGCAAGACCTGGCCGTCGCCTCGGTCGCAGCGCGCCTAGCAGATGAGGCCGGGCTGGCGGAACGCGCCATTCTCTAGATACAAGCCTTTTCAAAACTGCCCCAAAACAGGTTAACCAGTCGGCACCTCTCAGTTCAAAGGTGCCGACTGTGACCATTCGAATGCTGCGCACACTTGTGGCGATTGCAGATACCAAAACCTTCAGCGCGGCGGCAGATGTGGTGCATGTCACCCATGCCGCTGTCAGCCAACAGATGCAAGTGCTTGAGGCTGATCTTGGGGTCACCCTGTTTGATCGCCGCACCCGCACGCCCGAGCTGACCCCGATCGCGCATCAAGTGGTCGAAAAAGCCCGCAAGATCATCGCGGATTACGACAATTTAGTCCCCTCCCTTCATGAAAAAGGCGAGCTGGCCAGTACCATACGGCTTGGCGTCCTGCGCACCACGCTGACAGGTCTGGCCCCGCAGGCTATGGCCCGACTGAAGGCGCAACATCCTAAACTGGGTCTGCATCTTAAACCTGGCCTAACCGGTACGCTGCTGGCGGAACTCGCGCGCGGAAATTTAGATGCAGCTCTGGTTACCAGACCCTCGGTGATGCCTCAGGGCGTCATCTTTCGAACGCTGGTCGAGGAACCGATGCAACTGATCACGGCCCGTGAAGAAATCGGGCAAGATCCGATCGCCCTGTTAAAAACGAAGCCCTTTATCCGGTTCAACCGAACCGCCGTTGTGGGTGCGCTGATTGACAACTGGATTCTGTCAAAACGCATCCGCGTTAACGAGGCGATGGAGCTTGATGGGTTAGACGCCATCGCCAGCATGGTCCACGCAAATCTGGGTGTTTCCATCGTGCCGCAACTGGCGGTCCAACCTCTGGACCCTCTGCCGGTCAACCAGCTCAGCCTTGGCGCAGACGCACCCTGCAGAATATTGGGTCTGATCTCCCCGAAAGCTCAGACAAAGGTGTTGGCCATGGATGCGCTTTTCAATGCATTGGATGGTGTGATAGCTGCGTCCAAAAGCACCGGACACACGCCTGCGCATGACATTTGAAACGGTTTCCTATCTGATCCTCGGCGCAGCTGCGGGCGGGTTCATCAACGGGCTTGCGGGCACCGGGACTGCGCTCTTTGCCCTTGGATTCTACCTTGTTGTCCTGCCTCCGGTGACTTCGGTCGCAATCGTTGCGCTCATGTCCGTTCTCGCCGGGTTGCAAGGGCTTTGGATCGTCAGGGCCGACATTCTTGCCCAGCCGCGCAGATTGCTGCGCTTTCTTTTACCAGGCCTGATCGGCGTGCCGCTTGGGTTGGCGCTTCTGAACCAGATCGACGCGCGCACTTTACGGATCGGCGTGGCGGCGTTTCTGATCCTCTATGGCGGCTATTTCGGTTTTCGCGCGACCCTTCCGGCTTTCGAGCGTCGCACACCCTGGCTGGATTCCGGGGTTGGCCTGACCGGCGGCATTCTGGGTGGGGCCTCCGCTGTTTCAGGTGCGATCCCCGCGATGTGGCTATCTTTGCGTCCCTGGACCAAGTCCGAAACCCGCGCGGTTTTACAGCCGTTCAATGTGGTGATCCTCAGCACCACGATTTTTCTTCTTTTTATCAAGGGCGCCTATGATGGCACCGCCGTGAAAGCACTGCTGGTGACCGTTCCTTGCGGTCTGATCGCAGCGCAAATCGGCATCATGGTGTTTCGCCGCCTAAGCGACACAGGCTTCCGACGGCTTTTGATCTTGTTGACGCTGTTGGTGGGGCTGGGCGCAATGGCTAGCGAGGTTCTATAGTCCAAACGCAAGATCAACAGGAAGGGCCGACCGGGATGCTTGTATTCTACTATTCCAAAGGCTCCTCCGCGCTTGCCGCACATATCCTTTTGGTCGAGGCCGAGGCGGACTTCACGGCGGTCGAAATCTCAATTCCCGACGGGGCGCATCGCAGCCCGGATTTCTTGCGTAAAACCCCAAAGGGGCGCATCCCGGTTCTGGAAACGCCCGAGGGGCTTCTGACCGAAAACCCAGCTATTCTGGAGTATATTGCGGCCACCCATCCTAAGGCGGGTCTGATGCCCAAAGGCGACTTTGCGCAGGCACAGGCGCGGTCTCTCTGCGCCTATCTCTGTTCGACCGTACATGTCGGATTGGCCCATCTCAAACGCGGCAGTCGGTGGGCTGATCAGGACGCCTCACTGCAGGATATGCGCGGTGTCGCGCCACGCAATCTTGCGGCCTCAGCGAAGTTGTTGGAACAGCAATTGGAGATGACCCCTTGGGCGATGGGCGCACAGTTCAGCTTTTGCGACCCGTATCTGTTCCTGTTGCAACACTGGATGGCGGCAGCCAATCTGTCACTGAACCCTTATCCCAATCTGGCCGCACATAACAAAGCGATGCGCGCCCGACCGGCAACGCAAACTGTTCTGGCCCTGTACGGGTCACTGTAAAGCGGCCTTAGATCACCTCATCCCGGCGATCATCGCTTTCGCCATACCGTTTCATGACGGCTGGCTTTGTGCCCTCATAGACCTGTTCAATATTCTCGGCGATCTTGGCGTTTTCGCGTTCGAACAAACAGTCTCCGTTCATGTCCGAGGCCACGATGAACGGCCCCATCCGTTTGCACCGGATCACCCACATCGCCTGCGCTAGACCGAGTTCCTCATTCCAATGCACCGCCTCGACATTCTCGACGCCACGCCCCAGCAACGCCCCGGTTCCGTAGCCGACGGTGGACAGGTAAACCGCCCCATTCGGCACGAAATACTCTTTGTAGTCCTTTGAGGACATACCGCACTTGCCAACGATCAATCGCGCTCCGGTCTTTGCAATCCATTCCGGCAACCATTTGGCAAAGCGAAACGACGCGGTCGCCGTTACCGCCCCCATATCAAAGGACCCATCCGCATTTATCCGCGCCGCAGGTGAGCAATGGAAATTGGCGGCACTTTCCGAGGGCGACTCCATAGGAATATTCGCCTTATCCTCCAGCGCTCGCATATAGACACCTTCGCGGGCGGTATACATCAGCCCGGTCAGGTAGACGATATCCCCAAGCCGCAGATCGGCGATGTCTTCGGCACTTGGTGTGGTGGATAGCTCGATCTCGCGCAAACTCATCTGGTCGCCCCATTTTGCATCTCGCGCCATACCCCGCAGGCTGTTTTGAGAGTTTTGCCGGAATTGTCTTTCATCCAGGCCATAAAGTTTCGGTTCATCTTGAAATCATCGCCCAAGCGGCTTTTGAAGTAGCGCCTGACGTTCTGAGTGTTGCGGTACTTCGCATCAATGACGGTGTCGTCGCTCAACGGGGCGGAATGCCAGTCCAAATTGCCACTCATTCCGCCGCCTCCCGCACTGGATCCCAGTCCACCGTTGCACGGCGCTGATACGGCGTAAACCAATCCGGGTCGGTACGGTGCTCGACCCGGCCATCCGCATGGATACGCGCCACCGCGCGGCGCGACGACAAGCAGAACGCATGGACCGACATGGGCATCCCGCCGGTGTGGCAATAGCCAACCTCGATATTGCAATCGATCACCATGTTCTTTCCTACAAATCCCATGGCGCCCATGCCGATGGAATTGCCCAGTTCCTTGAACTCATCCTCCATCTCGGCAATACGCGGGTCAGAGTTACGGCTGCCCACGATCCGAAGGGTCGAGGCCCTCTTGCCTAGCGTCATGCAGATATCCTTAGACCCGCCCAGACCGATCCCGATGATCGCCGGCTGACAGGCCAGACCGCGTTGGTTGTGTCGCAAACTTTGGACCTAGATTGACGAGCGTGTAGATTTCGATTTTTGGTGTCCGCGTATTGTTCTCCAACAGGTTTCAGCATGATTTCCTTGAAAGGCTGCCATTTCCCCAAGGAT
>JBCBUG010000009.1:0-153115 GCA_039818265.1 Pseudomonadota bacterium | reverse complement strand
CTGAACCGCATCCACGTTCTCCGCACCCAGATCTGCCTTGGCAACGCCGCCGTTCATCTTCATCGCGCGCACGGTGGCAACCAGAACAACGGCCGACGGAGCGATGCCAGCTTTGCGGCACTTGATGTTCATGAACTTTTCGGCACCCAGGTCGGCACCAAAGCCCGCTTCGGTCACGACATAGTCCGCAACTTTCAGTGCGGTCTTAGTCGCGATGACCGAGTTACAGCCGTGCGCAATGTTGGCAAACGGGCCGCCATGCACAAAGGCCGGGTTGTTTTCCAGCGTCTGTACTAGGTTCGGCTGCATAGCGTCTTTCAACAGTACGGTCATTGCACCTTCAGCCTTGATATCGCGGCAGTAGACCGGGGTCTTGTCGCGACGGTAAGCTACGATGATGTCGCCCAGACGCTTTTCCAGGTCTTTCAAGTCGTTGGCCAGGCAGAGGATCGCCATAACTTCAGACGCAACGGTGATGTCAAAGCCTGCTTCACGCGGGAAGCCGTTCGACACGCCACCCAGCGAAGCAGTGATCTGACGCAGGGCGCGGTCGTTCATGTCGACCACGCGACGCCATGCAACGCGACGGATGTCGATATCGCACTCGTTGCCCCAATAGATGTGGTTGTCAATCATCGCCGACAGCAGCGAGTGGGCCGAGGTGATGGCATGGAAGTCACCCGTGAAGTGCAGGTTCATTTCCTCCATCGGAACAACCTGCGCGTAGCCGCCCCCAGCAGCGCCGCCCTTCATGCCAAAGTTCGGGCCAAGCGAGGCTTCGCGGATACAGATCATCGCGTTCTTGCCAATGCGGTTCAGACCGTCACCCAGACCGACCGTGGTGGTCGTCTTACCCTCACCCGCCGGGGTCGGGTTGATCGCGGTGACCAGGATCAGCTTGCCGTCTTCACGGCCCTGCACCGAGTTGATGAAGTCTTGGCTGACTTTGGCTTTGTCGTGGCCGTAGGGCAGAAGATCCGCAGAGTCGATGCCGATCTTGGCACCGATTTCCTGGATCGGCTTCTTATTCGCTTCGCGCGCGATTTCGATGTCGGATTTGTAGCTCATTGGGCAGGGTCCCTGATTGAATGCCGTGCAAATACGGCGCGGCGCGCCGATGCTTAGCAACCCATACCGTTGTGTACAAATCCAGTGGCTATGGATTCCGACATATTCATGCCGCGAAACGGCGTTAGATCGACTTCACCGTTTCTAATCGGAAACCCCGGCCACCTATGGCGCCCAAATCGGTTGATCGGGAACAAACAGTTTCATCCTCTCGCCAATGCGTAACTCACCGGGCCGCTCGACCCATGCAGTCACACCGCGACGCCCTTTCGCAGCGGGCTTGAACCCTGCCCCGTGGCCGGCGTGCTCCGCCTCAATCTCACGCCCCGGCAAGATGCAGGGCGCGTTCTCCATATCGACTGTGAGCGTTACATCACTATCGCCCTTTAATCGGGACGAAGGTGGAATATGCGAAAAGTCAGGGATCCCCTTTAGAACAATCGAAGCGCCCAGATAAGACGGATCCAACTGATCAAGCCTCATCTCGGCCGCGATCTTGCCCAGTTCTTCGGCAGACAAAATCGACAGCTGACGCACATTTCGGATTTCAGTTCCCTTTGGGTAAAGGTTCCCAACCCGAACACAGGACGCGCGATTGAGCCCTTCATGGCGCTCACCCTGAACACCCTCAAATCCAAGTTGCAAAGCGTCGACCGCATGTGCACGCAAGGATGTCCCGGCGGGGACATGACCCAACCAGAGCACCTCGGCTGAATACTCAGTTTCGCGCAAAAACGGCATGGGCTGTCCTTTTCTATCGTGCTACGCGGCGCATAATGCGCAAGCCTGCGGCGATGAAAAGAAAAACCCGGGGCTGACCCCGGGTTTTCTGAATTATGCGGTTGGTTCAGGCTCCATACCACCTTCGGGTGGAGATTTCTTAGCTTTGGTCTTAGGTATGGCGGTAACGCTCGGCGCGCTGCCCTCATCCGGCTTGTCGCCCTCATCGTCGCCTTCGCTGGGCGGCTCGCCATTCATGACGCGCTTGATCTCGTCCCCGGTCAGGGTTTCGTATTCCAGCAGACCCTGGGCCAGACGCTCCCACGCCTCGTTCTTGTCGGTCAGGATTTTGTAGGCGTGCTCATATCCCTGCTGGATCAGGCGTTTTACCTCTTCCTCGATCAGTTCTTTGGTATGTGCCGAGACCGAGAACCCGGCTGTATTGCCCGAGTACCCCTCATGCGCTTCCGCATAGTCGATGTTGCCGACTTTGTCCGACATACCCCAACGCATCACCATCGCGCGCGCCAATTGGCTGGCCTGCATGATATCACCGGCTGGGCCGTTCGAGACGTGGTCTTCACCATATTTGATGACTTCAGCGGCTTTACCGGCCATGGTCATCGCCAGCTTTTGTTCGCATTCATCCCGGTGATAGTTCAGACGGTCCATTTCGGGCAGCGACACAACCATACCCAGCGCGCCACCACGTGGAATGATCGTTGCCTTGTAAACCGGATCGCAAAGCGGCAATTCCAAGCCAACTACGGCGTGACCGGCCTCGTGATACGCGGTCTTTTCCTTCTGGTCCTGGGTCAGCACCATCGAGCGGCGCTCGGCCCCCATCATCACCTTGTCTTTGGCGTTCTCGAAATCTTCCATGGTGACAAAGCGACGACCCACGCGAGCGGCCATCAAAGCGGCCTCGTTCACAAGGTTTGCCAGATCAGCTCCTGAGAAACCCGGAGTACCCCGCGCGATGATCCGCAGATCGACGTCGGGGCCCAGAGGTGTCTTACGCGCATGCACGCCCAAGATCTTCTCGCGGCCTTTGATATCGGGGTTCCCAACAGTAACGTTCCGGTCGAAACGACCCGGACGCAGCAGAGCCGGGTCCAACACGTCCTTGCGGTTCGTCGCGGCCAGAATTATCACGCCTTCATTGGCCTCGAACCCGTCCATCTCGACCAGCAATTGGTTGAGCGTCTGTTCGCGTTCGTCGTTACCACCGCCATAACCGGCACCACGATGGCGGCCCACGGCGTCGATCTCGTCAATGAACACAATACAGGGCGCGTTCTTCTTGGCCTGTTCGAACATGTCACGCACGCGCGAGGCACCGACACCCACGAACATCTCAACAAAGTCAGAGCCCGAGATCGTGAAGAACGGCACGCCCGCCTCACCCGCAATCGCACGGGCCAGCAGCGTTTTACCAGTACCCGGAGGGCCAACCAGAAGAGCGCCCTTCGGGATCTTACCGCCGAGGCGCGAGAACTTCTGCGGGTTGCGCAGGAATTCCACAATCTCTTCCAACTCTTCTTTGGCCTCATCAATGCCTGCAACGTCATCAAAGGTCACACGGCCATGCTTTTCGGTCAGCATCTTGGCCTTGGACTTGCCAAAACCCATCGCGCCGCCTTTGCCGCCACCCTGCATCCGGTTCATAAAATAGACCCAGACACCGATCAGCAGAAGGAAGGGCAGCAGCGTGATCAGGAACGATTGAAAGCCCGACTGCTGTTGTTTCTCAGCGCGCACCGGGATGTTCTCGTCGATCAGCAGCTTGGTGACCTCGGCATCGCCGGGTTTGATCGTCACGTAGGTTCCGCCGGTTTCGGTGGTGTAGCGGATCTGCTCACCATCCAGCGTCACGTTCTTGACTTCACCGTTCTGTACGGCGCTGACAAAGTCGGAATAGGTGCGTTCATTGCTCTGAAGTGTTCCGCCCGGTCCGCTGAACAAATTGAACAGTGCAAGGATCAGCAAGAACAGAACGACCCAGAAGGCGATATTGCGAGCGTTGCCCAAGGAAATTCTCCCAAAAGATTTCGGCAAACGGGTATTTGCCGGGTTGCTACTTAAAATAGAGAGGATTGGCGCAGGTTCAATGCGATAAAAACGACGCGTAAAACTCGGGCCATTCGGGTGCCAGTTCTGCGGTCCAGCCATTGGGAAAGCCTGCCAACGGCGCCGCCTGCAATTCATCACCGTGCCAGATCGCTGGTGAGGATTGTAATGCAAGGCGCGGACTCCCCGTTGCACGCCAATCGGGAACCGAGGCAAGCCCGGCCTCGCCCAGGGCACGGATTTCAAATCCGTTGGTCCCCGGCCCGGACAGAACCCAGCGCCCATCCCAGCGCGCGGCGTGGGGCGCTTTCAGGTTGGCAACGGCCTGAAACTCTCTGCAAATCCAAGTGTTCGCGGCTTGAGGCGCCAGCAAACACCCGCTTAGCGATCCCGCTTCCCCATTGTCCAGCGCTTCTACGGCTTGGTCCACAGCGGACTGACGCGGGGGATATCCTGGCCCTGAAATCCAACCAAGGATACCGACAAGCAGTCGACGCTTGATCTCGGCTGGCAAGGTTTGGAACGCGGCCCGATCCACACGAACATCCCCATCGATAGCAACCGCGACCTTGCGGGCGGATTCATGCGTAAACAGGTCCAGCGCCTCACGCGCTTGGGCAAGGTTGCTGGCGACGCGCGACAAGGTTTCGGGCGTGATCCCCAGCGGAGACAGGTCAGCAAGTGCTTTTCGGGCTTTGATCCGGTCAAATCTTTTGTCCTGATTCGATGGATCCTCGATCCAGTTCAGCCCCTTATCCGATAGATAGTCACGCAAGCTATGGCGGGTGATCCCAAGCATCGGGCGCAGAATGGTGATACCCGCCCGGGCATGCGAATTTGGCATCGCTGCAAGGCCTGTCACCCCTGCGGAGCGGGCCAGCCGCATCAGCACGGTTTCTGCCTGATCATCCGCAGTATGACCCAACGCAATCGCAGGGATACTATTGGCATGCGCCCATTGGGCCAGCAATGCATACCGCGCCTGCCGCGCTTGATCCTGCAGATTACCTGAGCCGTCCCAGCCTTGCCACTTCAGGATATCGTGTTTTAGCCCGAAATCAGCCGCCTGCCGCGCTACAATTTGGGCCTCTTCGGCCGCTTCTGGTCGCAACCCATGGTCGACCGTGGCTGCATATAGCTCAGTCCCTTCATCCGCGGTGATTTCAGCGAGGAGGTGCATCAATGCCACCGAGTCGCCACCGCCCGAAACAGCAATACCCAAACGTGGCGGCAGCCGTTCAGGCAGCCGGGCGCGAATATCGGATGTGAGGCTGTTCGGGGTCCGGTTCAAGAACACCCCAGTGAGGCCATTTCCTGTGTGGCATTTGACGCGGGACCAGAGGATGGGAACCGAACGCCGACTTCACCGAGGGTGATACAGGCCTGATCGGTTTGACCCAGACGGCCCAGCGCCGCGCCGAGCTCATACAACGCCTCGGGCGCAACCGCCCCTTCGGAATCGCCGGTGAAGCTGGCAAGAAAGGCGCGTGCCGCTTCGCGCGTGTCACCCAAACCTTCCAGCGCTTGCCCACGTTTCAAATGCGCCTCGGGCGCCAAAGGGCTGCCGGGATAGGATGTATCGAACTGCGCAAACTTGGTCGCGGCGGTCTGGAAATCACCATCGGCCAGCGCTTGCGACGCATCGTTGAAATCCGCCTGCTCGCCAACGGCGAGTTCTGCCTGCTCGGTCGCAGGAGGTGTGGCCGGTGTTATCACCGCTGTGCCCGCACCGGTGTCTTCGCCCCCCAATGTGCTGGTTGGTTCGCCAGAGATTTCACAATTGGTCTCTAACTCGCAAAGGCGGAATTCAAGATCCCCGATCCGGTTGGTTCCATCGGTCACAATGTTCTGCACCCGCTGGTTCAATTGCTCAGTCTGACGCGTCAGGCGTTGTAGCTCGGCCTCAATCGCGTCGACGCGTTCAAGGACAGAACTGCCGGAAAGGTTCGGCGCCGGAGAGCCGGTGGTTGAAAACTCGCGCTTCAAGCGCTGTATCTCCACATGCAACACAGTCAGCTCCTGCCGGATATCCGCCAGCGTCTGCTGATCCTGCGCTTGCGCCACGCCCGCTGTTGCGACAACTGCGGCCAAAACCCATCCTGCAAGTCTCATCGTCTTACCCCAAGCTTGAACCGGTCAGCACTGTTACCGCACGGCGGTTCTTGGAATAGCATTCCTCGGTGCTACAAATTTCAATCGGGCGCTCTTTGCCATAGCTGACAGTGGTCAGTCGGTTGCCCGCCACCCCACGCGAAATCAGGAACTCACGCGCTGCATTGGCGCGGCGTGCACCCAGTGCGAGGTTATATTCGCGCGTGCCCTGCTCATCCGCATGGCCTTCGATCGTGGCCACATAGTCAGGGTTCGCCATCAACCACTCGGCCTGCCCTTGTAGAACCGTCTGAGCTTGCGGCGATAGGGTCGACTGATCCACTGCAAACAAGACGCGATCGCCAACCGTTTGCTGGAAATACGCAGGCGAGCGCGGATCACTGGGTGACCCCGCGACAATCGAACCGCTGCCACCGGGACCGCCACCGCCCAGAGCCGAAGGATCATTGTTTGCGCAAGCTGCAACCACGCTCAGCGCGCCCAGCGCCAGGATTTTGCCCAATATGTTCATCTCAAGTGCCTCGTTGTTTTGTTCGTTGCCGCCTGTCTACCACAGGGGTGGTTTCTTGTGAACGTTCCCGCACGTCTGCAGCGATCAATTCTGTAACGGACCCCATGACGGGTCGCTGCCACCGTCCGGTGTTCGCACTGGACGCAGGTTCCGCCCCGAAATATCTACTGAGTAGAGCGTCGCCCGACCGCTTGCACCCTGTGTCTCCCGGGTGAACATGATAACCCTCCCGTTCGGGGACCATGTTGGCCCTTCGTCCAGGAAGGACGATGTCAGCAGGCGTTCTTCGTCCCCGTTGGTGCGCATCACACCGATATGGAACCGGCCTTTGTTTTGCTTGGTGAACGCGATCAAATCTCCGCGCGGCGACCAGACGGGCGTGCCATAGCGGCCCTGACCAAAGCTGATCCGCGTTGCCTCGCCCCCATTTGCGGGCATGACATAGAGTTGTGGTGTTCCCGAACGGTCGCTTTCAAACACGATCTGGCTGCCGTCTGGTGAATAGCTGGGCGCGGTTTCAATCGCTGGCGTATTGGTAAGCCGCGTACTTTGCCCAGAGGCCAGATCCATCTTCCAAAGGTCGGTGTTACCGCCCTGGATCAGCGAATAGACAATTGACCTTCCATCCGGTGAGAAGCGGGGCGAGAAACTCATAGTGCCACCCTGGGTATTCAACTCCTGACGCCTCACGCTTCCCACATCCAGCACGTAGATACGCGGGCTGCCTGTTTCATAGCTGGTGTAAAGCAACCGATCCCCGGTGGGCGAAAAGCGCGGGGCCAAAACGATCGCGGAACTGTCGGTAAGGTACTGAACATTTGCCCCATCATAATCCATGATCGCCAGACGTTTCAGACGCTGATTTTTTGGACCGCTTTCCGAGACAAACGCCACGCGGCTATCAAAATAACCCCCTTCACCCGTAATCCGGCTATAGACCTGATCGGCAACCTTATGTGCCATGCGCCGCCACCCATCGGTGGTTCCGGCCAGCTGCAGACCGTTGCCCAATTCTTGACCTGAGAACACATCCCAGACCCGGAACCGGACCGTCAACCGCTTGCCCGAGACATTGACCGCCCCGGTTATAAGCGCCTGCGCATTGATCGCTTTCCAATCGGCAAACTGCACCGGTGCATCAAAGCTGCTGACGCGGCTGATGAATGCGTCCGAGGAGATTTCACGGAACAGCCCTGTTCCAGTCAGGTCCGCCGCGACAACGCGGGAAAGATCGGCGGCGTATTGCGTCGCGGACGGTCCATCAGGCACAAAATTCGGAACCGCAAAGGGCATCGGCTCGATGATCCCTTCGTCAATTTCCAGGCGCAGCGGGCCGCTCTGAGCATGAACCGAGGCCGACATCAGGGTCAGACCAAGGACGAGGCTGGTCAGAAGTTTCATCATTTGATCCGCATCCTCTCGGGATTGAAGGTAATCTCAATATCCTGCCACTGATCGTATTTGTCAGCAGGCAGATCGTATCCACGCGCACCACAGCGCAAAATTGACCGTCTTGCGGCCTGATAAGCCTGATTTTCAGCCCCCGCCGACCCGCCAGAGCTGTCCAGCAAGCGAACACTTCCGCCTACAACCGTTCCATCACGATTGAGTGAAAACCCAACCACAACAACGACGTTCAACGCATCCGTCGACAACGAGCCGACATTCCAGCATTGCGATACGGCCACACGCATCGCATCCTTCTCGCCGCTTGTCAGCGGTGGGCCAGAGGGTGCGGCTGGCTCGGACAAAGCCTCGGCAAGGGCATCGTTGATGGCATCATCATTGTTCTGCGCCGGCGCCTCAGGGGTCGGTTCCGGAGTTTCCGCCACCTCTGGTTCAGGCGCAGGGGCTGGACGATTGGGTCGTACACGTGGACGTGGCGACGTCAGAGGCGCTTGCTCATAGCTCTCCTCAGCCTCAGTCACAATCTCAGGCGCAGCCTCTTCCGGGGCGGTTTGATCCTGTTGTTCCTGCTGGGTTTCAGCACCTTCGTCCAAAGAAACGGGGGGCGTTTCCACCTCATCCGGCTTCGCCTCGGGCGGTGGTGGCGCGACGGGTTCGGGTGCGATCCGCTCAGACGGGCTGGGCTGCGCCTCGGGGCCCGGAGGCGCAACCAAGGCGGTCGTTTCCGGTTCCGTCAGTGTCGGGGGCTCTTCTGGCAGTTCCGGTTCTGGCGGAACTTCAACCGTTTCTGGTTGAACCTCGGGCTCGGGCTCAGATGGCGTTACGGGCTCGGGGCGCGGTTGTTCTTCCGGTGTCGCCTCGGGCGCGTTGGCTTCGGTCTCGGGCTCTGGCGGCTGCTCCAATATACCCGGTGAGTTCGGCACTTCGGGCGCGTTGGTCTGCGCGGTCATCGCTACAAAGTCCTCAGCCAAAATCACGGACACATCCTGCACAGCCATCGGCAAAGGTTCGGACCGGAAGGTGCCGCCGAACAGCGCCCAGCTGATTAGCCCGACATGCGCAATCGCCGAGATTTTGGTGCCGGTATCCACCGCGCGACCCCACCTTTACCCATCGTCCAGCGTCGGCCCGCCGGTATCCGTCACAAGACCCACATTCGAAAACCCGCCCGCATTCAACGCGCCCATCACCTGCATCACCTGCGCATAGGGGATTGCTCCGTCAGCGCGCAGAAAGACCCGATCGCTGCTGCGCTCGGCTGCGATGGCACGTAGCCTTCCGATCAGTTCCTCGCGCTGAATATCGGTGGTCTGAATTTGAATACGGCCATCGGCAGTCAGCGTGACGGTCAGCGGTTCTTCACTGTCGCCGGGCAAAGCGCTTGCGGCAGTCTTGGGCAGATCGACAGGCACCCCGACGGTCAGCAGAGGCGCTGCCACCATGAAGATGATCAGCAGCACCAGCATGACATCGACAAAAGGCGTCACGTTGATCTCGGCCATTGGTTGCGCGCGACCACGCCGCCGTCCGCGTCTGCGCCCATTGCTGCCAGAGTTCTGCTGAACCGCCGCGCCCATCGCTCAGCCGTCCAACTGACGCGACAGGATGGTGGCGAATTCATCTGCAAAGGCCTCGTAACCGCCAACGATCCGATCACTATCGGCACTGAGCTTGTTGTAGAAAATCACCGCCGGGATCGCGGCCAACAGGCCTAGACCGGTCGCCAGCAGAGCCTCGGCAATCCCGGGGGCCACAACGGCCAGGTTGGTGTTCTGCTGCTCGGCAATCTCGATAAAGGCGTTCATGATGCCCCAGACCGTACCGAACAGACCTATGAACGGCGCGGTCGAGCCGACGGTCGCCAGAATAGGCAGCCCTTTCTGCAAGGTCTCCGCCTCTTTTGCGATGGCGACATCCATCGATCGATCAATCCGGGCCGTTGCGCCTGCGATCAACCCGCCATCGGTGCGATGCGATCTGCGCCATTCGATCATTCCGGCGGCGAATATCTTCTCGGAACTGCCGTCAGGCTGCGAGCCGATCTGCTCGAACAGCTCATCCAACGGGTTGCCGGACCAGAAATGTTCATCAAACACCTGCGCTTCGCGCCGAGCCGCGCGATAGTTGATGAGTTTCTGGATGATGATACCCCAAGACCAGATCGATGCCGCGATCAGCATCAGCATCACCAGTTTGACGATAAAGGTCGCGCGGGCATACAGCCCCCACATGGAGAAATCGATCTCCTGCGCCAGCGCCAGCGTTTCAGCTTCCATGAACCTGCTCTTTGTTTTTGCCTGATTGGCCGTTGATTTGGCCTTGTTTTGACAAACGCTAACGCAGTTGGGGCCGAAAAGCCAACAGAACCACCCGTGGTCCACAAATTGTTACATCAATGCGCGAATCTCTGCCGGAAGGCGCACGGGCTTACCCTGCGCATTCATGCAAACCGCGGTCACCTCGGCCCGGAAAACCTCGGTCTCACCCCGTTTCACCAGCTGCGACATGGTCAGCCGTGCGCCTGAAAGCGAAACCATCTCGGTTTCCACCATCAGTTCATCCTCGAACCGCGCAGCGGCCAGATAGTCCGCCTCGACGCGCCGCACGACCCAAACAATGCCCTGTTCCCGCATCGCATTCTGGTCATTGCCCAGTTTTCGCACCCAATCGGAGCGGGCGCGCTCGATATATCGCAGGTAGTTTGCGTGATAGACGACACCGCCCATATCGGTGTCTTCGTAATACACGCGAACCGGATAGGTGTGCTTCATTGCGATGGCTCCAATCGGGCAAACAGGCGCAAAGCATGCGAGGCATCCTGCGCTGCACGCGGCAAAACCGGGTCATACGCGGCACGGATCAGTGCAGAAATGTCAGGCCGCAGAATCGTGGCCCCCGCTGCCACAGCCAGAGGAGACTGCGCCCGAAACGCGGTATCCGACCACAGCAGGATCGTCTGCACCACCTGGCTTAGAGCAAGGGTTTCTGCGGGCACTTTGGACAATTCCTTGTCCATGCGCAGGAACACAAACGCGGCGCGGATCGCGCCATCCTGTTCAAACCTGAAAATCCGGTATTGATTGGCATCTGCGCCCACCAATCTTTCAACCAATGGCCCGAGGTCAGGGATCAGACGATCCAGATCCGGCACTTCAAGCAGTTCCTGCCAGTCGCGGAAAAAGAACACCATGCAGTTGGCGCCCAGTTCGGGGTCGGTTTCAGCCATTTTATGACCGGCCAACGTAACAACCGCCTCGAACGCGCCTTTCACGGTCTCAAGCGTTTCATCCTCGACCCCAAACACGATGGGCACGATGGGCCGCCCCCAACGCGCAAACAGAAACTCGCCGTTTTCACGGGTAAACAGCGCTTCGATCTCGTCCGGTGTCACGCCCAGCCCTTTGTCTTTTTGAAAACTCTCTCACCGAGAGGCATAAAATCTTAAACGCGCCGCTTCAACCAAACAGATCGTTCTGACCCTTTGGCGGGGCAATACCCAGATGCGTCCATGCCTTCTGCGCCAACATCCGACCACGCGGCGTGCGCTGAATAAGGCCCTGCTGCAACAAATAGGGCTCGATCACCTCTTCCAGCGAATCCCGGCTCTCTGACAGCGCCGCTGAGAGCGTTTCGATGCCAACCGGTCCGCCTGCATAGTTCTCGGCAATCAGATTCAGATACCGCCGGTCAGCCCCATCCAGTCCCAGATTGTCGACCCCCAACCGTGTCAACGCGCCATCAGCCAGTTCACGCGTGATCCGGCCGTCCCCTTCAACGATGGCGAAATCCACCACCCGGCGCAGCAACCGTCCGGCGATCCGGGGTGTGCCGCGCGACCGACGCGCAATCTCGCGCGCGCCATCATTATCCGCCGGAGCGCCAAGTTTGCGCGCGTTGCGGGTGACGATCTCGTGCAATTCATCCACCGTGTAGAACTGCAGGCGCGTCGGGATGCCGAACCGGTCCCTGAGAGGCGTTGTCAGCAGCCCCATCCGCGTGGTCGCCCCGACCAGCGTGAACGGCTGCAACTCGATCCGAACCGTCCGTGCCGCCGGGCCTTCACCGATGACCAGATCCAGCTCAAAATCCTCCATCGCGGGATAGAGCACTTCTTCGACCGCCGGGTTCAAACGATGAATCTCATCAATGAAAAGCACGTCGCGCGATTCCAGATTGGTCAGGATCGCCGCCAGATCACCTGCCTTGGCCAGAACCGGGCCGGATGTCATGCGAAAGTTTACGCCCAACTCACGCGCCATGATCTGAGCCAGCGTGGTTTTACCCAAGCCTGGAGGGCCATGGAACAACGTATGATCCATTGCCTCGCCCCGCTGCTTGGCCGATTGGATGAAGATGCGCAGATTGGCCCGTGCCTCGGCCTGACCGATGAATTCGTCCAAACCCTGCGGGCGCAAGGCGCGGTCATTGTCCTCTGGCAGAGGATCAGGGCGCAGCGTGGGATCAGCATCTACCATTCACTCAGCCCTTTGGTGCCAGCAATTTCAGTGCTGCGCGGATCAATTCAGCCTCACTCGCTTCCGGCAGGCTCGCCGCCGCTTCGGCCACGGCCGAGGCGGCCTCGGATGGTCCGTACCCCAGATTCGACAAGGCAGACAGCGCGCCCGCCGAGGCCGCCACCGATCCCGACGCCGGTTTCGCCGCGCGTTTCGGCACGGGGGCTGGTTCGGTTAACTCCACCACCTCAAGCGCGGGGCCATCCATCGCCTCGGTTATCGTGCCGCCCATGGCCATGACGCCCGGCGCCTTGTCCTTGAGGTCCAATACAATACGCTGCGCGGTCTTGGGCCCAACACCCTTGGCTGCTTTCACTGCCGCCCAATCGCCCAGAGCAATCGCGCGGTTGACCCCATCGGGACCAAGCGCCGACAGAATAGCCAGTGACACCTTGGCCCCAACGCCCTGAACCGAGCAGAGCAACCGGTGCCACTCCTTTTCGACCAGTGACAGGAAGCCATACAGCTGCATCAGGTCTTCGCGCACGACCATGTCGGTGTAGATCGAGACCGCCTCACCCACCCCCGGTAGGGCCGCCATGGTTCGGTCGGAGCAATAGACGATGTAGCCGACCCCGCGCACATCGATCAGGACATGATCCGCTGCGCGATAGTCCAGACGCCCTGTCAACTTGCCGATCATGCGCCCACCTCTTTCAATCGCGATTGCTGCGTTTTGCCATAATACGCATGACAAATCGCAATCGCCAGCGCATCCGCCGCATCTGCGCCTTTTGGTGAACAGCCGGGCAGTTGCAGTTTAACCATGTGCAAAACCTGCTCTTTCTCGGCATGGCCGACACCGACCACCGTCTTCTTGACCCGGTTGGGCGCGTATTCCCCTACCGGCAATCCGGCCTGCGCCAAGGTCAGCAGCGCGACCCCCCGCGCCTGGCCCAGCTTAAGCGTCCCGGCCCCGTCCTTGTTCACGAAAGTCTGTTCGATGGCCGCCTGATCCGGCTGATGCGCGGCGATGACTTCGACAATCTGGTTGTGCAGCGATAGCAGTCGTTCGCCCAGATCGTCACCATCCGACTTGCACAAACCGTTCGCAACATGGCTCAGGCGGCTGCCATGCGATTCGATAACGCCCCATCCCAAGGTTCTCAACCCCGGATCAATGCCCAAAATTCGCATGTTGTGCCTCGGCCTGCTCGGGTTATGTGATCTTTTTTCAACGCCTAGCACGAAGCGTGAACATTTTCCAAGCGAATTGGTCCATGGACAAAAACCGACAGCTTTGTCCTGCCAACGACACCACGCGTCGATTGCGACCTCGAATAGTCTGTTTTCGACCAATTTGTGAACGCGAATTAACCAATAATTTAAGCGAATTACGGCCTAAACATGTTGAAGATGAGGCTTGCAATTATTGCATAGGAAATATGCAAAAAATGATCTTGTACGGGCGATTTGGCAGCACTAAATGCCCGGCAGATCGCAAGATCGATATGAAACACAAACCAGAAGGAAACAGGATATGGCTGCACTGGACACCACCCGCATTGCCACCACTGGCTCGTTCGGCCTCGTTGGCCGTATCGGCGCGCTTTTTGTATCGGCATTCAATGTCGTTGCTGAATGGAACGACGCCCGCGCGACACGCAAAGCGCTGACTGGCCTGACGGACCGCGAGCTGGAAGATATCGGCCTGTGCCGTGGCGACATCGATATGATCGCTGAAGGCCGCCGCTAAAGACGACGACCAAATAGCTGCCCCTTCTCCTCCCTATGGGGCGAAAAGAAAACACCGCGTGCTGATCAGCACGCGGTGTTTTTCTATTCTGGATGTCTAAAGCCGGACCGTATCAGTAGAGGACCTTGTTCAACTGAACCGCCAGCGCTTCGGACAGGGGATCGATCTGCATAACCCAGGCGCCAGCCTGTTCAACCGATGTGCCCTGCTTCAGGCTATCGATCCGAAACTGATAGCCTGTCGGCCCGAGGCTGGAGAGCAGGAACGCTTTGAACCCGAAAAAGCCAAGCAAGCAAAAGACTAACACTTTAGCCGGAACAGCCGATCGAACCCGCTGTGGTTTCATAACCACCAAGCCATCCTTGCGCATCGTCGCGCGATAGCCTCGGCTCATCTTGTGATGCTTCTTGTTCAGGCGATGTACGCGCTGACTAAATTCCAGTTGTTTTGTCGTCATGGCAGCCTCCACAAAACCGCCCCCCATCGAGTTGATCAAAAAACGGTAAGTAGAGAATGCGACAAAACCGTGGCAAAAATCCACAAAACTCCTGCAAATGGTCTAAATTGGGCCCTGTTTGCTTAAGATTAGCGTCGTCCATTCACCAATCTCACTTCTGTTAGTCATATTAAATCCATTCTGGGAATAAACGGACACGACATCATCAGCCTGTTCATTGAGGATTCCCGACAGAATTGCGTACCCCCCCGTACAGAGATTCGCGGCAATTTCCGGTGACAAGGCCACCAGCGGGCCCTTGAGGATATTTGCAAATATCAGGTCATAAGGCGCGGCAGATTTGAGCTCAGGATGGTCAAACCCCGCCGCCTCGACACAGCGAACGGCTCCGGCCATGCCATTGGCCTTCAGGTTGGCCTCGGCCACATCAACCGCCACCTGATCAATGTCGCTGGCCAGAATCTCGCCATCCCACACACGTGCTGCGGCCATAGCCAGAACGGCGGTGCCACATCCGATATCGGCAACTTTCATCGCGCTGAAGCCGTCATCCAGCAAACGATCCAGCGCCTTCAAACACCCAAGCGTGGTGCCGTGATGGCCTGTGCCAAACGCCATTGCGGCCTCGATCAGTAGCGGAATCCGATCCTCGGGCAGTTTGTCGGCATCGTGGCTGCCGTAGACAAAGAAGCGGCCCGCTTCAACCGGGGCCAACTCACGGCGCACATGGGCGACCCAATCGGTTTCGGGAAGCTCCGAGACAACAAAGGGCTTGGCCTCAAAGGCAGCCGCCAGCACCGCCAAGGCGGTTTCATCGGGTGCTTCGGTAAAATAACCCCCGACTTCCCATAGGCCCGAGCCGTCTTCGACCTCAAACACACCAACACCAGTTGGTTCTTGGTCCAGACGTTCCATCGCCTCGCCCAGACCTTCTGCGGCAGTTTTGCCTGTCAGCGTCGTTAGCGCGGTGAATGTGGGCATAGGGACCTCCTGTCTTGGTTGAGACAGCGCCTATGGCGTTGGCCCGCCAAGGTCAAGCATTGGCACCTATTCCGCAGGGGCTGGGGCATATTTAGACAAGATGGTCTCGTTCCCTGGCTCAGGATGGCGCGGTATGAGCAGCGATAGCAGCAGCGAGATCATGGCCATCGCAGCCGCCAGGCCAAAGACGGCTCCAGGCGATACGACCCAAAGCAGGCCCAGCAGCGCGGGCAAGAACACCGCCGCGATATGGTTGATGGTGAAGGCCACCGCAGCTGTTGGAGCGATATCCGCCGGGTCCGCAATCTTTTGGAAATAGGTTTTCAGCGCCAGCGCCAAAGCAAACAGAACATGGTCGATCACGTAAAGGATCGCCGCCAGCAAAACTCCCCAGCCAAACCAATATATGCCGCCATAGGCTGCAAAGACGATCGCGAGGCCGGTATACTCGAAGATCAACGTACGTCGCTCGCCAAATGTGGCCACGGCTTTGCCCAACATCGGCGCTGCGGCCATGTTGATCACGAGATTGATCAGGTAGAGGCTAGTCAGTTCGTGCACCTCAAACCCGAACTTCTCGACCATCATGAAACCCGCAAAGACGACAAAGATCTGACGTCGAGCCCCAGCCATGAATTGCAGCGCATAATACAGCCAGTACCGTTTGCGCAGAATAAGCTTCTTTGTCTGTGGAGTCGGCGCGTCGAACTGCGGATACGCAAGCAAGCAGAACAGAGCCAACAAGGCGGTTACACCCCCGGCGGCCAAAAACACGGTATTGTAGGACAGATCGAACCGATCCCATGTCAACACAATCAGCCCATAGACCACCGCCGTTGCAGCCGACCCCATGGCCACCAGCCAGCCCAGAACCTGAGGGGCCCTGTCCTTGGGCAACCATTGCAGCTGAAGCGACTGGTTTACCGTTTCGTAGTAGTGAAAGCCGATTGAGCTAAACAAAGTCACGAATAGCAATCCACCGAGGCTGGGGAACCATGCCGTCACCGCGGTCGCCACACCCAGCATCATAAGCGAGATCATGGCCAGCACTTGCTCGCGGACGAAAATGATCACCGCAATCACGCCAACCGCCAGAAAGCCTGGGATTTCGCGCACCGTGTGCAGTAGACCGATATCTGCGCCATCAAAATTCGCCACTTCGATGACGAAATTGTTCAGCAACGCACTCCAGCCATTGAACGCAATCGGCATTGTCATCGCCATCACAAACAAAAGCGTGATGGGGCGACGCCAGAATGGCAGGCTTTGCGCCTCGGCAAGGGGCATGGGTTTCAGCATGAGAGTCCCTCTACGCCCATTTATCAGGTTTGGCGAGAGGAAAGCACTGAGCGCACAATGGGTCTGCGCAGGTGCAGAGATCAGTAGAAACTTTGCGGGTCGATATCGACCGTCAGGCGAATATCACCTTTCAGCCTCAGCGGCGCGATCCAGCGCGCGATACCGTCTTGTATCGGAGCCCCTTTCGAGGCCTTAACCAATAGACGCACTCGGTGGCGTCCGCGAATACGCGCTATCGGAGCCGGAGCCGGGCCATAGACCTGCGCCCCGATCTCGCGCAGCGGCCCATCATTGCGGGCCATAGCATTGCCGATATCGAACACCGGACCAACCTCGGGTCCGGACAAGACGATACCCGCCATGCGCCCATAAGGCGGCACACCTGCGGCTTGCCGCGCGGCGGCTTCGGTTTTCCAGAACCCTTCCTCGTCCCCCGACAAGATCGCCCGGATCACCGGATGTTCGGGTTGAAATGTTTGCAACAGTGCGTGCCCCGGCTTATCCGCACGCCCTGCTCGGCCCGCCACCTGTCGCATCAATTGAAAGGTACGCTCGGCGGCGCGCAGGTCGGCCCCATGCAGGCTAAGATCTGCATCAATGACGCCGACCAATGTCAGCTTGGGGAAGTTATGCCCCTTGGCCACCAGTTGGGTGCCGATGATGATATCCGCCTCCCCTGCGGCAATCTCCTCGATCTTTGCCTTCAACGCCCGGGCCGATCCGAAAAGGTCCGAACTCAGCATGGTGATGTTGGCGTCAGGAAAGGTGGCTTCGGCCTCCTCCGCCAGCCGTTCGATCCCCGGCCCCACCGGCGCCAGTTTGCCCTCGACCCCGCACGACGGACAAACGTCGGGCATCGGTTTGGTCTCACCACACTGATGGCACATGAGGCGTTTGAGAAAACGATGTTCCACCATCCGTGCGTCGCAATGATCGCATGCAATTTGGCTGCCGCAAGCTCGGCACAAGGTGACCGGCGCATAGCCGCGGCGGTTAATGAACAGCAGCGACTGTTCACCTTTCTCCATCCGTTGTTGCACGGCTTGACGTAAGGACGGTGAGATCCAGCTGTTGGGTTGCAGCGGTTCGGCCCGCATATCAATTGACCTCATTTCGGGCAGCATCGCCGCGCCAAAGCGGGACGTCAGGTCCAACCTTTCATACTTGCCCGCCTCGGCATTTGCCCAGCTTTCCAAAGAGGGCGTCGCGCTGGCCAAAACCACGCGCGCGCCGCAAATGGCGGACCGCAAAACCGCCATATCGCGGGCGCTATAGTGCACTCCGTCTTCCTGTTTATAGGATGTGTCGTGCTCTTCATCGACCACAACAAGACCCAGATCGCGGAACGGCAGAAACAAAGCTGATCGCGCACCGACGACCAGTTGCGCATCACCCTGCCCAACCATGCGCCAGACCCGGCGTCTCTCGGTCATGGTTGCACCCGAATGCCATTCGGCCGGTCGTGCACCAAAGCGCGCTTCCACGCGGGTCAGAAACTCGGCGGTCAAGGCAATCTCGGGCAAAAGAACCAGCGCCTGGCGCCCCAACCGCAGCGCCTCGGCCACGGCCTCCAAATAGACCTCAGTCTTGCCTGAACCCGTCACGCCTTTCAGCAACGTGGTGCCGTAATCCCCGGTTCGTTGCCCGGCCTGCAGCCACGCCACGGCTGCGGCTTGATCCTCGGTCAGGTCGTTGCCGGGTAAATCCGGGTCCAACTGCGGGTAGGGCAGATCGCGGGGGCTGTCCTCTTCGCGCACCGCGCCCTGTTTGACCAACCCTTTGACAACAGACGAGGTCACGCCCGCCTGCTCGGCCAGTTCTTTCAACGTGAAGGCCAGCCCGCCGTACTCTTTCAACACCTCAAGCACCCGGGTGCGGGCATCGGTCATCCGATCCGGCTCGGCAGCCCCCAACCGGTAGACCTTGCGCATCGACGGTGGATCCCCCAAGCCCGGCGCGCGGGTTGCAAGGCGCAGCATCGCAGGCATCGGTGTCAGCGTGTAATCCGCCACCTTTCCCAAAAACACCCGCATCTCTTCTCGCATGGGCGCCACTTCAAGCACCCGGATCACGGACCGCGCCTTGTTCAGATCAAACCCGCCCTGCCCCGGCCCCCAGACCACACCCAGAACCTTGCGTGGCCCCAGCGGTACCTCGACAAACGCGCCTAAAAAGCACCCACCTTCGGGCGCTTTGTAATCCAACGTCCGGTCCAGCGGCTGCGTGGTCAGCACCGCAACCAGCTCTCCTTCGTCGAAAAATCCGTTAGCGCTCACAGCATATCCTATGCAGGGGGTTCCAGCAGGGGTCTCTTTGAGGTAAAGCCATCCGCGACCAAGGCCAACCCATCAAAGGACTGCCCGCATGAAATTCTTCGTAGATACCGCCGAGATCGACGCCATTGCCGAACTGAACGACCTGGGCATGGTTGACGGCGTCACCACCAACCCTTCGCTGATCCTGAAATCAGGCCGCGACATTCTGGAAGTCACCAAGGAAATCTGCGATCTGGTCGACGGCCCTGTATCCGCCGAAGTTGTCGCCACCGAGGCCGACGACATGATCGCCGAAGGCCGCAAGCTGGCCAAGATCGCACCGAACATCGCGGTCAAAGTACCGCTGACATGGGCCGGCCTGAAAACCTGTAAAACCCTCAGCGACGAAGGCCAGATGGTCAACGTGACCCTGTGTTTCTCGACCAATCAAGCAATTCTGGCAGCCAAAGCAGGCGCGACCTTCATCTCGCCCTTCATTGGCCGTCTCGATGACATCAACCTCGACGGCATGGACCTAATTGCCGACATCCGTCAGGTCTATGACAACTACGGGTTCGAGACCGAAATCCTTGCGGCCTCGATCCGCACCGTGAACCACGTGACCGACAGCGCGCGCATCGGTGCCGACGTGATCACTGCACCGCCAGCCGTGATCAAGAAACTGGCCGATCATCCTCTGACAGACAAAGGTCTTGAAACCTTCCTCGCCGATTGGGCCAAAACCGGTCAGCAAATCCTCTGATCCTTTTGCACAACCGCGCGGTGCCGACAGGCACCGCGCCCGGCCCAACTGCGCGTGGTTGATCTCTGATCAGCGCCAAACAGGCGGGAGCGCTCGCCACAGGGGCCAATTATTCCACCAAAAGATGTATTTTTCCCAAGGCAAAACCGGTTCGTCATGCTATAAGCCGCCAAAACAAAAAATACCGACCGGACGGGACATGAGCAGCAACCCAAAACTTGAAGACAGCCTCCGCGCTGCGATTCTGGCCAAACCAGACGCCTTGCTGGATGACAAAGACCTAATGCAGGCATTGGTCAGCGCCAATGAACAGGCACGCGGCGAAAACGTGATCGACCTGCGTGGCATTGCCATGCAGCGGCTAGAAGCGCGGTTGGACCGGCTGGAAGACACGCATCGTTCGGTAATTGCGGCGGCCTATGAAAACCTAGCTGGCACCAATCAGATCCATCGCGCCATTCTGCGGCTCCTAGAACCCGTCGAGTTCGAGGATTTTCTGCGCATCCTGGGCAATGAAGTTCCCGAGATTCTGCGTGTCGATCAGATCACTCTGGTTTTGGAAACCGCCATCCTGCAAAACGACCCGGCGATCGACACGCTGGGCGGTGTTCTGACGATCGTTGAACCCGGTTACGTCAACAAATACCTCTCGCAGGATCGCGGCAGCACCGTGCGCGATGTCACCTTGCGCGAAGTCCGTCAACCCAACCCACGCATCTTTGGTAGCGACGCCGACCATCTGCGGTCCGAGGCGTGCCTTAAGCTGGATCTGGGTGCAGGCCGCCTGCCAGGCATGATCGTGATAGGCGCCACCGATCCGCGCCATTTCACGCCACAGCTTGGCACTGATCTTTTGGCCTTCTTCGCAGGCGTATTCGAACGCTCGATGCGCCACTGGCTGTCGTGAGCCTGATTTCACCGGCGTGCAGGGATGCCTTGCAGCATTGGCTGGAAAGCCTTGGCGCGCTGGCTGGGCGATCAGACAACACCCAGTCCGCCTATCGCGGCGATGTCACTGATTTTCTGTCTTTCATGACGCTCCATCACGGGGACCGTCAGGGGCTTGCCGCACTTGAGCGCATCTCGATCTCGGATATGCGAGCCTGGATGGCACAACTGCGCGCGGATGGGGTTGGCGCGCGGTCGCTTGCGCGCAAACTCTCGGCTGTCAAAAGTTTCTACCGATGGCTAGCTGAACGGGAAGGGTTTGAACCCACGGCCGTCCTGTCCACCAGTGCGCCCAAGTTCACCAAGAAGCTGCCGCGTCCATTGGCCGAAGACGCAGCCCGGGCCATGATCGACACGGTCGAATTGCAAGCAACATCGGATTGGGTCTCCGCGCGGGATGTGGCCGTCGTCACCCTGCTTTACGGCTGTGGGCTGCGAATATCCGAAGCCCTTACTCTGACCGGGTCAGATGCCCCATTGCCGCAAACCTTACGCATCATCGGTAAGGGTGGCAAAGAACGCATCGTCCCCGTAATCCCTGCGGCGCGTGAGGCTGTTGACCGGTATCTCCGCCTCTGCCCGCATCCTCAATCGTCGGAGGCACCGCTGTTTCGCGGCGTGCGCGGTGGCGCTTTGAACCCGCGTGCCATTCAAGGGGTGATGGCCAAAGCCCGGATGCAATTGGGTCTGCCGTCAACGGCAACACCTCATGCCATGCGGCACAGCTTTGCCACGCATCTGCTGTCTGCCGGCGGCGATCTTCGGGCCATTCAGGAACTTTTGGGTCACGCATCGCTTTCGACGACCCAAGCCTATACAGCCGTTGATACCGCCCGCTTGATGGAGGTCTACAACCGCGCGCATCCCAAGGCCTGACACTGACGAAACAGGTTTCTTGGACAGGAGGACACGCAACCTGGCTTTTGGTTTGCATCTTGGACACGCATCGTACATGACACTCGCATGACACTCAGATTCAAAGCCTTAGCCGTCCATCTATTCACTGCAACGGGCGCCGTTTTTGCCATGTTGGCCATGCTGGCCGCCGTCGAAGGGGAATGGAGCCTGATGTATCTTTGGCTGGTGGTTTCGTTCATTGTCGATGGGATCGACGGCCCGCTGGCGCGGCACTACCATGTTAAAAAGAACGCACCCGAATTTGATGGCGTGCTGCTGGATCTGATCATCGACTATCTGACCTATGTGTTCATCCCTGCTTATGCCTTGTTTAAGTCGGGCCTGATGGATGGATGGACAGGCTGGTTTGCGATCATCGTGATCACCTTTGCAAGCGCGATGTATTTTGCCGATACCCGAATGAAGACAAAAGACAATTCGTTCTCGGGTTTTCCGGGATGCTGGAACATGGTTGTGATCGTGATCTTCGCGCTTGAACCCAACTTCTGGTTCAGCCTTGTCCTTGTCACACTGCTGTCGATCGCGATGTTCCTACCGCTCAAATTCGTCCACCCTGTACGGACTGAGCGGTGGCGCAGCCTGACACTTCCCATGGCTTTTGCCTGGACCTTCTTTGCCGGCTGGGCGGCCTGGGTTGATTTCCACCCCGAAAGCTGGGCGCATTGGGGTCTGGTGATCACCAGCCTCTACCTGGTCTTTGCCGGGATCGGACAGCAGATCATACCACAGCGCAGGGCTACATGACGTCCTGCACCTCGAACTCAGCTCCGTTATGCGTGAAGACATCACCCGCTTGAAGCCCAACCATGGGGAGGTAAATGGGGCTTTGCGTTGAAATACCCATATAAGTCTTTCCATCCACATCGAAACGGGTTGTTGAGACGCAAACAACGAAACGCCGATTGTTGAACTTGATGACGGCCCCGGGCCGAACTGTATCGGCCAGGCCAAAGTCGGTGTTTTCGATCACATCGATCTTGGCGTGATGGGCGTGAACCGGCGCGTCAAAAGCAGCGGCCAGATCCGCATTCTCGCGCGAGGCCGCGATATCATCCTTGTCATGCGCTTCCCGATCGTCCAACTGGGCGTCCTTCAGAAAGGCGTCGTAATGGGCCTGTGCTGTCGCAAGTTCCTGCGCTTCCAGCGACATCAGCTTATCAACAATAGCCTTCTTGCGGGCGGCGCGATCTGCCTCGGTCATCATAAGATCCCTTCAACTGCGGTATCTTGTATAAGTTGTGCATCTGATTGCCGGAATGCAACTGAAATCCGGTTATCAGATCAGCAGACCAGCCGCCTTTTCGTGGCGCAAGAGGGCGACCTTTGTTTCGACCCCACCTTCGCCCGAGAACCCGCCCAGACCCGTTGCCGACAGAACCCGGTGGCACGGGATAATCACCGGGATCGGGTTGGCGCCACAGGCTTGTCCGACCGGTTGAGCCGGTTGTCCAAGCTGTTTTGCAATCTCACCATATGTCACGGTTTCGCCTAGTGGTATTGCATACATCAGATCGCAAACCTGCCGTTGAAACTCTGATCCTTCGATGTGATAGGGTAAATCAAAGCGTGTCAGCGCTCCGACATCATAGGCACGCAACTGAGCGGCCGCCTCGCGCAGCAAAGGCGTAGCTTCGCCGTCATCCTGGCCGTGCCAGACCAACCGGGTGATCGCCCCGTCCACCTCAACAACGCCCAACCTTCCGAACTGTGTTTCAACTGCGATCATAACCATGGATCAAGGCTTTCAGATCAGAGCACCCAACGCAAGAGAGCCAAGCAGGACCTGTTTTGGGATTTGGGCAATTTCATGCTAAGCTTGCCCCATTGTTAAAGGAATTGGAGTCATTGGTATGGGACGGCATTTGGTCCTGACAGTCCACGGTATCGGAGAACAAAAACCCGGTGAAACCGTGGATCAGGTGGTTGGTGCGGCGACCACATGGTTGGACGGGAAATCCCAACCCCCCATCGAAGTCGAGCGTGAGATGATCGAGTTGGCCGAAAGAAATTTCGATGACTCACACCGCAATGCCAAGCTGTTCAAGGTCAATCTGCGCAAAGTGTCCAAACCCAATGACACAAGGGATCAGGCCCTGTTTGCCGAGGTGTTCTGGGCAGATCGCTCGCCTGCCCCCAAGGGAGCCATCAAAACGGCAATCGACCTGATCTGGGTGGTTCTGGCACTGGGCTACCTGGCGATGGACAATGTGGAACAAACCCATAGGCGCAAAGGAGTAAACCCGGGTGAAGAGCATGGCCGGAACACCTATGCGGCCAAAATCGTTCACCTGTTCACTTGGGTTTTCTTCGGCGCGGTTGCGACATTGAATTCATATCTGCTGATCGGCGCTGGCGCGGTGATGATCCGATCGCTGAAAACAGAGCTGGCCCAAGGCTGGGGTGTGTTGTTCACGCTGTTGCTCCTGATCTATTTGGGCGGAACGCTGGCCGGGTATCTACGGTTCAAGACCGCCCCGACCTACCTGCGACGCGTGTTCTGGTGCGGCATCGGATGGGTCGGCCTTATACTGACGGCCACTCTGATATCGGGGCCTTATGGCCTCGAGCTTTGGGCGTTGCCGTGCGACGAATACGGCAAGGGGCCGGGATGCGGCTCTGCGCTGGAGCAACTTGTCGTCTTTCAACTAATGATCCTGGGCGGCATCTGGGCGCTGCTGATCCTGTTGACGGTCATCCTGTATCTGATGTCCCTGCTGAAGCTTGAGGTCCCGGATGGCCTGGACGGACATCGGCGGCTCTATCCCAGCATCTGCGCCGGAATGCTGGTTTTCTGGATGTTCTTCATATCCGGGCTTTGGCTTACGTTTGAAGAATTGCTCAAAACAGTACCCAGCCTGTCAAACCCGACGCTCAAGGGGTTATTCGCCGGGAACCTGAGAAACTCCCTCGACACGCTCAGCATCGCATTTGGCGCCATCGCCCTGTTGGTCGCACTGGGGATTGGCCTGTTTATCGGACGCAAGCTGGGCAAGACGAGACTCCACGAGAAGCATCATTTTCTGAGCCGGGCCATTCTGAACCAGTTGGCACAGTTGGTGTTCTTCATCGCGGCCATAAGCTTGGCCGTCGTGGCGGTCAGTGAGTTGTCCCTCGTGATCTTTGGATTCGACCTCCATTGCACCACCACGACCAACGCCGAGGGGGTGGCGCAATCAGGCGAAGGCAACAAAACCTGCAACGCCGTAGGCAACGGCCTGAGCAAACTCACCGTAGCGCAAGGCTGGATTGGTGTGATTGTGCTGGGCGCCACCGCCTTCCTATATCGGTTTTCGAACGTCGTCGCGGCGGGTCTGGGCGTGGCCCGCGATATCGTGACCTATGCGATCCGCGATAAATGCGCGTTGCGTTGGTCGTTAAAGGATCGAAGCAGCAACTACCCGGACCGCCACGCCATTGATGAGCGGTTCTACAGAACGCTCTACTATGCGCTGGATATCTTCCCGGCCGACCACATCACGGTGATCTCACATTCTCAGGGCACCGTGATCGCTACGCAGATGCTGGCGGATGAACGGGTGCAAAAGCGCATCAAAGGCCGCCCTGTCACTCTGATCACGATGGGTGCGCCGGTGACGCATATCTATCAGCGCTATTTCCCCGAAATGTTCACTGTCGACCCACAAAAGCTGGGGGCGACATGGTTCAATATCTTCCGCCAGGATGATTTCGTCGGCACCCGGATTGACGGAAACCTCATTACCAATGACAGGAATATCGACGTTCCACCCGGCGGGCATACGGGATACTTCACCGACTATAAGGTCTGGACAAAACTGACCGGAGATAAGATCGGATTTCACCTGTTCAATCCCAAGAGACATTGAACAGGGGTGCCCCCTTCTGGTGGCAGAGGGGGCGAGATGTTTATCCAAGTGCCTCGTTGCAGCGACCGCAAACGCCGGGATGGGCATGCAGCCCAACGTCTGGCAGGATTTTCCAGCAGCGTTGGCATTTGGCACCTTCGGCCTTTTCAAACACCACCGAGACGCCTTCGATCTCGGGCACGCGGAACGCTTCGGCCGGGGATGGATCGCCGGTGACGCTCAGGCCGGAGGTGATGCACATGTCGTCTACATCGAAGGTCGCCAGCAGATCGCGGGTTTCACTGTCTTCCACATGCACGACCGGCGCGGCCTCCAAGCTCGATCCGATCACCTTGCCCTGACGCTGAACCTCGAGCGCAGCGGTCACCGAACGGCGCACACGACGCACCTTGGCCATACTGGCCTCCAGTTCATGGTGACGCCAGTCGGCGGGGGTGTCGGGGAAATCCATCAGATGGACCGAGCTGTCGCCGCCGGGGAACCGCTCCAACCAGACCTCTTCCATGGTGAACACAAGAACTGGGGCCAGCCATGTGGTCAGGCGGTGGAACAGGATGTCCAGAACCGTACGCGCTGCGCGCCGACGGTCGCTATCACCGTCACAATACAGAACGTCCTTGCGAACATCGAAATAGAAGGAGGACAAGTCAACCGTGGCAAAGGTAAACACCGCACTGAACACGCCCTGGAAGTCGAAGGATGCATAGCCCTTGCGCACCTGTTCATCGAGTTCGGCCAGACGGCTGAGCACCCAGCGTTCCAGACGCGGCATGTCCTGCGGATCGACCCGGTCGGCTTCGGTGAAGTCGGCCAGCGAACCCAGCATGAACCGCATCGTGTTGCGCAAACGGCGGTAGCTGTCAGCGGTGCCCTTCAGGATTTCCGGCCCAATCCGCTGATCGGTTGTGTAGTCGGTCTGAGCCACCCACAGGCGCAGGATATCCGCGCCGTACTGTTTGATCACTTCCTCCGGCACGATGGTATTGCCAATGGACTTCGACATTTTCATGCCCTTTTCGTCCAGCGTCATGCCATGCGTGATCACATTGCGGTAAGGCGCGCGTCCCTTGGTGCCGCCGGCTTGCAGCATGGACGAATGGAACCAACCACGATGCTGGTCGGTGCCCTCCATATAGACGTCGGCGATGCCGTCTTCGGTGCCGTCCTCTCGGTCACGCAGAACAAAGGCGTGCGTCGAGCCTGAGTCGAACCACACGTCCAACACGTCGAACACCTGATCGTAGTCATCCGGATTGGCGATGCCGTCGAGAATCTTCTCTTTGAACCCGTCGGTGTACCAGATATCCGCGCCGTCTTTCTCAAACGCGGCCTTGATACGCGCGTTCAGGTCTGCGTTGCGCAGCAGGTAATCCGCATCGGTGGGCAGCGCGCCTTTCTTGGTGAAACAGGTCAGCGGCACACCCCAGGCGCGCTGGCGCGACAGAACCCAGTCCGGGCGCGCTTCGATCATCGAATACAGACGGTTGCGGCCGGTCTGCGGCGTCCATTTGACCAGTTCGTCGATCGAGCGCAGGGCGCGTTCGCGGATGGTGTCGCCCATCTCGCCCATGCCGTCGTCCAGCTTGCGGTCGACTGCCACAAACCACTGCGGTGTGTTGCGATAGATGATCGGAGCCTTCGAGCGCCACGAATGCGGATAGCTGTGCTTGATCTTGCCACGCGCCAGCAACCCGCCAACCTCGACCAGCTTGTCGATGACAGCTTTGTTCGCGTCACCTTCGCCGCCCTTGCGGGACAGGATGAATTTGCCACCAAAGAACGGCAGATCAGCGCGGAACGAGCCGTCGTCCATCACGTTGTAGGTGATGACCTGCTCGAGCATCCCCAGATCACGGTAAAGCTCGAATTCTTCCATACCGTGAGACGGCGCGCAGTGGACGAAACCGGTGCCTTCGGTATCAGTCACGAAATCAGCCGCGCGGAAGTCGCGGATGTCGTCCCATTCGCCGTTGCCACCTTCGGCCCCGGCCAGCGGGTGGGTCAGTTGCAGTTTGACAAGGACCCCCTGTGGAACATCGCAAACGCGCGTCCATTGATCGTCGCTCAGGCGAGCACGGCCTAGAACGTCCGCGGCCAGATTGTCGGCCAACAGGAACTTGTCGCCGACATTGGCCCAGCACTCTTCCGGTGTGCCAGTTACTTCGTAGAGACCGTAGGAAATGTCATTGCCGTAAACGACCGCCTTGTTGGACGGCATGGTCCACGGGGTCGTGGTCCAGATCACTACATGCGCATCCTGAAGATGCAGGTACATCTGTTCGCCGAAAAACTCGTCCTCCTCGGTCTGGTATGTCGTCTTGGGCCAGCTATCTAGATTGACCTTGAATTTCACCCAGATGGTGAAGCTTTCCTTGTCGTGATACTCGACCTCGGCCTCGGCCAGAGCAGTTTTCTCGATGGGCGACCACATCACGGGTTTTGAGCCCTGATAGAGCGTGCCGTTCATCAGGAATTTCATGAACTCGTCGGCAATCACAGCCTCAGCGTGATAGTCCATGGTGATGTAGGGATCGGGCCAGTTGCCGGTGATGCCCAGACGCTTGAACTCTTCGCGCTGGATGTCGATCCAGCCCTCGGCGAACTTGCGGCATTCCTGACGGAAATCGACGATGTTCACCTCATCCTTGTTCTTGCCCTTCTTGCGGTACTGCTCTTCTATCTTCCACTCGATGGGCAGACCGTGACAGTCCCAGCCGGGCACATAGCGCGCGTCGAAACCCATCATCTGATGGGACCGCACGATCATGTCCTTGATGGTCTTGTTCAGCGCGTGGCCGATATGCAGGTGGCCGTTCGCGTAAGGAGGGCCGTCATGCAGCGTAAAGGGCGTGCGGCCTTCTTTCTCACGCAGGCGGTCATAGACACCGATCTGCTCCCACCTTTCCAGCCATGCAGGCTCGCGCTTGGGCAGGCCTGCGCGCATGGGAAAGTCGGTTTTGGGCAGGTTCAGCGTGTCTTTGTAATCAGGTGTTTGGGTCGTGTCGGCGCACATTTGGGGCGTCCTCAGGATGGTCTGGTCGTGTGTAGATCGAAGCGGTCAGTGCGAATTCTCAAGCACCTTTGCCCGGCGTCTCGCGATATCAGAGCGCCGGGGATATAATTCGAATAATGATGGCCAAACGGTCAAACATGGCCGCGCTTATAGGACGCCTACGCCTAATGGTCCAGAGGGTCTGGGCCTTCCACCCCATGACGCTGTTTTGCCCAGCGGTTGAGCCATGCCAGAGCGGCCAGTGCCAGACCCAGTGCAAGCAGTGAGAACACCCGGATCAGCCCGCCCAGGCCCGCGATGTCGATCAGGAAAACCTTGGCCACCGCCAGCCCGATCACCGCCAGCCCCGCCTTGCGCATCAGGTCAGACCGACGCGCCAGAGATTGGTAGAACAGCACAGCGCCTATCAACAACAAGGCCATGGTATAGGTATAAAGTTCGGGCTGAGTGACCCCGTTGCCCTTAAACATGCCATCAGCGCCCTGCCAGATATGGCGGATCATCAGGCCCAGCCAAACAGCGGCCAACGCGATGCTCAGGCCATAGCAGGAGCGTTGCAACCAGAGCGGCATCGCAGGAATGCGCCATGCAGAGAACCCAATCGCCAGTGCAGGCAACAAATAGGCAACGGCCAGTGTATTCAGCACGGGCGGGCCGAAAACCGGCTCGGCAAAAGGGTTCAGCAGCGGGTTACTGATCTCCAACGCTTCGAACAAGCGCATCAGGCCATGCCCGGCAAAAAACACCGCCAGCGCATAGCGTAGATAGGTCAGTTTGCCGCCCAGTTCGAACCGTTGCACCTGCGCAAAAGCCAGCAGCAACCAGATGACCGACAGCAGACCTAGCCCCCAGTGGCTGTTCTGCGCGCCGCCTTCGCCAAAGGTCTCCAGCCAGCGCAGCAAAAGCAGTGACAGCAGGATACCCCCGGTCGCCCAAGCAGCGCTTTCCAGCAACATCTTGGCAATTGGGCGGTCCAGCGGTTTGATCAGAATCCAGCTCGCGGCGAAACCAGCCGTTGCGGCGCCATAGACCAATGTCATCTCCCACAGGGGCGCAGAGTCTGCCCAGCGCAGACCGGGGTCCAAAACCAAGCGCACGGTTACCGTGAACACTCCAGCCCAAATGAACCAGCTCATCTGTGGCAGGGTGAATCGGCGATCCAGCGTGGCCGCCACAACAATCGTTGCGACCAACGCGATGGTCAAAGCGGCCGAGCTGAGGACAATGACACAGGCAAAGGCCAGGCAGGACAGCGCGGATAATGTGGCCAATGCTGGCCGCAATCGGTTATCCGCATCAACCCGCGCGAACCGTTCTGCCAGCCCAACCATCAACGCACACAAAACGACAGCGTGTAATGCCCAAGGGTATGGGCCGATCACGGTGGCGGGTTTCCAGCCTATTTCCAATGCTATGGCCATTGCGGGGGCAAACAGCACCGCTGCCCCAGCCCAGACAGCGGCATAACGCTCCGCGCCAAAGGACCGCCAGGCGGCAAGGATGGAAATCAACGCGGCCAGCGCCATCAAACCAGTGGCCACCATCGGGGCATCTGCTTCAACGGTTTCGGCATAGTTGGCCGCGAAGGCCTGCGAGACGACCCCTCCGTCCAGCCCGTGCATGAGGACAAACGCGATCAGACCAATGGCCGGGAACACGGTTACGTCTTGCAGAGCGGGCGCATCTTTGGCCCACAGGATCAGGCCCAGCAGGAGCCCTGTTAACAGGATGATGCCCAGCCAGAATTCCCCAGATGAATCTGCCCAATGCAGTGACAGGATTGCAGAACTGACCGCGACTGCAGCAAAAGCCACACGCGTCGGAAACTCGGGCCAGGGGTCTCCTTTTTTGCGTCTAATCAGTTCGGCCACCATTGGGCCGGTGTGATCGGGCCAAAGGCGCCGTGCGGGGACCGCAATTGCTAGCACCGCCAGTGAGGTGGCGCAGGTCAGATATCCGGGTTCCGTTAAAGGCGCAGATAACACCAGCAGCAGGCTGGACGCATAGGCGGCGAACAGAGTCAAAACCGTGATCCATGCCCAGCGGCGTACGGTATCGACACCCAGCCCCAGAAGCGCGAGAATGAAGAAATACCCATACAGCCAAGTTGGATCATCCGAAGATCCGCCGACCATAAACGGCGCTGCAAAACCGCCCAGCAAGCCAACTGCGGCCAGTAAGGGACCATGAAACCAACCAAGAACCAATCCCAAAAGCGCGATTAAAACCATGCCGCCCAGTGCGGCTTCAGGTGAGATCAGGTCGTACAGCTGCCTTGCAGCCAGAACACCTCCGAACAAAGTCACCAGTCCCGAACCAGAGAAGACGGATGGCAGATAGGCGGTGCTGGCGTCTTCATCATCCCCAAACCTGCGACGGACAAGCTCACCCGCGGCGATCAGAACCGCGCCAAAGGCTAATGCGGCGGCAACACGTGCTGATGGCGGTAGCAGACCGTTCTCAACCCCGTATTGAACCAGAAAAATCCCAGCGAGCGCCAAGGACAGGGCTGAGACGGCATAGAACCAGTTTTCACGCAACCAGCCCCAAAGCGCGGCAAACCGATCCTGCCGAAAGACAACAGCGCCTTGCGTGTCCTCTACTTCGCTTGTCTCAGGTTCGATCTTGGCGGCGGGCCAGGGCGATTGAGCGGGCCCTGCGGCAGGTGCAGGTTCCTCTGACTCAATCTCAGGTTCTGGCGGCAGAGCCTCTTTCGGTGCTGGTGACACGGACTGAAGCTGCTTTTCCAACTGCTCGACCCTGCGACGCAATCGTGTTTGCCCAACCAACAGCACAATGATCGTGACTGGTATCGCTAAAACAATCAGGCCAAGAAGAACAAGCAGCGATTCCAATTGAAGCTCCGTAGCTGTTATCGGCGCAAGCTACACCGCCTGAGCCCCAGAGCAACAGTCAGGAATTCCGGCCACAACGGTCAGGGATGAAACAGCGAGCCCACCAGATAGGCAATCGCTGCCGCTGCGCCGCCGATCAGCAGCGTCTCAAACCCGGATTTCCACCAACGCACCAACGACCATCGGCTTTTTAACGCACCAATGACAAAGAACACACCCATCGTCATCCAAGCCGAGATTGCAAAGGCATTCTCCAGTGCGATCAAAAAGGGCAACAACGGGATCAAACCAGCTACCAGAAAAGCAAAAAACGTAGCCAGTGCTGCCTTGATAGGGTGCGGATCGACGCTGCCCAGTCCGTATTCACCCTCGATCATAAGATTGATCCAGCTTTCGTGGTTTGAAGTTATGGCAGCTGTTGCATCGTCCAGCACTGGCCCTGATAGACCTTTCTGCGCCAGAATTTCACGCACTTCGTCCTGCTCCCCTTGGGGATAGAGCGCGATGTGGCGTTCCTCGATCGCACGGATGCGTTCAATGTTGTCCAGTTCAGCCTTGGTGCCCGAGTAATTCCCTGCCGCCATCGAGAACCCATCGGCCAGAACATTCGCCAGCCCAAGCGCCACGATGACAAAGGACGACAGCCCTGCCCCAGCGACACCTGCCACGATGGCAAACGTGGTGACCGAACCGTCGATACCCCCATAGACCACATCGCGCAGAACGCCGCGGCCCGGTGGTGCGTTAATCCGCTGTGCGATCTCCTGCTGGCTGTGACCGTGATCTGTCATGGCTGGCCCTCCCTCCCGTTCAGTGTGACGAAGGGCTGTCAGATGCGCTTTGCGTCAGATCAACCCTTGGAAAACAGCCCCTTCAGGGCGCGCTTGATCACGGCCCTGGTCGACGGTTTGTGACGTTCCGAGAAGGGCAAGGGTCTGCACACCTCCATCGCGGCAACGCCAACCCGGGCGCTAAGCGCGCCGTTCACCAACCCCTCGCCAAACCGGCGGGACAGTTTGCTGAGGACCGAGCCACCGAGCACCGGTTCCAAAAGGTCATCACCCACCGCAACCGCACCAGTTGCGACCAGATGCACAAACACCGCACGGGTCAGACGCCAACTGCCCAGAAATCCAGCTCGTCCCCCATATATCTCGGCAATCCGCCGGATCATCCGCAATGAGGCTGCAAGCGCCGTCGCCACATCCGCCAGGGCCAGGGGCACCAAGGCTGTCACCGTCGCCACCTGACGAGCTGCGGCCTCAACCTCGCGGCTGGCTGCGGCGTCCAAAGGGGCCAGCAATTCATCTTCAGCCAAAGCCAACAGGCCGGACGCATCGAAGTGCTCAGGCATCCGCTCAGACAATCGGTCGCGACCCCATTGGGTTTCATCACGACCCTTGTAAAAGGCAATCAGGCGGGTCGTGACAGCGCGGGCTTTGGCTAAATCGGCGTCGGCCAGCGCCTCATCGGCAGCGCGGCGCAAACCATCGACGCGGGCCAGGCGACCAATCGCTGCCAGTTCCCGGATCGCGATGATCAGTGCGACGAAAACCAGCGCCGCGATCAACCCAGTGACAATCCACCCCAGAACAGGGGCACGGGCCATCAGTGAAGTGGCGAAATCCCAAGCGGCAACCGAGATTGCAGCACCAACAACCGCCAGCGCCAGCCCCCAGAACCATCGCGCCAAGGCCGAGGGTTTGCGGGCGGCAAATCGCGCCGCGCTTTGCATGGCTTGCCCTTGCGGCGGCACCAGATCGGGCACCGGAGGGGCTTTGGCCACGTCAGCGGTGGGTTCGTCTGTTTCAAGATCGATCAGAACAGGGCCTTTAGCCATTCTCTGCCCCTTCACTGCGCCAGACATATTTGATGTCAGGCAGGTTTTCATCGTTGTCCGCCCCGTCGCTTCGGGCGACCTCGGCAAAGCCGTTGCGTTCATAGAACCTGCACGCGCCAGTGTTTGCCTGAAAGGCAAACAAGGAAAGGTGCGGGTGCCGCGCCTTCGCATGATCGAGCAACCGCTTGCCGATCCCTTGCCCGCGCACTGCAGGCGCCAAATACAGTGAATGCACATCCGATCCGTTCAGGGCCAGAAATCCAACCACTGTGTCCGAGACCTCAGCGACTGTAACCCAGCCTTGATCAATCATACGGCCACAAAAGGCGATGGTTTCGGCGCTACTGTGCAATTCCGGCATCCAGTCATTCTCACATGAAAACCCGTGCAGGATTTCCCCGGTCGTACCGGCATCGGTGCTGCGGGCGGGGCGCAAAGTGACCATCACAGCCGGTCTCCAATCAGGAATTGTGCGGCCCGATCCAGCCGAATATGCGGCGGTCCGTCGCCCGGGCGCAGCGTCAACTGGGCCGGAGCGAAGGCCATGAAACCATAGTCGTCGCCAAGCCACGTCTCGGCTCCGTTCCGGGCCGGGCCAAGCAGATGGGATGGATCATCCGGAAGCTCTCCAGGGTAGAACGCGGCTTCTTTACCACTGTCCAGCAAGGTGCCTCGGACGCAGGGCAGCTCAGTCCCATTGTGGCTACGCATCTCTTCAGTCGTGGCACGCAGCGAGGCCAGCGACAGGGCTGCCGTTTCAGCCCCAGCGAAGCTCGCCCGGTCCCGCGCCTCACGGGTCAGTGCCTCCATGATCGCGGTCAGGCGCGGGTGTTGCGTGTGGTGCAGATGGTCGGCCTTGGTGGCCGCAAACAGAATGCGCTCAACCCGCTTGCCCAGCAGCAACTGGCTTAGCCACGCGTTGCGTCCCGGACGGAAGGCCGAGAGGATATCGCCCATGGCGCGGCGCATATCCTCGACCGCTTGCGGGCCTTTGTGGATTGCGCCCAACGCATCGACCAGCACAACCTGACGGTCGATGCGTGAGAAATGATCGCGGAAAAACGGCTTCACCACTTGGGACTTATAAGCCTCGTAGCGCCGCTCCATCTCGCACTGCAGGGTGCGACGGCGCGAGGGATCGGTCACCGGCAAAGGGGCAAAGGTCAGAACCGGAGAGCCTGCCAGATCGCCAGGCAACAGAAAACGACCCGGCGTGCAATCGTAGAAACCAGCGTCCCGCGCCGTATTCAGATAGGTCGTGAACGCAGCGGCCAGAGCCTGCGCGGTAGGCTCGTCATGCGTTGCCGTCAGATCGGTGCCACGGGCCTGCGCCAGAAACTCGACCGCCTCGGGGCGGTTTTCGATGCGCGACAGCGTCTCCTGAGACCAGTCTTCATAGGATTTGTCCAAAAGCGCGAGGTCCAGCAACCACTCGCCCGGATAATCCACTATGTCCAAGTGCACAGTGCGTGGCCCCTGTAGACCCGCCAGCAACCCAGCAGGACGCGCCTTGAAAGACAGGCGCAGCTCGGACACTGCTCGGGTGCTTTCGGGCCAGTGTGGCTGGGGTCCGGTCAGGTCGGACAGGTGCGATTCATAGTCGAACCGAGGCACAGTGTCGTCCGGTTGGGGTTGCAGATAAGCAGCGTTGATCCGCCCCTCTTGCTGCGCAACCAGGCCGCTCATGCGGCCCCGGTCCAGCAGGTTTGCCACCAGCGACGTGATGAAAACCGTCTTACCGGAGCGTGCCAGACCGGTGACGCCCAGACGGATGACCGGCTCGAAAAACGTCTCGGACACGCTGTCGCCAATGGTTTCGACGCCGCGCACAAGACTGTCTGCCAGGGATGAGATGACCAAACTGTCGCCCCGCAATTATCGTTTTGCCCAAGATAGGTAGCCGCTGCCGGACATGCCAGCGCTTTCGCCCCCTTGCCCGTTTGCGCGCTGCGCGCTACCAGCGGCCCATGCCCAGATATGCGTTGAAAGTCGAATACCAAGGGGAGCCGTTTGCCGGATGGCAGCGCCAGAAAGAGCTGCCCTCGGTTCAGGGGGCCATTGAGAACGCCCTGTCCCGCATCCAGCCGGGTGATCACACCATTGCCGCCGCCGGGCGCACCGATGCGGGTGTGCATGCGTTGGGGCAAGTGGCGCATTGCGATCTGGTTAAGGAGTGGGATCCGTTCCGTCTATCTGAGGCGTTGAACTATCACCTCAAGCCGCAGCCGGTGGCGATTGTTCAGGCCGCGCGTGTCGCGGATGACTGGCACGCGCGCTTTACGGCGGTTGAACGTCAGTACCTGTTCCGCATTCTCATGCGCCGCGCGCCTGCGACCCACGACAAAGGGCAGGTTTGGCAGATCAACCATCAGCTAGATGTCGAGGCCATGCAGGCGGGTGCGGAGATGTTGATCGGGCGGCATGATTTTACTACCTTCCGATCCTCGATCTGTCAGGCGGCCAGCCCGGTGAAAACCCTGGATGAGTTGCGGGTTGAACAGGTGCAGGGGTTCTCGGGCCTCGAGGTTCATTTCCACGTGCGCGCGCGGTCTTTCCTACATAATCAGGTGCGCAGCTTTGTTGGCACGTTAGAACGTGTCGGTGCTGGATCATGGTCGCCCGAGGAAGTGCGCGACGCGCTAGAGGCCGAAGACCGCGCCGCCTGCGGACCGGTTTGCCCGCCACAGGGCCTCTATCTGGCGCGGGTAGGGTATCCCGATCCGGTCTTCTAGATCGCCCGCAACAGCAAGCCGCTCGCGATCACGACAATCACCAGCCCAGCTACCAGTTCAATGGTCGGCGCGAGTACAGACGCAAAGCGCGTCGCCGATGCCGAAGCCAGTAACCCTCCACGCAAGCCAAAAGACGTCCAGCCTACCAAGGTAGTGACCAGTGCGGTGCCCAATGCCATTGCAAAGGCCCCGGCGATTCCGACCAAGGCGATACCCATCTGCCAAGTCAGAATCAGGACAAACAGCGCTCCGGTACAAGGTCTTGCAGCGATGCCTGCGATTAGGAACATCGCCTCGCGAACACTTCCAACATTGGCAGCCTCCTCCGCGCTGGGGCCGTGGCGATGGCCACAATCCGAGCAGACCTCACCCTTGTAGTGATGGAGGTCGTGGTGGTGGTTATGGTCGTGCGTATGACCATGAGTGTGATCACGAGCCTGCGCTGGCTCGGCCGCAATACGCGATCGCCTTGCAAAACTGCGAACGCCCCTGAAAACAAGCCAAAGCCCGATTGCGGCAATTGCTGCGTAGCTGATTGGGGCCATAACCTGTTCGGTCGTGCCCACAAGCGCCTCGCGCGACGTCTGAAAAACATGGACCCCGGCGTAAACCAGAACCACCGCTGTCACCGCCTGCCCAAGGCTCGACAGCACACTGATGGCTGACAGGCGCCAGAATGCAACGCGCCGGCCAAGGCCATATCCGCCGATCAGAACCTTGCCATGCCCCGGTCCAATCGCGTGAAAAAACCCATAGGCAAAGCATACTGTCAGAAGCGTTGCGACGGCCTCGGGCTCTCCGGCGCGGGTGGCGCGCAGGGCGCGGGCGATCTGGTTCTGGAATTCGCGCTGCTCTCCGGCGGCCCAGGCCGCCAGGCTGTCAAAGCCACCGCTGCCCCAGAACCAGAGCAACAGGCCGCATGCAAGCGCAACAGGGACAATCAGGTATTTGGACATGAAATCAGGATTTCAGTTGCAAAGCTTTCCCCGACCAGCGGGATATCATTCTCTTCCAGATCGTATTCTGCATCCAAGGTCAGCAAGAACGCCTGCATCTGCGCCAATTGCCCATCAATATCCGGGTCGATCCGCTCCATCACACATGATGCAGGCCCGGTAACGGTTACCGGTCGGTTCACCTCGTAAGCGGTATAGTAGGTCTCATCAAACGGTTTGGCCGACAGGGCGGCCGCTGAAACAGCGCCCCCTTTGACCGCGCGCAGATGCGATGTGATAATCCGCCCGTTTTCCGCCGTGGCCTGAGGTTCTAGCGGGCCGGACAAAGCAACCGGAGCACCGCCCGCAGTCACCACAAGATCTCCGTTATACCCTTCGATCCATTCCGCATCAAAACCTGTCAGGGTGGCTTCTTCGCGTTTCGTCAGCGCACCATCGCCATCCTTATCCAGCTTCATATCCTCGAGCTGCAGCAGCGAGAAAAATTCGTCATAGGCCCAGGTCACGCGGATATGAGTTAACTGGCCTGCCTCATCCACGATAAATTCCAATCCGGTGTCTATGAAGACATGCGGATGGGCCAAGGCCGGTAATGGCAGGCAACAGGTCAGGAATGGTATCAGCAAACGCATGCGCGCAAGATAGGGTGCGGACGTCATAGCGGCAACGCGTTTCGCACGCATCATGCAAGAACCAGCCGATAGGGTCAGCTTGGCGGGAATAGAATGAGGGTCTGCAGCGCCGTCCCGACAGGACCCTCAGTGTCAAAGAGGACCGATTGCGACATACCAACACCTGACGGTTGCCAGTGTGACAGCGACTCGGACGCCAACCAATCCGACGCAGGCTCTCGGTGGATGTTCACAGTCAGGTCCGTATTCATGAAACCCATTTCAGATGTCCGCGCATTCCAAGAAATGCCATTGCCACAATCCGCAAGCGCGCAAATCGACTGGATTGGCGATTGCGCTTCACCCTCAAGCAATTGAGGCGTACGCATCCAGACGGTTTTCGGACCGGGCCCATGCTGCGTACCCGCAGGGTATTTCACATCGCTGAAATGCGCGAAACCAGGTATTTCATGACGAATCTCACCGATGGGAAACGGGCCATCAACCGCCGTGTTGAAACTGGGTCCCAAGATGTCGACATTGGGCACAGCTCCAAGTTCACGCCGCACCAGATGCATGGTCGAGGCGGTTGCACACAGCGTGTCATCCAAATCGTGAACCGTGACCCGCGTTGTTGCCAATGTCTTGGTATGACGTGTCGTCTCTGCCGCCACACGCAGCCCAGACAAAGGCAACGGGCGCAGCAGATCGACCGTCAGCCGGGTCAATATCTTCTCGGGGCCAACCTCGGTTTCAGCGGCACGCACGACCAGGCCGGCAACAGGCCCGGCATGGCAGTGATCGGGGGACCAAGGCCCACGGGCCGGATCATTACCGACAAAGGCTCCATCTTCGACCTGACGAAAATAGGCCAAACCTTCGAAATCCAGCGCTGCGGCCATCCGGGATCAGACCTTTTCCTGCGTGTGTTTCTTCAACTCGGCCCGTGCGACCTGACGACGGTGTACCGCATCCGGTCCATCGGCCAGCCGCAGGGTCCGCACATGGGTCCACGCCGTGGCCAGAGGTGTATCCTGACTGACCCCCTGACCGCCAAACATCTGTACAGCCTCATCGATTACCTTGAGTGCCACACGCGGCGCAACAACCTTGATCTGGCTGATCCAAGGGGCCGCCGCACGCGCATCGCCCTGATCCATATACCAAGCCGCTTTGAGACACAGCAGGCGGGCCATCTCGATCTCCATCCGGCATTCAGCGATGATGTCGTAGTTGGCCCCCAGCTGCGCCAGTTTCTTGCCAAACGCCTCGCGCTGCATGGAGCGTTTGCACATCTGTTCCAGCGCGCTTTCCGCCTGACCGATGGCGCGCATGCAGTGGTGAATGCGCCCCGGCCCCAAGCGACCTTGCGCAATCTCAAATCCCCGGCCTTCGCCAAGAAGAATATTCTCTGCAGGCACACGCACATTGGCAAACAGGATATGCATATGGCCATGCGGGGCGCCGTCGTGACCATACACTTGCATGGGCCGCAAAATTTCGATCCCCTCTGCATCTGCTGGCACCACGATCATCGACTGGCGCTGATGCTTTGGCTGATCCTCCCCGGCCGTCTTGACCATCACTATATATACTTTGCAGCGCGGATCGCCTGCGCCCGATGACCACCATTTCTCGCCATTCAAGACATAGTCATCACCGTCCCGCACGCAGGACATCGACACATTGGTCGCATCGGATGAAGCTACGTCCGGTTCGGTCATCAAATAGGCCGAACGGATCTGACCATCGAGCAGTGGCTTTAGCCATTGCTCTTTCATCTTCTCGGTCCCGTAGCGTTCGAACACCTCCATATTGCCTGTATCCGGCGCGGAACAGTTGAACACCTCAGCCCCCAGCGGGGTTTTACCCATCTCTTCGGCGAAATAGGCATACTCAACGGTCGTTAGCCCAAACCCCTTGTCGCTGTCGGTCAGCCAGAAATTCCACAGCCCGGCCGCCTTGGCCTTAGCCTTCAACCCTTCAAGGATTGCAGCCTGACGTTCGGTATATTGCCAACGGTCGCCGTTGTTGATCTCGGCCTGGTATTCCTCTTCCAGTGGCATGATCTCATCGCGGACCATATCGGCGACACGTTGCAAAAGGGCGCGGTTCTCTTCGCGCAGACCAAAAGACATATTCATGAGAATCCCTCCTGCCCCGTGAAATCCGGGCTGTACCTTGTGCCCCGAGGATGGCTTAACTGTCGCGACTCTGTCCAGTTGGGTGACGGAACGTCATCCATCATTTTCAAACGAAGGAAACACCATGGCGCTGTTGATAGATACCGGGCTGACCAACTGGATCAGTGATGCCGAGATCGCCAATGAGGTTCGATCCGCGATACCCGGTGCCGATATTCGCACGCCCGACGCTATCGGCAACGCTGATGAGATCACGATGGTCGCTGTTGTTGGCATGAAAGATGACCACCTCCGCCTATTGCCGAACCTGAAACTGGTGCAAAAGCTTGGGGCCGGTGTGGAAACAATCGTTGGCAATCCAAACCTACCCAGCCAAATGCGAGTCGCACGTCTGAAACCCGATGCACCAGCACAGGGCATCGCTGAGTGGTTTCTTGCCTACATCCTGCGTGCCCAGCGCCATATGGCGTTTCACGAGGCCGCACAGGCGCGTGGCGAATGGCTGCCGAAAGAGCCGACCTTTACACCCCATACGACTGTCGGCGTTCTGGGTCTGGGCCATATCGGGGATCGTACCGCGCGAATGCTGCGCGCCGTCGGGTTTCAGGTCTTGGGTTGGAGCCGCTCACTCAAACAGATTGAAGGCATCACCTGCCTGCGTGGTGATAATGCCCTGCCCCAATTGCTGGGTCGGTGCGATTTCGTCTGCGCCATCTTACCCTCGACCCCGCAAACGGTGGGTCTGTTCGATGCGCAAATGCTGGCTGCGATGAAGCCTGGTAGTCAGTTGCTGAACGCAGGTCGGGGCGATCTGATCGACGAAGACGCGCTGATCACCGCACTGGATCGGGGCACGCCAGGCCATGCTGTTCTCGACGTCACCTGCCAAGAACCCCTACCCGCCGACAACCCGCTGTGGCACCACCCACGAGTCACGATAACCCCACATGTTTCGGGCTGGCACTTAGGCGATGCGCTCTCGGATGTGGCCGAGAATTTCCAAAGGCTTTGCTCAGGCGCGCCCTTGTTGAATGAGGTCGACCGGGCACGCGGCTATTAGCGCGATCAGGGGGCCATCACCCAATTGCCCTCGGCATCTTTGCACTGGCGCGTTCTGACCCCGCGCGAGGCTTCCTCGCCTTGTGGCTGAATATCGTGTTCCAAGCGAACACAATTGCCTTCGACCGCAATGATGCGGATTGTTCCCTGTGATCCGGTTTGGCCATTCGCCCAACCCATCTCTTTGCCGACACTGGGGGTGCCATCAGTCAGCAAGGCGCGCGAGGTTTTACTCGCCACCTCGAAATCCGACGGCGACAGCCCCATTTCGGCAATGATTCGGGACAGCGGTTTCGCCGATGCGGTCATGCCGAACCCCATCGTGCTGAGAATTGCCAAAACAAATATGATCCGGGCTTTCATGTGTGCCTCGCTGAACTGAGATAAATACCGCTCAAGGATATACCTGCGCTAACACGGGGCCAACCCCCGCCTGGCCGGACCTTCAAATTATACCGAACAAACCTATCGTCAGCCCGGTGCTAGAGGCTGCTCAATCTTCCCCTCATAGTACCAAAAAGACAGCCCGAGGCATTCCATGACCCAACCGACCTATTTTGCGCCCACTGGCGGACATCCCGGCCAGGATCAGTTGCTGACCGACCGCGCCATGTTCACCGATGCCTATGCGGTGATCCCCAAGGGAACGATGCGCGACATCGTCACCAGCTATCTGCCGTTCTGGGAAGGTACGCGCCTGTGGGTTCTGTCGCGTCCGCTCAGCGGATTTGCCGAGACATTCTCGCAATACATCATGGAGGTTCAGCCGGGTGGCGGCAGCGACCAGCCCGAGACCGATGCTCGGGCTCAGGCGGTTTTGTTTGTCGTCGAAGGTTCCGTACAAATTACCCTGCATGGTCAGGAATATAATTTGGAAACAGGGGGGTATGCCTATATCCCGCCGGGTGCGGATTGGACCTTGCACAATCGGTCTGACGACGAGGCGCGATTCCATTGGGTGCGCAAAGCATATGAGGCCGTACCTGGATTGCCCGCGCCCGAACCAATCATCACAAATGAACGCGATGTAGCACCAGTTGAGATGCCCGGAACTCAGGGTCGCTGGTCCACAACCCGCTTTGCCGACCCGCAAGACCTGCGCCATGACATGCATGTGAATATCGTCAATTTCGAACCCGGCGGCGTGATCCCTTTTGCCGAAACCCATGTAATGGAGCACGGGCTTTACGTTCTGGAAGGCAAGGCCGTCTATCGCCTCAATCAGGACTGGGTCGAGGTCGAGGCAGGCGACTACATGTGGCTGCGCGCCTTCTGCCCTCAGGCTTGTTACGCGGGTGGGCCGGGGCGATTCCGGTATCTGCTGTACAAAGACGTAAACCGGCATATGCCGCTCACACTGCCCCGCTAGCGCAGGTTTCGTTATATTTTAGGTTGGCAGGGGTTCACACCGGCCCCGGAATTTGCTGAAATCCCAGCATATTCCATTGTTCGAGTATTGGAGACCGGCTCATGAAACTGCGTACCCCTCTGATGGCACTGGCCGCAATCGACATGGTGGCCGCTTCGGTTTCCACGCCGGTCGCAGCAAAAGACGAAACCAAATCGGTCTTTGTCATGAGCCGCACCTGGGCCGTGACCAAAGTATCGGACGAGCCGGTCATTTACCGTGCCACACGCGACAATAACAACCTCAACCCCTTTAGTCCGCCACCGCGTCTGCGTACCCTGCAGGCCATTGCAGCAATCCAGCAGGCAACGGGCTGCAAACCGATCGTGACCAGCATGTATCAGAACATCTCGGGGCAGTTTTTCTCGCAGGTCAGTTGCGGTTGAAATTGGTACAATACTTTCATTGAGATCGCCTGATCTGCCTGCCATAGCTTGCGCATGAAACTCGCGATCAACGGATTCGGCCGCATCGGCCGCACGATCCTGCGGCAGGTTCTGGCCAAGCCGCAAGGATCAGATATCGAGCTGGTGTTGATCAACGACATCGCGCCGCTCGATACCTGCGCCTATCTGTTCAAATACGACAGCACCTTTGGCCCCTATGCCGGTGACGTCGCCGCACACGACAATGCTGTTGTCATCGACGGACGCAAAGTGCCTATGACGCACAGCTCCGATCTGACGAACGTCGATCTGACCGGCGTTGATGTTTTGCTCGATTGCACCGGGATCGCGCGCACATCTGATGTGGCCCGCCGGGGTCTGGCTTCCGGGGCGCGCAAAGTTCTGATCTCGGGACCCTCGCCCGCTGCCGAGTTGACGGTGGTTCTGGGCGCGAATGACGATCAACTCGGTGATGCCAGCGTCGTCTCGAACGCGTCCTGCACCACCAATGGCCTTGCGCCGTTGATCCGGGTTTTGGATCAGATCGGCGGCATCGTGTCGGGGCACATGACCACCATTCATTGCTATACCAACAGCCAGCCGATGGTCGACGCACCCCGCGGCGACCTTGCGCGGTCTCGGGCGGGGGCACTGTCGATGGTACCGACGACCTCCAGCGCGACGCATCTGATCGATGTTGTCCTGCCGCATTTGGCCGGGCGCATTTCAGGCGCAGCGGTGCGGGTTCCGACAGCGAGCGTATCTGCCGTAGATCTTGTTGTGACGCTCGAACGCGGGATGAGCGCACAAGCTTTCGATGCTACATTCCGCGATGCGGTAGAGGCCTCGGACGTGCTCGGCTGGACCGATCTGCCGCTGGTCTCTTCCGACCTTAGAGCGCGCCCTGAATCGCTGGTCATTGCGGGCCCTGAAACCCGTATGGTGGGCGAAAATCAGGTGCGCGTTTTCGGCTGGTATGACAACGAATGGGGCTTCTCAGCTCGTATGCTCGACATCGCCCGATTGATGGCGACGGGCTGATACAGACCAGCCGCAATGGGCGGGCCTGCCCGCGCGCTGCCCGGCCCAAGGGGTCATGGTGCATCTTTGATGCGCCCTGGCCGGGCGGGAGCGTGCCGGGCTCAGCCAGCGATCACCTCATAAGGAGTGTCGAACCAATGCTCCTCAAGATTTGTACCCTCACCGATACGGTCAACCACAGCAAACAAACCGGGGTCATGTAGCGGGGTCAGCACGCCGTGCCAGGTGCCCCGATGGTAGTTCAGCGCCTGCCCCGGATCTGTCAGGAAAGCCTGCGGATCACCGGGCACACCATCGCGATCGGGTGCGACGATCACCAGAAAGGGTTGATGGGTCATCGGAATGAAGGCCTGGCTGCCCTCGGGATGACGCTCGACCATATCCAGCACGTAGGGCAGCGCGCGCGGATTGGCATTGAACAAGCTGATCCCGGCGCGCCCGTCAGTGAACTCCAGCAACGCGCGGTCATGATACCGGCCGCATTGCCCCAGATTGATGATCTTGTCCGGATCGCCAGACAGCTCGATCACGTCCCCAAACGGCGCGAAAGCTGTGGCGGTTAGCGGCGTGGCGACGATCTGGCGGCTCATGAGGGCAATATGTCCCGCAGTCGAAACGCGGCGATACGTTCCACCTGGCGGCAGGCTTCGGCAAACTCCGCGTCCCGGTCCTGTTCGATACGCCTTTGAAAAGCGGCCAGGATTGAGGCCTTGTCATAATCCCGCACCGCAATGATGAAGGGAAAACCGAATTTCTCGGTGTACCGTGTATTCAGATCGGTGAAGGCCCTGCGCTCCTCATCCGTCAGCGCGTCCAACCCAGCAGAGGCCTGCTCGGATGTGCTTTCAACGGTCAGCCGCTTGGCCTGCGCCAGCTTGCCCGCCAGATCGGGATGCGCGGTCAGAACTCCCAACCGTTCGGCATCAGAGGCAGAGCGAAACATGCGCGCCAGCGCGTTGTGCAATCCGCCTGCCGTGTCATGTGCAGGCCCAAGTTCCAGATCATAAGCCCGCTCTGCGATCCAGGCCGAGTGTTCGAACACCCCCCCATAGGCTTCCACAAACGCCGCCCGCTCCATCTGTGATGGCTTCGGGTTAGATACGGGCGGATGAGTCTGCGCCCAATGTTCGGCAATCTGCAATCGCGTGGCGAACCAGACATCCGAATGGCCGCGCGCATAGTCCAGAAACCGTTTCAGCGCCATGACGCGCCCCGGTCGCCCGATCAGACGGCAGTGCAGGCCGATCGACAACATCTTGGGTGCTCCGTCCTCACCTTCAGCGTAGAGCGCGTCGAAACTGTCCTTGAGGTAGGAAAAGAACTGATCGCCAGAGTTGAATCCCTGCGGCGTTGCAAATCGCATATCGTTGCAATCCAGCGTGTAAGGCACGATCAACTGATCCCGACCGCCAATCTGCTTCCAATAGGGCAGGTCGTCGTCGTAAGTGTCCGCGACATAGGCGAACCCGCCTTCCTCGCCCACCAAACGCACGGTATTCTCGGAACATCGTCCGGTGTACCAACCACGTGGGCGCTCGCCGACAACTTCGGTATGCAAGCGGATCGCCTCGGCAATCTCGGCCCGTTCCTGCGCCTCGGACATGTCCTTATGTTCGACCCATTTCAGACCATGGCTGGCAATCTCCCAACCGGCACCTTTCATCGCCGCAACCTGATCTGGGCTTCGCGCCAGAGCAGTAGCCACGCCATACACCGTGATCGGCAGGTCCTTCAGCAGCCGATGCAGCCGCCAGAACCCTGCGCGCGCGCCGTATTCGTAGATCGACTCCATGTTCCAATGGCGCTGAGCCGGCCATTGGGCAGCACCTACGATTTCGGACAAAAACGCCTCGGACGCTGCATCCCCATGCAATACACAGTTCTCACCACCTTCTTCGTAGTTCAGGACGATCTGCACAGCCAGCTTTGCTCCGCCCGGCCATTTGGCATTCGGCGGGTTGGCACCGTATCCGATCATATTCCGTGGGTAACGCGGTGGTTGCATGTGGACTTCCGAACTTTGAACTGTTTCGACAGGCTTATCCTAGAAATCCAGAGATGATTATCAAATCAATCCGAACGCTGTTTCGGCTTCTTTCGGCATTTCCCCTGTTTCGATGTTTGCGCCACACTGTCAGAAAGCGAAATTACGCACCTGAAGGAGTTTCACGTGGCAGGCTATCTGACAACCCATGTACTGGACACCGCCCGGGGTTGCCCCGCCGCTGGTTTGAAAATCGCACTCTACCGGGTATCCGGCAACTCGCATCGTAAGTTGGTCGAGATGGAGACCAATGCGGATGGACGGACCGACAGCCCCATCCTGCCGCCCGATAAATTCAAGACCGGCACATATGAGTTGATCTTCTTTGCCGGGGATTACCTGCGTGCAACCGGCCAGGATGGGGACGATCCTTTGTTCCTGGACCAGATTCCAATCCGGTTTGGCATGTCAGACGCCGCAGCGCACTATCACGTGCCGCTGCTTTTGTCGCCATACGGCTATTCGACCTATCGCGGCAGTTGATCTTTCAGGTTTCGGCGCTGCGCACAAAGCCACTGATCCGCTCGATCATGAAATCCATAAACAGCCGGGCCTTGGGGTCCTGATGACGCCGATGGGTGTAAAGGCAGGCCATTTGAACCGGAACAGGGGGCGTATCCGGCGCAACCGAGACGAGACGCCCGGCAGCCAAGTGCTCTGCCACTTCAAAAACAGGCTTCATGGCAATGCCTTGGCCTGACAGCGCCCAATCGGTCAGCACATCCCCATCATCACATTCGAATCGGCCAGACACAGCAAACCGTTTTGGGCCGTCTGGGGTTTCCAGCATCCACTGAAACTCGGTCGCGCCGGGAAAGCGCAGGTTCAGGCATTCGTGTTTGCCTTTGATCAGGTCTTCGCCGGATTGTGGCATACCCCGTCGCGCTACATAGTCAGGTGCGGCGCACAACACCCGCTGGCAATCCGCGATCTTGCGGATGCGCAGGTTACTGTCTTCGGGCTGACCAATGAAAAAGGCCAGATCCAGCCCCTCGGTCGTCAGATCAACAGACCTATCCGTCAGGCGCAATCGAACATCAATTTCGGGATAGTCGGCGAGAAAGTCAGGCACATGCGGGGCCAGCAACCGACGCCCTACCCCCAGCGGAGCCGCCACAAACAAGGACCCGCGCGGCGCCTCGGTCAGATGCGTCACCTGTGCCTCGGCCTCATCCACCGCATCCAGCACCGCCACCGCACCGGGATAAAACGCTTTGCCCTGCTCGGTCGGAGACAGGTTCCGCGTTGTACGCTGAAACAGCCGCACGCCCAGATGATCCTCAAGCTGCGAGATTCGCGCCGACGTCACAGCAGGGGAAATGCGCAAATCGCGCCCGGCGGCGGACATACTGCCCAAATCATAGACACGAACAAAGGTGCGGATATTGTCGAGATAGGACATCTTATCGTTTTTTTTGATACAGTTTGACAATATACGGGAATACCGAAGAAAACCCCGTTTGCCTAGTGTGGCGGCACCTTATCGGAGACTTCTGAAAATGTACGACTTCGCCGTGTTCTGGGATTGGATGGCCTTTGCCGTGCGCTGGCTGCACGTGATCACGGCCATGGCCTGGATCGGATCGTCCTTTTACTTCATCGCGCTGGATCTGGGCCTGAACCGGAACATCCCCGGCCCAGCGGACGGCGAGGAATGGCAGGTCCACGGTGGTGGCTTCTATCACATCCAGAAATATCTGGTCGCGCCCGAACGGATGCCGGACCATCTGACCTGGTTCAAATGGGAAAGCTATTCCACCTGGCTGAGCGGCGCGGCACTGTTGATGATCGTCTACTGGGTCGGTGGAGAGCTCTATCTGATCGACGCGGAAAAGGCCGATCTGGCGTTGTGGCAAGGCATTCTGATCTCGGCAGCGTCGCTGACTGTTGGATGGCTGGTCTATGATTTCCTGTGCAAATCCGGGCTGGGGGAACGCCCGACCCTGTTGATGGTGCTGCTATTTTTGCTGCTGGTGGCCATGGGCTGGGGGTACAACCAGATTTTCACCGGACGGGCGATGATGCTGCATCTGGGCGCCTTCACCGCCACAATCATGACGGCGAATGTGTTCTTCATCATCATGCCCAATCAGCGCATCGTGGTGGATGATCTCAAGAACGGCCGCACGCCGGACCCAAAATACGGCAAGATTGCCAAGCTGCGGTCAACCCACAACAACTATCTGACTCTGCCGGTTCTGTTTCTGATGCTGTCGAACCACTATCCCCTGGCGTTTGCGACCGAGTACAATTGGATCATTGCGGCGTTGGTGTTCTTGATGGGCGTCACGATCCGGCATTACTTCAACACCCTCCATGCGCGCACTGGAAACCCCACCTGGACCTGGCTTGCCACGGCACTGTTGTTCATCGCCATCATGTGGCTGTCGACAGCGCCAATGTACAAGCCCCTGGAAGAGGCCGAAGCCAAACCGCTGACACCGTATGAACAGCGCTTTGCTGCCGCAGACGGGTTTGCCGAAGCGCATGATATCGTTCTGGGTCGCTGCTCCATGTGCCACGCCCGCGAACCGGTTTGGGAGGGTATCCTTTGGGCCCCCAAAGGTGTGCTGCTTGAAACCGAAGCTGATGTCGCGCGGAATGCAAAACAGATCTACCTTCAAGCCGGTATCACCCACGCGATGCCCCCGGCCAATATCACCTACATGGAGCCCGATGACCGCAGCGCGATCATCCGTTGGGTCCGCAACGCCGGGCTTTGACGCGCGCGGCAGTTCGCGCTGGCGAATGTTTCCCCCTTCCCCCGGGGCGCTCCAAATGATCTAACTTAACCTTAATCAGCCGCGTCATTTAGGCGGCATAAGTGATTTCGAGTTTGGGGGCAGTTGGAGCATCTGATGCAGGGATACAAGCCGCGGCGCGGTCTTACATGCTGGCTATTTGCTGCGCTGATGGTTTTTGCGCCCGCGATTGCCGAAGCATTGGAGACCACGCTGACCGTGCCCGGCGCCCCGAAAGAGGTGGTCGAGCGGCTAAAAGAAACCTCCTCAATCACTACGGCTGAAGAACGGGGTCTGGACACGCCGCTTGAAATTCTATCTGCCGCGCTTTCTGATTATCGAACACTGGTTCAAATTCTGTATGACGAGGGGTATTTCAGCCCTGTCGTCAGCATCAAGCTGGATGGGCAGGAAGCGGCCGAGATGAGCTCGCTCACTGTGCCAACCCAGATCAAGCGCGCGGCGATTACGATTGAGCCTGGACCAACTTTTACCTTCGGCACCGCAATCGTGCAGCCACAGGCGCCGGATACCGAACTGCCTGAAGGCTTTGCGACAGGCAAACTGGCCACAACGGGCGCAATTCAACAAGCGGCCTCAGCCGGCGTGCGCGCCTGGAAAGATGCAGGCCATGCAAAGGCCGATGTCGCGGATCAGCGCGTCATCGCGCGCCATGCGCAGGCGCGGCTGGACGCGGAAATTGACCTTGATCCGGGGCGGCGGCTGACTTTCGGTAAAATGATTATCAAGGGCGATACAGACGTACGCCATCGGTCGATTGAAAAGATCGCCGGGTTTCCCACGGGCCAGGTCTATTCGCCTGCACAGGTGCAGAAGGTTGGAACCCGCCTGCGCCGCACAGGTACTTTCAGCACCGTCTCACTGCAAGAACGTGAAACCCCAAACCCAGACGGAACGCTAGATTTTGATGCCACCTTTGAAGACCTGCCCAAACGCCGCTTGACCCTGGGTTTCGAACTGGCATCGCGAGACGGGATCGACCTGAGCGCGACCTGGACACATCGTAACGTCTTTCGCCGCGCTGAACGGCTGCGGTTCGAAGCCAGCCTACGAAACATCGGAGGGTCGGAAGATCTGGATGGCCGAATTGGCCTGAGACTGGATCAGCCCGACCGGCTTGGCCCCGATGACAATACGTTCTGGAGTGCGCTCTTGGAACGTCGCAATACCGATAATTACAACGTCTCGGTCGCGTCACTGGCGTATGGTGCCCGGCGCACGTTCTCGGATCAGCTCTACGCAGAAGCCTCGGCGGGCTTTCAATGGTCTGACGCGGATGACGCCTATGGCGACGGGCGCAAATTTCGCTATTTCATCCTACCCTTCCGGTCCGAATGGGACCAGCGCGACAGTAAAGTTAGCGCGACGAAAGGCTTCTATCTCGACGCACAGGCCATGCCATTCATTGGTCTGTCCGACACCGATACGGGGCTCCGGCTATTCTTTGACAGCCGTGCTTATACAAGCCTTGGAACCGGGGGCAGGCTGGTGCTGGCAGGCCGGATTCAACTGGGCTCGGTCATCGGGCCGCCTGCCGATGGGGTAACGCCAGACTTCCTGTTCTTCTCAGGCGGTGCTGGCACTGTGCGCGGCCAACCTTACGAAAGCCTTGGGATTCCGGTTGGCACCGGTGTCGCGGGTGGCAAATCCTTCCTGGGTTTTTCCGGCGAGGTGCGGGGCAAAATCACTGACACCATCTCACTGGTTGGGTTTTACGATTACGGTATCGTCGATACATCATCCTTCGTGGGCTCAGGCGCCGAAGACCATGCGGGCGCCGGGCTTGGTGTTCGGTACGATCTGGGTGGGTTCGGGCCTCTGCGCGTTGATCTGGCGGTGCCGGTGCAAGGCGACACCGGCGATGGCCTGCAATTCTATATCGGGATCGGACAGGCCTTTTGATGCGACGTCTCTCATATCCACTTCTAGTTGGTACCCTGATCGCCGTTCCGATGACCACAGGCGCGCAGGAAGACGACGGAGGCAGTATGATCGAACGGTTTCTTCAGGACACTTTGTCCGGAGACAACCAGAACGTCACTGTCAAAGGCTTGGAGGGCGCGCTGAGCTCTCGCGCTACGATTCAGGAAATCTCGGTCGCCGATGATGAAGGAGTGTGGCTAACCATCAAAGGGGCAGAGCTGGACTGGAATCGTCTCGCCCTGATCCGAGGACGGTTTTCAGTCAATGCCCTGACCGCGCAGGAGATCGATGTCGCGCGTGCGCCTGGCACCACAACAACCGAAGACCCTCCGCCTTCGGCTGAAACGCAACCATTTCAATTGCCGGAACTGCCCGTTTCGATTGAAATCGGTGAAATCCGGGTTGACGAATTGGCGTTGGGGCAACCGCTGATCGGGGTCGCAGCAGAGCTGAAAGTGACCGGGAACCTGTCTTTGGCAGATGGGACGCTGGATACCGATCTGGATATCACGCGGCTGGATCGCGCAGGGGATGAGATCACGCTTTCAGCCGGATTCCAGAATTCAAGCAGCCAGATCGATCTGGATTTGAACGTGACCGAAGCCTCGGGCGGTCTGATCTCCACCGCGTTGCGGATTCCCGATAGCCCGCCTATCGGTTTGAGCGCCAAGGGCTCGGGCCCACTTACGGATTTCACCGCCGATATCGGCCTGAGCAGCGACGGCCAGCAACGTGTTGGCGGACAGGTCAGGCTGCGCGCCGCACCTGATTTGGATGATACCGCCGCGGACGGTATCGCCTTTACTGCAGATATCAGTGGCGACATGACCCCTTTTGTGGCCGATGACATGGATGTTTTCTTTGGTCAGGACACACGCTTGTTGATCGATGGCCAAACGCAGCCCGAAGGCGCGTTGATCGTCAACGATCTGGCCTTCACCTCACAAGCGCTGAAACTGGAGGGCAAGCTGGAACTGGCGTCCGGTGGGGCGCTGCAGCTGGCCGCATTGCAAGGACGCATCACGCCACCGAATGGCGAAACCGTTGTCTTACCGGCCTCAGGTGGAGAAACCTCAATCGAAGCGGCCCAGATTTCGGCGCTGTTTGATCAGGCAAATGGCAACCTTTGGGATCTGAGCTTAACGGCAGACGCGTTTAAGTCCCCACAGGTCGCCTTGGACCGCGCGCAGATTACCGCGCAAGGCTCGCTGGAACAGGGGAATGTAACCAAGGTTAAAGGTGATGTTCAGGCAGCGCTTGACGGTATTGATCTGGAAGACCCCGCGCTGAATAGGGCATTGGGGGATCGGGTCACGCTGGACGGGCTTTTCGATTACAGCACCGATGAAAATTTGAACCTTTCGGGGTTTGAGCTGATCGGGACCGACTACACACTGGGTGTTGACGCATTGATCAGCGGCTTGACCAGCGGTTTGAACATTGACGGCTCAGCCACGCTGGATGCAACCGATCTGTCCCGATTTTCCGACCTTGCCAAACTGGACCTCGGGGGTCAGGTGTCGGCGCGGCTGACGGGCAGCGGGTCCCCGTTGGAGGGGAGCTTTGACGGCAAGTTGGACCTTCAAGGCAATGATCTATCCACCGGGCGTGATGACATAGACCCGGTTATTCAGGGCGAAACAACGATAACCGTGGACGCCAAGCGCGGAAAAGATGGCATCACGCTGCGCGATTTCACCCTGATCGCGGACGCTGCAAGGGCACAGGCCGATGGGACCGTCACAACACCTGATGGCAACCTGTCCATCGATGGTCAGGTCAAACTATCCGCCCGTGATCTGTCCGTTTACTCAGGGCTGGCGCAGCGGGACCTAGGCGGGTCGCTACAGGCCAGTTTGGATGGCAAGGGAACGGTACAGACCCTTGAATTCGATGGCACCGCAAGCGTCACAGGTCGAGATATCAAAACCGGAATGGACGAGATTGATCCGCTGCTGAGCGGCGAAACCTCGGTCGTGTTTGACGGGGCGCTGTCGCAAGATCAGATCACGATCCGGCAGGCCACGGTGAATGGCCAAGCTGTCTCTGGTCAAGTTGCCGCCACAATCGACGATCCGACCGGAGAGATAGCGGTCGACGGAGAGGCCAGCGTGAACATCCCGGACCTGTCTCTCTTTTCAGGACTGGCCAAGCGTGAATTGGGCGGCTCCGTTGATGCAAACGTTAAAGGAAATGGGGCTGTCGGCAGCAAGGCTTTCGACGTTAAGGGCACAGTTGCAGCGGACGATATCCGCACCGGAATCGACCAGTTGGATGGGCTAGTTAAGGGCCGAACAACCCTGAACGTAGACGCGTTGAACGGTGATGAAGGATTGAACATTCGCACCTTCGGCCTGCAGGGCACGGCCCTATCTGCGAATGCATCGGGCCAACTGAGCCGCGATGCGGGTGGGCTCAGCTTTACTGCCGCGCTGGACAATCTCGGACGGCTTTCAAACACACTATCCGGCCCGCTAAGCCTGGATGGCAACGTTGCCCCTACTGGTTCGGGGTTGGAGGGAAAGCTCAACCTAAAAGGACCCGACAGCTCGTATGCAAGTCTGACAGGCACGGTCGACACAGATGGCGCAGCCGATCTTGATTTTGATGCCAAGTTAAACCGGATCGAACGCTTTGCCCCCGATTTCCCCGGGACAGTTGCCGCGACCGGCAATGCAAAACGGGCCAAGGGCGTTTGGACCATCGATGCCAAAGCCGAAGGGCCTGCGGGGATCAACAGCACCGTGGCAGGGACGTTTGACGAGACCGTAGGCACTGCTGATCTGAGGGCTCAGGGCGGGCTCAACCTGGGGATCGCCAACGTCTTCCTCACACCCAACAAAATCGAAGGTTCGGCTCGGTTCGACCTTGCGTTGCAAGGAGAGCCAGCGCTGGAGTCGCTGCGGGGGTCGATCACCACATCCGGGACATCCTTCGCCATTCCCACGGCCGGTCAAACCGTGACTGGGATCAGCGGATCGGTCGATCTGGCGCAAAGCCGCGCCACGATCTCGCTAAACGGTGGAATGCGTGCCGGCGGTGGATTCTCCGTCACAGGGCCGGTCGATCTGAAACCACCCTTCAATGCACAGATCACTATGCGGCTGGACAACCTCGTTTTAACGGATCAATTGCTGTACGAGACCAAGCTAAACGGCCAGATCGCGATGACCGGGGCCCTGGCCGGGAACAGCAGCCTGGCGGGGCAGATCATCTTTGAAGAAACCAATATCAATCTTGCAGCAGCCTCTGGCGCAGTTGGCGCTGCCCCGATCCCCGAGATCACGCATATCGGAGAAAGCCGTGCGCAATACATCACCCGAGAGCGCGCGCAGCTGGTCACAAAAGACCAATCCGGCCAAAGCGCCTCCAGAATTGCGCTGGACATCATATTGTCTGCACCCAAAGCCGTGTTCGTTCGCGGGCGCGGCGTTAATGCTGAACTGGGCGGGCGCATCGCTATTGGCGGCACCACGCGATCTGTCGTGCCATCGGGTCAAATCGAACTGATCCGGGGGAATTTCGACATATTGGGACGCCGCCTTGCACTGACCAAAGGGATCGTAACGCTGCAAGGTGATCTGACCCCATATATCGAATTCGCCTCATCAGCCAGCACACCCGATGGAACTGCAACGATCGAGATCGCAGGTCCGCTGGATGCGCCAGAGGTTGATGTCTTTTCCGACCCCGAGCGCCCAGCCGAAGAAGCCCTGGCCATGCTTCTGTTTGGGAATCGCTTTTCAGAACTGTCCCCCTTTGTCATCGCGCAAATGGCAGCGTCACTGGCACAACTGAGCGGTGCCGGGGGTGATGCGACTAAAGGGTTGCGTGAATCTACTGGTGTGGATTCAGTCGATATCGGAGCGACCGAGGGCGGCGCAGGCCGGCTGGGCGCTGGTGCTTATCTGGGGGACAATCTGTACACGGATTTCACCGTCAACACCGAAGGCGATACCGAGGTGAACCTGAACTTGGACATCAACGACAACTTCACCGTCCGAGGGACTGTAGACGGACGCGGTGAAACCGGGATTGGTCTGTTCTTCGAGCGTGACTACTAAAGGTTCACTCGAAACAAAGCTGCCAATACGAAAAAGGCCGATCCAAAGACCGGCCTTTTCCTGCAATCTGGGATTCGATCAGAAGTCGAACCGAACACCAAAGTCGGCAATAGTCTGAGCTTCGCCCGCACGGCCGACCTTCTCACGACCAACTGCACCGCGCAGCGTTGCGCCGTTGCCTAGATCATAGATCGCGCCAACACCATATTGCTGCGTGTCACCTTCGGCCGAACCATCACCGTAAGCCGCTGTAATGGTGGTGGCGGCACCAAGGTTATAGGCAAGCGACGCACCATAGGCGGTACCGTCGGTTTCTTCGCCAAAGTCGTTCGTCGGGGTGTCACCGTCGCGTCCAACGAACAGCGTTCCGCTGAAGTCACCGAATTCGGCACCAAGGGCTAGAACTATAAGGTCTTGTTTGTCGCCACCCGCAGCAGCTTCGGTCTGACCATAGATCAAGGTCGCCGAATAGTTATTGAAGATATATGTCGCGCTAATGTCCCAGCGATCTGCGTTAGACGTGGACGAACCTGCAGCAGCTGCGTCAGCAAAGGTGCGCTGATCGTAGGACGCGGCAAAAGCAAAGTCACCAACCGCATATTGGAAGAAAACTGCGTTTGAACCTGAACCAGTCGATGAGTATTCTAGGAAGTCATAATCGACACCCGAATACTGACCCAGGAACTCTTCCAGGCCTGGCTCGTTACCAAAGTACAGGTCCGAATTGTCAAACGCACCTGAGACGTTGCCTGCGTCAACACGCAAACCACCGAAGATGACCGAAAAGCGCGCGCCATTGAAACCAGCTTCGTTTGCTTCGCCGTTACCGGAGTTTTCATCAGCCTGCAGACGAACGCGACTTTCGAAGCGTACACCATTGTCGGTTTCAACGATGCCGTCGATGTTCAGGCGGAAACGCGAGACTAGGATGGTGTCGTCAGTATCAACACCAGTCGCTGATGCGCCGCCGACGGTACTAACGGTACCCGATCTATTTTCCTGATAACCGATACCAAAACGGCCATAACCGCTGAATTTCACCTCTGCTGCCGCGACACTTGCAGTCGCGATCAGCGCTGTTGTTGCGAAGAGAACATGTTTCATGTCGTTTTCCGTAAATGTGTGAATAGGCGAGCTATGAAATTTCGCTCGAGCCCTAATCGAACAGATCAGTTCAGTTCACAAGATGCTCAGAACAGTTTTCACCCAGCGCATTCTTTGACCCGTCTTAATACGGACTGCTTTGGCGGGAAACTACCTCATCAAAGGGGCACTTTTGAGTTTACAAGGTGGTGAGCGAACATGGTTTGCGATCATGGTAACATATTGTTAACAATAATTATATAATCCATGTGCTTATCTCTAAACGTTCGAAGTGCAGAAGCGGAACAAGTTATTGACCCTTTTGCGCGGATCGGAGGTAAACGTCCCAAAAGCCACAGTTTCAAAACTCAAATATTTGTGATCCAGCGCAGCCCTTGTAAAGTTTCTTTCTGATACCTAATGCGCTCAAGGCAAGTGGCATGTGATGACTGGATCGAAGTTGGCACCACGTTATTCTGGGCGAATACACCGCCACCTTGGACGGGTATCGATGAAGCCCGGCATTCAAGCGAAACGGGTGTCCAGTTAAACATTCCTAATCCCGAAAAGACCAACAACCATAATGGGGACTAAGAGACTGATCTGGAGCAGTCTATTGGCCTCAATTCATACGTGATTCAGGGCGACAAACGAATTGAGGCCGATCCGTTCACGCCTAAACCCTCAGGAAACAGGAACAGCGCATCTCGCTCATCGTGATGAACTCCTAGCGGCCAGAAACAAATTAAAGACTTATAATCAATATATTAAAGAACATGTCGCGAAATGCACTGCGCCTGCAACTCGTGCGTCATGAACTGCAGGCCCCATTCGTTTCGAATTTTCAACGTTTCGTACCAAGCTCGTTGCCTGTTTCAGGCATTTGTTCGAAAAGGTGGCGTGCTGCGGTTGTTGCAGCGCGTTTAACCAGTGTGTTTGGTAACGAGTAATGCCTGATGAAGGAGGGGGTTAAATCCGAAATCGGGGGAAAACGAAAGTTGTAATTACAAACCGTTTCAGCATTCAAGCATTTGATACGTTCACCTTCCTGCGTGCCGCTATCCAAGTCAGCGAGAAACGCGGGGAGGTGTTCCTTTTTCGCTAACGTGAGCGAAAACCTGTCCCTAATAAATAGCCTTGGCGTGATCAGGCTTCGACACTCTGCAGCCCTTCGGAGCAGGCGAGGCTTGCCAACCAATCGCGTACCGCACCGGTGCGGCTGCGGGCAACGGTCAATTTCTCACCGTTGCACAGAACGACATGCCCGATCTCATTCAAACTACGTGCGATGTCGACGCAGGAGTTGGCAACCCAACACGAACGATGCACCTGCAACCCTGCCCCTGTGGGCAGCTGGATCAGAATTCCCTTGAACGTAGAGCGCACCAACACTTCACGATCATCAAGTTGCACTGTCACATAGTGCTGGTTTGCCTGAACGAACTTGATGTCCTTGATCAGGAAGCTCTGACCATTTGCCGTCACCACCCCGGTCGCATTGTTTTCGGGCGTATCCTCGATTGGGCTCTCGCTTTCCCCTAGCCGGTCCAGATAAGGTGGTAAAACCCAAACGATAACAATGCTCTCAATCCCGACAATCAGCAGGTACTGCGGCAGGAGCATAGGCATATACATGAAATCTGATGTCTGAAACAGATTGAGCACCCAGTTCGTCGTGAGCTCGGCGAACGTCATCGCGCCAAGCGCCACGGGGATACATGTGACAGGCGAGAAGAATCTTTTGATGCCCAAAAAACTGCTGCAGCTGGCTTGAACTAGAATCATGAGAAAGGCAGATCCCATGTATCCGATCAACATCGACAACCAATACACCGCCCGACCAAACCCGCTTAGCCGGTCAGCAAACAAAGAAGATGTCGCGCCGATCAGCAACAGCATCAAAGGCACCAGAAATAGGATAAAATTCCTGGACAGAAAGAAACTGAGCAGGGTGTCCACGGTTGCACGAACCGTCACCCGCGGTAGCACGACATACGTAATGTCGGCCTGTTTCAATCTGAGATACACGTCGTTGAGTGTCATATCGCCCTACTGCTTTGGTCGCGCCCAAGTCCTCCCTTTGGGCAATCCCCTTAGATTTGATGCCTTTGCTTCTCCTTGCCCTGCGACGAATGGAGGCGTTCTTGTGACGTTTTCGCATTCGGGGATGTGTAAAAACAGGTAATTGTGGCGCAAATGGTGCAAAGAAAGTCCAAAATGATGCAGCAGGGACTGACGTGACGGCACTTAGGAAAAAGGGCGGCCCGATGGGGCCGCCCTTTTCGGTTCATCGCTGCCTAAGATCACTCTGCCGCGATAGCGTCTTCGATCTTTTCGACGCGGATCGCCGAGAACTTGAATTCGGGGATTTTGCCATAGGGATCGATGGCCGAGTTGGTCAGGATGTTCGCGGCAGCCTCGACATAGGCAAACGGGATGAACACCATATCCTCGGCAATCGCCCTGTCCGCGCGCACCATGATCTCGATCGAGCCGCGACGCGTGGTCAGACGGATCGTCTCACCCGGTTCGATGCCCATCAGTTTCAGGGTGCGCGGGTTCATCGAGCAATTCGCCTCAGGCTCCACCGCGTCCAGAACAGTGGCGCGGCGGGTCATGGAGCCGGTGTGCCAATGCTCCAACTGACGGCCAGTTGTGGCGATCATCGGATAATCCTCATCCGGGGCCTCATCCGGTGGGATGATGCTGGCCGGTGTGAACTTGGCCTTGCCATCGGTGCGTGGGAAGCCATCCCCGAACACAATGGACTGGCCCGGATCGGTTTCGCTGAGCGACGGATAGGTGATCGTCTCGGTTTCAAGCCGTTCCCAGGTGATGTTGACGAGAGACTCCATCGTTAGCTTCATCTCGTTGAAAACCTGAGAGACATCCGTGTAGTCCCAGTTCAGCCCGATGCGCTGCGCCAGATCGACGGTGATCGCCCAATCCTCACGCGCTTCCCCCGGAGGGGCCACAGCCGGACGCACCCGCTGCACCTGACGGTTGGTGTTCGACACGGTGCCGTTCTTCTCATACAGCGCCGAGGCCGGCAGGATGATGTCGGCATAGTTCGCCGTTTCGGTCAGGAAGATGTCCTGCACGATCATCAGGTCCAGCTTGGCCAGCGCCTCACGCGCGTGGCCCACATCCGGGTCGGACATGGCCGGGTTTTCACCCAGAATGTACATACCTCTGATGTTGCGGGCGTAAATCTGGTCGATGATCTCGGTGACAGTCAGGCCCTTCTCGTTCGAGAAATCGTCCGAACCCCAAACTTCGGTGAACTGCGCCCGGATGTTGTCATCGGTGACCGTTTTGTAGTCCGGCAGGAACATCGGGATCAGGCCCGCATCCGAGGCGCCCTGTACGTTGTTCTGACCGCGCAGCGGGTGCAGACCAGCACCGGGTTTACCAACGTTGCCAGTCATAAGCGCCAGTGAGATCAGGCAGCGTGAATTGTCGGTGCCGTGGATATGCTGGCTGACGCCCATACCCCAGAAGATCAGACCAGCCTTAGCCTGCGCAAAGGTGCGCGCGACGCGGCGCAGTTGGTCCGGCTCGATACCGCAGATCGGGGCCATCGCCTCGGGCGTAAACTGGCGCAGGTGCTCTTTCTCGGCCTCCCAGTTCTCGGTCCAGCGGTGGATGTACTGGCTGTCGTAGAGTTCCTCTTCGACGATCACATTCATGATCGCGTTGAGCATCGAGACATCAGCACCGGGGCGGAACTGCAGCATCTCATCGGCAAATTTGCGCATGCCAACACCGCGCGGGTCCATCACGATCAGCTTGCCGCCGCGCTTGGTGAACTGCTTGAAGTAGGTCGCGGCCACAGGGTGGTTTTCGATCGGGTTGGCTCCGATGATAATCGCCACATCCGCGTTTTCGATCTCGTTGAAGGTGGCTGTTACCGCGCCGGAACCGACGTTTTCAATCAAGGCCGCAACGGACGACGCGTGGCACAGACGGGTGCAATGGTCGACATTGTTGTGCTTAAAGCCCTGACGGATGAACTTCTGGAACAGATAGGCTTCTTCGTTGGTGCATTTGGCCGAGCCAAAGCCTGCAACGCTGCGCGGGTCTTCCTGACGCAGAGTTCTCAACTTGGAGGCCGCCAGATCCATCGCCTCTTCCCATGTCGCCTCGCGGAAATGGGTGTCCAGATTGCCGGGATCGACGTTCAGGCCCTTTTCAGGTGCATCCTCGCGCCGGATCAGCGGCTTGGTCAGGCGGTGCGGGTGATGGATATAGTCGAAGCCAAAGCGGCCTTTGACGCACAAGCGACCTTCGTTCGCGGGTCCGTTGATACCCTCAACATATTTGACCTTGCCGTCTTTGACCTTCAGCGAGACCTTGCAGCCCACGCCGCAGAACGGGCAGACGCTTTCGGTTTCAGAGTCGTAATCCTTGCTGTCACCCTTCTGTTGATCGTCCAACACGGTGGCGGGCATCAGCGCACCGGTCGGGCAGGCCTGAACGCACTCACCACAGGCCACACAGGTTGAATCGCCCATCGGGTCGTTCTGGTCGAACACCACCTGAGCCATATGGCCGCGACCGGCCATGCCAATCACGTCATTCACCTGCACGTCACGGCAGGCACGGACGCAGAGGTTGCAGTTGATACACGCGTCCAGATTGACACGCATCGCAACGTGGCTGTCATCCAGCAGAGGGATTTTCTCGGCCTCTTTCGCCGGGAAACGGCTGTCGCTGACATCGTTCAGCTTGGCCATGTCCCAGAAATGGCTGGAGGTGTCATGGGCTTCTTCGGGCTGATCGGCCACCAGCAGTTCCATGACCATGGCGCGCGATTTCTCGGCCCGGTCGCTGTCGGTCTTAACGACCATACCGTCTGCGGCGGGGCGGATACACGAGGCGACCAGCGTGCGCTCGCCTTCCACCTCAACCATACAGGCGCGGCAGTTGCCATCGGGTTTATACCCCGGCTGCGGCTTGTGGCACAGGTGCGGGATGGTGAACCCCTGGCCCTTGGCGGCTTCCCAGATGGTCCAGCCCTCAGGCACGGTGACATCTTCGCCGTTCAGGTTGAAGGTGACGGTCTTGGTTGGGCTTGCGTCTAGCATGGCTCTGTCTCCCCTCAGATTTCGTCAGCGAAATGTTTCATGACAAGGCGGATCGGGTTCGGGGCCGCCTGCCCCAGACCGCAGATCGAGGCATCGCCCATGACCTGACACAAGTCCTCAAGCAGGTCCTGATCCCACTTGTCTGCCTGCATCAGTTTGACCGCCTTTTCGCAGCCTGCCCGGCAAGGCGTACACTGGCCGCAGCTTTCGTCTTCGAAGAAGCGCAGCATGTTCAGCGCCGCATCGCGGGCGGTGTCTTGATCGGATAGAACCACCACAGCGGCCGAGCCGATGAAGGTGCCATGCGGTTGCAGCGTGTCGAAATCCAGAGGAATGTCATCCATCGACGCGGGCAACAGGCCCGAAGACGGGCCGCCCGGCTGGTACGCCTTTAAGGTCTGGCCCTCGGCCATGCCACCGGCAGCTTCGATCACGTCCAGAATGGTCGAACCGGCGGGCAACAGGTAAACACCCGGCTTCGCCACACGGCCAGAGACCGAATAGCTACGCAGTCCTTTGCGACCATTCTTTTCGGTGCTGTTGAGGCATTCAGGTCCTTCACGGCACACTTTGGTGACCCAGTACAGTGTCTCGACATTGTGCACGAGGGTCGGGCGGTTAAAGACCCCAACCTGCGCCACGAACGGAGGACGATGACGCGGCAGGCCCTTCTTGCCTTCGATCGACTCGATCATCGCGGATTCTTCACCGCAGATATAGGCACCGGCACCCCGGCGCAGGTCGATGTAGCCTACTTCGACGATCCCTGCCTGCTCCAACGCGGCGATTTCACGACGCAGGATTTCCAGCACGGCAGGGTATTCGTCGCGCATGTAGATGAAGCAGGTCTCGGCCTCGACTGCCCATGCGGCGATCAGCATGCCTTCGAGGAAGACATGCGGCGTGCGCTCCAGATAGTAACGGTCTTTGAACGTGCCGGGCTCGCCCTCATCGCCATTCACGGCCAGATAGCGCGGGCCTTCATTCATGCGAACAAAGCCCCATTTCTTGCCCGACGGGAAGCCAGCACCGCCCAGACCGCGCAGGCCCGAGGACAGCACGTCTTCCTGCACCTTCTCCCAATCGCCGCCCTTGCGCAGCTCTTTCAGCTTGGCGTAGCCGCCTTCGGCCTCATAGGTCGCGAAGGTTTCGTAGTCAGGCAGATGTGCATGGGTGTCATCGGCAGCAATTGCAGCCTGCACCTTTTCGGGGGTCGCATGGTCAATGTGGTTGTGGCCGATCTCAAGCACCGGGGCAGTGTCACAGCGGCCCATGCAAGGGGCGCGGACAACACGAACCTCGGACGGGTCCAGTCCGTCTTGCAGCGCTTTTTGCAGCTGCTGGGCACCGGCCATCTCGCAGGACAGGGAATCACAGACGCGGATCGTCAACGCCGGAGGAGGCGTCTCGCCCTCTTTCACCACATCGAAATGGGCATAGAAGGTCGCGGTTTCATAGATCTCAGCCTGACCAATGCGCATTTCGACCGCCAGAGCGGCAATGTGGTCGGCGCTGATATGGCCATGTTCGTCCTGAATCAAATGCAGAAATTCGAGCAACAGGTCGCGGCGACGTGGGCGGTCGCCCAACAGGCGCGCGATTTCGGCCTGCGCCTCGTCCGAGAATTGACGGCCTTTGGGCGTGTGCCGCCCCTTGCCTTTACCTGACTTCCAGACGCCCTTTGGTGCGCCTGATGGCTTGGTATCTAATGGTGCCATGATGCCCTCCGATTAAGGCCCCGTGTCTCATCAGACCAGCATATCGTCAAATCGCATTTGGCTATCGCACGATAACGACACGTTATCACCGCAAAGAGGTCACCACAGAGCGCAGCGCTTGTATGGTTGGCAATTCGGGATCTCGGCTCAGGGTCGCCAGACAAATCGGCTTACTGACCACCGGATCGACCAAGGGCAGCACTTTTGTACCCTTCAGCTCGCCCAGCGCACGCACCAGAACCCGTGGCACCACGGTCGCCGCTAGCCCTTCACGAGCCATCACCATCGAGGCCGTGAAGCCGCTGGTTTCAGCCACGACATCCGGATGCAAACCTTGGTCCGCGAAAATTCGATCCAGAATACGACGGTTCTGCATTTGTGGCTCCAACAGGCTGAGCGGGAACTCGGCCACGCGCGCCCATGGGATCGGGTCGGTCTCAGCGGTCATATGCGACGGCACCAACAGCACATAGGTTTCTTCGTATAATGACTGCACCTGCCGCAGATCGGTACCGATACTGTCGCCATAGGTGATGCCCGCGTCCAGACTGCCCTCATCCAGCCGGTGTTGAATGGCGGTGGCTGACATGGTTTCGATCCGTGTGATGATGCGGGGATGCGCGTCGCGCAGCCGCTTGATCAGGCGGCCCGTAAAGGCAATGGCGGTCGGGATCACGCCCAGGATCAACGTCCCGGTAATCTCACCCTTTACGGCCAACACCTGTTGCTCCAAAGCTTTGGTATCGTCGAGAATACGCCGGGCCCGCAGGACAATCATCTCACCCTCTTCGGTCAGACCCTGAAACCGGTTCGCGCGACGTACAATCGAGACGCCAAGCCGATCCTCAAGATTTCGGATTCGCATCGAGAAAGCAGGCTGCGAGATCCCGCATTCCTCGGCCGCCTTGGCAAAGTGGCGATGCCGCGCAAGGGCGCTGAGCAATTGCAGGTCGCGGATTTCAATCATGTAGTGCAGTCTCGGATCATGGCTTGCCCTTTACACTAGCGGGCTCTGCGCCCGAGCGGAATGCATGATGCGTTCAAGCCATAAGCAAACAATTCCATCAGACCGATGTTACGGGCATTCCATATCGTGACACACTAGACAAATACGTGCGTCCGTAAGAACCTGTGCGCAAACAATATCCAGGGAGATGCTTCAATGAAACTGATTGCGGGTACGGCATTAGCCGTCATTCTGTCCTCGACCCATGCCTTTGCCGCAGGGGAATGCGCAACAGGTAAGACCCTTACGGATGGCACGCTGACAATCGCCACCGGAAACCCGGCCTATTATCCTTGGGTGATGAATGACGCACCCGAAAGTGGTGAAGGGTTTGAAGCTGCCGTTGCCTATGCCATCGCTGAAAAGATGGGCTTTGAAGCCGACAGTGTCACTTGGGTGCGCACCAGCTTTGACGAGGCCATCCAGCCCGGGGCAAAGAACTTTGATTTTAACATGCAGCAATATTCGATCACGCCCGAGCGCGAGGAGATGGTCGATTTCAGCCTGCCTTATTACACGTCCGCAATGGCGGTTCTGACCACGCAAGGTGTGGTTGATGCAGGAGCCGAGGCAACGCTGGACAGCTTGAAGGGCTTGAAATGGGGTGCAGTAGCGACGACCACTGCAATCCCAATGTTAAACGACGTGATCCAACCCGCAAGCGATCCCCTGCTTTACAATGACAATGCAGATGTGAATGCCGCGATCATGGCCGGCCAGATTGATGCTGCTCTCTACGATCTGCCCACGGCCTTGTATCTATCTGCGGTCGTGGTTGAAAACGGGGCATTGCTGGGGCAGTTTTCGCCCGATCAATCAAAAAGCCCTGATCAATTCGGCCTTTTGATGGAGGACGGCAATCCGCTCAAAGAATGCGTCGACGCTGCCATCTCGGAATTAGTTGATAGCGGAGAGCTTGCCGCCATCGAAACCCAATGGCTGTCCGAAGCCACCGGAGTGCCGGTTATCCAGTAAATGAACGACGCATCACTACAAAATCCACCCGAACCCCAAGGTTCGGGCCCAACACGCCGCGAGCTTTATGAGGCTGGGGTCAGGCGACGCTCGAACCGTATCGCCCTGGTCTCAACGGTCAGTGTGGTTCTTGCGCTGATCATCCTGGTCCCCCTAGCGCCGGGATGGGAGGCTGTTCAGCGCGCCTTTTTCAACGGCAGGGTATTTGCAGCGACCTTTCCCGGCTTGCTCGAAGCCTTTGTGCTGAACGTGATGATCTTTGCCTGGTCCGCACCGTTGATCGCGGTGACGGGCTTGATGATCGCACTTTGCCGGGATACGCGCGCACCCGCGCTGTTTCCTTTGCGCCTTTTCGGGATCGCCTATACCGACATTTTCCGCGGCCTGCCCGTGGTTCTGGTGATCTACATTATCGGCTTCGGCGTGCCGGGACTGGGCCTGCCGAGGCCGTGGAACAGCCCGTATATCTGGGGCACCCTGGCGCTGGTTCTGGTGTATTCGGCCTATGTGGCCGAAGTGATCCGGTCGGGCATCGATTCGATCCACCAGTCGCAACGCTCCGCTGCAGCCTCGTTGGGGTTAAGCGCGCAAGACACCATGCGCTTCGTGGTGCTGCCACAGGCCATCCGCAACGTGGTGCCTGCCAATATGAACCTGTTCATCGCGCTGCAAAAAGACGTGGCGCTTTTGTCTTTCGTAGGACCGGTCGAGGTGTTTCGTCAGGCTGGCGTCTACAAATCGCTCTATGCGAACTTCACACCCTATGTAGGGGCCGCGCTGATTTTCCTAGCGCTGACCATTCCCGCGACACGCTATGCCGATTACCTGATGAACAAACAAAACCGAGCGCGAACATGACGGCGAAGTTAAGTCTACGAGGTGTGCGCAAAAGGTTCGGCGACCATGAGGTTTGCAAAGGCATCGATCTTGATGTGGCCGAAGGGGAAATGGTTTGCCTGATCGGGGCGTCCGGTTCTGGTAAATCCACACTGCTACGCTGCATGAACCTGCTTGAGCCTGTCGACGACGGTACGATCTGGCTGGATGGCATAGATATATCGGAACCCGGGCTGGATCCTCAGCCCGTGCGCCAGCAGATTGGCATCGTGTTTCAAAGCTACAACCTGTTTCCCCATATGACGGCGGTTGAGAACGTGATGCTTGCGCCACGCCGCGTGCACGGTCTCAGCCGGGACAAGCTGCGCCCACAGGTCACACAGCTTTTTGCCCGCTTCGGGCTAGAAGACCGAATGCAGCACTATCCCGATCAGCTTTCAGGCGGACAGCAGCAGCGCGTAGCAATCATCCGAGCGTTGGCAATGCAGCCGCAGATCATGCTGTTTGACGAAATCACAAGCGCCTTGGACCCCGAACTTGTCGGCGAAGTGCTGGACGTACTGCGGGACCTGCATCAGCAGGGTATGACCATGGTGCTTGCCACTCACGAGATGGGATTTGCCCGAGAGCTGGCAGACAAGGTCTGTTTTCTGGACGCAGGTCGCATTCTGGAACAAGGCACACCCGAACAGCTATTTTCCCAACCACGCGAGCCGCGCACCAAGGCCTTTCTGTCGCGCGTCCTCTGACCCTTTGCATCTTGAGCGCTGGGTGATCTCAGCGCCAATCGCAATGCCCGTTGCGAGACTTTAGGTGTTGAACAGAAAGTGCATCACATCACCATCTTTGACGATGTAGCCTTTGCCCTCAGCCCGCATCTTGCCCGCCTCTTTCGCACCCTGTTCGCCATTCGCGTCGATGTAGTCGTCATAGGCAATGGTTTCGGCGCGGATGAAACCTTTTTCGAAATCGCCATGGATCACACCAGCAGCCTGCGGTGCGGCAGTGCCGGTGCGGATGGTCCAGGCGCGGGCCTCTTTCGGGCCAACGGTGAAATAGGTTTCCAGTTTCAGCAGGTCGTAGCCCGCGCGGATCAGACGGTCGAGGCCGGGCTCTTCCAAACCCATCTCCTCAAGGAACATCTGGGCCTCGTCGTCTTCCAGCAGACTGATCTCTTCTTCGATCTTTGCGCTGATGATGACATGGGAATTACTTTGCGCCGCCGCCATTTCGGCGACCTTGGCCGAATATTCATTCCCTGCGGCCGCTTCTTCTTCGGACACGTTGCAAACATAAAGCACTGGCTTGGTGGTCAGCAGTTGCAGCATCTTCCAGGCCTTGGCGTCTTCGTCCGTGACCTCGACCAAGCGCGCCGGTTTGCCGTTTTCCAGCATCTCTTGCGCCTCGGCCAGCAAACGGTCCTGCTGCTGCGCCTCTTTGTCATTGCCCTTCAGCTTGCGCACGAGATTGGCGCGGCGCTTTTCGATGCTTTCCAGATCGGCCAGCATTAACTCGGTCTCGATCGTGTCCGCATCGGCCACCGGATCAACCCGGCCATCCACATGGGTTACGTCGCCATCTTCGAAACAGCGCAGCACGTGGGCAATAGCGTCGGTTTCCCGAATGTTGGCCAAAAACTGATTGCCCAGCCCTTCCCCCTTGGAGGCGCCCTTCACCAAACCAGCAATATCCACAAAGGTCATGCGCGTTGGGATGATCTGTTTCGACGAGGCAATCGCCGCCAGCTTGTCCAGCCGGTCATCCGGCACGGCCACATCACCAATATTGGGCTCAATCGTGCAAAACGGGAAATTCGCAGCTTGCGCCGCAGCTGTTTTGGTCAGCGCGTTGAACAGGGTCGACTTGCCCACATTCGGCAGACCCACGATTCCCATTTTAAAGCCCATGATGGCCTCCTGAAGCGATGTGACGGCGTCTTCTATGCACCTGAGTTGGAATGCGCAAGCAATAGCTCGGACCCTCGAGACATGGGGCCGATAGGTCACATCACAAAACTGTTCCCCAATCGTGTTCTTGTGCCAATTGAAAAACACGATTTAGGGTAGCCACTTAGCGCATGTAGACATAACAACTGAAGAACTCCGGCTATGAAGACTTTCCTTTTCGCGTCCTTGATTGCACTTGCCAGCCCGGCAGTTGCGCAGGCTCAGACTGTGATCTTTGGGGCGGGCTACGCAGATTATTCTGACAGTGCGTCGGTGGATCAGGGCATTGTATCCCTTGAATATCAGCATCGCCCCTTCCATCAGGCAACCCGGTTCAGTGCGACCTGGGGTGCGGCCCTTTCGGTTGACGAAGACGGCGATACTCATATCGGCGCGGGCCTGGTCGGCATCTACAATCTAAATGACCGCTGGTTCGTCGAGGGCAGCGTGATGCCCGGCTATTACAACGAAGGCAACGATCTGAACGATCTGGGCGGCAATTTTCAGATCCGCAGCTTGCTGGGGCTGGGCTATACCTTAAATGGCGGGAACAAAGTGTCGGTGGCGATCACTCACAAGTCCAATGCCAGCACAGAGGAATTCAACCCCGGCGTAAATGCCGTGCTCGTGCGGTATCATCTGGGCTTCTGAGCCGATCAGACCCGGGCGGGATTGATTTTCGGCCAAAGTTTCTGCACATCAGGTTCAAACCTGACTGCAAGGACACCCGATGACCCGTATCGACGCCAAGTTTGCTGCCCTGAAAGCCGAAGGCAAAAAAGGATTTGTTGCCTATATCATGGCGGGCGATCCCGACTATGACACTTCGCTAGAGGTGGTTAAAGGCCTGCCCGCAGCAGGTGTCGACGTGATCGAACTGGGCTTGCCCTTTACCGACCCGATGGCGGATGGACCTACCATCCAGGCCGCGGGCCAGCGCGCGCTGGATCAAGGCATGACACTGAAACGCACCTTCGATCTGGCCCGCAGTTTCCGCGAAACGGACAATACCACTCCGATCGTTCTGATGGGGTACTACAACCCGATCTATAGCCACGGTGTCGACGCGTTTCTGTCCGATGCAAAGGCGGCAGGCATTGATGGGCTGATCGTTGTGGACCTGCCCCCGGAAGAAGACGACGAACTCTGCATACCGGCGCAGGCTGCGGGCTTGAATTTCATCCGCCTCGCCACACCCACAACCGATGACAAACGCCTGCCCCGCGTGCTGCAAAACACCTCGGGCTTTGTCTATTATGTCTCGATCACCGGGATCACCGGCGCGGCCGAAGCCGAAGCCACCAATGTGGGCCCCGAGGTCGCGCGGATCAAATCCGCAAGTGATCTGCCCGTGATCGTGGGTTTTGGGATCAACACACCGGAAAAATCTCGGGCTATTGCGTCGGTCGCGGATGGCGCGGTCGTGGGCTCAGCCATCGTCAGCCAGATCGGAGCAGGGAAACCCGTGCCCGACGTGCTGGAATTTGTAAAAACGCTGGCGGATGGTGCGCATTCCGCCTGATCCGTGTCGATCAAGCCAAAACACAAACCGCAGTCAGCCCGTTCTGACTGCGGTTTTTCTTTGTGCTGGCACCTCGAACACGCGTGACTATCCAGCGTTGCAGCCTTGGGGAAAAATTGGTAAAGAAAACAAACCAATCTTCCAGAGACCAAACCCATGCCTGTCATCACCACTATCGACGATCTCAAACGTATCTACGAACGGCGTGTGCCGCGCATGTTCTATGACTACGCTGAAAGCGGCAGCTGGACTGAACAGACCTTTCGCGAAAACAGCTCGGATTTCGAACAGATCCGCCTGCGCCAGCGGGTCGCTGTGGATATGGCCGGGCGATCAACCGCCTCGCAGATGATCGGGCAGGATGTCTCGATGCCAGTTGCGCTTGCCCCGGTAGGCTTGACCGGGATGCAGCACGCCGATGGCGAGATGAAAGCGGCCAAGGCAGCCGAGGAGTTCGGTGTCCCGTTTACGCTGTCGACGATGTCGATCAATTCGATCGAAGACGTGGCGGAATACACCAGTACGCCCTTCTGGTTTCAACTCTACACGATGAAGGACACCGACTACGTCAATCGGCTGATCCAGCGCGCGAAAGACGCCAAATGTTCGGCACTGGTGATCACGCTGGATCTGCAAATCCTGGGGCAGCGGCACAAAGATCTGAAGAACGGCCTGTCCGCCCCACCAAAACTGACCGCAAAAACCATCGCCAACCTGATGACCAAATGGTCCTGGGGTATCGAGATGCTGCGTGCCCAAAGGCGTGAGTTTGGGAATATCGTCGGCCATGTCGAAGGTATCTCGGACGCATCCTCGCTTGGTGCCTGGACCGCCGAGCAGTTTGACCCCAGCCTCGATTGGTCGAAGGTTGAAAAGCTCATGGAGCAGTGGGGCGGGAAAGTGATCCTCAAAGGCATTCTCGATGCAGAAGATGCGAAAATGGCCGCCAAGCTGGGGGCAGATGCCATCGTTGTCTCGAATCACGGAGGCCGTCAGTTGGACGGCGCGCTCAGTTCAATCCGGATGCTGCCCGAGATCATGGACGCCGTCGGTAGCGATATCGAGGTCCATCTGGACAGCGGCATCCGAACCGGGCAAGACGTGCTGAAAGCGTTGGCGCTAGGCGCCAAGGGCACCTATATCGGGCGTGCCTTTGTCTACGGGTTGGGCGCAATGGGCCAAAAAGGCGTAACAACAGCTTTGGATGTCATTCAAAAAGAACTCGACACCACCATGGCCTTGTGCGGGGAACGCCATGTCTCGGACCTGGGTCGCCACAACCTGTTGGTACCCGAAGATTTCGGCGGTCGGTGGCAAAACTGAGGGGTACGAAGAGGCTCTGCCCCTTCACCCTTAACCGGCACTTCCCCCGAGGTACTGTTAGCCAGATGAAGCAGGGGATCCAATCTTCATCTGGCTGAAAATACCTCGGAGCGCGAGGCAGAGCCTCGCAAGAAAACAGAGGCTGCAAAAACCCCTTTCCAAACCAACTAAATCAAGCTAAAGACGCGGCTTCACGCGGGCATACAGCCTTGGAGGATGCCCGCCCTAACATTGGAGAATTATCATGGCTGGAGAGATTCCTGATCTCGTAGCTCTGGAACGGACGGGGACAGGCAAGGGCGCCGCTCGTCAGGCACGCCGCGACGGCATGGTTCCGGGCATTGTTTTTGGTGGCGAGACAGATCCGCTGCCGATTCAGATTCCGTTCAACGAACTGTTCAAGCGCCTGAAAGCAGGTCGGTTCAAGTCGACCCTGTGGAACCTGAAGGTTGACGGTCACGAAGACGTCCGCGTCATCTGCCGTGACGTTCAGCGTGACGTCGTCAAAGACCTGCCGACCCATCTGGACCTGATGCGCCTGCGCCGGACCACCAAAATCGCACTGTTCATCCCCGTTGAGTTCATCAACGAGGAAGCAGCCCCAGGCATCAAGAAGGGCGGCGTTCTGACCGTTGTGCGCCCGGAAGTCGAACTGATGTGTACCGCTGGCGAGATCCCCGAGAAGATCACCGTTGATCTTACTGGCATGGAGATCAACGACGTTGCCACCATCTCATCGGTTGACCTGCCCGCAGGCACCAAGCCGACAATCGACCGGGACTTCGTGATCGCCAATGTATCAGCGCCGACCGGACTGTCGACCAGCGACGATGAGGAAGAAGGCGAAGAAGTGGCCGCTGACGAAGTGGAAGTCGTCGGCCAGGAAGAAGCTGAAGAGTAAACCCGGGCCCAAGAGTTCGGACTTGAAACGGGGCCCTTTGCGGGCCCCGTTTTCTTTTGGTCGGGCTGGAAACACGTGCAATTCCGTGCCATCAACCCATTGCGCTGCACAAGGACGAGAAAATGAAACTGTTTGTCGGACTCGGGAACCCGGGCTCGAAATACGCCCGCAACCGACACAATATAGGTTTCATGGCTTTGGATCGGATTGCCGAAGATCATGGCTTTGGTCCTTGGAAATCAAAGTTCCAGGGTGAGGTCGCCGAAGGACGTTTGGGTACAGAGAAGATTCTGTTGCTAAAGCCGCAAACGTTCATGAACCGTTCAGGCCAATCGGTTGGCGAAGCAATGCGCTTCTACAAACTTGAATCCACGGATGTGACGGTCTTTCACGATGAGCTGGATCTGGCCCCGGGCAAAGTCCGGGTCAAAGCGGGCGGCGGCCATGCGGGCCACAATGGGTTGCGGTCGATCCACGACCACATCGGGGCGGCCTATGACCGGGTGCGCCTGGGCATCGGGCATCCTGGCCGCAAGGAAATGGTATCGCCTTACGTCCTATCAGATTTTGCCAAAGCTGAGGCCGAATGGCTGGACAATGTACTGCGCGGTGTCTCAGACGGGGCTGAACATCTGACAAAGGACGAGGGTGGCAAATTCATGAACGCCGTTGCGCTGCGTACTGCACCGGCACGATCCTCCAAGTCGCCTCCGGTCGACGACCCCACATCTAAGCCCGCTGAAAAACCCGAACCAGTCGCAGATGACCGGACGGCCATGCAAAAGCTGCTGGATAAATTCAAATAGTCCTGATCGCGCTTTCCGTTACGTCTTGATTGCGCAATGCGCCCTGCAACGCTCCTATGTAACCGAAACAGGGAGGGTTGCATGAGAACTGTGATCAAATGGCTGCTGCGCATCACTTTGGCCTTAGTGCTGGCGGCAATTGCGGTTGGGGTTTGGAAGCGTGAGGAGATTGAACGCTTAATGGCGGTGAACTCTTTGTTTTCCGAAGAGAAGATCGTTCACAACTTCTCGCACATGGATGAGGCGTTTCTGACCGCTCCCCTGCCCCGTGGAAACGGACCAACCTGGGAATTGCCTTATGGGGCTGGCTTTGACCTTCCCGAGGGCACAGATGAATGGGTCGATGAACGCGCCGTGACCTCTCTGCTGGTCATGCAAAACGGTGAGGTTCGGTTTGAAGAGTACTATCTGGGCACCGACGCAGATGACCGGCGGATATCTTGGTCGGTTGCAAAAAGCTATCTGTCGGCCTTGTTCGGCATCTTGCTGAGCGAAGGCGCGATCACCTCGCTGGACGATCCTGTCGTGCAATATGCCCCGCAGTTGAAAGGCAGCGCCTATGACGGCGCAACGATCCGGAATGTGCTGAACATGGCCAGCGGTGTAACCTTTGACGAAGACTATCTGGACCCCAATTCAGACATCAACCGCATGGGCCGTATCGTTGCGCTTGGCGGGGAACTGGATGATTTTGCCGCGTCGCTCAATGAGAGCTTCGCTCCTCCGGGGGAGACCTATCAATATGTTTCGATCGATACGCATGTGTTGGGCATGGTGATCCGCGGGGCCACTGGGCGCAGTGTTACCGACCTGCTAACCGAAAAGATCATTCAGCCCTTGGGCCTAGAGCATGACGGCTACTACGTGACTGACGGCGCTGGCGTGGCCTTTGTCCTTGGTGGGGTGAACTTCACCACACGTGACTTCGCCCGTTTTGGTCAGATGATCTTGCAAAACGGCGTGCACAATGGGCAACAGCTTGTTCCGGCGGACTGGATCGCCGTGTCAACAGTCGCATCATCACCAACCAAACCGGGCAAAATCGGCTATGGCTACCAATGGTGGATCCCTGTTGGTGCCGAAGACGGTGAATTCATGGCGCGGGGCGTTTACGGGCAATACATCTATTTTGACCAGGCTCGCGACGTTCTGATCGTTACGACCGGCGCAGATCGGCGCTTCCGCGATCCGGGCGTTGGCGAAGAAAATATTGAAATGTTTCGCAGCATCGCCGGAAGCCTGTAAGATGGCCCTATGCAGAAACAAGACAGCGTCAATGTTCTGGGGGGCGTTCTGGCCCCCTGTTCACGCGATCCTCTGACCGGGTTTTTCCGGGACGGGGCTTGCAACACATGCCCCGAAGATCAGGGCAGCCACACGGTCTGCGCCGTCATGACGGCTGAATTCCTGGCCTATTCCAAATATGTAGGTAATGATCTCAGCACGCCGCGCCCCGAGTTTGATTTCCCGGGCCTTAACCCCGGTGACAGCTGGTGCCTTTGTGCAAGTCGTTTCCTGCAGGCCTATGACGAAGGCTGTGCCCCGATGGTGCATCTTGAAGCAACACACAAACGAGCTTTGGAGATCGTTCCGCTCAAGGTATTGGAAGCCAAGCGCGCTGACTAAGATAGTTATATCGCCACTGCGCGATATCCACGGGATGTGCGCGAAGGCGGGCCGGTTGGAAAACCGTGCTCAGCCTCCAACCCCCACCCTGATTGTGCCAGCATTTTTGCCACCGCATCTGGACGATAGGTCCGGTGGCGCCACTGCAGCCATATGATCGCATTGCACCAATGCGGTTTGCTTACGACCAGCCACAGCGTCGCCCCCGGTGCAGCCAACTCGCGCATTTGACGCAGTGCATCGACCGGATCAGTACAGTGTTCCAGAACATGCGCCGCCAGGATACAATCATAGGGCTGAACAGCCTTAAACTCTGACAGCCAGTTTCTCGCGACCGCTGCATCAATTCCGCGCCGAGCGAGGGCACCCTTTGCCCGAAACAACATGTTCTCTGATGGCTCAAGCAACGTGACGGAACCGTGCGGTTGTACAACGGCACGCGCCTCGGCAAAGGCACCGGTTCCGCACCCAACGTCCAACGCATTGTCGCCTAGATTCGCCGCCGGGTCCGCCGATAGAAACCCGAGATAGGCGTCGAAATAGCCAAGCAACCGCATCTTGTCCGCCCATCCGGGCGCTGCGGCATCATACTTCTGACCAAGCTGTTCGGACTTGATGGATTGAGACGGGTCGCGCATGGGCGCAACCTGACACAATTCAATCGAGTCTCATAGCTCCAAGGCTAGTCCGCCGTGCGCCCTTCGGTATCCGACATATCAAAGTTCAGGTACTTGGCGACGGTCTGTACGTCCTTGTCTCCACGCCCACACATGTTCATGCAGATCAGGTGATCTTTGGGCAGGTCCGGCGCGATCTTCATGACATGGGCCAGTGCATGGCTAGGCTCCAGCGCCGGGATGATGCCTTCGGTGGCACAGCACAGCTGGAACGCCTCTAGCGCTTCTTTGTCTGTGATAGCAACATAGTTTGCACGACCGATATCGTTCAGCCATGAATGCTCAGGCCCAATGCCGGGATAGTCCAAACCGGCCGAGATCGAATAGCCTTCCAGGATTTGGCCATCCTCATCCTGCAGCAGATAGGTCCGGTTGCCGTGCAGCACGCCAGGGCGACCACCGGTGAGCGAGGCGCAATGCTCCATTTTTTCGTTAACGCCCTTACCACCGGCCTCAACGCCGATGATGTTTACTTCCTTATCGTCAAGGAACGGGTAAAACAGGCCCATCGCGTTCGAACCGCCACCAATGGCAGCGATGATCGTGTCAGGCAGGCGGCCTTCGGCCTTCATCATCTGCTCTTTCGCTTCCTTGCCAATGATCGACTGGAAATCGCGGACCATAGCAGGGTATGGGTGCGGACCCGCTACTGTGCCGATGCAATAGAACGTGTCACGCACATTGGTCACCCAGTCGCGCAGCGCGTCGTTCATCGCGTCCTTCAGCGTCCCACGGCCGGAAGTTACGGGAATCACCTCGGCCCCCAGCAGACGCATGCGGAATACATTGGGGGCTTGACGCTGCACGTCATGAGCACCCATGTAGACGATACATTTCAGGCCGAACTTCGCGCAGACGGTGGCGGTGGCCACGCCGTGCTGCCCTGCTCCGGTCTCAGCAATAATCCGGGTCTTGCCCATGCGGCGCGCCAGAATGATCTGGCCCAACACGTTGTTGATCTTGTGCGCGCCGGTGTGGTTCAGCTCATCGCGTTTCAGATAGATCTTCGCGCCGCCCAAATGCTGCGTCAGACGTTCCGCATAATACAGCGGCGAGGGGCGGCCTACATAATTGGCCCACAGATCATCCATCTCGGCCCAGAAGGTCGGATCATCCTTGGCCTTGTTGTATTCCTCTTCCAGCGACAGGATCAGGGGCATCAGCGTTTCACTGACGAACCGTCCGCCGAAGATACCGAAACGCCCCTGTTCATCGGGGCCGGACATGAAAGAGTTGAAAAGATCGTTGGCCATGGGTGTCTCCACTCGTCGTACCCGTTGTTCATAGGAGGTGGTGGCAGGATTTGCCATGGGCAAAACGCATCATTCGGCTGCTTGAACCTGTTGTCGCCAGTGTTGAAGCGCTTGTTCGGCTGTTGGAACCCCTACGCACGAGAAATGGCAGAATCGGTTCACGTTGGCGAGGCGATCAGCTGCCAGCATGACTCGGCGATGCGGGCCAGTGCGCGCAAACGCCATCATCGCCTCGATATCCTGCCAGACGCTTAGCGAGAAATAGAGGTCGTCCATTGGGAACACCTCGGCATGCAGGCACAAAGGATCCCGGCGTGCTTGCCGCAACGCCTGACCTGCGCGCCAGAAAAATTCTGGCGCATGGTACCAATGCCGTAGGGAAACGCCGCCAATCGCCGCAAACATGATCGAACCCTCCTCTTTGGAGGTACGGCGCGCATGCCTTTTCAGATCACTGTGCCGAGTCGATAAATGCCTGAATCAACGCCGCATCCTTGACGCCGGGTGTGCTTTCAACCCCTGATGCAACATCAACCTGACGCGCACCCGTCATGCGAATGGCTTCGGCCACGTTGGCGGGATTAAGCCCCCCGGCTAGCATCCAAGGCCTACGCCAGTATTTGCGCCCAGCTAGCAGGCGCCAGTCAAACGCCAAACCATTGCCGCCCGGTAAGACAGCGTTTTTCGGGGCCTTCGCGTCGATCAGCAGTTGATCGGCTACATCACTGTAGGTGTCGATTGCCGAGAGATCTTCCGCATCAGCAACACCTATAACCTTCATCACGGGCAGGCCATACCGATCCTTGACCTCTTGCACCCGCTCGACCGTCTCGGCTCCGTGCAATTGCAGCATGTCGAACGGTGCAGTTTGCGTGATGCTGTCGAGCAATTCATTCGTGGCGTTCACAACCAGCGCGACCTTAGCAACACCAGCGGGGACATCGGTCACCAACCCGGCGGCCTGTTCGGAGGAAACATATCGTGGTGATTTTGGGAAAAAGTTGAACCCTAAGTACCGCGCACCCGCATCAACCGCGACGCGCACGTGATCAGGGGCGGTGAGACCGCAGATTTTGACGGATACCTCGACCATGGCGTAGGCTCAGCTCGCCTCGTCCAGAATGGCCAGAACTTCGTCTTTGTCTTCGTTCTGCTTTTTCTTGAGCCTCTTGACCTCGCGCTCTAGCTTGCGCACTTCGCTTTTCTTGACCGAGGCGTCTTTGCGATGCTTGTGCTCTCGCAGCCATTCCCACAGAAACCCGATGACCAGCCCCGCCACGACACCGCCCAAAACGACGATAAACAGCGGCAATGAAGTGGACAGGTTAAATCCCAGCAGTTCTGCCAAGGCGTCAGGCATCAGTTTCAGCTCGACCGAGCTGACATTGGCCAGCGAAATCGAAATCAGGATGATCCCCAAACTCGCCAGAAAAGCATATCGAAGGTAGCGCATCATGGGGTCAGGCTTTACCGTTCAATCGATCCCTTAGCAACTTGCCGGTTTTAAAAAACGGAACTGATTTTTCTTCGACCTGAACCGTCTCGCCGGTTCTGGGATTACGGCCCACACGAGCGTCACGCTTTTTTACCGAAAACGCACCAAAACCACGCAGTTCAACACGGTCACCGCGCGACATCGCATCGGTGACTTCTTCAAACACGGTATTCACGATCCGCTCGACATCACGCTGGTAGAGATGTGGGTTTTCATCGGCAATCTTCTGAATCAATTCTGAACGGATCATTCGCGTTACCCTCCCAGGCGGCCAATATGTCAGGTCTATTGTTCTGACAGTATAGGGAAAAAGCCGGATCAGGGGAAAGCAAACTATAGGCGCGGTTGCCCGAATTTGGCACAGACTCACGCGATTTTTTGCCAGTTCACCCGCTTTGCACACCTAATGCGCGAGCGATCAGCCGGATAGATCGAAGAATCGGAACGTATTGATTCGCAACAAAAACGGCCCCGCGCAGGTGCGCGGGGCCGGTCATCTTGTTCAGGCTTGCGCCCCAGATCAGTCGCCGGATTTCAGCGCCGCACCCAGGATATCGCCCAGCGATGCGCCCGAGTCGGAGGAACCGTACTGTTCCACGGCTTCTTTCTCTTCGGCGATCTCGCGTGCCTTGATCGACAGGCCCAGACGGCGGGTCTTGCTGTCGACGTTGGTGACGCGGACGTCGACCTTGTCGCCGGTGTTGAAGCGCTCAGGGCGCTGCTCAGCACGATCACGCGACAGGTCCGAACGACGGATGAACGACTTCATGCCTTCGTATTCGACCTCGATGCCGCCATCTTCGATCGCGGTGACTTCAACGGTGATGACCGAGCCACGCTTCACGCCGCCAACGGCTTCGGCGAACTTGTCACCGCCCAGGGCTTTGATCGACAGCGAGATACGCTCTTTCTCAACGTCAACTTCCGAGACAACGGCCGAAACCATGTCGCCTTTGCGGTAGTTCTGGATCGCATCCTCCCCACGCTCGTCCCAGGACAGGTCGGACAGGTGAACCATACCGTCGATGTCGCCTTCGAGGCCAATGAACAGCCCGAATTCGGTGATGTTCTTGACTTCGCCTTCGACCTCGGTGCCCTCGGGGTGGGTTTCTGCAAACACTTCCCATGGGTTGCGCTGAGTCTGCTTCAGGCCCAGAGACACGCGACGCTTGGCGCCGTCGATTTCCAGAACCATGACATCGACTTCCTGGCTGGTCGAAACGATCTTGCCGGGGTGGACGTTTTTCTTGGTCCAGGACATCTCGGACACGTGCACCAGACCTTCGACACCGGCTTCCAGCTCGACGAACGCGCCGTAGTCGGTGATGTTGGTGACGCGACCCTGATGGACCGAGCCCAGCGGATACTTGGCAGCAACCAGATCCCACGGATCTTCCTGCAGCTGCTTCATGCCAAGGCTGATGCGGTGGGTCTCTTTGTTGATCTTTATGACCTGAACCTTGATGGTTTCGCCGATCGTCAGGATCTCGGACGGGTGATTCACACGACGCCATGCCATGTCGGTGACGTGCAGCAGGCCGTCAACGCCGCCCAGGTCAACAAATGCGCCGTACTCGGTGATGTTCTTGACAACACCCTCGACGGTCTGACCTTCGGACAGGTTGCCAATGACTTCAGCACGCTGTTCGGCACGCGATTCTTCCAGGATTGCGCGACGCGAAACAACGATGTTGCCACGGCGGCGGTCCATTTTCAGAATCTGGAACGGCTGCTTCAGACCCATCAGCGGGCCAGCGTCGCGCACGGGGCGCACGTCAACCTGCGAGCCGGGCAGGAACGCAACTGCGCCACCCAGATCGACGGTGAAGCCACCTTTGACGCGACCAAAGATTGCACCTTCGACACGCTGGTCGTCGGCATATGCTTTTTCCAGACGGTCCCATGCCTCTTCGCGGCGGGCCATCTCGCGCGAGATGACGGCTTCGCCACGGGCGTTTTCTGCGGCGCGCAGGTAAACTTCGACCTCGTCACCTACAGCGATTTCAGGGGCTTCGCCGGGATTTGCGAATTCTTTCAGATCAACGCGGCCTTCCATTTTGTAGCCTACGTCGATGATGGCTTGGCCGGCTTCAATCGCCAGAACCTTACCTTTGACAACAGAACCCTCTTCGGGTGTGTCCATTTCGAAGCTTTCATTCAGGAGGGCTTCGAATTCCTCCATAGATGTATCAGCCATGTGGCGTCGTTTTCCTTTACAGTACGTTTTTGCTGGCCGAGCGGTTGTCTCCGCCGGTCTTGTTTCATGATGTCGTCGGGCGTGATCCGGTGCGCCCCTGAGCAAACAAACACAAAGGGCCGAGGTATCCCGGCCCTGCTCAGAAACGTCATCCGGGCGTTGACCGCCCATGTATCGACAGCGCGCGTATAGGCGGATTTCAGTGCGGACGCAAGGGGCAAAGCCCATATTTTCATGGCTCAGGCGAATCCGGGCCCCTTCGTGCAATTAGCCGGGTTGGGCCCAGACTTTCGAATCCTTTTGCAGCATCGCCTGCTCGACCGCGTTCAACCGTCCAATCGCAGCTACTGGGTCTTTGGCACCGTCAACTCGGTTCCAGATTTTCAGGGCCGAACTTGGGCTCCAAGGCAGGCAGGCCTGTGCCAGCCAGTGCCGCAGCGGTTGCGGTAAGTCATCATAGGCCTGCATCGGCGACGCCTGTCGGCGACGCCGTTTCAAATCACTCCGCAGATTGCGGTCTGCGCCGGGTCGGTATTGGGGTCTCAGTTGCCTCATGACGTGATGATATTACATTTCTCATCACAGGCTGCAACACGGATTGATCACCTTACCAAGTCATAGAGCGGGGCACTTGGCGCTCAGAGCACCAGTGCTTGACAGATGCCCCCTGTCACCCGCCGCTGGCACCCTAGAAAAGCTGCAAATCCTTGCTTCCACTTTGAATTTCGGCGAGATTCGGCATGTTCTGGATCGCCACAGGCGCGGGCACCTGCCCCGGCATTGCCACCGTCGGCGCGGCAACGGCCTTGTCAAAGGCGGGTTTATCCAGCTCACCACGGATATCGCGTAGCAGGGTTTTGTGGTCCGGCATGGTGCGCAGAATCTGCGCAAGGTCCACCTTGGCCCCCTTCCACCATTGGAACCAGATCGGCTTTTTCAGCGGACGTATCCGATCGCGTATCCCCGCACCATAGCCTGTGTCATATACCTGCTTGCCCAACAGAACCGTCTGATAGACGCGGAAATTGAACAGGGTTGCGAACTCGATATCATGTTCCATTGGCAGGCGGTGCTGCCACAGCTCAAGGTTCTCGGCCAAACGGTCCGGTATCTTCATCTCGGTGCGCGCATCAATCCAATACTGGTCATCCGTTCGATTGCCCAAGCGGTAATGCAGGCAGATGAAGTCCAGAACCTCATCATACAGCTTGTTCATTTGGCGATTATATCGCGCCCGCAAAGACGGCTCGATATCGCGCGTGGGCAAATGCTCGGCAAACCAGCGGATGGCGTGGTCGATCATGTGGATCGCAGTGCTTTCAAGCGGTTCGATAAACCCACCGGACAGACCAATCGCCAAACAGTTCTTAACCCAGGCATTGCGCACCCGCCCGATGCGCATCGGGATAACACGTGGTGTCAGACCCTTGCCGCTGTCGCCCAGCCATTCCAGATACTCATCCGCCGCCTGATCATCAGTCCGATGCGCCGATGAGAACACATAGCCCGTCCCAACCCGATTGTAGAGCGGCACGCGCCATGTCCAGCCCGCGCCCAGTGCGGTCGACCGCGTGACGCTTTCGATCTTTTCCGGATCGGGATGTTCGATCTGTAACGCCATGGCGCGGTCATTCGGCAAATAGTCCGAATAGTCCATGAACGGCTCGCCCAGAGCCTGGTTGATGATCAATCCCCGGAATCCGGTACAGTCGATGACCATCTCAATGTCGTGCCGCCCTTTGCGCTCCAGCATCAGATGGCTGACATTGCCCTGCTCGTCCAGCTCGACCGACTGCACCTCATCCTGAATGTGCTCCACACCACGCTTGGTGCAGACCCGCGTGAGCATGCCCGCAAACTTTACCGCGTCCAGATGATAGGCATAGCCAAAGCGCTGTTCGAACTCAGGCGCACCCAAAGGCCGCGCACCTTTGCACAGGCGGGCCAGATCATCATGAGGCGCGATTGACTGCGTAAAATCACGATCCCCATTGCCGAACCGCAGAAAGTATTCCGCGGCCTCGAGCCCTTCCAGCAACTGCCCATGGGCAAAGGGGTTCACGTAGTCGATACGGTTTCCCTTGGCATCCTTATTCCAGTTGCAAAACTTCACGCCCAGCTTGAACGAAGCGTTGGTTTCACGAAAGAAATCCCGCTCGGAGATCCCCGCCTGGCGCAATGTGACCGGCATGCGGGGCACCGTCGCCTCGCCCACACCGACGGTCGAAATATTCGGGCTTTCGATCAGGCAGATACGCGGACGATCCTTGGTTGCGGAGGTGCGTGAAAACACCATGTCCAGGATCAGCGCAGTCATCCAACCCGCCGTACCACCACCGACGATGGTGATCTTACTCAAACGATTATTCATATTTTCTGTCCCTGTTGGCTTTTGGGATTCTGTAACCGCCTCCCCATTTATTGAGGTTGTTTGGCGGCTTTCCCATTTAGCTTGCAGGAGACTATAGCAGCTTTCCTGCATCCAGCTAGGGTCTTTGGGATGGGGCCATCAAAGAGGATGGGGGATCGCCAATTGCGTTCAGATTTCTTCGCCCTTCTTCAACAGCTCTTCGAGCAACTCGCGCTGCAAGTCATGACTGTCGCCGCCGCCAAACTCGGCCGCACCACCTGTGTACAGAGTGCCATAGGTGATTGCGATGTTCACAGTCTGGGCCAAACCCGAAATCAACTGATCCTTATCCAATCGGGACAACGGATGGATAAACGCCGCCCAGAGTGTGCCATTGGCAATAGCGTAGCGGGCATCCAGCGTACTGTCGAAATTTGCCTGCATCATGCGCTGCAGGTCTGCGTGCGACAAATCTTCGGCGCTGCCAATCGCAACCAAAGCCCGCATCCGATCCAGTGTCGTATCGGTGACAACCAGCACCGTCTGTTCTGATATCGTCAGCTGAAAGCCCGGTCCAAACGGCTGCGCCTCGGGGTCGAGCGCGAAGAGGATCTTGCCCAGACGCTCATATGTCATTGCAGGCTCGATTTCAGGCTGCTCGGGCTGAGCCTCTTGCGCCATCAGGCTTCCGGCGGTGAGGAACAGAGTTAGGGCTAGTCGGATCATGGCATCACTCCTGCGGGCGTATGTTGAGCATATGGTCGGATGTTTCGCATGACCAAACAAAGCTTGGTGAACAGCTAAGCCCTGCAATCCGACAAGTTGTACGATCTGCAAGCTTTCTCGATCTATCTGCGATTAAACGTCCCGTCGCCTTCGCCTAGCTATGTTTCATCGGTCGTCACAGTAGTCGGCCTGAACCCACAGCAATAAGGAAATCTAAAATGAAGACTCAATTCTTGACCGCTCTGGCAACTGCCATCGCCCTGTCCACTCAGGCCTTTGCCGCAGATGAAATCAACGTCTCGAACGGCATCTCGGCTGCAGGTGCGCCGCTGGCTGCCCACGGCGTTGATCTGGTCGCCTTGGTCAATGACGGCAACCCGGTCGAAGGCTTTGCTACCCACACAGCGACCTATGATGGCGCGTCGTACTACTTCACCACCGCCGCGAACCTTGGCGCATTCGAGGCGAACCCAACCGCATATCTGCCTCAACATGGCGGTTTCTGTTCGTTTGGCGTATCTGTCGGTAAGAAGTTCGATGGCGATCCGGATCAATACCTGATTGCCGATGGCAAGCTGTACCTGTTCTTGAATGCAGATACCCGTGCCGCCTTTTTGAAGGATGTTGCTGGCACCGCAAAAACGGCGGACGATCAGTGGGCAAACATTCAAAGCATCGCAGTTGGCGATCTGTAAACTGCGCATTGCTGCCCGCGGCTTTAGTCAGCTGCGGGCAGTTTTGCGTTGATAGCGGCCAGGGCTTGGTTCAAAGCGGCCTCGATGCTCAGGTCTGTGGTATCCAGCATCACGGCATCTTCGGCCGGTTTCATCGGCGCTGTACTACGCGCGGCATCACGCGCATCGCGTTCTTTCACATCGGCCAGAACCTGATCACGGGTTACGTCAGCACCTTTGGCTTGCAGCTCAAGAAACCGACGTTCGGCCCGAACCTCTGCACTCGCGGTGACGAAAAGCTTCACTTCGGCATGCGGGCAAATCACAGTCCCAATGTCCCGCCCATCCAGGACCGCTCCGCCTGCCCGCCGGGCAAATGCGCGTTGAAAATCGACAAGTGCGGCGCGCACTTCAGGGATCACAGCGAATTTCGAGGCGGCCTGCGCTATCTTTGCTGTACGCAGGTCGCCCTGATCCAAATCCTCAGCCGTCAATGTCTGCGCGGCTTCCACCGGATCGACGCCCAGCAAAGTCCGTCGCCCAACCGCGCGATAGAGCAGTCCCGTATCCAAATGAGCAAACCCAAAATGCGCCGCGACGGCTTTTGAGATGGTGCCCTTTCCTGCTGCTGCCGGGCCATCAATCGCGACGGTGAAGCTGTAGGTCATCGCCCGGCTCACTGGTCGTTTCTGACAAGCCGCGCCCCAAGTCCCGCCATCAGAGGTTCGAATATCGGGAAAGAGGTTGCGATTGGGCCGGCGTCATCAACTGTCACAGGGGTCTTGGCGCCCATTCCGAGGATCATAAACGACATGGCGATGCGGTGATCCAGAAAGCTCTCACAGTTTTTGCCACCGGGCACGTTACCGATGCCCAGCCCTTCAACCGACCACCAATCATCACCGTCTTCCACAGTGACGCCATTCGCGCGCAAGCCGCGGGCCATTGCGTCGATCCGGTCGCTTTCCTTCACGCGCAGCTCTTTCACGCCGCCCATCATGGTGGTGCCGGTTGCGTTGGCGGCCACAACGGACAGAACCGGATATTCGTCGATCATCGAGGCAGCGCGTTCGGGTGGTACCTCGATCCCGGTCATGTTGGGCGAATACTTTGCGCGCAGATCGGCAACGGGCTCGCCCCCTTCTTCACGTTCGTTCTCATAAGTCAGATCAGCCCCCATCTCGCGCAGCGTGGTGAACAGACCCGCACGGGTTGGGTTCAAACCAATACCAGGCACCAGCACGTCTGAGCCGGGCGTGATCAGCGCCGCACAAACCGGGAAAGCCGCGCTGGACGGGTCGCGTGGCACGGCAATGACCTGCGGTTTCAGCTCGGGGCGACCGGTCAGAGTGATCACGCGCCCCTCATCCGTATCCTCAACGGTGATTTCGGCCCCGAATCCCGTCAGCATCCGTTCGGAATGATCGCGGGTGGCTTCTTTCTCGATCACCACGGTCTTGCCGGGCGCATTCAACCCGGCCAGCAGCACAGCCGATTTGACCTGCGCTGAAGGGACCGGCACTTCGTAGCGCACTGGAACAGGCTCAGCCGAGCCCACGATAGTCATCGGCAAACGCCCGCCCGAGCGGCCCACAGATTGCGTGCCAAACAAGGCAAGCGGATCAGTAACTCGCGCCATTGGGCGTTTGTTCAGGCTCGCATCCCCTGTGAACGTGGCCGAGATCGGACAGGTCGCCATCGCCCCCATGATCAGCCGCACCCCCGTGCCCGAATTGCCGCAATCGATCACCTGATCGGGTTCAGCAAAGCCACCAACGCCGACGCCGTGAACCGACCATTCGCCACCGCCGTGATCTGTCACCTCGGCCCCAAAGGCGCGCATCGCCTTGGCAGTGTCCAGAACATCTTCGCCTTCCAGCAGGCCGGTGATCCGCGTCTCGCCCACAGCCATCGCACCCAGGATCAAAGACCGATGCGAAATCGACTTGTCGCCGGGAACCTCGGCCGTGCCTTGCAGCGGGCCGCAGGGATGCGAGGTCATCGGGATGGGCGTGCCGTGTCCGGACATGGGAGCTCCTGTTTTCGCTATCAATCCTTAGGCCGATTAGCGAATTGGGCGTGCAGGGTCCAGCGCCAAAGCCCCGGGTTGCAAGCTTGTTTCTTCGATTCTGTGCTAAACACCTGATTTGTGGTATACTGAAGCCATTCATATTCAGTGATTTATTTTATCTATCAAAGCTCAGGATTTTACCATGAACAGAGCACCAAACATGTTGGAGCGCGGGCCAACTCAGCTGTTCCACCCCGCTGATCCCACGCGCACAGAAAGCAAACTGGAACAAAGGCTGGCGTTTCTGGTCGGACTGGTCGCCTTTGGCCTGCCGATCATTCTGGCAGCCGGGTCCAACTTCGGCGGAAGCTGTTTCCGCGACAGCATCAGCCATTTCTACTATGCACAGTTTCTTGGCACAATCTTCGTTGGGCTACTGTATTTCATTGGCGGCTTTCTGATCGCCTACACAGGAGACACGTTTTTCGAAGACACCCTCAGCAGCGTTGCAGGTGTCGGCGCATTCATCGTCGCCTCAATCCCGACACTGGGCACCGGGTGCGAGGATCGGGCAACTTTTCTGTCCCGCGTCTTTGTTGAAGTGACCAGCGGCCCGCCGATCACAGTTGCAGAGGCACCTCATCAAGGGTTTTTCAACCTGTTCAGCAGCGCCAGCAACTGGCACCTGATCGCGGCTGGTATCTTGTTTGTCTATCTTGGCCTATACTGCCTGATCGTGCTCAAGCGCGTGGTCCCGGAGCGGCATGAAAAAAACGGTGTTCTGATCGAAAGCAAGCGCAAGCGAAACCGGCTATATACCATCTGCGGGATCACTATTCTGGCCTGCGTCGCAGCGCTTTATGTTAAAGACAAGTTCGGAACAGATTTCGTCGACTGGTGGAACAGCCTGAACCTGACCTTCTTTGTCGAAGCCATCGCGCTGTGGGCCTTTGGAATTGCTTGGTTCGCCAAGGGACGTACATTCCCGAAGCTGAACGACACCTAGCCCAACCGACGGAACGTTAGATAGTGCGGGGTCCTGCCTTCGCGCAGAGCCTTTTGCTCATAACGGGTTGAAATCCAACCCCCCCAAGGCTCGCGCCAATCCGCAGGCCGTTCCGCCAGCCATTCGAAGCCCGCACCCGGAACCTCTTCCAGCGTTTGGCGCACATAGTCGGGAATATCTGTCGCAACCCGGAAAATCGCACCCGGTTTGAGTGCCCGCGCCAGTGGTTCCAGATGCTCGGGCGTGACAAAGCGGCGGCGGTGGTGCCGTGTCTTGGGCCATGGATCAGGATAAAGTAGGAAAGCGCGCGAGATGCTGGCCTCAGGCAACACATCAAACAGGTCGCGCGCATCGCCGGGATGCACGGCAAGGTTCTGAACTCCCACCTGTCGAATTTTGCCAAGCAGCATCGCAACGCCATTGATATAAGGTTCAGCCCCAATAATCCCGATCTCCGGGTTGGATGCAGCCTGATGCACCAGATGCTCACCACCGCCAAAGCCGACCTCAAGCCAGACATCCTTGCCACCGAACAGGGCATCCAAGTCTAACGGTTGGCGCTCCGGGTTTACATCCCAGCCCACGTCCCCCGGCGACAAAGCATCGAGGTCTTCGTCCAGATAGGTCTTTTGGCTTTGCTTCAGGGTCTTACCCTTGAAGCGACCATAAAAGTTTCTGCGGGGGCGTTGGGGTGTCTGGGTGCTCATGGCCGTGCCCATACTGCGCTCATGACATTGTTGCAATAGATGGCAAGGGCGGAAGCGGGGGCCAGCCCCCACACCCCCGAGGTATTTTCAAACAGAAGAAGAGCGCGCCCGTCAGGGCGCACCTTCGGATCAGGGTCGTTAGACGGCCTTTTTTAGAGCGTCAGTCAGATCGGTGCGTTCCCAGCTAAAGCCGCCATCCGCATCCGGTTCACGACCAAAATGGCCATAAGCGGCGGTGCGCTGGTAAATCGGCTTGTTCAACTGCAGATGTTCGCGGATGCCACGCGGGGTCAAATCCATGACCTGCCCAACCGCCTTTTCGATCTGTGCATCCGCAATCTGGCCGGTCCCATGGGTGTCTGCATAGATCGACAGAGGTTTGGAAACACCAATCGCATAGCTCAGCTGGATGGTGCAGCGTTCGGCCATACCGGCGGCGACCACGTTCTTAGCCAGATAGCGCGCAGCATAGGCGGCTGAACGGTCCACCTTGGTTGGATCTTTGCCCGAGAATGCACCACCACCATGGGGCGCAGCACCGCCATAGGTATCCACGATGATCTTACGACCAGTGAGACCAGCATCTCCATCCGGGCCACCAATGACGAATTTGCCGGTCGGGTTCACATGCCACTCGGTCTCAGCCGACAGCCAACCATCGGGCAAGGTTTCGGTGATATAGGGCTCGACAATCGCACGGATGTCGTCCGAACTCAGCGCTTCGTCGAGATGCTGGGTCGATAAAACGATCGAGCTGACGCCAACTGGTTTACCATCGCGATAGACAACCGACAGCTGCGATTTTGCGTCCGGGCCCAATGCAGCCTCAGCTCCGCTCTTGCGCACCTCGGCCAGACGCCGCAGGATCGCGTGCGAATACTGGATCGGCGCAGGCATCAGCGCAGGGGTTTCGGTAGTGGCATAACCGAACATAATGCCCTGATCGCCCGCGCCCTCATCCTTGTCACCCGAAGCATCCACGCCCTGAGCGATATGGGCGGATTGTTCGTGCAGCAGGTTTGTCACCTCGACTGTTTCGTGATGAAACTTGTCCTGCTCGTAGCCGATATCCTTTATACAGTCGCGCGCAATCTGATCGATGCGCCCCATGTAATCATGCAGCTTTTCCTGATCAGACAGTCCTACTTCGCCACCGATGACGACACGATCGGTGGTCGCAAAGGTTTCGCACGCCACGCGCGCTTCGGGTTCTTCATTCAGAAATGCGTCAAGGACGGCATCCGAGATACGATCGCAAACCTTATCCGGGTGCCCTTCGGAAACTGATTCCGAAGTGAAAGTATAGTTCTGTCTGGACATAAAATTGCTCCATTAAGATTTCTCTGCCACGCCAGGAAGCCGTTGTGACAGGCTTTTGCGGGGATACGCGCGTTGTTACACGGGGTCAATCGGTAATTCTGAACGGCCCCGGTAGGCCGTGAAGCAAGACCCGACAAACAGGAACAATAAAAGGATCAGAACCGGGTTGTCCCCAAATCGCGAATAGACCGTCGGTGCGTGCGGCGCAGGCAGTATGGCATCCACGAATCCCGCTTCTCCCAAAGCCAATGAATCTGTGATCTGACCCAGCGGGTCGATCATTGCAGAGATTCCGGTATTGGCGGATCGCATCAGCGGCAAACCCTGCTCAATGGCCCGCATGCGGGCCTGCGCCAGATGCTGATAGGGGCCCGAGCGGGTGCCAAACCACGCATCATTTGTGATCTGCAGAATGAAATCTGCCCGATCCGGTGCGCCGTTGACATCTTGTGGAAACACGGCCTCGTAACAAATCAACGGTAAAGCGCGGCCGAGCTTTCCGGCCTCCAACAGCGATGGACCGGGCCCCGCACTGAACCCGTGGCCGGTCGTGGCAGCCAGGCCATGAATGCCAAAACTCCCGAGCAAATCGCCAAACGGGACGTATTCCCCAAACGGGGCAAGGTGGTGTTTGTCGTACAATCCCCGTTGGGCACCGGTTTCATCCAGAAAGATCAGCGAGTTGAAAATCTTCAACCCATCCGCGCGCTGGATGCCGAACACAACAGGCGTGCCCTGCGCTGCACTGGCAATCGTTTCCAACCAAGGGCCAGCACGGCTCAACCATGCTGGCACTGCGGTTTCGGGCCAGACAATGAGATCAGGCCGTGGCGCGGCGGCGGTAAATTCAATCTGCCGCGCGAAGAACAGCGATGCGTAGTCCGGGTCCCATTTCTGGTGCTGCGGCGCATTGGGTTGCACCAGCCTTACGACACTATCGGTCTGCTCCACGGCGGGCCTCAGGCCTGCATAGACAAACGCGAAAACCACGCTGACGATGGCAAGAATACTCGGGGCGACAAAGCCCCTGGCGCGCGCAAACGCAGCACCCAAGGGCAACGTCACCAACAGTGTCAGCGCACCCAAACCATACGGCCCGATCAGAGACAAAAGCTGCGCCACAGGTGTATCGACCCAGACCTGTGCAACGCCTGCCCATGGAAACCCGGTCAGCACATAGCCGCGCACAAACTCAGCAAGCGACAAAGTCAAAGCCAGCAGTACGGCCCTCTGCATGAGTGTGCCGCGAATCCGATGAGCGGCCCAAAACGCCGCAGCCCAAAACAACGCAAGCCCGCCTGCCATAAACACCAAAGCAAAGGGTGCCATCCAGGCGTGGCGTTCGGGGTCCACCTGAAACGGTTCAATAATCCAGCCCAGCGCATGGGCGAAATAGCCGGTTGCAAAGGCCCAGCCCAGACATCCGGCACGCCAAGCAGTCTCGGAAGTCAGAAAAAGCGGCGCAATCAGAACCAGAGCGGCAAGCGTCGCGCCCCAATAACCAAATGGAGCTAGACCAAATGCGCCCAGTGCGCCCAATGCTGCCGCGAATATGATCCTCAGGCTGAATGGCCAGCCCCGGACAAGGGTCATGCAGTCAGTTCCGGCAACATGACACGCAAGCGCTTGATGCGGCGCGGATCGGCATCGATCACTTCAAACTCGGGACCTTCTGGATGCAGCACAACCTCACCCCGCGCAGGAACACGGCCCGACAGCATGAAGACCAGACCTCCCAACGTGTCGATCTCTTCTTCATCCACATCCTCGTGACTGGTCAGAGAACATCCGATTTCAGCCTCAAAATCTTCCAACGGCACACGGGCCTGCACCACGTAGCAACCGGGTTTTTCCTGGAACCAGAGCTGATCTTCGTCAGCGTCATGTTCATCGGCGATTTCACCGACGACCTGTTCGATCAAGTCCTCGATGGTCAACAAACCGTCAACGCCACCATACTCATCGATCACCAATGCCATATGCCGACGTTCGGTCTGCATCTTTGTCATGAGAACACCGATCGGCATCGACGGCGGCACAAATAGTAGTGTGCGCAGCATAGAAACCAGATCGAATTCGGCCGCACCGCCATTGAACCCGTGGGTAAGTGCGAAATCCTTGAGGTGAACGAAACCGAGAGGCGTATCCAGAGTGCCTTCGTAGACCGGGATACGCGACAATCCACTGTCACGGAACACCTGCGCCAGTTCATCCTTTGAGATGGTTGAAGGAACCGAAATGATCTCGGCCGTTGGGATCGCTACATCTTCGACCCGCATCCGGCGCAGATTGATCATTCCACGGGGTTGAACGGCCACAGTCTCTTGTCCGTTCACCACCTCTTTCTGATCATCGTTCTGACCAGAAAATGCGTCAAATATCCTTGAAAAGAAGCTGCCCTTCTCTTCGATTTCAATGCTGCTGTCCTGTGGTTGCGCGCCCTGCGCCGCCCTAGAACTGCCGTCTGTGTCGCCCATTATCCTGTTCCAATAATCCGGGTGAATGTACCCGCTTCATCCACTATATGGGTTATTGATACCCATTTTGCCAAGTATCTCGACCTCAACAGCCTGCATCAGGGTGGCATCAGGGTCACGAATGTGATCATAGCCCAACAAATGCAACGTACCGTGAACGATCAAATGCGTCACATGATCGGCCATCGGCTTGCCCGTATCGGCAGCTTCGCGGGCACAGGTATCGTAAGAAATCGCAACATCACCCAGGGCAATTTCACCCGTGAAATCCGGTTGTGGAAGATCGGGCGTAACGCCTGCCGTTTCCGGGGACAGATCCTCGGCAGGCCAACTCAGCACATTGGTCGGGGCAGGTTTGCCGCGAAACTCGGCATTCAGTTCGGCGATACGGGTATCATCGCAGCCTAACAGGCTAACTTCGCAAATCTCGGGATCGAGGCTCCGAAAGCGCAGCACCTCAGCAATGGCTTTCGTGGCAAGAGGTTCCAGATCTTGCCAGCGCGTGTCTTCAATCGTTAGTTCCAGGTTCATTTCACCAGTCCAAGTCCCGTTTCGGGGCCCTGGTTCTAACCGGTCTCACGGCCCGCATCAGCCTCATATGCTTCGATGATCGCGGCGACAAGCGGATGGCGTACAACATCCTTGGACGTAAAGTAGTTGAAGCTGATATTCGGGATCGTCTTCAGCAAACGTTCAGCATCTGCAAGCCCCGACTGGACCCCGCGCGGCAGGTCAACCTGCGACCGGTCGCCAGTGATGACCATGCGGCTGCCTTCGCCCAGACGGGTCAGGAACATCTTCATCTGCATGGTCGTGGCGTTCTGCGCCTCATCCAACACAACAAAGGCATTTGCCAGTGTCCGCCCCCGCATAAAGGCCAGCGGGGCGATTTCGATTCGCTTTTCCTCGATCAGTTTCGCCAGTTGTTTGCCCGGCAGAAAATCATTCAGCGCATCATACAGCGGCTGCATATAAGGATCGACCTTGTCCTTCATATCACCCGGCAGGTAACCCAGCTTTTCGCCCGCCTCAACGGCTGGTCGGCTGAGGATGATCCGGTCCACATGGCCGCCAATAAACATCGACACGCCGACGGCTACGGCCAGATAGGTCTTACCCGTGCCCGCAGGGCCAATCCCAAAGGCCAGTTCATTTTTGAACAGTGACTGCACGTAAGCCTTCTGCGCATCGGTGCGTGGTTCAACCAGCTTTTTGCGAGTTTTGATCTCGACAGAACCGCCCTTGAACATCTCAAGCTGATCACCGTCGCGACTACCGGTATCCTGCTCAGCATTGCCCATGCGCAGCTCTCGATCCACATCCGCAGCTTCGACGTCGCGCCCCCCTTCCAAACGCGTATAAAGTGCCTGAAGCACCTCAATCGCGTTTTTCTGGGAATCTTCGTCGCCCATAACAACCAGTTGGTTGCCACGGCGGACGATCTGTACGGACAGCTTCTGTTCAATCTCTGTCAGGTTACGATCATATTCGCCGCACAGATCGATCAGCAATCGGTTGTCTGGAAATTCTACAAACGCCTCGCGCGCGGGCATTTCATTTGGCGGTGGGGTTAGGGCACCGGTGGCCAATCCGTTCTCCTGTCTTGGCGTTACACCCCGAGCGTAGACAAGATGTCTTGGTAGGTGCAAGCCACAGTTTTAAAATTTCCACTGAGGTCGACGAAACCGCCAGCAAACCTGCTTTCAATCGCCAGAAACTGTGCTCAGAACGTGTAGTTCAAACCAAATCTGAGGCCGCGATATCCTGGCGTCGACTTGGTCGAAAAGCCTGAACCAAATTCGACAGTCTTGGATTCGAACTGAACATATTGATACTCGCCCGTGATCGACCAGCTTTCGTTCAATTTATGCTCAGCCCCAATGCTGGCCGTGTACCCGCCACGCCGATCCGATTCTTCGAACAGCTGGCTGGAGAAGGTCGAGGAGATGCTGCTGGTCGTATCAACCTGACCCCAGATATATCCAACGCTGACAAAGTACAGCACCCGACCGCTGCGGTTTGTCAGGCCGTTGCGCAGTTGCACATAGAACATGTCGGAAATTTCGGTTCTGCCCGTCACCGTGTCGCCACCGATCTGGGTCGAGACCGTATCGCTTAGGTTTCCGACGTCATATCCCAGTTCGATCCCATAGACATAGTCGCGGCCAAGGCTGGTGGGAACGACACCACGCCAGCCGCCCCGCATGCTGAAATAGCCACCGCGAACATCCTGATCCCCAATATCGAACACACCGGCGGGGGCTCTAAGACCAAAACGATCGCTGCCGTTTGCGCCATAACCGGCACCGAACCCAAGATAAAAGGCGCTGACATCGCGGCTGAAACGCTCAGCGCTGATCACATCGGGCTCTGCCACCTCACCTTTCAACTCAGCTGCCAGCGTAGTGCCGGCGAAAAGTGCTGAGACACAGGCAACCCACGCTGCGCGCCAAAGACCCGACCGTTTCAATCCCCGAATAATTTCCACTCATACCCTCCATCACACGCTGACCACGTCTTCAGCGCGGCGCAATATACGGCTTGTCAGATGCTCAGACATAAGCCGAACACATGGTTAGCATTGGTCCGAACATAGTTCGAAGCCATAAATCAAGGGTAAATTTTGGAAACAAAACCCAGAACCGGTACCGTATCCGCGATCAATCACCAAACGAGAGCAGTTCTCCGGCCAGTGAATTTGCACCCGAATCAGTGATGCGAACCTCTCGCAAATCGCCAACCTCAATCCCAGGGGCCTTAACGTGGACCGAATGCAGATATTCGGATTTACCAACCATTTGCCCTTCGAGACGGCCGTTTTTTTCGAACAGAACGCGTACTGTGCGGCCCACCATCGAATCCTGTATCTCGCGCTGATGCCGGGTAATCAGGGCTTGCAGCCGCTGCAGGCGATCATCTGCAGCCTCCGGATCAACCTGCGCTCGTTCAGCTGCCGGTGTGCCCGGTCGGGTCGAGTATTTGAACGAATACGCATATCCGTATTTGACCTGCTCGACCAAATCCATCGTCGCCTGAAAATCCTCCTCGGTCTCTTCCGGGAAACCGACAATGAAATCGCCGGACATCACGATGTCCGGGCGCGCCACGCGAATACGTTCGATCAGTCGAAGGTAGCTTTCAGCCGTGTGGCTGCGGTTCATCCGCTTGAGAATCCGGTCCGATCCGGATTGTACGGGCAAATGCAGATACGGCATCAGTTTGTCACATGTGCCATGCGCCTCGATCAGGTCATCCGCCATGTCGTTGGGGTGCGAGGTGGTAAAGCGGATGCGTTCCAGCCCATCAACCTTGTTCAATTCCCAGATCAGGGATGCCAGCGTCATGTCGCCATTCGGACCCGCCCCGTGATAGGCGTTGACGTTTTGCCCCAGCAGAGTGATTTCACGCACGCCGCGTTCCACCAGATCCTGCGCTTCGCGGATGATACGATCCGCCGGGCGGCTGACCTCGGCCCCGCGGGTATAGGGCACGACGCAGAAGGCGCAGAACTTGTCGCAGCCTTCCTGCACGGTCAGAAACGCCGTCGGGCCACGCTTGGCCTTAGGCCGGTTCTTCAGTTTCTCGAACTTGTCCTCTTCGGGGAAATCCGTGTCCAGCGCCTTGGCCCCGGTGCGGGTCTTGGCCTCCATCTCAGGCAGGCGGTGATAGCTTTGCGGGCCTACCACCAGATCGACCAGCGGTTGACGGCGCATGATTTCTTCGCCTTCAGCCTGCGCCACACATCCTGCAACGCCGATCTTTAGATTGGGTTTCTCGGCCTTCAGCCCCTTGAACCGACCCAGTTCGGAATAGACCTTCTCGGCCGCCTTCTCCCGGATGTGGCAGGTGTTCAGCAGGATCATATCCGCATCATCCGCCGACTTGGTCTCAACATAACCCTGCCCGCCCAGCGCTTCGGCCATACGTTCACTGTCATAGACATTCATCTGACAGCCATAGGTCTTGATAAACAGCTTCTTGGATTCGGACATGGGGCGGGCCTTTGCATTCGCTGGATCGGCGTCATCTATACGCTTCGAACGCCGCTTGCAATGTGGGCGCATTTACCTGAATTTGGCAGGACTTTCCAGCAGGGCACAAATGAACGCGCGATGACCTACGATTCCTTGGACAGCTTCCTGAAATCCGGCCAAACCGCCTTGTCCAAGGGACCGGTTGCTCTGATCTTTGCCGAAGATGATGCCGAAATTGAAAGCACGCTGCACCACCACCTCTCACTTGAATTTCAATCCGTCGTTGCGTTCATGCCAGCAGAGTTCGTCCTGAGTGAGGAGCTCAGCGCGCGGGTTCATCGGGTTACGTTCAATTGCGCGCCCAGATCGGTCGTATTCGATGCGTTGAATCTCATCATCAAAGCTGCTCCGAGCGTCTGGATGTACTATTGCTACAACGCCGAATACTTGTTCTATCCGTTCTGCGAAACGCGCAGTATCGGTGAGATGCTGGCCTTTCACACCGAGGAACGCCGCAACGCGATGCTATGCCATGTGGTCGACATCTACGCCGATGATCTGGCCAAGTTCCCAACCGGTGTCGCACCGGACCATGCCATGCTGGATAGCACAGGATATTATGCGCATGCGCGCCACGATGCCTCGGGGCGACCGCTGGAACGCCAGCTGGATATGTCAGGTGGCCTGCGGTGGCGGTTCGAGGATCATATTCCGTACGAACGTCGCCGGATCGACAGGATCGCCCTGTTCAAAACGCAGGCCGATTTGATCATTCAACCGGATCACACGTTCAACCAGCCGGAATACAACACTTATTCCTGCCCTTGGCATCACAACCTGACGGCTGCCATCTGTTCGTTCCGCGCTGCCAAGGCACTGAAAAGCAACGCCGGGTCGACCTTTGACGTCTCCAGTTTTCGCTGGAGCCATTCTGTGTCTTTCGAATGGAACTCGCGTCAATTGCTGGATCTGGGCCTGATCGAGCCTGGCCAGTGGTTCTGAAACTACCGTTGCAGCAGAATAGGGAACCAATCCTCGCGCAGGCGCTGGCCCGGCACCATCTGATGTCCCGGAAACGGGGGTGAGGTCGGGCCGGGGCGTTCCACATACCGCGCATCATCACCGACCAACCGTAGCGAGAATGCCCGGCGTCGGCTGTCCGACTGATTGCCCCGCGCGCCGTGCAAAGTGCGATAGTTAAACGCCACCGCGTCCCCCGGTTCCATCTCGAACTCAACCACTTTCATACCCTCGGCATCGGGGTTTGGCACGGGGATGTATTGACCTTCATCCGCAAAGAACCCCTCTTCAGAGACCCAGCGGGTCGGCAGCACCTCTTTCTCCCAGCGATGCGATCCGGCAACGCAACGAAGCGTGGCCTGTTTCACCGCATCCAGCGGCGACCAGAAGCTAATCGTTTGCTGCCCTTCGACAAAGTAATACGGCCCGTCCTGATGCCACGGCGTCGCCATCGAAGTTCCGGGTTCTTTGACCAGAACATGATCATGAAACATCTGCACACTTTGCGACTGCATCAAATCAGCAGCCACGGCGGCAGCCGGAGAGGTCTTGATCACCTCCTGAAACTGGGGGATTCGGGTCCAGTTGCAATAATCGTCGAAGAATAGGCCGGTTTGGCCCTCTTTCTTGTTTTCTGACGCATAAGGCCCCGGCGCATCCATATTGGCCGCAACACCTTCGCGCAGTTGTTCGACGTGATCGGAAAACAGCCCTTTGACCAAGACAACGCCCTCGCTCTGATACGTGTCGATCATCTGCTGCGAAACAAGAGGGTGCGGCATGGCAATCTCCGTTCGGTTACCTTTGAATGCGTCCGTTAGAGACCAGCCAGGTATTCTGTTCAAATCATATCTTTCGAAGTTATTATTAGCTTCATGTTATATATTTCACTGCGTCAGTACGAATACATCTGTGCGATCGCACGGCAGGGCAGCCTGTCTGCAGCGGCCCAGGCGCTAAATGTCTCGCAACCCGCGCTTTCAAACGCGCTGACCCGGGTCGAATCACATCTTGGATACCCACTGTTCGTCCGCAGGCGCGGGGCTGCTATGGTTTCAACCCCGCAGGGGCGCCGCTTTGTCGAACAGGCCGAAGGGTTGTTGAGTGCTGCTGCACAGATTGAAAACCCTGGGTCTGTTCCGCAAGGTCTGGATCATTTATCTGTCGGCTGCTTCGTCGATCTGGCCCCGTTCCACCTTGCCCCCGCCCTGCGCTGTTTGCACGCGACGCTGCCAGATGTTTCGGTGTCTTATTCGGTCGAAGATTTTCAGGGATTGCTGGACAGCTTGGTCGACGGTCGGATCGACCTCGCCATTACTTATGATCTTGGTATGGATGCCGGTTTTGTACGGCAAAAACTGTTCGATAGCGTCCCGCAGGCATTGCTGTCGCCAGAACACCCACTGGCAGGGACACGTCAGGTTACGCTAACCGAACTGGCGAACGAACGCTTGATCCTGTCAACCGAAGGGCTGTCTGCACAACACATACTAGGCCTCTTTAGACGCCATGGGTTAAACCCAACAGTCAGACACCGGGCCGCCACGCTTGAGATTCAGCGCAGCCTCGCCGCACATGGTGAAGGGGTAGCGATCAGCTATGTCAGCCCAAAGAACGAACTAAGCTACGACAACAAAAGCCTTGCAAACCTGCCCATTGCCGACAAGGACACCGCCAAGGCCGTCGTGCTGGCGCGTCACGGCACCGGGCCTGTCGACGCAACAACGAAGGCCGCAGAGCGCGCTCTGCTTGATCAAATGAAGGATCTGTAATCAGGTGGTTTTCTTGCGCAGACGGATCACCACATCAACCGATGCGATCTCGACACCTTTGGGGGCCTCTGGCAGTCGCTGGATCACCAATTCCTCGGACGGAGCATCGCTGAGCCGTCCTTCATCTTCCCAAAAGAAATGAGGGTGATCATGCGTATTGGTATCGAAATAGCTTTTTGATCCGTCCACCGTGATCTCTTGCAGCACTCCCGCGTCGCAAAAGGCACGCAAAGTATTGTAGACAGTCGCAAGCGACACGGCGTCGCCTTTTGTCTTGGCGGCCTCAAACAGGCTTTCTGCTGTGACGTGGCGATGGCGACCATCACCAATCAAAAGCTCAGCCAGCGCCACGCGCTGACGCGTCGGGCGCAGACCTGCGCCTTCAAGCCAATTTGTCGCTATCTTCCGGCTCTGAGGTGTCATGAATCCGATACCCGTTCTTACTGCCTTATATATAGGGGCGCTCTTACCCAGATTTCAAATGAAATTCATTCGCAAACAGCCATGTGCCGCAACATCTTACGGCCCGCGCTCTTGCAGGACCTTGCATACGGGTGCTAGGTGAGGCCAGATATAACGAACGGACCCAAGGCAGGAGAGGCGGCAGAATGGCCCAGTTCCCGAGCAGTTTTGACAAAGACGATCTGCTAAAATGTGCTCGTGGCGAATTATTTGGCCCTGGCAATGCACAACTGCCTGCGCCGCCCATGCTAATGATGGATCGCATCACCGAAGTGTCGGCGGATGGCGGGGCCCATGGCAAAGGCCACATTCTGGCTGAATTCGATATCACGCCCGACCTTTGGTTTTTTGACTGCCACTTTCCCGGAAACCCGATTATGCCCGGATGTCTCGGGCTGGATGGCTTGTGGCAATTGACAGGCTTCAATCTGGGCTGGCGTGGTTGGCAGGGTCGCGGCATGGCCGTGGGTGTCGGCGAAGTTAGGCTGACAGGTATGGTGCGCCCTGACCGCAAGATGCTGACCTATAAAATCGATTTCAAAAAGGCGATCCAGACCCGCCGCCTGACGATGGGTGTCGCAGATGGTATCGTCGAAGCGGACGGCGAAATGATTTACGACGTCAAAGACATGAGAGTTGTTCTGTCGGACGCCTAAGGCGGACCAGCCTGAAATAAGGAGCACGCACATGCGTCGAGTAGTTGTCACCGGTCTGGGGATCGTCTCCTCCATCGGGAACAATGCCCAAGAGGTTCTGGCCTCACTTAAGGCCGGTAAATCCGGCATCGAAGCCAATGAGCAAATGGTTGAACATGGCTTTCGCAGTCAGATCGCCGGAACGCTGAAAATCGACGTGGCCGAGCATGTGGACAAACGCACTTTGCGGTTCATGGGCCCCGGCGCTGCCTATGCCCATATCGCCATGAGTCAGGCGATAGCCGATTCCGGGTTGGGCGAAGACCAGGTGGTCAATCCTCGCACGGGTCTTGTCGCGGGCTCGGGCGGTCCGTCGACCAGTGCCATGCTGACAGCGCACCAGACCGTGCTGAAAACCGGTGCGACTAAGCGGATCGGGCCATTTGCTGTGCCGAAATGCATGTGCTCGACCATTTCCGCGAACCTTGCGACGGCGTTCAAGATCAAGGGGATCAACTACTCGATCACCTCGGCTTGCTCGACCTCGCTGCACTGCATCGGCAACGCGGCAGAACAGATCATGCTGGGCAAACAGGATGTCATGTTCGCAGGCGGCGGAGAAGAACTGGACTGGACGTTGTCCTGCCTGTTCGACGCGATGGGGGCGATGTCATCGAAGTATAACGACACACCCGAAAAAGCCTCACGCGCGTTCGACGAAAACCGCGATGGGTTCGTGATTTCCGGCGGAGGCGGAATTGTCGTGCTGGAAGAACTGGATCACGCCTTGGCCCGTGGTGCAAAAATCTATGCCGAAGTGACCGGCTATGCCGCCACATCGGATGGCCATGATATGGTCGCCCCGTCCGGCGAGGGCGGTGAACGCGCGATGCGGCTGGCTCTGGCGACAGTTCCTGAGGGCCGCAAGGTTGGCTACATCAACGCCCATGGCACCTCGACCCCGGTCGGGGACGTGGGTGAGGTCGAAGCCGTGCGTCGCATTTTTGGCGAAGGCAGTGTGCCGCCAATCTCATCGACCAAATCGATGACCGGCCACGCACAGGGGGCTGCGGGCGCGCTAGAGGCGATCTTCTGCCTGCTGATGCTGGATAATGATTTCATTACGCCGTCGATCAATGTCGACACTTTAGCCGAAGGCATTCTGCCCGGTGAAATTGCAACGGAAACGGTTGAAAACGCAGGCTTGGACAGTGTCATGACCAACAGCTTCGGCTTTGGCGGCACCAACGGGTCCATGGTTCTGTCGAAGTATAACGGGTGAATGTGATGTCGGATATTCTAACGGGAAAACGCGGCCTGATCATGGGCGTGGCCAATGATCGCTCGATTGCGTGGGGCATTGCCAAAGCCATGCACGAAGCAGGCGCGGAACTGGCATTCACCTATCAAGGCGAGGCATTCGGCAAGCGGTTGGAACCGCTAGCCCAAAGCCTTGGCAGCGATTTCATGGTGGATGCGGATGTCACCGATGACGCATCGTTGGATCGCGCGTTTGGAGAACTAGCCGAGCGCTGGCCAACCATTGATTTCGTGGTCCACGCGATTGCCTATTCGGACAAATCCGAACTGACGGGCCGGTTCTTGAACACCACGCGGGCCAATTTCAAGCATTCGATGGATGTGTCAGCCTATTCCTTCATCGAGGTCGCGCGACGCGCCTATCCGATGATGAAGGAAAATGGCGGCTCGCTGCTGACACTAACCTATCAAGGTTCGAACCGCGTTGTTCCAAATTACAACGTGATGGGTGTTGCCAAGGCAGCACTGGAGTCTGCGACCCGCTATTTGGCCAACGATCTGGGCCCTGAAGGTATCCGGGTAAACGCTATTTCGCCCGGCCCGATGAAGACGCTGGCAGGCGCAGCCATCGGCGGTGCGCGCAAAACCTACAAGTTCTGCGACCAGAATGCCCCTATGCGCTCGAACGCCACGCTGGAAGCTGTTGGCGGCACGGCAGTTTATCTGACCTCGGACGCCGGGGCTTGCACATCGGGAGAGATCATCCGCGTGGATGGCGGTTTCCACGTGCTCGGAATGCCACAGCCCGATTTCATGTGACCATATCTTTCCCTGACGCCGCCCAGATTTAACCAAATTTCAGCGTCAGGGTTTGCGATATGAGCAAACTTGACCAGATCATCGCAAGCAATGCCCGCACGGCCCGGCGCAAATCCGGCTTTCTGAGCCAGCGCGCCCGTATCCTGCTTTTGACCCTGACCACGCTGCTGGTGCTGTTTGTGTTCTTCACACAACCGCCAGTGCGCAGCGCCATCGAAGCGCTGATCGGCTAAGAGCAAAGTCGGGTTCATTGCGTTCAAGAACATCGCAGGCCCGTGCAGGTCCTGCGATGGTACCGCGTCGCTTCTAAGCGTTCTGACTGAAACACTCGGATCGATCTTCAATTCCACTAGTTGATTGACACAACCTCAATCTCGAAAATCAAATCCTGACCAGCCAGCGGGTGATTGGCGTCCAGCGTTACGGTCGCGTCATTTGCGTCAACAATCGTGACCGGCAAAGCCTGACCATCCGGTGTCTGCATTTGCAATTGTGTCCCGGGGTCCAGCGGGATGTTATCCGGAATACCCTCGCGCGGTATTTCCTGGCGCATTGCAGTGTTGATCGGCCCATAGGCATCAACGCAGGCAATCTCGACCCGTTTCTTATCGCCCACGGCAAGGCCGGGCATCGAGCTATCAAGCCCCGGGATGATCTGCCCGGACCCCACAACAAACTCCAGCGGATCGCGCCCGTCCGAGCTGTCGAAGACACTACCGTCCAGCAGCGTACCGGTATAGTGGATGCGAACCCTGTCGCCTTGTTTGATGTCTGTCATTTGGGGCCTCCGGGCCGATAAGTGTGTGAACCGCCAAACCTAGGGGCCTACACAATGATGTAAACCCTTCGCCCTTTCATGCCCTGCCCTCTTATGCCAACTTGCGCAGAAATGTCGGAGGCGTAGATGACAATCACAACCTGTATTTTTGATGCCTATGGCACATTGTTCGACGTCGCCGCCGCCGCCCGTCAGGCCGCGTCCGAGCCAGGCTTTGAGGCGCTGCGCGACACCTGGCCCGAGGTCGCGGGACATTGGCGTTTGAAGCAGCTCCAATACACCTGGCTTCGGGCCGTCGCCGATGCGCATGCCGATTTCTGGGATGTCACGCAGGATGGTCTGGATTGGGCGCTAGAGGCCGCCGGGCTGCAAGGGGACGCCAAGCTGCGCCAACGCCTGCTGGATCTGTATTGGGAGCTACAGGCCTACCCCGAGGTTCCGGACATGTTGAAGGCCTTAAAAGACGGCGGACTGCAAACCGCGATCCTTTCCAACGGATCTCCGCCAATGCTGGACGGGGCTGTTGAATCTGCCGGGATTGGCGACCTGCTGGATGATGTTCTGTCCGTCGAAAGCGTTGGTGTCTTCAAGCCACATGTTCGGGTCTATGATTTGGTGCAGCAACGGTTCGGCTGCGCCCGAGAAGAAGTGTTATTCGTCAGCTCGAATGGTTGGGATGCCGCTGGCGCCAGTGGTTATGGCTTTGTCACCGCATGGGTAAACCGCGCAAACGAGCCAATGGATCGTCTGCCTTGGACACCGGCGAATGTGCTGGCGGACCTGACCACGATCCCTGATCTGGCGGGGGTTTGATGCCTGATTTTCGAACATCAGACGGCAGACGCCTGTATTTCCAACAATCCGGCTCTGGTGATCCTTTACTGTGTCTGTCGGGTTTGACACGCAACAGTGGTGATTTCTCGTTTGTTCAGCCCCACCTGAATGGCATGCACCTCATCATGATGGATTACCGCGGACGCGGGCGATCAGACCATGATCCAGACTACATGAACTACAACATCTTCCGTGAATCACTGGACGCGATTGACCTGTTGGATCATTTGAACTTGCCCAGAACAGCAATCCTGGGCACATCGCGTGGCGGATTAATCGCCATGGCCCTTGCCGCCAGCCACCCCGAACGACTGACACAAGTGATCCTGAATGATGTTGGGCCCGTGATCGAACCGGCAGGCATCGCCAAGATCATGGATTATGTTGGCAAAGAACCCGCCTCAAAAACCTATGAACAGGCGGCACATGCGCTGAAGTCAGGGATGGCAACGCAGTTCCCTGATGTTCCATATGACAGATGGCTGGCACAGGCTAAGGTTCAGTATAATGCCGCAGATGACGGTTTGACCCTGCGCTATGACCCTGCCCTGCGCACCGCGTTGCTGGAACAGGCCGCAACCGGAGCGATCCCGGATATGTGGATGTTCTTCGAAGCCCTAAACGGCATCCCAACCGGCGTGTTGCGCGGTGCAAACTCGGATGTTCTAAGTGCGGAAACCCTGGCTGAGATGCACCGACGCCATCCCGGTTTGATCTCAGCCGACGTTCCGAACCGGGGGCATGTTCCGTTTCTGGACGAACCTGAATCTTTGGCCCTCATACACAAGGTATTGAGTACAACATGAGCAGTATTGAACTGATCGAAGCCGCCGCAGACCGGTTGCGCGGGCATGTAAGGGAAACGCCCGTTCTAACCTCACCCTTTCTGGATAACATCGCGGGCCGTCGCGTTTTGGTTAAACCCGAATGTCTGCAACACACCGGCAGCTTCAAGTTTCGCGGCGCATGGTCGGCGATATCTGCGCTGAACCCCGAGCAGCGACAGCGCGGTGTCATCGCCTATTCCTCGGGCAATCATGCGCAGGGCATCGCAATGGCGGCCTCGAAACATGGCGTTGCGTCGGTGATCGTGATGCCGTCGGATGCGCCACAATTGAAGATCGACAACACACGCGCTTTGGGTGGCGAAGTGGTCCTCTATGATCGGTCTAGCGAAAGCCGTGAGGAGATTGGCGAGGCTTTGGCCGCTGAACGAGGCCTGACCCTTATCCGGCCCTATGATGAGCCTCAGGTAATTGCCGGTCAGGGCACAGTTGGCCTTGAACTCGCGCGACAGGTCGAAGCGTTCGGTGTTGAAAAGGCAGATGTTCTGGTCTGCTGCGGCGGCGGTGGGTTGACCTCGGGTATCGCTCTGGCTTTGGAAAAACACGCACCCCGCCTGCGCGCCCGACCGTGTGAGCCGGACGGGTTTGACGATGTCAAACGTTCGTTGGCAAGCGGTCAGATCCAGAACAACAACGCCTCGTCCGGCAATATCTGTGATGCGATCCTCACCCCGCAGCCGGGCGAGATTACCTTTCCCATTCTCCAACGGCTCTGCGGACCGGGCCTGTCGGTGTCTGAGGATGAGGCGTTGAAGGCAATGGCTTTGGCATTTCTGCGCCTGAAAATCGTGTTGGAACCCGGTGGGGCCGTTGCCCTGGCCTCGGCCCTGTTCCGCAAGGATGAGATCGAAGGCGACGATGTAGTGGTGGTTGCATCCGGCGGCAATGCCGATCCGGAAGTGTTTGCCAAAGCATTGGGGCGGTTAGACGCATAGCGGTCAGATTGAATGAAGCACGTGTTACGACCCAAAGGACCTTAACATGCCTCACGTGACTATCGGGAACGTGGACCTGAACTACAGGATTGATGGCGCGCCAACCGGCGCACCCATCGTGTTTGCCAATTCACTGGGCACAGACCTGCATCTCTGGGATGGGGTGATACCTCACCTGCCCGACGGTCTTCGGATCATTCGATTTGACAAGCGCGGCCATGGTCAATCCTCGGTTCCTCCTGCGCCCTATTCGATGGGATCACTGATCCGAGATACCGAGGCTTTGTTAGATCATCTCGACGTGCGCGATTGCGTGTTCGTGGGCCTGTCCATTGGTGGCATGATCGCACAGGGCCTAGCCATCAAACGTCTGGATCAGGTGCGCGCCTTGGTCCTGTCCAACACGGCCGCCAAGATCGGTATGCCCTCGATCTGGCAGGATCGGATGGAGGCTGTTCGCGATGGCGGGATCGAAGCCCTGGCTGATGCCACAATGGAGCGCTGGTTCTCGCGTGAGTTTCGAGCCGCACAAAACCACCTGCTCTGGCGCGAGATGATGGTGCGGCAGCCAGTTGAAGGGTATCTGGGATGCTGTGCCGCTATAGCCGGCACGGATTTTTATACGCCAACGTCGGGTTTGCGGCTGCCCACTTTAGGCATCGCCGGCAGCGAAGACGGCTCGACCCCACCAGACCTTGTGCGCGAAACGGTCGAACTGATCCCCGGCGCGCAACTCAAATTGATGCGACGGACAGGGCATTTGCCTTGTGTTGAAAAACCAGAAGAGTTTGCCGCTATACTTGAAGCGTTTTTGAAAGATATTGGACACATTTAAGGGAGCCTTACGATGGCTGATTTCCTTCTGATTCACGGTTCTTGCCACGGGGCCTGGTGTTGGCGCGACTTGATTCCCGCGTTGGAAAACATTGGACACACAGCCCGTGCCATCGACATGCCCAGCCACGGTGCTGACCCTACGCCGATTGCCGAGGTCACCCTTGATGGCTGCCGAGACGCCATCCTTGCCGCATCGACGCCAGATACGATCATCGTAGGGCATTCCTGGGGAGGGTATCCGATTAGCGCCGCCGCCGAAGCGCAACCGCAAGCCATGCGCGCCCTGGTCTATCTGAGCGCCTATGTCCCGCAAGACGGGGTGTCTATGGTCGAGATGCGCCGCCGTGGACCAAGCCAAACAATCGCGAATGCAGTAGAAAAATCGGCTGATGGATTGTCTTACACCGTCCGTCCAGAGCACGTAAAAGAACTGTTCTACCATGATTGCGCGCCCGAAATCACACCGTTCGCCTTTGCGCGCCTTTGTCCGCAGGCCATACGCCCGCAAGATACGCCCTTGGCACTTAGTGAGCGCTACAAAAGTGTCGCGCGCGCATATATTGCAACCAGCGATGATCACACTGTTCCATTCGCGTATCAAAAGAAAATGGGCAGCGAAATCCGCACGGATTTGCAACGCACTATTGACAGCGGCCACTCCTCGTTCTTTTCCCATCCGGACCAATTGGCGCGTGCGCTGACAGATCTTGAGAAACAGCTTTGATCAGGCGCCTTTGCGACCCTACGTCAAAGAACAGCCCTCTATCCTAACGAATTGGCCCCGCCTAGGGTGCTGGGGACGAAACTTTGTGACGGTTCTGATGCGCCTGCCCTTTGCCTTTGTTCTATGTACGGTGATGATCGATGCGATGGGGATTGGCCTGGTGATGCCGATCATGCCGCAACTGATTGTCGAGGTTCAGGGCGGAACGCTTGCAAGTGCGGCGATTTGGGGCGGTATCCTCAGCACCGCGTTTGCGGCGATGCAATTTGTTTTCGGACCGATTCTGGGCAATCTGTCTGACGCCTATGGGCGCCGCATCGTGCTGCTGGTGTCGCTATTTGTGATGGCCTTGGACTACGTCGTGATGGCACTGGCAGGCAGCATATGGCTGCTGCTGATTGGGCGTATTGTCGGGGGCATCACGGCGGCTACACATTCGACGGCGGCAGCGTTTATGGCCGATGTCTCAAAACCGGAAGACAAGGCTGCAAACTTTGGCCTTGTCGGCGCGGCGTTTGGCGTGGGCTTTGTTCTTGGCCCAGTGATGGGCGGGCTGCTCAGTGAATATGGAACACGCGCGCCGTTTTGGGCGGCTGCCGGGCTTTCAGCGCTGACTTTCGCCATTGGCTTTTTTGTGATGCCGGAAACCGTGACCGACAAGACCAGACGGGCATTCAGTTTGAAGCGCGCGAACCCGGTCAGCTCGCTTACCGCGATCGCCGCCCTGCCTGGCATCCGGCCTCTACTGTGGGTCTATTTCCTGTATTCGGTGTCAATCTACGTCTACCCCGCGATATGGTCCTATTTCACGACCGAGCGCTTTGGCTGGTCGCCGCAGATGATCGGCCTGTCGCTGGGCGTTTACGGAATTGGCATGGCCGCAGTTCAAGGCGGGTTGATCCGCCCCGCCACGCGTTATCTGGGTGAACGCGTCACCATCCTCTATGGTATGGCCTTCGAGATCGTTAGCTTCCTGTTTCTGGCCTTTTTAACCAATGGCCTGATTGCCTTGATGCTGATCCCGATGACGGCACTGGGCGCGGTCATCACGCCAGCCTTGCAAGCGATGATGTCACGCGCAACGCCAGATTCGCAGCAGGGTGAACTGCAAGGCGTATTGGCGTCTCTACACGCGTTGTCGATGGTCATATCACCCCTATTGATGACCAGCGTTTTTGCCCGCTTTATCCAGCCAGATACGGCGATCTATCTGCCCGGTGCTCCCTTTCTTCTGGCTCTCGTCCTCATGCTGGTTGGGGTGCTTCTATTTCTTCGCGCACGCCCCATCGCGGTATAACAACGACATCAATCTGACGATTTCCGGCTTGCAGCCCGGTTGTTCCCAAGCCACCGTGGGCGAAACAGCCGAATAGCCGGAGCGCTCGGAATGAAGTTGCAAGATCTTGATATTATTGTCACCGCACCCCCCGCCCCCGGTTGGGGCGGGCGGTATTGGATATTGGTGAAACTCACCACCGATACGGGCATCACAGGCTGGGGGGAATGCTATGCCTCGACCGTGGGCCCCGAGGCCATGAGCCATGTGATCCGCGATGTGTTCGACCGGCACATGCAGGATGAAAATCCCGAAAACATCGAACTGATGTTCCGCCGCGCCTATTCCAGCGGATTCACTCAGCGCCCCGACTTGACCGTCATGGGTGCCTTTTCGGGGCTTGAAATCGCGTGTTGGGATATTCTGGGGAAAGATCGAGATCGGCCCGTTTACGCCCTGCTGGGCGGCAAGATGAATGAGCGCATTAGGTCCTATACCTACCTCTACCCTCTGCCCCAGCACAATTTGAATGACTTCTGGACTTCGCCTGATCAGGCTGGAGAAAGCGCCGCAGAAATGGTGCGGCAAGGCTATACGGCGGTCAAATTCGACCCGGCGGGTCCCTATACCATCCGGGGCGGGCATATGCCGGCGATGTCTGATATCTCGATGTCTGTGGCCTTCTGCAAAGCCATCCGCGAAGCTGTGGGGGACAAGGCCGATCTGCTGTTCGGCACCCACGGTCAATTCAACACGGCTGGCGCTATTCGGCTGGGCCAAGCGTTGGAGCCGTATTCACCGCTTTGGTTCGAAGAACCTACCCCGCCCGATAATATCGAAGACATGGCCCGCGTCGCGCGCAATGTCCGTATCCCTGTCGCAACCGGCGAGCGCATGACCACCAAGGCCGAGTTCGGTGCAGTCTTGCGCGCGGGCGCGGCGGAGATCCTGCAACCCGCTCTTGGGCGCGCCGGTGGCATTTGGGAAATGAAGAAAGTCGCGGCCATGGCCGAAGTCTTTAATGCGCAGATGGCACCTCATCTTTACGCCGGTCCGGTAGAATGGGCCGCCAATATCCATCTGGCGGCCTCGATCCCCAACTTGTTGTTGCTGGAATCCATCGAAACTCCGTTTCACGATCAATTGATCAAGGGCTCGATCCGGGTTGAGGATGGCTTTGTCACACCACCCACGACGCCGGGGCTTGGGATTGAGGTCGACGAAGATCTGGCGCGTGCTCATCCCTACACCGGAGACGGCCTGCACCTGCAAATGCAGGAAGATCCTTGCGACTACGCAAATGGAAATTCCTTTCAGGGCGGCGCACCAGCAACCGAGGGGTGACAAGCCCGCGCGGGTTGGGGCATATTGCTCCAACCCCTAACTTACAAATGACCGATCCGTGACCCCGAAAGACGCTGCCGTTCTACCCGCTGAAGCATCAGACAGCATGCAAGCAAATGCAGCCCGTGCTGCGGCTTACCTGAAGACATTGGCGCATGAAGGCCGCCTGATGATCCTGTGCCATCTGAGCGATGGGGAAAAATCGGTCGGAGAACTTGAGAGCCTGTTGCAAATCCGTCAGGCCGCCGTCAGCCAGATGTTGGCCCGGTTGCGAGATGAACAACTGGTTTCAACCCGACGGGATGGTAAGACCGTTTATTATTCACTGGCCGACCACAGCACCCAGCGCGTGATCGGACTGATGTACGAGCTGTTCTGCCAGCCCGAGAGCTGAGTATCAGTTCGACACATACCCGGCGATCACCTGCATCAGCTTATAGGCAGTGGCGGCATCGTTTTCGACAACGGCCAGAAACTCCTCTTCACCAATCCGAAGACAGGACAGGTTGGTTTCGGCAATCATGCTCAGGGCGCGTGGCTCTTTTCGGATCAGCCCCAACTCACCCACCAATGCACCTGCGCTTACGGTTGTGATCAATTGATCCGGGCCATCCGATTGCGGCAGATACAGGCCCGCCTCTCCGTCCAGTACCACGTAGGCGCCATCGGTCGGCTGGTCATCTTTCAGGAACACGACCTGTCCGGGTGTTGCATCAAACCAGCGCGCACCAAAGGCCAGCAGGCGCAGCTGTCTGCGATCCAGGCCCGAGAACAGAGGGGTCTGTTCAAGCGCTCGTAACTTGCGCGCAAGATCAGCCGATGCAGCACTGTCTTCTTCCACGTCCATAGGTCCTTCGTCCGAGACGACACGACCTTGTCGTATTTCGACGAACATGTCGAATACGTCCGGATTTTCGAACTGATCGTTCAGATAGATGATCGTGACATCCGGCATCAATTCCCGCAGGTTTTTATACACTGCAATCTGTGTCTTGACGCTATAGCTGGCCAACGCATTCTCCAGGATCAGGATATCCGGCTTCTTGATCGTTGCCCGCGTAAACGCCAGTGGCTCGGCAAAAACAGCGGGCAGGTTCTGCCCCCCTAGCGTAACCGGCACATCATAGATAAGCTCAACAACCAGCGGGCGCGCGCCATTCTCGGCCAGAACATCCACAATCAGCTTGCGTACCTCGTCAGATCGCGCGCCGCCAATCTGGCTGACTTTGCCAAAAAGCGCGTTTTCCATCACCGACAGACCCGGTGCGATCTGCTCGGAATCCAACGGTACAAACACGTCCTGCAGCGGTTCCAGCAGCTTACTGGAATGGCTATTGCGTAGCTCCAGAATGCGGCTCTTGAGCTCATCAGTGAAGGCTGGGCCAATCTGTTCCGCTGAGATCACAAATGGCACGGCCAGCAGGTTCGCCAATTGAGCGTCATCCAGTCCCTCGGCGCCTTCTTTCCGAGTGCGTTCAACCAATTCGACGGCCGCTTCATAGGTCCCGGCCTCCAGCCCCAGTTTGCGGAACAAGGGATGGTCAGTGCCATCCAGACCAAAGATCTGCCGCAACATATCGATCACGTCACGTGTCAGGGCGATCAAGGTTTCATCCAATCCAAGCTCACGCAACTGGCCCAGGAACACGGTTTGCTTGGCCAAAAGCTCTTGGTTGACCGGAACACAAGGCGTTGCGAACAGCAGGTTCTCGGCCACGGGCAAGGCCGGGTTATAGCTTTCGCGATCGAAGATCAGCGCCTGTTCGGTCAGCTTCGCTTTTCTTACCGTTTCTTGAATCAACGGGCGCAGTTCGATCAGCTTTTGCGCAAGCTGGGGATGGGCGACTGGATCAAAATCCTGCTCGGCTCCGCATCGAAACAAGGCCGCGCCTGATCCCATTCCGTCGATCAGCTTCAACCACCAATCCCGCAACTCCGCCGCATTCTGAAAGCCCGCGCGGGACGGGTCGAGCCATTCTGCCTGGAACGGGTCGGCGCTGTTCCCTGCGCGCAGGGTTTCAGCAAAACCGGGGTGATCGGTGTGTTCAGACAACGGCTTGAACCGCATGGGCATCATAACGTTGTCGCCCAGCGTACCTTGAAACATCACCGGTCGGGATGATGCATAACCGATCCGCGCCGCCACGACACCCTGATGCAACTCGGCCAAATTCTGATCACCGATTTCAACCCTGCCCGCGCTGGGCAGGATTTCGCGTGTCAGCAGTTCGCTGACGGCGCGCCGGTCTTCCTCGCTCTGCGCTAGAATGCCGATTGTTTTGCCCGCCGGGAATGTCAGGTTCAGGTCATCCAGCACCTGATTGCCATCCATGTCGCGAACCGAAACGTGATCAAGAACAATATCGCCGCTCAGATGCGGACGCTCGGGCGGTTCGCCTTCGAACAGACCTTCATCCTGCATACCCGAAGGCGCAAACCGTTCAACCACCACGTCCCAACGCAGCGACATATCCTGCGTTTGATTGTAGTAGGTCAGCAATTCTTTCCAGGGAGAACTGAGGTCTTTATACGCCGCCAAAGCCGCCACCAGCGCGCCCAGCGAGACCGATCCCTGCAGCACCAACAATCCGCCAACCAGATAGAACATGAATGGCGTCAACTGCGAGATGAAGTTGTTTATGAATTTCATAAAGAACTTCTTCTGGTAGATCTCGAACCGGATCCCAAATAGGCGCCCCAATTGATCCGAAACCATGGCGCGGCGATAGCGCCAGCCCCCGTTTGCGCGCAGGGTCGAGGCACCAGCTGCGTTTTCTCCGATCTGCGCAGCCAGGGTGCGAACCTCCTGGATGCGTTTCTTGTTCAGAAGGTTGATCTGGCGCTGCAGTTTCGGGATCAGCCACGCCTGCACCGGAATCAAAGCGACGGCAGCAAGACCGAACCAGACGCTTTGTAGAAACAGGAACGATAGGATGGTGATCATCTGACCGGCTTGAAGCACCGGTTGGCTGATCGCATCGCCCATCAACCCGCCCATCGGTTCGCTTTCGGCGGTGATCATCGACACCATTTCGCCTTGGCTGACCCTTTCGAAATAAGGCTGAGGGAAGCGCAAAGCCCGGCTGATCAATTGATAACGAAAGCGCCGCAGCATCCGCTCGCTCAGCACACCTTTCATCGTATTGATGCGCATCTTCATCAATCCATGGGCAAGAACCGCACCCAGAAACGCAAAGCACAAGATGATCAGGAAATTGGTCTGCTGCAGACTGTATCCCCAAACCTCTACGATTTCACTGCTGGCCCCGATCGCATCGTTGATGATGCGCTTGGGCAGTTCCAGCGTCAGATAAAGCAACGGAAACAAGGTTGACGTCACGGCCAGAAGGATCAGCTGGTCGCGTTTGGAGTACTTCCAGATAAAACGAAAGATCGTGCGTTCTATGGAACCGGTTCCTGCTTGCTATCTACAACTCAGCTTTTTGGCATGGCCTTAGACTCAACAGCATAAAGCCACAAAATCCCAGCGAAAACTGATATTCGAGGTCAATAGCGGAACATTTCTTTGCCGAATGTGAACTAGTTTATTTACGTAGCAACTTAATCGTGCCTAGTATCCGCCTCAGGACGTTTTCGGGAGAGGCCTTTTGACTGCCAGTTTTGGCGCAGTTTTTCTTATGCTCTGCTTGATGCAGATTAAGCATATGTTTGCCGATTATTACCTCCAGACGCCCAAAATGCTATCCGGGCGAGGCGAGTATTTTCATGTCGGTCGCGCGCAACATGCCGGGGTGCACGTTGTCGGCTCTGCTGTTGTCTTTATCCTATTTGGCACGCCTTTGCTTTTCATCCTGATTGTCGGTCTGATCGAATGGGTGGTTCATTTCAATATCGACTACGCCAAAGCCATTTACTCCGACAAGAAGCAGCTAGAACCCAAACAGGCCGCATTCTGGCGCGCAGCCGGGCTGGATCAGTTGATGCATCAGTTGACCTATATAGGTATGGTCTGGGCTTGGGTTACCTTCGCCGCCTGAACCGGTTTCAGGCGACATGTTTCAGGTGACTGGGCTCATAAGCCGACAACCACATCCGATCCAAAGCGTCGAGTTTTTCAACATCAAAACGTTGCGCTTCTTCCCAATAGCGCCCGGATGGCACGTGATACGCCAACCGTTCTTCTTCAGCCAAAGCCGCCTTCATGCCTGCAGTCGCGGGTAGTGGTGCCGAGGTCAACCGTGACGACTGCGACGACGGAAAGACCAATCGACTGTCCCCTTGCGACAATCGTACAACACGGCACTTTTGAGCGGCTGCAAACAGGGCCAGACGTGCGGATTTGGCTTCTAACGAGCGTAAGGTGACGTCATCGCGCAGCGGATCAGCCGCGCCCGTGCCATAGAAATGGGTCTGCCCCTTGCCCGCATAAACCATGTCGCATCCAAAATACGCAAGAACCTCGGGCTCAAGGGCCGATAAAGCCCAATACCCTGCCGTAAAGGCCATCGTGCCGCCTGCGTAGACAAAGCCGCCATAGTGGTTCTGCCGCGGCACATAATCCTCGGCCGTAACAATGCTTTGCCCAGGTTTCAAATGCAAAGGGCACCTGTCTGTTGGGAAATCGTCGGGATGGATCAGCACATCCCAATCCTCGCGCACACGCCAGGCGTTGTTGATCACCACTATGTGCGTAAAGGGCGCACGGGGCCATGCGCGCGCCTCAATCGCATCTGGTGCGCTGCCCAAAATCAGAACGCGGTTTCCTGACTGTGCCATCTCGGGTCCTGTGTTTGCTCAGACCTTTCGAAAGCATAGCGCGTTTGAACCGGTCGACTACCCCAGAACCGAAAAACTGCTTTCTTCGTTGATTGGGCGTTTACGCGAATAGAACCCCACATCGATCATGCGCTTGATATACGGCAATTCGAACTGCAGCGGCTTTGCATCATGGTCGGCCCCACCTTCGCAATATTCAATCAGCGCAGTCATCATCTTTCCCGCAATTGGAGCGTTCTTATACTGGTTTCCGCTGGTGCCACAGGCCATATAAAAACCCGGCAGGCTGGATTTGTCGTAAATCGGAATCCAATCTGTCGACGCATCGTATAGATCAACCACACCTCGGGTTTTGGACGGGATGCCCAGGCTGGGCACGCGCTGCGCATATCGCATGGCCTGAGTGGTCCACTGATCGGTGAAATCGCGATTGTAGTGCAAATCATCCTCGCACCACTGATGCGGATCGCATTCAGGGTCTTCAGACCCAACGAGGATATGGTTTCCATGTTCCGGGCGGCAGTAACACGCGATGTCACTGTCCGAGACGATGGTGCCATTGTTCTCGAAATCGAACCCTTCGGGCGCGGGCACATGAACCACCTCTTGCCGCAAGGGTCGTGTTTCGATTGTCATGTCATCCAGTACGCCCGCCATCTTGTTGATGATGGCCGACCCCGGCCCGGCCACATTCACGACAACCTTGGCGTGGATTTCTTCGCCAGACGCCAGCTTGACCCCCGTTACACAACCTTCTTCGGATAGAACCTCAACGACCTCAGCCCCAGTCTGCACCCGAGCCCCATGTTGCTTGGCAGCATCCATCAGGTTCTGAGCGGACAGCGCTGGGTCGGTGACATAACCTGCCTGCGGCCAAAATACACCGCCCTGCATCTTCCGACCGTTGGGATGACCGAACTCAGGATCATCCATCCGACGTGCTGGTGCAAAACTATCCAAAGAATAGACCGGCAAACGATCGTTGATCACCTCGGGCGACCATACTTCGAACGGGCAATCCAGATCAGCGCTGTTGGCCATATGCTTTTCCAGCATACCGTTGGCATCGGTCTTCATGACCAGACACCCCGTCTCGCGAAATTGCGCCAGGTCGGCATCGGCCGGCAGACCCAGATACTCGGCCCAATCACGCCAATAGTGATATCCTTCCCAGGCAAAGGCCGTGCCATCGAAGGTCGAATAGTGCATGCGGATGATCGCGCAGGATCCTGCGGTTGAGCCATGCCCCGCCTGGCTGTTCCGATCCAGCGACAGGGTTTTCCACCCGGCTTTCGCCATCTCAAAAGCGATCGCGGCACCGATTACACCGGTCCCAATGATAATTGCATCTGGTTGGCTCATGGGGTGTCTCCTCTCCAATAGCACTGCGAATAGGCGCTGAATTCTTCGACTTCCTCGGGCTGCGGATCAACGCCCGTGAATACATACAGATAGTGCGGCACCATCGAAATCCGCGTGTCCATGGGCTCGTTCAATTGGGCCAGATCATAGCCAATCTGCATGTAGTACAGAACGCGCGCGCGGGTTTCGGCTTCGACCTCGGAATACCCATAGCGCGCGAACATTGCGTGCAGGGCGGCCAGGCGTTTGGCGTCGGACTGATCCAGAACGCGCCGCACCTTGCCGGATTTGCGCGCCCAGTCGCGCACCGCAAAGTCCAAGGCAGTGTCAAACAGCGCCGTATTCACGACACACCGATGCACGTTACAGACAGCCGCGGTAATCGTCTTGGCGGGGATTTCAGCCTGTTTGATCAGGGCCGCAGTGTTCGTCGCCTGCCAGCGCGCCAAAAGCGCGTCCAACAATTCCTGGCGCGACTTGAAGTACCAGTAAAAGGACGACCGTGACACAGCCATCCGCTCGGCCAGGTTCAGCACCTTGATCTGATCCACCCCGTCCGAGATCAGCACATCCATCGCCACGTTCAGCCAGTCGTCGCGCGTGACTTTGACATTGCCGACCAATGGTTCGGCCTGTGGGTCATCCCGGTGCAGGATCGGTTTGGTGTTCATTCAGCTCTCCGGTGGTGCGCCGCCCTCGGCAGTGCGTCGTTCAATAAATTCGTGCAGGGCTCCGATACGGTCACTATCGGTTGGCGGTGCTTTGAAATCGTTCAGAATAGACTTCCAAACCCCGGTTGCCCGATGGTTGGTGTCAATCGATCCGCGTTCGGTCCAGGTTCCGAAATTGGCGTAATCGTGGACATGGGGCTGATAGAACTCGGTATTGTATCGCTCCATTGTTTGGCTGGAGGCAAAGAAATGGCCGCTGGGCTCAACCTCACTTAGCGCAGTATCAAAGCCGATCTCAGAGGTTCCGGCCTGCGCCCCGGCACAAAGCTCGGCGACCATGTTGAGAACCTCGGCATCGCAGACAAGCTTCTCGAAGGATACAGTCAGCCCGCCTTCAAGCCAGCCTGCCGAATGGATAATCACGGTTGCCCCGGCCATCAAACAGCCCCACAGGCCGAACTGGTTTTCATTGGCCGCCTGCACATCGTTGACATTCGCCGCCGATCCCGCCGCGGATCTCCATGGAAGACCTAAATGTCGTGTCAATTGCCCGGCCGCTAGCGAAGCCTGGAAATGTGAGGGCGTCCCAAATGCAGGCGCACCAGATTTCATATCCACATTGCTGGTGAACGTCCCATAACATACCGGCGCGCCCAGATTGGTGAGTTGCGTCAGGGTCAGCGCCGCCAGCGCCTCGGCATGAGACAAGGTGATCGCCCCTGCCACCGTGATCGGCGCCATCGCCCCCATCAGCGTAAACGGCGTGATAATCGACATCTGACCGTGCTTGGCAAAATCAATCAGCCCCTGGGCCATCGGAATGTCCAGCGTGCGTGGGCTGTTGGTGTTGATGATGGTGTAGCAATGGGCTCCATTGCGGAAATCGTCATCCGACAAGCCACGGGCAGTGGCCAGCATCTCAAAGCAATCCATCACCTGCGGCGTCCCGCGCGAGAAGAAGAACGGAAACTTATCCGTCAGCTCCATCTGCGCTTTGGTCGTGAAGTAGTGGCGCAGGTTGGTTGATACGTCCTGCGGTTCGACCTGGGGTGAAATCATCTGAAACACGTCAAAATGATGGGTGAGTTTCAAAAACTCAAGATAGTCCCGCCCTGTCGCCGGCCGGCGCCCCCGCTCCAAATCGGTGGCATTCGGGGCCCCGGCCCCCGGTTGAAACACCAGTGAGCCCAGTTCCAGCGTGAAGTCCCGATGCCGTGCACCCGCCCGACAGGCAATCGACTTCGGAGCCGAGGCAACCGCTGCCTCGACCATATCGCGCCCGATAAAGACCATCTCGGTCTCTTCGTCGACACTGGCCCCTCCTGCGGCAAAGATACGACGCGCTTCGGGCAGCAAAACCTTTACGCCCAGCTCTTGCAGCATGCGCAGCGCGGTCTCGTGCATGTCTGCGATTTGATCTGCCGGGAACACCTCCATCTGCGGGAAAGGGTTCCTGAGTTGGCGATAGTTCACATCCCGCAGAATGGGTGGCGCGCCCTCGGCTCCGCGTCCGCGCCGTCGACGCCTTTGGTCTTGCGCCACCATGATCAGCCTCGCATCGCCTTACCCTGCGGGTCGTATGGCGATGGTGCGATCACGCGGGCGGGGCGCTCGACGCCAACCACGTGCACGGACAGTTCCGTCCCCGGTTCAGCTTTGTCCCTGTTGACCAAAGCCATCGCCAGCGACTTGCCAGTGTAGTGGCCATAACCGCCCGAGGTTACAAACCCCACACGCTCTCCATTCGCCCAGATCGGTTCATACCCGCTGGCATCCGCGTCCAGCGCATCGACCTCAAGCGTGACCTGCACCTGTGCAGGGCCATTGCCATCGCGTTCGGCCACGGCGGCATCCTTGCCGACAAAATCCTTGTCCCAGTCGATCCAACGATCCATCCCGGTCATGCCTGGTGTGTAAAGCTGCGTGAATTCCGCCGACCAGATGCCAAAGCTTTTTTCGAGGCGGGTCGACAACATCGCGTTAAAACCACATTCGCGGATGCCCTTATCGGCCCCGGCCTCAAGCAACATCCGACGTAGCTTGATGTGATCGCCGCAACGACAGTTGATCTCGTACCCCTTTTCGCCAGTCACCGACATGCGGGCCACGCGGGCACGCACGAGGCCAATATCGAAATCGCCGCAGCCCATGAATTTCAGGCCCGAGATATCCTGTTCGGCCAGCTTCTCGATCACGTCCTGCGATTTCGGCCCGACCAGACCGAAGCCGCAGTATTCCTCACCCAGATCGCGTATGTTCACCCCATCGATCATGTGGTCGTCGAACCAGCGCATGTGCCAGGCGCGCAGGTAGTAGCTGCCCATGATCCACCAGGTGCCATCGCCCCAGTTCAACACGGTTAGATCGCCCTTGAGGCGCCCATTCTCACCCAGCATCGGTGCGAGTTTGGCTCGACCCGGCGCAGGCAGTTTTGAGGCCATGACCTTGTCCAGCCACGCCTCAGCATTCGGCCCCGTGACCTCGAACCGCGAAAAGCCGGAGATGTCCAACAGGCCCACACCCTCGCGGATTACCTTGCATTCCTCGGCCACGATGTCATGCGCGTTGGACCGCTTGAGTGTCGGTGTTTCCTCGAACCCTTTCGGTGCAAAATAAAGCGGCACTTCAAGGTCCCAGCTGACGCCCCATTTGCAACCCGCCTCCGTCATCGCATCATGCGCAGGGGCCATTTTCAACGGGCGTCCTGCGGGCAGTTGCTCGTTTGGATAAGTCATCACAAACCGGCGGGAATAAAACTGACCGGTGGTTTCGCGGATATACCGTTTGTTCTGGGCAAAATCGCCATAGCGCGCTACGTCCATCGGCCATGCATCTGCCTCAGGCTCGCCATGGATCATCCATTCTGCCAGCGTTTTGCCAACACCACCACCTTGCAGGAAGCCCGCCATCACAGCACAGGCCGACCAATAGCCACGCTTGCCCGGCACTGGCCCGACCAGCGGGTTGCCATCAGGCGAGAAGGTAAAAGCCCCGTTCACCCAAGTCTTGATGCCGACCTCTTGAATCGATGGATAGCGTTCGAAACCCAGCATCAACTCGTTCTCGATGCGATCCAGCTGCTCCTGAAAAAGCTCTTCGCCATAGTTCCAGGGCGCGCCGTCCATGGCCCAGTGTTCATGGTCGACCTCATAGATACCAACCAGAACTCCCTTCTGGTCCTGCCGCATATAGGTGAAACCTTCCAGATCCACGGTCATCGGCATTTCGAAATCCGCCGCCGCCACTTCGGGCACCGCATCGGTGATCAGGTAGTGGTGCTTGAGTGGCGAAACCGGCAGTTCCACCCCGGCCATGCGCCCCACCTGCTTGGCCCACAGACCAGCAGCGTTGACCACATGTTCGCAGGTGATCGTGCCCTTGTCGGTCACCACTTCCCAGCCATCCGCCGTCTGTGTCAGGCTTTCGACCTTGGTTTCCTCGTAATACTCCGCGCCACGCTTCTTTGCAGCCGTTGCATAAGCCTGAACCGTACCGGTGGTGTCGATGTAACCTTCGCGGTCCGCCCACATCGCGCCCAAAACGCCATCAGTGGACATAATCGGACAACGTCTTTGCGCCTCTTCCGGCGTCAGCAACTCGCAATCGTCAATACCGATGGATTGGAAGATGCGGTAGTTGGCCTGCAGCCATTCCCAGCGTTCCGGGGTGCCAGCCAGCGTCAAACCACCGGTCATGTGCAGGCCGATATTCTGGCCGGACTCTTTCTCGATTTCGCTAAGCAGATCAATCGTATAGGCCTGCAGCGACGCCATGTTCGGATCGGCATTCAAGGCATGGATACCGCCCGCCGCATGCCAGGATGACCCCGAGGCCAGCCGCCGCCTCTCGAGCATTACGACATCCGACCAGCCAAATTTGGCCAGATGATACAGAACCGAGGCGCCCACAACGCCGCCCCCAATGACCACCACGCGATACTGCGATTTCATCCCGACCTCCCTTGGGTGACTCGTAGCGGACGCTAGCGGCACTGTTCACTCCTGTCTAGACATTTCTGTACAGTGCAGATCAACGAAGGAAGGCGCAAGGTTGAGCGCAGAAATTACAGGCTTGCGCTGGGTCGGGATTGAACGCTTTGAAACCAGGCTAGGGTTGCGCTGTTGCCTTCGGGGATGCGTGTTTTGATGACGCGGGCAAAATCCAAAAACACAAACGTGCTGATATCCGCCAAACTGAACATATCCCCCGCGATAAAGCGGCTGGCCTGCAATCGCGCCTCAAGCAATGTGAAAAAATCGGATAGGCGCGTTCTGCCTCGTTCGGCCAATGCTGAGATCTGAGGATGGTTTGTCGGTCCGGGGATGGCCCGGTCCTTGAACGCCGGGTGCGTATTGCGCAGAACCTCTGCGATCGGCATACCGCCCTGTTGTTCAACGATGGCATTCCACATCAAAACCTGCCCCTTCTCATCTGGTTTGCGCCCGAGTAAGGGTGGTTCGGGAAAGCGAGCCTCTAGATAGGCCGCAATCCCCAGGTTTTCGGTCAGAACCGCACCTTCATCTGTCACCAGAACCGGGATTGTCGCCCGGGGGTTCACGGCCAGAAACGCCTCATCCAACTGCTCATTCTTGGCAATCGAAACCTCGTGCGTTTCGATCTCCAGCCCTTTTTCCGCGATGAACATTCTGGCCCGGCGCGGGTTCGGAGCGGTCGAGCAGTCGTAGAAGATCATCTCGAATTTCCTCTCATTTAGGGACGACAATTCAATCCAGTGCCTGGGACACGGCGCGCGCGATGACGCGCTCTTCATCCGTCGGGATCACCAACACCGGAATACCCTTGTCTGATATGACCCTGGCATTGCTGTCATTGGCCTGAACATTCAGATGGATGTTCAGAAACTCCATCCCCTGCAGCACACGCTGCCGAATTGGGGCCGCGTTTTCTCCAATACCGCCACAAAAGACCACGGCATCAAGACCACCCAGAATGGCGGCCATTGCCCCCAGCTCGCGCCGGATGCGAAACACGTAGTAGTCAATTGCCTCGCGCGCATGCGGGTCGTCACTGGCCAGCAAGGTCCGCATGTCGTGGCTGATCCCGCTCAGCCCCAAAAGGCCGCTCTTCTTGTACAAGATATGGGTGATCGCCTCGACCCCATGCCCTTGCTGCATCAGATACAGCAAGACGCCGGGATCAAGCTGACCGCAGCGCGTTCCCATCGGCAATCCATCCAGCGCAGAGAACCCCATGGTCGATCCGACGCTTGCGCCGTTGGTCACGGCACACATCGACGCACCATTGCCCAGATGCGCTATGACAACGCGACCCGCCGCTAAATCGGGGTAGTCCTGCCGCAGCTTGCCGGTGATGTAGTCATAGGACAGCCCGTGGAACCCATAGCGCCGCACGCCTTTTTCGTAGAACCGCCGCGGGAGGGCGAAGGTATCGTTCACAAACGCATGGCCTGTGTGGAACGAGGTATCAAAGCACCCCACCTGCACCGCATTCGGAAAGGCGGCCTGTGCGGCGCGAATGGCGGCCAAGTTGTGGGGTTGATGCAAAGGCGCCAAGGGTGACAGCGCCTCTAATTGCGTAAGGACTTGATCATTCAGAACAACAGGACCATCAAATGTTTGCCCGCCATGCACGATACGGTGACCCACCCCAACAATATGGTGCGTGTCTAATAAAGGCTCGACAGTTTGCAAAATTGCCTCAACGGCAGCCGCGTGGTCGGCTGGGCCGATCTCATTCACTTGAACCCGCCCATCGCCTTGCAACTCCAGCTGCGCAACTGGGCCAAGGTTTTCGACCTGCCCCTGCCACAACAGTTCGGGTTCAGACGCGGCCCGGTATACGCTGAACTTGATGGTCGAGCTTCCCGCGTTCAGTGTCAGGATTGCTTGCATGATGTCCCTCCTGTTTGCTTTGGTTGCCGCCGTGCCGACGCTGCCTCCGGGCTTATCAGACCTAGCGCTGATAAATAAAACAACGCCCCGGAACCGCACCTTGGGGCAAGGGAAGCTCAATAAGTGTTTCAAAATACATCCGGTCGCTCGACACCATAAGACCGCCTTTGGCCAATAGCGGCTCGATCAAGGGTGAGACAAACCGTGCGAAGGCGTCATTCTTTTCGCGGTTGTGCCCGCCCAGATCAGCATGGATCAGGCTGGCTGTCGCACCGAAACGATCCAGAGAAGCGGGAAGTGTCTCGCGGACATCGCCCAAAATCACTCGATCCTCGGGCGGTGTCGAATCCGGATGCGAAGCGACCGCGCGTTCGAACACATAGACCGGGCGCTTGGTGACATATTGGATCATGTGGTGGTACGTCCGACCATTCCCCAGCCCAAGTTCAAAGACCGGCCCACCCATATCTTGGGTCTGCGCGATGGCAAAATCCAGACAGGCCCGCTGGGACACCATGCGGTCGATAAACAGATCAAGTCGGCTTTGATTCTCGGACACTGGGAAATCTCTCCTTGATACCTACTGCCAGCATAAGAGCAGTCGAATTGGGCTTTGATGACAAAAGCTCAAGTGTTTGTGTAGTCGCCAGACCCCAAGTTTCACATTTCCGCGACATTTCAGCACAAGAACGGGTTTGACTAGACGGGCAGAACCGCGCGAGACTGGCGAAAAAATCACGGGGAGTTGATAGAGCCGATGCAAACATGCGGCCAACCGGGTGGAAAACCCGAATGAGTGCTTTGTTGTCCGTCAAAAACCTGAGCATCGGTTTTGGCGCAGGTGAATCTGTTGTCAAAGATGTGAATTTTGATGTCCATGCCGGACAGACCCTGGCGCTGGTCGGCGAGTCCGGGTCTGGCAAAACCATTTCATGCCGCGCCGCCCTGCGCATTCTGCCCCGGACCGCACAGATCCGCAGTGGATCAATCACTCTGAACGACTCCAAAGGTGCCGCCGAACTGATACAGATTAGCGAGCGCGAAATGCGTGGCATTCGCGGCAACCGGGTATCGATGATCTTTCAAGAACCGATGCGCTCGCTTTCACCGCTGCACAAGATCGGCAATCAAGTGAGCGAGGTTCTTTGGCTGCATCGCGGTGCGTCCGAGGCACAGGCCCGCAAAGAGGTCTTGAGTCAGTTCGAACGCGTTGGCTTCCCAGACCCGCAGCGCGCCTACGATTCCTATCCGTTCGAACTGTCCGGCGGGATGCGTCAACGCGCAATGATCGCCATGGCAATGGTATCTAAACCTGATCTGTTGATCGCTGACGAACCAACCACTGCGTTGGACGTGACCACTCAGGCGCAGGTTCTTGGCCTGATCAAAGAGCTTCAGCGCGAAACCGGCATGGCGCTGATCCTTGTAACCCATGACCTTGGTGTTGTGGCAAACATGGCCGAACACGTGGTGGTGATGCACAAGGGCCGTGTGATGGAGGCAGGCCCCGCCGCGCCGATCCTCACCGCACCGGCTCACCTTTATACCAAGCAGTTGTTCGATGCCGCCCCCGCGATCCCTGACAACGATGCTGTCGGGGTGCCAATGCCGGATGAAGACCTGATCCTGCAGATGAAAGGCGTTTCAAAGACCTATAAGATGCGGGCCAGCAAAGGCTGGCAGGCCGACAAGGAAATCCACGCCTGTCGTGGCGTCGACCTGAACCTTGGCCGTGGCAAAACACTCGCAATTGTCGGTGAAAGCGGGTCGGGCAAGACCACGGCGGCCCGGATCGCCCTGGGGGCAGAGCTGCCAGATGCCGGTGGGGAAGTTCTGTTTAAAACCTCCGCACAAGACGACCCGATCCCCGTACATCAGATGACCCGCGCCCAGCGCACCGCGTTCCAACGCAAGGCGCAGATGGTGTTTCAAGACCCCTATAGCTCGCTCAGCCCGCGTATGCGCATTCAGGATGCGATGACTGAACCGCTGGAAATTCACCGGATCGGCTCGACATCGGAACAACGCGACAAGGCCGCCGAGATGTTGCAGCGCGTGGGGTTGAACGGGGATATGCTGAAACGCTACCCGCATGCGTTCTCCGGCGGGCAAAGGCAGCGCCTGTCCATTGCGCGCGCCATGATGCTGGACCCGCAACTGATCGTCTGTGACGAACCGACCTCGGCTTTGGATGTTTCAGTTCAGGAGCAGATCCTCACCCTGCTGGAGAATTTGCAGGACAGTCTGAACCTGTCGTATTTCTTTATCTCTCATGACCTTGCCGTTGTGGCCCGCATCGCCGATGAGGTCGCCGTAATGCGCCGGGGGTTGGTCGTGGAACAAGCCCCGCCCGAAACCCTTTTCTACAATCCGCGCCATCCCTACACAAAGGCGTTGATTGCCGCCCAACCAGAACCCGACATCAACCGCCCGATTGACTTGCAAATGGTCTCATTGGGTGCCGGCGCGCCGGACAGTTGGGATGAAGCCTTTCGTTTCTCTGACACCGTGATACCTTCACTTGTGGAATTGGAGCCGGGCCATAAGGTACGTTGCCATGTTTAAGACCACTCGCCATCTGATCCTTGCGGCATCGTTGGCCTTTTCTTTGCCCTTTGCCGCGAGCGCCGAACTTCCGACCTTGCAAGAGAGCGAGTTCTGGTCAAACGAGGTCAATTCCGGCGATCTGCCGCCCATTGCCGAGCGCCTACCAAAGGAACCTCTGATCGTTGATCTTGCTGCAAAAGGTCGGGAATTCGGAACCCAGGGCGGCACTTTGCGCACCATGGTAACACGGTCCAAGGATATCCGACAGATGGTCGTCTATGGCTATGCGCGACTGGTCGGGTTTGACGAGAACTACAACATTGTCCCTGATCTGCTTGCCTCGTTTGAAAACGAAGGCAACCGCAAGTTTACCCTGAAGCTGCGGGAAGGTCACAAATGGTCTGACGGGTCGGCGTTTACGTCCGAGGATTTTCAATATTGGTGGGAAGATGTAGCAAACAACCCTTTGCTTAGCCCGTCCGGCCCGCCAGATTTCCTGATTGTCGAAGGCAACGCGCCCACAGTTTCTTTCCCGGATGAAACCACGGTGATCTTTGAATGGCCGGACCCCAATCCGGATTTCCTGCAATCACTGGCTCAGGCCCGCCCACCGTTCATCTATCGGCCCTCGGCGTTCTTGAAACCCTATCACGAGAAGTACGCAGACCCTGAAGAGCTTGCCTTTTTAGTCGACGACGCCCGGGTCAAAAGCTGGGCCGCGCTGCATAACAAGCTGGACAATCTGTATAAGTTCGACAATCACGAATTGCCCACATTGCAGCCTTGGTTGAACGCTAGTTCTGGTAAGAAAATCCGCCACAACTTTGTCCGCAACCCCTATTATCACCGCATAGACTCGAATGGGGTGCAATTGCCCTATATCGACATAGTCGCGATGGAGATCGTCGCCCCAGGTCTGGTCGCCGCAAAAACCAACGCGGGTGAGAGCGATCTACAGGGTCGCGGCTTGGCTTTTCGGGATGCTTCAATCCTGAAAAAGGGGGAAGAGGTCGGCGACTACAAAACCCTTCTGTGGAAAACCGGTGTCGCCTCGCAAATCGCGATCTACCCGAACCTGAACTATGCCGATGAGGTCTGGCGGAATGTGCTGCGCGATGTCCGGGTGCGCCGTGCACTTTCGCTGGCCATAGATCGCAAAACCATCAATCAGGCGCTCTACTTCAAACTGGCGAAGCCAATGGCGATGTCCGTCCTGCCTGCCTCGCCCTTTTACAGCGAGGAAGATGCCAAAGCCTGGGCCGCATTCGATGTCGACATGGCCAATGCGCTGCTGGATGAGGCCGGGCTGGACCAACGCGACGGCTCTGGCACCCGTCTATTGCCGGATGGCCGCCCGATGGAACTGATCATCGAAACCGCAGGTGAACGGCAAGAAGTTGAGAATGCGCTGCAGATCGTAACCGATACATGGCGCGAGATCGGGGTCAAACTGGTGATGCGCCCGCTTGATCGTGACATCTTGCGGAACCGTGTTTTTGCAGGCAATACAATGGCTTCAGTCTGGTTTGGGTGGGATGACGGGCTGCCGCAGGCACATACCTCTCCGGCCTATCTGGCCCCGACCGATCAGGTCTTCCTCGCCTGGCCCAAATGGGGCCAATTCTACCAGACAGGTGGTGAGGTTGGCGAAGCCCCCGATATGCCCGAGGCCGAGCGGCTCATGAATCTGAACCATGATTGGGAGGTCGCCACCACGGATGAGGAGCGCACGGCAGTTTGGGCAGAGATGTTGAAAATCCACGCCGATCAGCTTTATGGCATCGGCATCCTGAACGGCGCCCCACAGCCTATCGTCGTATCGAACCGTCTACGCAACGTCCCGGAACAGGCCATGTGGGCGTGGGAGCCCGGCGCGCATTTTGGCGTCCACCGCCCAGACGAATTCTTTTTGGTCGACTGACAGGAGCAGCTAAATGATCATGCTGCGCTATGCGGTCTATCGCTTCTTTACGATGCTGCTGACGCTGTTGGTGGTCTCGGTTTTGATTTTCATCATCATCAACCTTCCGCCGGGCGACTATCTGAGCAATCAGATCGCCGAGCTTCAGGCCTCGGGCCAGTCAGCAGGTGTGGCAAAGGCCGAGTTTCTGCGCACCGAATATGCGTTGGATCGGCCGATGTGGGAACAATATCTGATCTGGATGGGCTTCTGGCCCGGCCCGCACGGGTTCTCTGGCATGATACAGGGCAACTGGGGTTGGTCCTTCGAGTTCGACCGCCCCGTGTCCGAGATCGTGGGCGATACGCTGTGGCTGACCGTTGTTGTGAACCTGGCCGCTATTCTGTTCGTCTATGCCGTTGCCTTGCCCTTGGGCGTGATCGCCGCCGCACGGTCGCGGACATGGATCGACTATACTTCGGCCTTTGTCGGTTATCTGGGACTGGCCACGCCGAACTTCTTGCTGGCGCTAATCCTGTTCTACTACGGCCATCAGTATTTCAACCTGCCCATCGGCGGATTAATGGATCCCAAATTCGAAGGTGAGCCGATGAGTTGGGACAAGCTGAAGTCGATCCTTGTTCACCTGATCGTACCCACCTTTGTGATCGGCACCTCCGGCGCCTCGGCAATGATGCAGCGTTTGCGCGCAAATATGCTGGACGAGTTGGGTAAGCCTTATGTTGAAACTGCCATTGCCAAGGGTATGGCTCCGTCGCGGATGCTAACGAAGTACCCGCTGCGCGTGGCGTTCAATCCCTTCGTGGCCGATATTGGCAACCTGCTGCCCTCGATGGTGTCGGGCTCGGTTCTGGTGTCCGTTGTGTTGGGTCTGCAAACGATTGGTCCGACGCTGCTGACAGCACTCAAGACACAAGATCAGTTCCTGTCAGCCTTCATCCTGATGTTCGTAGCGCTTTTGACGCTCATCGGCACTATGATCTCGGATATTCTGTTGGTGATGCTTGACCCCCGCATTCGGTATGAGGGGCGCGAAGCATGATAGATCGCCATGATAACCGCTATGTTGACGAGGCACCGTTCGATCCCGAAGCCTCGGTCCAGCAGCTAGAACGCGCTGATCTGGACGCCCCGAACTGGGTGCTGGTCTGGCGCAAATTCAAAACACACAAGCTGGGCTTGATCTCAGGCATCTTCCTGTTGCTGTGCTATCTTATGTTGCCGTTTGCGGGGTTCATTGCACCGTACGGCGCCAACGAACGCAATGGCGAGCATCTCTATGCCCCGCCCCAATCGATCAACTGGTTCCATGATGGCGAATTCATCGGGCCGCATGTCTATCCAATTGTAGCCGAAGCCGATCTGGAAACGTTCCAGTGGAAGTTCGTTGCGGATACTGACGACCCAAAACCGATCAAGTTCTTCTGCGAAGGCTCCGAATATCGTCTGGCCGGGTTCATTCCATCTGACACCCATCTGTTCTGCGCACCGGATGGAGCGACCGTGTTCCTCTGGGGCTCGGACCGACTGGGCCGCGATATCTTCAGCCGCATCCTCTATGGCGCACAACTGTCGCTGACTGTGGGCCTGATTGGCATCTCGGTATCGTTCTTCCTAGGCATTCTGTTCGGTTCAATGGCCGGGTATTTCGGCGGGCGCATCGACTGGACCATCAACCGTGTCATCGAAGTTCTGCGATCCCTGCCCGAACTTCCATTGTGGCTGGCTCTGTCTGCCGCCGTGCCCTCGAACTGGAGTCCTGTTGCGGTCTTTTTCATCATCTCGATCATCCTCGGCATCCTCGACTGGCCCGGCCTCGCCCGATCCGTGCGGGCCAAATTCCTTTCGCTGCGCGAGGAAGAATATGTACGCGCGGCCGAGATGATGGGCGCCAGCTCGGGCCGGGTGATCCGCAAGCACCTGCTACCAAACTTCATGTCGCATTTGATTGCCTCAGCCACCTTGTCGATCCCGGCCATGATCCTAGGCGAAACGGCGCTTAGTTTCCTGGGCCTGGGCCTGCGCGCGCCTGCGGTCAGCTGGGGGGTCATGCTGAATGACGCGCAGAACCTCGCCTCAATCGAGATCTATCCGTGGACGGCCATCCCCATGCTTCCCATTATCGTCGTGGTTCTGGCCTTCAACTTCCTGGGTGACGGATTGCGCGACAGCCTCGACCCCTATCAACAATGAGCCTGCTGGCCTCTCTTCCCGCGGCCAGCAGCTACCGCACGAAAAAGCCCGGTGTTTTGCACAGTGCGTTTGCTGTCTCAGAACTGGCGACCGCCAGCATCGCGGCGGTCGGACAGGAACTGTCGCGCCTGATGGTGGCGATGAACCTTACACCAACCGCACCTGAGGTGGTTGTGGATCAGCGCCTGGCCTCACTTTGGTATCGCTATTCCTTCAAACCAGACGGCTGGGAAATGCCAAGCCTGTGGGACGCGGTCGCCGGAGACTATCAGGCGGCAGACGGGTGGATTCGCTTGCACACCAACCTGCCGCATCATCGGGCCGCAGCCTTGAAGGTGATTGGCACACGCGCAGACCGGGACACCGTCGCACAGGCATTGAAATCATGGTCGATCGTTGACCTGGAAACCGTCATCGTCGCCGAAGGCGGGGTCGCCGCCGCCATGCGCAGTCGGGCCGAATGGCTGGACCATCCTCAGGGGCGTTCCGTGTCGCGGGACCCTTTGATTGGTTGGCACGGTCCTAGAAAAATCTCTCTGCGGGTTCGGCCAGAGGCAAACACCAATCGCCCGCTGGCTGGGCTGCGCGTGCTGGATCTGACGCGCGTTCTGGCTGGCCCGGTCTCAACCCGCACGCTGGCGGGACTTGGGGCTGATGTTTTGCGCATCGACCCACCGGATTGGGACGAGCCTGGCGTCATCCCTGACATCTCTTTGGGCAAACGCTGCAGCTATCTCGATCTCAAATCACCAGAGGGGCTTGCGCGGTTGGAGGGGCTTCTGGCAGAGGCCGATGTGTTTGTCCATGGCTATCGCCCCGGTGCATTGGATGCGTTGGGACTGAACAAAGCCAAGCGAGATCAACTGGCCCCAAACCGGGTTGAGGTGACGCTGGATGCGTATGGCTGGCAAGGTCCCTGGGCCGCACGGCGCGGGTTCGACAGCCTTGTTCAGATGAGCGCTGGCATCGCACATACCGGTATGATCTGGGCGCAGGCGGACAGACCAACCCCTCTGCCGGTTCAGGCGCTCGACCACGCAACCGGCTATCTTATGGCTGCTGCTGTTCTGTCCGCACTTGCCGAAGCAGCGCGGGGTAACACCGTGATGCATGCCCAGCTGTCGCTTGCCCGAACGGCAGAGCTGTTGGCAGCCCTGGGCAAATTCGATCCGGCAAAGGCAATCAAGGACGCCTCTTCGTCTGACTATACCAATACGCCCGAAACCTCGGGTTGGGGGCCGGGATATCGCCTGAGATCGCCGCTGAGCGTTGGCAAAACCAAACTGCGCTGGAACCTGCCCGCCTCAAAACTGGGCACATCCGACGCCGTCTGGCCCTAGCCGATCAAAACACGCGACCGCCGCGGGACGCGCGGCCCGGCCCAACGCTTTGGGATGCGTCTCGTCAGAGACGCATCCCAAAGGGGCGGGAGCCTACCCTAGCGATCATCTCCACCCGGGCCGATATCATCCAGGTAGTCTTCGTCAATCGCCGCCTGGACCGCACCGGTGACCGCTTCACGCTGTTTCGGACTCAGTTCCTCGACGTCTTTGCCATCGGCCAGCCTTACGGTGACCTCGCGGTGCGCAAAGCGGATGCCTTCCCGCGCGAACAGCTCTCGGATATCCTGATAAACCTTCTTGCGCACCAGCCATTGGTCACCGGGCTTGGTCATGAACTTGACGCGGATGATCATCGCAGAATCCTGCATTTCGATCACGCCCTGCGATTTGAGCGGTTGGATGAAGTTTTCACCAATCACCGGGTCGCTCAACAGTTCCTGCCCCAGCTTCTTGATCAGCTTGCGCACCTTCTCGACATCGGTGTCATAGGTCACGCGCAAGGGCAGTTTCATGATCACCCAATCACGCGAATAGTTGGTCAGCACTTTGATCTCACCAAATGGGATGGTGTTCAGCGCCCCCAGATGATGCCGCAGCTGGAACGACCGAACCGAAATCTTTTCAACCGTCCCCTTTACATCCCCAATGTCGATATATTCCCCTTTGCGGAACGCGTCATCGAGCAGGAAGAACGCACCCGAAAAGATATCGCGGACCAGAGTTTGAGAGCCAAACCCGACCGCCAGCCCAACAACACCGGCACCAGCGAACAAGGGGCTGACATTGATGCCCAGTTCCATCAGGACGATCAGGATAATCGTCACTACGACAACCGCCAGAATCGCTCCCCGAAACAAAGGCAGCAGAGTCGCCAGACGGCTTTGCCCGCCCTCGCCACCTTCGTCCCCCAGTTCGGCCTCGGTACCGTCATCGGATTCTTCGGCGATCTTACTGTCGATCCAGATGCGAAAGAAGTTGAACAGGATGTAGCCGATGAACAGGATCACCATGACATCCAGCGCGCGCCCTATCGGGATGTCTTCGCTCCAACTGGCTTCGGGGTTCCAGATCACGACCAAAGCGTAGATACCGACTACAAAGGCCAGAATGCCGGCCACACGGCGGGCCAGATCCTCATAAGTAAGGATCACATGCTTACGTTGCTCAGCTTGCGGCGTGTCGGCATCCTCGTGCGCTGCATCTGCAATGGCATTCTTTTCTTCTATACGCCGGTTGCGATCAAAATAGCGTTCCAGCACATAGTTCATCGCGCCGTATGCGACGACAACTGACATGAAGATCATATAGCTACTGGCAACAATCGGGATTGAATTGTCATTCTCCAGCACCAGATCAACGGCCAGTTTGAACCAGCTGAACATCAAATAGACGATCAGAAATGGCGCCCAGGCGAAAGAAATAAACCTCAAGAGCCATGATACTTGAGCCGGGGCCCGTCCACCTCGGATCGCGTTAGAAATCGCACGCGCATTGAATAGGATCATCAGGATGTTGCCCACGGCACCGACCATGGTCAGCCCGCCATACACCATGGCGTAGACATTGTAGTTCAACCCGAAATCCGCGACCCAGGTTGCAAACAACACGGCCGAGATATCATAGGTCGCCAGAAGCGAGGCCCAGATATACAGCCGTTTTGCATCCCGATCCGAAAACGGGGGCAATCGGTACTGGCTCAGAAAGGGTGATAAAACCATCCGCCACAAGTCAGACACCGTTCGCGCCAGGAAAAAGGCGGTAAATATTGCAGTCACCGTAAATTGGATTGAAATATCTTCGGCCTCGCCAAAGAACAGATAGCCAACGATCAGGGCCATCAACATCGCAAAGATGGTTCCGCCTATCCCCATAAGGAAGCGGAACACCAAAAACGGCATCTTTTCCTTATAGCCTTGCGGGTTTTCCTTGATCCGGGCCACCACCCAGCGTCTGGCAAAACGCTTGCCATAGATTTCGGTGGACAGCCACCGTCCCAACAGCAGGAACAGAATGTTCCAGCCCAGAACCTCGACATAGGTCTGTATCCGCCCATCCGGGCTGGTCTGGCGCAAGATGTATTGAACTTCAAACACCGAATAAGGCAACGCCTCCAGCCGTGATGCAGCGGAATCGCGGAATTTCGAGAACCGCTCCTGTGCTTTCATCAGCTGCGACCCATCGGCCATTGGGTTACCCGCAGCGTCTTCCGACGCCTCTGCCGCACCACCGGTTGACGTGACGACCTGCCCGGCGCTGTCGATGACAATAACGCTGGCGCCGGCCTCACTGGCGGCGCGGATGGCAGCGGCCAAATCGCTTTCACTGGTGGTGTCGGTACTCTCGCTTGATCCAGAGGAATAGCCCGGTATCAACCCGGTTTGCGCGGTTCCGCTGACCGGGAAGACCAAGACAAAGGTCACGAACGCCAAAAGCAATCCAGCCAGAACATTATGTTTCATAGGGTCTTACATCCCGATCCAAAGTTTCGGATAAGGTTACAAAAGCGTTCGGTTCAGTTCAAACCATCTTGGCCCAAGGTCCCAAATTTGTGTTAAATTGCGTGATCGACGCACCGTGACAAGGATTCCTCAAAACCCATTCGGCTGTTGCCAAATCACAATGTTTGGCGCATTTGCAAAGGCGCTTTTCCACCTTTGGCAAGCGCGGCTTAACAATGTAAGGTATGTGGTGCAAACGCGCAGACCAGAAGTAAGACCAAAACACAGGCACCAATATGAGCCTCGGCAAAAACACAGTTAACACCGGTCGCGCGCCGCGCATCCTGTTTTACAGCCACGATACTTTTGGGTTGGGGCATCTGCGACGCTCGCGCGCTTTGGCAGCAGCGATCACACAGGCTGATCCGACCGCCTCGGCCCTGATCCTGACGGGATCGCCCGTGGCTGGGCGGTTTACCTTCCCGCGTCGCGTCGACCATGTCCGCCTGCCCGGCGTCACCAAGCGCGCCGACGGGTCTTATGCCGCGCGCACAATCGGGATGGGGATCGATGAAGTGACCGACCTGCGATCCGGCCTGATCCAGACAGCAGTTCAGCAGTTTAACCCCGATATCCTGATTGTTGACAAGGAACCCACCGGGTTTCGGGGTGAGCTTCTGCCCACGCTTGAATATCTTGAAAACAACTGCGGCACACGGCTTATCCTGGGTCTACGCGATGTTCTGGATGAACCCGAGGTGCTGGCTGCAGAGTGGGAGCGCAAAGAGGCCATCGCCGCGACCGAGCGGTTTTATCATGAAATCTGGGTCTACGGGCTAAACTCGATCTATGACCCAACCAAAGGATTGCCGCTGAGCAACAGCGCGCAATCCCGTATCCACTACACCGGCTATCTGCGCCGCGATCTGGGCCCGGTTGGTGAACCGCCCGAACAGCCCTATATTCTGATCACACCCGGCGGCGGGGGCGACGGCAAAGCCATGGTCAATTTGGTCCTTTCCGCCTACGAAAAAGATCCCGATCTGTCCCCCCGAGCCATTCTGGTCTACGGCCCGTTCCTGTCGGGTGAGTTGCGGGACGACTTTGAAACCCGTGTCGCCGCTCTAAACGGTCGGGTCACTGCCGTTGGCTTTGAATCCCAGATCGAAACCCTGTTTGCCGGGGCGGCCGGGGTTGTGTGCATGGGGGGCTACAACACGTTTTGCGAGGTTCTATCCTTCGACAAACGTGCCGTTATCGTGCCCCGCACCACTCCTCGTCTTGAACAATGGATCCGGGCCTCGCGTGCCGAAGGTCTGGGGCTTGTGCGCATGCTGGATGAAACGCGCGATGGCCTGACGCCTGACGCGATGATCAAAGCCATCCGCGCGCTGCCGCAGCAATCTTTGCCATCGCACACCATCCGCGCGGGTCTGCTGGATGGCCTCGACTATGTCACCGCCCGTATTGATGCCCTTTTGACCGGGGAAAAGGAACGAGCCACCGGATGAGTGCTAATGCTCCGAAACTGGCGGTGCTGGTCAAAGGGTGGCCGCGCCTGTCAGAGACATTCATCGCGCAGGAACTGGTCGCCCTTCAGGATGCAGGCCACCAGTTTGATATCTGGTCGCTGCGCCACCCCACGGATACCAAGCGTCATCCTCTGCATGACCGCTTTAACGGTCAGGTTCACTACCTGCCTGAGTATCTGTATGACGAACCCCAACGCGTCTGGGCCGCGCGCGCGGTGGCCCAACGCCTGCCCGGTTACGCCAAGGCCTATGACATCTGGCGCAAGGATCTGCGCCGCGACCTGACCCACAATCGCATTCGCCGCTTTGGTCAGGCCTGTGTTCTGGCCACCGAGCTTCCGGTGGAAACACGTGCGCTTTATGCGCATTTCATGCATACGCCTTCTTCCGTCGCGCGCTATGCCGCCATCATGCGCGGCCTACCATGGAGCTTTGCTGCCCACGCCAAAGATATCTGGACGTCACCAGACTGGGAAAAGCGCGAGAAGCTGCACCCAGACACCTATGGTGCAGCATTTGGAGCGACGTGCACTGCATTTGGTGCCAAACATTTGCGCGGATTGGCCGATACACCAGATCGAGTCGATCTGATCTATCACGGGCTGGATCTGGGCCGGTTCCCTGCGCCGCCAGACCGTCTACCACGACAACCCGATGCGGCCTTCCATATGATGTCGGTTGGCCGGTTGGTTGAGAAAAAAGGGTTCGACCGGCTGATCGCCGCTTTTGCCTTGCTGCCGGATACTCTGAACTGGCGCTGGACCCATATCGGCGGCGGCGGTTTGGGGCCAAGCTTGCGCGATCAGGCCTTGGCTGCCGGTGTTGCAGATCGCATCACCTGGAAAGGGGCCTGTGATCAGCCTGAGGTGATCGCCGCCATGAGGCAGGCAGATTTGTTTGTTCTGCCAAGCCGGATTGCCGAAGATGGCGACCGGGACGGGCTGCCAAATGTCTTGATGGAGGCGGCCTCGCAAAAACTGCCGATCCTGTCGACACCGGTTTCGGCCATTCCCGAGTTCATCGAAACGGGGGTTCATGGCCTCTTGTCCAGCGACGGTCCTGCCGCATTGGCCAGTGCGATTTGTGACCTTGCAGCGCACCCATCCCAAACCGCCCAAATGGCCGAAGCCGCTTATACGCGCCTATTGGCAGAGTTTCGGATGGATCCAGGAATTGCGCGTTTGTCGGCCCGTCTTAAGACCCTGTGCGCGGATGCAGCCTGATGGCGCGGGTCGCGTTCTATGCTCCGATGAAATCGCCCGATAGCCCCAAACCCTCGGGTGATCGCGAGATGGCCCGCAACCTGATGCAAGCGATCGGGGCGCAGGGGGATCGCGTTGATCTGATCTCGGACCTGCGCATCTATGACAAGATCGGAGATGCGGCGACGCAGCGCGCCCTGCGACAGGCGGCTGAGGTTGAAGCGCGGCGGCTGATCTCAGACATGCCCGAAGATGTCAATCTTTGGGTGACCTATCACAACTATTACAAGGCCCCCGATCTGCTGGGGCCGGTTGTTACGCGGGCACGTGGCCTTCCTTATGTACAGTTGGAAAGCACCCGCGCTACAAGTCGCCTGAGCGGGCAGTGGTCGGGATTTGCAAAAGCCGCACACGAGGCCTGTGATGCGGCGCAGGTGATTTTCTATCACACGGCCAATGATCTGATCACACTCGAGCGCGAGCGATATGGCAATCAGGCTCTGATTGAGTTGCCACCATTCCTGCCGGTGGCGGATTTGCCGCCAGAAAGTATGGGTGATGGCCCGATGCTGACCGTTGGAATGATGCGCCATGGGGACAAGCTGTCCTCGTACCGCATTCTGGCCGAGGCGCTGTCGCACCTGTCAGGCGATTGGCATCTGAACATCGTGGGCGATGGCCCTGCGCGCACGGATGTCGAACACCTGATGGAGCCGTTCGAAAGCCATGTCACCTTTCTGGGCCAACTGGATCGAGTGGCTTTGAAACGTGTCTATGGCGAGGCGGCGCTGTTCGTCTGGCCCGGCGTGAACGAGGCCTATGGGATGGTCTATCTGGAGGCACAGGCCGCAGGCATACCGGTTTCTGCACAAGACAGACCCGGCGTGCGGGACGTGCTGGCCCCGGCAAAATACCCCTCGATTGAGGTGGGCGCAGAAGGCTTGGTAAGGCAGATACAGTTCTTGCTGAATAATCCCAAGCAGCGCCGCGTACTTGGCAAAGCTGCGCGCTTGCATGTCGCCGCCCGCCACATGATGCCCAAGGCGACGGAGGTGTTCTGGTCAGCAGTTCGCCCGATTCTGGAGGTGACGGTATGACTCGATTGGCCATGCTGCGCCATGGGCATACCCACTGGAACCGCGCCGGGCGCATTCAGGGGCGCAGTGATATTCGGCTTGATGATCAGGCAAGGTCGGAACTGGCCGGGTATGACCTGCCAAACAGTTGGGAAAACGCCGAGATATGGTCCAGCCCTTTAACCCGCGCGCAAGAGACGGCGCTGTTAGTATCGGGTCGCACCCCTCAGACCTCGCCCGCGTTGACCGAAATGAACTGGGGCCGATGGGAGGGGTTGCGCGGGGTCGATCTGATCGCTGACCCAGACAGCGGGTACCGCCATATCGAGGACTGGGGTTGGGATTATCACCCACCCGAGGGCGAAAGCCCCGCTGAAGTTTGGGCACGATTGGAACCCTGGCTGTCTGAGTTGAACCGCGACACTGTCGCTGTCTGCCACATAGGCATCATGCGCGTTATTCTGGCCCGGGTCTGGGGGTGGAACTTTGAAGGCCCCGCACCCTTTAAGATCAAACGCAATCGGCTCTATATCATTGATATGGCCGATATGACCCCAACACCGGATCCCGTTCGCCTGATTGCTCGCGGAGTTACCGAATGAACGTGATGATCGTCGTTACCCATCTGCTGGGAACAGGTCACCTAAGCCGCGCATTGACGCTTGGCCGTGTCTTTGCCGAAGACGGCAACGACGTCTTGATCGTGACCGGCGGGATGCCCGCGCCGCAGTTAAACTCGGACGGCATAACACTGTTTGGCCTGCCCCCGCTACGCTCGGACGGAACAGATTTCACGCGTCTTTTGACAGAGATCGGTGAGGTCGCCGACCCTGCCTATCTGTCGGCGCGTAGTGCGGCCCTTGTTCAGGCTGTACAAAGCTTTCAACCGGATGTTCTGATCACCGAGCTGTTCCCCTTTGGCCGCCGATCCCTTGCGGCGGAGTTCGAAGCGGGCCTTGCGGCGGCACATGCCTTGCCGAAACGCCCGCTGATTCTGGCCTCGATCCGGGACATTCTGGCCCCGACATCCAAACCGGCTAAAGCGACCCGTGCCGACGAAATCATTGGTCGTTTTTACGATGGTGTCTTAGTGCATTCGGATGAGAGCATAATCCCGTTATCGGTCAGTTGGCCGGTATCCGTTCAACTGGCCCAGCGCCTGCACTATACGGGTTTTGTTGCGCCTGCCGCGGCGCGCCCGCATCCCGAGGCGCTTGGAACCGATGAAATCCTGGTAAGCGCTGGTGGCGGATCGGTGGGGCAGCCGATCTTTCGTGCGGCCATCGAGGCCGCGCGAAAGATACCCAACAGGCGCTGGCGCCTGTTGGTGGGCGGGCGTGATGCTCAGGAGCGCATAGCAAAACTATCTCAGCTTGTGGGTGAGGCACCCGTGTCGCTCGAACCCGTACGCCCGGATTTTCGCCAGATGCTGCCACACGCGGCGGCCTCGGTCAGCATGTGCGGCTACAACACCGCGCTGGACATCCTGCAATCGGGCACCCCTGCGGTACTCATCCCGTTTGATGACGGCAAAGAGGTTGAACAGGACCTACGCGGTCAAAGCCTGTCAGAATTGCCAGCAATAGAAGTGCTGCGTAGTCAGGCATTGACCGGCGATAGTCTTGCCGAACGGGTCGAACAAGTGATCTTGGAAGGCAGGCGTGCACCCAAGCAAGACGGCCTCGATGGAGCCCAGCGCTCCGTCGAGATCACAAAGCATCTTTTGGGGCGGCGCACATGACGTCGGATTGGAAACCCTTGGAAGACGAGCTTGCGCTTTGGCGTGTCCAAGGCCTGACTCTGCCCCTATGGTGGCGAGATGATGATGCCACGGTGCAAACACCGCAATTGGAGACACTGACTGCGCTGTCCGAACGCGTTGGATTGCCGGTGCATCTGGCCGTTATCCCCCGGGATGCGAATGCCAGCCTTGCGGGTTTTGTTGCACGCCACGAAAGCCTAATCCCTGTCGTCCATGGCTGGGCACACCAAAACCATGCGCCTGCCGGAGAGAAGAAGTCTGAATTTCGCGCGCATCGCCCGCTACAGGACATTACTGCCGACGTGCAAGCCGGGCTCAATCGCCTGACGGATCTGTTTGACGAAAGGCTGCTCCCCATGTTTGTCCCCCCCTGGAACCGGATCGGGGATGAGGCTGTCGCCCAACTGCCTGCACTTGGGTTCCGAATATTGTCGACAGCAACACCGCGGAAAGCGACCTTTGCGGTCCCTGGATTGGAACAGATCAACACGCATCTGGACCCGATTGACTGGCGGGGCACACGGGGATTGGTCGCACCGGACATTCTGATCGCAAGGATGGCCGCACTACTGCAAGATCGCCGCACGGGTCAGACCGACAATACAGAGCCATTCGGCATCCTGACCCACCATCTGGTCCACGACCCTGACATTTGGACCTTTACCGAGGCATTGCTAACAAAATTGCTGGAGGGCCCCACGCACCCTTGGGTCGCCTTCGAAACCCCAGAACGGAGTTCCCCCAAATGAGCAGATTGGATTCCATGCTGCGCCGCCTGACCGCTCAGCGCGACGGGCTGAACTGGGCCGCAGCCCGGATCGCCAAACAAGACGGAGATGTTCTGGACATGGGTCTGGGCAATGGTCGCACCTATGACCACCTGCGGGAAATCATGCCGGATCGGCGCATTTGGGTGATGGATCGCGTGTTGCAATGCCACCCTGACAGTACCCCGCCCGAACAGGATTTCTTGCAAGGCGAGGCCGAGCCAATGCTGCAGAAACTGGCAGCCTCGGGCCACAAGATGGCCATGGCACATTACGATTTCGGACGCGGGATCAAGGAAGACGACGTGGCTGAAGCCGCACGCCTCAGCCCGTTGATCGCACAGGTCATGCAACCCAATGGGTTGTTGATCTCGGGCCAACCTCTGGTCGGGTTCAACCAGATCGAAGGACCCGAAACCATCGCCCCGGACCGTTATCTGTTTTACACCGCCTGATCAGGCGACCCGCTGCCCGCGCGACCAAACGGCGCTGAGCGCGGGTACATTGCCACGCATGCGGAACCGGATCAGGTCAGCGCGTGCATCTTTGCGCAGCTCGCCCCGATCCTGCAGCCCTGCGGCCAGCGCTGGGGAGAGCGTAACGGTCTTGAGGCCGCGCGCCATATCCCCCCACATCTCGCCCAATCGCACTGCCGACAGCAACAGCGCTGAAGGCACGTAGTCTGATGACATGATGTCCAGGTGGCCCAACTCTGCCAGGTCCCGGGCTGCGACGTTCCCGGAATGCGACCCGCCCCGAATGATGTTTGGCGCGCCCATCATCACTTTGATTTCGTGATCATGACAGGCTCGTGCCGCCTCGACCGTCGTGGGAAACTCGGCCAAGCGGATACCGTGGCCTGCCGACACCTTCACCTGATCCTCGGTCGTGTCATCATGGCTGGCCAGCACCGCCCCAAAACGACGCGCAGCTTTGACGGTTTCAACCTCATGCTTCTCACCATACGCATCCCGCAGACCCTTCAGTCGCGCCACATGCTGCAGGAACATGTCATCGTCCATGGCGTGCTTGCCCTTCACATAAGCCTCAAGCTTCGAGATATCCCGAAACTGGCGTTGCCCCGGCGTGTGATCCATCAGCGAGACCAACCCAACCCGATCTTCTGGGCCAAACTCATCCAGTTCTTCGACCAGGGTTTCCGAGCAGACCTCTGCCCGCAAATGTAGGAAGTGACTGATCTTAAGGGCGTCCTGTTCGCGGAGCTCCCACAGCTCTTGCGACAAACCGCGGGCGTATTTGCCATACCGCGCCGCGCCAGATGGGATCGACCCCACCCGCATGGCATCGAACACCGTGGTAATCCCGGTGCTGGCCAACTCGGCGTCATGAGCCAGGATCGCAGCGGCATGAGGCCAATCCACTTTCGGACGCGGCTGGATATGCCGTTCCAGATTATCCGTGTGCAGCTCAACCAGACCGGGGCAAACATAGTCGCCCTCACAATCAATCGCACCCGCTGGAACCGCAGCCCCGGTGTCGATTTCGGCAATATGCTCACCAACGATGCGAATGCTGCCGGTTACGGTCTCATTCGGGAAAACAAGCGTGGCATTGGCAAGGGTCAATTCTTCTGTCATCTGAACTTCACACTGTTTGAGCTATTGGAAGGCCACGCAATAGGAGGCCAATGTGACATTCACGCGATACGCGATCTATTTTGCACCACCCGCCAAGGCGGATTGGACGGTTTTTGCAACCCGCTGGCTGGGTTGGGATATGGAAAGCGGAACGCAGGTCGCACACCCACCGGTCGATGGTGTTGATGTTGCTGCCGTGACCGAGGTGCCCCGCAAATACGGGCTGCACGCGACTATGAAACCCCCGTTTCGCCTGCGCGATGGCCAAAGCTTTGAGGCTTTGCAACAGGCCTGCGAAACGCTTGCAACCGATCAGGCTCCAGTGACTATGGACGGGCTTGAGATCGCGCGTCTCGGTCGATTTCTGGCCTTGCGTCCGGTTGGCGATACGGCCGCGCTGAATGCGTTGGCCGCCGCTTGCGTGACAGAGCTTGATAGGTTCCGCGCGCCCGCATCTGCTGCAGAACTGGCGCGTCGCCGTGCCGCCAAGCTGACCCCGGAACAGGACGCCCATCTGAACAGATGGGGCTATCCTTACGTGCTGGATGCGTTCCGGTTTCACATCACGCTGAGCGGGAAGTTGGACAAACCCACTCTGGCCGCGACCGAAACTGCGCTTCACACGCATCTGGCTCCGCTTTTGCCAAACCCCTTCCAGATCGACGATCTGGCTTTGATGGGCGAGGCCGAGGACGGGCGATTTCACCTGATCCATCGCTACACGCTTTCCAGTTGAAGTCGGTTCAGGATTTCGCTGACCGTATCGTCTAGCGAGCCCGAATTGTCGATTTCGAACACTCGCTCCAGCCCCTCAGGCAAAGGGGCGCGTGCTCGCCCAAGGCGGCGCGCTTGTTCCACGCTGCTTTCGCGCCCACGCGCCGCAAGACGCTGGGCCAGAACTTCAGCGCTGGCAGTCAGCGAGACCACAACCAAATCCCCGAAGACCTCCTGCGCCTGCACCAGTATGGACCGAGAGAGGTTCACCAATACAGCGCTGCAAGTCTTGCGCTGCTCAGCAATCTGAGACGGCACGCCATATAGCAACCCATGGGCCGACCAATGCAGCGCAAAGGCCCCGTCCAGTATCATCTGTTCGAACAGATCGACCGAGACGCGGTCAAAATCCTCACCCTCTTCCCCTTCGGGCCGGGTGATCACACGGCGCAACCGCTGAATACCGGGCGCACGGGTCTCCAGTGCTTCCATCACACTGTCTTTGCCGACACCCGAGGGGCCGACAATCGCAATGACCGGAGCCAGCGTCATGCGGCTTTCCCGGGGGTGAAACCCGACACGTCAATCTCGCGATCGCACACCCGCTGACGGGCTTCGATATCGTGGAAGATGCCCACAATCGCCGCCCCTCGCGCCTTTGCCTCTTCGATCAGTGACAAAACCGTTTCACGGTTCTGCGCATCCAAACTGGCTGTTGGTTCGTCCAGCAACATCGCAGGATATTCATGCGCAAAACCGCGCGCGATATTGACCCGCTGCTGCTCACCACCCGAAAACGTCGTCGGGCTCAGCGCCCACAGCCGTTCAGGAATGTTCAACCGCTTGAGCAGGCCTGCAGCCTTGTCCAACGCGATCTGCCTGTCATGCCCCAACGCAAACAACGGCTCGGCCACAACCTCCAGCGTCGGGACCCGAGGGACCACCCGCAGAAACTGGCTCACATAGCCCAGCGTCTCACGCCGCAGCGCCAGAATCTCACGCGGTTCGGCCTGTGCCACGTCCAGCCCACCGACCAGCACCTTGCCAGACGCCGCCAGATAGTTCCCGTAAATCACCCGCATCAGCGTGGATTTCCCCGCGCCCGAGGCCCCGGTCAGCGCGACGCATTCCCTCGCACTGACCTTTAACGAGGCACCTTCCATAACCGGGATAACCGCGCTGCCCTGATTGTGCAGGGTAAAGCTCTTGCTTACGTCATTCAGCTCAATCATAGCTTTATCTTTTCCAAACTATTCAAACCTGCAGAACGCTGGAGACCAGCAGCTGCGTATAGGCATGTTGCGGATCGTCCAGTACCTGATCGGTCAACCCGGCCTCGACCACATGGCCGTCTTTCATGACCATCAACCGGTCCGCCAACAGGCGCACGACGGCCAGATCATGGGTCACGATGATGGCGCTCAGCCCCATTTCGCGAACCAGCCCGCGCAGCAAATCCAGCAGACGTGCCTGAACCGACACGTCCAGCCCGCCGGTGGGTTCGTCCATGAACACCAGCCGGGGGCCTGTGACCAGATTGCGCGCGATCTGCAAACGTTGCTGCATCCCGCCCGAAAACGCCGTGGGCCGGTCATCAACGCGTGCTTCGCTGATCTCGACACGGCCCAACCAGTCAATGGCCGTGTCCCGGATATCGCCATAGTGACGATCCCCGACAGCCATCAGCCGTTCGCCAATATTACCACCCGCACTGACTGACATCCGCAACCCGTCGCGTGCATGCTGATGAACAAAGGCCCAATCGGTGCGGCTGAGCATCCGGCGCTCGGGTTCCGACATAGTCACGGTGTCCACCGGACCATCTGCACGAGTATCAAAAACCACTCGACCGGCATCCGGCTCCAGGTGACCGGCCAAGCAGTTCAAAAGGGTCGATTTGCCCGAGCCGCTTTCGCCCACGATCCCCATCACTTCGCCCGGATAGAGATCAAAGCTTACATCCGCGCATCCGATCCGCGTGCCGTAATGTTTCTGAATACCTTTGACTTGCAACAAGGGGGTCATGCCGCGTTCTCCTTGGTCATTGGACCAACATGGCCCGCCTCGCGGCGCGACCGGCAGTAATCAGTGTCCGAGCAGACAAACATGCGATTACCTGCGTCATCCGTAATGACCTCATCCAAATAACTGTCCGCGGCCCCGCACAGATCGCAACAATGATCGGCCTTGGTTGCCTCGAACGGGTAATCCTCAAAATCCAGGCTGACGACCTTCGTGTGTGGCGGCACTGCATAAATCCGTTGTTCGCGCCCCGCGCCAAACAGCTGGATCGCGTCCATCTCAAGCTTGGGGTTATCGAATTTCGGAATCGGGGACGGATCCATCACATACCGTTCCGACACTTTCACCGGATAGGCGTATGAGGTCGAAATAGCGCCGTGCTGGCTGATATCTTCATACAGCTTCACATGCATTAGCCCGTATTCCTCTAGGCTGTGCATCTTGCGTGTCTCAGTCTCGCGCGGTTCCAGAAAACGCAGAGGTTCCGGGATCGGCACCTGATAGACCAATATCTGATCTTCGGTCAGCTTCGCCTCGGGGATGCGGTGGCGGGTCTGGATAACAGTCGCCTTGTCCGTTTCTTCCGTGGTTGTCACACCTGCGGTGTTTTCAAAGAACTTACGGATCGAAACCGCATTGGTGGTGTCATCCGCGCCCTGATCGATCACCTTGAACGTATCATCCGGCGTCAGCGTCGCGGCCGAGACTTGCACCCCGCCCGTGCCCCAACCATAGGGCATCGGCATCTCGCGGCTGGCGAATGGCACTTGATAGCCTGGAACTGCCAACCCTTTGAGAATGGCGCGGCGGATCATCCGCTTGGTCTGTTCGTCCAGATAGGCGAAATTATACTCGCTCATAAGAACCCTCTTTCGGTTAGCGCGATGTCCAGCGCTTTTGGCGTGGTAAAATGGATACCGTCCATGCCGACTGCCTTTGCGCCTTCGACATTGTGCAACCCGTCATCAATGAAAACGCAGTCTTCTGGCGCGACTCCCGCACGATCACATAGCATGTGGTAAATACGGGCATCCGGCTTCATCACACCTTCTTGCCCAGACACGACCAGAGTGCCGAAGACCTCACCCAAACGTGGGTGGACCTTCAGACCTTCGGGCCAGGTTTCAGCAGACCAATTGGTGATGGCGTGGACTGGTGTTCCTTGAACCTTCAATCGGTCCAACACGTCCCACGTTCCATGGATCGCGTTTTCTACCGTCCGGGCGTAAAGCGAAACATAGTCTACAAACAGGTTTTGATCTTGCGGGTCTTCTAACTCTTGCGCCAGATCCGCAAACTGCTCACCATTGTCCGCACGCGCGTTCTTTTCCCGAAAACCCGTTCTTTCGATAAACGCATGAGCAGCCTCTTCTGAACCCAGCGCTTCGGCCCAAGCCAATTGCGGCTGCCAATCAATCAGCACACCGCCAATATCAAAAACGACCGCCTTCATTCCGCGGCCTCCCTGGGCGCAATCCGCTCTTCGGCCTCGCGGCGCAGTTTGCGGACCAATTCCAGTTCGGACTGGAAATCCACGTAATGCGGCAGCTTGATATGTTCCAAGAACCCGGTCGCCTGAATGTTGTCCGAATGGCTCAGAACAAACTCTTCGTCTTGCGCCGCAGCACCAACAAAATCCTCGCCCAGTTCTTTCCAGCGCAGAGCGCGATCAACCAAGGCCATCGAGATGGATTTCCGTTCCGATTGCCCGAACACCAAACCATAGCCGCGCGTGAATTGCGGCGGTTCGGTTTTCGAGCCTTTGAACTGGTTCACTGTTTCACATTCGGTCAACTCAACCTCGCCAATGTCGATGGCAAAACCCAATTCGGGGATATCCATCTCAACCGCGACCTTGCCAATCCGCAGCTCGCCGACAAAGGCGTGGTTCCGGGCATAGCCGCGCTGGGTTGAGTAAGCCATGCCCAGCACGAACCCTTCATCCCCGCGCGCCAAAGACTGCAGCCGCAAAGGTCGGTTCGATGGAAACTCCAGCGGTTCGCGCGTCAGATCACCGGGTGTTTCATCACTGGCAATTTCATCCTGAATGATGTCCTCACCCTTGAGGAATTCGGTGATATGCGGCGTGGATTCGGTGCGTGCCGCCCCTTCCGGCGCGGCAGCCACCTCTCCATCGGCGGCCAATTTGAAATCCAGCAGACGGTGGGTGTAGTCGAAAGTCGGGCCCAGAACCTGCCCACCGGGCGCGTCCTTGAACGTGGCCGAGATCCGTCGGTCACAGTCCATCTGCCCCGTTTCAACCGGGTTCGAATACCCAAAGCGCGGCAAGGTCGTGCGATAGGCACGGATCAGGAAGATCGCTTCGATCAGATCGCCGCGCGCCTGTTTGATCGCCAGTGCGGCCAGATCGGGATCGTACAGAGAGCCCTCGGCCATGACCCGGTTTACCGCAAGGCTCAACTGTTCGCGGATCTGCGCAAGGCTCAGCTCGGTCACGTCGGTTGATCCACGCCGTTCCTCGGCCAGCCAGGCATGGGCGTTTTCAATCGCCTTTTCGCCACCTTTGACAGCTACATACATGGCTTAGCCTCCTACCGTGATCTGCGTGCTGCGCGGCAGAGCCGCAACCTGATCGCCGCAAGTCAGAAAGAAATCACATCCCAACGGGTAGAGCGCTGCGTTAGCTTGCAGAACAGCCACATCCGGTAGTGACAGTTGTGCGACATCCTTGATACCCGGCCCAGACAGAACCGCACCTGACGCCTGTAGGTCATCGCACTCCACGATCAACGTGGTCGAGCGGTCGGGGTATTCCGGCGTTCCAATACGATACGCATTGAGGGACCCCAAACCCTCCCAGGTTCCAACGGCAAAATCCGCTTCAGATGCGGCAACCAAAGGTGCCCCAGTGTGAAAGGTCAGCCACTTGCGCACGGCGTCGGTGTCGACTGCCCCGGCCAGGTACAGCTTGGTTTCTGGGTCGCAAAGCGTCAACAGTAGGGTCGCCGCCGCAACCGACAAGGGCGCCGGAGGAACAGCGCCAGTCAGGCTGCGAATCTCACCCGGTCGGGCCATGACTGTCATAGCTGCGCGGAAGGCATGTGCCGCCTGGATTGGGGCGTTATCAAATCCGCCCGAAAACTGTGCTTGTTCCGCCATCAGTCTTCCCCCCGCACCATCGTGAAGAACTCGACCTTCGTCGCCGCCGCCTTGGCCGCGCGGGCCGTTTTCGACGCCTGCATCTGCCGCTTAAGCGGTTCCAAAAGCTCGGACCTCAAGGTCCCCGCCGCAGAGGTCTGCATCATAGCGTCAATCAGCGCCGCAGCTTCGGCCTTAGGCTTTGACCGCCCCTGCACATATCCGTGCCCAACGGTGCCATCGTCCAGAACAACGGAGCAGCGGGTCACAGTCATTTCACCCAGATTGAACGGTGCGCCAGTGCTGCCCGCGCGACCACGAACCATGACGCCGCCGACTTCTGGACGGCGCAGCCAGTCAAATTGTGGACGGTTGGAAAGCGCATTCCACAGCACCAACATTGCCTCTTCTGGCGCGCGCGCCAGAAGACCCATCCATTCTTGCCGGGCGGCAGTCTCAATTTCTGTTTGATTTGTCATCAAAGCCTCTTGGCGGGGTTGTCTACATATACTATACAACTAGACAAATATTACCTTGCAGGGATCTGCACTGCAATCGAAACTCTGTGAATATTTGATGACATGAGCAAAACGCCGATCTGGAAAAGCATCTCGCTTAGCCTGACCTCTGACATAGCTGAAGGGCGGTACCAAACCGGGGATCGCATCCCGACCGAAGCGCAGCTGGCCGCAAAACATGGCGTCAACCGTCATACGGTGCGGCGGGCATTGTCGGATATGGCAGAACAGGGCCTGGTTCACGCGCGCCGCGGCGCAGGTGTGTTCGTGGCAGCCCGCCCAACCGATTATCCCATCGGCAAGCGTGTTCGGTACCACAAGAACATATCGGCCAGCGGCAAGATACCCGGCAAACAGATTCTCTCGCTGACAACCCGCACCGCAGATGAGGCCGAAGCTGATGCACTTCAGCTAAACACTGGCGACCCAGTGCACGTATATGATGGATTATCCTTGGCCGATGGGCAGCCGATTGGACTGTTTCAAAGTGTTTTTCCGGCCCAACGATTTCCCGATCTCTTGAAAGCTCTGCAAGACACGCAATCCGTCACGAAGGCGCTGCAGACCTGTGGTGTATCCGATTACACCCGAATATCGACTAGGCTGACCGCGCGGGCGGCAACGGCAACTCAAGCTTTGCATCTACATCTCAACGAAGGGGCCCCAGTGCTGTATTCAACCGGCATCAACGCAGATCCTGATGGCAATCCAGTGGAACTTGGCCGGACCGTTTTTGCCGGTGAGCGCGTGACCTTGACCCTGAATGAGGATTGAACCGGTGGGGCTCCCGCCTGTCTTCGACCTCCTGACGGAGATCTCATCCTGTTGGGCGTAGCGCCGCCAAGGGGGATCGGCGAAGCCGATGCTCCTGCGGACGCGGGAGCCTTCACCTTGGCCTATTCATATTTTTCTAAAAACGCCTCAGCATCCAAGGCGCGAAAATCCGGCAAGGCTTTGCGCAGGCGGGCGTTGTCCCAATCCCACCAGGCCAAGGCCATCATCCGGTCGGCTACCGAGATGGAAAAGCGGCGACGTATCTCCGTCGCCGTGACGCCTCCGACGATGGAAAAGGGTGCAACATCTTTTGTGACCACGGCCCCCGCAGCCACAACCGCACCATGCCCAATTGTAACCTCGGGTTTGATCATGGCACCATGGCCAATCCAAGTGTCATGGCCAATCCGAGCAGTACGGCTGGCCCGATGAGCAAACCAGTTGGCATCATCCTCTTCGTCGTCCCAATAGCTCGCCGATCGATATAGAAAATGATGCAGCGACGCTTTCTCCATGGGGTGATCTGTTGCCCCGATGCGGGTGAAACTGGCGATATTGGCGAATTTGCCGATCTCGGCATTGGCGATGTCGCAAGTTCGGTCACAATAGGAGTAGTCCCCCCAGACCGAATTTGCGACACGGCTACCCGCGCCGATCTCGACATATTCACCAAACTGACTGTTGCTGATCTGACAATCAGGGTGAATGAACGGCTGATCTGCACGCAGTCTTGGCATGGTCTGGTCCAATTATCCTATCAGGGCAAAAGGAAAGGTTTACGTTTAGAATCACGCGGCTTTCGCGTCTTCCCTGTCTCTCCCTGGATCAATCGACGGCGTAGCCAGCCCGAGAACCAATCCATCAGCATCACCATCAGAATAATCAGGACGATGTAGTAGGCGACCTCTTCCCAGTCCTTTTGCGTGATGATCGCTTGGGTCAGCAACAGGCCGATACCCCCACCGGTAATGGCACCAATTACGGTGGCGCTGCGGGTGTTGGATTCGAGGAAATATAAAAGCTGACTTAGCAAAACAGGCGTGATCTGAGGGATAACTCCAAAACGATAACGCTGCGTGGCGTTGGCCCCGGTCGATTGCACGCCTTCGATTTGTTTCTGGTCCACATTCTCCAACGCTTCTGAGAAGATTTTGCCGAACGTGCCTGTATCCGTCACCAGCATAGCCAAAGCCCCGGTTAACGGGCCGGGACCAAAGGCGCGGGCCAGCACAACGGTCCAGATCAAGGCATCCACACCCCGAACAAAGTCAAAGATACGACGAGTGACAAAGCGGACGGATTTCAGCGGATTGAAGTTGCGTGTCGCCAAAAAGGCGAGTGGCAGAGCAACAATGGCCGCGCCAAACGTTCCAAGGAACGCCATCAGGATGGTTTCAAAAATCGCCCAAGCCACGTCCTGGTGCCGCCACATCTTGTTGGTCCAGAAATCGTTGAAGATGGCCCCCGCCTCACCCGAAGCAGCACGCCCGGCGAGCTCGGAGAAAGACTGGCCATAATACGGGCTGTCCAGCGTGAACCAGAACAGCTCCCAACCGTTGAAGTACCGGAATACTTCGGCGCGGTTTCGGGTCACCGTCAGGCGGCCCGCATCCGTGGTGATGGCCATCCGGTTTTTCGAAACATTGATCCACTCGGGCACATCTCCTGCAGGCAATTCAGCCTGCACCCCGGCGGTGCGCGTCGGGGTGGCGCGCACGGTGCCATAGCCGGGAATGTCATATTCAATCGTTTCCGGACCGAACCGGACAACATGCCCGTCCTCCAGATCGATCACGGTTGTTTCGCCCAGCACGACCCAATCTGGGGCTTCACCTTCGGGATAGGCGCCCTTGCGTTCGCCCTCGATGGCGGCTGAGACCTCACCGGTGCGATTGTCCCGCTCGATATGGGTTTTATAGCTGTAACTGTCTGCGACCAGCGTTTTGCCGTTCTCCAGATTGGCGCGGGCCGCCAGACCGGGCACGTCAAAGGTGAAGAATACATAGGTTAGGTAGACCAGAACCAGCACAGGCAGACCGAAATTCATCAGGCGCTTGCGGCTGAACAGGCGGTCCGCCTCAGCCTTCAGTTCATCAATCGACAGATCGGTTGCGAAGGTGCTCATACAGAGGCTCCTTTTTCCGACCCGTGGGTCAGGCGATCGCGCAGCACACCTGAGATCTGGTCCACAACGACGATAGTGACAAAGAGAAGAAGGAAGATGGCCGCCGCTTCATCATAGCGCCCCTGGCCCCAGGACATCGAGTTCCTCAGCTCATAACCCAAACCGCCCGCCCCGACGAAACCCAGAATGGCCGACGCGCGGATGTTGATCTCGAACCGCAGCAGCGCATAGCTGACGTAGTTCGGGCCGACCTGCGGGATGACACCCAAATACATGCGCTGTGACCAATTGGCTCCGGCTGAGTGCAGCCCTTCAACTGGCTTTAGTGAGGCGTTTTCGTTCACTTCCGAGAACAATTTGCCCAGTGCCCCGGCCGTATGGATCGCAATCGCGATCATCGCAGGAACCGGACCGCCACCCAGAACAAAGATCAGCACCAAAGCGATGACAATCTCGGGGATCGCGCGACAGATATCGGCAATGCGGCGAAACAGCGGGATAAGTGCGGGCCAGAGCGCCATGCCACGCGTCGACATCAAGGCCAGAAACGTCCCCGCGATAGTCCCGATCAAGGTGGATGCGGCAGCAATGTTGATCGTCTCGATCAGAGCCGGGAAAAACTTGACCAGGTTCTCGGGCATCGACCCGATCTTCTCCCACGCCTCCGACAAAACTTCCGAGGGGTAGTCGAAGATACGGCGCCAGCCATCGATAAAGCTGCCTGCGTTGCGGCTGTCTGCGGTGCGGAAACCCGCGGCCATCAGCGCGACAAAAAGGATCAGAAGAATACCACCATAGACCCGCTTGCGCCGTGTCATATCGGAATAGTCGGCCCGAATCTGGTCTACGGTCTGGGACCCTGCGGTCAGGTCTGTCATGGAATGCTCCTGAGTGGAAAACGGGGCCCGGTGGAAACCGGACCCCGAACTTGGAAGATGCAGGCTTAGTTTGACTTCAGCTTGCGTGCTTCGATGATGATCTCATACGCGTCATGCGTGATTGGCTCGAACGCCTTGGCTTCACCGGCCGCAACACCGTAAAAGCATTCGCGGTCTTTTTCCGCCAGACCAGCCATCAGAGCAGTCATCTTCTCCTTAACGTCGGCAGGCAGTGCGGTGCGCAGAACAACCGGGCCTTCCGGAATCGGCTTGGATTGCCAGATCATCACCATGTCGTTCATGTCGATCAGACCTGCGTCAACCGCGCGGCGCAGTGCGCCCGAATTAAAACCGTCTTCCCAGTCGCCCAGACCGTCGGCCCAGGTCACACCACCATCAACGTCACCGTTGTTGACCGCGACGATGGTCTGCTCGTGACCACCGGTGAATTTCACTTCACCAAAGTAGTCACCCGATTCCATGGTCGAACCGGTCGCAGCAGGGATTTCGATCGATGGGATCAGGTAGCCCGAAGTCGAGTTCGGATCGCCGAAACCAAAGGTCTTGCCTTTCATGTCTTCCAGCGAGGTGATGCCGCTGTCTTTGCGTGCAAAACCGATCGAGTAGTAGCCGTAACCACCGTCCACGTTCACCTTGACCAGAACCGGCTCAACCGCGTCGGGGTCGCTCAGATATGTCTTGGCATAGCCGGATGCGCCCAACCATGCCATGTCGATGGTGCCGCCCAGCAGGCCTTGGATCACACCGTCGTAATCGGCAGGCGCGAACAGCTTGGTTTCAACACCCAGTGTCTCTTCGGTGTACTCACGCAGGCATTCGTTCTTGCTCATGCGGTCCTGAGCGTTCTCGCCGCCCAGAATGCCGATGCGAAACTCGCTGATGTCGTCAGCCAGGACCGGTGCGGCCAACGTGGTGGTTGCAGCAAGGGCAGCAATCAGTTTTTTCATCTGTCTCTCTCCAGGTTGTGTGCCGGCCTTTCATCAGCCGGTCGATGAAAGGGGTTCGGTGGCTCAGATGGTGGCCTCGGCTTCCATCAGCGCCTTCTGGGTGACGTCCAGAGTCTCGATCTCAGTCGATGTCGCCTCTTCCGAGAAGCTGGCATCGGCCCCGTAGATCTCGCGGGCGACGCCGGTTGTCAGTTGCTCGGGCAGGCCGTCGAAGACAATGCGCCCGTCACGCATACCAACCACGCGGTCGCAATAGCGGCGCGCAGTGTCCAGCGTGTGCAGGTTGGCGATGACCGTGCGGCCATCCTCTTCGTGGATGCGGCGCAGCGCCTGCATCACGACCTGTGCGTTCATCGGGTCGAGCGACGCAATCGGCTCATCCGCCAGAATGATCTTGGGGTCCTGCATCAGGGCGCGGGCAATGGCGACGCGCTGCTGCTGACCGCCCGAGAGTGCCTCGGCCCGTTTGGGCGCGTGCTCGGCAATGCCAAGGCGATCCAGAATATCGATGGCACGGTGAATCTCGGCCATCGGATACAGGTTAAACATGGTGGCCAGAGTCGAATGGCGGTTCAACGTGCCGTGCAGCACGTTCGAGACCACATCCATACGCGGCACAAGATTGAACTGCTGAAAGATCATCGCGCAATCGGCCTGCCAGGCACGTTTGTCACGGCCTTTCAACTTGGTGACATCACGGCCTTCGAACAGGATCTCGCCCTCGGTCGAATCCGTCAGACGGTTGATCATCCGCAACAGGGTGGATTTACCCGCGCCCGAACGCCCGATGATGCCAATCATGCAAGGCTTGTCTACATCCAGCGTCGCCGCATCAACGGCGGTATTCTCGCCGAAACGCTTGGTCAGTTTCTCGATCCGCAGCACGCGCCACCCCCAATTCGTATTGGCGGTCAGCTACAGACACCACAAAACGGATATGTGTCAGTATGGTGAAAGTTTTGTAACGGCGCACAAAGCACCGGGACTATCCTTCCCCGGCTGGCGCGGGTATACGCGACCCCGACTCTTCAGCTGATACGAGACTGCCATGAGCTTTGACCGCACCATCAAGATCGCGCCTTCCATTCTGTCTGCCGATTTCGCCAATTTCGGTGCCGAGATTCAGGCCATCGAAGCGCAAGGCGCAGATTGGGTTCATGTGGATGTGATGGACGGTCATTTTGTCCCGAACCTGACCTTCGGCCCCCCCGCGTTAAAAGCCTTCCGACCCCATGTGAAAACCGTGATGGACGTGCACCTGATGATCGCACCGGTCGACCCCTATATTCAGGCCTATGCCGATGCAGGCGCTGACATCCTGACCGCCCATGTCGAGGCTGGCCCGCACACGCACCGAACCCTGCAGGCGATCCGTGCCGCTGGCATGAAAGCCGGCGTCGCCTTGAACCCCGGCACCCCGGCGGAAGCGGTTGAGCATCTGCTGGACCTGACTGATCTCGTCTGCGTCATGACCGTGAACCCAGGCTTTGGCGGCCAGAAGTTCATCGACATGACCGCAAAGATCCGCAAGCTGCGCCAGATGATCGGCGACCGCCCGATCCATATTGAAATCGACGGTGGCGTTGATCCCCGGACTGCTCCTCTGGTCACTGCAGCCGGTGCCGACGTACTGGTCGCCGGGTCAGCGGTATTCAAGGGCGGGTCGGTAGATCAGCCTGAGGTCTATGGCGAGAATATCCGGGCAGTACGTGCGGCGGCAGAGGGTGGGCTATAACGCCAACCTAATCCTGACGCATGCCTGAAATGATCCGACGCATGAGGTCCAGGAGCTGACGCTGTTCAGAAGCATCAAGACCCTCAAGCGCCTGAGCGTTGACGCTGTGGGCGGCGTCATATGCATTCTGACGAAGGCTAGCGGCCTTTTCAGTCAACCAAATCAACTGCGCCCGGGCATCATTTGGGTTTTTGGTTCTCTTGACCAGCCCGTCCCGCTCCATCCGGTTGAGAGTATTTGCAAGGGTCGCCTGCTCGACATCGATCCTGCTGAGCAGATCCTTTTGCGACACCCCATCTTTCTGCCACAGCTCCAACAAGATCGGGAACTGGCCGACAACGATACCCATTGGTGAGATACGCTGTTGCAGTTCTCTGGCGAACAAACGCGCCATGTGATTGATCAGATATCCGGCTGAGTCTTCTTTCCTGAATTCCATATCAAGCAAATACGCTTGCATAGCAAGCTATGCAATATTATATAGCTTGCTATATTAATACTTTGGAAAAGATCCAGAATGGCACGTATTGTAGAACTCGACAATGTTGCAAGCTTGGCCGATCAGATGGAAACTGACGAAGGCCCAGTTGTATTGATCAACCTCTTCACGGTTGATGCGAAGGACGAAGACGCTCTGTTGGCCGCATGGTCGCACGACGCTGAGTTCATGAAGTCCCAACCAGGATACATCTCGACACAGCTACACAAGGGCATCGCCAATAGCTCAACCTTTGTGAATTACGCCGTTTGGCAAGACGTTCAGAGCTTTCGTCAGGCCTTTACCAACCCTGAATTCCAGCGCCGTATCGCCGATTACCCTGACAGCGCGGTAACGCGCCCGCACCTTTTGCGTAAGCTGGCGGTCGACAATCACTGTGTTGCTTAAGTGAAGGACAATGAGGGAAACATGATCAAAACAATCCACCCGATCGCCGGAGTCGTTGGTTTTCTGACGATTCTGACCTTCTGGACATCGACTCTGTATAGTGAACTTTTCACCTCATACGCGACCGTTGCTTTTGTGAAAGCGAGCGTCGTCAAGGGGCTGTATTTGCTTGTACCTGCCATGATAATCGTCGGGGCAACCGGCATGTCGATGGGACGGCGCCGCAAAGATGCGCCGGCTGTGGCAAAGAAGAAGAGAATGCCCATCATCGCAGCCAACGGGCTTCTGATCCTTGTGCCTGCCGCAATCTACCTAAACGCAAAAGCCGGAACCGGAGCGTTTGACACCGGCTTTTACGTTGTGCAGGTCATCGAGTTGATTGCCGGAGCCGCCAATCTGACACTGATGGCGATGAGCATTCGCGACGGTCGGGCGATGACCGCGCGAAGGCGTAAACTACAGAAAAAGTAGATCACACTTCCTGAATATACAAAGGCCGCCCCCTGTGGGACGGCCTTCTTTTGTTCAACCGAGTGGGCTCTCATTGCTCTTTCAGAGCAACTGCCGCCCACCAGTCGGCAGAGCCGACTTACTCAGTGATTTTCGACACGACGCCGGCGCCGACGGTGCGGCCGCCTTCGCGGATCGCGAAGCGCAGGCCCTGCTCCATCGCGATCGGCGCGATCAGCTCAACGCCGAACGACACGTTGTCGCCAGGCATGACCATCTCGGTG
>JBCBUG010000008.1:0-167011 GCA_039818265.1 Pseudomonadota bacterium | reverse complement strand
GCCGTCAATCTGGTCATACGCTTTGAAGTCACCGAAATACTTGGTGATTGCTGCGGTCAGCGTGGTTTTACCGTGGTCAACGTGCCCAATCGTGCCGATGTTGACGTGCGGTTTTGTACGCTCAAACTTTTCCTTTGCCATTCCTCAGGCGCCCTTTTGCATTTTGGGGGACCCTTGGTCCCGTGGTTACATCTGCGCGCGCGAGATATTTGGTTCAGGGGGGAAAATCAAGCACATCCTTTGGGAAAAGCCGAGCTCAGGCCGGATTTTGCACCAGTTCGGTGGAATCGATCGGTTGGATCAGGTCTGGCCGCTTGTCGAACCAGCCATTGTCGTTGTGCTCTTCGGCGAGCCACTCTTCGACGCGGTCAGCAACTTTGAGGGCCAAACCACTCATTTGCTCTTCTTTGGTTCGGGTGCGCCCTGAACCGGCAAAGGCGCTTTCACCAGTCGTATCTTCCAGCACTTGGAACTGTTTGGCCTTGGCCAGAAACTCTTTCTTTTTCACGTCATAAACGTTTACCAAAACAATCGCGGTGCTTTTGGGATTGTAGATAACGGGAACTCCGGGAGGAGCCAGCATATAGCCTTCGAGGCTGATGCCGATGTCATATTCCTGCGCCCCTTGATAGCGTCCCAGACGGATATCAACCGCGTTCTGGATCGCGTCTTCCCATTCTTTTGGAGTTGCATCGCGCGAAACCGGACCCTGTTTCGCCTTTTCGGCAAACGCGTAGTTCACCCGCAGCTTGAATTCACCCAGTGACTCGGGTTCTTCGTAAACCTGCGTCTGCGTGCAGGCGCCCATCAGGGCCAATCCGGTGATCAGTGTCAGAATGCGCAACATGTCTCGTCTCGATAGGCCTGTTTTTCTTTTGATTTAGCGCACCAACACAGGCTGTGCCAAGCCGCATCGGCAGAAATTCACCCGCGCAAGCCCCTTGATCACGAGAATTTATAGTCGCGTGGGAAACCATAGGGGGGCTTTTTCCCAACACTGGCGCGTTTGGCCAGCCACTGAGACATATCCGCCTCGTGCCGAGTCTTGTCGCCCCCCATCGACCATTTGAGGCCTTCCTCCCAATTGAAGGTGGTGATGTCAGACAGGCCGCCATCCAGTTCCAGCGTCCCCTGACGGCCCCGCGCCATATTGTATTTCTGCAGACGCACACCTTTGCCGCGTGTCATCTCGGGCAGGTCTTCGGTCGGGAAGACAAGGAACTTACCGTTCTGAGATACGACCGCCACATGGTCGCCTGCGACCGGCTTACAGATCATCGCCGTTTCGTCATCCTTGACGTTGAGCACCTGTTTACCGTTGCGGGTCTGGGCCAGCACATCATCCTCGGGCACCATGAAACCGTTGCCTGCGTCGGAGGCCACCAGCAGCTTTCGACCCGGTTTGTGGATCAGGATGTCGATGATCTGAGCCTCGTTCGGCAGGTCGACCATCAAACGCAGCGGTTCGCCCATGCCACGCCCGCCCGGCAGGTTGGCGGCGCTGACCGTGTAAAACCGCCCGTTTGACGCAAACACCAGCAGCCGATCGGTGGTCTCTGCGTGGAAGATGAACCGGGGGCCGTCGCCGTCTTTGAACTTCAACTCGCGTGCCAGATCGATATGTCCGGTCATAGCGCGAATCCAGCCCATCTGAGAACAAACGACCGTGATCGGTTCACGGTCGATCATCGCCTCAAGCGGCACTTCCTCGACCTGCCCTGCCTCGGCAAACTGCGTCCGGCGCGCGCCACCTTCATAGTCTTTGCCGAAGGTCTTCTTGGTCTCTTTCAACTGCTCGGCAATCTTGGCCCATTGCAGGGTGGGATCGGCCAGCAGGTCTTCGAGATTGGCGCGTTCCAGCATCAGGTCGTCGCGTTCGCGGACCAGTTCCATCTCTTCTAGACGGCGTAAGCTGCGCAGCCGCATGTTGAGGATCGCATCGACCTGAACTTCGGACAACTCACCCTCGCCCCGCTTGGGCGAAACGTAGTCGGATTCGTCGGTCGCGCGGATATGGTCTTTGCCCCAGTCCTCGCGCATCAGCGCGGCCTTGGGGTCGTCGTCATAGCGAATGATGTCGATCACACGGTCGAGGTTGAGGAAGGCGACGATAAAGCCCTCCAACACTTCCAAACGGTGGTCGATCTTGGCCATACGGTGGCGCGAGCGGCGGATCAGGACCTCTTGCCGGTGATCGAGGAAGGCGCGCAACACTTCCTTCATCGAACAGACCTTGGGCGTCACCCCGTCGATCAGCACGTTCATGTTCAGGCTGAACCGCACCTCAAGGTCCGAATTGCGGTAGAGCATCCCCATCAGCACCTCGGGGTCCACGTTTTTGGAACGCGGCTCGAGGATCAGGCGGATGTCGTCGGCGGATTCGTCGCGTACATCGGCGAGGATTGGGATTTTCTTGGTCTGAATCAGTTCAGCGATCTTTTCGATCAGTTTGGACTTCTGAACCTGATAGGGAATCTCGGTGACCACGATCTGCCATTGGCCGCGGCCCAGATCCTCGACCTCAAATCTACAGCGCAGCCGGAAAGATCCGCGCCCGGTGCGATAGGCCTGCGCGATACTCTCGGGCGGCTCGACAATGACGCCGCCGGTCGGAAAATCCGGACCGGGCACATAGTTCAACAGCGTATCGTCACGCGCATCCGGCGTTTTGATCAGGTGCAGGCAAGCATCGCAGAGTTCCGAGATATTATGCGGCGGGATATTCGTCGCCATGCCCACGGCAATACCGCTGGCACCATTCGCCAGCAGGTTCGGAAACTGCGCCGGCAGCACGACCGGTTCGGTCAGGGTACCGTCATAGTTGTCGCGGAAATCAACAGCGTCTTCGTTCAGACCCTCAAGTAGCGCCTCGGCCACGATGGTCATCCGCGCTTCGGTGTATCGCGAGGCCGCCGGGTTATCGCCGTCGATATTGCCGAAGTTCCCCTGCCCATCGACCAGCGGGTAACGCACGTTGAAGTCCTGCGCCAGACGCGCCATCGCGTCATAGATCGCAGCGTCGCCATGGGGGTGATAGTTACCCATCACGTCGCCGGAAATCTTGGCCGATTTGCGGAACCCTCCAGTTGCACTGAGTCGCAGCTCGCGCATCGCATAGAGGATTCGCCGGTGGACCGGCTTCAGCCCGTCCCGCGCATCCGGCAGGGCGCGGTGCATGATGGTGGACAGCGCATAGGTCAGATAACGCTCGCCAATTGCGCGGCGCAGCGGTTCGGCTACCTCGCCCCCACCTTCAGGGGCCTCCATATTGGGGTCGTCGATCGTGTCATTCATAGATGATGTGATACGACGCAAGCGCGGCTGGGTAAAGCAAGCATGGCCCATTTTGCTGGGGACAAGTCGTGCTTTTTGCAACAGGGGGAGGCAAGCCCGTGTTTTCCCCGATTTTCGACTCAGCCATCAAAATATGGTACCATTCCGACAATAAATGAATGCTGCCTTTTTGTTGTTGTAACGATTGATTTTGGGGGATGCGCCATGACGCGCCTTATTCTTATTACATTTGCCGCACTCGGCTGGACCTTTTACGTGATGAGCGGAGGCCCGGATTTTGAACCACGCGGCCTGCGCGCCGACAATCCGCAACGTATGGCCGAAGCTTTCAAGCCCGCCTCTAAGCCCGTGGCCTCAGCCGCGGTGGAAGAGCTTGTGACACAGGTCAGCTTTGAACCGACCCCGTCGGATCGTCCTGCACAAACGCTTGAGCCGCTTGCAGAGCCTGAGCCAGCCCTGACCGAAGAAGAAACCAAGGCCATGCTGGCACAGGTGGCCGCTGGCCTACAGGCGAACCCATCTTTGTTCGAAGATCAAACAGTGTCGCTTGCGCTCGCATCGCTTGAAGACGGTGTTGCCTCACTTCAACAGGTCGCTACAGACGCCGACCCCGAGACAGTAGGCGTGCCCGCTTTGCCTGAGCCAGAAAAGGACATCCGCGAGATTTCAGGCACACGCGTGAACATGCGCGATGGGCCCGGTACGATCTATCCGATCATCGGCAAAGCGCAGATCGGCCAGCAGGTCGAGGTTCTGAGCGACTCGGGCACCGGCTGGTTGCGCCTGCGCGTGTTGCCCGGGCAACAGGTTGGATGGATTTCAACATCGCTTGTCCGAAAAACATCAAACTGATTGTTTAGCGTCATTGTCCTGCCCCAATGCTGACCGTAGCTATTGAGCACATTCTGGTGCGGGACACTCATGCAAAAATCGATTCTCATCACAGGTTGTTCTTCGGGTATCGGGCTTGATGCAGCACACGGTATGCGAGCACAAGGGTGGCGGGTGTTTGCCTCGTGCCGACAGCAGCGTGATTGTGACCGGTTGCGCGCCCAAGGCTTTGAAAGCCCGCGAATCGACTATGCGGATGCAGACAGTATCAAGGCCGGGTTGACCGAGGTTTTACAGGCCACCGGCGGCACGCTGGACGCCCTGTTCAACAACGGCGCCCATGGCCTGCCCGGCGCGGTCGAAGATGTACCCACAGACGGGTTGCGCCACATCTTCGAGGCAAACTTTTTTGGGTGGCACGAACTGACGCGGCAGGTCATTCCCGTCATGCGAGAACAAGGGCATGGGCGAATTGTTCAATGTTCATCTGTACTTGGGCTGGTGGCATTCCCGTGGCGGGGGGCATATGTGGCGACGAAATACGCCATCGAAGGGCTCAGCGACACGATGCGACTTGAGTTGAAGGACACAAACATCCGCGTGATCCTCATCGAACCAGGCCCGATCACGTCAAAGCTGCGTGAAAAGGCCATCCCGTTATTCGAACGGTTCATTGATTGGGAAAACTCGGCCCTACGAGCGAAATACGAAAGCTCACTGCTGAAGCGATTGTATGAAAGCTCGGGGCCCGACAAGTTTGAACTGCCCGCTTCGGCGGTCACGGCTAAGCTGGTCCATGCGGTCGAAGCGCGCAGACCAAAAGCACGCTACTATGTCACCACGCCGACCTATATCGCTGGCTATCTGCGCCGGATTTTGCCCACAAGGGCGATTGACCGCATTCTGTCTGACATCTGAGACGAAATTACCGGTTCGCTTTTTCGGGTATCGGGGCTAGATCAGTCCAAACGAAACAAAAAAACGCAGACGGTGAACCCTTATGGACCTTTTGATGGTCGTTTTGCTTTTGGCCATGGCGTCAGTGGTGGTCGTGTTGGCGATCGGCATTTCCAACTTCGGCAAAGGCGGCATGGCGGCTGCGAAGAAAAGCAACAAGATGATGCGGCTACGCATCCTGTTTCAGTTCATTGCCGTATTGCTAATCCTGCTCTACGTCTACCTCAAAGGACAGGGGGCATCTTAAATGGTTGTACTGAACAAAATCTACACACGAACCGGAGATGACGGGAAGACCGCCCTCGGCAATGGTGAGCGGGTTGCCAAATACTCTGGCCGGGTGGCCGCATATGGCACAGTGGATGAGTTGAACTCCTTCGTGGGCGTGGCACGCACAGAGGCCGGTGGTGAAACCGATGCAGCCCTCGCCCGCATTCAGAATGATCTGTTTGATCTGGGGGCCGATTTCTGCCGCCCCGACATGGAAAAAGACGCTGAGGCCGACTATCCGCCACTGCGCATCGCCCCGGCCCAGATCGATCGTCTTGAGGCCGAGATTGATGCGATGAACGCAGACCTTGAACCGTTGCGCAGTTTCATCCTGCCGGGTGGATCCCGTCTAGCGGCCCATCTGCACGTCTGCCGCACCGTGTCCCGCCGGGCCGAACGGCTTGCTGTTGAGCTGACAAATATGGAGCCGGTGAACGAGGTCGCCGTCAAATACCTCAACCGTCTCAGCGACTGGTTTTTTGTGGCGGCCCGCTGCGCCAACAACAACGGCAAAGACGACGTCTTGTGGGTTCCGGGCGCGAACCGCTGAAAGCGGCGTGGCGTCCGGAAGGGCGAAGCCCCGCGCGTTAAGCCCGAAACAGCCGGGTGAACGCTGAGAAATCTGCGGTTGAACACAAGTAACACCGGGTCGCGAGTTGCTCACCCACCGCTCACCTCAGAACCTGCACTCGCCGCAACAAAGTTTCGCGCCGTGGCGTCAAAAAATTCAAAACGCGACGTCCCAAGCTTATGACGTGACGATTTTGCCCTGTTGTCGCAAGACATGAGACGTTATTCAGTCGTCCGAGAGCATTGGTGGAGTCGCATTGCGGCTTGCCGTTTTTGTGAGGAGAAAGCGCAAAATGAAGGTACTCGTGCCTGTCAAGCGCGTGATTGACTATAATGTGAAGGTCCGCGTCAAAGCGGACGGTAGCGGTGTTGATCTCGCCAATGTCAAAATGTCGATGAACCCGTTCGACGAGATCGCCGTGGAAGAGGCGATCCGCCTGAAAGAAGCAGGCAAGGCTGACGAAGTCGTCGCCGTTTCGATCGGCGTCAAGCAGGCGCAGGAAACCCTGCGCACCGCGCTGGCCATGGGTGCCGACCGCGCCATTCTGGTTGTTGCCGCCGATGACGTCCATCAGGATATCGAGCCGCTGGCCGTCGCCAAGATCCTGGCCAAAGTGGTCGAGGAAGAGCAGCCGGGCATCGTTCTGGCGGGCAAGCAGGCGATCGACAACGACATGAACGCCACCGGTCAGATGCTGTCGGCCCTGCTGGGCTGGAGCCAGGGCACCTTTGCGTCGGAAGTGGACATCGAGGGCGACAGCGCCAAGATCACCCGCGAGGTGGATGGCGGCCTGCAAACCATCAGCGTCAAGATGCCAACCATCGTCACCGTTGACCTGCGCCTGAACGAGCCGCGCTATGCGTCGCTGCCCAACATCATGAAGGCGAAGAAAAAGCCGCTGGATGAGAAAACTGCCGCCGACTACGGCATCGACGTCTCCCCGCGACTGGAAATCGTCAAAACCGAAGAGCCGCCGGCACGTGCCGCCGGTATCGTCGTGGGCTCGGTCGACGAGCTGGTCGAGAAACTCAAAGAAGCGGGGGCTGTGTAATGGCTGTTCTTCTTCTGGCAGAAGTTAATAATGGTGAGCTGTCGATGGACGCCACCGCCAAGGCCGTCAACGCCGCGAAGGCTCTGGGTGATGTAACCGTTCTGGCCGCAGGTGGGTCTGCCGCCGCTGCCGGTGAGGCCGCCGCCAAGATCGACGGCGTGTCCAAGGTTCTGGTCGCCGAAGACGACTCGCTGGGTCACCGCCTGGCGGAATCGACCGCGGCCCTGATCGTGTCGCTGGCCGATGGCTATGAGCACATCGTGGCCCCCGCCACCACCGACGCCAAAAACGTCATGCCGCGCGTTGCCGCGCTGTTGGACGTGATGGTGATTTCGGATGCGTCGGGCGTGGTTGACGGCTCGACCTTCGAACGACCCATCTATGCGGGCAACGCGATCCAGACCGTCAAGTCGAACGACGCTAAGAAAGTCGTCACTCTGCGGACTGCAAGCTTCGACGCAGCAGGCGAAGGCGGCTCGGCCTCGGTTGAGACCATCTCGGTTCCGGGTTCCGAAGGTCTGTCATCGTGGGTCGAGGACAAGGTTGCCGAAAGCGACCGTCCGGAACTGACCTCGGCTGGTGTTGTTGTTTCGGGCGGCCGTGGTGTCGGCTCGGAAGAGGACTTCAAACTGATCGAAACGCTGGCCGACAAGCTGGGCGCGGCGGTTGGTGCCTCGCGCGCGGCGGTGGACTCGGGCTATGCGCCGAACGACTGGCAGGTGGGTCAGACCGGTAAGGTTGTTGCCCCCGATCTGTATGTCGCTGTCGGCATCTCGGGCGCGATCCAGCACCTTGCTGGTATGAAAGACTCGAAGGTCATCGTTGCGATCAACAAGGACGAAGAAGCGCCGATCTTCCAGGTCGCCGACTTCGGACTGGTCGCCGACCTGTTCCAGGCCGTGCCGGAACTGACCGAGAAACTCGGCTGATCTGACAGACCAGATTTTTGCTGAAGCCTGTCGAAAGGCCCGCCAACAGGCGGGCCTTAGTCGTTCAGATCTCTGAGGTTAGGCAAGATAGCATCCGCAATGGCACGATGCGCGGCGGGGCCGATCATGTGTTCGGCCATTGGCTGCTGCAACGTGCCAAACAGCACATCCTCAAGCATCTCAGACGCACCTGATACGGCAACCTCGGCTTTGGCCACTTCCGCAGCAAACTGTCTGAGTTGACCCAGCATCGCATCGCTGATCTGTATCAGGGTATCCTCGACAAGCTGCACCCGACCCACCGTGAGATGCAGCAGAAAAACCGGTATTTCGATGTTTAGCAGCAAGGTTTTCATCGCCTTCACCCAGCCTTCTTGCAGCTCTTGGGCGACCATCTCAAAACGGGCATCCTGATTGGCTTGAAGCCGGTTCAGCAAATGGCGCACAAAATTGATCTCGGTAAAGTCAACCTCGGGATACAACGCCAGAAGATCTGGCGTAGGGGCAAGGAAGCGGTCGTTGCGGCGAGGATGCACGCGATAGAATCGATTCGATTGACCATGAACCTCTGGCAGTTGCAGTATACACATCTGGCCGCCGTTGATTAGCTCCAGCAAACCGTCGTCGCCAAGAATGGCATCAACACCCGAAAATAGGCTGCCCAGGTTGACGCATGTCTTCCGCAATTTGTCTTGAAGAACAGCAGGATACGGGTGTTCGACAAATCGCCCAAAGGTTTCATCCATGCCGACACAAGCCACATAGGGACCATCCAGCGCATTGGCAGGCCCGCGAAACCACAGTTTCGACCCAGAATACTGACATAGTTCGCCCCCGGCCACGCCGGAGCCTGTCTGATGATAGCTCATCTCACTCGCCCATTTTTCACCCGACTGCCATCTTGACGCCCCAGATGTTTAGATTTTCCTAATGTGCGCATTTGAAGCGAATTGCGGCCATACCTGCCCCTTGCCGCCCGCCCCGAACTGCCGATACTGTCGCCCATAACGCGCAGGGCAAAGGCAGCAGAACATGGATGTAAAATCGGTCGGAGTTATTGGCGCAGGTCAGATGGGCAACGGTATCGCTCATGTGCTGGCCTTGGCGGATTATGATGTCCTGCTGAACGATGTCAGCCAGGATGCGCTGGATCAGGCGATCAATACAATCCAGGGCAATCTGGCACGTCAAGCCTCGCGCGGGAAGATCAGCGACGAGGCGATGCAGGCTGCGTTGCAGCGGATCACAACGACGCTGGAACTGCCGCGGCTGGGCCAGACTGATCTGGTCATTGAGGCCGCAACCGAGCGCGAGACAATCAAACAGGCGATTTTCGAAGACCTGCAACCGCATCTGCTGCCACATACGATCCTGACGTCGAACACCTCGTCCATCTCAATCACACGACTGGCCAGCCGGACAGATCGGCCAGAGCGGTTCATGGGATTTCACTTCATGAACCCGGTTCCGGTGATGCAACTGGTCGAATTGATCAGAGGAATCGCAACCGATGAGCCAACCTATGCTGCGTGTAAAGCGGTGGTGGACCGTCTGGGCAAAACCGCCGCGAGTGCCGAAGATTTCCCAGCTTTCATTGTGAACCGCATCCTGATGCCGATGATCAATGAAGCCGTGTACACGCTTTACGAGGGCGTAGGGAACGTTCAGTCCATCGATCAATCCATGAAGCTTGGCGCAAACCATCCGATGGGGCCATTGGAACTGGCGGATTTCATTGGGCTGGATACCTGCTTAGCGATCATGAATGTGCTGCATGACGGATTGGCGGATACAAAATACCGCCCCTGCCCGTTGCTAACCAAATATGTTGAAGCCGGATGGTTGGGTCGCAAAACGGATCGTGGCTTTTATGACTATCGCGGTGAGGTTCCCGTGCCCACGCGCTGAGGGGGCCAGCCCCCTCGCCCGGATGGTATCCGGGCTCACCCCCGGGATATTTCTGGCCAGATGAAGAGTGGATCAGGATCTGTCTGATGTGCCCAAGGACATGGTGCGATCCCGAAGCCACGTCATGAACCCGCGCGGATCACGTTCCAGAAGCTGCATATCTTCGTCAGAGATCGGCTCTCCGATGACCGGAGATTGCGGTTTGTTGCAAGAGCGGACGATCTCATGCAGCAACAATCCCTGACGTAGGATCGGCGACAGTTTATTGGCAATCTGATAGGCACGTGAGTTACGACCCGGGAAATAAATCGGAACAACCGTCGCACCCGAGCGGCGGATCATTTTGGCGGTGAAAACGTTCCACTCGCGTTCAATCGCCGAGCCGAACCAATCGTCCGAGGACATCACCACCCCAGAGGGGAACAGCGCGACGACACCACCATCCTTGAGGTGGTCCATCGCCTTACTGCGCATTTCCAGCATTTTTGCCTGCGCTTCGGGGTCATGTGGGAACGGCACCGGGATCATGAACGACGTGGCGGCCTCATCCAGACCGGTCAGAACCGAACGTGTCAGGATGCGGTAATCACTGCGGACGCGTCCGATCAATTCTGCAAAAATCATACCATCCACCATGCCATGTGGGTGGTTGGCAACGACGACAACAGGGCCGGTTTTTGGAATACGCGCGATCTGTTCTTCGGGCGTTGTAAGGGTAATCCCCATGGTCTTGAGCGCGCCGCTCCAGAACCGTTGGCCACGATACAGCTCGTTCTTCTTTTCGAACTTGTTGACCATCCTCAGAATGGTCAGCTTGCCGGTGCACCATTCGATGGCGCGAATAGCAGTTGCGGTCCAGGCATCGTCGAACGAGTTCGCATAGGTGAGCGTTCTACGATCGTAGATCTCGCCCTGATCCTCGGCCCCGTTTACGATCGGGCCTGTCTTGGTCTCGTGCGTTGTTTCCGCCAATTCCTGGTCTTCCCGTAGTTCCTGTCCCGGTGGGGCGGTTTAGAACCCTTCTCCGAACTTGTCATTCACAAGCGCTTCCAAGGCTTCTGCCAATGCCTCAGCATCCGGCCCCGAGGTCTGAACGTCAATAGTCGTTCCGCGTGAGGCTGCCAACATCAAAAGGCCCATGATGCTGTCGCCGGATGCAGAAAGGCCATCCTTGGAGACTTCAGCATTGGCATCAAACCCCTCGACAACCTCGACCAGTTTGGCAGAGGCACGGGCGTGAAGCCCTTTTTCGTTAATGATTTTCAAGCTTCGGTTGGTCATTTCAATCTGTCCGGTCTTAGTCCAATGTCACATTTTGCGCATTGATGTATTTGCGTCCAGCCTCCATCGCCTGACGTACTGCGTCAGCGACCGGCAGGTGGCGGCTTTTGGCCAATTTGATCAGCATGGGTAGGTTCGCGCCATAGAGGATTCGGCGATCCTGTGGCGCACAGGCCTTGAGGCTGAGGTTTGAGGGGCTGCCTCCGAACAAGTCTGTCACGATGACAACGCCGTCACCCAGATCGACCTCATTCGCTGCACGGCAGATTTCGGCTTGTTTCTCTTCGCGGTCATGATCGGCTTCGATCGCGATCGCCGCCAAACCAGGTTGCGCCCCCACCACATGCTGCATAGCGGCCAGATATTCCTGAGCCAAGCCGCCATGCGCTACGATTACAATCCCGATCAATCCGGCCTCACATTCAACGCGCGTCGTTCCATTTCGCGGTGTCTAATTGCCACCTGCTGGCCCTGTTCTGCAAGGGCCTTTGCAACCGCTTCAGCCATTGCCACCGATCTATGTTGCCCGCCGGTGCAGCCAAACGCTACCGACAGGTGCGCCTTACCTTCGGCGCGAAACGCCGGCAGCAGCAAATTTAGCAGATCGGTGATCCGGTCAAAAAACGGCGCATAGTTCATATCCGACTGGACATAGTGCGCGACATCCGGGTTTCGACCATCTGCCGACCGCAATTCGGGTCGCCAATAGGGGTTTGCGAGGAATCGACAGTCGAAAACCATATCCAATCCACGCGGCAAACCGCGCTTATAGGAAAACGATTCAATCGAGACCGTCAGATGCCGACCGTCTTTGGGCGCGAACCAACGCTCAACCTCCTCGCGCAGCTGGTGCACGTTTAACCCGCTGGTATCGATCAGAGTATCCGCGATCTCTCGAATGGGCGCCAACAGCTCTTTTTCACGGCGAACGCCGGTTTCGGGGCCCGCATCCTGAGCAACCGGATGGCGCCTGCGGGTTTCGGAAAAGCGCCTCAGCAACACATCATCGCTGCAATCCAGATAGAGAACTGTCAAATCCACTTGGGGCATGCGGCCCAGCTTCTCGGCAAGTTCGATAAAACCGATGGTTGAAAAATCCCGGTTGCGCGCGTCGATACCAAGGGCCATGGGTCGGTCAGCCTCCGCCCCGTCCATTAAACGCGCCAGAAGCCCCATGGGCAGGTTATCGATAGCCTCAAAGCCCAAGTCTTCCAGCACATGGATCGCTGTCGAGCGGCCTGCACCCGACGGCCCTGTCACCAGAACGGTTCGCTTTTGCGATGTCATTTCGTCGGCCATTCCGGGTCTACGCGTCCGAATCTGAGAAGTTGCACCAGGGCTGGTGCCAAATTGGGCACAGCAGCGCCCCGAAGCAAGGGCACGGTGCCCCGAAGCAGCGGGATCGTGATCGGATCAGGCAGGCGCGCCGTCTCTTTCTGATCCAGATCTACTACGAAATGCAGTGCAACAGACGGCCTATTCTGTGCCCGCAGCAAGCCGATCCCGCGGGCTTCGATCAAACCGGTAATCTCTGGTACGGGTGACGCCATGATACAATCCCGTGCCATCCCAAGATCAACGCGATCATCGGCAACCAATACTGCGCCCTGCGTTATCATCTGCAGCGCCAAAGAAGATTTGCCCGCGCCAGAGGCCCCTACGATCAAGAGCCCCCTATCGGCAACCGCGACACAGCTGGCATGAACGCGGGTGCAGTCCCGGTCTGCCGCATCTTTAAGGGATGGGATGGTCATCGGATTAGACAGGTAGCCCCACGACAAAGCGCGCGCCCAGAGGATCCGAGGTTACATCGGCCTCGGTCGGGCGAATGTTTTCAGCCCAGATCACACCGCCATGCGCCTCGACAATCTGCTTTGAGATCGCAAGACCAAGGCCGGAATTGTTGCCAAAATGCTCGGCAGGACGCTGCGAGTAGAACCTTTTGAAGATCTTTGTCAGGGCCTGTTCCGGGATCCCAGGGCCGGTATCTTCGACCACCACGAGAACGCGATTGTCACGCTGGCGCACCCAGACGCGGATGGCGTCGCTTTCCTCGCAGAACGAAATCGCGTTGGTGATGAGGTTAACGAACACCTGTGCCAAGCGTGCTTCTAGCCCGTTCACGACAATCGGATCGGCTGGCAGGTCAGTGATATAGTCGATACCCTGCGCACGGGCGTCCTCGCCCAGAAACTGCCCGATATTGCCAAGCAGTTTAAGCAGATCGAATGGCTGTTCTTCCTCTTTAACCAGTTCCGCGTCCAGACGCGAAGCGTTCGAGATGTCGCTGACCAAACGATCCAGACGCTTTACGTCATGTTCGATAACGCCCAGCAGCTTCTCGCGCTGATCATCGCGTTTGACCATGCGCAGGGTTCCGACGGCGGATTGCAGGCTGGCCAGCGGATTCTTGATTTCATGCGCGACATCGGCAGCAAATTGTTCATTCGCATCAATGCGATTGTACAGCGCAGTAACCATACCCCGCAGCGCGCGGCTCAGCCGACCAATTTCATCCGGTCGGGCGCTAAGGTCCGGAATGCGAATACGCCCCGGATTGACACCTGTGCCTCGGTCCTTCCCCATCTCGGCCGCCGAGGCGAGATCTGCCAACGGGTTGGCAATAGTCGAGGCCAGAACAAGGCTAAGGCCGATCGAGACAAGCAGCGCAACAACAAACATCTGAAGGATACGTTCCTGCTCACGCCTTGCAAGCGCATCGATCTCACCCGCAGGACCGGACATTGCCACGGCACCTGCTGGAACACCTTCATATAGGATCGGAGCTGCGGCCACGATCACCGTATCTCCGGCATCATCCTGCACAGCCTGAACCTGACTCTGGCCCATCAACGCTTGCGGAATGATAGCCTGCACCTGTTGTGCCAATGTCGGAGCCTCGGTGCCCGAAGACCAGTTGAATATGCGTGACAATCCCGTCCAGACCGCATTCAAGGCGTCACTGATGACGGTGCCGCCTGTCCGCATCTCGGTGTCCGGCCGCAAAAGTACAGGAAGCTCCGATGCTTGCGGCGCGCCCCGTGTCCAGCCGATCAGCGTACCGCTGGCATCGTAAACAAAAACCTCGCCCCCTTCAGGCAGGCTGAGACCAGCCAGCGTGTCCTTAACGTCAAGTTGGCTTGTATCCTGCGACGATTGCACAACACCCTGTCGCAACTGTGTTTCGAACACATTGCTGACCAGCTGCGCATCGCCCATCAGGTTGCGTGCGGTCTGCTGTACCTGCTCGGACCGCGAGTCATCCAGATAGAGTAGCCCCGTGACCAAGATCACGAGAGCAATCAGGTTGAAGGTGATGATCTTGCGGGCCAGAGGTGACCCGCGAAGAGAAAACAGGTTCCTGCGGGACCGCTTCTCCCGTAACTCCGCCGACTCGGGGTCCTGGGGGATAACCCAGTCATCCCCGAGAACGACATCACCGTCGCGCGTTTCATTGGCTTGTTCGGTGTCGCGCACGGGACCCCATTACCCCTTGTAGATGGCCGCGCCTATTCTTCGTTGTATCTGTACCCGATACCATAAAGCGTTTCGATTGCCGAAAACTCAGAATCTGCCGCACGCATTTTCTTGCGCAGACGCTTGATATGGCTGTCGATGGTGCGGTCATCCACATAGACCTGATCATCATACGCCACATCCATCAACTGATCCCGGCTTTTGACAAAGCCTGGACGCTGTGCAAGTGCCTGCAGCAACAGGAATTCGGTCACGGTCAACGAGACATCGGTGCCTTTCCAACTGACCGCATGGCGCAGCGGGTCCATGCGCAGCTCTCCGCGTTCCATGACCTTGGTGTCGCCGGTTGCAGCAACTGCTGCATCACCGCTGGTGGCTTCTTGCCGACGCAGCAGCGCACGAATGCGCTCAACCAGCAGTCGCTGAGAGAATGGCTTTTTAACATAGTCATCGGCCCCCATACGCAGGCCAAGGACCTCATCAATCTCGTCATCTTTCGAAGTCAGAAAGATCACAGGCATTTGCGTTTTCTGGCGCAGCCGCTGCAGCAGGTCCATCCCGTCCATACGCGGCATTTTGATATCCAGAACGGCCATATCCGGCAGTTTCTTGTTGAACGCGTCCAGCGCGGCCTGTCCATCATTGTAGGTTTCAACCTCGAAACCTTCGGCTTCGAGCGTCATGGATACGGACGTCAGAATATTTCTATCGTCATCCACCAGTGCAATCTTTGACATCGGGCTTACCCCTATTCCTGCTCACATACGCAATAATACGCTTTTTTGTAAGGTATTGTTGGCGTTTTTGCTGATCCGAATCAATCCGTAACCCTGAATCGTGCCATTGTTGCGGCAGCTATGCGGCAAAAATGCCTTGCTGCCCGCAAAATGCTGCCCAGTTTTCCGACAGGAAATCTTTGGTGGCGCTAAACCTGAACTTGGTTGCGCTAACTGCGCCAAACCGTCCTGTTCACGCCCCAAAGGACCATGATAAGACCCGCTCATCGGCCGGTTTTCCCCGGCAAACTGCCCCAAAGGCGCACCCGGCCCAACACGCCGCAGCGCCGCCACAGGAGAAGACACGCATGACATCTGGACGGGTTAACCCGCAATTCCGCCTCGAAAATCAGGGGATCGAGGGCCTGGGCAATGTCTATTATAATTTCATGGAACCGGCGCTGATCGAAGAAGCGCTGAAGCGCGGCGAAGGCACGCTGGGCAACGGCGGTGCTTTTTTGGTCACCACCGGTAAGTTCACCGGCCGCTCGCCCAAGGACAAGCACGTCGTCAAGACAGACAGCGTCGCCGACAGCATCTGGTGGGAAAACAACGCCGCGATGAGCCCGGAGGGGTTCGATGCGCTCTATGAAGATATGCTCGAGCATATGAAGGGCCGCGACTATTTCGTGCAGGACCTAGTAGGCGGAGCTGATCCTACCTATTCAATCAATGTGCGCATGGTCACCGAGTTGGCCTGGCACAACCTGTTCATCCGTCACCTGCTGCGCCGTCCCGATCGTGAGGATCTGGATGATTTCACGGCGGATTTCACCATCATCAACTGCCCCAGCTTCAAGGCGGACCCGGCCAAGCACAACTGCCGCAGCGAGACGGTGATTGCGCTGAATTTCGACCGCAAGCTGATCCTGATCGGCGGCACGGAGTACGCGGGTGAGAACAAAAAGTCCGTCTTCACCCTGTTGAACTACATGCTGCCAGAAAAAGGCGTGATGCCGATGCATTGCTCGGCCAACCACGCCGTGGGCAACCCGGTCGACACGGCGGTCTTCTTCGGCCTGTCGGGCACCGGCAAGACAACGCTGTCTGCTGACCCTGCCCGCGTGCTGATAGGTGACGACGAACATGGCTGGTCGGATCGTGGCACCTTTAACTTTGAAGGTGGCTGCTACGCCAAGACGATCAACCTGAACGCCGAGGCCGAGCCCGAGATCTACGCGACAACCAGCAAGTTCGGCACAGTCATCGAGAACATGGTCTTCGACCCCGAAACCAAGGAATTGGATTTCGACGATGACTCGCTGACCGCGAACATGCGCTGTGCCTACCCGCTCGAGTATATCTCGAACGCGTCCAGTAGCGCTCTGGGCGGTCACCCGAAGAATATCATCATGCTGACTTGTGATGCGTTTGGCGTCCTACCTCCGATCGCGCGGCTGACACCGGCGCAGGCGATGTATCACTTTCTGTCTGGCTTCACCTCGAAGGTGGCAGGCACCGAGCGTGGCGTGACCGAGCCGCAGCCGACCTTTTCTACCTGCTTTGGCGCGCCCTTCATGCCGCGTCGCCCGGAAGCCTATGGCAACCTGCTGCGTGACAAGATCGCCCAGCACGGCGCCACGTGCTGGCTGGTCAACACCGGCTGGACTGGCGGAGCCTATGGTGTGGGCAGCCGGATGCCGATCAAGGCGACCCGTGCTCTGCTGACTGCTGCGCTCGAAGGGTCTCTGGCTGATGCCGAATTCCGCAAGGATGCCAATTTCGGCTTTGACGTGCCCGTTTCAGTGCCCGGCGTTCCCGAAGTTCTGCTGGACCCGCGCCGTACCTGGGACGATCAGGCAGCCTTTGACAAGCAAGCTGAGAAATTGGTGCAGATGTTTGCCGAGAATTTTGAGCAATACATCCCCTTCATCGACGACGACATAAAATCGGTCGCAATCGGTTGAACAGACAGGGGCGCTTGCGCCCCTTCTTTTTTGCGTCATCAATATGGTACTTTGACCTTCAATAGTTACGCCACGGCACCATTCTCAACAATTTTATTGTTTTGACACTCAGATTGAGATAGGCACTCGGCCCATTACCAAGACCTCCGATGCAACTGCGTCGGATCCAAAACAGAAAGCACCACAGGGTTTCTCGCGCCTGCATACTCACCTCTGCAGATCGGGCCACCCAACTAGAAGAGTAAACCACTTACACGGGGATACGTGCCAGCGCGCAACTTGTTGAACACCCAAATTCAACCGATTTCGCACCACCAGGACTGGACGGTGTCTGGCACGAAGCAAGACAGGTAAAATATGACAGAAATTTCGAAACTGACCGAGCTGCGTAAGTTGATGCAGAGCATGGAGCGTACATTGGGGCTGGAGAATCTCTCGCCGGTCGAACGCGACATCTACTACGCGGCCGAGGAGCTATCGAAAGCAGATCAAGAGGTTCGGACGTTCGGCTTGATCGAACACACTCTGGTCCAAAGAGTTTCGCGTCCGACTTTTTTTCGTGCGCTGAAATCGTTGGTTGAAAAAGGCTATTTGTCTCAAAGCGGCAATGCAAATCGAGGGCGATACATCGTTCATGCGCCCAGATAAGCTGCGCCTCTTGCGCATCATTGGTTGATCCCGGTGCGCAGGTGGGTCACAGAAACTTTCTTTGCCTCTTTGGCTTATGTGGTCGCATCACTCCTCACCTTTGAGGTTTTGATGCCGCTACAAAACATGTTCTTCCCAGAATATCCCAGCCGGGCAAGCTTGCTGTTTCTACCGCACGGAGTGCGCGTGCTATCCGCTTGGCTGTTGGGTTGGCGGGCGATCTTTGCCCTGTTGCCGGGGGTCATTGCGGTTTTTGCAATACTGGGCGGGGCGGATCTGTTCCTGCCCAGCCGCCTGATGGCCATTGCCATCGCGGTCACAACCGTGCCGGCGGTGTTCTACCTTCTGAAACGGATGGGTTGGGATTTGTTCCCAAGAGCCGACAGAAAGCCCTGTTGGATTTGCGTAATGGGCGTTGGCGTAATCACGTCAATTCTAGTCTCTGGCCTGACCAACATGGCCTTTGGCAGCGCGACGGTTGAATATGTGGCCTATTTGATCGGCGATATCTCGGGCCTGCTTTTCCTGATGCTGGGTTTGTATTTCGCGTTTCGCTTTGCAGATGGGCGGCGCTGAAACCAACACTATGTAAGGCGTCAAGCTTTCTGCATCTCAAAATGAAAGCGCAACTTTTGAACTTTTTCGCAACGTAATGAGTATTTTTGTTGCGCTGCACGTGCAGCATGATATGACCAGACCACCCAAGACAGGACGCGATTCATGGCCCATGATGGACAGGACATATCCCCGATGACCACCAATGCGACTTTGCCAGACCTTCTGAGCCTGACCAGCAAAGCGGTACCGGCTGTTGAGGCTGTCTTTGAGAAAGCGCGCGGTTCAATACGGAACATGGTGACATCTGATGGGCGCGTCTCTGGTGCGTTAATCGAAGCCAACCAAACCGCCGCGCATGGGCTGGCCTGGCTGGCCACGTATAACCAATCTCTGCAACAGATGCAGCGGTGGGCCGAAGCACTGGAAGCCGCAGGCAAGTTCGGCGAGACCGAACAGCTGCTGCATCAGATCGCCTTTGGTGAATACCTGCATCAGGTGGCCGGTGGTATCCCCATGAACCAGGGTGAGGTTGTACGCCTTCAGGATCTTGGTCTTGGTTGGGATGCGTTGTCCGGGTTCCAATGCCCCGAAGTGCAGACCCTCATGTCGCAGGCCAACTCACAAGCCGCGCGGACACGTTTGGTCGAATTGATGGAGGCGCAGGCCGGTGCCGCCATGTTCGGGGCCTCGGGCCTGGATGAAGAGCTTGAGATGATCCGCGATCAGTTCCGCCGTTATGCGGTCGAAAAGGTCGAACCCAACGCCCATGACTGGCACCTGAAAGACGAACTGATCCCGATCGAGATCATTGAAGAACTGGCCGAAATGGGCGTGTTCGGCCTGACCATCCCCGAGGAATTCGGCGGTTTTGGCCTATCCAAAGCCTCAATGTGCGTGGTGTCAGAAGAGTTGTCGCGGGGCTATATCGGCGTCGGTTCTCTGGGTACCCGGTCTGAAATTGCGGCTGAATTGATCCTGGCTGGCGGCACGGACGAACAAAAAGCCAATTGGCTGCCCAAACTGGCCAGCGCCGAGATCTTGCCGACCGCCGTGTTTACAGAACCCAATACTGGCTCGGACCTTGGCAGCCTGCGCACCCGAGCGGTCAAAGATGAGAACGGCGACTACCAGATCACCGGCAACAAAACCTGGATCACCCATGCGGCCCGCACCCATGTTATGACCTTGCTGGCCCGCACCAACCCGGACAGCACCGACCACCGTGGCCTGTCCATGTTCCTGGCCGAAAAAACCCCGGGCACCGATGAAAATCCATTTCCCACCCCCGGCATGACCGGTGGCGAGATCGAGGTTCTGGGTTATCGCGGAATGAAGGAATACGAGCTGGGCTTTGACGGTTTCCACGTGAAAGGCGAAAACCTTCTGGGCGGGGAAGAAGGCAAAGGCTTCAAACAGCTGATGGAGACGTTTGAATCTGCTCGCATCCAGACGGCCGCACGCGCGATTGGCGTGGCGCAAAGCGCATTGGATATTGCGATGCAATATGCGCAGGATCGGAAACAATTCGGTAAATCGCTGATCAACTTCCCCCGTGTCTCGGGCAAACTGGCGATGATGGCGGTCGAGATCATGATCGCGCGTCAGCTGACCTATTTCTCGGCCTGGGAAAAGGACCACGGCCACCGCTGCGATCTTGAGGCCGGTATGGCCAAATTGCTGGGGGCCCGCGTTGCTTGGGCTGCAGCTGACAATGGTCTGCAAATACATGGCGGCAACGGCTTTGCGCTGGAATACAAGATCAGCCGCGTTCTGTGTGACGCGCGCATTCTGAATATCTTCGAAGGGGCTGCCGAAATTCAGGCACAGGTCATCGCACGACGTCTGCTCGGGTGATCGAACAAGGCAGCCTTGTTTCCCCAACTGACCCGGTCTTTGCACCGGGTCTTTTCTTGCGACAGTTGTTGTAACCAACGCAGTCCAATTTGCTAAACCAGTAGTGTTGGCAAACCTGCGGCCAAACTTCCCCTATGAAATCCGTCGATACCGACTTATTGCCACCAGAAGAAACTGGACAATTGCTGGCACCCGACATGACACGAATATTGGTTCTCTGGGCTATGTTGACGGCCCTGACCCTAAGCGGCTGCGCGGTGCCGCAGCCAACCGCAAATCAAGATGATATCGACGAACTGGCACAAGCCATTCAATCCCTCGGACCAGAGGTTGATCCGGTCGAGGCACAAACCGCCGCATCAATCTCGTACACCTATTCTCAACACCTTGCCCGAGAATGGAATGTAACCGACCCGGCGATCATACATAACGCCAAGGTCGCCAACGGCTTTCGGGAATACGGCCTGTGCAATGACTGGGCTCAGGCCATGACGCGGCGACTGCGGCAGGAAAGGTTTCGAACGCTCGAACTGCATTGGGCCACTTCACCACCGACACCCTTTCGGATCATTCACCATTCCGCCCTGATCAGTGCCAAGGGCGATTCGATGTATGACGGCATAATCCTTGATCCATGGCGCAATAGTGGCGCCTTGTTCTGGGGGCCTGTTCGGGAAGATACCCGGTACAACTGGCACCCAAGGATGGAGGTGCGCACGCAATTACTAAACGGTGAACTTGCGTTCTGAGATCAGGACCCCGTCTCGCATTTTGTGATCGTATCGATCACCACCGGTAACATTCGGGCCGCCACCAGTTTCGATCCTTCTGCCGTCAGGTGCGTGTAGTCGACATACAGGCTTTTGTCTTTGTGTTCAGGAGCTGCGATCTCAGCGATTTCGGTATAGGGAATATCGGCCTGATCAAACAGCGCCGGAAACTCAGCGCGCGCGCGCGTCATCACCTGCTCTCGTCCGGGCACGTACCAGTCGCGCGTTATCTGAGCGATTTCCTGATCTGCCGCGCTCAGGTTTTCGACGTTTTCGAATACCACCTCAGGCTGCAGGAAGACATGGTAGCAGAACCCGTGATAGGCACCAAAAGTCTCGATAAGCTTGTAATTACGCAGAAAACCACGACGCGCGGTCTCGGCCAGCTCGGCTGAGAAATCGCGTTCCAGCGCGGTCACGTCGCCGGTCAGATTGTAGTTAGGCGCCTCATAGCGCTGATACAGACCCTGAGTGAATTTCGACGCTAGCTTGAACGTATAGGAATACTCGGCCGGGGCCCGCAAGAACGCATAGGCCGCAAAGAAAGGCTCGCGGTCGTTGAGCGCATCCACCATCCGGGCTGAGGAATAGCCATAGCTCTGGATCGGATTTTTAACCCCCACATTGTAGAAATCATTGTGACCGTCCAGAAAAACAATCAGGTCAGGCTCGTACTCATAGAGCGTCTCGTAGATATACAGCACATGCTGAAAGCTGTGATAGGCGGCAACACCGGCGTTGATCACCTCGATCTTCACACCGGGCATGTCATCCTTCAGCTGCTCGCGGAGTGTTTGTTCAAGAAAGTAGGACACCGTTTCACTATTGGTGAGCGTCGGATAATCTGGATACACGCGCCCTTGCGATCCGATGGCATAGGCGGTGGAGCCTCCCATCATAAAGATGCGATAGGTGCTATTTGGCTTAGGCAGATCGACAACGGAGTCATACCTGAACCCCTGATCCGAATGAATGCGCTGCCCGCCCGTATCGAATTGACGTTGGTAGTCGGGGTTAAGTTCATGCCCTCGGATCGAGGAGTAAAGATGACGCTCGGCCTTGCCACCGAGCGCATTGTCAAACAGGTGAACAACCGCGACGTAAGACAGCAATTCAACCAGCAGGAACAAAAACACCAAATAAACCAGGACGATCACGACTTTGACGATGGGCCGCGTTCGCTTTTTGGTTTCGGTGTCGCTGACCTGTGACATGAAACAAACTCTACTTTTGGAACGACCAGTTCAAAGGGCATCGCCCTTCAGCACAATGTGTGATGCTGACTAAGTTCCGGGTTTAGCTTGGCTCCACTATGTCGATTTGTGACCTTGGGTCAACTATGGCCTGAGTATTGCGGCAAGCCCTCAACTTGCTTGACGATGCCGGATCGACACGCCTAAAGGCAAAGCGTTCCGAGGTCGTAGGAGACTGATATGATCCGCCTTGCCTTTGCGTTACCGCTCATTGGGCTCTTGCAATGTGACCGGGATGAAACCGTGTCTGCCTATGGTGGGTCAGACCAAACATGGAAATTGCAGGAGATTGATGGCCAATCGTTTGAGGCCAGCGCGCTGCTAAGGTTTCCTGCAGACGGGCAGATTGTCGGAAATGCCCCCTGCAACAGCTATCAGGCGACGATCAGCGCGCCATATCCCTGGTTCGAGATTGAAAATCTCAGCGCGACGCGAGCGGCCTGCGCATCGCTCGAACTTGAAGGCACTTATTTTGCCGCGTTGATGGCGATGACTCAATCCGAGGTGTCGGGGAACGTGCTGATCCTGCGCAACGATGCCGGGCACGAGATGGTGTTCAAAGCCGTCGAGTAAGTTGATCTACAAACCGCGCCCGTGCCTGAGGCAATGGCGTATGACCCAACGCAGGGGCGACGCGGTTTTCCAAAAAATAGCCCGTGGTCTTTAAGCCGGTTGCAACCTCAACATCCGGCGCATCGCCTTCGCCGCGCAGGCAAAGTGGCAATGGCAGCAACCGATCTGCCCAATCACCTGCGCCCTCTGTGCTGACCGCCCGCCCCGTTTTGGGTGAGACAAAGGCCAACCCCTCCGTCGCGCCGGTGACGGCGCAGGCTGACAGGTCCAGACCAAAGCCCAGCTCCTCAAGCAGCGCCAACTCCCACCGCAGATAGGCCAACGGCCAAATGTCGTCCTGTCCCAACAGATCCATCAATTGTTCGGTCTGCTTGTAGATCGCCGGATGAGGCTCTCGCTCTGGCAGGCAGAAGGATAGCAGCGACACAACCGCGTTCAAACCTGACAAAGCCAACCGCCCGGAAAACGCCGCCGCTGCGCGGGACCGCAGAGGTTCAACCTGAAACGTGCCGATATGCTCCTCCAACCGCGCGCGCCACAGCACATCCAGCTGCGCGCCCGGCTGTAGGATCGGCGCAATCTTCCGGCTGGTCCCACCGCGCACGACCCCGGCATGGCGACCATGGGCTTCTGTGAAAACCTCTACAATCGCCGATGTTTCGCCGTGTCGGCGAGAAGTCAGAAGTATGCCGTGATCGCGCCAGTCCAAGGCTGTGTCCGTTCGGTTGTCTTGTCTATTCGCAGAAAATCTCATGCCCGCTAAACACACAAGGCAGAAACTGGCCTAGGGGATTTACAGGGTCGAACAATCGAATTGCGCGCTATCACCGCACTAGCTAATGTTCGCCCAATGTTCTTAGAAAGGAATTCAATCCATGTCTCTTAACTACGTAATGATCGGCTCAAACGACGTTGCCAAAGCCCGCAAGTTTTACGACACAACAATGGCTGGAATTGGTGGCAAAGTCGTAGCTGAATACATGCCCTACGCTGTCTGCTACCAACTGCGCGACGGCGGACGAATATGGGTTTCGCTGCCTCATGATCAAAAAACTGCAAAACCGGGTAACGGCAACATGGTCGGCCTGATGTGCGAAAGCGAAGATGAAGTGCGCAAAGTCCATGCAATCGCGATGGCCAATGGCGGTACAAACGAAGGCGACCCGGGACCGCGCCCGCAGTATGGCCCTGACTTTTTTGGCGCATATGCCCGCGATCTGGACGGCAACAAGATGAGCTTTGTTTATTTTTCAGACTCAGACTGAACGCGTTTATGTTCAGGCAAAAGAGTGGATACCGAACTCGCTAGAGTTCTTACTCCAACCCCTCTTCCCCTAACAGATGTCGCCCTTGCCTATCCTCGACCTCGATCACCCAAAGATCGGGGTCGAAGCTGCGTTGTTTGGTGAGGGTGGCGTCCACATCGCCTTCGGGCCCCGAGGATAGCTCAATCCATTTCCGCTCACCGCTCATCAGGTCAAAGCTGCGTTGATAGGCGATGGCTTGCCCGTCAAGCGTGTTCATCTTGACCAGCACAGCGCCTGCCGTGTTGTCCCCATGGGCCACAACAAATGCCGGGATATCCTGCAACCGCAAACGCGCCAGATAGGCATGCACCCAAAATTCGGCCGTCAGGCGGGTCATGCGTTGCCGTCTTTGAAGTCCAGCCCCATCTCCGAATAGCGCTCGGATTCCTCCAGCCAATTGGGCCGGACTTTAACCTGCAGGAACAGGTGGATCTTGCGGTCGAGGAACTCTTCCAACTCGGCCCGCGCGGCCTGGCTGACGGCCTTGATCGTTTCGCCTCGTTTACCCAGAACGATGCCCTTGTGGCCGTCGCGCATGACATAGATGACCTGATCGACCTTGGCCGAACCATCCTTGCGCTCTTCCCAGTTTTCGGTCTCGACGGTCAATTGATAGGGCAGTTCCTGGTGTAGGCGCAGGGTCAGTTTCTCGCGCGTCATCTCGGCGGCGATCATACGCAGAGGCAGATCGGCGATCTGATCTTCGGGATAGAGCCACGGACCTTCGGGCAATTGCGAGGCTAGCCATTTCCGCAGATCATCGACGCCGTGACCCTTTTCCGCGGAAATCATGAAGGTTTCGGCAAAGGGGTAGCGTGCGTTCAGATCGCTGGTCAGCGCCAGAAGCTTCTCAGACGGGACCTTATCTATCTTGTTGATGGCCAGAGCAATGGTGCGACCCTGCCCAATCTCTTCGAGACCTTCAAGGATGCGTTCGACGCCTTCGGTGATGCCGCGATGGGCCTCGATCATCAGGACAACGACATCGGCATCCGCTGCCCCGCCCCACGCGGCAGCCACCATGGCGCGGTCCAGACGGCGGCGGGGTTTGAACAGGCCGGGCGTATCGACAAAAACCAGTTGCGCGTCGCCCTCCATCGCCACACCGCGAATGCGGGCGCGTGTGGTCTGCACCTTATGCGTCACGATCGAGACCTTGGCCCCGACCATTCGATTCAGAAGGGTGGATTTGCCTGCATTGGGCTCTCCGATCAGGGCGATAAATCCGGCGCGTGTGGTCATGTGTGCTGCGATCCTGTTTGCAAGTGCGCACCCGTATAGCAGAATGGCGCTGCGGGCCAGAGGGATTTGTCGCGTTCCGAGCGGGTAGCGTAGTTCTGGAGCATTCGGGAAGCTGGACGCTTCAGTGTCATGCCATCAAGCATTGGAAGACCGGGCCAAGCGGCTTTACCCAGCAGATTGACTTTAGGCTTGCCCTGGTATCGTCAAAGCCAGCACATGGTTCGGGTAGGCTTGATCCCCAATACGGAAATCCGTGACACCAACCTGCTCGAACCCTTTGGACAGATAGAAATCAATTGCGGGTTTGTTCTCGGAATTGGTTGTCAGCCAGATCCCATTCCGGCCTAGATCCCGAGCATATTTGATCGCAACATCCAGCAATGCGGAACCTATGCCTTTACCGTGATGGCGGGGCTGGACGTAAAACGTAAGGACCTCAAGATCGGAAAGCCCATCAACGGGTGCAACGCGTTTCTCTGCTAGCCGAATATAGCCGTCGATCCCGTCGCTGTTTTCAGAGACCATCAGCATATCGCCCCCCTCTTCAAGCAGAGCCTCGAACCGAGCGACCGTGAATTCGGACAGAACAAACTCGGCGAAGAAAGCGTTTACGCCATGCCGCAGGTAGGTACTGATCCAGACCTCAATCGACAATGCCGCAAGGCTGGCGGCGTCCGCTATCTGTGCCGGTCTGATCTTCATGTTCCGAATTCGGCGAAACAGCTCAACTCAACTGACCCAACAGAGATTTCGCAGCAGCCTGCTCGGCCTGGCGTTTCGAGCCTGCGGTCGCCTGCGCCTCAGTGCCGTCCTGCAGACGGGCAGCGATGGTGAAAATGGGGGCGTGGTCGGGGCCGGTGCGTTTGACCTCGACATAAGCCGGAGGTTTCTGACCGCGGGCTTGCGCCCATTCCTGCAGCGCGGTTTTGGCATCACGGGCATCGGCTTCAACCTTGTGAATGCGCTCGCCCCATAAGGCAATGATGACGTCCCGCGCCGCCTCAAAACCGGCATCACGATAAATGGCCGCGATGACCGCCTCCATCGCATCACCCAGTAGTGCCTGTTTGCGGCGACCACCCGACAGCATCTCGGACCGGCCCAGTTTCAGCACTGCCCCCAGATCAATCTGGCGAGCAACATCTGCACAGGCCTCTTTGCGGACCAACGCGTTGAAGCGCGGCGCCAACTGGCCTTCGGTGGCTTTCTTGTCCGCCTCTAGCAAGGCAGTCGCCATGACCAGGCCCAGTACGCGGTCCCCCAGAAACTCCAACCGCTGGTTATCGGGCCGCGTGGCCGAAGACACTGATCCATGGGTCAATGCGCGCACCAGCAGTTCAGGATTGGTGAATTCGTATCCCAAACGCTGCTGGAATGCTTTTATCTCGAATGAAAGCTTCAATTCACCGCCTTAAAGAACCGATCCCCGCGCCAGGTCCAGAAGAACAGCATGGAGCGCCCGGCGGACGAGAACATGATCCGGTCAGCACGGCCGATCAGGTTTTCGTATGGCACAAAACCAACGCCGCCGGCAGATTGCGGCAAGCGGCTATCGGCAGAGTTGTCGCGGTTGTCACCCATGAAGAAATAGTGGCCCTCGGGCACAGTATAGATACCGGTATTGTCAGCCCCCTGATTGCCGATGTTCAGCACATCATAGGACACACCATTGGGCAAAGTTTCGATCAGGCGTGACTTTTCGCAGGTGCCGCCATTTCCAACCGGCCCGTTTTCACAGCGCGGGCGCAGGCGTTGCGGCCCCTGGGGTTCTGCGATTTCGGTGAACACGCCGTCAGCCTGTTGCGGCACCGGAGTGCCGTTCAGGATGATCTGACCTTCGCGCACCTGAATGCGATCACCCGGCAATCCGATCAGACGTTTGATGTAATCCCGCCTCGTGACCGGGTGGCGGAACACGATGACATCACCGCGCTCGGGCTCGCCGCCCCAGATACGCGTGTTGTCGTCGCCGGGCAGCCAGCCACAGATATCTTCGGCATCGATGTTCACGAAGGTCAAGCTGGGACAGGAGGCATAAGAGTAGCCATAGGCCATCTTGTTGACGAACAGAAAGTCGCCAATCAGCAAGGTCTGCTTCATCGAGCCGGAGGGAATCCAGAACGGCTGAAAGAACAGGGTGCGGAAAACGCCCGCAATCAAAAGGGCATAGACGATGGTTTTGATCGTCTCCCACACGGGGTTACCTGTTTTGGCGTCCTCGGCCATACTGCTCTCCGGTCATTGCGTCGTTGGGATGCTACATGCGGGGCGGCTGGGGCCAAGTCAAGGCCGCAGCCGTGTCAGCAAGGGGTCTGGCCTCGATCACCACAAAAGCCTGCGCCCAGGGGTGATCATCCGTCAGGGTGACGTGGATGATCGCCTCATGCCCATCGGGCGTCATTTCCTTGAGCCGTTCTGCCGCCCAACCGGTGACATGCATCACAGGCTGGCCGGTTTTTAGGTTGGTAACAGCCATATCTTTCCACGAGATACCCATACGCAAACCCGTGCCCAACGCCTTGGAACACGCCTCTTTCGCGGCCCAGCGCTTGGCATAGGTGCCAGCGGTGTCAGCGCGGCGTTCGGCCTTGCGCTGCTCAGTCTCGGTGAAGACCCGATTGCGGAACCGGTCGCCAAATCGATCCAGCGTGCCTTGTATGCGGTCGATATTCGCGAGGTCTGTGCCGATTCCGAGGATCATTTTCTTAGCTACTTTTTTTGCCGAAGTACGTTTGTTTTATTTGTATAACTTGCCCTAACACAGCACGACAAATAGCTATGGCAACCACTGCCCAGAAAAGCAAAATGACGTTTCTCAAGGTGACTTCCCAGAAGTCAACTCTGTGCCAATACCTAAATCCGTAAACCAATACTGAGAGTTGAGCCGTCCACAAAACCGACACCGACAGAGCAACCATGTAGGTGGCGTTGTACCATAAGGTGGCGTTTGGGGTCGCATCATTAAGCCGCTTTGAAAATAGAAGTGTCTGGAGCAACGTTGTCATAACAACCGGCATAACCAGAATATCGAGCGGAAAGAAAAACATTCCCTCCAGGCCCAATTTTTCTTGAGCAAAGTCTGCATTTACCGACGACATAAGAGAAATTATGAACAGCGCTAGGTATCCAACCCGGTTAAACAACAAGGTTTTCTGATCGGATGTCCAAAGATTCATCACCCCAACCGCACCGTCAGGATCTTGTAACTCGCCAGCCCGAAGAACCCGGCAAATGCCAAGTCAAACCAGCGGCGGGCGCGGCGGTAACCTTGGACCATACGGCTTGAGGAAAAGAGAAAGGCATAGCCGATAAAGATCAGCAATGACCCGGCATAGAGCAGTGCGAAATACCCCAGCAACATCAGCAAGCTGGCATCGTTCGGCGCAACGATAGCGTAGATAGAACCCCAGCTGAGGATTGCCTTTGGATTGGTTAGGTGGATTGCAGCGCCTTTGGCAAAGATTGTCGGCAGAGAACCTGTGACAGGTTGACCCAAAGCAACCTCATCCGAGGTCATCGCGCGGCGCAGAGCTTTGAAGGCAAGCCAGCCCAGATAGGCCACGCCCACATATCGGATGATCTCGAATACCCAGACATTGGCCAGCATGATCGCCGACAGACCCAGTGCTGCGGCGATCCCCCATGCGGCAGAGCCAGCACAAATGCCCAGCGCGAAGGCCAACCCGGCGCGGCGGCCTTCATTCATCGCGGTTCCTGCGATGCCCATGGTTGCAGGCCCCGGAGAGCCCCCGGCCATGATCCAGGCAAACCAGATCGCAATGAAGCCGTATGTGATCACGCGCGCGCCTCATTCATCAGGCGGCGCATCTCCTGGATGGCAGGCGTGAGGCCCAAAAAGATCGACTCGCCAATCAGGAAGTGACCGATATTCAGCTCTTGCACCTCGGGGAAGGCAGCGATCGGCTGAACCGTGTCATAGGTGAGCCCGTGGCCGGCATGCACCTCAAGCCCCAGAGAATGGGCAAAGCTCGACATTGTGCGCAGCGCCTCAAGCTCGCGCGCGGCATCTTCCATGCGGCCTTCGGCATGGGCATCGCAATAGGCACCGGTGTGCAACTCGATGACCTCGGCCCCAATGCGATGCGCGGCTTCGATCTGGCGTTGATCTGCGGCGATGAAGATCGACACGCGGCAACCTACGTCGCGCAACGGCGCAATGAAATGCGCCAGCTTGTTTTCCTCGCGCGCGACCTCAAGCCCGCCCTCGGTTGTGCGCTCCTCGCGCTTTTCGGGAACGATACACACAGCATGCGGTTTGTGGCGCAGGGCGATTTTCTGCATCTCGTCCGTTGCCGCCATCTCGAAGTTCAGCGGGACCGACAGAACCTCCATCAGCCCGTCGATATCAGCGTCAGAGATATGGCGACGGTCTTCGCGCAAATGGGCGGTGATGCCATCGGCCCCCGCCTCTTCGGCCAGCTTGGCAGCGCGCAGAGGGTCAGGATAAGCCCCGCCACGCGCATTACGTACGGTGGCGACGTGGTCGATGTTTACACCCAGGCGCAATTGGTTGTCAGACATCGTTCGATTCCTTTTTCAATGTTTGACCCGAGCCTAGGGGTTTTGAGGTCAAGGCGTCAGCCGATTCTTCCGCCCGTCGTTTGATTTCTTCGAATTTCGCTTTGATCTTATCGCGGCGGCGTTGCTGATACGTGCGGATCAGCGGCAGGCTGAGGTAGTGGCATATAGCTCCGGCCAAAAGGCCGGGCAGAATGCCCCCAACGAGGTAGGGATAAAACACCTCGTAGTAAAACACGCCAAGCCCGTGCCAGTCCGCGACACGGTCGGTGAATATCGACAGAAAGTTATTTTTGAGATCGCCCAACGCGCTGGCGAACTTACCCATCAACCCGCGCTCAACACTCTTGTCGAACTCTGTCCCCAGAATGAAATGACCCGTTTGTAGGCAGATCACACCAATCGGGACATAAGTCAGGGGATTACCGAAGAACGTCCCGCTGAGCGCCGCAAGGATATTGCCGTTGATCAGGCGTGCACAAAGCGCGGCAACAACGAAGTGCATCCCATAAAACGGCGTAAAGGCTGCAAAAACTCCGGCGCCGATGCCACGCGCGATCCGATCAGGGGAATCCGGCAGACGCCGCACCCGATGCTTGACGTAGTGAAAGGCGCGGGTCCATCCACCGCGCGGATAGACGAACTCCGATGCGATCTGGATGGGCGAGCGTCGATCTCGGCGCTTGAAAACCACTCCTGATCACCCCTACTCAGCCAGCCGCAACAACTGGTTTTGCCTGTTCCCTGTGCCGTTCTACGGCGGCGACATGGCTTTCAGCCTCAAGCATCAGCATGAGTGAATGCAACTGTTCCAGGTCACGCAACTCAACATTGATCAGCAACCGGTAAAAATCTGGTTTCCGATCAACAAACTCCAGGTTCGAGATATTGGCCTTTTTCTCGCCAATCAATGTGCAAATGCGCCCCAGTACCCCGGCGTCATTGCCGATGGTCAAATCAAGCGTCGCGCCATAGGCGGCGGGGTGGGTGCCGGAATGCCAATGCAGATCAACCCAGCGCTCTGGCTCGCTTTCGAAATCCGACAATCGATTGCAATCGATTGCGTGCACCTCAACGCCTTTACCGCGATAGGTGATCCCAACAATACGCTCACCGGGCAACGGCTGGCAGCAAGGTGCGCGGTCGAATTTCTGCCCCGGCTCCAGGCCAATCACCGCGCGGCGCATCGGGATCGCATCGCCCTCATCCTTGGTCAGCTCGGGATAAACGGCCTCGACCACGTCATGGGCGGTGAGTTCCGCACTGCCCAATCGCGCCAGCAGTTCATCACGATCCTTCAGGCGCAAGTGCTTGGCCGCGGTTTCCAACGCCTTGTCGGTCGCCTTGCGACCTACATGTTCAAAGCCCGAGCGCGCCAGTTCTTTGCCCAATCGAATAAAGCGCTCGCGATCCACTTCGCGCAGCGCACGCCGGATCGCGGTGCGGGCCTTGCCTGTTACCGCGATCTCAAGCCATGTGACCTGCGGCGTCTGCCCATCTGCGGTGATGATATCCACCGATTGTCCGTTCTTGAGCCGGGTCCATAGCGGTACGCGGATGCCATCCACCTTAGCACCAACGCAGGCATGGCCAATACGGGTATGGATCGCATAGGCGAAATCAATCGGCGTCGCCCCGCGCGGCAATTTCACCACATCGCCCTTGGGCGTAAAGCAGAAGACCTGGTCGGAGTACATTTCCAGCTTTACGGCTTCGAGGAAATCTTCGTGGTCTTCTTCGTTGTCGAACTGTTCAGTCAGGTTCGAAATCCACTTGGCCGGGTCCACGGCAAACGGGTTTTCAGTGCGCACGCCATCGCGATACGACCAATGCGCTGCGACTCCGGTTTCGGCGACGTCATGCATCTGACGGGTGCGGATCTGCACCTCAACCCTCTTACCATCGCGGCCCGACACTGTGGTGTGGATCGAGCGGTATCCGTTCGATTTCGGCTGGCTAATATAATCCTTGAACCGCCCCGGCACCGCTCGCCAACGCTGATGGATGGCTCCAAGCGTGCGATAGCAATCCTCCTCGGTCATGGTGATGATGCGGAACCCATAGATGTCAGACAGCCGAGAGAAACCCTGGTCTTTCTCCTGCATCTTGCGCCAGATTGAATAGGGTTTCTTGGCGCGGCCAAAGACCTCGGCCTCAATCTCTGCCTTTTCCAATTCATGCCGCATATCACCGGTGATCCGGTGGATCACATCGCCGGTTTCGCGTTGCAGGGTGATAAAGCGGCGGATGATCGACTGGCGGCCTTCGGGGTTGAGAACGCGGAAGGCGAGGTCTTCCAGTTCCTCACGCATCCATTGCATCCCCATCCGGCCTGCAAGTGGCGCATAGATATCCATCGTCTCGCGCGCCTTGATCACCTGCTTTTCGGGGCGCATCGCCTTGATCGTGCGCATGTTGTGCAGACGGTCGGCCAGCTTGACCAGAATAACGCGCAGGTCCTTGGACATGGCCATGAACAGCTTGCGAAAATTCTCAGCCTGTTTGGTCTCGCGGCTGGACAGCTGCAAGTTGGTCAGCTTGGTGACGCCATCGACAAGTTTGGCGACCTCATCTCCGAACAGCTCGGCCACTTTGCCATAGCTGGCCTTGGTGTCCTCGATCGTGTCGTGCAAAAGCGCCGTGATAATAGTCGCATCATCCAAACGCTGTTCGGTAAGTATAGCGGCAACCGCAACGGGATGGGTAAAATAGGGCTCGCCAGAATGGCGGAATTGCCCTTCATGCATCTGCTGGCCAAACTCATAGGCCCGCTCGATGCGCTCGGCATTTGTCCTAGGATTGTAATTGCGGACCAGCGCAATCAGGTCTTCTGCTGAAATCATCCGGTCCGCACCTTTGTCGCTGGGGTTAACCCTGGCCTTGCGCCTCCATCAGAGCACGCAGGAGCTTTTCTTCGGACATGTCATCATCGGCGGGCTTGTCCGTTTCTGCACCCATCAGCAATGCCATCTGATCTTCTTCGGGCTCATCAACCTCGATCTGGGTCTGGTTGGCCTCGATCAGACGCTCGCGCAATTCATCCGCGCTCTGAGTTTCGTCGGCGATCTCGCGCAGCGACACGACAGGGTTCTTGTCGTTGTCACGGTCAACGGTGATCGGACCGCCGGCAGAAATCTCGCGCGCCCGGTGGGCGGCAAGCATCACCAGTTCGAACCGGTTCGGAACCTTGTCTACGCAGTCTTCAACCGTCACGCGGGCCATTGGGCGCTCTCCGTTACTGAGTCCATGTCAGGAAGAGGTTTATCTAAGGCCGATTGTACGCCTTGACAAGCAAGAAATGCTGCCCCTGCACCAATCACAGTGGCGTAACCTCAGCCACGTCTGCCGTGGATAAGGCAGCCATCATCTGCGTCACCGTCTTGTTCAGCACCGGATGCCGCCATTCCGGTGCAATATCGGCCATGGGAACCAGCACAAACGCCCTGTCCTGCAGGCGCGGATGCGGTAGGATCAGTTCGTCCGGAGCCGACTGCGCTTGCAGATCCGGATCAAGATCACGCCAAAGATCGAAAGTGGCGCGGTCTGGCAACACCTGATCCGCGTAACAGATCAGATCCAGATCGAGGGTCCGCATGCCCCATCGCTGCGCGCGTTCGCGACCGAACTCATGCTCGACGGCATGCAAATCCTGCAACAACTCCTCCGGAGCTTTGGTCGTTTCAATCGACGCAGCCGCATTCACATAGTCAGGCCCCGCACCTGCAGGAAAACAAGGTGTGGAAAAAAACCGGCTGACGTCGCGAATCACCAGGCCCTTCTCCGAAAGTGCAGTAAGCGCCTGCCGTAGCGTCAAGTGAGGCTCAGTTCGTCCCAAACTGAGATTTGCCCCCAAGGCAACGATGGTTTTTGGCACAGAATCACTCATATGAGGCCGTATATTCGGTCAACTGCATACTTGCGATGCCCAACAAAAGCCCTAATTATAGGGGCACCAAAGCGCGACATTTTTACACCCACTCACACATCACTCACCGCGCTGTATTATACCGGAAGGGACTATTTATGTTTTATAAAGACGAACGGCTAGCGCTGTTCATCGACGGCTCCAATCTTTATGCGGCCGCCAAAGCGCTTGGATTTGATATCGACTACAAGCTGCTGCGACAGGAATTCATGCGCAGAGGTAAACTGCTTCGGGCTTTCTATTACACAGCGCTTCTGGAAAATGACGAGTATTCTCCGATCCGTCCGCTAGTAGACTGGCTGCACTATAACGGCTTCACCATGGTGACCAAGCCGGCCAAGGAATACACCGACAGCATGGGGCGTCGGAAGGTCAAAGGAAACATGGATATCGAACTTACCGTCGATGCCATGGAACTGGCACCACGCGTTGACCATATCGTGTTGTTCTCGGGCGATGGGGATTTCCGCCCGCTGATTGCCAGCCTGCAACGACAGGGCGTGCGCGTTTCGGTCGTCTCGACCATCCGCAGCCAACCGCCGATGATCTCGGACGAGCTGCGCCGCCAGGCCGACAACTTCATCGAACTGGAAGACCTGCGTGATGTAATCGGGCGCCCCCCGCGCGAAATGCCGGTTGAACCCCGCAGCGTCGCAGTCGCTAGCGGAACCTGATCGAAGCTTAGCCCCAAAAGGCTAGGAAGGTCGCGCGGCCAGGGCTCACTGATCTGGCCGCGCTTCATTAACTATAGCTTGGTGCTCAAACACCGGCTGGCTAACACCGATTCATGTCAGATGGATGACAGATCTGGCGGCTGGACCAATGCCGGGAAAAGACTTACCTGTGCCGTAAGGAGACACCGACATGACCAAGCCACCGCTGACATTGTATCTGGCCGCCCCTCGCGGATTTTGTGCAGGCGTAGACCGGGCCATCAAGATCGTCGAAATGGCGCTGGAGAAGTGGGGGGCGCCTGTCTACGTGCGCCACGAAATCGTTCACAACAAGTTTGTCGTCGACGGCTTGCGCGACAAAGGTGCTGTCTTCGTGGCCGAGTTGGACGAATGCCCTGATGATCGGCCTGTGATCTTCTCGGCTCATGGCGTGCCAAAATCTGTCCCGGCTGAGGCATCCAGGCGCGAGATGCTGTTTGTAGATGCGACCTGCCCGCTGGTGTCAAAGGTGCATATCGAGGCGCAACGCCATTTCGATGCCGGTCTGCAGATGGTGATGATCGGCCATAAAGGACACCCGGAAACGATTGGCACCATGGGGCAATTGCCCGAAGGCGAAGTGCTGTTGGTCGAAACGGTCGAAGATGTCGCTGATATCGAGGTACGAGACCCGGACAAGCTGGCGTTCGTGACCCAGACCACCCTGTCGATTGACGACACGAAAGACGTGATCGCCGCCTTGCAAGACCGCTTTCCAGCCATCGTAGGGCCGCACAAGGAAGACATCTGCTACGCCACCACAAACCGGCAAGAAGCTGTCAAAGCCGTGGCCCCAAAGTCAGACGCCCTGTTGGTGGTCGGCGCGCCGAACTCGTCAAACTCGAAACGTCTGGTCGAGGTCGCCTCGCGCGCCGGATGCAGCTATGCGCAACTGGTTCAGCGCGCACCCGATATCGACTGGCGCGCCCTTGAGGGCATTGCCAGCGTGGCCATCACAGCCGGTGCCTCGGCCCCCGAGCAACTGGTGAACGAGGTCGTCGACGCTTTCCGTGAACGCTATGACGTTACAGTTGAGTTGGCTGAAAACGCCGTGGAAAACGTGGAATTCAAAGTGCCCCGTGTGCTTAGGCAGCCGGCATGAATGGTGCGCCCAGGGCCGCACTGTACTTAGGTCTGGCGGGGTTGATCCCGTTTATCTGGGGTGCTTTGACTTATCTAAACAGTGATCTGAACGCGTGGGGTTCACGGCAGTTTGGCGCGCGTTTCGTAGGGCCATATATCCAGCTGTTTTACGGCTCGGTCATTCTGAGTTTCATGTCTGGGGTGCTTTGGGGTTTTGCAACCAAAGCATCAGGTAGCCGAGCAACAGTGGGGTATACCCTGTCGGTTCTGCCTGCGCTCTGGGCCTTTTTTATGACAGGTGGCGGGCCGGTGAATGCAGGCGACAACCTGATTGCTGGCTTTGCGGGACTTTTGGTCTTGGATGCCATCTTTTGGTACTGGGGTTTGGCACCCAACTGGTGGATGCGACTGCGCATTCTGCTAACCGTGATTGTTCTGCTTTGCCTGGCGGTTGGAGTTTACCTGTGAGCGACCGCGACACCATATCCGTATATGACGCTCAGGCGACGCGCTACGCCGAGCTGACGAATGAAGACAACACAGGCGATCCCCAATTAGGCCGGTTCATCCAAGCAGTGCCCGCCGGTGGCAAAGTTCTGGATTTCGGGTGTGGACCGGGCGCATCCTCTGCAATCATGGCCAAGGCCGGATTACAAGTCGACGCGATGGATGCATCGGAAGAAATGGTGAAACTGGCCTCGGAACACCCCGGTGTATCGGCCAGACAAGCCATGTTTTCCGACCTTACAGTCGTGGGCATCTATGATGGCATCTGGGCCAATTTTAGCCTGCTGCATGCCACGCGGGCAGAATTTCCCAAACACCTGAGCGCTATTCACCGCGCACTGAAACCCGGTGGTGCGTTCTTTATCGCCATGAAACTGGGCGAAGGTGACGGGCCTGACCGTTTGGGTCGATATTACAGTTACTACTCCGAGGACGAATTGAAGACTTATCTGGAAGATGCCGGCTTCACCATCACGAACCGAAGACGAGGCAGCGGTACTGGCCTTGACGGCTCGGTCTCGGAATACATCGCGCTGGCCGCCCATGCCTGAACTGTTCGCCTACACGGACGGAGCCTGCTCTGGCAATCCCGGCCCCGGTGGTTGGGGCGTGCTGCTGCGCGCGATGGAGGGTGAGAAGGTCCTGAAAGAGCGTGAGTTAAACGGTGGCGAGGCCGAGACAACGAATAACCGCATGGAATTGCTGGCCGCAATCAGCGCCTTGGAAACGCTAGAACGCGCAGCCCGTATCACCATCGTGACCGACAGCGCCTATGTAAAAAACGGCGTCACCGGCTGGATTTTCGGGTGGAAGCGGAACGGTTGGAAAACGTCGAACAAAAAGCCCGTCAAGAATGTCGACCTATGGCAACGTCTGGATACCGCGCAAGAACGCCATGATGTGACCTGGGAATGGGTCAAAGGCCATGCGGGCCATCCCGAAAACGAAAAAGCCGATGAACTGGCCCGCGCCGGCATGGCCCCGTTCAAACCCAAAAAGGCGCAGGCGTGAACGGGCTTGCACTGCTCGACTATGCCTCAGTCTTGGTCTTTGCATTGACTGGCGCGCTGGTTGCAAGCCGGGCGCAGCTTGACCTTGTTGGGTTTGCATTCATGGCCTGCCTGACGGCGGTGGGCGGCGGCACCGTTCGGGACCTGCTACTGGATCGTCACCCTGTCTTTTGGGTTGGTCAGCCCGATTACATCCTGATCGCAGTCAGCGCCGCCGTTCTGGTGTTTTTCACCGCTCATCTGGTTGAAAGCAGATATAACTGGCTGGTCTGGCTTGACAGTTTCGCCCTATCCATAGCTGTTGCTGCCGGAACAGGTGCCGCGCTTTCATTGGGCCAATCCGGGATCATCGTGGTGTTAATGGGTGTTACAACCGGATGTCTGGGCGGCCTGATGCGCGATGTGGTTTGCAATGAGGTGCCTCTGGTGCTGAAACAGGGTGAACTCTATGTCTCCTGCGCCTTAGCAGGCGCATTGAGTGCGGTTTTGGCCACCAAGTTCGGGCTGGAGGGCCTGCTGGCTCTTGGGTTATGTGCTCTTGTTTGCTGGATTCTAAGGGCTGGCTCTTTGCTGTTTGGCTGGCAATTGCCGGTGTATAAGGCCCGGCCACCGCGACAATGAGCTCGATACTGGCGCACCACCTGTGGGCTGTTTGCAGTCTGCTAAGCTTTGGAGGTCAAAGACTGATGAAAGTATATGCGATTTTGACGGGTTTAACCGTCCTGACCGCCTGCGCCGAGCAATACACGCCTGTCAGCTTTGTCGCCCAAGGGGATCAGATCATTGCGACCGGTACCATTGATCACACCACGCTGGATGCGTTTGAAGAGGTGATTGCACAGAACCCCCAAGCCAAAACGCTGATATTGCAGCAAATTGAAGGATCGGTCGATGACGATGCGAATGTCATCTTCAGCCGCGTTGTTCATGAGAGCGGGATGACTACGGTGGTGCCCTCTGACGGGTTGGTCGCATCGGGCGGGACCGACCTTTTTCTGGCCGGGAACACCCGTGTTCTGCAACCCGGCGCCTGCGTCGGTGTCCACAGCTGGAGCGGTGGGGGAATAGTCGCGACAGAGTTGCCAGAAGATGACCCAGAACATGACCGCTATCTCGACTACTTCGAAGATATCGGCGTGGACGAAGACTTCTACTGGTTCACGCTCGAAGCTGCCCCGGCTGAAGACATGCACTGGATGACCGCGGCCGAAGCGAACCGGTTCGATATGACCAGTCTCACCGCAACTCGTCTGAGCTCAGCAACAGTTTGCGACGAACGCTAAGACGCGCATTGCATTTGCTCGGACAGCATAGGGCCAAAGAAGCTCGCTATCGACGACGAATTGCCTGCCAAATCCAGATCACCAGCAACGCCCCGAGTACAGCCCCCACAAATCCAGACAACCAGCCCATCATCATCGCCAGGGCCCGCAGAAGGAAACCACCAACCAGCGCTCCTACAATGCCAATCAACATCGTCGTAGGGATATCGGATTCGATCCGCATCAAACGAGTGGCCAGAAAGCCCGCAGCGGCACCGATGATGATCAGGGCGATAACGGGCATGTCACTTCCTCCAATGGGTTGGGACGATGATCAGCGCGCCGATAGAGGACAAAACCGCATCCAACCCCGGAGGTCCAAAGCTGATGCCGAACATGATGCGCACAAAGTAGAACAGAAACGCCCCACCCACGCAGATTATGATGGATTGCAAATAGCCATTATGGGTAAAGCCTGTTTTCTCGGACAGGTATCCAACGATCCCGGCGATCACCACAGTACCCATCAAGACCATGAACATGAATGCGCTACTCCGATGCCAATCGCGTGCCCGGCGGGATCGGCCAGCCCCGCAGGAAGGTTTCCCGATCCTGCGCACCTTTGCCTGCCCTTTGCAAGCGCAGCAGCTCGAGCGCGCATTGGCCGCAGGCCACGTGCAGATCATCGTTCAGAACCTCACCGGGCGCGCCCTGCCCCTCTGCCAAACGTGAGGCCAGCAACTTGATCCGCTCTCCATCGATCTCGGTCCATGCACCGGGAAATGGAGAAAGGCCGCGTATCTGGCGATCAACCTCGGCAGCGCTGCGTGACCAGTCGATCCGAGCCTCGGCCTTGTCGATCTTCGAGGCATAGGTGACGCCTTCATCGGGTTGCGGCTCGGGCGTCAGATTAGACAGGCGGTTCAGCGCCTGAACGATCAGCGCCGCACCCATGACTGACAGGCGGTCGTGCAACTGGGCCGTTGTCTCTTCGGTCTGGATCGGTGTTGCTTGCCGCAACAGGACGGGGCCTGTATCCAAGCCAGCCTCCATCTGCATAATGCAAACGCCGGTTTCCGCATCCCCCGCCATGATCGCGCGGTGGATTGGCGCAGCTCCGCGCCAGCGTGGCAGCAGGCTGGCATGGATGTTCAAACAGTCCTGCTCCGGCGCATCCAGAATAGCCTGTGGCAGGATCAGACCATAAGCGACAACAACCGCCACATCTGCATTCAGTGCCGCAAAAGCGGACTGTTCTTCGGCTGATTTCAGAGACACCGGATGACGTACCATCAGGTCCAGCGCCTCGGCGCGTGCATGAACTGGCGTCGGGCGATCTTTCTTGCCGCGGCCCGCCGGACGTGGCGGCTGACAATAAACGGCGGCAATCTCATGCCCGGCCTCGACCAGCGCATCCAGAACCGGGACCGAGAAATCGGGCGTACCCATGAAGACGACGCGCATCGTTACCCCTGTTTTTTGGCTTTGCGCAACAGCATGTCACGTTTTACATTGCTGAGCCTGTCGAAATACATCTTGCCGTTCAGATGATCGATTTGGTGCTGCACGCTGGTGGCTTCGACCCCCACGAAATCGCGGCGGTCGATCATCCCGTTTTCATTCAGGAACTTGACCGTTACGGCACGCGGGCGTTTCACCTTGGCCGATACACCCGGCAGGTTGGGACTGGCCTCATCATGCTCACGCATCTCGATTGAACTATGCAGGATTTCCGGGTTCGCCAGACGCACCGCCCGTCCCCGTTCAGTCGATCCATCAACAACCGCCAAGCGTAACATCACGCCGATCTGCGTGGCAGCAAGGCCAACGCCTGGCATCGCCTCCATCGTGTCGATCATGTCGTCCCAGATGGCGCGGATTTCATCCGTGATCTCGGTAACGTCTTCGGCCTTGGTGCGCAGGCGCTTGTCGGGCCAGGGCAGGCAAGTCCGAACGCTCATGCCCGCGCCTTTTCACGCTTCAGCTTCTGCATTTTGCGCGTGATCATCTGCCGTTTCAGTGGCTTCAGGTAGTCGATGAACAGCTTGCCATCCAAATGATCAATCTCGTGCTGCACGCAGGTGGCCCAAAGCCCATCGAACGTTTCTTGCTGCAGGTTGCCGTTCTGATCCATCCAGGCGACGTCCACAACCTTGGGGCGCGTCACCTCGGCATATTGTTCGGGGATCGACAGGCAGCCCTCTTCATAGACATTGGTCTCATCGGAGGAGGCAATGACCTCGGGGTTAAACATGATCAACGGACGTGGGGCCTCGCCCTCTTCCTTGACACAGTCCAATACTATCAGCCGATCCAACACACCGATTTGCGGCGCAGCCAGGCCAACGCCGGGCGCGTCATACATCGTCTCCAGCATGTCATCAGCCAGCTTGCGCAAATCATCCGTCAGGTCAGCCACCGGTGCGCAGACCTTTTTCAGACGGGGATCAGGGTGGATCAAAATAGTGCGTTTCATGGGGCTGATTTAGGACATCGCGCGCGCCGCCGCAACGCCCCCCTTGCACGTGCTGCAATTCCGGATAGCTTGCGCAACGATCATACAGGAGACACCCATGAGCTTTGACGACCTCATCAACCGCCACGGCACCCATTGCGCCAAATGGGACATGATGGAGCCGGTCTACGGCGTGCCAGCCGATGACGGCCTAGCGATGTGGGTCGCCGACACCGATTTCCGTGCACCGCCACCCGTGTTGAATAAGATGCGCGAGTTGCTGGATCATGGCGTTTTTGGCTACGTAAACCTCGATCAACCCTACACGGACGCGATCCGCTGGTGGATGCGGACCCGTCATGACTGGGCCGTCGATGCGGATGCGATCTTTACGACCACGGGTCTGGTCAACGGGGTTGGCATGTGTCTGGACACCTTTACCAAACCGGGTGACGGGATCGTGTTGTTCACCCCGGTCTATCACGCCTTTGCCAAAGTCATCCGGAATGCCGGGCGCGAAGTTGTTGAATGCGTGATGCGCAATACCGATGGACGGTATGAGATGGATTTCGACGCGTATGACGAACAAATGACCGGCACCGAGAAGATGGTCATCCTGTGCTCGCCGCACAATCCCGGCGGGCGCGTCTGGAGCCGGGACGAGCTGCAAGCCGTCGCAGATTTCGCCAAGCGTCATGGCCTGCTGATCTTGTCGGACGAAATCCACCACGATCTGGTCTTTCCGGGCTATACTCACATCCCGATGCAAAACGCCGCCCCTGAGATTACCGACCGCTTGCTGATGCTGACTGCGCCATCAAAGACATTCAACATCGCAGGGCTGCACACCGGTCAAGTGATCATCCCCGACCCTGAATTGCGCGGCAAATTCGCCATACGTATGGCCGCCTTGTCGCTTGCCCCCAACTCGGTCGGCCAGTTTGCAACGGCCGCCGCGTATTCGGCGGAGGGTGCCGCATGGGTAGATGATCAGGTCGCCTATATTGATGCGAACCGCCAAGTGTTCGACGCGGCCATCGCGGGCATCCCCGGTCTTCGGTCGATGCCACTTGAAGCCACATACCTCGCCTGGGTCGATTTCTCGGGAACCGGGATGGAGCGTGCCGAATTCACCATCCGTGTCGAACAGACCGCAAAAATCGCGGTCAACCACGGCACAACTTTTGGTACAGGTGGCGAAAACTTCCTGCGCTTCAATCTGGGAACCCAGCGCGCGCGGGTTGAGGACGCCTGTGCGCGGCTGAAAGAGGCCTTCTCGGATTTGCAATAAGCGATCTGCTTTTGCGTAGAAAACACAAAGCCGGGCGCACTTCCTTACGGAGCACCCGGCTTCGATCTAGCCTTAAGGCCCTAGTCCTCGTGTCCCAACAACGCGATTGGTGCGTCCGGTGCGCGGTAGAAATCCAGCGGTGCCTTATCATGCGCCGCTGTGCTACGTTTGAACTCGTACCGCATCTCACCGCCTTCATCCTCATCCGCGATGATCAGGCATTGGTATAAATGGTTCGCCCCGTCATAGATATCGACCAACCCGCGCAGGCGTGGTGTGGTGGCAGCCTCGACCGTAAATCCATCTTTCCACAATTTCAGAATTTTGTAGGTATTGTCGCCCATCTCAACCCGCAAACGGCTGGATTTTTTCAGGGCAGCGATTCGAGCGGCCTCTAATTCGGCGCGAATCTCCTTGGAAACATAAGTACTCATCAAACTATTCCCCCTCTTGTATCCATTATTGTGGGCACGCGAGCGTAAAAATCCAGTGAACTTCGTCACATACACCAGACCGGGTGGCAAAATGTTGCGCAGCCATCGCAGGCCTGACTGTGCAAAGGCGCAGGCCAGATGCGCATATGCTGATGTGGCATGGCTATCTCTGCACTCCTATCTTTGCTGCAGACTCAAAATGCGGAGGATGACCAATGGGTTTGCTAGTCGATGGGACATGGCACGATACCTGGTACGATACTAAGTCCACCGGCGGGGCGTTCAAACGCAGCGCCGCGCAATTTCGCAACTGGCTAACGGCTGATGGTAGCGCTGGACCATCTGGTAAGGCCGAGTTCAAGGCGGAACCGGATCGCTATCACCTCTATGTCTCTCACGCCTGCCCTTGGGCACATCGCACATTGATCTTCCGCGAACTCAAAGGGCTGCGTGATCTGATCCCCGTCTCAGTCGTGCATCCGGACATGCTGGACAAAGGTTGGACGTTCGAAACGGACAATCACGGCGCAACGGGCGATGACCTCTATGACCTCGATTTCGCCCATCAGATCTATAGCAAGGCCGATCCCGCCTATACCGGTCGCGTTACCGTGCCGATCCTTTGGGACAAACAACAAGAGACAATCGTGTCGAACGAAAGCTCGGAAATCATCCGCATGTTCAACGCGGCTTTCGACGGGATCACCGGCAACACAGATGATTATTGGCCCGAAGAGATGCGCGCTCAGATCGAAGAGGTCAACGCTCGCATCTATTCTGACGTCAACAATGGCGTCTACAAATCTGGCTTTGCCACCTCGCAAGAGGCTTACGATGCCGCCGTAGGTCCGTTGTTCGACACACTGGATTGGCTCGAAGACCGCCTAAGCCGAAGTCGCTATTTGATGGGGGATCGCGTGACCGAGGCGGACTGGCGCTTATTCACAACCCTGATCCGGTTCGATCCGGTCTATCACTTGCATTTCAAGTGCAACAGGCGCCGGCTGGTCGATTACCCGAACCTTTGGGCCTATACCCGCGAGCTATATCAATGGCCCGGAGTCGCTCAGACGGTAAACATGAGCCACATCGTGCGGCACTATCATTATAGCCACGACAGCATCAATCCGCACCGGATCATCCCGGTGAACCCGGTGCTGGACTACATGGAACCGCATGGCCGCGATCAGCGACCCGCTGCGTAGTGTTCAACCATCGCCGCCAGATCCTCTGGCGGCGTGCCACTTTGCACATAGGCACAGGCATTGGGGCTATGGGCAAAGATCGAACCATCTGAGAAGAACGTTGTGTTGGTAACAAAGATCACCCGCGCCTCGGGGCGACGATAGCTGGCAAAGTCAGCCACAGCCAATGCACTGCCGCTTTCCAGCACCAGATCCAGCACGATAATGTCAAACGCAGTGCTATAGAGCGCGAGGATCGCAGCCTCTTGCCCCGTGACCAGTTCAACATCTGCACCTTGTCTCTCAAGATGTCTTTTCCAGACCCGACCAAGGTCGGGGTTACTCTCAACAATCAGAACTTTCATTTGCAACAACCTCGGCACTTGGTATGGTGAGCGGTGCCGACCCCCGTGGTCTGTGATCCCGTTATTTCCTTAACAAAGTGTTAACGACGCCAGCGACACGCGCTGATCACGCGGATTTGCTTGTCAAAACGGCAAAAATCCGCTTGAAGCAAGGCGAATTCGGCGTTTGAGGCTTGAGGCGCGATGACTGAAAACATGTTGCATCCGCGCGCCGAACGCGACCATGGCGGCGGGCTGGATCAGGCGATCAAGTACTATGGCGGCACCCGCAGCGATTGGATAGACCTGTCGACCGGTATCAACCCACACCCCTATGATCTGCCAGCCTTCCAACCCGAAGATTGGGCCCAATTGCCCGATCATGGCGCTTTTGAACGGCTCTGTGAGGCAGCGCGGGGTTTTTGGAATGTGCCCGAAACTGCACATATACTGCCTGCCCCCGGCGTATCCGCTGTGATTGCACGCCTACCCGCGCTTGCGCCCTTTGGGCGGGTGCAAATCACGACGCCTACCTATAACGAACATGCTGCTGCCTTTACTGCGCATGGCTGGCAAGTTCGGGAAGATGGCCCAGCCGATGCGCGCGTTCTCGTGCACCCGAACAACCCAGACGGACGCATCTGGCGCGAAGAGGATTTCAATGCGCCCTTGACAGTGATTGATGAAAGCTTCTGCGACGTGAGCCCAGAGGCGTCTCTGATCCAGTTATCCGCCCGCCCAGGTGTCGTTGTACTGAAGAGCTTTGGCAAATTCTGGGGCTTGGCTGGGCTGAGGTTGGGCTTTGCGATTGGTCAGCCTGACGTTATTTCTAAACTAAACGACCTAACCGGTCCTTGGGCGGTATCCGGACCAGCGTTGCGAACGGGAACCGCCGCTTTGCAAGACAGGAACTGGGCCGAAGAGACGCGCGCGAAACTGGCAACCAACGCCGATCGTCTGGACACTTTGCTACTGGACAGCGGCGCGCAGCTGGTCGGCGGCACCACGCTGTTTCGTCTTTACAAGGTCGACAACGCACGAGGTTGGCGGGACCGTCTGGCCAGCGCACACATCTGGAGCCGCATCTTCCCCTATTCCGACACCTATCTGCGCCTTGGACTGCCCCCATCAGACGGGTGGAGCCGGCTGGAAAACGCGTTATGAGCACGGCCTTTGTGCTGGCTTGCGCCATGCTGCTGGACGCGGCACTGGGCGAACCCGATTGGCTCTGGTCCCGCGTGCGTCACCCTGCGGTGATCATGGGGAAAGCGGTTGGCACGCTTGATAAGACCCTGAACCAAGGGCCATACCAACGCTTGAAGGGCGTAGGTGCTTTGATCCTACTGATCGGCCTAGCTGGCCTGTTGGGCTGGGCGCTGGCCTTACTTGGCCCGGTTGCCGAAGGAGTCATCTGCGCCATCCTTCTGGCCCAGAACTCACTTGTTTCGCATGTGCGAGCCGTAGGTAACAGGCTTCGACAGTCAGTGGAGGCAGGTCGAGCCAAGGTCGCAATGATCGTATCCCGCGACACGACGGATATGACGGAGGCTCAAATCGCCCGCTCGGCCATCGAAAGCGCGGCCGAGAACCTGAGTGACGGGGTCATCGCCCCTGCCTTCTGGTTCCTGATTGGCGGATTGCCTGGCTTGTTGATCTACAAGGTCGTCAACACCGCCGACAGCATGATCGGCTACCGCACGGAAAAGCACCGCGCATTCGGATGGGCCTCGGCCCGGTTCGACGATCTGCTGAACCTGATCCCGGCACGGCTGACCTGTCTGATGATCATCGCTCTGTCGGGCCAATGGTCCCGCTGGTCCGAGATCATCGCAGATGCGCGCCGCCATATCTCGCCCAATGCGGGATGGCCTGAGGCTGCAATGGCGCGGGCCCTGAACATCGCATTGGCTGGGCCGCGCAGCTATGATGGACAGCTCCGCGATCTGGCCTGGGTAAACGGAAACGCCGAGCGTGAGATCGGAGCTGAGGAGATTTTCCGCGCATGTACCATCTTGTGGCGGGTCTGGGGGCTTGCACTCGGCCTTCTGTCAGTGTGGGTTGGGATCACGCTTAATTTCTGAAGGACGTCCGATGCGTTTGTTGCCCTCTCTGTTCGCCGCCGCCCTGTTTGCAGCACCTGCCTTTGCCCAATGCGGTGGCGGTTTCAACCAATTCGTAAACGGGCTGAAATCCGAAGCCGCGCAAAAGCGCTTTGATCAGGCCACGGTGAATGCCTTCTTTCAAGGCGTCCAACAGGACCCAGCGGTGCTACGCGCTGACCGGGCTCAGGGGGTGTTTCAGAAACCTTTCATCGATTTCTCACGCCGCCTGATTTCGCAAAACCGGATCGACCGGGGGCAATCCATGTCGCGCAAATACGACGCGGTGTTTGACCGGATCGAGCGTGACTACGGCGTTTCACGAGGCGTTTTGCTGGCTTTCTGGGCGTTCGAGACCGACTACGGCGCGGTTCAGGGTGATTTCAACACCCGCAACGCGCTGGTCACCCTGGCCCATGATTGTCGTCGCCCCGATTTGTTCCGACCACAGGTTTTTGCGGCCATCGAGCTGTTCAGCCAAGGCAATTTCGACCAGAACCGCACCACCGGGGCCTGGGCCGGTGAAATCGGCATGGTGCAAATGCTGCCGCAAGACATTCTGGACAATGGCGTCGACGGCGATGGCGATGGCAAGGTTTCCCTAAAAACATCGGCCCCCGATGCGTTGGTGTCCGGTGGCAAGATGCTGTCACATCTGGGCTGGCAACCGGGCCAGCCCTGGCTGCAAGAGGTGACAGTGCCTGCCCAGATGGATTGGTCTTTGTCTGGCCCTGGAAAACCACGCTCGGTCGCGGATTGGCAGGCGATGGGCGTTCAGGCCCGCACAGGGTCTCTGGCCAACCTGCCCGCATCGCTGATCCTGCCACAGGGGCACCAAGGCCCTGCCTTCCTCGCCTATCCAAATTTCGACGTCTATTTCGAATGGAATCAGAGCTTTGTCTATGTGCTGACCGCCGCCTATTTCGGCACCCGACTTGAAGGCGGTCAAATCTATGACGCAGGCAACCCTCCTGCGGGATTATCGGGCGCGCAGATGAAGCAGCTGCAAACCAAATTGCAAGCCAATGGCTATGACGTCGGCAAGATCGACGGCATTCTGGGCGCGGGTACGCGCGCCGCGGTACAGGCCGAACAAAAACGGCTGGGGCTACCTGCGGATGCGTGGCCTACCGCAGACCTACTGAACCGGCTGTAACAGGCTAGCCTTAGGCAACCTCGACCTGATCTAAGGCCTCGAACGGCCTGAACGAGTGTGTCCTGATCAAGGATCCCTCGGTTTCAATCGCCGTATTGGGTTGGATTTCGATCCAACCTTCATTGTTTCCATCCAACGGCTCGGATGAGATGATGATGCCATCCTTACATGTTCGGTAGTGCAGACTGGGCGCATATTTGTCTGACGCATAACGCGCGGCATAAACGCGTTCGCCATCTGACCAGCATGCCGCGAACCTCATGTACGGCAATACTCTTTGCTGACTGGATACCTGTTCCACCCGCGCAACGGCGCGTGCCATCGCACCAATCGGGTCCGTTTCCAGCCCTTCACCATGCGCGATCAAGAAAATGGCTTCGCTTTCTGTAGCCCCAAACCGGTGTCCGTATAGATGGGCCGGGATCATCGCATCCAGTTCCTGCCGTATCAGGTCATGCCCGCCTGCCTGACCATTATGCATAAAGCTCCAGCGATCGACACCAAAAGGGTGGCAGTTGTTCCGGGACGTGGCTGTGCCAGTAGAGGCGCGTACATGTGCCAGAAAAAGCCGCGACTGCGTGTGATGTGCCAGTTGTTTCAGGTTTGCATCTGACCAGGCAGGATTTGTATCTTTGTAAAAGCAAGGCATCTTTCGGTCTGAATACCAGGCAAGGCCAAACCCATCCGCATTGATCGGCGTCTTTCCGATCAGTGCATTGCGGCTTTGGATGACAAGAGATTGCTCTTGCTCCAGCACCAGTTCATCAAGATATCGCTGCTTGCCGACCCAAGCCAAAAACCGACACATCTGATCACTTTCTTCACCATTCGAGTTAAGGGAAGATTATCAAAGCATTACGCAGATTTTTTTCGGTTTTGCCTTATGGATTTCCTCTTCCTTCAATCATATGATCTTCCAAGAAGATAAAAACGGGTCAATTACTTCGCTCGAACCGGATATCGATCGCCTTTTTGATCAATCAGGATCAATCGCTCGCCATTGCGCACATACAGATCACACCGGTCAAACCCATTGCGGTAGGCGATGCAGACACTTCCATCTTCGGCAATAGAATATGTTCCAAAAGCCGCATCGCCGCTGGAATAGGTGTAGGAGTATGCCCCGCCTGCCGAAAATCTGGCCTGACCGTCATCATAGAATGTCAGTGTTTGGCCTGCCAAAGCGTCCAATTCGTCGGAAGACAGCGGGACGTCACCGGATTTGGTGGGCCAATCGGCGGCAAAGACCGGGCTGGCAGCGATAAGGGCGGGGATCAGAATGCGTTTCATAAGGCCAAGTTAGCGCGATAATCCCGACATGATCGTAACGATCCGGTGAGGGATCTAGGCGACCATCTGCTCAGCCTTCTTCAGATCGACCGAGACCAGCTGGCTGACGCCCTGTTCCTGCATGGTCACACCAAACAACCGATCCATCCGCGCCATCGTCACCGCATGGTGCGTGATGATCAGAAACCGCGTGTCGGTCTGGCGGCACATCTCATCCAGAAGGTCACAGAATCGCGTCACGTTGGCATCATCCAGCGGCGCGTCGACCTCATCGAGCACGCAGATCGGCGCAGGGTTGGCCAGGAAAACACCAAAGATCAGCGCGGTCGCGGTCAGGGTCTGCTCGCCGCCCGACAGTAGGCTGAGGGTCGAGAGTTTCTTACCCGGTGGCTGGCACATGATCTCAAGCCCTGCATCCAGCGGGTCGTCGCTTTCGACCATGACCAGATTGGCCTCACCGCCGCCGAACAGATGCTTGAACAGCATCGCGAAGTTCGAATTCACCTGTTCAAACGCAGTCAACAGACGCTCGCGCCCTTCGCGGTTGAGGCTGGCGATACCGCTGCGCAGGGCCTTGATCGCTTCTTCCAGATCGGCCTTTTCGGTGTTGAGCGTGTCGAACTCTTCCTGAACCTCTTTGCTGTCCTCTTCGGCCCGAAGGTTCACCGCGCCCATCGCATCGCGCTGACGCTTGTGGCGATTGACCTCGGCCTCCAGCGCATCGGCGGCAGGCATTTGATCAGGGTTCACATCCAGCTGGTTCAACAGTTGGTTCGGCGTCAGTTGCTGGTCTTCCGCGATCCGCTCTGCCGCCGCGACAACGCTTTCCTTGGCCGCGTCACAGCGCGCCTCAGCTGCCGCTCGGATTTCGCGCGCTTCCGAGGCCGCACGTTCCGCCTCACGTTCGGCCATCACAACCTCGCGCTGCTGAGTCTCGGCTTCGGTCAGCTTGTCGGCAGCTTCAACCCGTCGCGCCTCGGCGGTTTCGATCAGAGTGTTCAACTCGGCACGCGCCTCGGCGATTTCACTCGGCGCGGCGGTAGCCTCCGTCAGTTCTAGCTCAGAGCTTTCCTTGCGCGCAGCCAATTCGGAAATGCGTTTCTCGGCCGTTTCCAGGCGATGCCGCCATCCGCTAAGGTCCTTGGTGACCTCCTGCGAGCGCCGTGTCCGGGCGTCGCCTTCGCGGCGAAGTTCATCATGGGACGAACGATGAGTCAGCATGGTAATGCGCGCCGCCTCGACCGTCTGTTTGATGTCTTCAACCTGCGCCCGCGCGTTCTCAAGATCACCCAACCCTGTCAGGGCACCTTCGGCCTCGCGCAGTTGCGCGCGGGCAGCCATGGCGTCCTCTTTGTGGCGATCCACAGCCAGTGTCAGGGTTTCCAGCTTGCCTTGCGCGAGATTGCGATCCGCCTCTGCCCGGCTGAGCTGTCGGGCGGTTTCGGCCATACGCTGATCGGCTGCCCGGCGCGCCTCTCGGGCGCGTCGGTCGTCTTCGGTCACCTCTGACAGTTGTTTTGACAGGGCCTCATGAGCCGCGCGCGCGCCATCAGCTTGTGCTTCGATCCGCGCTAGCTCCTGCTTAAGCGCTTCCAGCTTGTTCAGCTGTTCCAACCGCAAGGCCGCCGCGCTTGGGGCATCCTCAGCCCAGGCCCGGAACCCGTCCCAACGCCACAAATCACCCGACCGAGAAACCAACCGCTGGCCCGGTTTCAACTGGGTCTGCAAACGCGCGCCCTGATCCGCATCCACCAGCCCGATCTGAGCGATCCGTCGGCACAACCGATCCGGGCCGTTGATGTGCAAGGCCAAAGGTTCGGCCCCTTCGGGCAAAGGTTGGTCGCTGTCATAGCCCGCCATCGGAACCCAGCCGGATGGCCCGTCGCCTTCGACCAGCGGCGCGCGCAAATCGTCGGCCAGTGCAGCGCCCAAAGCCTTCTCATAACCCGGTGCCACCCGAAGCATGTCCAACACTTGACCACCCTCAGCGGTATCGCGTTCGACCAGCTTGGCCAGCGCCATGGTTTCAGCGCGGATTGCACCCAACTCGCCTTCGGCCTCGGACCGTTGCGCCCGCGCTTCGGCCTCACGCGCCTGCGTTTCCGAGCGCTTCTCATCCGCTGCCGTCAACGCCTGTTCGGCCGCATCCGCTGCCACACGGGCCTCTTCCTCACCGACCTGCGCCGTCGCAAACGCTTCACTAGCACGGGTCAGGGCCTGTTTGGCATCGTCCACTGCGGCGCGGGCTTTGTCCTCTTCACCCTCCGAACGAGCCAAGGTTTTCCGGCTGTCCTCGACCAGACGCTGCGCCGATTGGTGACGGGCCACCAGCCGGGCCATATCTTCTGTTTCCTGCGACAAGTGATCTTCGCGCTGTTGCAAAACGGTGGCAGCTTCGCGGGCAATCTCAGCAGCTTGAGACACTTTGTCATCGTAACCTTCGGCGGCTTTGGCAAGCTCGCGAGCCTCCCATTCCAGCCGCTCGATCATCTCGCCCGCGTCACGATTCAGGCCGGATTCGCGTTCGATATCGTTGCCCAGCTGCTTAATCCGGTTAGTCAGTGTCTCAATCGTCTGCCGCGCGCGCGTTTCCTGATCGGACAATTGATCGCGCTGAACCTGCTGGCGTTGCAGTACCGCAGCCGCGATAGCCTCTTCTTCGCGCAGGGGCGGCAGCGTATCTTCGATCTGGGCCCGCTTGACCCCGGCTTCACGGGCGGCGGCTTCGGCGCGTGAGGCTTCGGTGATCCGCTCGCGTAGCTTCTCTTCTGCCTGCTGACGGGCCATGTCAGCCTCTTTCCAACGGCGATACAGCAGCATGCCTTCGGCCTGACGCAGCAACTCTCCGATTTCACGGTAGCGTGCTGCCTGCCGAGCTTGACGCGCCAGCTGCGCCAGTTGGCCGCCCAACTGTTCCAATACGTCATCGACGCGGGTCAGGTTGGCCTCGGTGCCTTTCAGCTTCAGCTCGGCCTCGTGACGCCGTTGATAGAGGCCCGAGATCCCGGCGGCCTCTTCCAGAATACGACGACGTGCGCGGGGTTTGGCGTTAATCAGCTCGGCAATGCGGTTCTGCCCCACCAGCGCAGGCGAATGCGCACCGGTCGAGGCATCCGCAAACAGCATCTGCACATCGCGCGCACGCACATCTTTCCCATTGGTCTTGTAGGCGCTACCTACATCGCGGGTGATGCGGCGCACAATCTCAAGCTGATCGCTTTCATTAAATCCCGACGGCGCAAGGCGTTCTGAATTGTCCATAGTCAGGACAACCTCGGCAAAATTGCGCGCAGGCCGGGTAGCCGCCCCGGCAAAGATCACATCTTCCATCGCGCCGCCGCGCATGGATTTGGGACGGTTTTCGCCCATTACCCAACGCAAAGCTTCGAGAAGATTGGATTTGCCGCAACCATTCGGACCCACGACCCCTGTTAACCCGTCCGCGATGATAAGATCGGTCGGGTCAACGAAGCTTTTGAAGCCGGTCAGTTTGAGTTTGCTAAAGCGCAATGGCTGCTCTTTGGATGATTCCTATGGATAAGAAGTCTGCGCAACGGATCACAGAGGTGTCAACGTGAATGCGCAGGATATGGCATATTGCGCCGACTTATCCACAATATCTTGCCAAAATACGAGGTGAAACCCGTGTTTCAATACGGCGTGCACTCGAACACTTCGTAAGCATAGCCACTGGATGCGCCATAATTTACGCACTCGTAATTGGGGCGCGAGTTTGCAGTCAGCAGCAAACGCTCACCTGCCTTGCGATCACAGCCCAGCACTCCAACCGTGACAGCAGCGTCGCCCAGCACATCCAAAATAGGGCAACCGGACACCTGCGCCATGGCAAGCGCCGCCCGATCCCGGATTGGCCCCAAACGAGGCGCATATTGAGCATTCACGCGGACCGCTTCGGCCAGTTCCCCGCGCACACGCACATCGAATACGCTGCCATTGACTGATACACGCATCGCAGGCAGATCGCGGAAATGTGGCGTGCCAGCCGAACAGGCCGCCAGCAGCAAAGGGGCAAGGTGCCGGATCATGCCCGTAGGATTGCAGAGTATTGGTTAACAGAACCTTTCCGAACTCACGTGCGCAACACGACACCCAAGCGGCGAATACCCTCACGGATCGTGTCTTCGTTGGAATTCGAAAAACTCAGCCGGATCGTATTGGCACCGCTTCCGTCAGGGAAAAAGGCCCTTCCGGGAACAAAAGCGACCTTCTCCGTCTCCAAAGCTCTCTCTAACAAGATGGCGCCATCGATATCTGACGGCAAAGTCAGCCAAACGAACATACCACCTTCGGGCCGGGTCCACTGAACACCATCTGGCATATGCTGTTCCAGCGCCGCCAACATCGCGTCGCGGCGCGCCTGATAGGCCGCACGGACCTTGGGGATATGCGTGTCGAAACAGGTCTCAGCCACATGGTGCACCGCCATCTGGTTGATGGTTGCCGAGTGCAGATCGGCGGCTTGTTTCAACAGCACCATCTGAGAAATGATCGGTTTGGCCGCGACGACCCAACCCATACGCAGCCCCGGTGATAGAGTTTTTGAGAAACTGCCACAGTAAATCGTGCGACACGCTTCGATCGTTCCTTTGCGCGCAAGCTCCAGCGCCAGAATCGATGGTATGGCCTCTCCGTCATAGCGCAAAGCTTGATAGGCCCCGTCCTCGATGATCGCACAATCAAGCTCCTCTGCCTGATCAAGCAACGCCTCGCGGCCGCGCAGATCAACGGTTTCCCCCGTCGGGTTTGAAAAGTCAGGCGACAGATACGCGAACTTCACGGCCCCATCGCCGGCAGCATCCCGGTATTCCGCCGCGCCGCGATTGCCATGAGGGTTAAGCCGGTCAAAACGTGGTTCATAGGCGTCAAAGGCGTTAATCGCGCCCAGATAGGTCGGCCAGCCAACCAACGCCGTATCACCCGGAGACAGGAATAGCTTGCCCAGATAATCCAACGCTTGCTGCGAACCAGAGGTGATCAGGATGTTGTCAACATCACACTCCACACCGATCCCGCGCATATGATCCGCCAGCCATTCACGCAACGGGGCATACCCTTCGCTGACCGAATATTGCAGCGCCTACGCCTGCTTCTCAGGCCCGAGAGCGTTCTGGAACGCCTCTGCAAATGCGTCCGCCGGAAACAAGTCCGGATCGGGAATGCCCCCCGCAAAAGAAATAATGCCCGGTTGGCCCAGCAGCTTCAGCAACTCACGGATTTCGGATGCTTTCATCCTTGATGTGCGGGTGGCGTATAGCTGATCCATCTATCCGGGCCTCCTCTGTCCCAGCGCGCAGAATAGGCACTTCACCTTCTAAGTCAATAATGCTGACCTATTGTTTCAAACACCGTGATCGGCTTGAACGCCACCTTCAATCATGGTCAATTGACTTGACCAATTTTGGAACGTCTATGCCCTTTCAAAAAGTTCAGACCGAAAAACTGTCTCTGGCCGTCGTTCGCCAGATCGAGTTGCTGATCCTACGAGGCATTCTACGCCCGGGTGAGCGCCTGCCGTCCGAGCGCGAGCTGGCCGAGCGAATGGGCGTATCACGCCCTTCACTACGGGACGCCATTTCCAACTTGCAGGAACAGGGGTTACTGACACCCAAAGCCGGATCAGGAATCTATGTGGCCGAAGTGCTGGGGTCGGCATTTTCACCGGCTTTAATTCGACTGTTCAGCAGCCATGACGAGGCTGTGTTCGACTACTTGTCCTTTCGCCGTGACATGGAGGGTTTGGCTGCGGAACGAGCGGCACACTTGGGATCCGACAGTGATTTGAAAGTTGTTCAGACGATATTCGACCGGATGCAATCTGCCCATGATCGCAACGCACCCGGGGACGAGGCACAACTGGATGCCGAATTTCACATGGCGATCATCGAGGCCAGTCACAATGTGGTCATGCTACATATGATGCGGTCGATGTATGATCTGCTGCGCCAAGGCGTATTCTACAATCGCCAGATGATGTTCCAGCAACGCGCTACACGCGATGCATTGCTGGATCAGCACAGGGCGATCAATGCAGCACTTCAAAGCCGTGACCCCAATGCAGCGCGCGTAGCGGTCGAACTGCATCTGGATTTTGTCGAACGTTGCATGCAGGATCAGCAAAAAGCGAAACAGAACGAGGCAATCGCCCAGCAACGGCTTGAGCATGAGACCCGTGATCCTTAGCCGATTAGTCGGATCAGCCAAAGGACATACCAAACAAAAAACCCGGCGCTAAGGCCGGGTTTATTGGGTCTGATTTCTTGCAAGCTCAGTGCAGCTTGGCAGCTACATCCGCAATGGACGCGTCAATCAGCTTATTGGCTTGAGCAGCGCTCATTTGCTTGGCCAGAACCGCACTGGCTGCCGAGACCGCCACAGAAATCGCCTGATCGCGGACTTCTTTCACAGCCGAGGCTTCCGCCGATGCAATCTGGTCCTGAGCAGCCGCCAGACGCCGCTCGATCGAGTTTTCCAGATCAACCTTTGCCTGTTCAGCAGCACGGACAGCGTCTTCCTTGGCAGCGGCCACGATTGCGTCTGCCTGCGTCTGCACTTCGCGATGCTTACGCTCGTACGAGGCCAGCAGGCTGCGGGCTTCTTCGTGCAGAGCGCGGGCTTCGTCCAGTTCCGACTTGATGCCCTCGGCACGATTGTCCAAAGCGCCGCCGATCATACCGGGAACCTTGAAGTAGAACAAAACCGCGATGAAGACGATGAAGCCCAGCAGGACAACAAAGTCCGTGTTACCCAACGAGAAGAACGGGCCTTTGGCCGCCAAGGCTGGGCTGGCAGCGCCGAAGGTCAGGATAAGGGCAAGAGTGTTCCGCATGTCACTTATCCTTTCATCTGCGCGTTGATCGCACCGTCGATGGCTTTGGCATCCGCCTCGCCGCCTAGTGCCGTCACCAATTCAGCCGCCGTATCTTTGGCAACCACTTGAATGCTTTCCAGCGCGCCGGCACGGATTTCAGCAATTGCCTTTTCCGATTCAGCCGCTTTGGCAGCGATTTCCGCATCCGCCGTGGCAATTGCGTCATCCAGATCAGCCTGAATTTCCGCACGTGCTTCGGCAGCGATCCGCTGTGCCTCGGCACGGGCATCGGCCAGCGCCTTGTTATAGGCCTCTTCGGCCTCGACCGCTTTGGCCTTCAGATCTTCGGCCGCAGCCAGGTCATTTGTAATGGTCCCCTGACGTTCGGCCAGGATTGCCGCGATGCGGGGCAGAGCCACGCGAGACAGGACCAGAAAGATGACGACCAGCGTGATGACCAGCCAGAAAATCTGGTTGGGGAACCAATCGAAGCAGAGCTGCGGCATCCCGATGGCAGAGCCATAGGAGTCGACGCACGAGCCGGCTACCTCTTTTGTAATGGGTTCAGTCGCCATGATATCCTCCGTCGGAAACTTGTCTTTACAACAGGTGAGCCGCTATGGCTTGGGCCCACCTGCGCGTAAGGATCAGGTTCCGCAGATTATACGGCGAACATCAGCAGCAGCGAGACCAGGAATGCGAAGATCCCCAAGGCTTCTGCGAACGCGATACCGATGAATAGGGTTGCGGTCTGCGAAGCAGCCGCCGAAGGGTTGCGCAGGGCGCCGGCCAGGAAGTTGCCTGCAACGTTGCCCACCCCGATTGCGGCTGCGCCGGAACCGATTGCTGCCAGGCCTGCGCCGATGTGTGCGAGATCGCCTTCCATGATGTATCTCCTTACGAATTGGAAGTTTCGATGTTGGGTTATCGTTCCTGTGCTCAGGGTTACCCCTGATCAGTGATGCGGATGCAGCGCATCCTTCAGATATACACAGGTCAGAATGGTGAAGACGTAGGCCTGGATGAAGGACACAAGGACCTCAAGGCCATACATTGCGGTGATCGCCAGAACGGACACGGGCGAGATCACCGCAATCGCGGCAAAGCCTGCGAATACTTTGATCACAGCGTGGCCTGCCATGACATTACCGGCAAGACGAATAGAGTGACTAACCGGGCGCACGAAGTACGAGATCAGCTCGATTATCGCCAGGATCGGGCGCAGCGCCAGAGGGGCGCTTGAGACCCAGAACAGGCTCAGGAAGCCCGCTCCGTTCTTGACGAAACCCAAAACGGTCACGGTCAGGAACACGGCCAACGCCAGCGGGATGGTCACCGCAAAATGCGAAGTGGTGGTAAATGACATGGGGATCATGCCCAGGAAGTTCGCACATACAATGAACATGAACAGGGTCATGACATAGGGAAAGTATTTGACGCCTTCCTTGCCGCAGATGTCTTCCAGCATCTTGTAGATGAAGCCATAGGCCAGTTCGGCGACCGACTGCATCCGTGTCGGAACAATCGCGCGCTTCGAAGTCGGAACGATCAGCAACAAGACAATCGCGACGATCGCAAGGAACAGCCACAGCGTCACGTTAGTGATCGTGAACATGCCAACCGCACCGTCGCCGAACAACGGCTTAACGATGAACTGGTCCATCGGGTGGAAAACCAGGCTGCTGCCTTCTGCTGCGGTGGTCTCAGTTGCCACTTTCAGTCCCTCTCGTCCTTCTCGGCCGCCTCAGCCGCCGCTTGTTTCTCTTGAACCTCTTTCGCGCTGCGGAGCATAACCTTCACGCCCGCGACAAGGCCCAGCAATGTGAACAGCACCAGAAAGACCGGGATTGTCCCGAGCAGGCTGTCCAGCCCGTATCCGATGCCAAATCCGATCCCCAGACCGGATACCATTTCGATGACCATCCTCCAGGCAAGCTCGCCCCCGGACACGTCAGCATCTGCACGGGGCTTGGGCGCTTTGGCCTTTTTCGCCGCGTCGATCTTGGCCTCCAGCTGCGCCATACGCTGCTTTTGGTCATCATCGGTCAAGGGCGTCTTCCTCGCACAGTCTTGAGGCTAGGTGCTAAGGGCGAACAGGCACAGAGTCAACGCTATTGAATGCCTGAATTGCCGCATATTAACCTGTTGTTTTATATATAATTTTCGCACCTTCCCTCGCAAGCAAAACGACGCGAACACCCACCGCCACCGGAAATCAATGGAAATTCCGATATTCAACCAATCGGTTGACCAAACCCATGCAGTATGGTTCAGCAGGCCATGTCTAATGATCTGGATACCGTGTTCGCAGCGCTTGCCGATCCGACCCGACGCGCCATCCTTGCGATGCTGCTTGAGGATGATATGGCCGTGACGGATGTGGCCGAGCCGTTCGAAATGTCGCTTGCGGCCATCTCGAAGCACCTAGTCATTCTGACCAAGGCTGGGTTGATCTCTCAGGAAAAACGCGGCCGGGTTAAGTGGTGCAAGCTGGAGCCAGACGCGTTACGCGCTGCCTCGGTCTGGATGCAGGGATTCGGGCAGTTCGAGCCGGTCAACCTAGATGCGTTCGAACGGTTTTTGGAAGCGGAACTGCCCACGTCGCAGGATGGTCCTACCTGACCACAAAGACAGACACCTTGGCGTGTTTCGCCAGATATCCGGCATGACTTGAGAAGATATAGTCCGTGATGCGCGGTGCATGGGTTCCGACGACGATCAGATCCGCACCCAGTTCCTCTGCCGCACGAGCCAGATCGCCATCCACCTCTGCCGCGACATCGACGGAATGAATGTTTCGGGTTTCGACCTGCACACCCGCATTGTTGGTCAGGTCTTCAGAAAGTGCTGCAAGCCCCTCGGCAATCGAGTCTTGGGATACCGGCGCATCCCCCGGCTGAGTGCCGGTCACACTCACGAGCGTTACCCGAGCGTTCTGCCATTTGGCAATGTCACCAGCCACGGCAATCGCCTTATGGACCTCGGGTGGCAAATGAAGGTCTACTGGGATCATGATATGTTGAAACATGGTGTCCTCCTCTCCTTACGGAAAAGCATAGACACCTGGTCATTTCGGGACCTTGATCTGCCTCAACAGAGGTTTTGGCGCCAATTTAGCCCTGTATAACGCTGGTAATGACACCCGTTTGATCAGCGGAACATAACCACGGGTCGCTTTGGCCTTCGGCCAGAACCGTTGTGACAGACCCCGTCAGGTTCGTTTGTGTTTCCTGCGCTTTGACGGCGTCGATACGCACACCACTTTCGGCTGAAACCAATGCCTCGCAACTGGCTTGCATGGTTGTCTCGTCACCGGAGCCTTGCAAATTGCTTTGCCCGCAAGCCGCCAATAGCAACACGACTGAGCTCGATAGAGTGAGTTTCATTGACCTACCCGACATTTTTTATCTTCACCGATTGCATGGTGCCAGACGTAGACGCGAACAGAAGCCTCAATCCGCAGTGTATAAATCAGCGCTTGCGCTGGGATTTTCTTCCTTCAACAGCAAGAGTAAGGCCAAGACGGTCAGTGCGATACCGATGATGATCAACCCTGTTGGGGCGCCGTTGCCCAGGGCGATCTCCCACAGGATGACCCAGCTGGGCACCAGATAGGTATAGGCCATAACCTTTGCCGAAGGCAGCCTGAGCGCCGCGAACTGTACCAGCACAAAGCTGACCGCCGTGGCGAAGAAGGAGACATATAATAGACCGATCCAAAAAATGGTCGGCAAACGCGACCAATCGGTGCTAGCCAAATCTGACCAGCCAAACGCCACCAACAGGGCGCATCCCGCGACCAAAGTGCCAAAGGCAAACACGACCGCAGGTTCGCCTCGGTTCAGCTTGCGGACCATCGGCGTGTAGATCGCATGGGCGACACAGCCAACAAAATAGATGACTTCACCTTGGCCAATCTGAAAGGCGCGAAAAAGCTGCCAATCGGCGCGAAAGATCACCCATAGCGCCCCGGTGGCCCCCACAGAAAGCGCAAGCGCCATCCTTGGGGTTGTGACCTGACGCAACAAGACCCATCCGGCAATGGCCGATAAGACAGGGGTGAGGGTAAACACAGCCGCTGCGCTGACCGGCGGGGCCGTCTGCAGGCCGTAGAACATCAGCACGAAATAGGTGGCAAACAAACCACCAAGAACCAAGTAGCGCCAGGGCGCTTGCAGCGCCGCACGCGACACACCGGTTGTAACGAAGGCGGCGATCCCGATCACGACCGCCGCAATTCCAAAGCGCACGGCATTCAGCGCAGCCGGCGCAATCTCATTCGCAATCATCGATCCCAGCGAAAAGCTGCCCGCCACCAGAGCCGAAAAGACCAGCATGGCCAGATGGCCACGGGCTTGCTCAGTCACAGATCCAATCCTTGGACTTCGCCTTCAGGAATTTCAGAAAAGCCTGGACCTTGGTGGTGCGGTGCAGATCGACATGGGTCACCAGCCACAGCTTTCCGGACCATTCCGGCAGACTGCTCATAACCTCTTCCAAATCGGGATATCGGGCCGCTTCCCAGCGCGCCATAAACCCGATCCCGGCCCCGGCCCTGACCGCTTCGGCCACGGTGAAGTTGTTCGAGCATCGGAATGTCAGCGCCTCGGCCGGGGCATTTGCTCGCAACCACTGCGAAAAAGGCGCGCGGCTGTTTTCGTCATCATTGCCGACAAAAGCGTGCTGCGGAAATTCTTCAATGCTCTCCGGCTTGCCCCGGCGGGCGATGTAGTCCTTGCTTGCATACAGCCCTACATCCTGCGTCACAAAAGGCTGGACCACGTTGTCCGGCTGATCGGGCGCTGACCCGGCACGGATGGCAACATGCGCCTCGCCATACTCCAGCCGAAACAAGCGATCTCCAGTCAGATAGCGCACAATCAGGTCCGGGTGGGCTTGCTGGAACTCGCTCAGCGCAGGAGCCAATAAAGGTACGAGCGATGACAACGACGTCACCACCAACTCGCCCGAGACATCGTCACCACGGCCTTTCATCCGCCCCACCAGCTGATTGAACTGATCCTCGGTCGCCTGCGCCACCCGCAGCAGGTCCTCACCCGCTTCGGTCGGCGTGTACCCGCGGGCATGACGCTGGAACAGCTTCACCCCCAACCGAGCTTCGATCGCATCGATATGCCGAATGACGGTCGCATGGTGTACACCCAATACATCGGCCGCACCGCTGACAGTACCCATCCGAGCTACCTGATAGGCCGTTCTCACTTCGTCCCAGTTATCCATAGCGTTTTTACTATTGTGCAATTTCTAACATTAGATGTTGGTATATTCGAGTTTTGTTCGAAAAAACAATATTCATATCATCGGTCATAAGATAACTCTCGACCAAAGGACATGAAAATGACCAAGACCATCCTGCACATTGACGCGTCGGCCCGCCGCAGCGGGTCTGCGACCCGAGACCTATCTGACCGCATCGTCAAGCACTTGGGGGCAAGCCGGATTATCCGGCGTGATCTGGCATCGCCACTGCCGCTGTTAACTGAAGACTGGATCGCTGCCAACTTCACCCCCGCCGATCAGCGCGATGCAGTGCAACGGGATCAACTGGCCTTGTCGGATCAACTGGTCGAAGAGCTTCAGCAAGCTGATACAATTGTCATTGGTTTGCCAATCTACAACTTCTCGGTTCCCGCAGCATTCAAGGCTTGGGTCGACCTGGTGGCGCGGGCAGGCTTGACCTTTTCCTACAGTGAAAACGGTCCTAAAGGCCTGCTAGAGGGCAAGCGTGCTGTTCTAGCCATAGCCTCTGGCGGCACGGCAGTTGGGTCTGAGATCGATTTCGCAACCGGCTACGCAAAACATGTTTTGGGCTTTATCGGCATTCATGATGTCGATGTAGTTGCCGCCGACCAGCTGGCGATTGACCCTGACACTTCAGTTCAGAACGCGCACAAAGCGGTCTTAGAACTGGCGGCTTAATCAGTCTGGCCAATCTAGTTAGAAATGTCCAATCTGCTGCAGATAGTGGCTGCGGGTTGGACATAGACCATGAAGAAGATAGGAATACTTGGCGGCGTTGGCTGGGCTTCGACCGTCGACTATTATCGGGCCATTGCGGAAGGCTCTGGCCGGCATTTCGCAGCACTTGGCCACGGGTCGCCGCTGCCTGTGCCACCAATGACAATCGAGTCGGTGACGCAAGCCAAAACCCGCGCCTTGCGCGGTGTCGCTGGCGATGAAAGCAGTTGGCAAGATTTTGATGCGGTATTCCGTGACGCTTTGATGACGCTCCAGCGCGCTGGGTGTGACTTTGGCATCATTGCGTCGAACACCCCCCATGCGCGGCTTCATGCAATCCGCCAGGGTGTGACGATGCCGATCCTGAGCATTTTCGAGGCGACCGCGGAGGCGACGAAAGCCACCGGATGCAAGACTGCGCTGGTACTTGGAACAAGCGTCACAATGCAGGCGCGAAACTACGCAGATCGTCTGGCCCAAGAAAGTATTTCGGCAAATGACACTCTGCCAGAGGCAGACATCGCCGAGATGCAGGCCATGATCGACCGTGATTTCTACGGCGGCGCGTCAGATACCGCGCGCGCAAGATTGGTGGCCTTCTGCAATCGGCATGCTGAAACCGACACCGCAGTGCTTTTGGCCTGTACCGAGCTGCCCTTGGCCTTTCCCGATCATCTGGACGATCCCGTGTTTGAGGCAGACGGACATTTGTTCGTGAACCCCTCTGCTGCCCATATATCAGCCGCGCTTGCGCTGGCCCTGGAGGGGGCCTAGGGCAACCAGTTCACGTCACATCCTGTCTTGTCAAAAAATGCCATCAGGTCACTGAGAGAGATCGCGATCGTCCGGTCATTGACCAGTGGATGCATGTAAATGACATCCGCCTGCTGCGCGGCGCTGTCCATGAAAAACCGCACATCACTCTGAACGCCGGTGATCATCGCCAGGGGGCTCACCGCGCCGGGGCGGATACCGAGGTTTTGCAACAGCCGATCCGCCGATCCAAAGGACAGGCTGCCAACCCCCAACTCGGCGCCCAGCGCTTTCAGATCGATCTCGCGGCTTTGCTCCAGCGTCACCAGATAGTTCCGCTTTTTCTTGTCGCGCAGATAAAGGTTCTTGAGACGCAGCGCATTTTCGCCCGGCACCATGAACTGGCCCTCGACACCCTTGGCATCCTCAACAGTGCGCAGCGGGATATGGGTATGCAGCCGATAGGATAGCCCCCATTCATCCAGCTGCGCCAACAGCGTATCCGAGCTAAGCGGCAAAGTATCCTGAGAGGCAGATGATGCGTCCATGGGATCCTCCTGTATAACGTGCTCATCGCCCAACACAGGACCGAACTCAAGCCACGACAGACGCACGATACAGTGCTAACGTGCCGCAATGAAGATCACTCGCAACACCCCGGATCAATTGATTCTGTCCAATTCGCCCTGGTTGATCGGCATCATGCTGATCCTGTTCACTCTATGCTTTGTGGGGGTGGGCCTCTTTAAGGTCAGTGAAGGCCGCGAAGCGGTCTGGGCCGGGATCCTCTTCGCTCTGTTCGGCGGCGGCTTGGGCCTTGGCGCGTTCTGCGTTTTTGTGCGCCGCGTTCAGGTCATTCTGGATCGGGGTTCCAACAGCATCCTGATCCGCCGCCAATCGGTCTTTGGCTATGACATCGTAGAACACGAGCTTTCGGATTTGTCCCATGCCGAGGTGGAAACTGCCACCCCGCCCCGGAACACGACCCAGTCCAAAATGTATCGTCCAGTTCTGATCCTGGAAAAGGGCATGAGCGCCGGTCGCCACCCGATTGCCGAAGCTTTTGTCAGCGGGCGCGGGTCGCAGCGGATGGTCGATGCGGTCAATGGCTGGCTTTCGGCGCGTACGGTTGACTCTGACAGCCAATCCGCCTAAATCGCCCCCAAACATCCGGAAGCGTATGACCTTCCGGTCCCTTGAGTCGTTCAGGGATCGCCCCCCACCAGCGAGTTTCGCCCGTGGGGGCGTTTGTGCATTTAACCGGCGTATCCTATCTAGGACGCGCCACCAGATAACCGGCTAAGGAGGCCGAAGGCATGTTTGAAAATCTATCCGAACGCCTTTCCGGCGTCTTTGACCGGCTGACCAAACAGGGTGCCCTGTCCGAAGAAGACGTCAAGACCGCCCTGCGCGAAGTCCGCGTTGCCCTGCTTGAGGCCGATGTCTCGCTCCCGGTGGCGCGTGAATTCGTCAAGAAGGTGCAGGAACAGGCCACCGGTCAAGCGGTTACGAAATCGATCACCCCCGGCCAACAGGTCGTCAAGATCGTACACGACGCGCTGGTCGATACCCTGCATGGTGAGGAAGACCCCGGCGCGCTGAAAGTCGACAACCCGCCTGCCCCGATCCTGATGGTCGGCCTGCAGGGCTCGGGTAAGACGACCACCACCGGTAAGCTCGCCAAACGCCTGAAAGAGAAAGAGGGCAAAAAGGTCCTGATGGCCTCGCTCGACGTCTATCGCCCGGCCGCGATGGATCAGCTGGCCGTTCTGGGGACACAGGTCGGTGTCGATACGCTGCCGATCGTTCCGGGCCAGTCGCCCGTCGATATCGCCAAACGCGCCAAGCAGCAGGCAACGCTGGGCGGCTATGACGTCTATATGCTCGACACAGCCGGTCGTCTGCATATCGACGAAGTGCTGATGGACGAGGTCGAGCAGGTTCGCAATGCGGTTGATCCGCGCGAGACCCTGCTGGTCGTCGATGGCCTGACCGGTCAGGTCGCCGTTGAAGTCGCCGAGGAGTTCGACGCCAAGGTCGGCATCTCGGGCGTGGTTCTAACCCGGATGGACGGTGACGGGCGCGGCGGTGCAGCGCTTTCGATGCGCGCGGTCACCGGCAAGCCGATCCGCTTTGTCGGCCTGGGCGAAAAGATGGACGCGCTCGAAACCTTCGAGCCGGACCGGATCGCCGGTCGTATTCTGGGCATGGGCGACATCGTTGCCCTGGTCGAAAAGGCCCAGGAAACGATGGAGATGGAACAGACCGAGCGCATGATGAAGCGCATGGTCAAAGGTCACTTCAACATGAACGACCTGAAGATGCAGCTGGAACAGATGATCCAGATGGGCGGCATGCAGGGCATGATGGGCATGATGCCGGGCATGGGCAAGATGGCCAAGCAGATGGATCAGGCCGGTTTGGACGACAAGATCCTGCGCCAGCAGATCGCCTTGATCCAGTCGATGACCAAACGCGAACGCGCTAATCCCCAATTGTTGCAGGCCAGCCGCAAGAAACGCATCGCGGCGGGTTCGGGGATGGAGGTCAGCGACCTCAACAAACTTCTCAAGATGCACCGGCAGATGTCGGACATGATGAAAAAGATGGGCAAGATGGGAAAAGGCAAAATGCTGAAACAGGCCATGAAAGGCATGTTCGGCAAAGGCGGCCCCTCGCCCGAGGATATGGCCGCAGGCATGGACCCCAAGGCGCTGGAACAGGCGGCCAAGGCCATGGGTGGACGCGGTGGTCTGCCCGGTCTGGGCGGCGGGATGGCTCTGCCCCCGGGTCTGAGCGGTTTTGGGAAGAAAAAGTAACGTGACCCTTGCGCCCACCATATCTACCACGCGCCTGACACTGCGCCACCACCGGCTTGAGGATTTCGAGCCGATGGCGAAGCTGTTTGCGACCGATTGGGCGAAATACATGGATGGGCCGTACTCGGCGCAGGACCTGTGGTCTATGCTGGGCTCGGACGTGGCCAGTTGGCAGTTTCTTGGGTTTGGCGCGTGGGCCGTCGATCTGACGGAAACCGGTGAGTTCATTGGGCAGGTCGGGATCAACAAACCCCCCAAATTCCCGGAAACCGAAATCGGCTGGTGTATTTTCCCCGGTTTTGAAGGCAAGGGCTATGCATTCGAAGCGGCCTGTGCCGCGCGTGACTGGGCGTTTGAGAATACCGGGCTGACGTCATTGGTCAGCTATATCGATGCGCCTAACACCCGCTCAATTGCGCTGGCCAAACGGCTTGGGGCAAGTGAAGACCCAAGCGCAGCGCGCCCGGAACCCGAGGATGTCGTCTATCGGCACCCTCACCCGGATGAGCGGCAAAGCGGATCGGAGGCCTACGCATGACCTTCCGGTTCGAAGCTGCGCCAAATGCTCAAGGGGCTGAATTGGCGTCTCGCGTGGCGGGCGCGATTCCAACGCTCGAAACCGAGCATCTGGTTCTGCGCGCGCCACAATTGTCGGATTTCGACACCTATGCCCGGATCGTTGCCAGCCCGCGCGCGCGGTACCTGACAGTCATGTCGCGAGAGGATGCGTGGTATGATTTCGCTCAGATGGTCGCCATCTGGTCGCTGCGTGGCCATGGCCTTTGGTCGGTTGTTGCGAAGGCAGACGGTCAACTGCTGGGGTTTGTGGTTCTGGGGTTCGAACCGGAAGACCCAGAGCCAGAACTTGGCTTTATCTTCACCGAGGAAGGTGAAGGCCACGGCTATGCGTTTGAGGCTGCGAGCGCTGCGCGCGGCTTTGCGTTTGAGCAACTTGGTTGGGACACTTTGGCGAGTTTTATCGTCAAAGGGAACGAACGCTCTCAACGTCTGGCAGAACGGCTTGGCGCCTTTGTTGAACGCGAGATCGTTGAAGAGGACGGCGTTACCTTGGTGTATCGCCACCTCGCCACCGATGGCGATGGCGGGATGGAGGCCTACACATGACCTCGTTCACTATTCCGACCGTTGAAACCGAGCGTCTGATCCTGCGTGCGCCGCATCAGGACGACCTGCCTGTGATGACCGCGTTTTTCGCAACTGAACGCAGCCATATGGTTGGCGGGCCAAAGGATGAGCAGGGCAGCTGGGACTCGCTGGTGAAACGCCTTGGACACTGGGCGCTAAAAGGCTTTGGCTTGTGGCACCTGACCGAAAAGACCAGCGGCGCATTCGTGGGCTGGACCGGTATGATCGACGCCCCCGGCTGGGCCGAGCCCGAGCTGGGTTGGACGCTGATGGCTGAAGCCGAAGGCAAAGGGCTGGGCTTCGAGGCTGCGGAAGCAGCGCGCGACTTTGCGGCGCGACATCAGGGCCTGAATGGTGTGATCTCTTACATCGCCCACGCAAACGACCGCTCGCGCGCTTTGGCTGAACGGCTTGGCGCCACGCTAGAGATTGAAGACGCCGAACTTCTGGGCAAGCGCGCCCAGATCTGGCGCCACCCGCAGATTGACTTGACCACCGAAAGGACCGGCCAATGACCAACCCCGTGACACAGGCTGCCACGCTGTTGAAAGAGCATCGCGAAAGCATCGACCGGCTGGACGCGATCCTTGTCTACACGCTGGGCGAGCGGTTCAAGCACACGCAGGCCGTTGGCAAGCTCAAGGCCGCACACGACCTTCCCCCGTCCGATCCCTCGCGCGAGGCCGCGCAGATCGCACGGTTAGAAGACCTGGCGAAAGAGGCCGATCTAGACCCCGATTTCGCCAAGGCTTTCCTGAATTTCATCATTCAGGAAGTCATCCGACACCACAAGAAACACCAGAATTGACTGGGAAACCCCAGTAACGCCATTCAAAGGAGATACCATCATGGCAATGAAAATTCGTCTCGCCCGCGGCGGCTCGAAAAAGCGCCCCTTCTATCGCATCGTAGCTGCCGACAGCCGCATGCCACGCGACGGTCGTTTCATCGAGAAACTGGGCACCTACAACCCGCTGCTGCCGAAAGACAGCGAAGAGCGTGTGAAAATGAACATGGAGCGCATCCAGTACTGGCTGGATCAGGGCGCACAGCCCACCGATCGGATCGCGCGTATGTTGGAAGCAGCCGGCGCACGCGACAAGGCCGAGCGCAACAACCCCAACAAGGGGACCCCGGGCAAGAAAGCTCAGGAACGCGCAGAAGAAAAAGCAGCCAAAGCGGCTGAAGCGACTGAAGCTGCTGAAGCTCCGGCTGAAGAAGAAGCTGCAGCGGCTGAAGAATAAGCAGGCGGGCGCGTGCGGGATCAGGCCTTCAGCGACGATTTTCGCACGCAGTTCGATCTGTTGATGCGGCTCCGGCGCGATGTGCGTCGGTTCCGCACTGACGCAATTGACGAGGCAGTGCTGACGCGCTGCCTCGACGCATTTCAGCTGGCGCCCTCTGTGGGGCTCAGCGAGCCCTGGCGCGTCATCCGCGTCGAAAGCCAAGCCGCACGCGATGCGGCGTTGAAGAATTTCCAAGCCGCAAATGCCGAGGCCCTAAAAGGCTATTCGGGCGAAAAAGCGCAGCTTTACAGCCAATTGAAACTGTCAGGTATGCAAGAAGCCCCGGTGCATCTGGCGGTGTTCTGCGATGACAGCACCGATAAGGGCCTCGGGCTGGGGGCTGAGTCCATGCCCGAGATGCGACGCTATTCTGTCGTCTCAGCCGTCACCCTGTTCTGGCTGACCCTGCGCAGCTATGGGCTTGGGTTAGGCTGGGTTTCAATTCTGGATCCAGACTTGCTGAGTGACGACCTTAACATCCCAAACGCCTGGCGCCTGATCGGGTATTTCTGCATCGGCTGGCCGGAAGAGACGTCCGACACGCCAGAACTGGAACGAGCGGGTTGGGAATGCCGGGATGATACTCTTGCCATTGAGGTACGATAGCTGATGTTTGGATTGTTACGCCTTCCCATCCTGCTGGTGATCGCCTTTATTGTCGGTGTGTTCTTTGAACGCAGCAATCAACGCGAGGCCTGCGAGGGTCTGGGAGAGTGGAAAAGCGGCATATGCGTAACTTCGGGTGGTGCAAATGAGTGATCTGATCTGTGTCGGCACCATAGCGGGCTCTTACGGGGTGCGCGGCGAAGTGCGGCTAAAAAGCTATTGCGCTGAACCATCGGATATCGAGAGCTATTCCCCGCTGACCAACGAAGCTGGCAAAGAACGCTATCCTTTGGTTCTGACCCGCACCATCAAGAACGGGTTCGCCGCACGATTGGGTGGAGTGGAAACCAAGGAAGAGGCAGACGATTTGAAGGGCCTGCGCCTGTTTGCGCGCCGCGATCAATTGCCATCTTTGCCCGATGACGAGTTTTACCATGCCGACCTGATCGGGCTTGAGGTTTTTGATACCGGCGGCACCCTGCTGGGACAGGTGAAATCCGTTCAGAACCATGGTGCAGCCGACCTGTTGGAACTACACGGTCCAGGACTAAAATCAACTATCCTGCTGCCCTTCACGCTTGAGGCGGTGCCGACAGTCGATCTGGACAAGGGCCGCATCGTTGCAGACCCGCCCGCAGGGCTGATCTGATGCGGCGCATTTTGCTGCATCTTGGGCTGCACAAAACCGGCACCACTGCGGCGCAATCCTTTCTCTATGAAAATCGCGAGCTGATTTGGCCGCATTATTCACTGGTCCTGCCCTACAAAACGCGGAAATCGGGCCTGGCAAATGCGGCGACGCGCCATTCGGTCTACCGGCTGGACGACACGCTGGCCACATTCGGCAGCAAGATGAACATGTTTTTGGGGCAGATCCATTTCGGAACGCGCCGGGGTCTGATCCTCAGCGAAGAAAACTTTGGCGGCCTAAGACCAAGCAGAAATCGCGCCGAAGGCTACGCCGCCACGCCCGAGCTTGCATCGACATTGGTTGGCACCATTCGCCGCCAACTGATCGGGGACGAGGTCGACATCACCATTTATCTGTCGCTGCGCGAACGCTTTGAATGGCTGCGCAGCCTTTGGGCCCATGATCTGCAGCGCCGGCGCCTGGTTGAGGATTTCGATACTTTTTGCGCGGCGCTGGATCACCTTCCAGATTTGCCGACCGTTGCCAACAGAATCCAGGAAAGACTGCCCGAAGTGGGTGTACAGACAAGATGGCTGGAGGATTTGCAAGAAACCCGCTTTGGCCCCGGCACCCCCTTCGCAGAGTTTTTGGGGCTGCCGCAAGACAAAGCATCCAAGCTTGTACCGCCGTCAAAGTCCAACACCAGTCTGCCGCAGGATGCACTGACCGAATTGCTGGCACTCAATCGCTCCTCGTTGGAGGACACAGCGCTGGTTGCGCGTAAGAAAGCTCTTATCAAAAGCGCCCGGCGCGCGTTGGCGGATCAGACATGACCGATAAACCAAGCAAATCCCACGGACGCAAAGCCATCCGCCCCACCTTGAAACCACGTGAGTTGATGACGCCCACACCGGATTTGCATGGGGTGTGGAAGGCCAAGATCATAACCTTGTTCCCGGCCGCATTTCCCGGTCTCTTGGGTGAAAGCCTAACAGGCAAAGCACTACAGGACGGCTTATGGCAGCTGGAAACTGTGGACTTGCGACAGTTCGGTATCGGCAAGCATCGAAACGTGGATGACACACCCGCAGGTGGGGGCGCGGGTATGGTCCTGCGTGCAGATGTGTTGGGCGACGCCATCGAGCACTCGATGGCGGATGTTCAAGGCAACTGGCCGCTGATCTACCTTAGCCCGCGTGGCCGTCGGATGGACCAGAAGATGATGCAACATCTGGCGCGTTGCGATGGCATGACTCTGCTATGTGGCCGGTTCGAAGGTGTCGATGAACGCGTGCTCGAGCATTATGGTGTCCAAGAGGTCTCGCTCGGCGATTTTGTGATGACCGGGGGAGAGATTGCGGCACAGGCCTTGATCGACGCCACGGTTCGATTGATCCCCGGCGTACTGGGCAATCAGGCCTCGACCGAAGAAGAGAGCTTTTCCTCGGGTCTTCTGGAGCACCCGCAATACACCCGCCCCGCCGAATGGAAGGGCCGCCCAATACCAGAGATTCTGATGTCCGGCCACCACGGACGCATCGCCGAATGGCGTCGTCTGATGGCTGAACAGATCACACGTGAACGACGCCCGGATGTCTGGGAGGAGTACAATGCTCAATTGGATGAGGACTCCAACTAAACCGACGATGTTCGCACAGATTTCGGCTTCAGAATCCGCGATCCGCTGAGCGAGATCTCAAGGCACCCCGGCCTTCCATTGCGACCACACCTCGGGTGAGCTGTGAAAGACGTTGATATCCACCTTGCCCTGAACCCCCGGCACCAACCCAGTGCCGGTATACTGCCAGAACCGCCAAACCGCTCGCGGATAAACCTTGCTCGGGTGCCCAGCGACTGACCTGAGCCAGAAATCGGTCTTGGCAAGGCGTCCGATCTGCGTGTCTTCGTAAAAATCCACAGTGGTATAGACGATGGGCCTGCGGCCATAGTGGCGCTCGAGGATATCCAGAAAGCGCTGCGCTTCGGCCCGGACAGTGCGGCCATCGGGACGCAGGGTGCAGGTTTTCGAATGGGGCGTCCATTCCATATCCAGCACATGCGGCAGGTCTGCGCCTTTGGGCACGTTCTGAATGAACCAACGCGCCTGTTCCCGCGCAGACCGGCAGAAATAATAGTAGTGATAGGCCCCCCACGGCACACCTGCTGCCTGTGCGCCCCGGCGATGATCCTGGAACAGCGGGTCAGCAACGTCACCGCCTTCGGTCGCCTTAAGGAAGGCAAAGCTGATCCCTGAGGCTTTGGCCTGGCGCCAATCAATCGGCCCCTGCCAGCGGGACACATCCAACCCATGCACAGGATAAAGCCCGGGATGCCGCCCCTCCCAATCATGCGGGTCGGCGTCACCGAAATCCGGATAGATCACCGAAGGGGCCGTTCGATCCACGCCTGGAACCTGCTCGACAACCTGTGGCGGCGGCCCCTGTCGCCCGCATGAGATCACGGTAAGGCCCACAAGTGCCAGCAAAACGGAAAACCGCATGACATTGTCCTGTTTCTGAAATATCTGCTCGTTGAATTGGCCCCAGAATGCCTGAACCACCCGCCAAGGCAACGGCGCAGTTTCAAAGCGGCGAATTCTTACCGGCGACGCCTGCAATTTAGGCTTGATCCCTGCCCTCAAACCCCCTAAAGCAGCGCAATCCGGTGCCGCGAGACGCGACTCCGGTGTTTTGGTTTGTTGTCTGACGTAACGCCCGGCTTTCTTCAGCCAAGGCGCGACAGGAACGGACCAGGCAAAAGGAACATTCGATCTGACCTCTGGCGGGCTGTTCGCAGGACCCGGTGAAGACCAAGAGCTCTCAGCCCGTGCCCAAACTTCGTGGACCAACCACGAGCAGATAGGAGTAAATGCGATGGACCTGATCGCACAGCTAGAGGCGGAACAGATTGCCGCCCTGGGGAAAGACATCCCCGATTTCAAAGCCGGTGACACCATCCGTGTCGGCTATAAGGTGACCGAAGGGTCGCGCACCCGTGTGCAGAACTACGAAGGCGTCTGCATCGCGCGCAAGGGCGGCGAAGGGATCGCCGGTTCGTTCACCGTTCGCAAGATCTCGTTTGGCGAAGGCGTGGAGCGTGTGTTCCCCCTGCATTCGACCAACATCGACAGCATCACCGTTGTCCGCCGCGGCCGCGTCCGTCGCGCCAAACTGTACTACCTGCGCACCCGTCGCGGTAAATCCGCACGTATCGCAGAAGTCACCAACTACAAGCCCAAAGCTGGCGCCGAAGCGTAAGGAACGGAAAGATGAAAAAAGACATCCATCCCGATTATCACGTCATCGACGTCAAAATGACCGATGGCACCGTTGTTCAGATGAAATCCACTTGGGGTGCCGAAGGCGACCAGCTGGCTCTGGAAATCGATCCCTCCGTACACCCGGCATGGACCGGTGGTTCGTCGCGCCTGTTGGACGCTGGCGGCCGCGTGTCGAAATTCAAAAAGAAATACGAAGGTCTGGGCTTCTAAGTCTGACCCGGTTCGAATACGAGAGGCCGTCCCTTGGGGCGGCCTTTTTCTTTGGGCCGTCCGCTGCGTGTTTGAATTAAGAAATTGTAATCTTTTGCTCATGAGGAAGGCAGATCGCATGAACATCTAAAGGGTACCAAAGCGTTCCCTAGGAGGTTGCAATGCTATCGCCAACCAAATTGCTCGCCGTCACAGTAACTGCGGCTCTACCGTCCCACGCTGCTGTTGCAGGTCCAATGGATCACGACACTGACGTTTCTCCAAAGGAGGAGAACTTAGTGGAAGGTATGCCCCTTTGGGGCCCGTTCACACCAGATTTCCCACTGTCCTTGCTGATCGAGAACTGGGACAGCAGCCAGCCCGCGCCACCGACAATGGTCTAGAAACAAAGTTGTTTTCAGTTTTGCGGACAGAATTCACAGCACAAGATCAATCGCTCCATAGGCTCATACCCAAATGGAAAGTGCTACCGGCAGCACAAGGATGGTCGTGAGTGTCGACACGAGAATGAACCCGGCTACATCGGGCCCATATTCCGGCACGTGCTGGTCAATGAACAGATAAGTCGCAACCGAAGATGGCATCAGGCAGCAAAGGATCAGCGCGCCCCGTTCTGTACCGGTGAAGCCAAAGAACCAGATCAGCGCGCTGGCGATCCCCACGGCCATGACAAGATGCAACCCGGTCAACAAAACAGCGCGCCCAAGGCTAGATATCTTCAATGTAGCAAGCGTGTGGCCCAGCGTCAGGAGCATCAATGGGATAGGCAACCCACCCAAGATATCGAACGACTTGGCAATAGGCTGCGGCAAGCTTGTGCCTGTACTCATCAGGATCAGCGATGCCGCCACCGCATAGATGATCGGTGAAGTCGCTAACTTTTTGGGTGAGAATTCTCCGGCGGGGATCCACATGCCCACCGTGAAGATACTGATCAACACCACAACGACAAACGCCATCGTATAAGCCATACCCGCATCCCCCAACGCCAATAGTGTGATCGGCAGGCCGATATTGCCTACATTGCCATGCATCAATGGCGTCAAAAAAGCGCGCACCGGCAGGCGCAGCATCTTAAGTGCGGCAAATCCCAAAACGCCAAATCCTGCCACGGCCAAAGCCGCAGCACTCATCATGTCCAGAAACGTACTCACATCCAGATTGGTGGCCGCTAGGTGAGATATGATCAGTGTTGGATAGCCGACTTTCGAGACACCCCCCCAATCACCTTATTATCGAAAGGCGCTTTGATCAGCGCCAATCCGTACCCGATGCCCGCACAGATCAGCACCGGCAAAACCACGTTTAAAACGTTCAGAAACAGATGCTCCAAATCCGAAACTCCCTGCCCGGCCTTTGATTTGACAGTTAATCAGCCGCACCAGCTTAGCAAGCACCCCGTGTTAACCCGCGAAGGTAGTTGAGTTTTCCAAAATTGTCTTGGATATCGCCACAAACCACGGTCAGAGGTTCTTTTCATCCCTTCAGACACAACATATAGTGGGTTCTAACAACGTGTAGACAAGCACGGCGGGACTTGGGAATACAAGCATGGCACATATCATTGTAGTCGGGAATGAAAAGGGCGGCGCCGGGAAATCGACCGTCTCGATGCATGTAGCAACGGCACTGGCCCGTCTGGGCAATAAGGTTAGCACCTTGGATCTGGACCTGCGCCAGCGCAGCCTTGGCCGCTATTTTGAGAACCGCAGCAATTTTCTGAAAAGCGCCGATCTGACACTACCCAGCCCGTTGCACCACGACCTGCCTGAGATCGACGCGAGCACGCTGAAACCCGGCGAGAACATCTATGATCACCGTCTGTCAGCCGCTGTGGCCGAATTGGAAAGCGACAGTGATTTCATTCTGATCGACTGCCCGGGATCGCACACCCGACTCAGCCAGGTGGCACATTCACTGGCAGATACGTTAATCACGCCGCTGAACGACAGCTTTATCGATTTTGACCTGCTGGCGCGCATCGATTCAAAGGGTGAAAAGATTCTTGGACCCTCAGTCTATTCCGAAATGGTCTGGAACGCACGACAACTGCGGGCACAGGCCGGTCTGAAACCCATCGACTGGGTGGTCGTACGCAACAGGGTCGGGACCCAGCGCATGGTCAACAAGGAAAAGATGCAACGCGCGATTGAGCTGCTGTCGCAGCGCATCGGCTTCCGAGTTGCTTCGGGCTTCTCGGAACGTGTGATTTTCCGCGAGCTGTTTCCCCGCGGGCTGACCTTGCTGGACCTTAAGGACATCGGGGTTAAACAGCTGAACATCTCAAACATCGCCGCCCGGCAAGAGCTGCGCGACATGATGCGCGAGCTGAACCTGCCAGGTGTGGAAATCGATTTCTGATCGCTCGGCGCCCGAACACGGGCAGCCTATTATTGATACAGAACCGGGTCAGCTTCTTCCGCCGGATCAACAATTGGATCAAGAACCAGCAGCAACCGGGTTTCGCCCGTGCCTTCAATTGGTGGCGACCGATGAAGAAGGCCTGATTTCGGTGTCTCTGGCCAACGGGTTCCGCGCAGCAGGATTGGCGAACCGGTTGGGACAGTGAACACCCGCCTCGGATCTTCTCCATTTGAGGAGATACCATATTGCGTTCCCGTCCCACGGTATGTGCAAACAAGCCTGGCTGTGACAGCGTCAATGTGGAACCGTCGACAAGCATTTGTCGCCACAACATCCAGGCGCAACCGCACCCACGTTGCTTGCATCACATCGGAAAACACTGCCGACAAAGCGGCAACATCGTCGATCAGCCGATCCCGTTCGATGCACTCTGGGGTGCCCGAGGTTTGACAAATCTTGCCCAACGCATCGCGCACCGCGTCCGGTCGAAGGATCATACGTGCCTTGGGCAGCTCTTCTGGTTCAAGCGCATCCAGCCAACCTTGAAAACGGGTCAAGGGAGCCCTGCGCCAGATCGCGGCAGCACAGCCGGGATGATGAATCACGCTCAGATCTTCAGGGGTCGAGACGACGCCAACACCTATGGCGGCATCCTTGACAACCTCCCGTACAAAGCTCATGCTGCGGCCTCGGCGCGTCGCCACAGCGGGAAGGGATCGGGCAGATCCGGCAGGTCTTCGACACGGGCCGCAGCCATGGCTGGCAGCAAAGCCGCATCCAGCCGCGCTTTGAGCGTCGGCCAGTCGATACCGCTGCCGATAAACACAATCTCTTGCCGGCGATCACCCCATGGCTCCTGCCAATGGGCCTGCATATAGGCCCGAGCGCTTTCGTGATCCGGACGGCGATCTTCGGGAACCGTTGCCCACCAGGTGCCCAGCGGCTGAACCGAGGACAATGCGCCCGCTAGCGAGAACTCGGCCACCCAATCCGGGCGCGTGGCGATCCAGAAATGCCCTTTCGCACGGATCACGCCGGGCAAGTCCCCGTTCAGCACCTCAAGGACTTTCTCGGGCACGAAGGGCTGCCGAGCACGATAGACAAAGCTGGTAACGCCATATTCTTCGGTTTCCGGCACGTGATCCGCAAACCCATAGAGTTCTTTGGCCCACATTGGATGCTCATGAGCCTTCTCAAAATCGAACATCCCGGTATCGAGAATGGCATCAGCCGCGACATCGGAATGGTTCGTTTCGATAATTTTTGCATCTGCATTCAGGCTGCGAATGATCTTACACGCCGCATCCACACGCTCGGGCCCTGCATCATCAACCTTGTTCAGGATCACCACATCGGCAAACTCGATCTGGTCGGTCAGCAAATGTACCAGAGTACGCTCATCCTCTTCGCCCAGTGTCTCACCACGATCGCTCAGGAAATCATGGCTGGAATAGTCCTGGAGCAGGTTCACCGCGTCGACCACTGTGACCATAGTGTCCAGCCGCGACACATCGGACAGGCTTTGCCCAAGCTCATCGCGGAAATCGAATGTAGCGGCGACAGGCAAAGGTTCGGAAATTCCGGTCGACTCGATCAACAGATAGTCAAACCGGCCTTCACCGGCCAAACGGCGAACCTCTTCCAACAGGTCGTCACGCAGCGTGCAGCAGATACAACCGTTCGACATTTCAACCAATGTCTCATCAGTGCGCGACAGTTCGGTGTCGGCACGCACCAAATCGGCGTCGATGTTCACTTCGGACATGTCATTGACGATCACCGCCACCCGGCGGCCATCGCGATTGTTCAGAACACGGTTCAACAGCGTGGTTTTACCGGCGCCGAGGAAACCTGAAAGAACTGTTACGGGAAGCCGGGTATCGGTCATAGCATGCTACCTGTTCTGTTACGTCTGGGTTGTTTGGTGCGTCAGACCGAACCGATCCGGGGTGCACCGAGCATAACTATTTTTGTTATGTAATTACATTTGTGTTGGCAAGGGGTCTTTTTCCGGTATCGCCCCTAAGGCCTTTATCAGCTGTTCGGGTTGTAAACGGTAAACAACTCTTTCGGCTCATTCACGCCACGCAGCATGTATCGCCCAACCGAGATCAGTTCGGGCTCGCACGGATCGGCCGCGCGGGCAACGTCGTCTGATACAAGGATTCTCTGACCCAGAGATTTGTGCATCCCAGCAATCCGCGCGGCCTGATTTACCGCCGGGCCAATCACTGTGAAATCCAATCGGGTTTCCGATCCGATATTGCCATACAGAATCTCGCCCGAATGCAGGGCCAGCGTGTAGTTTGATACCGGTAGCCCCTCGGCCTTACGCCGCGTATTGAGCTCTTGCATCCGCGTTTGCAGCAGGGGTACTGCCGATAGCGCAGCACGGGCATCTGCGTCAATTTCACCGACATCGAACATGGCCATTAGCCCGTCGCCCATAAACTTGAGGATGTTTCCACCGCAGTCGTGAACCACACTAACTGCGACCGCCAAATAGTCATTCAGCATTTCGATGATCTGATCTCCGGGCAAATCCTCGGACATATTGGTGAACCCTTCCAGATCGAAGGTCCAGATCACCGCATCAATCTGCTGCAAAGACCCGCGACGTATTTCGCCGGACAGCACCCGATCGCCGGCATCGCGCCCCAGATAAACCCGCATCAGATCCTTTGACATCACCTGGTTTTTCGCAGATTTCAGCGCCAACCCAAGATGCGGCAAAACCGCATTGATCTGTGCCAAGTCACCATCTTCGAAACCCGTTGGCGCATCGCTGGTCCAAGACATCAGCACCCCGTCGCTGACCTTTTCGGGCCCGGTGTGGCGCACCTGTTCGGACAGATCAAAAGGGATGCCGGTCGCGTAATAATCCGTCGCACCTTCCTCTCGCAGCTCATTCAGCAGCGGAAATCGGCTTGGTTCATTCTGATCCACCAGTTTGACACGAATATCGTCCAAATCTTCGTTCAGCAAAGCATACAAGGGGCTGCGCAACCATTGCTCGCTTGGTGTGTCCGTGTTCTCGAATTTCTCAGATGTTCCGCCACTGGCCCGGTACCAACTGTAGCCAAAGCCGCCATAGGCGGGGTGCAGAGTCGACTGTGCCGCATGGAACCGCATCAAAGGGATACCCTGATCCACCAAAGTGGAACAGAAACCCTCCAACAGTTCTTCCTGCCCGGCACCTTCCAGTCCTTTCCGGACCAACCAATCAATCAGGTCGAAAAATGCAGGTGGAAGGCGGTCAGAAGGGATCATTTGAGCGTCCATGTAAATTCTTTGCAACAAATGGGGACGGATGCACCGTTCTACCAGAGGTTACTCGAAACCTGCCAGCCGTCTTAGCATTTTTCGCAGGATCGCAATCTCGTCTACATCAAACTGACCCGCCAGTTTCGCGTCATATTGTACGGCAATGTCCCGCAACTCGCGATAAGCCGATTCACCCATCGGTGTCAGTGCCAACCATTCGACGCGCCGGTCTTGATCATCTCGGGTGCGTTTCAGAAAACGCCGATTTTCCAGCTGATGCACAGCGCGGCTGATCTTGGTCTTGTGCGTCTTCGCCCGATGTCCGATCTGCTTGGCCGTCATGCTGCCGAAGAGCCCCAGATGAAACAGAACACGCCATTCGGTGCGCAGCATCCCATAGCGGTCCTTGTAGACTTTCTGAAAGTCTATCGAGGCGGATTCTGCCGCCTGATTCAGCAGGAACGGCAAAAAGTTCTGAAGGTCAAAACCGTCGGTATCGGGGAATTTATCGTTTCTCATGCTTGTTAGTTACAAAAACAACTATTATCCGACAAGCAGCAAACGGAGGAACCCCAATGAATCGTCCGGTAGAACCGCACAGTCTGACGCAGGCCAGCACGCCCGTTGGAACCCATTCCGGCTATATGCCCGGCTTCGGCAATGATTTTGAAACCGAGGCGCTGCCAGGTGCCCTGCCTCAGGGCATGAACAGCCCCCAACGCTGCAACTATGGCCTGTATGGTGAGCAGCTGAGCGGCACCGCCTTCACCGCAAACCCGCCTGAACGAACCTGGTGTTATCGCATTCGCCCCTCGGTCAAACACTCGCACCGGTATGAGAAGATTGATCTGCCTTATTGGAAATCGGCCCCCTTTATCGATCCGGATGTGATCTCTTTGGGCCAGTACCGTTGGGATCCGGTTCCACATTCCGACGCTGGTCTGACCTGGCTAACCGGTATGCGCACGATGACCACGGCAGGGGATGTGAACACGCAGGTCGGAATGGCCAGCCATATCTATCTTGTCACCGAGTCGATGGTTGATGACTACTTTTTCTCAGCCGATTCCGAGCTGTTGGTCGTGCCACAGGAAGGTCGGCTGAGATTCATCACCGAGCTCGGCATCATCGATCTGGAGCCTAAGGAAATCGCCATTCTGCCGCGCGGGCTGCTGTATCGCGTCGAAGTGCTGGAAGGGCCGGCACGTGGGTTTGTGTGCGAGAATTATGGGCAGAAATTCGAACTGCCGGGCCGTGGCCCAATCGGGGCAAACTGCATGGCCAACCCCCGCGACTTCAAGGCCCCGGTTGCTGCGTTTGAAGACCGCGAAGTGCCTTCGACCGTAACCATCAAATGGTGCGGGCAATTCCACACCACCAAGATCGGTCACAGCCCGCTGGATGTGGTTGCATGGCACGGCAACTATGCACCGTACAAATATGATCTGCGCACCTACTGTCCGGTTGGGGCCATCCTGTTCGACCACCCGGACCCGTCGATCTTCACCGTCCTGACTGCACCTTCGGGCCAACCAGGCACGGCCAATATCGACTTTGTCCTGTTCCGCGAACGCTGGATGGTGGCAGAGGATACGTTCCGCCCGCCTTGGTATCACAAGAACATCATGTCTGAGCTGATGGGCAACATCTACGGCCAGTATGATGCGAAGCCGCAGGGCTTTGTCCCTGGCGGGATGAGCCTGCACAACATGATGATCCCGCATGGGCCAGATCGCGAGGCGTTCGAAAATGCCTCGAACGCCAATCTTGGGCCCGACAAGCTGGACCGGACGATGTCATTCATGTTTGAGACGCGCTTTCCGCAGCATCTGACCGAGTTCGCAGCCAATGAAGCGCCCTTGCAGGATGACTACATCGACTGCTGGACTTCGCTTGAGAAGAAGTTCGATGGAACACCCGGCAAAAAATAACACAGGTTTGGAGACAACATGCCATTGATGAAATCCTGGGTGACCTCGGCCAACGACCCGGCCCACCCTTTTCCCCTGAACAACCTGCCCTATGGGGTATTTTGGCGCCCAAACGACCCGCAGCACACGCTTGAAGCACCGTATTGTGGAGTGGCCATTGGCGACAAAGTACTGAATGTTACTAAACTAGAGGAAGAGTACTTCTCATATTCTTCAGAGACCGTTTTCGATCATGGCTATTGGAATGAGTTTATGGAACTTGGGCCCAAGGTTTGGCAACAATTTCGCACGAAACTCATCGAAATGCTTCGAGATGAATCACCCTACCAGCAAGAAATCGAACCATTCCTCTTTGACTTGAACGACGTTGAACTCTTGATGCCTTTGGCGGTCAGCGAATACACTGACTTCTACGCAGGTCGACACCATGCCACGAATGTGGGCACCATGTTCCGTGGGCCGGAAAATGCGTTGCCAACCAACTGGCTGCACATCCCGATTGGCTATAACGGGCGCGCCTCATCCGTCGTGGTGTCTGGCACGGATATTCGCCGCCCTTGGGGCCAGTTGAAGGGACCCAACGATGCCCTGCCCCGTTTTGCGCCATCGCAGCGGTTCGATATCGAGCTTGAGATGGGTGCCATTGTGGGAACCCCATCTGACGGTCCGATCTCGGTACAGGAAGCGGATGACAACATCTTTGGCTATGTGCTGCTGAATGATTGGTCGGCTCGAGATATCCAGGCGTGGGAATACCAGCCATTGGGCCCGTTCCAAGCCAAGGCTACTGCCACTTCGATCAGCCCCTGGATCGTCACCAAAGCCGCGCTCGAGCCGTTTCGCTGCGACACCCCTGCAAGAGAGTTCGAGTTGCTCGATCACCTGAAGGATTGCGGCCCGATGCTCTACGATATCGATCTCGAAGTGACGATGGCCCCTGCGGGACAGTCAGAGACGGTGATCGCTCGGACCAACTATAACGAGATGTACTATTCCGCAGCCCAGCAGTTGGCCCATCACACCACATCTGGCTGTCCGATGAACACCGGGGATCTGCTGGGATCGGGCACCATCTCTGGCCCTGAAAAGCAAAACCGTGGATCGTTGCTGGAACTCAGCTGGGGTGGGAAGGAGCCTCTAACATTGGAAACGGGCGAGACCCGCAGCTTTGTGCAGGATGGCGACACGCTGACATTGAAGGGGCGCGCCAAGGGCGATGGTTATGTGATCGGGTTTGGCACCTGCATGGGAACGGTACTCCCAGCGCTCGACGATCCCTACGGATGGTGACGCGTTGATCTAATCTTATGCAACACGCCTGTCGGAGGTGCAGAATGACCGAGACCATCTTTTATAACTACTGGCGCTCATCAGCCAGCTATCGGGTGCGGATTGCACTGAATCTGGCCGGGATTGCGTATCGCGCGGTCTCGGTCGATCTGACGAAGGCGGCGCATAAATCTGACCAGCATCTGGGTCGAAATCCGCAGGGGCTGGTGCCCGTGCTTGAGATTGATGGCCTACAACTGACCCAGTCACTGGCCATCATCGACTATCTCGATCAGACGCGAAATCTTGATCTTTTGCCCATCGATCCGGCCGCGCGCGCCAAAGCACAAGCATTGGCCCAGTGCATAGCGATCGATATCCAACCTATCTGTAACCTGTCGGTGGCCCAATATGCGACGCGGCTGAACGGAGATGTCGACGGGATGCCTGGGGACTGGATGAAGCACTTTATCCGCCCGGGACTATTGGCCTTTGAAACCCTGCTCGGCAATTTCGAACAAGCCCCCTACTGCACCGGCAAACAGCCGGGCCTTGCTGATCTGTGCCTGATCCCACAGCTATACAACGCACGCCGGTATCAGGTTGATCTGGCCGATATGCCCTGCCTTCTGAGCGTCGAGGCCGCCTGCGCAAACCACCCAGCCTTTGCAAACGCACACCCGGACCGGCATCAGCCATAATCTCGCACACAGGACCTGTGTAGAGCTACAAGTATGCCTGTCAGAAGTCGCTGTGACGGCTATCGCAATCTACTGATCGAGAGGCCCGGACTTAAGACCTGTGTGGCCAGCTGTTCTTGGGTTACTTTTGGTCCTTCTTCACCAACTGCGCCGCGAAGGCAACGCCGGTCCCCGGACCTGCATAGGTGACCATGATTACATCATCTACGTAGACGCCATTGAAAATTCCGGATGACACATCATCCCCCGATATACCGGCTTCAGCCAACACAAATCGGGTGGGATCATCCAAACTGAAGGTACCCATGGCTTCTTCGACAATCCACTCGGTCTCACCGATACGTCGCCAGCGGTTGGTGGCGGTGATCAGGTTGCCGTCCAGCTTGGTGATCTCCAGCTCCATCTCGGTTCGCAGCAGACCTTTGTCGTGGTTCGGGTTCGATTTGGCAAAAGCCACCAGATAGGTGCCGTGCCAAGTACCAACGATCTGAGGGAAGCCGCTGCCATCGTCGGCAGAGACGGGGTTTGCGAATATCAAAGCGATGGAAAGGGCGAGGCCACGGGCAAAAAATTGTATCATAGAAAACGGTTCCGATTGCTGGGTTGAATGCTCCCACGCTATCGTAGTGCAGACGTTTGGCAAGCTTTCTAAGCGCATCGCATGTTTTGCTTGATCTTGCCAATTGGGCTATCGCACCGCTGCCAACCGTCTTAGATTCAGATGGAACGCGCTTCACGTTGTGGTTCTGGCTCAGGGATTTGTTCGATGCCGAAAGCTTTTGTTTACACCAGTGGATGCCTGTGCAGGAACATCCGGTTCGAAGCCCTTGGGCCGGCACTCAACCCACACACGTGTTCTTGCAGGATGTGTCATCAGCCCACCGGTGCACTAACAGCCGTATGGGTCGAGTTTCCCAGAGGCTCAGTAGCTCGGACTGGACGCGGAGAGGCAGCCAACACCTATCGGTCCTCTGACTATTCCAGTCGCGCTTTCTGCCCAGAATGCGGAAGCATTTTTGGCGCGATCGACGCCAAAGCTCAGGCTGCTCTGACTGTCTGATCCTCTAAGAAGTGACAGTGACAGAAAGGCCCTCCCAATTGGGGCGGTTTATTTGTTCTGCAACTCAAAACAGTTGGGCGGGTTTGTCCCGTATTTGGGTGGGGGAAACCGCTATGGCAAACACACTCTTTTGCTGTAAGCTTATCCGAGATAACACCATTTGGTTGAATGCAGGATTTTAAATGATGGCTTTGAAGAAGAGTATTACTCACGCGATAATTCCGTCAATTGTTCTTTTTACCAGCTGGTCTACGGTGGCCCTGTCGCAAGAGCAAACTACGGAAACTGAAGCGCAGACTGTGGTCGTCGAAACGTTTGAAGGCGAAGATCAGACACTAATGCTGGGTGGTCAGATTTTCTTTGCTCCATCAAATTCGGATTGGATGATCTATGTGTCGAATGGTGATCTTGTGATGGAAAATCGCAAGAATCCTCAAAGCCTACATTTTAATGATATCGCTTGGGTCAAGTTTCCAGACACCGAGACCATAGAGCCGACAGAAGACATGATCGTTTCAGCCATTGTTGAAAGTGAGAATGACGCCAATGGCGGCGTTGGAATTCTTGTAGGCAGCGGCAAATCCGGCAAGTACTTGGCTTTGACGGTGGACGGACAGGGACGGTTTCATGTTGCCAAAAAAGACGGTCGCCAACTTCGCTCGATCCACAGCGCTAAACACGAAGCGATCAAAGTCGGTGAGTCGAACGAGCTGAGCTTTCGGGTGCGAGGGGCGCACGTCCTGTTCTATGTAAACGGTACCAAAGTCATTCAGGTGCCGTTCTCCAAACGCTCCACCAATTCTCGTAATTCGGACGGTGCCACGGGCATTGGCCTCGCCGCGTATGGCCTTGGCAAATTCCACTTTGAAGAAGTGGAGATATCAAGGCCAAACTAAGTATCGTACAAAAGAAAACCGGCGATGCATGCGCCGGTCTCCTGTTTTCTGCAGACCTGTCTGGTTACCCGAACACGCGCCCCAACGCGTCATCGACCGCATCGGTGATCTGGTCGATATCATCTGCCGTCGCAATCAGCGCGGGCGAGAAGCACAGCGTGTTGTTCCGACCGGGGACCGAGCGGTTGGTGACGCCGATGATCACGCCCTGCGCCATGCAATCGGCAACCACGGCCTGCGCAAGTTTCTCATCCACCGGCTCTTTGCTACCACGGTCTGCGACCAGTTCAGCGCCGAGGAACAGGCCTTTGCCACGGACGTCGCCGATGACCTTGTGCTTTTCCATCATCGCCTGAAGGTTACCTGTCATCCGGTCACCCATGGCCGCACAATTACCCAGCAGGTTCTCATCCTCGATAATCCGCATGTTCTCGATTGCAGCCGCCGGACCAGCGGTGCAGCCCCCGAAGGTTGAGATGTCACGGAAATAGTTCATGGGGTCAGCCGCATCGTCCTTGAACATGTCAAAGACGTCTTCGGTGGTTACGAGGCAAGCAATGGCTGCATAGCCCGAAGCAACACCTTTGGCCATGGTGACAAAATCGGGTTTTATGCCGTATTGCTGGTAGCCAAACCAAGTGCCAGTCCGACCAACGCCGCAAACGACCTCGTCAATGTGCAGCAGCACGTCGTATTTCTTGCAGATCTCTTGCACGCGCTGCCAGTAACCTTCGGGCGCTTCGATCACACCACCTCCGGCGGTGACGGGCTCAAGGCACAGCGCACCGACGGTGTCTGGGCCTTCGCGCAGGATCACCTCTTCAATCTGATCCGCTGCCCATTCACCGAAATTCTCTTCGGGCGCGCCGTCCAACTCGTGCTTGCGGTACTCCATGCAGTGCGGCACGCGGATGAAATCGGGTGCGAACGGCCCGTATTGCGCGTTACGCTCATCCTGCCCGCCAGCTGACATCGCGGCCAGGGTCGAGCCGTGATAGTCGCGGTCACGATACAGAATTTTGGTTTTCTTGCCGCCATAGCGCTTATGCGCAATTTGACGGATCATCTTAAAGGCTTTCTCGTTCGCCTCAGAGCCTGAGTTGGTGTAATACACCCGGCTCATGCCCGGCATCTTTTCAATCAGTTTCTCCGCAAACAGCGCACCGGGAATCGAACCGGCCGAATTGGCAAAATAGCACAGCTTCATCAGCTGGTCATAGACGGCCTTGCAGATCGATTCGCGGCCATAGCCAACATTCACGGTCCAGACGCCACCGGAGACCGCATCCAGATGCTCTTTGCCTTTCTGGTCCCAGACACGCATGCCCTTGCCTTCGACGATGATGCGGGGATCATTGGTTTCAAAGGGTTTATGCTGGATCAGGTGATGCCAGATATGGGCGCGGTCAGCTTCAACCACGCGGGAAAGATCGTTTTCACTGAACGTTCCGTCCATGACATGTCCTTTCAATCAGGTGCGGTGTGTAGGATGTGGGTTAGGTCCCACAATAGCATGTGTTCAAGATGGCTCAGATCACCGCGAATGACCGTGGGAATATAGGGCCAGATCGCATGTTAGCATAAAGCCAGAACTGTGTTTGACGTAGTTCTACGGGTTTGTCAGCGACGCATGTTTGTGCTCAAGTCAGCCAACACGCGAATGGGGAGGTCTGGCGCATGCAAGCAACCAACATATACGAGCGTCATCTGGATAAGACCCGCGCGAACTACACGCCGTTATCCCCGCTCAGCTTTATTCAAAGGACAGCGGCGGTCTATCCAGACTATCCGTCAGTTGTATATGGGGATCGCCGGTTTACCTGGGCGCAAACCTACAGCCGTTGCCGCAGGTTGGCGTCGGCTTTGACGGCGCGGGGCATTGGAAAAGGCGACACAGTATCTATCATCGCCGCAAATACTCCCGAGCTTTACGAGGCGCATTTTGGCGTGCCGATGGCCGGGGCGGTTCTGAACGCGATTAACACGCGGCTGGATGCGCCGATCATTGCATTCATCCTGAACCATGCCGAGGCGAAGGTTTTGCTGGTCGATCCGGAGTTTTCGGCCGTAGTCAAAGACACCCTGTCACAGGTCGACCATGATATTTTGGTGATCGACATCGAAGACCCCAGTTTCGATGGCGGCGAACGTTTGGCTGATCTGACCTATGAGGTTTTGCTGGAAGAAGGCGATCCGGATTATGACTGGGCGTTGCCCGAAGATGAATGGGACGCGATCACGCTGAACTATACATCCGGGACCACGGGCAACCCTAAAGGTGTGGTCTATCACCACCGTGGCGCTGCGTTGAACGCGCAGTCTGATCTACTCGATTGGGACATGCCGCGCCATTCTGTTTATCTGTGGACCCTACCGATGTTTCATTGCAACGGTTGGTGTTTCCCATGGGCGATGGCGGCGAATGCGGGGGTGTCAGTCTGTCTGCGTGCCGTTCGGGCAGAACCGACCTATGCCGCATTCCGGGATGAGAAGGTCACTCATTTTTGCGGCGCGCCGATTGTATTGAATATGCTGGCACATGCGCCGGATCATCTGAAAGACTTCGACCATCAGATCAAGGTGATGACAGCAGGTGCTCCGCCACCCGCCGCAGTCATCGAAGCGATGGAGGCGATGGGGGTCGAGGTGACTCATGTTTATGGGCTGACCGAGACATACGGCCCTTCGGTCGTCTGCGCTTGGAAAGAAGAATGGAATACGCAAAGTCCCGAGGATCGCGCGGCGCTGAAGGTGCGACAGGGCGTACCCTATTCAGCGCTATCTGGGCTGATGGTAGCCAATCCCGAGACGCTGGAGCCTGTACCGGCAGATGGCGAAACCATGGGTGAGATCTTCATGCAAGGTAATGTGGTGATGAAAGGGTATCTGAAAAACCCGGATGCCACTGATGCGGCGTTCAACGGCGGGTGGTTCGCGTCAGGCGATCTGGGAGTGATGCATCCAGACGGCTACATCGCGCTGAAAGACCGTTCCAAGGACATCATTATCTCGGGGGGAGAGAATATCTCATCCGTCGAGGTGGAGGACGTTTTGTACAAACACCCTGCGGTGATGGAGGCAGCGGTCGTTGCGCGCCCGGACGAAAAATGGGGAGAAACACCCTGTGCCTTCGTCGAGCTGAAGCCCGAGGCCAGCACGACCGAAGCGGAACTGATAGCGTTCTGTCGGGATAACATGGCCCATTTCAAAGCGCCCAAAACGGTTGTGTTTGGAGCCTTACCAAAGACGTCTACCGGAAAGATCCAGAAATTTGTCTTGCGTGATCAGGCGCGGGCGTTGAAGTAAGTCAATCAAAGAGCAAAAGGTCGCACGGCAAAACCTCACCCATCCACAAGGCGCGATCGAAATGACCAGCAAGGCGATGGTTGGGTCAGAAATGCTTGACGTTTGGGCCAGATATGAATGACTCGAATTGTTCGTTTCTTGAGGTATTGGCGGCCGATTGAGTTCGAATGTCGCACCCCATCCCCGACCTAAACCGGACGCCGCTCGGTTTTATTTATACCCCGCGTATACCAAGCGCGGGGTATCTGGACTTTTTGGCTGATAGGTCAGACAAGACGAGGGCCGACATTTATGGGCCTCAATTCTATATATTGCGACCTTTCCCTGACAAAAGAAAAAAGACCGCCCCAAATGGGACGGTCTGTCTTTCACTGTCTCTTTTCAGAGGATCAGGCAGTCAGAGCAGCCTGAGCTTTGGCGACGATCGCGCCGAACGCTTCCGGTTCGTGCACGGCCAGATCGGCCAGAACTTTACGGTCCACTTCGATACCGGCCAGATTCAGGCCGTTAATGAAGCGGGAATATGTCAGAGCCTCGTCATGCGAACGGACAGCAGCGTTGATGCGCTGGATCCACAGCGCGCGGAAGTTGCGCTTGCGGTTCTTACGGTCACGGGTTGCATACTGGTTGGCCTTGTCGACGGCCTGACGGGCAACTTTGAAGGTGCTTTTGCGGCGGCCATAGTAACCTTTGGCGGCCTTGATGACCTTCTTGTGACGGGCGTGAGTTACGGTTCCACCTTTAACGCGGGACATCTCTTAATCTCCTCTTAGCGGTCGTAGGGCATGTAGCCCTTGACGATCTTTGCGTCGGGGGCGGACAGGGTGGTGTTACCACGGGCGTCGCGGATGAACTTTTTGGTCCGCTTGATCATGCCGTGCCGTTTGCCGGCCTGGCCAGCAAGGACCTTACCGGTCGCAGTCACCTTAAAGCGCTTTTTGGCGCTCGACTTGGTCTTCATCTTAGGCATTTCCGTCTCCTTCACTCGGGTTCGGTTTCAAACGCGACTCGGCATGCCATCTCGGCCGGTCACGCAACAGATGCGCCGTTTACGCAAGTTCTGTCATGCTGGCAAGGGGGTTTTGACCAGAATCCGCGGATTCCGACGGCGGTCAGAGGCACCGGGGCGACGTAGGCCGCCCCGGTGAGATTGCTTAGTGCTCGAACTTGCGGATCTCACCGCTTTGCAGCCGTGAAGCGTAGGAGGCCAGCTCCTGCCGCACCACTTTCATCAGGAAGTAGAGCGCAAAGACGTTCACAACCGCCATCGCAAAGATCGCCGCATCCGAGAAGTCGATGACCGGGCCAAGGTTGGCCGCCGCACCGATGACAACGAAGATGCAGAAGATGATCTTGAACACCAGTTCCTTGGTCTGACCTTCGCCAAACAGGTAAGTCCAAGCCTTGAGGCCGTAGTAGGACCAACTGATCATGGTTGAGAAGGCAAACAGCACAACCGCAATCGCCAGGATGAACGGGAACCAGCTGAAGGCGCTGCCAAAGGCTGCCGAGGTCAGGCTGACGCCGGTATTGCCATCAACGGTTGCAATCGCGCTGCCTGCTTCGTTCAGCAAGTAGTTTCCGGTTTCTGGATCAATGAGCAGCTGCTGGGTGATGATGATCACCAAAGCGGTCATGGTGCAGATGACAACCGTATCGATGAATGGCTCCAGTAGAGACACAAAGCCCTCGGTGATCGGCTCCTTGGTCCGAACAGCCGAGTGGGCAATCGCAGCAGAGCCAACGCCGGCTTCGTTCGAGAACGCCGCACGTTTGAAGCCCTGAATCAGCGCACCAACCATGCCGCCTGCAACACCAAGCCCGGTGAAGGCACCTGTAAAGATCTGACCAAAGGCCCAGCCAATCATGTCGGCGTTCATGATGATGATCACCAAAGCAGCGGCGACATACATGACCCCCATGAAGGGCACGACTTTCTCGGTCACGCGCGCGATCGACTTCAGACCGCCCACGATAACGAGGAACACCACCACAGCGAACACAATGCCTGTGATCCAGCCGGGATAGTCGCCGACGATGCCTGCGATCTGCTGGTGAGCCTGATTGGCCTGGAACATGTTCCCGCCACCAAGCGCTCCCAGAATACAGAAGATCGAGAACAGAATCGCCAGAATTTTGCCACCTGGCAGGCCTAGTTCGTCGAACCCTTTGGACATATAGTACATCGGGCCACCGGAAACCGTACCGTCTTCGTACTCATTTCTGTATTTCACGCCCAGCGTACATTCGGTGAATTTTGAGGCCATACCCAAAAGACCGGCGAGAATCATCCAAAAGGTTGCACCCGGTCCACCGATGCCAATGGCAACTGCCACACCGGCGATGTTCCCAAGGCCGACTGTACCGGACAGAGCTGTTGCCAAGGCCTGAAAGTGGCTGACCTCACCCGCGTCATTGGGATCCGAATAATCACCCTTCACCAGCCGGATCGCATGACCGAAGAAGCGAAATTGCACGAAGGCAAAATACAGCGAGAAAACCGATGCCGCGACGACCAGCCAACCTACGATCCAGGGAAAGCTGGTTCCCGGGAATGGCGCGAAGATCGTATTTACGAATGGACCTGTTAATTCGGCAAAGGCCTGATTGATCCGATCATCTAATCCTGGTGCCTCTTGCGCCAGAGCAGCGCTTGCCGTGAACAAGGATGCGACAAGCAGAGTAAGTAGTTTCAAAGCTTTCATTGTTCTGCCCCCTCAATTCACAACTGTGACAGGCACGTCGGCATGCATCACCAGATTCTGCGTCGAGCTGCCAAAGATGCGCTTTTTGATACCGTCGGCCGAGGATCGGCCAACGACAATCTGCGAGCCGTTGTTTTCAACCGTGATCGCATTCAGCGTTTCTGCCACGTCTCCGTGACGCACCACGCCTTGAGCTGTGAAGCCCGCTGCCTTCAGGCCGTCCACCGCAGGGGTGACGATGCGCGTTGTCGCCAGTTCAAGCTCCTCTTCGCGCCGTTTGTGACGTTGGGCGTTTTCTTCTGGGGTCTGGAATGTGTAAGGCGACCATTCGATGACATAGGCCACCAGAAGCTCGCAGCTACCCATCCCTTTGGCCAATTCCTTGGCGAAGGTGAGCGCGCGTTCTCCGGTCTCTGTCCCATCCAGTCCGATGACAATTTTGTTTGTCATTTCGTTCCTCCATTTATGGTTGTTATCCGGGGCCCGTGCCCCCGGTGGGCGACCGGAACCTGGAACATGTTGAGTGATCGCCCTAGGGCCTTTATCGGGAATTTCCACCGGAAAATGAAATACAATCTGCAAGATTCGCCCTAAACGGACAAAATTCGCTTAGAAATCAGGAGATTCTTGGTAAAATGGCCCGCTCTGCAACGCAAAGCGGGCCGTTTTGAAGCAACTGAAGTGCCCCGTTATTCTGGATCAGTGCTGTAGATCAGGCGTTCGTCGCAGGGTGCCACGCGCAAGATATTGGTGGTGCCAGGCACGTTGAAAGGCACGCCTGCGGTAACCACGATCTGATCGGTCTCTGAGGCAAATCCACCGGCGCGGGCCGCGCGGGCTGCATTGACCACTGCGCTTTTGAAACGCTCAAGCTCGGGTGTCATGACGCAATTGCAGCCCCAACTGAGGCACAACCGGCGCGCAGTCCCCATCAGCGAGGTCATGGCAATGATCGGCACACCGGGCCGTTCCCGCGCTGTCAGTGACGCGGTGGTGCCGCTTTGTGTAAAGCAACAAATTGCCTTGATCTCAGTCTTCTCGGCAATTTCACGGGCAGCAGCTACGATCCCATCGGCCACAGTCGTGCCCTTTGCAGTGCGAGAGGCTGCAATGATCTGTGTATAGGTTGGATCAGCCTCAACCTCGATAGCGACCTTGTTCATGGTCTGCACCGCTTCGATTGGGTAAGACCCCGCCGCAGATTCCGCGCTGAGCATGATGGCATCCGTGCCTTCATAGATGGCGGTGGCCACGTCGGACACTTCGGCTCGTGTCGGCATCGGGCTTTCAATCATGCTTTCCAGCATTTGGGTTGCCACGATCACAGGCTTGGCTGCCCCACGGCATTTGCGCACCAGGCGCTTCTGGATCGGCGGCACCGCAGAAACGGGCAGTTCTACACCCAGATCACCGCGAGCGACCATGATGCCGTCCGAGGCATCCATAATGTCATCAAAGGCTTCAACCGCAGCAGGTTTTTCAATCTTCGACAGAATCGCGGCGCGGCCATCGGCCAGCGCGCGCGCTTCGAACACGTCCTTGGCCCGTTGTACAAAGCTCAGCGCCAACCAATCGACGCCCAACTGGCAGACAAACTCCAGATCGTCACGATCCTTGGCCGACAAAGCCGCCACGGGCAGCACGACGTCCGGAACGTTCACGCCCTTGCGGTTCGAAATCGTGCCGCCGATTTCAACGGTGCAATTCGCGAAATCCTGACCGCATTCGTCGACGATCAGTCGAATCTTACCGTCGTTTACCAGAAGGTGTGCACCAGGCTCCAACGCAGCAAAGATCTCGGGATGCGGCAGGCAAACGCGTGCGCCATCCCCTGCCGCCGGGTCAAGATCCAGACGGAAGGATGCCCCTTCAACCAATTCCTCAGCGTCATTGGCAAACACACCAACCCGCAGCTTGGGGCCCTGGAGGTCCGCAAGAATTGCAATCGGACTGTCCAGGTCCTTTTCGACCTGCCGTATGATCCGGTGCCGTTCACGAATCTCATCATGGCTGCCATGGCTCATGTTCAGACGGAACACATCTGCACCGGCCTCGTGCAAAGCACGGATGGTGTCATAGTCATTGGACGCCGGTCCCAGCGTCGCCACGATTTTTACATTTCTAAGGCGTCGCATTGCTGTGCTCTCCTCGTCCCTCGGCAGTCACAAAATGTTACCGCAAACAGTTCTTGAGATGCTTATTGCGCAATTCCCTTTTTGACGCAACTGCCCTACACCTGCGGCAAACTTGATGACAGGCTTATGACGTATTCTCCTTACTTTGTGCACGGCGAGGATCGCTCCTCCCGCTGGCTGATCACCTGCGACCACGCAACCAACACCGTCCCGCCAGAGATCAATGGCGGAGATCTGGGCCTTCCAAGAGAAGATATGGAGCGTCACATCGCCTATGATGTTGGCGCCTATGAGGTGTCAAAACATCTGGGGGAGCATCTGAATGCCCCGGTGATCGCGGCCAATTTTTCTCGGCTGGTGATCGACCCCAACCGAGGTGAGGACGATCCGACCCTTTTGATGAAACTCTATGACGGCTCAATCATCCCCGGCAATCGTCATGCAGACATGGCCGAGCGGGAGCGGCGGTTGAACCAATGCTATCGCCCGTATCACGATGTGCTTGAAAAGCTGGCCAGTAAACCGGATGCCATCATTATTTCGATGCATTCGTTCACCCGACAACTCAGGGGTCGCGAGCCGCGTCCTTGGCATGTCGGCGTATTGCACACACCGGATGAGAGGTTTTCACGCCCACTGATCGATAGGCTCGGGGTAGAAGATGATCTCTGCGTTGGTGTAAACGAACCTTACACCGGCGTCCTCCCCGGTGATGCAATTGACAAACATGGGACAGCCCACAATCGGCCAAATGCTCTGATCGAGCTGCGCAATGACCTGATCGCAGACCACACCGGACAACTGGCCTGGGCCGATCGCTTGGCGGTGATCCTGAAGGACGCCTTGGTGGCCAGCGACCTTTGATCCACGTCATTGTGAGACCTCCATTTAGCCCCCATATTTAGGGCAGATGGAGGTGACCATGACACAGGAGTTTCTGACAACTGTCTTTGGGTGGATGGCTCTGCTGAACATCGCGGTTTTGCTATTCTCAACCCTTGTGATCGTTCTGATGCAGGACTGGATAGCCGGTATTCATGGCCGGATGTTCCAAATGGAACGGCCAGACGTGCGACGTGCCTATTTTCGGTATCTGGCCAACTACAAGATACTGACATTGATCTTCTGCATTATTCCGTGGCTGGCCCTGAAGCTGGTATGACACAGAGCTTGTTGAAACAAAGTTGCCAGAACGCTAGGTCAAAAGGAAATCGCATCCAACATTCCGGAGCCAGACCATGGACAAGCAAAGCGAAATCGAACTTCAGGCCGCGGCTTTCCGCCGGCTGCAAAAGCACCTTATGGAAGACCGGACCGACGTTCAGAATATCGACATGATGAACCTGGCCGGGTTCTGTCGCAACTGCCTGTCACGCTGGTATCAGGAAGCCGCGAATGAAAATGGCATCGAGATGGGCAAGGACGAGGCGCGTCAAGTTTTCTACGGCATGACAATGGATGAGTGGAAGGCCAACTACCAGACCGAGGCCAGCCCGGAAAAACAGGCCGCATTCAATACCGCCTTCGAAGAGAATGTGGGCAAAAAAGACTGAGGCTCATAGAGTAAGACCCGCCGGATTGGCGGGTCTTTTTGATTAGATTGCGGCCTTGCGGCTTTCATCCAGATAAATCTCGCGCAAGCGCTTGGCGATCCGCCCCGGCGTGCCGTCGCCCAGAGTGACACCGTCGATCTCAACCACTGGCATAACGAAGGCGCTGGCCGAGGTGGTAAAAGCCTCATCCGCCTCTTTGGCTTCATCAATGGTGAACAGGCGTTCTTCAACTTCCATCTGCGCCTCGGCCGCCAATCGCAGAACAGCCTTGCGGGTGATGCCGTGCAGGATATCATTGGACAAGGGGCGCGTGACGATCTTGCCGTTTTTGACAAAATAGGCGTTGTTGCTGGTGCCCTCGGTCACATAGCCGTCTTCGATCATCCAGGCATCATCACACCCAGCGGCCTTGGCCATCATCTTGCCCATCGAGGGGTACAGCAACTGCGTGGTCTTGATATCGCGGCGACCCCAGCGGATGTCGTCGATCGAGATGATCTTTGCACCTTTGCGCGAGGCAGGGCTGTCTGCCAGACCCGGCTTGTTTTGCGTGAACAGAACCAGCGTCGGTTTGGTATCCTCGGACGGGAACACAAAATCCCGGTCACCATCGCTGCCGCGCGAGACTTGCAGGTAAACCAAACCTTCATCGATACCGTTCAGCTCCACCAGTTTACGATGAATCTCCAGCAGTTCGTCCTTGCTGCAGGGCTCGGCCATCTGCAATTCGTCCAGCGATCGTTTCAGGCGCACCGCATGACCTTCGAAGTCGATCAGCTTGCCGTCCAGAACGCTGGTCACCTCGTAAACCGCATCAGCCATCAGGAACCCACGATCGAATACCGATACCTTGGCCTCGGTCTCAGGCAAGTAGTCGCCATTCACGTAAACAGTGCGGGTCATATGTTATCTCCTCAGCCCCAGAGGCCCACTTTCGGCGGATGCACCCCGGCGTCATCAAAAGTAAGCGGTGTGTCGCGGTCTTCGGCCAACAGAAGCGGGCCGTCAAGGTCTGTAACCATTGCACCCTGCGCCAACAGTGTCGCAGGGGCCATCGCCAGAGAGCTGCCGACCATACAACCCACCATGATTTTGTAGCCTTCGGCCAAAGCCGCCTCGCGCAGCGCTAGTGCCTCAGTCAAACCCCCGGCTTTGTCGAGCTTGATATTGACCACATCATACTTGCCCTTCAGTCCGGGCAGGCTGGCCCGATCATGGCAGGATTCGTCTGCACAAACGGGCACAGGCCGGTCCATCCCGATCAGCGCGTCATCTTCGCCTGCGGGCAAAGGCTGCTCAACGAGCGCGACGCCCAGCCGCACCAGATGCGGCGCGAGGTCGGCGTAGACCTCGGCGGACCAGCCTTCGTTGGCATCAATGATGATGGTCGATTGCGGCGCGCCAGCCCGCACGGCCTCTAGCCGGGGCATATCATCGGGCGTGCCCAGCTTGATCTTCAGCAAAGGACGATGCGCATTCTCAGCCGCCTGAACCTGCATCGCTTCGGGCGTTGCCAGCGACAGCGTATAGGCCGTGATCTCAGGACCCGGAACCGGCAGACCAGCCAGTTCCCAGGCCCGCTTGCCTGCGCGTTTGCACTCCAGATCCCACAGCGCGCAATCAACAGCGTTCCGCGCGGCCCCTGCTGGAAGCAAATCCATCAACGTCTCACGCGTGAACTCGGACGGCAGGCCCGCGATCTCGGCTTCAACCGAGTCCAGCGTCTCATCATAGCGCGCGTATGGCACACATTCGCCCCAGCCCTGATGAGTTCCGTCCGAAATTCGAACCGTCAGCACCTTCGCCTCGGTCCGCGACCCGCGCGAGATGGTGAACACCTGCGCCAGTCGGAACACATCACGAGAGACCTCTACTTGCACGCGCAAGCTCCTTCTTCTATTCGAAAAACGCCCGCCAGAGACGTGGGGAGCCACTGACGGGATGGTCAGATCACAAAGCGGCCAGCGCGTCCACCAGCCTGCCCGCACCAAAGCGATAGGGGTCAGTGGTCGGAAGCCCCAGCTCGGCCTCAACCTTTGCGATGTACGCCTTAGCGTCATCCTCGCTCATATGCTGTGTGTTGATCGACACACCCGCCACCTGACAATCGGGGTTTGCCACCTGCGCCAAGGGCAAAGCTGTGTCGCGCAGCTGCTGCAATGTCGGCAGAGAATACTCGGGCAGACCGCGCATATGGGTCCGCGTGGGTTCATGGCACAAGATCAAAGCATCTGGCTGCCCGCCATGGATCAGCGCCATTGTGACACCGGAATAGGAGACATGGAACAAGGAACCTTGCCCCTCGATATGATCCCAATGATCAGGGTCGTTCTCAGGGGTCAGGTATTCGACCGATCCCGCCATGAAATCTGCAACGACCGCGTCCAGAGGCACGCCTTGACCGGTGATCAAAATCCCGGTTTGACCAGTCGCTCGGAATGTGGACTTCATGCCGCGCTCGCGCATCTCGGCATCCATCGACATCGCCGTGTACATCTTGCCAGCAGAACAATCGGTTCCAACAGCAAGGCAGCGCTTGCCGGTACGCTTTTTCCCGTTAGCAATCGGATAACCCACAGTCGGCACCCGAACATCGTGCAAGGTGCAACCATGGGTCTGAGCGGCTGCGATCAGATCGCCCTCATCCCGTAGCAGGTTGTGAAGGCCCGATGCCAGATCATAACCCATTTCCAGCGCTGCGATCAGAACCTCTTTCCAGGTTTCGCTGATAGTGCCACCGCGGTTTGCAACCCCGATCACAAGCGTCTTGGCACCAGCGGCCTTACCTTCGGCCAGCGTCATTTCCGTCAATCCAAGGTCAGCTTTACACCCCTCCAGCCGGATTTGGCCTACCGCGTTTTCCGGCCGCCAATCACGGATACCTATCGCAACCTTTGCGGCCAACAGGTCGGGCGCATCGCCCAAAAACAATAGATACGGTGTCTCGATCATTGCGGTGCACTCCTCTGATTCCGGCTTAAGCTAGAGAAGCCCACGAACGAGCGTTTCGCGTATTCACCAGCCCGGCCACGCTACTGTGCGTTTTTTTTGCGCAAGATGCACATCACATGCAATAATCTTCGAAATTCTCAAAGTGATTAAACTTTAATCGCCGGCTTCATATCCCACAATCGCAGTTTCTGCACATGCAATGCCGCATGCGCAAAATCACGGTTGCACCAGCCTGCGTAATTTAATACCCCAATTCACAGAAAAATCGTAATTTCCTTACTCGCACGAGGTCCCGATGAGTTTTCGCATCCAACCAGCCGCACCGGCCCGGCCAAATCGCTGCCAATTGTTTGGCCCGGGCTCGAACACCAAACTGTTTCCCAAAATGGCCGCGTCTGCTGCGGATGTGATCAATCTGGACCTCGAAGATTCCGTAGCACCCTCTGACAAAGACGTCGCGCGGGCCAATGTGATCGAGGCGCTGAACACCATCGATTGGGGCGGGAAATACATGTCTGTGCGGATCAACGGACTGGATACACCTTATTGGTACCGCGATGTGGTGGATGTTCTGGAACAGGCTGGTGACCGCTTAGATCAAATCATGATCCCCAAGGTTGGCTGCGCGGCGGATGTCTATGCCGTCGACGCGCTAGTTACTGCCATCGAGCGCGCCAAGGGCCGGACCAAACCGATCTCATTCGAAGTCATCATCGAATCCGCCGCAGGCATAGCCCATGTCGAAGAGATCGCGGCGTCATCTCCACGCATGCAGGCCATGAGCCTGGGGGCCGCAGATTTTGCAGCCTCAATGGGAATGCAGACCACCGGGATCGGCGGCACGCAAGAGAACTACTATATGCTGCGCGAAGGCCAGAAGCACTGGTCTGACCCTTGGCACTGGGCGCAAGCCGCTATCGTCGCTGCCTGCCGTACACATGGCGTTCTGCCAGTCGATGGGCCATTCGGCGATTTCAGCGATGATGACGGTTACATCGCTCAGGCCAAACGCTCGGCAACATTGGGTATGGTCGGCAAATGGGCGATCCACCCCAAGCAGATCGCGCTTGCCAACGAGGTGTTCACTCCATCGGACGAGGCCGTCTCGGAAGCGCGTGAGATTCTGGCCGCGATGGAGCAGGCCAAAGCCAATGGAGAAGGAGCCACCGTTTACAAAGGCCGCCTTGTCGACATCGCATCGATCAAGCAGGCCGAAGTCATCGTGGCTCAGGCCGAACTGATCGCCGCAAACGGCTAAGCAAATACAAAAAAGGCGCCCATTGCGGCGCCTTTTTCCAACAGCTCATTAGACTATCGGCCAAATACATCATCTGGCGTCCAGGTGAACCTTTCACCCTGCTTGCCCCATTTCATCATCAGGCAGGATGACCCGTATTTCTGGAAATACTTTATTTTTAACGGGTACCAACCCGCTTGCGGAACTTCAACCTCGGTCCGTTGATTGGCTTCACATGGCTGGCGGTCGTTCACATACCCAATCTGCTGCCCACCGATCCACGCATCAAGCCCATCGTTCGACCATGTTTCCAGTTCATAGACGCCGGCTGAATCAAAACGGATGTAACCGGTAATGTCGGCAGCAACGTTGTAGGCCTTATCGAACGTAAGAACTGGGTCACCGTCTTCAGTATCGCGATAGTCCAACCCCTTTAAAGGCGGCCCTGCTTTGGCCTTTTTCAAAAGGTAGTCCACTTTGGACAGGTTCTGAATTTTTCGTGGGGGGTTCCCCTCCCAGGCGTATTTCACATCCAGCCCCGCCTTGGGGCTGGGCTGTGGATCAGCGGGCTGCAGTTTCAAAGGGGCTGCGACAGCAACTCCGGCGAGAAGCGCGATGGCTGGTGCCATTACCCCTATTGGAATGTAGTTCATATTTATCTCCCTGTGCGCGCCTTGCTTCGGGCTGGACCCATCGGCGTCGTCATTGAGTTAACACTATGACGAGATTTTTTACCTCGCAAGAGAGTGATAGATCACAATATCAAGCTTAAGCGCGCTGATCCTTGGGAGACCCCATAACCACATAAGAGGTGATAGACGTTACGTGCGGCAGCGTGCCCAACACTTCGGTATGGAAGGTTTTGTAGGATGGCAGGTCGGCGCATTCTACGCGCAGCAGATACTCGATCGTGCCGGTGATGTTGTGACATTCGACAACCTCGGGCGCACGCTGCAGCGCACGCTCGAACCCTTCCTGGGCCGCTTTGGTATGTTCACCCAATCCGACGCCGATATAAGCGACAAAACCTTTGCCCAGCGCAACCGGGTTCAAGACCGCGCGATAGCCCGAGATCACCCCCGCCTTCTCCAACTCCTGCACACGCCGTAAACAGGCCGAAGGGGACAGACCAACACGATCCGCCAGTTCCAGGTTGCTAATGCGCCCATCCGCTGTCAGCTCTCGCAATATATCACGGTTTACTTGATCAATTTTCGCCATTAGTTGTGAAGTTATTGCAATAGTGCACAAGAACGCAATTTCATTTGCGTAAGTTGCCGCAAATATTCGTCCGATGACCTACGATATCCTGCTCGCCCTGATTGCCTTTGCTTTCGTCTCCTCGATCACACCGGGGCCGAACAACCTGATGCTGATGGCGTCGGGCGCGAATTTCGGATTTCGCCGGACGATCCCGCATATGCTTGGGATTGGTCTGGGCTTTACCTTTATGGTTCTGCTGGTGGGCGCTGGCCTGGTGCAACTGTTCAATCAGTATCCCATCAGTTACACGGTGCTGAAAATCGCCTCGGTCGTATATCTTCTGTACCTGGCCTGGAAGATCGCGCATGCAGCCCCAACTGAGAACAGTGCCGAGGTCGGTACGCCGATGACCTTTATGCAAGCGGCCGCTTTCCAATGGGTCAACCCAAAGGCTTGGGCAATGGCCCTGACCGCCACAACCGCCTATGCGCCGGGCCAGACGCTGAATGTCATCCTCATCGTCGCGCTTGTTTTTGGGGCGGTCAACTTGCCCTCGGTCAGCACGTGGACGGTACTGGGGCAACAAATGGCGCGGTTCCTGACGAATCCGCGCCGGTTAGTGGTGTTCAACTGGACGATGGCCGGGCTGTTGGTCGCATCGCTTTATCCAGTTCTTTGGCCCAACTGATCACTTCAACGGCAGGCAGATTTCCGTCAGCAGATCCTCGGGCGCGGTCTCGCGTGGATCGTTGAGGTAGACTTCATAGCATGGTTGATCCGCCGGTTCCTCACCCGAGGTCGGAAGCCAGTTTCCGAACAGGCTGTCATAGGCCGCATGAATGCCGGAATATGGGCCTTTGAACGTCAGTACCGCCGTTTTCCCACCCGGTATGTTCATACCTTCCATACCCTCGGGCGTCTCATCACCCCGGTATTCAGCGCCTGCATAGCTGCGCAGCTGATCCGCGGGCACTGCTTCAGGATTGTCCAAGTAAATTCCGATCACCGGGCCCATCTGGGGCCACAATTGTCGGGACTCACAAAGGGCGCCGAAGGCTTCGAAACTTCTACCGATTTCGGAGTAAGCGCCTTTGTGGGGCAGGGCAATAATGCGGCGGGTGGGTTCTGTTCGCGTCGTCACAGGATGCATGGGATATTCTCCAGTTTTGAAATGTGGATGCGACGGAAGAACTTGGCCTGTTTTGCGAAAGGTGGCAGGGCTGCTGCCATAGGCCTGAGAAAATGCCCGTGTAAAGGACTTGAGATTGGGATACCCAATCTCGGCTGCAATCTGCGGCACCGGCCTGTCGGATTGTAACAGCCAGGTCGCGGCGCGATGCAGCCGCAACCTTCGCACCGCTTGCGCGCAGGTCTCGCCAGTCAGGGCCCGAAACACGCGGTGCCAGTGGAACCGCGACATCGCGGCGACATCGGCCAACGCATCCAGTGACAGGTCCCCGGCGGGGTTGTCACGAATATGTGTCAGAACGCGCAGCACTCGGTCTTCGTAGCGGGTCACCATTGGTGTCTTCCCTTTCTTCCTCGCCCTATTGAATTTGCATATTCTTGAACCACAAATCTTGCTGAGTTGCATCCGGGGCAACCACACGGCATATAGCTAGGAAATTTCACGCAGGTGAGGCGGCATGACCCAGTATCTGGATTTCGAAAAACCCTTGGCCGAGATCGAAGGCAAAGCGGAAGAGCTGCGCGCGCTGGCCCGCGCCAATGAAGAGATGGATGTGGCCGAAGAAGCTGCAGCACTGGATACCAAGGCCGCCAAACTGCTGGAGGAGCTCTATGCCGATCTGACCCCCTGGCGGAAATGTCAGGTGGCGCGTCACCCAGAACGCCCGCATTGCAAAGACTATGTCGATGCCTTGTTCACGGAATTCACACCTTTGGCGGGGGACCGGAACTTTGCCGACGATCTGGCCGTGATTGGCGGACTGGCCCGGTTCAATGATCAGCCAGTGATGGTGATCGGTCACGAAAAGGGCTCGGATACCAAATCGCGGATCGAGCGAAATTTCGGCATGGCCCGCCCCGAAGGGTATCGCAAAGCCGTGCGCCTGATGGAAATGGCTGGTCGCTTTGGCCTGCCGGTAATCACCCTGATCGACACTGCGGGCGCTTATCCCGGCAAAGGGGCAGAAGAACGCGGCCAGTCCGAGGCAATAGCCCGGTCGACTGAGATGTGCCTTAAAATCGGCGTGCCTCTGGTCTCGGTCATCATCGGCGAAGGTGGGTCCGGCGGGGCCGTAGCCTTTGCCACTGCAAACCGTGTCGCGATGTTGGAACACTCGGTCTATTCGGTCATCTCGCCCGAAGGCTGCGCCTCGATCCTGTGGAAAGATGCCGAGAAGATGCGTGAGGCCGCCGAAGCGCTGCGCCTAACCGCGCAAGACCTCTACAAGTTGGGCGTCTGCGATCGCATCATCACCGAACCCAAGGGCGGTGCCCATCGCGGTCGCCCCGAGACGGTTGAGTCGGTGCGCGCGGCAATCACTGCCATGCTGAAAGAGCTGGATGGCAAAGACGCGGCGGCCCTGATCAAAGACCGCCGTCAGAAGTTCTTGGATATTGGCTCAAAGGGGCTGGCGGCCTAACCCGTCAGCCGCCCAACCGGCGCAACAACTCAATCGAAGGCTTACCGGTTACGGCCAAGCCATTCGCGCGCTGATAGCCGCTGATCGCGGCCTCGGTATTCTTGCCGACCACCCCATCCGCGCCTTGCGTGTCGTACCCGGCTTCCGTCAGGCGGCGTTGCAGGTCCTTCCGGTCCTCAAGAGTCAGACCCGTTGCATCCGGCCCGAACGAGGCTTGGAACGGCGCCCCCCCGGCGATCCGGTTGGACAAGTGCCCGACGCCAATCGCGTAGCTGTCCGAGTTATTGTAGCGCTTGATCACATTGAAATTGCGGAACACGGCGATCTTTGGCCCTGGCACCTGCGGCTGCAAGACCGCGACGGGCGTGCCCGATACGGTGCCGACCTCTCCTCCCCAGGGTTGACCACGCACCCAACCCGCTCGCGACAGATAGGCGGCAGTTGAGGCCAGCGAATCCGTCGGGTCCTCGGACCAAATGTCGCGCCGTCCATCCCCGGTGAAATCAACCGCATAGGCCAGATAAGAGGTCGGGATGAACTGTGTATGACCCATGGCCCCAGCCCAGCTGCCGGTCATGTTTGAGGGCGAGGTATCACCTTCCTGAATGATCCGCAGCGCTGCCACCAGCTGTTTTTCAAAGAACGCACCGCGCCGCCCGTCATAGGCCAGCGTTGACGTCGCCGAGATCACCGGCACATCCCCGCGCCGCGCGCCATAACGGCTTTCCAGCCCCCAAACGGCCACGACCACCTCTTTGTCGACGCCATACTGTGCTTCGATCTGAGAAAGCGTGCCGTTGTAGCGCTGCAGCATCTGTTGGCCGGTGCTGATCCGTTCATCCGAGGCGGCGATGGCCAGATAATCCTCGAGCGAGCGTTTGAATTCGACCTGATTGCGATCACGCTCAATCACGCCGGGCAGATAACCTGCCCCCTGAAAGGCGCGGTTCAGGGTGGATTGCGAGATGCCCTGAGAAGACGCGCGGGTTTTGAAACCGGCAACCCAGGCGTCATATCCTGCATTCGGGACAGATTGCATGCGCGACGCGGGCGCCCGCGCCGGAGCACCCCCGCTGCTACACCCCGCCAAGACCGCCGCGCCTAGGCCGATAGAAAAGGTCCGTCGATTGATCATGTCTGACATCTGCTCTTGTTTGTGATTTGCCTCAGCTTAGCGCAGAGCGTGTGCGCAAACCAGAACGACAGGAAGGGTCACGGGCGAATTCGAGAGGTCGGCGGTTCGTCGCTTAACTGACCAGCAATCGTAAGCCCTGTGTCACGTCCGAACGCACGGCAAGGCGCAGGCCGGGTTCATCCCCGGCCTTGAGCGCGGCTATGATCAGCTTGTGAAAATGTGGCGGCTCGGTACGGCGCAGCCTGCCATAAAGCGCACGCATCGTCGGGCCAAGTTGCAGCCAGACAGTTTCGGCCATAGCCAACATCGCGGGGGCTTGGGCCCGCAAATAAAGCGTGCGGTGAAATTCCAGATTGGACCGGATGTATCCCACCGCATCTCGCTTTGTTACCATCTCGGCGACGGTCATATTAATGCTCTGTAAACGGTCGATCAGCGCGATATGCGCACGCGGCAGTGCACGGCTGGCCAGTTCGACCTCTAGCAACGCCCGCAGTGCCGCCAATTCTTCGATCCGGTCATTCGTCAGCTCCGGTGTCGACACGCGGCCAGACGAGGACAGGATCAAGGCACCCTCCGCAGCCAAACGCCGCACCGCTTCGCGCGCGGGGGTCATCGAGACGTCGAACTCTTTGCCAATCCCCCGCAGGGTCAGTGCTTCACCTGGTGAAATTTCTCCGTGCAAGATTCGTGACCGCAGGGCACGGTACACCCGATCATGCGTTGCGATTTGGGAATCTGAGGGACGTGTCGCTAACATGGCCTCATGTGATCACAAAAAACCGCAGCGTCAACTCGCGCCGGCATCAAAACGGTATCGATGTAGGGTTGCGCCATTCTCGCGCAGCCAGCGGCGCGGTGTGTCATAGGGCCCAAAAATGCGGTCGACCTGCGCCCAGAACGAGGGCGAATGGTTCATCTCAACCAGATGCGCCACCTCATGCGCTGCGACATAGTGCAGAACCTCAGGCGGCGAGAGGATTAGCCGCCACGAGAACATCAAACCCCCGTCGGAACTGCAGGAGCCCCAGCGCGAGCGTGTATCCCGCAATGTCAGGCTGTTGTAGGAGCGTCCCAGCATCGCGGCATAGTCATCGCAAGCCTCGGTCAACCGATCCCGCGCCAACTCTTTCAGAAAGCGGGCCAAACGGCGTCCTTCTGACCCGGCTGGAACAGCAACTTCTTTGTCGCTCAACAAAACCAGTCGGCCGGTTGTGCTTACGATTCGTCGCTCGCGCCCTTCTACTGGGATGACGCCGCCAACGCGCACCTGTTCGGGATCGGGTTGGCCTTCCAGATGCTGTCGAATCCAGCCCTCTTTGCTGCGCGCGAAACTCAGCGCCTCTGCCTCGGGCACACCATGCGGATAGGTCAGCGTAACCCGCCCATCTAACTGGGAAATCCGCAAGCTGATCCGCCGCGCCCGCGCCGATTTGCGCAGCGTCAGCGGCACCGGCGGCGTTCCCGGCAAAGCGTGTTCTCCCATATCCCGTCCTCTTCCGCGCAAAGGCTTTGACAGTGCCCGCCGCCTGTGGCAGGTGAACTGAATCTTTTAGACGACTCACCTGATATCAAGGGGATTTGACATGCCCAAGGAAGAATGGGGCGTAAAGCGCGTTTGCCCGACCACCGGTAAGCGGTTTTACGACCTGAACAAAGACCCGATCGTCAGCCCCTACACGGGCGAGATCGTGGAGCTTGAAACCGGTAAAAGCCGGATGATCGCCGCCGATGCTGAAGATGCGGCAACGGCCAAGGCCCGCGAGAACGCCTCCGAAGACGATCTGGTTCTGGACGATGACGAAGACGTCGATGTGGATCTTGACGACGATCTGCTGGATGATGACGATGACAACAACGACGATGTGTCTTTGGATGACATCAAGGATATGTCTTCCGAAGACGAAAATTGATCTATGCCCCGAGGCAGCTTGAGGTGGCCTCGGGACATCCCTTGGATCCAGACGGAAAGTTTGGCGCGTTTCCATTTTTGGACTTGCACTCGCCGCCGCCGTCTCATAAACGTCCGTCCACTGCTGCGGCAGTACCTAGATGGGGCCTTAGCTCAGTTGGGAGAGCGCTTGCATGGCATGCAAGAGGTCAGGGGTTCGACTCCCCTAGGCTCCACCAAAACCTACCAATACAACTAGATAGCAAGCATAAGAGCGGTGTGACACAAAATGAAGCGGCATGCGTATCTCTCACTGTCCCGACATGGCATCCCGTCGGAAGCAGCGCAAGACAACGTTGGAGTACGACAAGCGCCGATACAAACGCCTCAACCGCCCATCTTGTAACACTGCTTCGCAATGCACTGCCGGACAGTGATGCAAGATCATGTTTGGAAGGCTCAAGGATTGGCGCCGTGTGGCAACCCTTTACGACAGTTGCCCGAAGGTCTTCCCATCAGTAATCGCCCTCGCAGCTTTCCTCATCTATTGCCTATGAGTACTGAACCTAGGTCCGCAGGAAGCCCAGAGCAGAAGCTCTCTACGTATTGTCGGCGGAAGCGCGAAAATGTTCAGCTCAGCTTGAGCCGGACGCACAACAAAAGACACACCACTGACCCCCTGACAACGGATCGCCGCAATTGCATCCCATGGCCACTTGATAGCCAGCGTCGTCAATAACGGCGCAATCCGCTTGAGCATCTGTAGCCAGAGCTGATCCGCTTGCGAATACCAGTGCAGAGGCCATAACGGCCAGCGCGCCAAAGGTAGCTTTTACACAGGATTTAGTACCAGTCATAGTGTCTGACGTCAGCACCGATGGGACAGTTTAAGTCGATTTGATAAGAGAGGGTTTCTGGGAATCCGAAAAGTGCCAGGCAATTCGCGTACATTGTTAGCGAAGTTGGCTGTAGGCCCGTTGAAATCATGGTTGGGAATGCCATTGGTCTTGAGGGTGCAGTGCTGGCTTTCTGCCGAGATTTCGATTTCGGAGTTAAATCGTTGTTGGCGCGTTACGTCCTCCACTGAAGCGGAATACACTCCTGCATAATCCGCGCAGTCTCCAGATCGGTTGCTGAGCAAAAGGTTGGTGATGTCCTGGGCTTCGTTTTGCGCATTAGCCTGAACGTTAACAAAACCCACGAAAAGCGCGCTGATTGCCAAATATACCAATCGCATAGTTCAATCTCCTAAGGGTTTTCGAAATTCCATAAATAAGTCACTCGATGAGAGGTTAGGTCAAGCGTCCAATCGTCAGAAGGCTACGCGATCACCACCCTTCAAATCCAGAATTTCCCTGGCTTCATCAGGCGTCGCCACCTGACTGCCTAGATCTTCTACGATGCGTCGAATTTTGGCGACTTGCTGAGCGTTGCTTTCGGCCAGCTTTCTACGTGTGATGAACAAGCTGTCTTCTAGGCCAACGCGAAGATTGCCGCCCATCTGACTTGCAGTGGTAGCAAGCGACATCTGCGCACCGCCGGCTCCGAGAACGGACCAGCGGTAGTCATCACCAAACAGGCGATCTGCTGTGCGTTTCATGAAGATCAGGTTGTCGACCTCAGGCCCGATACCACCGAGGATTCCAAAGATGAACTGAATGAAAATAGGTGCTTTGAACAACCCAATGTCCATGCAGAATCTTAGGTTGTACAAGTGGCCAACATCATAGCATTCGTGTTCGAATTTTATGTCATGCGGCGCGAGCGTTTCTGCCGCCTCGCGAATATCCCGGAACGTGTTGCGAAAGATATTCTGATCGGAATTCACGACATAGTCCTTCTCCCAAACAAATTTCCAATCGTCATCGCCATACCGATTGGCCAATGGGTGAAAGGAGAAGTTCATCGAACCCATATTCATCGAGCACATTTCGGGGCTAAAGGTCTTAGCCGGATTGATCCGGTCCTGAATAGACAGAGTCAGCGATCCTCCGGTGGATAGGTTCACAACGGCGTCAGTCGCTTGCTTTATGCGCGGCAGGAATGGCGCGAAGTCGTCCGGGTCGACCGATGGAGAACCGTTCTCGGGGTTGCGCGCATGCAGATGCAGGATCGATGCACCAGCCTCGGCCGCTTCGATCGCCTGCCGTGCGATGTCGTCGTAAGTGTACGGGAGCGCATCTGACATGGTGGGTGTATGAATTGCACCGGTTACGGCACATGTGATGATCGTTTTTTTCTGACGGGCCATGGGTTCAGTTTTCCTTGGATTGTCCGATGTGCTTTACGCGATAGCCCAACGGGAAAAGTTGCAGATCATAGCGGCTGCGGATCACGCCCCAGATGCCTTTTGGTGCCTTCAGCATGACGACAATCGCAACAACTCCGAGAACGATGAGGTACGTTGTTCCGAGGTCGGCCAGCGTTTCGCGCAGCGCGAAGAAGACGAGTGTGCCGATGATCGGCCCCTCGATGGTGCCGATGCCGCCAATTACGACGATGAAGATGACAAAGGCAGTCCAGTCATTGACGTTGAACGCCGCATCCGGTGATATGCGCAGCTTTTGAAGGAAAATAAGAGCGCCGATCATCGCCGTGAATGCCGACGTGACGACGTACACTATGAACTTCGTTCGCCAGATATCGATGCCGAGGCTTCCGGCGGCCAGCTCGTTGTCCCGAATTGCCGTCAACGCCAAACCTTGGCGCGAGCGAAGAAAGAGATACACGGCAGTCACCACCAGCACAGCGGCCCCGAGTGCCAGCCAATAGCTTAGCGCTTCACGCATCGCGCGACCGGACGCCAATGATTTCACGATGGCAACGGGTAGCGAAGATCCGGATCCCCCACCAAGCGCTGAGATTTGCGCGAAGCTCAGCCGAAAGACTTCAGCGATGACCCAGGTACCTATGGCAAAATAAGCGCCTCGAAGCCTGAAGATCAGAACAGCCACCGGGATCGAGATCAAAGCCCCCAGCACGCCTGCGGCTGCAATAGCAACCAATGGGTTCAGCCCACCCAACATCGTAAGTGCAAAGAGCATGTAGCCGCCAAAGCCTACATAAGCCTGTTGACCAACAGAGACTAGACCGGCGTAACCCGCCATGAGATTCCAAAGAGTTGCGAGGGACAGGTAGAGAAACAGCTCTCCCATCAGGCGCATGTCGGCGCGGCCTGCCCACCAGGGTGCTGCAATCAGAACAAGCAAACCGATTGCGGCTAGGATCGCCGCAACACGTGCTGCTTTTGATGATCGAGATACAGAGTAGTCCTGCAGGTTCATCCGGAAATCCTCGGGAAGAGGCCGTTCGGACGAACGGCAAGAATGACAAGGAAAGCGATATGGCCGGCTAGCACTTGCCAGCCCGGATCAATCTTGGCTCCGATGGTTTGCGCGACGCCAAGGATAACGCCGCCAACCAGCGTGCCCCAAAGGTTGCCGAGCCCGCCGATAATGACGGCCTCAAAGCCAAAGATCAGGCGGCCGCCGCCAATCGAAGGATCAAAGCTTGTCCGAATGCCAAGCAGGATACCGGCGATTGCTGTCACGCCCAGCGCCAGAGCCATAGCCAACCCAAAGATGTGCCGACGATTAAGGCCCATGAGCTGCGCGATGTCTTGATTGTCAGAAACGGCCCGAAACGCGCGACCAAGCGCGGTGTGATAAAAGGTCCATTGCAGCCCCCAGATCACAGCGATGGCGATCCCGAAGGTCAGTAGCGGTAATATCCCGAGAGTCACACCGCCTACTGCAACGCTGGCTGTTTCCAGCGCACCGGCATTCAGTGTTTGGGGGTCGGCCGTGTAGACCTCCAACAACCCGTTCTGAATAATCACACTTAGCCCGAAAGTCACAAGCAGCGGTGGAAGAATATCGTCGCCCAGAGTTTGGTTCAGTAGACCGCGTTGAAGGGCATACCCAATCAGCGCCATGGCGGGAACGACAATCACCAACGCGGCCATCGGGTGCATCCCCGTCGCGGTCGTCACGGTCAGTCCGAGATACGCGGCCAACACAATCAGATCGCCATGGGCAATATTGACGAGCCGCATGACCCCAAAGATTAACGACAGACCTGCGGCAAACAGCGCGTATAGCCCACCCAGCAGTGTTCCCTGCACGATAGCGTTCAGCCATTCCATATTATTCGATCCCGAAATACGCGCGTGAAATGTCTTCACGCGAAACGGTGTCAGACGCGCTTTCCAGCGAAACGCGTCCCTCCTGCAGGCAGTAGACCCGGCTCGAGACCGACAGTGCCTTGGTGATGTCCTGTTCGACGATGATCGCACTCATGCCCTCGCCGATGATGCCGGGCAGAGCGTCGTAGATATCTTTTATGATGATCGGCGCCAACCCGAGGCTGATTTCGTCGAACAGGATGAGGTCTGGATTGGACATAAGGGCACGCCCTATGGCGACCATCTGCTGTTGGCCGCCCGAGAGCGATGTAGAGGCCTGATCTTTTCGCTCCTCAAGGATCGGAAACAGATCATATACAGCTTTCAAATCCCAAGGGCCTGAGCGACCAACTTGCCCCCCGATCATCAGGTTTTCTTTGACTGACAATGAGGGGAATAGCTGTCGGCCCTCCGGCACCATCGCCAGGCCAAGTTCAGCAATCTGGTCCGCGCGAAGGCGGCTTATATCCTGATCCCGGTAGTGAACCTGATCAGGTCCGTTCGTAAGCAGCCCGGTGATAGACCGCATTAGCGTTGTCTTGCCTGCGCCGTTCGCACCGATAATGGCAAGAACTTCGCCTTCGCTGACGTCCAATTCGACATCATAGAGCGCTTGGAAATCGCCGTAGTAGGAGTTCAAACCGCGTGTCTGAAGAATTGAGTCAGGCATCGGCTTCGATCCCCAGATAGATTTCTTTAACTTCAGCGCTTTCCATGATTGCCTGCGGCTCGCCCTCAGCGATCTTCTTTCCGAAGTCGATGACGATCAGACGATCCACGACGGCCAGCAGCGCATGCACAACATGCTCGATCCAGATGATGGTGACACCGGACGCGTGAATATCCTTGATGGTTTGGACCAGTGATTTGCATTCGCCTTCGGTCAAACCACCTGCAATCTCATCCAGCAACAGCAGTTTGGGCTTGGCGCAAAGCGCACGTGTTAGTTCCAGGCGTTTGCGCTCCAGCAATGTCAGGTTACCAGCAAGAACGTTTGCCTTGGGCAGCAGTTCCGTTTGGTCCAGAACCTCCAGACAAAAGCGCTCAGCCTGGTGTCCGTGCATACCAGCTGATTGCGTGGCGGCGATCATCGCGTTTTCGAAAACAGTCATGCCCGAAAACGGCTGCGGGACCTGAAAAGAACGCGCGATGCCTGCATGGCTGCGCTTTGCCGCGCTCCATTTGGTGACGTTCTGCCCATTGAATTCTATGACGCCGGAGTTCGATTTGAGCGTCCCTGTGATCAAGTTGAACATCGAGGTTTTGCCAGCGCCGTTGGGCCCTATTACCCCGAGTGCCTCGCCTTGCTGGACCTCATAGCTCATGGCATCGGCGACAGTGACTGCGCCAAATGCCTTGCTCAGGTCTTGGAGTCTCAAGATTGCCGTCATGCTTCTCTCGGATGGAGGGTTCGGCGCCAAGATCGGCGCCGAATGTCTGGTTAGCCCAGCAGTTTCATGTCCGCCGTCACCGGCACCTCTGGCGCGGTGCTGTTGGCAACGATCTGCAACTCGTATGCGTCTCCAGACTTCTGCCACTGGCCACCGACCAGCGGTGTTTTGGTGACGTTGTTCATCGGCCCATCACCCCAGTTCACCGGTCCAACGATCGTGTTCAGGTTCGTTGAGGTGATTGCCGAAATGATCGAAGGCGGGTCTTCCAGATCATCCGCCCGTTTGATGACATCCGCAACGACCTCGAACAGCGCGTGCTTAAAGCCGAGCGGTTGCGTCCAAGGTCGACCCGACTCTGCTGTATAACCTTCGGCAAGGTCTTTCGAGGAAATGCCGGTGAGTGACGACGAGAACGGATGATGCGGGGACCACCAGACCTCGGTCGACAACCCGTCACCACGGTCTCCCAGCGATTCAATGACCGATGGGAACAGAAGTGCCTTGCCAATGGTCACGACCTTTGGGTTGAACCCTTGCTGGGCGGCTTGGCTCCAGAACGTAGCGAAATCGGGTGGAATCATGTTGCCAGTGACGATTTCGCAACCCGCAGCTTTGAACGCTGCGATCTGGTTTGAGAAGTCGTCGGAGAGAGGCTGATAGCGACCGGGATCTGTCAGCGTATATCCAGCGGCGGCCAGCGGTTTTGGTAGACCAAGTTCCGCATCGCCCCAAGCATTGCCGTCAGCATCGTTGGGGAAAAGACCGCCGACGGTTTTAGTGACACCCGTTTTATCCCACATATCCAGGAACGCAGCGATCACGTCTTCCAAACCCCAGAAGAAGTGATAGGTCGTTTCGAACCCCTCACCCGGAACACCATTGCGGCCAAAGAAATAGGGCTGCCAAGGACAGTCGGTCGTGATGCAGGGAACTTCGTTGATCTCTGCCTGATCAGCGACAGGGTTCACCGTGTCAGGTGTTGAAGCCGCAACGATGATATCGACCTCATCGCCCAAGATCAGGTCAGCGGCGACCTCGGCTGCGCGGTTGGGGTTGGACTGGCTGTCTTTTGAGATAATCTCGACATTCCAGCTCTTCCCATTGTTGTCCAACCCGGCCGAAAAGACCTGCTGTATGGCTTGAAGCACGTACTCGTCAGCCTCAGCGAAACCAGCAAGCGGTCCGGTACGCGGGCTGACATTGCCAATCCTTAGCGTCGGGTTTGCAGCATAAGCGCGTGTTGCCCGGAGGATGGCCGGGGCAGCGATTGCGGCCGTAGCACCTGCTATAAAACTGCGCCTCGTGGCCGTCTTAAAAGTCTTTGTCATTACGTCCTCCCTTCACCGGCCTCCCGCCAGCGTTTGATTGATCTTACAGAGTTTTCTCAAGATTTTTCAGATGTTGCGCGACACGTTGGCGAACCTGATCTGCCTCGCCCACGGCCCATTTCCTGAAACCTTCGCCGGATTTCATGCCAAGCTTACCTGCGTCGACAAGCGACTTAAGATAAGTTGAAGGTCCTTTATTCGCTTCGAGATCGTGCAGTACGTTTTCGTGGATATCGAGCGTCAGGTCGGTGCCAACCAGATCAGCGTTCTCTAGCGGTCCGAGGACCGCCAACCGGCGCCCAAAGCTGGATTTGATCACAGTATCGACGGCTTCTGCGTCGCAAATACCGTTTTCTACCAGACTAACCGCTTCGCGCCACAGCGCATGCTGAAGGCGGTTGCCAATAAAACCCGGTACGTCCTTTTCGACCATCACCGGAGTCTTTCCAGCATCCTTCAACAGATCGAACATTGTCTTTGCGATCTCAGGATCTGTCCATTCCGTCTTGATGACTTCGACCAGCGGGATCATATGCGGGGGATTCCACCAATGGGTTCCCAAAGCTCGGTTTTTCAGCCGCAAACCAGACATGATCTGAGTGATGGGCATGACCGACGTATTTGAAGCGAGTATGCAGGTCTCTGGTGCGTGTGCCTCGATCTCAGCAAAGATCGCTTGCTTGAGCTCCAGCTTTTCCGGTGCCGCTTCGAACACGACATCGGCATTTCGAACGGCGCCTTCCGTTGTCGCAAAAATCTCAATCATCTTAAGAGTTTTTGTGATCGTGACCTCGTCATCCCCCATTGCAGCCATACTGGCGCGGATGCGGTCAGGCACGGTGGCTCGCGCACTTTCAACGGGATCTGTGATGGCGACGTATTGACCTACTTTTGCCAAGGTAAGGGCGATACCATGCCCCATGAGCCCCGCGCCAATTACCGCTATCTGTTGCTTCTTGCGCACCATTCTTTAGCCCGCCGTGTATCCGCCGTCGGCATGAAGGATATGCCCGGTGTAGAAATCAGATGCCCGCGACGCGAGAAACAGAAGCGGACCTGCGAGGTCTTCAGGCTCACCCAATCGACCTTTGGGAACACGGGTCAGGAAGCCGTCTCGCACTGCCTTCGCTTCGTCGGTTTCTTCGAACATCCAAGCCGTCAAAGGCGAACGGAATACCGTCGGCGCGATCGCGTTGACTGTAATCCCTGTTGGACCCAGCTCACATCCCAAGGCTTTGGTTATCCCGTTTACTGCAGCCTTTGACGCGCAATACGCCGTATAACCAGCTGGGTGGCCCAGGATACTACGAGCGGAACTGACGAAAATGATCTTGCCATATTCGCTTTGCTTCATGTGCGCCGCCGCTGCGCGCGCCAACAACCAGCTCTGGTTCACGTTGGCGTCCATCACTGCATCGAAGGTCTCTGGCGCCATTTCGTTGATCGGTGCGACTTTGTTCATGCCGGACGCGACAACGAGAATGTCGAGCTTACCAAAATTATTGACTGCTTCTTCTACCAGCGCACTGCATGATGCCTCGTCGGACGGGCGGGCATTCACGGCAACGACGGTCGCACCAAGTTCCTCGCACTCTTTAGCGATCTCATCGAGCGCATCTTGGTTTCCCGCAGCCAGAACCAGATTGCACCCAGCACCAGCCAGAACGCGCGCAGCAACCATGCCAAACGCGCCGGATGCTCCGGTGATCAGTGCGACGTTGCCTTTTACGTCAAACATCTTGAGTGGATCAGACATTCTTTTTTCGTCCTTAGGTTTTTGGCGGATACGGAATGACCACCAGCATTTTGCAGGTATGATTGGCGCGGTTTTCAATTTTGCGTACTTCGCCCGGTGCGATCGTGCAGCTATCCATGGGCGCAAGAGTGGTTTCGGTGCCGTTAGCGATGACAGTCATCTCACCCTCCAGAACGACGTAGACTTTCTCAAAGGGCGTGGAGTCCGGCCCGGCACCACCGCCCGGTAGAAACTGGCTGAAACCGATCCACTGATTTATCGGCCCACCCTCTTCGAACCCCTGCAAGCGAAGCCCATGACACCCAAAATGGTTCGGTGCTTCGTAGGGTTGGGCGTCTTGAAAACGCTTCAGATGCATGTCCGTCTCCGCTCAAGGTGTTTGGCGGCCACCGGCGAACCGGCGACCGGTCCGTGAGTGTTCAGAATTCTTCACCAGCCTCGATGCGGTAGGACTGGTTCTTGTCGATCATCGCGACCAAGCGGATGATGCAGCCATCGCCACGATCCCAATTCCATGGGAAGAACGCGAAGGTGCACCGTTTGCCGGTCACCGCATCCAAATCACCACCGACATTTTCGATGCCAAGAATGCCCTTTGAGAAAAGCATGTTGTGCACCGGCTCCCACTCGGGGAAATCAACCTCCCACGGGGTACCGCCCGACCACTCAAGATACTCTTTTTCAAGATGAGGCATGATCGGACCGTTTCTCTGCGGACCGATGGCAGTTGCCAGCGGATGATCGTTAGCCTGGGTATCGTGGCCAACGACTTTCACACCTTTTTCGATCATCCACTCAGCAGCGGAAGGAACGAGACCCGGGCAGTAAGCAAAGTAGTCACCATCTTCATACTGCTTGTGCCAACCGGTGTTGATGATCAGCACATCGCCTTTGCGGATCGCATGACCGCACGCTTTTTCCAGATCATCTCCGGTGATTTGCTCCCATTTCTTTTTAGGTACTGAAATCACCAAACCCGTGCCAAAGAAATGGGGAAGCGGTACCTCATCGATGAACGGCGTTCCCTGAACGACATGTGCTGGTGCATCAATATGCGTGGTCACATGCATCGTCGTTGTAATCGTCTGCGACAACACGCCAGACTTAGCCATGTAGTGCTTTCGGTCGATCTGGACGTCCTTGAAATACGGCCAGTTGGGGCACTGAAACCCGTATCTGTGGCTCAGGTTGTAAAACTCAAGCCCCATATCATTGTCGGTGTTTGCCTGAAACTCAATGCCGCGAATTTCGACCATTGGGCATATCTCCTCTGTTCGCCGGCAACGCGGCGGTGTTCGCTTTTCTAATGTCTGGGTGGCCTCCCCACCTGTCCCGTATGATGATGCATACGCACCGCATTACGGTCAACTAAAAACTCACAATACGGTTGACTTGCACCGCATTGTGATACAACACTAAAAAATCACCAGGCGTCCAGAGCTATGATGCCACGACAGAACGAGGTAGGTTAAATGTCTGAAAAAGCGGATAAAGGTGGCATTCAGGTCATTTCCAGAGCGGCCTCGATTTTGCGTGTTCTAAAAGAAAACCAATCCGGAATGAGCTTGGGAAAAATCGCCGAGCGTGTTGATCTGCCCCGCTCTACGGTACAGAGAATCACAAGCGCTCTTGCCGAAGAGAATCTTGTCATAGCGGATGCCAATGGCGGCGGCTTGAGGCTCGGCCCCGAACTAAGTGCTCTAGCGGGCGCTGCGCACTATAGCATCGTCGAACACTGCCGACTGCTTTTGACGGAACTGACCCAAAAAACCGGGGAAACCACAGACCTCGCTGTCATGCGCGGTATCGGCATGGTCTTCTTAGATCAGGTCCCAGGTGTCTATCGACTAACGACCGTTTCGCAAGTGGGCGAGGTATTTCCGCTTACCACCACTGCAAATGGCAAAGCTTGTCTCGCTCAACTTGGTAGAGAAGCAGCGACCAAACTCATCCAGAATGAATGGGAACGGAATGGTATCGAAAGAAACTTGGATGAGTTCCTTTCCGAACTTGATACAGTCCGCGAACAGGGCCTTGCATATGATTTGGACGAGCATTCTGCCGGTGTTTCAGCTATTGGCTTTTCTTTCTTAGACTGGGTCGGAGATCTGCACGCGATCTCAATTCCAGTGCCAACGACGCGATTTGTGCGACAAAGAGCAACCATCGAAAAAGCGCTTATCGAGACATCCACAAATATACATCAAACTTTCCAATAAGCTTTTGAAGCTGGCTTGAGGCAGATTGGTGTCTCTCGACCGACCTTGTCTGGCAGCCCGCGCTTCCAACGGAAAAAAGCCCGTACATAGCACCCAACGGACTGCGGCTAATTCCGCATGGTTGCGAAGGTTGACATTCGTGTTGAATCGCAAGTTTTGCAATCACTGGATGTTTGTCGACATCTTAGCGAAGCGCGAACGTCGCTGAACGGGTGTTAGTTGGAGCGATCTCTGGTTGAGCGCTCGACCTGCTCTCATGTACCTTCGATAGTGGCATTTCGAACCGCGGCAATTTCTTTAGGGTCAGGACCTATTGATTTCCGTTTTACGGCGTGATTCACGCGTTCGCCACGTGGCAGATCTGCAGGAACAGGCAGCTTCGCTGTCTGACCTTTAAATCAGCTCTGATTTTCCGCAAGGGAAGTCAGATCAAACCAAACTGTCTGCAGGAGTTTGAAATAGGGGCGCCTTCTGATGCTGAACATTCACCGCTTTTCTGGTCCAACTTCGACGGTTGGGTCAGGTTCGCATGACGCCTAGAAAGTACTGTGGAACGTCACTGGTGTTTGACTCTATCGACAGCCGAAACCTCAACAAATCGGCGGATCACGTCATTCATTTCTGACCCAAACGTCAAGCAATTCTGACCCAGATCGAGCAGAACCCCCTCATCGGCACTGCCAACGATAGTCGCCGAACCAGCTTGCCAAATAGCCTATTTCCCGGGCTTTGAACACAAACGCTTTAGTAAGGCGCCTGGGACAGCGTCATCAAAAACGCAACCAAGTCTGCAATCTCTTGCTCAGACAAATTCAATTGCGAGAGAATGGCTTCACCATCGGCGTGCAGCCTTTCCGTATTGATTTTGCTGTAGTGCCGGATCACAGCGTTTAAATCCCTTAGGCTGCCGTCATGCATGTGCGGCGCGGTTTCAGCCACTCCGCGCAGGCTGGGCGTGCGGAAGGTTCCAAAATCAGCGTGGCTCCGGCGTACATTTCGAACCGCCCAAGCACCTTGCTTATCCGGATCGTCATTCCAGTCGCCGTCCAGTGTATAGGGGCTTGAGAGCAAAAAGTTCAATCCACCAAACCGACCTTCGTCAACCTCGGTTTCATTCAGAAAATATGGTACACCAGCATCGCGGAACTCATTGTTAGAAAACCTCGGGCCGTTGTGGCAAAACACGCAATTCCCGCGCCCCAAAAACAGCTGAAGACCTCGCTGGGCTGCTTCGGGGTAGTACGCAGCCGCTGGATATTCACGACGCTCTAAGGCATCGCGAAAATCGTCAAACTGCGTCCGGTCGGTAACCAAAGTCTCCAAGTAAGCCGAAAGAGCTTTTGCAGTATTCACCAGAACAAGCTCTGGGCCTAGATTTTGAATTTCGCCAAAAATAGCTTCAAAGTCATCAAAATAGGCACTTTCTGAGACTGCAGTTTTTAAGCTTTCGGGGCTGTGCGCCATCTCTTGCTCTTCGATGATCGGATGCAGGCTGGCTGCCCAAAGGTTATCATTTTTGCCACCCCATCCATACCAGCGGAGTCCGGCCAGGTTCCGCAGTGATGGAGTGTTTCGATCTAACGTTACACGGCCGAGCGCCCGCGCCTCTGGAGTTGTAAATGCCTGTTCCGGATCATGACAACTTGCGCAAGAAAATGCACCGTCGACGGACAACACCGGATCGTTGAATAAGGCCTCTCCAAGCGCGATCGCTCTGGCATTGTTCGAAACCCTATTGCTTGGATCCGACTGGAACGATGGTGGCCAAGGCCCAAAGGAAAGCGTTTGTTCAATTTCTTCAGCAGACAACAAGACCTCTGCACGCGCTGCACCTGTCAGGACCATTAGCGCAGCTGTAACCCACAGCTTCATTTCAGCGCAATTTCTGACGTGTAAAAAATTGATTGGCCATTGATGTCGACATCGACCTGCAGCTCCCACAAACCCGGCATGTGAAACAGCATATCATCAACACGGAACGCTCCGCCGCCCAAGGCGGTAACTTTGGGGGTATAGTTCATACCGTGTCGATGAGCGGGCATGATTGCATCCACACGCATTTGGCCCACGGCAGTTTCACTACAAATAGAAAACAGTATGGAAAACGGTTGAGCCAACGGAATTTCATCGACGGACAGATAAACCTCGGGTGCGTTTTGAACTTCCGAATTCATACGTTGCCCAGTTACGTCACAAGCAAAAGCCGTGCTGGACCAAATCATAAACCAGACAGCGCAGCGGATCATTTTGATGCCAGCAAACGTTCTGCGTTGGCAAAGGCGATGTTGTCCGCAATCTGGTCCGGCAGTAAATCCAGCCATTCACGCGAAAAATCGGCGTGAGGTCCTACGTAGTACCAACGTTCCGGAGCAAATGTATCCGTGCCAACCATGAAACGATCCGGATGGGCTTCGAAAGCCGCCTTCCAATCCGGATCGATACTGCCTCGTGAGACCATGTCTGAGCGAAATGCCAAATCGGCCCAAAGCCTGGGATAGGTATCCAGCGCGTCAACAACACTCGCTGGATCATCAAAGCCAGAGTGCGCCCACAGTACCCGAGCTTCAGGCCAGGTTTCGAAGATCAGGTCAACTGCCTCTCGATCGCCGTGGTGGTGTAGAATGAGGTTCCGCTCTTTCGCCAGTGCAATCATGCCCTGGATAACCGGCGTCTTAATGTCGTCTCCGTAAGCGTGAAACTCGCCGATGGCTTCGTAGTCGTTCTTGGCCAGGTTTTCTTCCAAATAGTCAATTACAGTTTCATCGTGCATCCATGTGTTGATTTCACCGCGACGACGGTACGGGCGCAGTGCTGGAACGACGATGTCCGGTGCCGCGGCTAACAAAAGCTGAGTGCCATTGTCATCCGAGCTGGAAACCAGTGCTTTCCGCACGCCCGCATCCCGAAGGATTTTAGCCACCTGTTCTGGTGGCACCAGTTTGACGGCGTCGTGGCTGTAATGAATATGCGCGTCAAAGATCGGGCGCTCTTGTGCGATGGCACTGCTGCAAAACAGCGCGGCACTCAAAATGCAGATGTGTTTCAGCACCACATGCCTACTCGATATTATTCAGAATCTGGCAAGCGTCACGTCGAATTTCACGTGCAAGAATGGTTCGGTGATCGTACCAGAAAGTTCCATGCCGTCCGGAAATTCTGAAGCCGGCCGTTCGACATAGGTCATCACCAGATCGTCCCGAACTCCAAACACCGTGTCCTGATCTAAATAAGGATCGTCGTCGGGGAAAATCTCGGTCACCAAAGAACGGTAGCCAGGAGCCTTGACGATGTAGTGTAGGTGTGACGGCCGCCAGGGATGGCGGCCGCAGGCGCGCAGGATGTCCCCGACAGGCCCGTCTGACGGTACCGTGTATTCAACTGGCTTGACGGTCGTGAATGCATACTTACCGTCGTCACCGGCAGTCATTAGGCCGTGAAAAGAATAGGTGTCCTGTTCTTCGTCCTGGCTTGCATACATTCCATTCGGTGCGGTTTGCCAGATATCCAGCTCTGCACCGGAAATCGGATTACCATCGGTGTCCCGGATCACGCCTTCAGCAAGCAGCACAGGTCCACCGTAGTGGCGCTTCATATCCCCGCCGAATGGCAGAGGCGGCGCGCCAGAGACATGGAAAGGGCCAAGTACAGATGAACTTGTTGCATCAGAACTTGAATGCATCATGTCCACCAATGAAGAAAGGCCCAGCACATCCGAGGCGAGCACGAACTCATGCCTGTCCTCGGATTCCACGGCAGCGCATCCCTCCAGAAACGCAATCCCAGCGCGCCATTCGTCATGCGTCAGGTTGATTTCCCGCGCGAAGTCATGGAGGTGTTTGACCAGAGACCCCATGATTTCTATCATCCGCGGATCGGTGTCCTTGGACAGGTATCCCATGAACACCTCGGTGATATTGTCTTTGGTGATAGAGCGCATCTGGGCCTCCTTAAATCAGGGCAAGGCTGAGGATCGGGAACTCGATCAGAATAAACAGAACGATCAGCATCACGAACGCAAAGGGAAGTGCGCCCAAGAAGACGTCCTTTAGCGATATGCGGTCATCGTTGATCGTGGATTTGATGACGAAGCAGGATATGCCGAGCGGCGGGGTCAAAAGCCCGATTTCAGCGCCGACAACGGTGATGATACCGAACCAGATCAGCGACATATCCAAGGCTTCGGCCATGGGCAGAAACAGCGGGACAACGATTAGAATGATCGATGCTGTGTCCAGAAGTGTTCCAAGGAAAAGCATCAGCAAAACGTAAAGCAGCATGATCGACCAGAATGACGCGGAATTCCCTGCAAGCAGGTCCTGCAATTGGTTGGGCAGCCCGGCCAATCCCAGCATGCGACTATAGATCGACGCCGCAGTGATCAGGAACAGGATCGCCGCTGTGATATGTCCGGTTTCCAACAACGCGTCCCAGAACGCGCGCGGCGACATCGATTTGCGGGCAACAGCAATGACCAGCGCAACACAGGCTCCTGCGGCCCCTGCCTCGACCGCCGTCAGCCAGCCTGTATAGATACCACCGAGTACAACCGTGATAATGAACAGTGTCGGCAGTGTCTTGGAGGCGATCTCGCGCCCTGACATCCACTCAGTATCTTCAACAACACGGCCACCGACGAAAGCCGGGGTGAAGCGCCCCATGACCCAAATCGCGCCAACATAAGCGATAGCCAGCATAATCCCCGGAATGACCCCCGCCAGGAACATGTCTCCAACGGACTGCTCGGCGACGAAAGAATAGATGATCAGCATTGCCGACGGCGGTATGATCATCCCCAAGACCGAAGACCCGGCCACGACCCCAACCGCAAAGCGCGGGTTATAAGCCTGCGCCATCATCTGCGGGACCGAGACTTTGGTAAACACGGATGCGGACGCAATGGACGACCCGGTAACGGCCGCAAACACGGCATTTGCCCCGACGGTCGCCATTCCGATACCGCCTTTGACCTTGCGAAATCGCATGGTCATGACCTCGTAGATGTCTCGGCCTAACCCGGCTTTTGAGACGATGAGCCCCATAAAGGTAAACAGTGGGATGGTCGCGAAACTGTATTCCATAGCGCTGTCGCCAACCGCCACTTTCAGCAGGTTGAGCGCCAGTGTGAAATTGTCCCGCATCAACCAGATCGACACGAAGGAGACTACGCCCAAAGCAATCGGAATGTAGACGCCCGCGTAAATCAAAAAGACGATGGCAACGACCGAGATCAGGCCAATCTCAATCGGCGTCATTCTGCGGCCTCGTCATGCTCAGGTGTACGGACAAGCTGCGGGCGGTCCTGCGCCGTGACGACCTTAAGCAGGAAGATCACGCAGGCAAGCGCAGTACCGCACGCGATGACCAGTTTGACCGGCCACCATGGTAATGTGAAAAGACCGGGTACTCCGAAGTAGTCCTGTGTCTCCCACATATGAAGAAATTCTGGGAAGGTTACATACGCAATCAAAGCCATAAAGATTGCCGATATGGCGTTGATGATGCGCCTCAGGCTGGCTGTCAGACCCGGGCGACGATGGTGCAGTAGATTCAGGAACCCGTCTGAGCGCGTCAGCCGATCCACTCTGACAACGTCGGCCTGCTGCAAGAAAACGATCATCACGACCGAAAACTGGACCATCTCGTAGGTCCCGCGCAAAGGGGCTGAGAATAGACCGCGCGCAATGACGTCGACATTCAGAATGACCACCAGCGCAAGGACGACAAGCGTACCCAACGCGTTGGCGGCAATAGCAAGCGAATTGGCGACCCGCGACAAGCCAGCAACTGCGGTCTTCAGCATGAAAGGTCCCTTTCGTGGATCGCCAGCCGGTTATTTGGCCGTCCAGTCACGAACTCCGGTGAAACCGGCGTCCTGTAGCTTGCCGAGGTAAGCCGCCAATATCGCGTCGCCTTGTTCTCCATTTTCATTCAACGTGGCTGCCCATTCCTGTGCAACGTTTGGCATAGCGTTGGCCCAAGCCGTTCGTTCTTCGTCCGAGACTTCGACAATCGTTCCGCCGGCTTCGGTATAGGCATCCCTTGAAGCCGCGGCGCGGTCCATAGCGATACCGGCCACATGATCACGGTAGTCAATGGCGACGGCCTTAAGAACGTCTTTGACTTCATCTGGCAACTTTGCCCAATAGTCAGAATTCACAGTGATCGTCTTGGAATTCACCGCACCCAAGTCAGCTTTGAGCATGTAAGGAGCCACTTCGGCTATCTTGAATGTTTTGGCAGCCTCGGGCCAAAGCATCGCGCAATCAACCAAGCCGGTTTGAAGCATATTGTAGAAATCGGTTAGACCACCACGTACCCCGGCCGCGTCTTTGATACCTTCAAGATATCGGAGGTTCAGTCCAGCTCCGGCCACTTTTCGGCCTTCCAGGTCAGATACAGCCGTAACCGGCTCTGTACAAAAAACCTGGTAGGTATCGAGTACAACGCCAGTTGCCAGGTAAACTTGGTTCTGCGCAGCAAACTCATTTTGCATCGCTGGATATTCACGCGCGATTTCATCCACTGCCTTAGCCACGGCACGCGAATCCGAAGCCACGAAGGGTGTCGATCCAGATATGCCCTGGCTTGGCAGCTTAGAAGAATGAAAGATGGTTGTGACGATACCTATGTCGCCAAGGCCAAGCTGAATCCCTTCCAGAACGCCTTTCGGCTTCACGATTGAACCGCCGTAGTTCTCTTGCCAGTTCATTTTATAGTTGCCGGAATCGCCCAGTCGTTTGTCCACTTCTGGAATGAAGAAGTTGCTGAATTCTTTCACCCACAACGCGCGGTCGGGATAGCCATCAATTACGACGGCAGAGATGGTCTCTTCTGCCGCGAGGGGCATCGCCATGATGCCTGCCAGAGCAGCGCCCACTAGGCTGCGTTTGGTCCAATTTTTCATTTCTCTCCTCCCAGAAAATCGGGTCTTTTTTATTTTTTTGCTTTGACCCAGTTTACGGTCAGGTCCGTGCCTGCCGCTTCAAACAGTTTTGCAATGGCGCAATACTTAGCTGTCTCCTCGCCCACCCGTGTCAGTTCCTCCTGACTGGCGGGCGTCTCACAATTCACGGTGAGTTCGATTTCCGGAAACGGAACATCGATCTCCTCTTCCATCAGCACACCACGCCGGTCCAACCTGCATTTCGTGTCGATTGTCACCGTGCCGAGTTCAACTCCCAGCCGATGTGCGTTCTTGTGCCCGATGACATTCGTACAGGCGATCAGGGCTGCCATTGCGGTTTCGGTCGGAGACGGACCAAGATTTGTCCCCCCGCGTTCGACGGGTTCATCGACAACAACGTCAAGATCGCGAATTGGTATCTCAGTTCGCGCATGAGTTGGGCATTGAGCTGTCGTGCGGTAAGTCACGACGGGTTTCACTTTCATAGCCACAGCGTCACCTCCTCATGCATAAGAGCAAACCTTTTCGAATGGAAAACGCGGAAGTTTCTGGAACAATCCGGTCTCGTCCGCGTAGCCCAGATTGCAAAGAAAATTGGACTTGAGCGTCGTGCCCGCAAAAAACTCCTCGTCGACGATCTTGTTCGAAAAACCTGACATGGCGCCGACGTCCAACCCGACCGCCCGGGCCGCAATCATGAAGTAAGCGCCCTGAAGCGTGCCATTTCGAAAGGCCGTGTCTGCCACGTAGTCGGGCTTGTTTTCGAACAATGGCCGTCGGTCTTCGTGCGGGAAAAGAAAGGGCAGTTCCTTCCAGAATTCCATGTCATAGGCAATTATCGCCGTGATCGGAGCATCCATCATCTTTGGCACATTCTTCGGCTTTAAAGACCTTGCAAGCCGCTCTTTCCCCTCGGGACTTTTCACGAAAATAAAGCGTGCGGGCAGCGTGTTCATGCTGGTCGCGCCGTTGATCGTGATGTCGTAGATCTCTTCAAGCAAAGCATCAGAAACTGGTGTTTCGGTCCACGCGTAGTGAGATCTGGACTCCCGTAAGATCAACGCAATGGCGTCATCTGACAAACGTGGAATGCGCTTGCGCAGATCACGGTGATCTTGCTGCGCCTTGGCGCGAAGTGCCTCCAGCTCTGCCCCGATCGGCGCACTCATGCTGCGGCCACCTTTGATCTGTTGTCTTTTTCGTCCACGATCGGGCTGGAACAGATGCCGATACCTTCGATCTCGACCTCAACCGTTTCGCCAGGCTTTAGCCAGCGAGGGTCAGGTTTTTTGGCATGGCCCACGCCCGGTGGTGTTCCCAATGCAATCAGATCGCCCGGCTCGAGCGTCATGAATTCCGAAATGGTCGCGATCACCTGGCGGACACCCCAGATCATGTTGGCGGTGTTCGAGCTTTGGAGGATTTCATCACCCACACGGCTTTCGATCTTGAGGCCCGAAGCACCTTCGGGCAACTCATCCTGAGTCACGGTGAAGGGTCCAATGGCACCCGTGTCGTCAAAGTTTTTACCTGGTGTCCATTGTACCGTTTTACGCTGATAGTCCCGCACCGACCCATCGTTGAAAACGGTGTAACCAAACACATGATCCAGCGCGTCTTCTTCCGAAATATGACGACCACGTTTCCCGACGATCAGCATCAATTCCGCTTCGTAATCGAAGTGCTCGGAAGCCGTCGGTCGCACCATCGGTTTACCAGCCGCCATGATTGAGTTCTTTCCGCGCATGAACAGCGTGGGGTATTCAGGAATGTCGTATCCACCTTCTTTGATATGATCGGTGTAGTTCAAACCCATGCAAACAATGGCGCCGGGGGCGACCACTGGTAATGCCGGTGTTATGCTAGAGACAGGCACAGGCCGCGCTGCCGAGATTTTGTCAACCAGTGAGTCGCTCAAACCCGGATTGGCGATCAGTCCCGTTAGATCATTGCCAACTCCGAAATCCAAAGCCGTTAAATTTACTGCATTTTCGCCGTTCACGGCAAAAACCGCGGTGCCATCCGAAGTCTCTCCCACTAGGTATTTCATTTTCACCATCCATGTCAGTTCGCTTGATTTTTGCCGACTATTTTGCAATATGTCAAATAATATCGATTTTTTCTGGAGAGCACCAATGGTCGCCTGGGCGGACTACAAATCAGAAGCAAAGAACCGAGGTGCACTGGCTTTGGAGCTTTACGTCGCGCTGAGCACGCCAGCCAAAGCGCCCGAAGATGTAAAGGCGTCACTGCCAGATCACTTAGCGTATCAGGCGCAGCTGGAACGTTCGGGGCAGCTGGCTTTTGCAGGCCCCATGTCGGATGAAACCGGCGAGCATATGCAGGGAATGGGCCTGATCATCTATCGAGCCGACAGCCTCGAGGCCGCGCAGAAACTGGCCGAGGGCGACCCCATGCACAAAAGCGGGGCGCGCAGCTTTGTGCTTCGTCGTTGGATGATCAACGAGGGCTCGCTGAACCTTTCGGTTGGCCTATCGACTGGAACGAGTGCCCTCAGTTAAGAGCCCCCAAGAGTTTGAGCTGCAAAAAAAGGAACGGTCGGATATGGACGCCATGCTTGATACAGAGGGCAAAGAAACATCAGCCACTCATGGTGCATATCGACGGCTGCGCAATATGATCCTGACGGGCGAGTTGCCTCCTGGACAAAAGCTTAAGATCGAACAGCTTCGCGGATTGTTGGACACTGGCGCCAGCCCTGTTCGCGAGGCGCTTAGCCTTTTGACCTCGGACATGTTGGTCGAACGTATAGACCAACGCGGTTTCAGGGCTGCGCCTGTGAGCAAATGTAATTTCGAAGAAATCCTGTTGCTGAGATGCAACCTTGAAGAAACGGCGCTGCGCGCTTCCATCGCCAATGCAGACGGAGCCTGGGAGGACAGGCTTGTCTTGCGACACCACCATATGAAAAAGGCCAGCCAAAAAGGTGCGCCCGACTTTGAGGACGCTCACAAAGCCTTTCACATGGCCCTGCTAGACAATTCGAAACTGCCGTTGCTGCTGCGGTATTGCTCGCAGCTTTACGACCTGAACATTCGCTACCGCTATCTGGCGGCCGGCGGGTCGAGCTACAAAAAGCGAGACATCGCCGCCGAACATCAGCAAATCCTAGACGCCGCATTAAATCACGACGCAGACAGCGCAACTCGGCACCTAATCGATCACTACCGTCGCACAGGTGAGTACCTTAGCAACCAGATGGAGCCCTGAAATGCAGCGGAATTGGTTTCTGGGTGATCTACTAAACCAATTGCTGGACCGTCCCGACAAAAGGCGTTGCAAGGATGACAAACGGTCCATTGCCGAACTATGTGAGGCGCTTTTATCTGCGGAAGGTGAAGTTTCAGGATTCACGCTCGCGTCTACGATCCTTGAGCGCTACGACACCCTGAGTGATGCGGAGAAACTAGACTTTTTTGTCTATTTGAACCACCAACTTGAGTTAGACGCAAATCAGCTTTCTGAAGCGGCCCGCCTCTATGCCATCGACCAAAGTGTCGAGCTTTATCAAAAGCTTAATGAAGTTACAGAACCAAGGCGGCAAGAGTTGTTACGCCGTTTGAACCAGCCGTCTGGTGCGACGCAAGAACTTGTGGCCATGCGCGTTGATCTGCTGCGCTTTCTCAAATCCAACCCCGAACTCAAGCGAACTGATATCGATTTCGTTCATTTGCTGCGTAGTTGGTTCAACCGAGGCTTTCTTGTCCTCAAGCAAATCAGCTGGGACACCCCTGCCCGAGTTCTGGACAAAATCGTCGCCTATGAGGCGGTGCATCAAATCAACGATCTGGACGATTTGCGGCGCAGACTCTATCCGCCCGATCGTCGTTGTTTTGCATTCTTCCATCCATCGATGCCAGACGAGCCACTGATTTTTGTAGAGGTCGCTCTGACCGTTGAAATCCCGAATGCGATAGACACGCTACTTTCTGAGGATCGAGAGCCGATCGAAGCCGAGCAGGCAAAAGTCGCAGCTTTCTATTCCATTTCAAACTGCCAAAAGGGTTTGGCAGGCATCAGCTTTGGCAATCTATTGATAAAGCAGGTTGTGACAGAACTTTCGCGAGAGCTTCAGCAACTTAATACCTTTGTAACCTTGTCACCTATACCGGGGCTAAACCGGTGGCTGGCTGGCGAAACAGACAACCCGGAATACGGGCATGCCGCCGAGGCCGTGCTTGCAGAAACAGCAACACCGCAGGACGTGCGCGCGATGGCCGCCCGGTACTTGATGTTCGCCAAGCGCGAAGATGGCATGCCGCTTGACCCTGTGGCGCGCTTTCACTTGGGAAATGGTGCTGAGCTTCATGACCTGCATGCCCAGGCAGATCAGTCGCCAAACGGACGCGCTCAGTCCGGAGGTGCGATGGTCAATTACCTTTACGATTTGAACAAAACAGAACGTTACCACGAAGAATTCGCGACACGTGCCACGATCCAAGCCTCGCGTTCAATTCGCGCGGCTTCAACTGCGACGCTTGCGGTAAAGCCTAGGGAAAATACAGCGTGACCAATGCACTTTACGACAGTTTGTTTGCCCGCCACGAGGGCAACACGGCTCCATTCCTGCAACTCGATAATGGCCAGGTGGTCACTTATGATGAGTTTCTGCAGCGCACCGCGCAAATCGCGCATGTCTTGCAGAACAGCGGAGTTTCCCCTGGCAGTCGCATCGTTGTGCAAGCGCCCAAGCAGGCCGACACGATTGCGCTCTATGCCGCTTCGGTTCAGGCAGGTGCTGTCTACCTGCCCCTAAACACTGCCTATACCATGGCAGAGTTGGACTATTTCATCTCTGACGCACAACCTGCGTTAATCGTTTGCGACAGCAACGACAAAGTTGAATTCGAGCAATTGGCGACCCGGTCCGGCGCAAGGCTGCTGACCTTGGGTGGCGAAAATCCAAGCCTGAGCCGCGAAGCGGACGCACAGCCCCGTGTATTCGAAACTGTTCATCGTGCGCCAGAAGACCTCGCGGCGCTTCTATACACGTCAGGTACCACGGGCCGGTCCAAGGGCGCGATGCTCAGCCACCGAAACCTGCTGTCCAATGCCCAAGCCCTTGTGGATTTGTGGGGTATCACCGACGCTGATCGCTTGATTCACGCGTTGCCCATCTTTCACACGCACGGGCTTTTCGTGGCGATGAACACATCGCTACTCGCCGGTTCCAATGTGCGGCTGATGAAAAAATTCGACACTGCTATGATCTTGGAGGAATTGCCCTACTCGACCCTTCTAATGGGTGTCCCCACTTTCTATACCCGATTGCTGGCGGATGAAGGTTTCACCAATGCGGTCACGGTGAACATGCGTCTGTTTATTTCCGGCTCAGCCCCGTTGCTGGCCGAAACCCATGTGGCGTTCGAAACGCGCACCGGCCACCGCATCCTTGAGCGCTACGGTATGACCGAAACGAACATGAACACCTCTAACCCTTATGGCGGTGAGCGTCGCGCGGGAACTGTTGGTATGGCCATACCCGGCACTGAGGTTATCGTAACCAACCCTGAAACTGGAGAACCGCTGCCCCAGGGCGAGATCGGAATGATCGAAGTGCGTGGCCCCAATGTTTTTCAGGGCTATTGGCAAATGCCCGAAAAAACGGCTGAAGAGCTTCGAGAAAATGGATTTTTCATCACCGGAGATCTGGGCCAATACAGCGAGGATGGCTACCTGTCGATTGTAGGTCGGTCAAAAGACCTGATCATCACTGGTGGTTACAACGTCTACCCTAAAGAAATTGAAGACGTTTTGAACGATGTCGATGGCGTTCAGGAATCGACGGTTTTCGGCGTCCCCGACAAAGACTTCGGTGAAGCAATCATTGCCGCGCTGGTTGCCGAGCCTGGAGCACAGCTTCAGGTGGAACAGATCGAGTCAATCATCAGAAACAAGCTGTCGCGATTCAAACATCCTCGCCGCTACGAACTCGTCCAGGAGTTGCCGCGAAACACTATGGGAAAAGTTCAAAAGAACGTGCTGCGCGAACGGTACGCGAACAAAGAACTGTCATCTGCAATATCTTAGGAAGCCCATCCAGACGCTCAATCAAATCAAGACCTTCAGATCGGATACTACCACCCTTCAGTCTGCCAAACTCATTAGGAGATTCACAATGACTCGCATGACGGCAAAAGACTTCGACCAGGAACTTCTGGACCTGTACGACTTTTACGCGCACGGCAAGATCACCAAGCGCCAATTCTTGGACCGCGCAGGCAAATTCGCGGTCGGCGGCGTGACAGCGGTCGCGCTGCTGAACATGCTCAGCCCGAACTACGCGATGGCTCAGCAAGTGTCGTTCAACGATCCCGATATCCACGCGGACTACATCACCTACCCTTCACCGAATGGAACCGGTGATGTTCGCGGCTACCTTGTCCGACCCGCCGGCGTTGAAGAGCCCCTGCCCGCGGTATTGGTAATCCACGAAAACCGCGGCCTTAACCCTTATATCGAAGATGTGGCGCGCCGATTGGCGAAGGCCGGGTTTATGGCACTGGCCCCCGACGGTCTGACGTCAGTGGGAGGATACCCAGGCAACGACGCGGATGGGCGTGAGCTGCAAAAGACAGTGGACCGGGTCGAATTGATGAACGATTTCTTCAATGGATTTGAATATCTATTGAACCGAGATGATTGCACTGGAAAGGTTGGCGCTGTTGGTTTCTGCTATGGCGGTGGTGTGGTCAGCGCAATCGCTGTGGCCTATCCCGAACTGGCCGCTGGTGTCCCGTTCTACGGGCGCCAGCCAGCGGCCGAGGATGTGGCCAAAATACAGGCGCCATTGCTTGTTCAGATGGGTGAGCTTGACGAACGCATCAACGCGGGCTGGCCAGATTTTGAGGCCGCCCTACAGGCCAACGACAAGGTATACGAGGCCTATATCTACGAAAACGCCAACCACGGTTTTCATAATGACAGCACGCCACGCTATGACGAGGAGATGGCAAACCTGGCCTGGGACCGCACAATTGAATGGTTCAAAACCTATCTGGAGTAATTGGGGTGTGCTGAGAAACCATTCTTGCGTTGATATCGCTTTGCCGACACCCACAGTGCTCCGCGAATAGTTCCCGGGAAGCCCAAGCACTTTAGCTTACGTATTAAAGAAAAACTCTATGAGTCTTTGGCCCTTAGGGTCAGGATTCATAGCCAATTGATGACGGTTGCTGCGAGTGCGAGTGCGGAGAGGAAAACCTTGGGACAGCGATCATAACGTGTCGCTACACGTCATCTAATGTGAACGCATTCATCACGCGGACGCCTTTACTCTTGATGAATTTTCCGGCTTTCTGAGCATCTAGCCGTCGCGTTTCATAATCCACTCGACCTCTGGAGCGGGAACAAAGCGCCATTTGCGCAGGGGGCCAGCCATCACGTTCAGGTAATACATTCCTAAACCATAAGGTGCTCTGAAGGGGTGATGCCCGCGAGGCACCAGCACCACATCACCATCCGTCACGGCCATGGTCTCGTCCAATTGGCCGTCATCTGTATAAACCCTTTGGATACCAAAGCCATTCGACGGATTCAGACGGTGATAGTAGGTCTCTTCTAAGTAGGTGATCCTTGGATAATCATCCTCATCATGACGATGACTTGGGTATGAGGACCAATGTCCAGATGGAGTGAATACCTCGGTGACCAAAAGGCTGTCGCAAAAGTCTTCGTTCTCCATCGCGATGTTGTTGGTAAAAAGGGCATTGGTTGACGGCGCAAAGATCAAATTCAATTCATGTCCGACTTTGGGGGCGCCTTCTGATGTCGAACGTTCGCTGCATTTCTGGTCCAACTCTGACGGTTGGGTAAGGTTCGCGTGACTCTCAACAATCACTGTGGAAAGTCACTGATCTTTAATCCAACCAACAGCCAAAACCTCAACAGACCTGCAAATCGCGTCATTCAATTCTGACCCAAATGTCAAGCATTTCCGACCCAGCACGAAATTGGTGACCTCTTTTTTTAAGCGCGGCGCACAAGTTTTAGATCAAAGTGCATAGCGCCTGAATGACAAGCAACGCGCTGGCCTTTTCGGTAGAACCGGTAGTCGGTTCTATTAGGAGGAGTCGGCTGCCGTTTGTTGGCATGCCTCGACCACTACGTGAACATCGCACAACAGGCACGGATTCAGTTGCTCGTCGCAGCAATGACAGGTCGCAAACATTCATGAATAGCACTTCGCCAAGATGCCGAGTCCTGTTCACAGAATGATACGCGTGCATCGCCTTCTCGGTCGCTCAACCCATCAACTTTGCTGGCGATTACCGCGCGCCCTGCGGCAAGTGCTTCGTCCAGCACAAGTCCGTAGGCCTCCCACCGTGACGGGATTGCGACGATATCAACGGCTTGATAGGCATCTGCCGGGTCTTCGGCGTGGCCGCGAAATTCAATGCGTGGATCACCCTTTGCCAGCTCCTCTAGGTGTAACCGCTGACTACCTTCGCCAAAGATCAACAAGCGGGCCTCGGGGATATGGGTTGACCGAAAGCCCCGGATCAAGATGTCGAAGCCTTTCTGCCGCTCCAGTCGCCCGATTGCACCAATTGTCGTCTTTGACTTAGGCGGCACTGTCTTTCGCGACAACTGCTCAAGATCGACAGCCGGAGGAATGACGGTCAGCTTTTCCGAGGCGGCCAGACGGCGTTCCTTCATCCAGTCCAATTGCGATTGGCTGACCGCAACCACCTGATCAAAGAAGGCATAGATCACCCGCAGCATAGCAAAAAACCGACGTTTGTGCGGGACGTTCAGGGTGGTGAATGCCCGGGTGTAACTGTGTTCTACATGGACCAGTCGAGTGTCCAGATGCATTGCACGAAGCGCCGAGAACGCAGCTAGGCTTCTCCAACTTGGTACGACGTGGGACACGATCACATCCGCATTCAGTTTGCCCCAAGAAAATGCGGTCCGTTTGACTCTCAACACCTTTTGCTCGACCGCGCCGGACAGTTCTGACTGCACCAAAAGATGGTCGAGAATCCGCATCACGCCGCCCGCAGTGGTATCGTCTACCAGGTGGAGAACTTTTTTCTGTGCCATGATGATACCTCTTTCAGATCGATTGCAGTTTAGTTTTCATTTGCCCCAGCCGGGTGATCGGGCCGGGTCCAAGCGTTTTCAACACAAGGGCTGCGGCGAAGGTGCTGGACGACTTCAGAGGTTCCTCCAACACCGGGCGGAGGCTTTCCTGGACGCTTCGCGCAAACAACTCCCAAGCTGTGTCCCGATCGAGGTTGGTGATGGCCCGCCGCGCCAGATAGCGCAGCTGATAAGCACGGGCCGAGAGTTCGTGCCGGGCGAAGAATTCAGGGTTCAGCGGGCGCAGCTTCGCGACCATCCGCTCCCACGCCTCTAGCTGGCGATCCAAAGCCGCCGAAAGCCCGCCTGCTTTGATCCGGTAATGGGTCAGCAGCCCCGGAACGCCTTCGATCTGCCAATCGGTGCTCAACATCAGCCGCATCCAGCATTCGATATCTTCGGACTGCCTGAAAGTCTCATCGAAGACCCAATCCCGCTCGGTCTCAAAACTCGGGCGGTAGGCCAAAGCCTCCAGCACTGTCTTTCGAACAACGGCCGCCGATCCGTTGCCGATCGGGTTGCGGTTCAGAACATGTGCTGCGGTCACATCCTTCAGGCGGGGTGCTTGTTTGATCCCCATCGTGCACCCCGCCTCGTCGATCAAGGCACTGCCGGAGTAACTAACCCCCACATCCGGTTCGGCCTTGAGATGGTGAATATGAGCCGCCAGCTTTTCGGGCATCCACAGATCGTCGGCGTCGCAAAAGCCGATGAACGTACCCCGCGCAGCGGCGATGCCAGTATTTCTAGCCCCCGCCAGCCCGCGATTGGCTTGCTGGACAAGTCGGACGCGTGGGTCGCCTAGGTGCGCGCGGGCGATCCGGGCGGTCGCGTCCTGCGATCCGTCATCGACAATAATGATTTCGAAATCGTCATAGGTCTGTGCCTGCAGTGAGGTGAGCGTCTCGGCCAAGGTTGCTTCGGCGTTGTAGGCAGGGACAACAATGGATGCAGTGGGCATGGTAATCTCCTTCAGAATTCTCATGAAAACAACGCGCGTTTGATTGCTCGCGGCAGGATTGGGGCCATTGCGGCCCCTGCTGCTGTGGGCAAACCTCGGCGCAGGGGCAGTAGGAAACTGCGCGCATGAAGGCCCAAGCCATTGCGTGTATAAGACAGGGCCTGTTCCTGATGCCCCAACCGCAGCGCCCGGCGCGCGAGGTATCGCAGATAGACAGCCTCGGACGACCGAGACGGGAACACACCATAAGACGCAGCCGTTTTCAGCGCATAGGCCCGCCCAGCGCGCATTGCGTTCAAGTCCGAGGACAAGCCCCCGGCGCTGGTGCGATACCAGACCTGGAACTGATTGACCCCTTTGATGGTAAACCCCTCGCCCGCGAGACGGATCAGTAGTTCAAGGTCTTCGTTGTGCACCGTTCTCGTATCCAACCCGCCAACGACGTTGAAGACCTCACGGCGGATCGAAAGGTTGGACATGGTGCAGACCGGGTTCTCAGCCAACAGGTCCTGAATGGTCAGTGATGCGTTAGGAACGGTCGAGCATGTTTGAGAATCACCGGGCTGATCGGCGAAGAACTGGATCTGTCCAAAGACCACATCCGTCGAAGAGGGTTGGAAGGCTCCATCTAGCTGCGCCAGCTTGTCCTTGTGCCATAGATCGTCCGCGTCGCAGAACGCCAGTATGTTCCCCTTGGCCAGCTCGGCCCCATAGTTGCGGGCAGCGCTTGGGCCATCAAACGGGCTGCTGGCTACCCGGATACGGGGGTCTTGGGCAATGTGATCCAGCACGATGGACAGGCACGCGCTTGAGGGACGGTCGCCGACGCAGATCGCCTCCCAATCCTTGAAGCTTTGCGCGCGAATGCTGGCCAACGTGTCGGCAATTGTATCCGCATCGGAGTGAAACGGCACGATGATGGTAAAGCGGGTCATTGGAAGCCAAGCCTTTCTGTTGTTTCGTGATCCCGAGGCAGCAGCACCCATGACGCTGTCAACATCAGGCCCGCACTGGTCAACAGGTATCCGATCGCCACCGGCATCAGCCCGAAAGGGGCCATAATCGCGGTGTTGAGGATCAATGCAAAAGCAAAGACAGCGCTGACCCGCAGCTCGGTAATCGCGCGGTTCTCGGACCGCAGCCAACCGGCCACGGCGGACCAGATGACACTGGGCATTGCTGCTAGGCACAGGACCGAGACCACTGGTGTAATCTGCTGCCACTCGGCCCCCAACAGCAGCGGCACATAGACCGGAGCAAGCGCGGCTTGCAGCAAAACCAGCGGGCTCAGCACCAGGAGGGACGTGCCGAGCCCATGACGCAGCGCCTTGGTCTTGTCCGGGGCTGCGCACAGATGTGGGAAAAGAACGACTGAGAAGGCTTGCGTGAACGATGTCGCCAAGCCGAGCCCGGCGTTGAAAGCCATGAAGTAGATGCCAAGGCTCTCGGCCCCCAGCATCGCGCCGACGACAAGCTTGTCGGCCTGCAGACGCAGAACTTTGACGATCTCTACCCCCAGAACGGCCCAGCCGAACCTAACAAAGGGGCGAAGGGTGGCGAACCCGCGCTTCGCATCCGAGGCCCAGGGACGTAGGCGGCGCATCAGGACCAACCAGATAGGCGCGGCCAGCAATCGAGGCAGCACCAAAGCTAACGGCGAGGCCCAGAGCAGCGCCAGTAGCGCGGCCATGATATTCGCACCGACCACCTGCCCTCCGGCAATGGCGGCGGTCTGCTGCAGCTTGCCCTCACGCATCGCAAGCGCGGCCTGTACTAGACCGGCGGGCATGAACAGGTACTCTCCCGCCAGTATGGCGAGCAGCAGCGCCAGGGTTTCGTGCCCTATCGCGTAGAGGAACGCAGCGATAGCCAGTTGAAGAAAGAATAGCGCCCCACACCAGACCCAGAAAATACGATGCGCGGTGTTGCAGCGTTGTTCCAGCTCGGCCTGCGGGGCTTGGATGATCCTTTGCCCCACGCCGTTATCGGTCAGCGCCTTTAGAATATCCCCCGCCGCAAGGGCAGCAGCAGCCAGACCGATCGCCTCGGGGCTGAGGCTGCGAGCCACAACAACGACCACAACAAGACGCGAGGTTTTTGCCGCCACTTCAGACGCCGCATAGGCGAGCAAGTGCCGTAGAAAACCGGAATGTGCCAATCGTTGAGTCATCTCGCCAAATGTCCAAAAAAGTGTTGAGTTCAGTTCTAATTGGCCACGACATCCCTGTCCCAGACGCGGGTGGACAGCCAAGCGAACCATCCGGCGAGCGCCCTATCCGAATGGGATAAACGGCAATCCCGATGCCGGTCTGACGCACATCAAGACACTGCTGTAGCTGTGGATGCAGTTCAGGAGAATTCAAAATGACACGACATTTCAAAGTTTTGGTATTAGGAGCCGTCAGCGCGATTGCTCTGTCGGGCTGCAGCAGCATGAAGACCCCGCGCAACATCGAACCCGTCGCGAAAGGCGACAGTTATCAGGCGCAGTACCGTGCTCCATCGCGGCGCCGGACAAACGCGCCCTTGCTGCAAGCGGAGCATATGAATGGGCGCGCCTGTATGCCTCAGACCGGGGATCAGGGCGCAAACGCCTTTGCCAAATGGTCTCAACCCGCGCTTAGCCCTCTGCTGGGAGAGAAGCTTTCGCGCAATGACATGGTGCAGATCACCATCGACGGGGATGAGCTTCTCAGCGACACCTATGTTGTGTCCCGCGATGGCGATCTGAAGCTGCCTTACCTACCGCCGGTGCGTGCGCAGGGTCGTACAACCGAGCAGGTAGAGCGGGATGTCGCCCGCGTTCTAGTGGAGGCACAGTTCTACGACAACAACCCGCGCGTCACGGCGCGCATCAGCGATTTTGCCTCGGTCACTGTCGGCGTGAAAGGCGCAGTGTTTGAGCCCCACTCGGTCGAGATCGGAGGCATCCCAGGCGACTCACTGGATCGAGGGCGCCAGGGTGTGCTGGGTGCCTCGACGGAGGCGCGCAACCTGTCGGTCGCCATTCGCGCCGCCGGAGGTGTGCGCCCGGATGCGGATCTGGCAGCGGTCGAACTGCACCGGCAAGGTACGATCTACCGGATGGACCTACGCGGCGTGTTCGAAGGCTCAGACCCGACCGACATCATGCTGCTGACCGGGGATCAGATCGTGGTCAACAGCCGAGGGTGTTTCCAGGATGATCTGATGCGCTCCAGCCCGATCAGCCCGCCCGGCGTGACGCTTTATATGTCCAACCTCACGCAACCTGCCACCGGCAATGCAGAGTCGGCCATCGGACGCGACGTGCGTGAGGTTCCCTATGGCACGCGCTACTTGCAAGCCGTGGTCGATACCAATTGCGTCGGCGGGGCCAAGACGACCAACGCCAATCGGAGTGCTGTCTTGTTCACCCGCAACCCGATGACCGGGAACTCGATCGTCATTGAACGCAACATCGAAAAGCTGCTGCGACGCGAGGATCGGGATGACTATGACCCCTATGTTCTGCCGGGTGATGCGATTGCCTGCTACGACAGCAAGGTGACCGGTCTGACCGAAGTCGCCCGCGCGGTTGGCATCGTCGGCGCAGCGGCGCTGCTGGCCCCGTAAATCAGTCCAGAGCGGGCGATGCTTTCGCCCGTTCCCATGCGGTGGAGACTGCAGTGAGTTTATCAGTAATATCTTTGTGTGCCTTGACTGCAGTCTCTACCGCAATTAACGCCCCTCGAAACTCTTCCGCGCCAAAGGTCGCTGCACTGCCAGCCAGTTTGTGGCAGACCCGCGCGATTTGGTTCAAATCTGACTGGTCAAATGCCCCGGTTTCGAGTTGTCCAACGAACTTATCCCCTTCGGCAATGAACTTGGCATGCAGGCGGGTAAAGACCTCGGGCCCGAGGCTATCTTTCAACTCAGCTACGGGATCCAGCTCCGCATGCTCCGAAATCTGCCCGTCGGTGCGCGTTACCACCGTAAGCGCCTTGCGCAGGGCGCCAAGCGAGATCGGCTTACCAATGAAGGCGGTCATGCCTGCGGCGCGAAAGGTCTCAACCGCGTCTGGTAGGACATTGGCCGATACCGCGATAATCGGCACATCTGCCGACTGCCCCTGACCGCTACGAATATGCCGCGCAGCGGTTGGTCCATCCATCACCGGCATGCTAATATCCATCAGAATCGCGTCGAACCTCTGACTGCTGGCCTTGTCGACTCCAATTTGCCCGTTTTCCGCTGTCGTGACGCGATGTCCGTCGAGCGCCAGCATTTGGCAGATGACCTCAAGGTTGATCTCGTTGTCTTCGACCACCAGCAAGTTCAGAGGGCGAGCGGCCTCGGTATTGATCTGAGCAGCTTCTAGCAGTTGGTCGCGTGCTGACGGCTGCAACGGCACCCTCAGCCAGAAAACACTCCCTTCGCCCAATGTGCTTTCCGCCCCGACCTCACCGCCCATGGCCTGCGCGAACCTGCGGGCAATCCCCAGGCCAAGCCCGGTGCCTCCGACCGTGCGGCCGATAGAGGGATCGCTGGTGTAGAAGTCATCAAAAATGGCGTCGATCTCATCCTCGGCGATGCCAGCCCCGGTGTCGATCACACGCACTTCGTAGACATGTGTCTTACCCTGATCCGAAGTTTCACATCTTTCGACTTCGATCGACACACGGCCATTTTCGGTAAACTTGATTGCATTACCGACAAGGTTCAACAGAATTTGCCGCAACCTTTGCGCATCAGTCGCGACATGCGGATAGGCACCTCCTACCCATTGCCAAGAGATTGAGTTGCCACGCGAGGCCGCATTGCCGCTTTGACCATCCACCAGATCCTGCAGCATCACGTTCAGGTCAGTTGGCTCGTGCGCGACTGACAGCTTACCGGCCTCGAACCGAGCGATATCCAACACCGTATCTACATGGCTTTGCAGAAGCTGGCCCGAGATCTCCATGTTTCGGACAAACTGAGACTGTTGTTTAGTCGTGCGTGTATTCTTGAGAAGGGTGAGGTTGCCTAGCAGCCCGTTCAACGGCGTTCTGATCTCATGGCTCATAACGGTCAGAAAATCCGATTTGGCCTTTTCCCCGGCAAGCGCGCGGTCACGGGCCGAGACGAGCTCTTTCTGATCGGCCACGTTTTGCGAGATATCGCGGACGAAACCGATGACGATTTCCTCGTCCCCAGCTTGGGCGGATTGCAACGCGAGTTCGACGGGAAAGACATCACCATTCTTGCGCATCGCCTCAAGCTGGACGCGGCCCTTGCCAACGACGTGGCGGTCGCCTCCGCTCTGCATCCGCACCATGCCTTCATCATGGGCTGCGCGTAGATGCGAAGGCACAATCAATTCGCCGATCGAATGCCCTTTGGCCTCTGCCTCGGAATACCCGAAAATCGCTTGTGCAGCCGCGTTGAACTCCAACACTGTGCCAGCGGCGTTTACCACGATCACGGCATCCAATGAGGTCGACAGGATCGTATTCATGCGCTGGTTGGCTTGCCGGATCGCCTGCCCCTGCCGATTGTCTGACGTCAGACAGAGGAGTGCAAAAAGGCATAGGCCATCTCAGTAAAGGTCCAGTTCTGAGCGTTCTGGACAAAGGCCTGCTCCTCCTCGGTAAGGCCCTCAGGCAGCGGTTGCTGCAGGTAGGGGTTCGTCCCACCGGTATGAGAACCCACGATCGCGTCAGGGAAAGCCAGCGCCATCGATGCGGCCACACCCGCACCCAAGTCGCTGGACCTGATCCCATAGCGTTCATATCCAAGACCGTCGGTCATCAGCCGATGCATCAGAGGTGCCATGGCAGACGGACTCATTCCCGGTACGGACGGGATATCGGAGAACCCATACCCCGGAAGCGATGGGACGACGACGTGAAAGGCAGGCCCGTTTTCAGGTTCGTTCAGCAAAGGAATGATGTCCAGCATCTGCACAAAGGACGACGGCCACCCATGCAGCATCAAAAGCGGTATGGCGTCGTCCCGCGAAGACCGTGCATGGACAAAATGCAACATTGTTCCGTTCACATCGGCGGTGAAGTGGTCGAAGGTGTTCAACCGCGCCTCAGCAGCGCGCCAGTCGAAATCGGTCCGCCAATATGTGATCAGGTCAGTGAGCGCTTCGGGATTGGTGCCGTAATCCCATCCAGCACCATCAACGGCACCCGGGAGCCTGGTGTTTTCAAGGCGCGTCGTCAGATCGTCCAGCGTGCTTTGCGGAATGTCGATGGCGAAGGGTGTCACGTCGATAGCCTCTTGTGAGATCGCCGGAACCGAATGAGCAAAGAGAGCTGCCGTGAGCGCAAGCCAGTGCCTCATGACCGATCCTCCTTTGGGTCTGGCAATTTCGTCCAAGGTGATCCATTCTGACAAAATGTAAAGTACCGACAAATTTGTCAGTAAGGAGAACTTATGGCAGACGCGCCCTATTGCCCGATGGAAGTGGCGAGCCGGGTTTTCGGAGGAAAGTGGAAACCGGGAATCTTGTTCCGACTGATCGACCGAAGTTATCGGTTCGGCGCGTTAAAGCGCGAGATGCCGTGGATTTCAGAGCGGGTCCTCATCCGGCAGCTGAAGGAGTTGGTCGCAGCCGGCATTGTTGATCGCAAAGACTACAAGGAAGTGCCCCCGCGCGTGGAGTATTCCCTTACACCCCATGGGAAGACCTTGGCTCCTTTACTGAAGTCGATGGCTAAGTGGGGCGACAAGCACTTTGAGGTGACGCAAGTACGCTGACCGATGTCCGATCCGTAGCCGCCATTCCTGCACAATGCAGCATTTGTGACTCTGAGCTATCCGACAGCTTTCGCCGCATGTTGGACGAACGACCAAATCTGGATCATCGCGGCGAAAACGGTGGATTCTGCCCGCGTTCTTACGCCCCGCAGGATCAGTAGCCCCGCCCCCCAGAAACTTCCGGTAAGAGCGGCACGGTTCTGGACAGCTTCTGATCAGCTCCAGTCGCGCGGAAACGCTCCTTTGTGCAACAACTGCTCAACTCTAATTCTCTGCAAGCGCATCGGTCCGGTCTGAGCCCATACCGTTAATCTAGGGTTTCCGCTGCGCGCGCACGCAGCACGAAAATCGCTGCACTTGCGCACTAAGTGGCGCTGCCGCGCGGCTTGAAAACCAGCCATTCGAGAGCTTTGCAGCGAAAAATTTGGGAGCAACTCACAGGTCGCGGACACAGCTGCCGTTAGCCGCAAATCCAACGATGACCGCTTTCACACACCTGTAGCGAAAACACTTCTCAGATTGCGGGGATGTCAAACGGCGGCTCGCCTAGTTTCTGTCGGCCACTCACCGCGCAATCCAGTGTAAATTAATATATGTCTCCTAATAGAATCCTGGAGCTGCGCAACCCGAATGACTTTTTGGTTACCGGGTCAAGGGATTAGCCCGGAAAACCTTGGGCTCAACACCGAGCCGCTTTGCAGTGTGGTCTGGAGGTGTTCTAGCACTACGAAACACTTAGTCGTTCTGACTTGCCCAAAACTGGGCAGCGCGCGCTGCTTTTATGACGCCAAACTGAGTCCCAATCGGTATTTCGGTTGGATTATCTTGCCATTGTTTGAATTTCAAATCTTCACCCGCGAAGAAACCAATTGTGTCTAAGTATTCAACTGCGGGCAGCTGCTGAAGCTTCTGCAATGCATCCTGTGATCTCTCGGACTGACCGATTTGAGCCCTGAGATGAGCCTTGCCGCGTAAGTTGTCACCAGGTCCCGCCAGGGCCGATCCTGCGGTTAGAGCGATCACCAGTGCCGGTGCGACAACAAGGCTTGTTATTGTGTTGAAGCGTTTCATTTTTGATCTCCTAATCTGACGGTTACGCATCCAGCCTAGCAGCCAAACATTTTGCAGCGCGGGATATGCCGCAGGTCAGGGTCAAGAATGTTTACGAGCGCCCTGGCATCGAAATCAAATTCAGGAAGTTCCAGAAAATAAAAAGTCACACCTCCTATCAGAGGAACGCTACTTGAAAGCGGCATACCAACCTCTTGACCACCGGATGCGGACATTCCCAGGTTCTGCGTCGCACCAAGCGGCGAAGGGTCAGTCTTGCCGTTGGCAATTTTCCCGGTGACTGTTGTTCGAATATCCGGTGTTTGAACCGCCACGTTCCGGGTCATTGCAGGTCGGTCGATTTTGGTGCCGTGATGAACCGCGCTGCCAAAGTGCTGACCCGGTCCTGCCAGGGCCGATCCTGTTGTCAGTGCGATCACCAATGCTGGTGCGACGATGAGATTTTTAAGAGTGTTGAAGCGTTCCATTTTTTTGATCTCCTTGGGTGGATGTTACATCTCCAACCTAAGAGCGCGACGGCTTTGGGTATTGCGAGTGGCGCTCAGCTTTTTGATATTTTCGGTCAAGTCGCACCGACACTGCTTGGCTTGGCTCTCGCGCCTTGTTTATTCTTAACTTCAACAGAAAAAGGCCTAACTCGGTTGGGCTCTTCAGCCTCTGGAACAAGGTCAGCATGACTGGAAACAATGTGAACTCTGATAGCCATGTTTGGAATGTTCCAGGTTTTGGCGTCCATCACATCGCCAAGCTTTTGAAAAATCGTGGGTCAGACAGTGCTGCACTGCTGAGGTCGGCCAACCTACCTGTTGACAGTCACGAAACCCCGCCGAGCCAGATTGATGTTCGGAGTGAACGCCGACTTTTGGAGCTGGCCATTGAAGAGACCAAAGATCCCTTTTTCGCGATTTCAGCAGGACAAACATTCAACCCCAGAGGGACAACACTTCTCAGCTATGTCGTATTGAATTCTCCGACCGTTGGCGAAGCAATTGAGAAGATTGTAACCTATGCGCGCCTGGCGCGGGGCTTTGCCAAATTATCATTCTATGAACAAGAGCATGGCATGTTTTTTGGAGCTGGATTCCGTCGCTGATTTGTTACGCACTGATGGCGCCCATAATGAGTTTCGAATTTCCGCTTTTTTGACCAGTCTTCAACTTGCCGCTGAAACACCGTTGCCCGTCCTTGAGATACGTCTGCCCCATGAGTTGACCGAGGAAAGGCAAACACAAATCTCCGAGGCTTTGTCAGCCGACGTCAAACACAGTCAACGCGTTCCAGGCATCCTGTTTGACATGGCAGTAGCGGGTATTCCGATCAGAAACGCGGATAACGCGTTGCTATTGCACCTTGAAACACATGTGCAAACTCTGATGAAGGATCTCGCACCGGTCATCGGTGAGACGAGCTCTTTGGTCCAAGGTGAAGTAAGCTCGCGACTGTCTTTTAGTGCCCCCACACAAGACGACATTGCGAAGACGCTGGGGATGAGCATCAGTACACTTGGACGCAAACTTGCCAAGGAAGGTACAACCTATAAACAGCTACTGGTGGACATTCGAAAACGGCTGGCAGAACAGTATCTTGATGATCCCAAACTCAGTCTTTCCGAGATCGCTTTTGCGCTTGGATACTCTGATCAGGCTGCGTTTACCAATGCCTATAAAACCTGGACAGGTCGATCTCCAGGCAGTGTTCGATCTTGTTAGGGTGATCTCAAGATCTTCAAAGCCGCCAGCACTGTAAATTTGGTGACTCCCCTATCCCAGTTCAGTAGTCTCAAAGCGGGCCTTAGTTTTCATTTCATCATTAAGTTCGACGGATTATGCGCGCCTCTGCGGATGCGTGTCGACTTAAACACAGCCTCATGCACCCGCTTGTCAAAGACCCGGCGCCTTTATGAATAGGCATCAGTGCATGCATCTTGGCGGTCTTGGCCAAGCTGAGGCTGTGACGTCAAGCCGGAGCCAACGCCTGATCCTTTAGTAGTTTGGTGGGTTTTGGATTTTGTTTCAGCGTGGGTGCGTACTTGCGAAACTGTTGAGCTAACACCATGTGCGTGCCCTGGTTGGCCATGGTCACGCAGTGGGCCAGCCATGGACATTCCAGCACTCAGAGTGATGGCGAACGCGGTGACAGATGTGATCAGTGTCTTTTGCATTTGTCTTCTCCTTTAAGGTTGAGCGATTGTGACGCTGTCTGTGCACTTAATTTGGCAGATAGCGGCCCGAGTTTATTGCAACGGCTGCTCAAGGTTTTGCGAAAAGCCATCAAGGCTGTGTCCGTTCTCCGCGCGGTTTGCAGATTGGGGGCTATCAGATCGGAACTGGCTTCTCCTAGGAACCCAAAAGGGGTAGCCGACACACGAACCCGGACCCCTGAGTTGACATCAGGGGCCCGGCATTGGGTGGTGGTGCATTGCGATTTCTCAGCGCCGTTCTGTCTGGATCAACACAAGGCGAATGGCGGGACAACCAAGTATTGCGAAACGCCAAAGTATGATCATTCTGGTGTCTATTCTTCCACGGGGATAATTTTGCTTTCTTCTTCACCTAGGGGCTGGGTCGAGGACAAGGTGTCTTGATCCTGATCGAAGCCGGGGTCAGCGTGGTACGTAGCTTTTGCATTCGGGGCGATCATCTGGGCAATGGAAATCGCATCGGCAATCGAATCAATCCCATAAATCTGGAGGATGCCCTGAGTAGTTTCCGCCGCCCCAACCATGTCGGCATTACGCGAACCGGTATTGGCCATATGGTCCGCATTGTTGATCGCTTGCGATGCGGAGGCGCGCATGTCATGGGCTTTCCCACCGAAGCTGTGGCCATTCAAAGGTCCGGCCATTGACGCTGTGACGCTCATAACCAGTGCGAATACTGTGGCGGCTGTGATCATTGTCTTTTGCATTTGTCTTCTCCTTTTGGGGTTGAGCGTGTGTCACGCTGTCTGTGCATTCAATCTGGCAATTTACGGGCCGGATTTATTGCGCTGGCGGCTCAAGGTATTGCGAAAAGACATCAAGTTGGCACATATCCGCCGCGTGGTTTGCGATGGGCGCTTTGTGTCAAGAGGACATGACGACTCTCCCTGCGACCCTGAAAGGGGCAGCCGACAGACGAAACCGGGCCCCGGAGACGGCATCCGGGGCCCGGCATTAGGTTGTGGTACGTCGCGATTTCTCAAGATTGTCTTGGCTGGATCAAAACAATGCTGGTAGCGGGGCAACCAAGTGCCGCGAAACGGCACAAGATGATCATTTTGGTGTGTAGCACCCCGCAGGAGCCATTCTGTCTTCTTCAGTACTTTTTAGTATGACTTCACAGATGGGAAAACCCACAGGTCGTCGCCAGAATCCTTAAGGGTTTTGATAGCATCGGAGTCGACGTAAATGTCCAAGTCATATTCAGTATCGTTGGAGCCGTACAAATCAGTTTGCTGCGAAGTTGCGCGATTCCTTCCACCCAGTGACTGCTTTGATGACAGCTCGAAGCTGCGATCACTCATGTTGGCGTTTTGGTGGTCGAATACCTGGGAAACGTTTGAGCGGACATCATGGGCTCTCCCGCCGAAACCGTGGTCACCCAGGGGGGCAGCCATGGACGCTCCGGCGCTCATGACCAGTGCGAAAACAGTGGCGACGGTGATCATTGTCTTTTGCATTTGTCTTCTCCTTTAAGGTTGAGCGTGCGTGACGCTGTCTGTGCATTCAATCTGGCAGCTTGCCTCGCGGATTTATTGTGCTGGCAGCTCAAGGCTTTGCGAAAAGCCATCAAGTTGGCCGCTGCCTCCTTTCGCTTTAGCGAAAGGCTTTAAAACCGGAGCTCATAACCAATGTTCCAACTGACGTTATGGTCGCCCGAATTGCTGCCCAATCCGGTTTCATCGGTGATTTCACCGTATAGCTGCGAGTGATCTGATAGAGCGACAACGCCACCTATGCTCATGGCAGCACTGTCCTCGCCATACGCTACCGATGGATCATTGCCGAACCCCTGGTAGAGGTCGATTTGACCATAAAGCAGCGAGTTATCTGCAAAGCTACGTTCAGCACGCAGTCCTAACCGACCCGTCAATGCGTCATCATCCGCCAACGAGCCGACCCGGGCAAGCGCAGCCTGATCTGCACCATTGTCCAAATCAATGTCGCTATACGTGACCTGCACTTGCGGGGTGAGCGTCCAATCATTCTGCAGCGTGAACGATTTGCCGAGCTCAACAGATATCTGATAGCCACTGCCGTCGACATCCAATGTATCCCGGCCATTCAGACCGATACTGCTGTCGAATTCCCCATAACGAAACTGCCCGTCGATATAGAACTGGCTGTCTGCAACCCAAAGCGCGCTCAGTGTGGTGTCGAAGGCGTTGGCTGAAACATTGGCATTGGCCAAGCGAGAGGTGACGTTCGATGTCAGGGTGCTGGTACCGATCTCCAAACCACCAAACAGTTGTCCACCTGCGACCTCGCCGGACAGAAAGTCCTGATCATATCGTTGGTCATCGCTGTACGTGGATACACTGCGATCGGCATCTACATCGACATAGTTGCGGACCTGCGACACGGATGAGAAGACATCCGGCGCAAAATTGAATTGGCCGAGAACACTTGTTGGACCAGCCATGGACGTTCCCGCGCTTGCAACAAGTGCGATGACCGTAGCGGTTGTGATCATTACCTTTTTCATCTTTGACCGCCTTTCAACTGAGCGTGTTTGTTACGCTGTGTGTGCATTCAATGTGATGCATGGCTGGTCAAATTGATTGCGCTGGCAGGTCAAGGTTTTGAGAAAAGGCATCAATTGGACGCCCTGTCCTGCACATCTGGCAGCTGGGCGTTATTTGTCAGGCAAACGGCGGCTTGGCGCGCGTGATGGCAAAGCCTGTGGTCGGTGCGTGGCGTAAGATGCAGAAGGTCTCAGATACGCCTTCCACATCCTTGCCTTTGGCATCCAACGCAAACTCTTGCTCAAGATAACTAAGCCGTTTGAATTCAGCCCAGTATCTGAGTATTGCGCGGCTGCGCGGATAGTCTGGCTCGGGCCGACATTGATTTCAGCGTATTCTTTCCGCAGATAGAATGTGCTGACCTGCTTCTGTTCAGACCCGAATTCAATCATGCCTCGGCGTTGGCAGCCATGGCATGGCATAGACTCGATGGCACGTCGCACCTTCTGAAGGCAGACATGCCTGGATCAACACGATGCTACCGAGGAGCCAAACTTTTTAGGTAAGCTGAATAGTCGCCATAGAACGCCCTGTTATCCGCGTGAATATCCGAATCCATGCCGAAAATCACAGTGCGAGAACCATTTTCGTCAATCTCGACGATTTCAAATTCTGGCAAGTTCGTGCCTTGGCTGGAATCAACCATCTGAGTCGTGCCTTTGGACGTGTCTACTTTTTTACCGATGTTTCCTATTTGCGTAGTTGTTGAGATAGCATGCTTTGCAATCCCACGCTGGCCGTTACCGAACGATGGGGCCGCGATGGACGCTCCTGCGCTCAAAATAAGCGCGAACACTGTAGTGGCTGTAATCATTGCCTTTTGCATATCTTAAGTCCTTTCAGTTGAGCGTATTTGAAACGCTGTGTGTGCACTCAACTTGGCAGTCCGCCGCACAGATTTATTGCGCCTGCACGTCAAGGTTTTGCGAAATGACACCACGTGAACGCCTACTTGCAGCATCGCCCGAAACCGGAAAGCCAATTTAGAATGCTGAAGTAAGATCCGATGGTCGGCTAAAGCCGCCGTTCACACTCGACGCAGCATCCGTCAATATGGGCTCACAGCTGCCGAGTGCGCATGCAGAGCCGATGCAGGCGGTAGGTCTCTGATAGCTGCCCTTGCCAAGCACGATACAATCTCATTGCCCGCATGGTGCAGGTGACTGGGTTTGGAGGGCGGATCGGAGGGCAAATCATGCCAAGAGTCCAACTTCCTGCAACAACACCGAAACGCAGAGCCTGGAACAAGGGGCGGATCATCGGTCAAAAACGGCCTTTGTTGCCAAAACAAGTCTGGGCGATCCGGGCGAGGCTTGAACTGGCGGGCAATCTACGCGACCTGGCTTTGTTCAACGTCGCCATCGATAGCAAGTTACGCGGCTGTGATCTTGTCAGATTGGCGGTGTCTGACCTGGTAAAAGATGATCGTGTGCGAGAACGCGTCTCGGTCATCCAGAGCAAGACCAAGCGGCCGGTACAGTTTGAATTGACCGAAAACACACGCGAAACCGTCCTAGCGTGGGTTAAATCTCCCGAGATGTTTGCTTGCCGCTTTATGTTCCCGAGCCGGTTCCATGATCGGCCGCACATCTCCACCCGCCAGTATGGTCGACTTGTCCGCGATTGGGTGATTGCAATTGGCCTAGAACCAAGTGGTTACGGCACGCATTCACTTCGCCGTACAAAGGCGGCGGAGATTTACCGCAAGACAGGCAACCTCCGCGCGGTGCAACTGCTGCTTGGTCACACGAAGGTCGACAGTACAGTGCGTTATCTTGGCGTCGAACTCGAAGATGCCCTGAGCATCGCTGAACGCATTGATATCTGAGACATCTTGGCGGACGGTCCTGCCGTTCGCCATTTCAAAGCGGGTGTCTGTCCTCCATGCGGCGTTGGTCGGTGCTGAGCCCAAAGCGACGAATACTGCGCCGCGCACGAGTGACTTCGAAGCTCTGATTGCTGCCATGAGTCGGCGCAAGGATCACACCTTGCAGATGTTGACCAGACTATCTCCACGCTACAGTGCGGTCCGCCCAAGCTGCCATAGATGTACTGCAGCACGATTGCCGAAGGGGAAATTTTTTATAGCAATTAATGCGAAATCTCCTCAGTCGCCCCACAGAGTTAGATCTTTTGACCGTTTTTAGTTTTCACCTGAAACCCAAAACAGACCCGCCTAAAGACGGGTCTGTGTTTCGGCCGAACAATGTATTGGGAGGAACATCGATTGGCCGTTTTTGTCTCACCAGAGGTTCAACCAAAATGCTCTTTGAAGCGATCAATACAGCGGCGGAAACCGTCTTCGAAGTTTCCGTTACCGGGGTGGTAGACGCTTTCGAATGATATCACCCCATCATAGGTGTCGGCTTTCAGAGCATCCGCCATCGGCTGAAACTGATCTGCCAGTTGGCCTTCGCCCATTTGTTTGACCATCAATGTTGCGCGGGGCGTGTCGACCTGAACGTCCTTGATATGGACGTGCCCGAGATAGCCATCTTTCACTTCGTCATACCCAGCAGGAAACGCTTGTTCGTGACACCAGCAGTTATTGGCCGGGTCCCAGAGAACCTTCAGTGTGTCCTTGGTATCCAGATCGTCGATCAGCTTACGGGCGGTGTAATTCGAATTCACCATGGTCCCGTTGCCCGTTTCGACGACCAAAGTCACACCGCCGTCCTTGGCAACGTCAATCGCAGGTGCGATCAGGGGCAGTATCGCGTCCCATGCGCCTTTGGCGACGTTCCATTTTTCTGCACCTCCGGACCCCCACAGAATCTGCTCTTTCTTCGGAGTCATAATGCGCACCAGTGGGCTGCTGACCACATGTGCCATGTCGATCACGCGCTTCAAAGCATCCATATGCTTGCTGTGCAGGTCGTCCCCTGGTTTGTTCGCCCCGGTCATTCCCGCGAAGATGTGGCGCGACAGACAGGATACAGGCTTGCCCCGATCCCGAAGCAGCGTGTCAATTTCCCTGATCTCATCAGCAGAGTGATCGCCAACCTCCGTATCGCCGACAAATTGCAGTTCGGCATATTCGAGGTCAAACTCATCCATCACATCGACCGCGTGTTTCAGGTCGCGGCTGATGCCATCACAGATAACTCCAAGTTTCATGTGTTTGTCCTTTCTCAGCGATGCAACTCAGCGCCGACAATGTCTTCGATCACGCGGGTACAGGCCCAGTTGTCGCCATCGGGAAATTTGGTCTTGCCAGCATGGAAAATCTGCATGGCAGATGAAGCAGTATGCATTGGAACGCCCAGTTCTTCGGCCAGATCAAGCGAGATGGTCAGGTCCTTGTGCATGGTGCCGATGCCCGAGCCGGTGTTTTCGAATTTACGGTCGATGATGTTCTCCAGCGCAGTATTGGTGCATCCGCATCCCGCGCCGGAGGTTGAAAATACCTTGAGCAGATTTTCTCCCTTCACGCCCGCCTTGGCCGCGAGGACCGACGCTTCAAATGTTGCAGAAAAGATCGAGCCAATCAGGGTCTGCAAACATGCCTTTACGGTCTGACCTTGGCCGGGCCCGTCCCCTACACGGTGAATGGTGGCAGAGACCGCCTCCATCACCGGTTGGAATTCGTCCAGAACGGCATCAGAGGCCGCGGCCATCATGGTTAGTGTACCACCCTGCGCACCTGGAAAGCCGCCAGAGACGGGGCTATCGATCAGGTGAATGCCAGAACCGGCCATGGCCTCGCCAATCTCGCGGGCCTCACGCGGTTTGATCGTGGCGGTCAGAATGACCGCCCCGCCTTGTGCCATGTGACGGACCAGACCGTCTTCACCAAGAATGACAGCCTTGGCCTGATCGCCATTCATGACCATGACATAGATTACATCCGCATTGGCCCCCACATCTGCCAAGCTTGCAGCGGGCGTTCCGCCCATTTCAGCCAGCGCCTTCAGGCGTGCTTCACTCAGATCAAACCCGGCGGTTTCGAACCCGTTTTTGATCAGGTTCCTCGCCAGCCCGCTGCCCATATCCCCTAATCCAATGACACCTGCACGTTGCATAATTGTCTTCCTAATGTGTCGTCCGGCCCAGCCGGAGTTGAGGTTTGGTGCCCACAATTTTTTGCGGGCGTCGATTTGTGCGGGGGTTTCAGGCTTTGGCTGACCAAGGCCGGGCAGGTCCGGAAGACACCCCGCTGCCCAATTCTGTGGTGTTACGGCCCCATGACTACGTCTGGTATCCACATGACCAGTTGCGGGAAGATCGCGATCAAAATCAGCACCACCACATTTGCCAGCAGGAACGGCGCGGCCCCGACGAAAATCTTTCCGATCGGCATACGGCAGATTGCAGCGCAGACATTCAGGCAATTTCCTACTGGCGGTGTGCATGCGCCAACCGCGAGACCCGAGACCATCACCACACCAAAATGCACACCAGACACGTCCAGCTTTTCAGCGACCGGCAATAGAACAGGTGTCAGTAAAAGAATGGCGGGGCTGACGTCGATAAATGTGCCGGCCATCAGGATCAAAATGGCTGTCAGAACCATGAAGGCGACCGGGCCAAGTCCGAGGCCCGAAACGAAATCGGCCAGTTGATTGGGTACACGTTCCAGCGCCAGAACAGTGATGAACACTTGACTGAATGCGATGATCATCATGATTTTGGCGGACATGATGATGGCGTGGCGCATGGCCCCCGGAAGATCTTTCAGAACACCAAAGCCGACAATGAACAATCCGATGATCAGGCCATATACCACTGCTGCCCCGGCAGTCTCGGTTGGTGTAACAAAACCAAAGACGACGGAACCTACGATCAAGATCGGCATCAGTGCTACGGCGGCAGAACGTCTGGCCTGCCGCCCGGCTTCGGCCAATGTGAACGGTACGTCTTCGGTCGGGTAATCGTTCCTCTTGGCCAGCAACCAAACGACGATCAGCTGAAGTAAACCAACCATGATACCGGGAATGATCCCGCCCAGAAACAGGCGACCGATGCTCTCTTCGGCGGCGACGGCGTAGATAATCATGGGAACAGACGGCGGGATGATCATACCCATAGTGGACGAGGCAACCGTGATCCCCGCTGCGAAACTCTTGGGGTAACCTCGTTTCTCCATCTCAGGTATCAGCACGGACCCAATTGAAGCGGTATCCGAGGCGGAAGAGCCCGAGATGCCGCCAAAGATCATCGAGCCTACGACGTTGACCAACCCCAGCCCGCCCTTCAACCGGCCGACGAAGAACATGGACAGGTCCAGCAGGCGCCGCGTGATGCCTCCGGAATTCATCACCAAGCCCATCAGGATGAAGAAGGGCAGTGAAACCAGCGGATAATTATTGATGCCGGAGAAGAAACGCTGAACAACGAAACCGGTCGCTGTGGGGGCCTCGATCAGGAAATACGCCAGTGACGCCAGCCCCAGAGAATAGGCAATTGGAACTCCGCAGACCAACAATATTCCAAGCGTGGCAAACAGGATCAACATGTCAGTCCTCCGGCATCCAGAGAACATCGATGGAATCCCGACCGCCCAGAGTCAGAACCACACGAACAAAGCAATAGAACACGGCAATCGAACAGGAGATCGGAACAATGATGAACACATAAGCCTGAGGCATCCCGAAAGGTTGCCACATGTTTTTCCCAGGCCCTGCGATCCAATCGATGGACAGCCAGACCAAAGCCGCGTTCATCACTCCCACGAGGACTAGCCCTGCCACGTAGAAGGCCATTTTGACGTAGTAGGGCGTCATGTCGATGAAGAATGTGATCGCGATATGCTCACGCTTCGTAATCGCGACGGCACCACCCAAGGCCGAGGTGCAAAGAAACGCGATCTTGACCTGTTCGTCGACGCCGTAGACCGCCATGTCAAAGGGGCGCATCAGGACTTTGGTGACGACAATCACCAAAAACACCCCGAACAGCACGACCATCAGCGCTTCGATAAAGCGCGTCAGTACACGGTCAATTGCGGCGAGCGTATCCATAAATCGGTTCCGTTACGAAGGGAATCCGGGCGCAGGGTTAATGCGCCCGGAAATGCCGTTTCAGATTAGCCGCAGGACGCCGCTGCAGCACGCGCTGCGTCGATATCATCCATCGTGAAATGACCTGCGTCGATCATCTGTTGATAGACCGGCGCAACGGCTTCCTGAAAACCAGCCAGTGCTTCTGGCGTCAGATCGTTGATCTCCATGTGCTTGCCTAGCTCGCCGACGATGTTTGTTTCTGCATCGCGATACAGCTTATCCGACATCGCCATCGCTTCGACCGCAACCTCGTCAAAAGTGGCCTGAAGGTCTTCGGGCAAACCGTCATACCATGCCTTGTTAACGATCAGTGGATCGGGACCGGTCATATGGTTCGACAGCGTCAGATACTTTTGCACCTCGTGAATATTGAAGTCCCAGATATTTTGCGGCGGGTTGTGCTGCCCGTCGATCACGCCCTGTTTGAATGCCTGATATGCCTCGGAAAACGGCATGGCGACCGGAACTGACCCGATGGCTGTGCCCGTGGCGATCATCAGATCAGATTGAGGTTCGCGGATGCGCAGACCTTGCAGATCATCTACCGATGTTATTGGCTGAACGTTGTTAGTATAGGCCCGGAACCCTTGGCTGATACCGGTGGCAGGGATGTGATATCCGTTCGCCTCAGCACGGGCCTGAACGCCTTTGGTGAAGTCCGAACCGACCAGACATTCCATTTCATCCCAATTCGCGACAAGGAAAGGCAACTGATACAGGTTGAATGCCCCGGAAGCGTCGGCAAAGAAACCGCCACGCGTTCCCTGCAGCAAACCGGCCGTAACCTGATCCATCATTTCGCGCTCATTACCAAGCGCGGCGCCAAAAAAGTTCTCGACTTCGATGCGACCGCCGGAACGCTTTTCAAGCTCGGCCTTGAACCAGTCCATGGACTGCGACCGGATTGAGGTTTCTGGCTGCTCGTTGCCATATTTGAATGTGAAGTCCGCGGCCAGCGCTGTACTGGCCGTCATTATTAGGCCGGTGACGCCGGCCAGTAGTTTAGTTGTGTAGGTCATTTTGTCCTCCCTGAACGGGACTCTATCCCGTTGCATGACGCTGGGATAAGCCTCCTCGCATTCGGCTGGCAAGAAAAACTGCATCAAATGACGACATTGATGTGTTTTGATGTAGCTAACAGGATATTTGAGGGTGATTTTGATCGCTATTGATGTTAACTCATGCCAATGAGCGATGAAGTTCCAATGGTTCCCAGAAAGGCGCGCGTATCCGAGATCGCCAAAATTGCAGGGGTCGGCACCGCCACGGTTGACCGGGTTCTGAACAACAGATCAAACGTCAAGCCTGAGACCCGCCAACGCGTATTGCAGGCCAAGCACGTGATCGAATCCGGTGCGCAGCTGGACCAACCTTCGCGTCCCTGGCGACTGAAGATATTTCTGCCAGAGGAGGCCGGACCATCAACAGAATTTCTGGGTGACTGTTTTCAGAATGTCTTCACCAATGGTCGTGCCACCGTCGAGTGCGTGTTCTCCACAAAGCTGGAACCATCTGTGTTGGCCCGAAAGCTAAGAGCCTGCGCCGGTCAGGGCATTGATGCCGTGGGTTTTCAGGCTTTGGATGATCCGCGGGTTCGCGACGCTGTCGAAGAGCTGCACGGCTTGAATATTCCCTGCATACCTGTCGTCTCCGATCTGATCAGCCCCGTTCTGGGCCAATTTGTCGGGACGGACAACATGGCCGCAGGACGAACAGCGGCCTATTTTATGGGTCGGATGCTACGGCAATCCGGAACCGTCGGCGTGATTTCCGGCGAGCAACTGTATCGCAACCATTCGGATCGAGAGATGGGGTTTCGGTCAGCCTTGCGAAGGGATTTCAGCCACCTCCGCGTTGTGGGTACCTATATCGGCCACGATGATGTACGGGAAAATCGCGTGGTGGTGGGCCAGATGCTGGACGAACATCCTGGGCTGCTGGGCATTTATAACGTTGGCGGTGGCAACGAAGGCATTGTTGCGGCTTTGGCTGATCGCGATTTGACAGGGGAAATCATGCTGATCGGCCACAACCTCACGCCGAAAACGAGAAACTACCTGCTGGACGGATCGATGGATCTTATCATCCATCAGAATATGCAACGGATCGCTGAACAAGCCGTTCAGACCCTGATCGCGACACTGGAAAACCGTTCCCATCAGGCAGAGGTCGTTCCAGTTGAAGTCATCACCCGTGAAAACATCAACGGCGCCACCTTCGGCTGATGTTCACAGGTTTTCAGATGTGCAGAGGGTATTGCCAAGTTGTCTGGCATCGCGAAGACGATTAAAGGCGATGAATGAACATTTCATCCAGTATGGCGCGCCTGAAGGGCTTTTGCTACCCTCGTGAGGTCATTGCGTACGCGGTCTGGGCATACGATCGGTTTGCCGTGAGCACTGCGGATGTCGAAGATCTCTTGGCAGAGCGAGGTGTCATCGTGAACCAGGAAACCATTCGGCTCTGGGTTAATCGGTTCGGCGCACATTTTGCCGCCTGCATACGGCGCGATCGCCCCAAGCCGAACGACAAATGGCACTTGGACGAGGTTGTCATCACTATCCGCGGCAAGAAGCACTGGTTGTGGCGGGCCATCGACGCGAACGGCGACGTTCTCGATATCCTCGTGCAAAAGGGGCGAAATGCAAAAGCGACCAATCTCTTGAAGAACCGCATCTTGCTGGAAAACTACTATCTGCCCGGTGATCTCAGGTAACAGATCGATGCCTTTGTCGATCATTACAACCACCAGCGCTATCACGAGAGCTTGCAAAACCTCACACCGGCCGATGTCTACTTCGGGCGCAGCCAGACCATTTTGAAACAGCGAGAAAGGATCAAACTGAAGATCATTGAAACCCGGCGCTTCCTTCACCGCAAATCTGCCACATAATCAAACCAAACAGATGTGCCAAATCCTCTCTTAGCACAGGCAACCTTCTGTCCCAAAATCCCTGACGACGGACAGCGTGGCCAATACGTTCGCCGGCATCGACGGTCGGAAGCGACGCAGTATCCAGCTTGCGTAATCTATCATCGGTCTCAGGCAACAGCGTTTCTGCACCGATGTCCTGAACGTGGTCCGACAGATCTCGGACAGTGCCTTCTTCGTCCAGGAGCCCGGGCCGTTCCCGTCCTTTCGCACCATAGCGTAGCTGTTTCATGGTCTTGTCCTTTAATCAAAGAAATTTTTGTCGAATGGCAGGGAGATCGGCAGGCCATTGGGTCCGACAATCACCAGTGCGTCGCCTGTAATCAAAATATCGTCGACCCGATCCCAGCCTTGAGGCCGGGCAACAGCTCCGATCACATGCGCAACCGACACAGAACCTGATGGGTCCAGGTCCAACGCGGTCGCGATGCCGCGCCGGCTCAACTCGTTCGGGACGATGCTCGCCCTGTGGCCGGAATGGATGCCACTTCGCCCGTCCTCAATGCCAAGGATGCCGCGATGGCCGTTCCAGGGAGCGCGCATGTTCGCACCATGCGCATACCAGTGCATCGTGACTGGCAGCTCCGCTGGATCCTTGAGGACGAAAAAGATGTCATCTTCTGCTCTCCGCAAGACGGCCGTCCACCCGAGTTCCGAACCGGGTTGCTCGACTAACGACACAAAGTCCTCATGACAATCAGCGAGCGGGAAGAGGCCGAGGTCTGCTGTGCCTGTCCGGCAAGGGACCGACCCTAAATCAGTGATCTCCGCCGAACACGTCAAGTGGTTGAGTTCCAGCTCTGTGGGCTCAGCAGGAGTTGCGGCAAACTGCTTCGGCGAATGACAGATGCGCCCGCCGTTTTGCATTTGCGTGATCACGTGATGGGCAATAGGCAAAGACCCGGAACCGCCGATAAAGCTGTGTCGCTGATAAAGCAGCGGTGCATTTGGGGAGCAGCGCAGCGTCTTGACAAGTGTGGCGCCGAGGATATGCCGATCAAGCGTAAACTCTGCCTTTGATTGATCTTTTTCTTCAGTTGGCGTCCAGGCACTGTTGGCTGACCAGCCGTGCAACGGCGCGGGATCGATGTCTGAGGCTGCAAAAGGCGCACAGAAGAAATCCCCGGACAGATATTGTTCCACCGGCAGGTCGCTCGCACCCGGTGTATCAACCCAAGGAGCCGTGAAGAGCGGCGACAGGATGCGGCCTGCATGGTGCAGTTCAAGGTCCCGCAGGTGACCGACGCGCAGGTCGAGCACGACTGACACCGAGTCTGATTGAAGTCTGTGGAAGGCCATTCACGCGCTCCAGCCACCGTCGATCGAGATGGCCTGTCCGGTGATGAACCGCGACGCATCGGAGAGCAGATACAGAATTAAGGGCGTGATTTCTGAAGCGTCGGCCAGCCGCCCCATTGGTTGGCGCTCAGTGAAGGCTTTAAGCGCCGCGTCGTAGTCACCGCTGGCTTCGAGTCGCTCATCGAGCGAGGGCGTGTGCACCGTCCCGGGGCAGATTGCGTTGCACCGCAGGCCTTTGGCCACATAGTCCTTCGCTACGGATTTTGTCAGTCCAATAACCGCGGCCTTTGTAGTGCCATAGACACAGCGCTCCGGCGCCCCGACCACTGACGACACGACCGATGCCATATTCACGATGGACGCAGTCTTGGCAGCAAGAAGGAGCGGAAGGGCCGCCTGAATGCAGCGCGCCGGTCCACGCACGTTGACGTCGAAGGCAAGGCCCCAATCGCCTTCGCGCGCCGTCTCGATGGTGCCGGAATGGACGATGCCGGCGCAGTTGAACAGTCCGTCAAGGCGGTCCAGCCGGTCGATCAGGTCCTGAACCGCAGTTGCATCCGTGACGTCCAGTTGTGCAATCTGCCTGCGAGGATGATCCGTGAGCGTCGTAAGGGTTGCGGCATTCACATCCGTTGCAATGACATGTGCGCCGGCTTCCAACAGAGCCTCAGCGGCATCTCGGCCCATGCCTTGCGCGGCAGCGGTAACCAAAATAGTCTTGCCTTCAAAGTGCATATTATGTGCCTTTCTAGAATGTCGCCGTCACGCCGCCATCGACAGGCAAGTTGGTGCCGGTGACGTATCCGGCCGCGTCTGACAACAGGAAGGCGACCGGACCTGCGATTTCATCTGGCTGCGCAACGCGGGCCAATGGGATTTTCCGGTGCTTGAGATAGACGGTCTTGAAATAATCCGTTTCATGCTCATGACTTCCGTCCGACAGCGCCGCCATGCGCGTGTCAATAAAGCCCGGCGAGATGGAATTGACCCGAATGCCATCCGATGCCAAATCCACCGCAAGGCATCGGGTGAGATTGAGAACTGCACTCTTGGCCATGGAATAGGTCACGGCCGCCTCGGATCCGACCATGCCCATGATTGAGGCGACATTGACGATCGCACCACGGGTACTACACAAGGCGGGGGTCGCGGCATGGCTGAGGGCCAAAGCGCCGGACTGGTTGATGGCAATGACCTTGTCGTAGCGGTCAAAGTCCAATGCGTCCCATGGCGAGATGTCGAGGATCGCGGCATTGTTGACGAGCCCGTGGAGCGTGCCATGCTTGGCCAGAACCTCGGCGATCAGACCCGCGCAGGCAGCACGGTTCGAGACGTCGCAGGCGTGCAGGCTGGCGCGACTGGAGAGGCCTTCCAGCGCATTGAGCGCGCCGTTATCGATATCTGCCAAGGCCACGTTCGCACCGAGGGATAAGAGATGCCGTGCGATGCCGAGCCCGATCCCGCGCGCGGCGCCCGTTACGAGATATGTTCTGTCTTTCATCGCAAGTCCCCTATCCTGCAAACCCGCCGGCCCGCCCACGTGTCACCCAGGCCATTAGCGCTGTGAGCAGGCCCGTGAACACCAGCACCAAGGTCACCAGCGCCGAAATCTCCGGCGTGAACCCGTAGCGCATCATGCCGTAGAGGCGGGTCGGCAGCGTTGCGCCGTCGCCCACCAGAAAGAGCGTGATCATGGTCTCATCGAAGGAAATCGCGAAGGACATGATCGCTGATGTAGCGAGCGGCAGTTTCAGTTGTGGCAGGATCACCTGCGCGAAGCTCCGCCACGGCCCGGCCCCGAGATCGCGCGCCGCCCATAGGAGCGCCGGTTCGAGCGCGGCCAGCCGCGCCTGAAGCGTGCGGAAGCCGATGGCGAGCACAAAGACCACATGACCCAGGATCACCGCGTTGATCCCGCGCTCAATCTCGACCTCCTTCAGGGCGACAAGAAGCGACATTCCAGTGATGATCGGCGGCAAGAGGAAAGGCAGGAAGATGAGCCCCGATATCGCCCCGGCCTCCCACCGAGACGGTCTTGCCAGTGTGATATAGGTGGCAAAGAGCAGGCTCAGCAGCAAAGACAGCGCAACCGCTATGATGCCGACCTTGAGCGAGGCGAGCACGGCGGTTCCAATGCCTTCATTGGCCAGCAGCTTGGTATACCAGTCAAACGAGAAGCTGGCCCAGTCGATCTTGCCTCGGCGAACCGTGAAGAAAGAGGTGAGAACCACCATGAGGATCGGTGCGTAGAGCACGAAAATCGCCAAAACAGCGATGGAGTTCAGTGCGGGCCGCGTGAGATTCATACCGCACCTCCCCGCATCCAGCGCGGGTTGCTGAGCCACCCGGCCAACGCGATGACTGTAAAAGAGATCACCATCAGGATGAGCGACAGCGCGGCGCCCAATGGCCAATTGAAAGCGATCCCGAATTGCGAAAAGATCAGTCGGCCATAGGTCAGCCCGTTTACGCCACCAACAAGCTCGGGAGCAAGAAAATCCCCGACGCTGAGCACGAAAGCGAACATCACCCCGACAATCGCTGATGGCAGGGAGAGCGGCAGAATGATCTTCCAGAAAATTCGTGCGCTGCTTGCGCCTAGATCGCGCGCGGCATTGATCGTTGCCGCCGGAATGCGCTCTAGCCCGACGAAGGTCGTCAGAATACAGAACGGCACCAGCGCGAAGACCAGCGTCATGCGCACCGCGGTCAGGTTGAAGAGAAACGCCGAGAACGGTTCGTCGATCAACCCGAGCCAGATCAGCATCTGGTTGAGGAAACCGGTGTGACCCAACAACCCGCGCATTGAATAGATCTTGATGACGTAGCTCATCATCAGCGGGATCGCGACAATGAAGATCAACGTGTATTTGAGCAGCGTGCCACGCCGCCAGATATAAAGCGCCACGACGTATCCCAGTACAAAGCAGAGCCCCGAGACCTGTGCTGCGATCAGGATCGTCTTGCCGAGCACGCTGCGATAGACCGGATCGCCAAAGACCTCCGCGTAGTTCTTGAGTGAAAGATCGTAGATGATCTGACCCTCTTCCACTGAGAAGAGCCCATAGGCAAGGAATGCAACAATCGGAGCGAGAACCGCCCCCAGAAGCAGCAACCAGATTGCGCTCCGCCACATGAGGAGAGCACGGCTCACGCTGCGCGACTTTCGGGAATGAGGGTGCAGGCCGCGCGCGGCAGGCTCAGTTCCGCCTGGCCGCCAATCTCGATGGCTTCACCACGCCCGGGCCTGCGCACGATCAACTCGCGGCCCGAGCCGGTGCGGAAGGTCATCACGGTGTTGTCACCGTGGAATTGCCGATCCACGAGGGTTGCGACGGCGTTTAAAGCGTCGCTGGCCGCTCCAATCCCGATTGCTTCGGGACGTATGGACAGGGTCGCGTCGCCAGCGATTTTTAGAGACACCTGCCCGAATTCTGTCTCGCCTCCGGCGGAAACCGGGATCAAATTGTTGGTCCCGATGAACTCGGCCACATAGGCGTTGCTTGGTGCGTGATAGAGTGCATCTGGCGTGTCCACCTGTTCGATGCGGCCCTGGTTGAGAATGCATATCCGGTCAGAGAGCGACATCGCCTCATCCTGATCGTGGGTCACAAAGATGAAGGTCAGTCCCAGATCGCGATGCAGCTCTTTCAGGAACCGCTGCATCTGTCCGCGCAAGGAGGCGTCCAGCGCAGAGAGCGGCTCATCAAGCAGAATGACTTGCGGTTCGCAAACCAGCACCCGGGAAATGGCGACCCGCTGTTGCTGTCCGCCGCTCAATTGCGCCGGAAAGGCGTGGATGCGTTCGGACAGACCCACGCGTTCGACCATTTCGGTGACCGCCCTTTTAATGGTCGCGCTTTCCAGACCTTTGACACGCAGGCCGAACGCCACATTGTCAAAGACACTCATATGGGGAAAAAGCGCATAGCCCTGGAATACGGTGTTGAAGGGCCGCCGTTCCAATGGGGTTTGCACAATGTCCTGGCCGTCATAGAGGATGCGGCCCCGGTCAGGATTTTCGATACCGGCGATGGACTTCAGGAGCGTGGTCTTGCCCGATCCGCTGCCTCCGAGCAGGGAGAAGAACTCACCATCCTCGATCGTCAGGTCGATATGCTCAAGCACCCAGGTGGTACCATAGCACTTGCCGATTTCATCAAGAATCAAGTCCATTCCGCTACTCCTGCGCAAATGCCTTCACGGCATCCCAGTTGAGGTTGATGCCGTAGCCCGGCGCATCGTCAATGCCGGTGATCACACCGTCCTTCATGATCACACCGCCGGTCGTCAGTTCCTTGCGAAGCGTTTCGATGCAGAGCTCTTGCGGCAGATACTCAATGAACTTGCAATGCGGGGTTACGGCCGCGAAATGCGCTGTGGCTGCAGTGGAAACACCGGTCTTCCAGCAATGCGGAACAATGGTCAGGCCCTTCTCGGCGGCCATATCGGCCACCAGAAGCGCCTCGCTCACGCCCCCGACTCGTCCCACATCGGGTTGCGCGACGGAGACTCCCCCGCGTGCAATCAGGTCGGCAAATTCGTGCCGTGTTGCCAGCCACTCTCCCATCGCAATGGGAGTGTCCACGGCCTCCGCGAGCTTGGCGTATTCATGCAGATCGTCGCACCAGACCGGCGTTTCGACAAAGAAAAGCTCAAACTCCTCCCACTCTTTCATCACGGGTGCGGCGGTTTTGGCATCAGGGAACATGTACTGAACGTCGACCATCAGCGTCACATCCGACCCGACGGTCTTGCGTACCTCCCCAATCAATTCCGTGTGGCGCTCGTAAGGCTCTTTCATTCCGTCATGGGCATAAGGCCCATTCATCGTGACTTCGGCTTTCATGGCGCAAAATCCGAGGCCCTTGGCGCGTTCCGCCGCCGCACAAAGCGCATCGCGGTAATCGTGAAACCCGAGGCCATTGGGTTGCAGGGAAGCATATGGCACCACCGGATCGGGACGGCGATCCCGCCCCAGAAGCTGCCAGACCGGTTTACCTTCGCGTTTGCCCTTCAGATCCCAGAGCGCCATCTCAAGCGCGCCAAGCGCATGAACCACAGCACCCCGCCGCCCGTTCATCGCCGTACCGATATAGGCACGTTCCCAGAAAGCGCGAATGTCTGTGACAGGCTCAGAAAACAACATATCCCGAAGCCCCAGACCCATCGTATGGGTGCCCGGCGCATCGATGCAGGCCCGCCCGATCCACGGATTGACATCCGACTCGCCGAACCCCTGAAAACCGTCCTCATCCTCCAGAACCACAAGGAGGCTGTCCTGGGCCGAGGATGTTAGGGTTTCATCAAAATCATCCGCCAGAAGGACATGGATATTGAGAGATTTGATTTTCATTGCTTTTCCTTGAAAGGCCGTGCGTGTTGGAACAGGCAGGAGGTGTTCCAACGCGCAAGAAGTCTCGAGCCTACTGAACGGCCGCCTTGATTTCGTTCCAAAGACGCACACGCGCGTCCATGTCTTCGACGGGCTTCAACCAGACAAGGTTGTCGGCATATTCCATACCCGCTGCCTCGACCGTTGTCGGCCCATAGCCGAACTTCTCATTGAGCGCCGCACCAACCTCCGGTTGAAGCACATAGTTGACCCACGCATGCGCACAGTCGAGATCCTCCGCTCCTACCGAAAGCGCCCAGGTATCGAGCCAACCAACAGCGCCTTCTTCGGGGATCGAGTACACAGCATTGTAACCGCGCTCACGCAATTGGCCGATCTGCGGCTCGCCCATGGAGAACATCATCGTTGCCGCACCACTTTCCCAAACGGCCACGCCCTCGTCGAAACCCGTATAATAGCTCAAAAGGTTGCCTTTGAGTTCGATCAGCTTGTCCTTGACCTGCGCCATCTGCTCTTCGGAGAGTGTATATGGGTCTTCAAACTCGAGCAGGAGGGCGGCCATGACAATGTTGTTGTTCGAATCGTCTAGTGCGATGACACGCTGCGCGTTCTCTGGATCCCACATGGCTGCCCAGGATGTCGGCGCATCTGACATCTCATCTGCGTCATAAATCAGGCCCTGCGATCCCCAGGCGACCGGAATTCCGAAGCGAGAAGCCCCATCCATCACTGCATCCACGTTCTGGAATGCGTCCAATAGATTGGCGAGATTTGGGATCTTCGCATCGTCATAAGCCTGGATCAGCCCAGCCTCGGCGTAACGTGGAAAGAGACTGGTATCGATGGAGACAAGATCGAAGTCCGAGCCGTCTGACCCGGCCATCTTGGCGAACATCTCATCGACACCGCCTGCATAGCTGACGGTAACCTGGCACCCAGATGCCTCCTCGAACGGCACGCGCCAGGCATCGTCGGCATAACCTTCGAAGGACAAAAGCCGAACCTCTCCCTCGGCTACCGCGGCGGTCGCCAAGAGGCACAGCGCTGCTGCACAAGTTCTGGATCGTATTTTCAGTTGGTTGTTCATTTCGTTCTCCATTTCTAATCAAGTGGATGGATTGAGTTCAGGTCGCACATGGTCCGCGACCACAGCCTCGAGACCGCCGAGGTCGCCGCGAAACAGTACGTCCCGCAACGCCAGGTGTTTGGGAACAACTTGCTCGAGGCTGGTGGGTACGCAGAGTTCGAGCCGGAAGACGATCTGCATCTGCAATCGAAGGCCCGACCAGATATTGCGGATGAGATCATTGGCCGAGAGTTCGATAAGAAAATTGTGAAAGTAGATGTCAGCGGCAGCGATGCCACGTCGATCGCGTTGTTCGACGGCCCATTTCATTTCTTCGATGATGGCGTTCAGCGCGATCCGGTTCGGTTTCTCCTGAAGCGCGGGAACGGCGGCACGCATGGCGATGGGTTCAAGGGCGGCCCGCACGTCGCTGAGCTCCTGAATCTGGGCAGCAGTGAAAGCCCGCACATTCATTCCGCCCCGTTCGCGGGCCTCCAGAACACCTTGTGACGCAAGTGCGCGCATCGCTTCCCGCAAGGGAATGCGGCTTACGCCAAGCTTTTCGGAGACCTCCACCTCCTTGATGCGCTCGGCCCTCTCGAGGCTGCCGCTCGCAATCATGTCGACGATGCGGTCCGTCACGGGGTGACCCAATTCGGCGAGTTTAGACATCAGGCTTTCTTCTTGTATACATTTTAGATTTTGTATACATTTTGACGAAATCCCGTCAAGTGAGAAATTCGCAATGCCCCAGAAGTACCAATTCGAACGCCTTCCCGGCCCGAGCGACACATTGCCTGAATCCCCTTGCTGGCATGGTCTGACACATAGGCTGTTCTGGGTCGATCACGGGTCGCGAGACCTTCGCGCCGTGAAGTTCCCGGAGCGCGATTTCGTTGCCGTCCCGCTTAAAACCAAGGGCAACCTTCGATTCGTAAAATCTCTGGATGCGGCCCATCTGATCGTGGGATCAGAGCGCGGCCTCTATCGGCTTGAAATCGAAACAGGCATGCTGACAGCCGTTGGAGGAACGTTGCCCCTGACGGATCAGACCTGCATCAATGACGGCGCGATCCATCCCAATGGAGCGATAGCGATTGCCCTAAGCGATATAGCGGAGCACGCGCCCACGGGCGGTTTCTACCTGCTGGGCCCGGATGGCTGGACCTGCATCCTTGGCGAGGTGGTCATTGGCAACGGGCCCGCGTTCAGCCAGGACGGAAGCAGTCTTTTCCTTTCGGACACGCTTGGACAGCGCATCCTGCGCTATGATCTTGCAACAGGAAAAAGTGAGGGTTTTGTCGATCTTTCGGATGGTGACGGCCTGCCCGACGGGCTGTTCGTCTCGCAATCCGGTGATCTGTGGGTGTCATTCTGGGCTGGAACGCGGATCGAAGTGGTCCGCGATGGCAAGCGTATCAAGCGGATTGGGCCGACGCCGGGTCGCAATGTCACGTGCTGCTGCCTCATTGGCGACGCGCCCAATGCCCGGGCGGTCACGACAATTTGCGACAGTCGCGAAACCTTCGAGAACGGCACCTACCAAGTTACGATCTAGTCGGGCATTGTCAGGTTAGTTTGGTTTTCGGAAGATCATGCTATCTTCAGTGTTTTAGGCCGCCAAATTGATGGCGCATTGGTTCCATTGGTGGAATGCATCTTTTCGATGGTGGCGGTAAGAAGATGCGGTCAATTTATGGCGGCGTGGTCGGAAGAGATTGGAGGCCTCATCGTGAACACTCAGAAACCTCTGCGCTTGGCGGGCGGATTTGAACCTGCCATGCATTTTCTCTCGCTTTCGCGTTGGCCTGTGTGACCCTTCGATACGGTTGTTCAAGCCCTTGTGCGCGCGGTGATCGACCTCCAGTGCGAGCTTACGAATGGCTGCACCGTAGCTGCGCAATTTATCCGTAATGATGACACGGGGCTTTCCCCACCGAGCGACCAGTCTCGATATAAACCGCTTCGCAGCCCGGGCATTCCGGCGCGTTTGAACCAGAATATCAAGCACCTCGCCGTTGCTATCTACGGCGCGCCAAAGCCAGTGTTTCACACCCCGGATCGTGATCACACCCTCATCTAGGTGCCATTTGTCAGAGGGATGCGGACGGGCTGCACGAACCCGCTTTGCGAACTGAGCACCGAATTTTCCAACCCACGCCCGGATCGTCTCGTAACTGACGTTGACGCCCCGCTCGGCTAGCAGATCCTCTACATCACGAAGGCTCAGCGCGAAACGATGGTACGCCCAAACCGCATAAGAAATGATGGAACGCGGGAACCGGTAGCCTTTCAGGCGCGATTGAGAGAATTGACTGATCATCTCGTTCCGCTAGCGACAGCCCCAGCTGGCGTCAACAACTTGACGATGCCATTCATACAGTTGTTGTCGATCTTCCGCTAGGTTACCGAGAATGCCGCGTCGACTATGGAAGAGCGACTTCCGTTCGTGTACGTTGGGAACTCCCGGAGGACTTCTCCGATTTTGCCGCCGAAAAATGTGAGATTATTCTATCGATCATCAAGCCTTCGTTGCCGGAAAAAGACTCCGTTACTATTCGATTGGATACGCCAGAGGGGTTTGGTCGGGGGCTTCTGGACCAGTACGAAGATCTGAATGACGGAGACGGCCTTAACTCAATAAGTTCCTTTTTTACAACTGCGTTGTTAGCCCGGCACTTTGCGCACGCTTTGCCCGAAGGGCATGGAAAAACAGCACGGATGGTAAATGCATCAGTGGACCACCTTGTAGAGGCAAACCGCTTCTTCACTAATGTGAACCTTCAGCCTGGTTGGGAGTATGAAAGAATTGTAGAGGAGAACGCTGGTTCCGGTGAACGTGCCGATGTCACCATGAGAGCTCTTCAAGGAATGAATGTATCATTTTTTCGAGACATCAACTTGGCGGTACAGAACATTAGGACCCCAGAGCTAGAAAAATGCGAAAGTGGGCTTTCTGTTTTGAGAGAGCTTTCCCGGTGTTACAATGATATAAGTGCAGTTGCGCCAGGGCTATTACCGGAAGTGGTCAGCGTGCTTGATAGAAATAATCCTGACTACGCAGATACAGAGGGCTTTGATTTTACGGCACGTATAGCTGAAGCTGAACGAACTTGTCAGGCATTAGAGCAATAGATGACGTTGTTTCGCTCGTCTGGAAAACTTTGAGTGCTATAGATGGATCAAAGCATAGGTGAACACGGCGAATGAACCGATGACTGCCAATCCCCAGGTTGTTGACTTTTTACAGGGTTTTCTTCGCGGATCTTTTTCAGGATGGTTTCCCATCCCCGCCCCTCACACACAGCTTTTTCTTCCATGCCTTGGATATATGCTCCAATAGCCATCGTGCGCATCATGATGGCGAGCCACCGCAACAATCCGAGCAGCGTGGCACCAAGCGGCGATAGAAGTCCGGCCAATAACCCCCGGCAAAACCTTTGCGGTTTTGGCAGGTTTTTGTCACAGTGATGCATGATCATTGGATACGCCCGCGTCAGCACCGACGACCAGAACCTTGATGGCCTAACTAGCCCGAACGCGCGAAAGTGGCCAAAAGCCAGAACGATCCAAGAACGAGTAAAGGCAGCGGCCCTTCGCTGCACGCTGCATGAACTGGCAAGACGCGGACAAAGCACCCTTTCGCTGGGTGTGCGCCAGTGTCCGCTCTATGCTTGAGGTGAAGCATCACAACGCTATCTTGTCGCGTCTCTCGCTCGGCAACGTGGTTACAAGGAGCGCAGCGGCGGCGGCGGCGAACGCGATACAAATATACACATGTTGCAACGACCCGCTCAATTCTGGGATATACCCGCCGACCAAGTTTCCGAAGGCCGTTCCGAGGCCAAGACAGATGTTCGCACCAGCAAATACGGAAGTGGTCTGTTCCACTGCAACGGTTTTGGTGATGTATGCAGGAATGAGACCGTAGACTGCAAAGAATGAAAGACCGAAACAGATCGCAGCCGCGTAAAGAAGGCCCGTGTCGCTGTGAACGGCAACGAGGATGGCTGAGAGGCCAAGGAGCATGTAGCTGCCTCCAAGTGCCGATTTGATCCCGACCCGATCCGCAAGCAACCCGACCGCGAAGCCACTAAACAGCCCCAAAAAGCCGACGATGGACCAGAGCTGTCCGATCAAGCTGATCGAAAGGTTATTTTCGCTCCCGAGATACGACGACAGATAGTTCTGCCACGGACCACAAGCCATGCCACTAGTTGCCAGCAGGGTCCAGACAATCAGGTTTGTCTGGTTCAAGATTGGCGCATCTGATGATGACTGTTGCGCCGGTTCCGGAGCTGAAGCGGTCTCACGAGAAAATGCGGAGGATGCAAAGGCTCTGAGCGCCGCGAAGCCTGCGATAGCAACAACGATAGACGCAAGGCCAAGAACCAGCCAGACGGAGCGCCAGCCAAAATCCAAGACGAGCCACGGCGCGATGGACCCGGCTGCGAACTGCCCGTAGGCCGTGCCGCTTGATACAAGACCATTGACGCGAGACCTGTACTGAAAATCCACCGCACGGGATATCACACCTACTGTGGGGATGACCATGAATGCGGCACAGGCCCCGAGTGAACCTATCAAGATCGCCATGGACGCGGCCGATTCGACAGCAGAGACCGTAGCAAGGACAAAACCTGCGGTCAGGACAGCGGTAACAATTACACGACCCTCACCAAAACTCTTTGCCAAGACAGGGCAGAGAGATGCCGCGATCAGGAACGTCACCTGCGCCGCTGCCGTTACCATGCCGATTGTCTGAGTGCCAAATCCGAGCGTCTGCCGCATTTCACTGGCGAGCAGGGAGAATAGATAAAGCCCCAGCCCGAAAACCACCGCCATGTAGGCTGTGAACACCATTGCCACCGTGATGCTGGCCCGTCTGCGATGCTTTGCTTCTGAGTGGGTTGTCAATGTCATCAAGTCACTCCATTCTAAATCGAAACTTATCTATATAGATGTTTAGCAATATAGGATGTCAAGGCAATGACTGGCACAGCACCGGCCGATCAGGGTAACATTACGGAGCAGATCAAGGCGCTTTCGAACCCCTATCGCCTTCAGCTTCTAGAATGGCTGATGGAGCCAACGACCCATTTCCCAAAGCAGCAGGACGCCGATCTGATCAAGGATGGCGTCTGCGTCGGCTTCCTCACCGAGAAGGTCGGACTGTCCCAGCCGACCGTTACCTCTCACATGCAGAAGCTCGCGCAAGCTGGCTTAGTGACCTCGAAGAAGATCAAGAACTGGGTTTACTACCGACCTGACAGAGAACGCATCGATGCCTTCCTTCACGATCTCAATTTTCGGCTTAGGCAGCGGTAGCTGCTATTCGTTTCGCCCGCAGCATCCGGTAAAATGGGCTCAGAGCGGCCTAATGCTTACACGGCAACGATCTCCAACTTGCCTCCCTAACACCGGCCCTTCGATTAGACGGTATGATCGCCCTGTCAGCGCGGTGTTGATGATTGGGTGCGGAGGGAGGATCGGAGGGCATATC
>JBCBUG010000007.1:0-175917 GCA_039818265.1 Pseudomonadota bacterium | reverse complement strand
GGCTGCTGTGCTAGAACTGTGCTAGGTGCACGGCGCGGCGCTCACAACTAACTGTGCTAACTGATGATTTTCCCACTGTGCTAACACTGTGATAGGGTATTTCGGCAATCTGAGCGATTTTCGCTGCGACGCGGAAATCCGGCAAGCTATTGTTTTTTCTTGATTTAAATGGTGCCCGGGGGCGGAATCGAACCACCGACACGAGGATTTTCAATCCACTGCTCTACCCCTGAGCTACCCGGGCACGGGAACGGCGCTTGCCGTTGGGTGGAGGCGTTCTATGACTTGCGTCAGGGACTGTCCAGAGGCTTTTTTACATTTTTTCAGTGCGGCCGCTGCCTGATCTCGTCGAGGTCCGGATTGTCCGTATCACTATCCTCTTCCCGCTGTGATGGCACCGCATAAGATCCGTTCAGCCATTTGGCCAAATCGATATCTGCACAGCGCTTGGAACAGAATGGGCGAAACCTTACGACCGTTTCTTCCCCGCAGATTGGACAGCTCATTTCAGCACCTCTTTCAAGGGGATACGCGCTCTTTTCCGCTGCAACTCGAAATGGCCCAAAGGAGTCCAGCCAGCAAGAGTTGTCTCCACCGAGTCATGCCGGAAAGCAGTGCGCAGGGCTTGTTCAAAACCCCGACGGTCTTTCTTGGGCATTGGGGCAAGGTCCAGCGTGATCTGCCCACCCAGACCCCGTACCCGCAACGCGCGGGCCAACTGTTTGGCGCAGGCAAAGTTCGCCTTCGTGCCAGCTGCCAGCGAAGTGTCGGCGCCCGTATTGACGTCTACTGAGACCAAAGCCCGCGTCGGCTCGATGAACAGATATCCTCCGCCCGCCAGCGGTTCCTGAATGCCGCGCGCGATGTCAAGCGCATCCAAAACGCCGTGGGTTTCAAACCCTCCGGTTTCGGTGAAAACGTCTGCCGGGTCGGTCCAATCACGCCAGGCCAGCACATGGGGGCTGTCGCCTTCGCTCAGTGTTTCGGGTTCAGTGCCCGGATCACCCAAAATCTGCTCGGCCTGCGCCAGCATCGCACTGATGTCTTCGGCAATCTCTTCGGCATCCGCAACGGCGCAGCAGGAGCGCAGGATCAGGCCATAGGGGCTTTCCCCCATCATGTCATGGGCGATTTCCAGTAGCTGGTCCCGCGCGTCTTCATCCCGGATACTGCGCGAAATGTTCAGGCCCGGCGCATCCGGCGTAACAATTGCATATCGGCTTTTGAATAAGACCCGGTCAGTAACCGGAAGCGCTTTGCCTTCTTCGGCATAACCCGTGACCTGAGCCAGCAGCAAAGCGCCTGGAGCCAGCCCTTTTGCCTGTCGTAGAAAAGCAGGTCCATCGGCGGTTGTCAGGAACATACCACCCTGCCCTTTGACAGGGTGATCTGCCTTAGCGCGGTAGATCGTTCCGGGTGGTGGGGCATCCCCTGCGATCAGAAAGTCATCCAGCTTACCATCCACCATCAAGGCTGCAGCTTCGCGGCCTTTGATATGGTCCAGAACAATCGTGCGACCCTTCATGGCGTTCCTCGATAAAGCGGGTATCCGATGGCTTGCAACATTCCCGATGTCTCGGCCAAGGGTAGTCCAACAATGCCAGTGAATGAGCCGGAGATCCACGGGATGAACGCGCCTGCGGGTCCTTGAATAGCATAGGCACCGGCTTTGCCTCGCCAATCTCCGGTATTAAGGTAGGCGTTTACTTCAATATCCGACAGGCGCTTGAGCCGCACCTGCGAGACCACATCGCGCTGCAAAACGCGATCCCCGCGCCTTACAGCAACCGACGTGATCACACGGTGGCGACGACCGGACAAGGCATGTAAAAACGCTGCCGCCTCGCCAGCGTCCTCTGGCTTGCCTAGAATGCGACGACCCAGCGCGACAGTTGTATCAGCGCACAGCACGACATCATCATCACCCGCTGCAACCGCGTTGACCTTTTCCTGGGCGATGCGGTGGCAATAGGGAACAGGTAGTTCCCCCTTAAGCGGCGTTTCATCGATATCCGGAGGTCTGACAGCATCGGGCTGCACGCCAAGCTGCGCCAGCAGGTCCAGCCGCCTAGGGCTGCCCGATCCAAGGATAAACGCCATTGGTTAGAGCGTTACTTGAAGCGATAATTGATCCGACCCTTGGTCAGATCATAGGGGGTCATCTCGACCTGAACCTTGTCGCCAGCCAGAACACGGATGCGGTTCTTGCGCATCTTTCCTGCCGTATGTGCGATGATCTCATGGCCGTTTTCCAGCTCGACCCGAAACGTCGCATTAGGCAGGAGTTCCTTCACGACACCGGGAAATTCGAGCGTATCTTCCTTGGCCATGTTGTCTCCATCGTTAGGTTGCACTCGCAGAATCTGCGAGGATGTGCGCCTAAATGAGCCTATTTCGGCCTTATTTCAAGGCCAGAATCATTAAAGCGTTGAGATTGTGGCCGTTTCGACTCGGGGGTTTTGCTCGTCCCAATGCGCGCGATTTAGGACATGCCCATCCTCGCGGACGTTGGCGATGGCACTCAGATCGATGTCGGCATAGGTCCAGCCGGGCTGGTTCAGAGTACCCTCGGCCAGAACGCCGGTCTGTGGAAACCCTTTGTCGGGCGGGCCGAAGATACCACCTGTGCCGGTGTTCATATCCACTGCTTCGGACCAGTCATTGTTACCAACCAACGAGGCCATCACCGTCACGCATTGGTTCTCCAATGCACGCGACATCGCCCCGATGCGAACCCGCCAATAGCCTGAAAGTGCCTCGGTGCAGGACGGGACCAGCATGATATCCGCTTCATTCAGGGCGCGGCCCAGCAAAGGAAACTCACTGTCATAGCAGATCAGAATGCCGATCTTGCCCAGCGCGGTATCGAACAGTTTGAGCGGTCCACCGGGGGCGATGTCCCACTCTTCGCGCTCGAACCGGGTCATGATCTGCTTGTCCTGATGATCATGCCGACCGTTTGGCGTATAAAGCACCGCGCGGTTCACGGGGCGGCTTGCATCACTCGCAACCGGGGCTGACGCGCCCAGTATATGAGTATTGTACGCCTGAGAGAGGCGTTGATGCAGGGCCTGCACCTCTTGCATCCGGTCCGAGACAGCTAGGATTGATCGTTCGAGGTCACCGGCCACGTACGCGCCCTCCAGCGTAGACAGCTCCATCGCGCCGTATTCCGGGAACACCAGCAACTCAGCACCCTGCTCAGCGGCATCCGAAACCCAACGATCCAGCTTATCCTCGTATTGCGCCCAGCTATCGAGCCATTCAAGGTTATATGCAGCAGTGGCGACTTTCATTACGAACCTCTCGCGCAAAGACACGACAAAGAACCTGCGACAGACCCATTATGGGCTTTGTTACTCATATCCTAAAGGAAACCAGATACCGGACGGTAGCGTATCATCATCCAAGGACATAAACGTGATCCGCAATCGTCTCAAAGACGTTTGATCCAAAACTGCAACGGCTTGAGCGTTTCGCCCTCTTCCCCGATATCCTTCCACGAAAACTGCGCGATTACACCCTGCAAAGGCTCATATCCTCGCGCGCGCCAGAACCCATCGAGCGGTCGGTAGTTTTCGGGTCTGAGCGGATGATCCGCTGGGCGTTGCACACCACAAAAAGCGCATTTGGCGAAGCCCAGTTCCCGGGCATGAGCTTCGCGCAAATCAAAGAATTTATGCCCGACGCCCTGCCCGCGATAGTCAGACAACAGGACGGATTCCGCACAATAGAAGATCTGCGACAAGTCCAGACCCGTGCCATCGAAGGCCGCTGCGAAATCGTCGGCGTGATCCATCAGCGGTGCGCCAGTCGACGCACCAACCAGACGATCCTCATCAAACGCGCCAACAACAATGGCCCTGTCACTGTCGCGGTAGGATTGCAGATACGTCCGCTCGTACTCCAGATCACCGTCGTACAAATACGGCCAAGCCCGAAACACCTCGATCCGCAGGCGTGCCACGTCATCCAGAGCAGCTTCGAGTGCCGCTCCGGTCAGGGCGCGGACCGTGTTGACCTCAGCCATTCGAGACCTGCTTGGTCCAATCCGCAAGGTTGTAGAAGGTGGTGACGCGCGTGATCTTGCCGTCTTTCAGATCAAAGAACGACCCAGCGGGCAGACGATACGTTTGACCGTGGGCATCCGGCAACCCCTCGTCGGTTTCCAGATAGGTGCCATTCACGATGAATTCTGCCGCAGCGCGCGTGCCACTTTCGGCCTCAAACACCACGATATCAGTCAGATTTTCCTTGTAGCAGCGATTCATATGGGCGCAGAATTCCGCAAACTTTTCTTTGCCCACACGGATTTGGCCTTCGTTCACGTGATGGGCCACATCATCGGACAGGCAAGTCAGCATGCCATCGACATCACCAGTGTTGAAGGCATCGAAATAGGTTTTGACGGTCTGGTTCATGGGTCACTCCGTAGGTTCGCCCCAGCGGTCCTTCAGATGTTTGATGATCTGATCGCGGGTCTGTCGGTAGTGGTGTAGCTTGTTTTCGCGCGTCTCACCCATCCCGGTAGGGTCCATTATTGGCCAATAATCGACATCCAGATGAAAAACCCGTGTTAGTTCCAGTGCTTTGCGCTGGCTTGCGGGTGATAGCGCGACGATCAGATCAAACGAGCTTAGGTCGTCGCCCCACTCCTGCATCTCGTCAAACGATCGCGAGCGATGGCGCGACAGTTCAACACCAATCTCGTGGCAGACTGAGATACAGAAACCGTCGATCTCCAGATCGTTATAGACACCGGCGGATTGCACGTATGTGCCGGTGCCGTAAAACTTCTTCATGATGCCTTCGGCCATCGGGGACCGAACCGAGTTGTGGTCGCAACAAAACAGGACCGACTGCGGCAGAGGCTTCACGCGTTACACCCCGAAATGCAGCACGCAGATCAGCGTGAACAGGCGGCGGGCAGTGTCTGTGTCCACATCGGCCTTGCCCTCAAGCCGTTCCTGCAAAACGCGGCTGCCTTCGTTGTGGATGCCTCGGCGCGCCATGTCGATGGTCTCGATCTGGCTTGGTGGCAAGGTCTTCACCGCGTTGAAATAGCTTTCGCAGATCTGGAAGTAGTCTTTGACCACCTGGCGAAAGGGCCCAAGCGATAGGTGAAACTCGGCCGCTTTCTCGCTGCTTTCGGTGGCGATGTCGAAAACCAGACGTTTGTCACGGATCGATAAGTGCAGATGGTAGGGCCCATCCGGAACTGTACGGTCGTCACGCGCGGGCAGGGCAAAGCTGTTGTCTTCCAGCAGATCAAAGATGGCAACCTTACGCTCCTGCTCGATCTCTGGGGTCGGCGGGGGCAGGTTACGGTCATCCAGTTCGATATGCGAAATGCGGGTCATCTTTACGGTCACAATCCTTGTCGTCCGCCCAGACCTATAACAAGCGATATCGTTCGGCAATGTATCCACGCTGCGCTTTCGATACGCCTTTGCGTCACCTCATCCATTCAACCGATTCAAACGCGCGCTGACAGACAGCCCATGCGCCTCAAGCCTTTCCGATTGGGCCAGTTGCTCAGCCGCCGGGCCGATGGCACGCAGGGCTGCGGGTGTCATCTGGCTAAGCGTCGTTCGCTTGAGAAAGTCCATCACGCTCAGGCCCGATGAAAACCGCGCAGACCGAGCCGTGGGCAATACGTGGTTCGGCCCGCCAACATAATCGCCAATGGCTTCGGGCGTGTATTGCCCCAGGAAAATCGCTCCGGCATGGATGGTCTTTTCACTCAGCGCCGCCGGGTCTGCCACGCAAAGCTCAAGGTGTTCGGGTGCGATGCGGTTTGACAAGGTCGCGGCCTCATCCAAATCGCGCACGGTAATAACAGCCCCAAAATCCCGCCAACTGGCCCCCGCGATCTCACGCCGCTGCAAGCTTTCCAGACGTTTTTCCACCGCCTGCGCAACGGCCTGACCAAAGGCGGCATCATCTGTGATCAGGATCGACTGGGCGCTTTCGTCGTGTTCCGCCTGGCTGAGCAGGTCCAAGGCGATCCAATCCGGATCATTGTCTTTGTCAGCGATCACCAGAATCTCGGACGGCCCGGCGATCATATCGATGCCCACCTTGCCAAAGACGCGCCGTTTGGCCGCCGCAACGAATGCGTTTCCAGGCCCCGTGATCTTATCCACAGCAGCAATTGTCTGCGTTCCGTAGGCCAGCGCGGCGATGGCCTGGGCACCACCGATCCGGTAGATTTCATCCACACCGGACAATTGCGCAGCCAGCAGAACAAGTGGATTGACCTGCCCACCTGGTGTGGGCACCGCGATCGCCAACCGCCCAACACCCGCCACTTTGGCCGGAATCGCGTTCATCAGCACGGATGACGGGTAGGATGCCAGCCCACCCGGCACATAGAGGCCCGCTGCCGAAACCGCGGACCAACGCCAACCCAGCGTCGCACCGCTTTCATCTGTCCAACTTTGATCAGACGGCATCTGCCGCTCGTGATATTCCCGGATACGAGCCGCAGCCAATTCCAGCGCAGCTCGATCTTCGGCAGAGACCTGTTTTACAGCGTCCACGATCTCAGCCGCGCTGAACGCCAGCGTATCTGGTGTCAGGTCCAACCGGTCGAACTTGGCGGTCAGTTCGATGATCGCTGCATCACCGCGCGCTCGTACATCTTGGATGATTTCGGCCACAACCGCGTCCACGTCCGGGCTGTCTTCGCGTTTGGCAGCCAGCAGAGTTTGAAAGGCGGCTTCAAACTCGGGCGACGTGGTCTCAAGGAAAACGGGCATGATCTGGCACTCCGAAACATTCCAAGCGGACATATCGCTGGGGCCAGCAGGTCTCAACCCTTCTTGGCGTGGTGCAACGATTTGCGCATAGGGAATTGGGTCATCCCATGCCATTCTTCGGGTGCGCCGGTCTGCGCCCAACCACCGCGCAGATAAAACGCGCGCGCGGTATGCGTGGCCTCCAAGGAAGCCTGCAGGCATCCCTGATCTGCAAGCTCCTGCTCTAACCATGCCAGCAAAGCACGCCCAATGCCGCGTCGGATGTATCCTGGATCAACATAGAGCAGCGAAACCTTCGTGCCCTGCCGAACACCACCAACAGCGGCAATCTGACCGCTCAACTCAGCCACCCAAAGCTCGGAACCGGATTGTACCCAGCCCCGAATGCTCTGCGGGTCTTTGTTGGCCGTCCAGAGCGATATAAGGCGCGGATCGTTTCCATGATCCGCCGCACACAGATGGGTAATGGACCGGATCAACACCCGGCTCATCTGAAACACGTCGAACACGGTGGCACGGCGCAGAACCGGCTTTTGGGCGGTATTCACGAACGCCTGCGATATGCCGCGCTTATTGTGGATGATGCGGAGCCTGCCCTGAGGGCGCCAGATAAGGGCGTGTCACATCCTTCAGCGTTGCATCAATCGCTTCGACCTTCAGCCGGATTGCACCATCCCCTGCCAAGGTCAGCAAGATCAGTCCGGACCCATCTTCACCGGGCTCAAAATCGACGGACAGCAGCGACAAAATCATATCTTTGTCGTTGCGATCTATGCCCTGGCTGGAAACGGACAAGACTGAATCAAAAACCAGCACAGACTGCACACGCTCAAACGGGCGGTCGCGGCGGGTGGCCGCATCCTTATCTTCCCAGCGAAATCGGTTCAACAGCAACCCAAAACGCCGTTGCGACGGCTGCCATGTCATTTCTGTCACCGGCAACACCGCGTCTTGCGACAAGGTTGAGATGACCTGCAGATCATCCGCATCCTCGGCCCCTAAGTTCAACGGAGCCTCGCGCCCGTCTTCGAAACTTGCGTCAGTCATTCGCCCTTGATCCGTTCGATTTTGGCACCCACACCTTCCAGCTTGCGCACCACATGCTCATAGCCGCGATCCAGATGGTAGACCCGGCTTACCGTGGTCTCGCCCTCGGCGGCAAGCCCCGCCAGAATCAGCGAAACCGAAGCGCGCAAGTCCGTCGCCATCACCGGCGCGCCCTTCAAACGCTCAACACCCGTCACAGTCGCGGTTCCACCATGAACCTCGATCTGGGCCCCCATACGAACCAGTTCGGGCGCATGCATAAAGCGGTTCTCGAAGATACGCTCTTCCAAAACCGAGGTCCCATCGGCCGTGCACATCAGCGCCATCATCTGTGCCTGAAGGTCCGTTGGGAATCCGGGGAAGGGTTCGGTGACCACATCCACGGCCGTCACGCGCCCGTTTTTGCGCGAAACTTTCAGACCCTTTTGGGTTTCCTCAACGCTTACACCCGCCGCGCCCAGTTTGGCCGCGAACGATTCGACCAGCGACATGCGTCCGCCCAGCAATTCAACCTCGCCACCACAAATGGCCGGGGCCAGCATATAGGTGCCCAACTCGATCCGGTCGGTCACAACCTGATGGGTCGCCCCGTGCAGCCGATCCACGCCTTGAATTTCGATGGTCGAGGTGCCCTCACCCGCGATCTGCGCGCCCATTTTGCGCAGGCAATCGACCAGATCGACAATCTCAGGCTCACGCGCGGCGTTTTTCAGAACGGTGGTGCCTTTGGCAAGTGTTGCTGCCATGACGATGTTCTCGGTCGCTCCGACCGAAGCAAAGCGCATCTCATGCACCGCGCCTTTCAAACCGCCCGGAGCCTTGGCATGCAGATACCCGTCTTTCAGTTCGATCTCGGCGCCCAGAGCCTCGAGCCCTTCGACATGCAGGTCCATCGGACGCGCGCCAATCGCACAGCCACCCGGCAGCGACACGACCGCCTGCCCAAATCGCGCCAGCAACGGCCCCAGCACCAGATTTGAGGCCCGCATCTTGCGCACGATGTCATAGTCCGCCATCTGGCTGGTCAGATCATGGCTCGACATCGCGATCACCTGTCCGTCCTGCAGCGCGGACACCTCGGCCCCAAGCGATTGCAGCAGCGCTGTCATGGTCTTGATATCGCTGAGGCGTGGCGCGTTGGTCAAAGTCAGCGGTTCTTCGCTGAGAAGCGTCGCAGGCATCAGCGTCAGGCACGCATTCTTGGCCCCCGCAATCGGAATTTGTCCGTTCAGCGGGCCGTTGCCCGTCACCAGAATCGAATCCATCTGCTCTTATCCCTCGTCTTTGTCGGCTTTGTTTCCGGAAGCGGCCCGCGCCTTAGCCTGCGCCTTACGCCGCGCCATGTTCGCCTTTAACGCAGCCTTCAGGCGTTCTTCGCGCGCATTCCCGGATTTGCCGTGATTTTTTTGTGCATTTTTCTCTGCCATGGTCTTTCTCTACAGGAGGCGAAAAAAACCGTCCAGATACCCTTGCGCCGCGTTTCGTTTGCGTCTAATCACCCGCCCAAGATGCTGCTGTAGCTCAGAGGTAGAGCACTCCCTTGGTAAGGGAGAGGTCGAGAGTTCAATTCTCTCCAGCAGCACCATCAGAATCCACGATAGTTCAGAAGACTCGAAATCGGTGCATTTGACCGGTTTTGCCCTCGTTTGCTTGATAACTTACATGCGATAGTTCTCTACTCCACGTGTCTTGGTACCTGCCAAATAGCCCAATCTCACCTCTTCATGCCTTCGATAGGCAAAACGGAGGGTAATTCGACACGGGTTATCCGCATACCCGCGCTAACGCCTAAAAAAGGCAACCCCTATCGCGAAGCACACAACGTCCCCAGCGACGGTAATCAGCCGGAAAACAGCCGCAGCGATCAGGGCTGAACCGGGTGTCGTAGCGCCACTTAAAATTGCGATGAACGCGGCTTCGCGAGGGCCTAAACCGCCTGGCGCACCAGGCGTCGCGTACCCAATCAGCCAAGAGACAACAGCAGCAAGCGCCGCGACACCTATTGGGACATCGTCGATTGCGCTCAGGACCCAGGCGGCGACGGAGCACATGCCCAAAAGAAATGCGATCGCAAGAAACGAAATCAAGAGCAAAGCAGAGAGTGTGAGGCTCTGCTTGATGGCAAAAAAACCTAGTACCAGGATCAGCAGAACAGCGATTGAAATCGTAAGCATAGGCCAGACAGGGCCAACGGTGTCGAACGGTAGAATGTCAAAAGGCACGAACCAAACACCAGTTACCAAGATCACCAAAGCGGCAACGGGTAAGCAAATTAGTTCCACCAAGGTCGCCATGGCCAACTGCTTGTCGCTCAAGGCCCCGCCGCGCAGCAAAACAGCCCGCCCCAAAAGATGGACAACATTGCCGGGAACGTATCGCGCGATTTGAGAGAGGGTGAACGACCGATACGTCCGGCGACGCGGCTCGGGTCCGAATAGTTGCACGATGCGGTGCCACATCTCGGCCAGCACAAACAGCAACGCTGAATATAGGGCAACCATCACTGCGTAGCGTATAAAGAACCCCTCCGGTGGATTGAAGCTGATCAGCGCGTCCCAATTGCGTGCAATCTCGCGTCCGATGAAAATGACGGACAGCGCCAAAACCAGCATGCCAAACCCGCGCACCAGTCTTCGACGTTGCACCTTATCCTTGAGCAGATGCGCCACCGGCATCGGCCTATCCCACCGGTTCGGCGCGCAGGATCGAGGTCTGATCTGGATAAGGCAAGGTCGGAACCAGCCCGCGCAACCTTATTTCGGACAACCCGCAATCTTTGATCGATTGGCGGTAGCGCGCGCGATGAGAATTGTCGAACACGATGATCCCATCCGGTGCCAGCTTGGGGATTGCATGTTTCAAGCAGGCTGGACGCGCGCGGCCATCCACGACGATCAGATCAAACACACCATCTTCGGCATCTATTGCACTGGCATAGGCCGTAAAATTTGCTCGAGAACCATTGGCTTTTTCTGAAAGATACAGAGCGTCAGCGCGCGCTTCACTACTTGCCTCAACCAGTTTGACCTCGGTGGGGCACAAGCCCTCGATCATCGGAATCTTGGCTGTCACATCCTTGTACCAAGGTGCGTCATGTTCGACGCTGGTGACAGATGACGAGCGGCGTGCCAGCCAAACTGTGCTGGCACCCGATCCATATTCGAAAACTCGCACCGGGCGTGACGCCAGGAATGCATCCACCTGCTCGATAGCGTCGTAGGTCCACCATGGCACGTCGAGCCCGACCATCGCATCAATATCGTAGATTGCGAACAGGCTGGACATCCAATGCCAGCCGCGCCCTTTGTCACGCCGCCGCTCCAGAAATCCTGCAAGCCCGGTTACCTGGGCCAGCGCCGCCAAGATGCGCAACAGGCTAACATAGATAGACTTTAGCAAACGCATCCTGATCTTATCCCTTCAACTCAGTCGGTGCTCGGCAGATCACGGAAATCTGGTTGGACGGCAACCCTGCGCCTTCGGCCAGGTTGATGCAGTAGCCGTTGCTCCATGGCGCGAAGAAACTACCTTCGATCTCGCGGAACAGGGCGGTGTACTGAAACGCCGCCATCGCCGTTACCGTCGTTCCCATCAACGCCCCTGCAAAGACCAGTCGTTTGAAGAAGCCGGGCTGATGACCGTTCGAAAAACCCGGCAAAACGCGAGATATCCCATGAAAACTTAGGAATGCTACCAGTGGCCACAGATCAAAACGGTATCTCAGCGTGATCGTCCCATAAGCGAGCGTGACCAAAACGCCAACCAACAAACCGGCAGCCAATACCAGATGTTCTGCGCGCCTTAGTTGCGCCAAGCCGACAACGGCGAAACTCAACCAAATCGGCCAGAGCCATAGAAGCCCGTAACGCGGACCTTCGACCCTTATATATCCCAGCCTATCTTGGGTCGCCTTCTGAAAGAGGTTGTACATCGCCATCGAAGAGCGGTGCGTAAGTTCCAGAGCAGGCAGGTCAAACGCATACAATCCTGCATTCGGTGGAATACGCCGAACACTAAATCGGCCATGTTCGGTAAAGGCCTGTGCACGTGGCGAGTCCTGCGGCTCTATCCCCCAGAAGACCGTGCCATATTGAGTTTCGCTTGCCTCGAACGAGCCATGGACCTCGGCGGCTCCGCCGAATCTGAGGGTGTTCAAGCCCAGATAGAGCAGCCCCCCGGCCCCCAGGATTGCTCCGGCAACCAACGCAGGCAGCAGCAGTCGCACACCGTGTTTAATCACGTTCCAACCGCACAGGGCGGTCAGAGCCACATACAGTCCAATCGCCAGGTTCGGGCGGGCATGCACCGTGATCGCTGCACACAAAGCCAATACCGAACACGCCAACAGAGGATGCAACTTGTCCTGACTAAAGCGCACCCAAACCGCCACAAAGGCACCCGCCGCGCCATATGCCAGCGCGATAGGTTCGTGATAGAGGGATTGGTTGACCACAAGCAGGGTCGCAGGTCCGCAAACCCACAAAGCCGCCGCAAAAAAGACTGCCCAACCCTGCGCGTTCCTTTGTACCGGTGTCGCGGTTTGAGCAATCAGATCTTTCAGCGCCACCTGATAACCCAGTGTTCCAAGTGCGGTCCAAAACCAGATCGAAAAACCGGCCATCGTGATCCACTCGAAGGGCCAGGCCCAACCGAACAAAAAGCGCAGAAGCAACGGCCCTGCCCCGTGATAAAGATAACCTTGAGCGTCAGGTGTATAATGCCCCTCGAAGCGCAAGAGCCGGGGCGGTAAATCAAAATGCCCATTCAGGATGGCGTGATAATAGCCATCGTAGATAGCGCCCCCGAAAAACGGATCAGGGTACAGGCCCTGTGCAAACCAGCACAAAACCGCAAGGTAGGCTGATCCAACAAGGGCGACTATCGCAAACGGTCTGCTTGCCCAGAATGCCACAAATCCCGTTTGCGAAGCGTTATGCACGATCTGCATACTCCGCCCTTTGCTCCAACTCCCGAACCCGGCGCAACGTCGCTTCGAGCAGGCGCCGGTTTGTGGCAATCGTTTCCGACAGGATCGCAATAATGATCGTGAAGTACCCCATCACCACAAAGGCACCGCCCAGAACAAGCGACTGAACTTTTCCGTCGCCATCCCCCATCAGATAGAAAAAGACGAACCGCGCGATCGGTATGATCCCGATCAGCAGCAGCACCAGCCCGATGGTGGCAAAGGCTTTGAGCGGGCGGTACATGACGTAACTGCGCAAGATGGTCCCCATCTGGCGCGAAATGAAGGACCGCATGGACTTGAACAGACGCGATGGTCGTTCGACCTGATTGACCTCAACAGGGACGGTCACGACGCTCAAGCCCGTCTGTCCAGCATGGATAAGTGTTTCGGTTGTGTAGCTGAATTTGGTCATGACATTGATATGCAACGCCGCATCGCGCGAATAGGCGCGAAACCCCGAAACGGCATCGTTCACCTCTAGCCCCGCAAAGCCCGAAACAACGCGGCTGCCAACCCGTTGCAATATCCGCTTAACGGGTGAGAACGATTGGTTTTCGCCGGGCTTCCGATCTCCGACGACCACGTCAGCCTTCCCAGCCAGAATGGGTGCAATCAGATCAGGGATGGATGCACCGGAATATTGGTTGTCACCATCCGTGTTAACGATGATATCCGCCCCCTGGGCCAAGGCGTTGTCGATCCCTATCTGAAACGAACGAGCAAGCCCTTTGTTGCCGCGGTTGCGAACAACATGCTCAACACCAAGTTCTTTTGAGATCTCACTGGTGCGATCCGTTGATCCGTCATCAATGACCTGAAGCTCGACCACCCCCACGCCAGAGATATCGCGCGGGATGTCGCGAATGACGGCAGGTAAGGTTTCTTCTTCATTCAGACACGGAATCTGAACCACCAGTTTGGGAAGCGCCTTTAGCGTCATTTTGTTCACTCTACCTGCCCGACACGACATTCTGCGATCGCCTGGCGAGTGTTGTCTATTTTCTCTGAGTTGTCACCATCGGCCCAAGAAGCCGAAACCCAACTGCGACCTGATTGCACTGCCGATGACGCCAGGGCCTTAGCCAAGCCCACGAAACACAGGTTACGTTAACAAAGAGGACGACATATTAATCATTGTGTCACAATCGCGCCCAAAACTGTCATGATATTGTAATAGTTCTGCCAGTTTCGCTGTGTAGTTCAACCTTATCCGATCGATCAGTTTACTAGTCAGATTTTAACGAGGGGGTTCATGGTCGGCCAAGGGGGTGGGCATAGTGAGTCCCCGTTTTGCGACCATTATGCTCACCCTACCACATAGCCGGGAAGATCAATCCAATTTGTTTCTCTGAGAATGCGGTGTCACACCAAAGCTTGACCTGTACACGCGTGAGAAATGACCCGGATTTTCAAATCCGCAAGCAAAGGCGACCTCGGTGATCGAGGCTTCGGTCTGCAATAGCAGCTTTTGTGCACGCTCCAGCCGCATCTCCATCAGGTATTTCTTGGGTGAGGTGTTCAGGTATTTTCCGAACAAACGTTCAAGCTGGCGCGTTGAGATTCCCAGCCTCTCCGCAATCTCAGAAGGCGACACCGGCGTTTCGATACTGTCGCGCATGATCTCTATCGACCTGGCCAGGTGGGCGTTGCGCATACCGTTGCGCGACTGCAGCGAAACGCGTTGCTTTGCGGTTGCATTGCGCACCGCATTGTAGACCATCTGATCCGCCACCGCGACGGCCAGCTCAGCCCCGTGGTCGCGTTCGATTAGATGCAACATCAAATCAGCGGTCGCGGTGCCTCCCGAGGCGGTGATATGCTTCTCATCCGCGACAAAAACACTGCGCACCAGATTGACCTCTGGAAAGGCTTCCATAAAGGCATCGTGGTATTCCCAATGAATCGCAGCCTGCATCCCGTCCAGAAACCCTGCTTTGGCCAGCACCCAAGCGCCCGAGCACAAGGCACCGATGGATGTGCCCTGTGCGCGCTCACGCCTAAGCGTTGCCAGCAAAGGCCGTGTAACGTGATTGCGCATGTGAATGCCGGACAGAACAAACAGCTGGTCTGTCTTTGCTATGTCATCCAAACCGCCATGAACCAATGTAACCAGCCCATTTGAACAAACCGCGCGCTCACCTTCTTCGGAAATCATAGACCAATCATAAAGCTGCTCTTCACTGACCCAATTGGCAATGCGCAGCGGTTCGACCGCGCATGAAAACGCAAGGTGAGAAAACTCCTCAACCAAAATGAAGGTGATATGCCGCGTCTGACGCATTGGGGCTTCCACTCGAAGGGCCGATTCCGTTCGGAACTACTAACAGTGTTTCATGCTGCATTATTTTTTACTGTATACAAGTTGTATTTTTTTCGCATACATATCTGGAGCGCCGAACCCGCGATTCGAATACTGCGAAACCTCGGAGGTCAGATGAAAGACGATCCCAAATCTCGGAAAGCCGATTTGATGGAGCATTTGAAAGTCTCGATCCTGACATTGCGCTTTCAGCCGGGCACGGACTTGGATGAGGCGCTGCTGTCATATGAGTTTGGCCTGTCCAGAACCCCTTTGCGCGAAGTGTTCAGGCAATTGGGGGGCGAAGGCTATCTGGACCTGCGCACCAATCGCAGCGCGCGGGTGTCCGAGATGTCACATACCACCTTGCGCGATTTCTTTCTGGCGGCCCCAATGATCTATGGCGCGGTGCTGCGTCTGGCAGCCCGTAACGCGACGCTTGCCCAAATCGAAGACCTAAAAACGGCTCAGTTGGCGTTTAAATCAGCCCTCCGCTCTGGTTCAGCAGCGGATCGCGCGCTCACCAACAATCGGTTTCATGAACTGACGGGAGAGATGTCTGGCAATGTTTACCTGCTGCCTTCCTTCAACAGATTGCTGATTGATCACGCACGGATCGGGATGACTTTCTATCGGCCTCAAACCGCAAAAATGACCGAAAATCTGACAGAAGCCAGCACCCAGCATGACGCCATCATCGCCGCCATCGAGGCGAACGATGAGGCGGCGGCTGCGCAGCTGGCCGAAGAACACTGGAACCTGTCGCGCGATCAGATCGAACTGTTTGTGATGCCCGACGCCTTGGATGTGCCTTTGGGCCTGTCCCCTCTTTCGAAACCTGCATGAGGACGGAATGAACCCGATTTTCAAGTTTGAGGGGATTTATACCCCGGTGGTCACGCCCTATCACGACGATGGCAGCGTGAATTGGGACGCGCTGGCGCAGGTGATCGAATACCTTATCGAACATGGCGTTCACGGCCTGATCTCGGGTGGGTCGACCGGTGAGAACTATGCCCAGACAGTCGAAGAACGGTTAGAATTGGCACGGTTCGCACATGAACAGCTGAAGGACCGTTTGCCCTTGGTCGTCGGCACTGGCGCGATGCTGACAGCGGATTCGATCGCCTTGGCCTCGGGTGCCCGCGAAATCGGCGCTGATGCCATCCTTCTGGCCAGCCCGCCCTATTCAGTTCCGACCGACCGTGAAAACGCGCTGAACGCGTTGGCCATTGACAAGGCGGCTGACCTGCCCGTGATGCTGTACAACTATCCCCATCGCACGGGCACGATGATGGGCGAAGAGTTTCTGGACCGCATTGGGCGCAGTCGAAATTTTTGTGGCATCAAGGAAAGCTCGGGCGATATCAACCGGGTGCATCTGCTGGCGCGGGATTACCCGCATATTCAACTGGGGTGCGGCATGGATGATCAGGCGCTGGAATTCTTCGCCTGGGGCGCGCCATTCTGGGTCTGCGGCGGATCAAACTTCCTGCCGGTCGAACATGTTGCGCTGTATCAGGCCTGTGTGATCGAAGGTAACTTTACCAAGGGTCGCCGGATCATGTCGGCCATGATGCCACTGATGCGGGTGTTGGAACAGGGCGGCAAGTTCATCCAGACCATCAAGCATGGCGTGACCATGAACGGGATCGACGCAGGCACAATGCGGGCGCCTCTGAAAGGTCTGAACAAGGATGACAAGCGCGCGTTGGAACAGGTGACGCGCGTACTGAAAAAGAAAATCACAGATATTGTGGCGGAGGGTTAAGGCATGGAACTGCTGACATTGGACGAATACAAATCCATCGCTGCAGGTCTGACCCTGCCCACCGGAGCCTTCATCGACGGTGCATTCCGCCCGGCAATCTCGGGCGACACTTTTGAGACAGTGAACCCTGCCACCAGTGGCAAGCTGACGGATATCGCAGCCTGCGGTGCGGCGGATGTGGATTTTGCCGTCGAAAAAGCGCGCGAGGCGTTTGACGATGGGCGCTGGTCCAAACTGCACCCCTCCGACCGCAAGGATGTGTTGATCCGGCTCTGCAAACTAATGACGCGCAATGCGCGGGAACTGGCGGTGATAGAAAGCATCGATAGCGGCAAGACCATCTACGATTGCGAAACCGTGGACCTTCCCGAGTCAATCCATTGCCTGAAATGGCATGCCGAAGCGATTGACAAGATCTACGATCAGGTCTCGCCCGCCAGTGATGACCACATTGCCATGGTGGTGCGTGAACCGATTGGGGTTGTGGGGCTGGTACTGCCTTGGAACTTCCCTTTGCTTATGCTGGCGTGGAAGATCGGACCTGCTTTGGCAGCAGGATGTTCGGTAGTAGTGAAACCAGCAACTGAAACAACGCTGACGGCCCTGCGCCTGGCCGAACTGGCGATGGAAGCGGGCATTCCGCGGGGCGTTCTGAACATCGTTCCGGGCGGTGGCGCAGAGGTTGGAGAACCCATCGGGCGGCATATGGATATCGATATGGTGTCCTTCACAGGCTCGACCGTGACCGGCAAACGCTTCTTGACCTATTCCGCCGAAAGCAACGCCAAAGAGGTGGTGCTTGAGATGGGAGGCAAGAACCCCGCGATCGTAATGGAGGATGCCGAAAACCTCGATCGTGTGGCGGCGCATGTGGTTAACGGCGCATTCTGGAACATGGGCGAGAACTGCTCGGCCTCATCCCGTCTGATCGTGCATAAGGATGTGAAGGCAGAACTGCTGGAACGTATCGCGCATCACGCCAAGCAGTGGAATATCGGCGAACCGTTGGACCCGGAAACACGCATGGGCGCGCTGGTGAGCAAAGGGCACTACACCAAGGTTTGCGGGTATTTGGATCAAGCCGAGAATGTGGTTATCGGTGGCAAAGCTGCAGATGGCTTTGTCGAGGCTACAGTGGTCGAGGTTCCCGGAAACGATTCTACCCTGGCGCGCGAGGAGATATTTGGCCCCGTCTTGTCGGTGATCGAGGTATCCGGCTTGGACGAAGCCGTCAAAATCGCCAATGACACGGATTATGGCCTCTGCGCTTCAATCTTCACGGCCAACGCCAAACGCGCCATTCGCGGCGCGCGGGCAATCCGTGCGGGTACAGTTACGGTGAACAGCTTCGGCGAGGGTGATATCACAACGCCCTTTGGTGGCTACAAGCAATCAGGCTTTGGTGGGCGCGACAACTCGGTTCATGCCCACGATCAGTACACCCAGCTTAAGACCATCTGGATTGATCTGGCTGATGATGCGGACGAGGCCGTGGATTGACGCGGTTCGAGGCCAAACGGCTTCCTCGGCAAACAGGTCCGGCGGGGTGGAACGCTATTCTGCCCCGTCGGACGGCTCTGCCAACGCTCAGCGAGGACCTAAGCGCCGATGTCACCATCGTCGGTGGCGGCTTCGCGGGCCTCAGTGCCGCACGGCGCTTGCTTCAGATCGACCCGTCGCTGCGGGTTGCCTTGCTTGAGGCCGGGCATATTGCCGAAGGGTCCGCTGGTCGCAATTCAGGGTTTATGATCGATCTGCCGCATGATCTGGCCTCGGATAATTATGCAGGCGATGCGTTGGAATCGGATCGCGCTGCAATCGCGCTGAACCGAAAAGCCATCGCCTTTGCGACCCATGTTGCCACCGAATGCGAGCTGCCGCAGGAAGCCTTTGATCCATGCGGCAAGTTCAATGCAGCCGCAACACCCGGCGGTGACGTCCATAACATGGAGTTCGCCGCGCATCTGAATAAGCTTGGCGAGCCACATACGCTGTATGACCGCCAGCAGATCAGGGAGATCACCGGCAGCCCTCATTACACGTCAGCGCTTTATGCACCTGGTACCGTAATGATCCAGCCCGCAGCTTATGTGCGTGCTTTGGGCGAGCGGATGTCGGAACAGGTGCAGATATTCGAACGCTCTCCGGTCACGGTGTTCGAGAGGCAAGGCAATGGGTGGCTTGTGCAGACGCCCAAAGCAAAGGTCACCACCGGCAGCATCATTCTGGCCAATAATGGCCATCTCGAAAGCTTCGGATTCTATGCCCGGCGCCTGATGCATATCTGTCTCTACGCGTCACTGACGGAACCGATGACGCCCGAACAGATCAAAACGCTTGGTGGACGATCACGCTGGTCTATTACACCTGCGAACCCAATGGGTACATCGGTCAGGCGCGTTTCAGGCAGCTATGGCGACCGTATTTTGGTCCGCACATCCTCTAGCTTTCATCCTGATCTTGAGACATCTGAGGCGCGGCTAAGCAAGGCTGGCCGCGTGCATGATCGTAAGTTCCGCGAACGGTTCCCGCACCTACCCGATCTGCAGATGGAGCATCGTTGGGCCGGGATGTTGTGCCTCAGCCGAAACGGATCCGCTGCGTTTGGGGAGCTTGAAAGTGGTGTCTATTCGGCCTGCTGTCAGAACGGGCTGGGTATCGCACGTGGAACGTTACAGGGCATGGGCGTGGCAGAACATATCCTGCTGGGCAAATCCGAAATCGCCGATCATTTCAGCGCACAGCCCTCGCCCCCACGCCTACCGCCGGAACCTTTCGCGTCAATAGGCGCAAATAGTTACCTGAGGTGGAAAGAGTGGCGCTCGGGCAAAGAATAACCCGTCAAGGCAAGCTCAGCTTTGCCATCCTACCCCCATCCACCGTATAAACCTGCCCAGTGATAAAAGATGCATCATCTGAAGCCAGAAACGCGACCAAGGCCGCAACCTCTTTGGGCTGTCCTGTGCGACCGACCGGATGAATACCGCCTATGTTGCTACGAAACGCATCAGGATCAGGCATCGAGTCAATATAGTCCAGATTCAGATCGGTATCGATCCAACCGGGCGCTATCGCGTTGCATCGGATACCATCCTTCCCATGATCGACAGCAACCGCGCGGGTCAGGCCGTGCAACCCTGCCTTTGACGCGCAATAGGCGGCATGACCGGGGTTGCTGCCCAGCCCCTCAATCGATCCGGTATTCACAATGGAACCTTGCGTACTGCGCAGGTGCGGCAGCGCGGCTTTGATCATCATGAAAGGTGCCGTCAGGTTGACAGACAGCGTGCGCTGCCAGTCTTGCAAGCTCATCGCTTCAACCGACGCCTCCTGCATCATACCTGCATTGTTGACCAGAACATCCAGACGTCCGGCCTTGGCGATGACCGCGTCAATCACGCGCTGCGGCGTGGCGGGATCGGTGAAATCTGCGGTGATCCCTTCGAAATCATCATCCGCCCCGCGTTGTGCCGTAAAAACGCGCGCGCCTTCTTGTTGCAGCCGTATCGCGATAGCGCGGCCAATGCCGCTGCGACCGCCTGTAACCAGCGCAGTTTTACCTTCAAATCGTGTCATGAAACAGGTTTGCCTCCGTTCACTTCGACCAACGTGCCGCACACATAGCGCGACGCGTCTGACACAAGGAACAGTACGACATCGGCAATGTCTTCGGGCTCGGCGATCCGACCCAATGGTACGGTTTGCCCCAGTTCCGCCACCGCTGTGTCCGGATCAAATCCCCGTTTTTCAAAGCCAGAGCGCAGCATGGGCGTATTCACTTCGTTCGGACAAACCGCATTGATGCGAATGCCCTGGTGCGCGTGATCCATCCCCATACATTGGGTCAAGGACGCAATGGCCGCCTTGGTCATGCAATAGACCGCATGATTAGGCCCCGGACGCAAACCCCAGCATGAGGCCGTGTTGACGATAGCTCCGCCCCCGGCATTGGCCAAGATCGGGATTGCGGCGCGGCAGATGCGAAACGGGGCCTCGACATTTACACCCAGCGATAATGACCAATCATTGTCTGACGTCTCAGTAACGGATCCGCGTGTTATGACACCGGCATTGTTTATGACGATGTCCAAACCGCCCAAAGCCGAAGCCGCCGCACTTGGTAGACCATACGTATAATCGGGGTCTAAAAGATCCCCAGGCAAATACGCTTCAGCGCCGATCTCGTCGACGTCTCGATCCGCCACTGCGATACGAGCGCCGCGTCGCGCAAACGCTGCACCAAGGCCATGCCAATTCCACCTGCAGCACCCGTTACAAGCGCCGATTTTCCATTCAGTTCCATATTCTCATCCAATACATCAGGCCAATGCCAACCATACGCCGCTCCGATCTTTTTCAGCTTCTGCAAGCTTCACATTTGCCGCCAAGACCTGATTAAAAAAGAGCCCGCCTATGTGCAGGCGGGCCAGGTCGGGAAGACTGCTTAGTAGCTTTGATTCAGCTCATCCGCTGCCGGTATCTCTCGCTCGCGCCGTGCGATATAGTCCAACAACTCTTCATTCTTGGCGATATCCAGCGTCGGTTCCTGATACTCGGCCAACAACTTACGCGCGTGGTTCAGGGCACGTTCGGTAATCTCAACTTCACCTTCAGCCACCCATTGTTCGATCGAGTTGTTGTCAAACATCTCGGGCATGAAGAACGCCTTCTGGAAATTGTCCTGCGTATGCGGATGGCCCAGATAGTGTCCGCCGGGTCCGACGTCTGGAACCGCGGCAAGCGCTTCGTCAAAATCACCCCATTTTGGCCCCTCGGCCATGCGATAGGCCATCGCGCATTGTTCTGCATCGACGATGAACTTGGCGACCGAACAGTGCATACCCGCCTCGTTCCATCCCGCGCTGTGCCAGATGTAGTTGGCTCCGGCGTGGATCACTGCGCTGAGCGTCGTGGCCGACTCATACCCGGCCTGCGCATCAAAGGTTTTGGCCCCGCCTAGTGTGTTCGAGGTACGCCAAGGCACGTCATAGTACCGTGCCATCTGGCCGATCATAAAGTTCATCAGGCTGATCTCGGGCGTGCCTGCCATCGGCGCGCCGGATTTCATCGAGACGGTCGACAGGTAATGGCCATAGATTGCAGGCGCACCCTTGCGGATCACTTGGGTATAAGCCAATGCGCTTAGGGCCTCGGCATTCAGCTGTGCAACCGTGGCAGACACGCTGGCGGGCGTGTTTGCACCGCCCAGCACGAAGGGTGAGCACAGAACCGGCTGGTTGCGGCGGCAGAATGCCCGCATCGCCCCCAACATCGTCTCATCCCAGACCAGAGGCGAGTTGCCGTTGCAATTGCCGGTAGTGACAGGATGATCCTCCAGAAAATCCTCTCCAAACAGGATCGCACACATTTCCATCACATCCTCGGCGTTCTTGGGTGAGGTCGTCATGCCCATGAACGTCTTGTCCGAATGTTTCATCGACGAATAGGTGATGCGCAGATGCCGCTGGCTGATCGGGTGGTCATAGGGTTCCACGATGTGATGCGCCGATGAATGCAGCGCGGGCATCATGTGGCTGAGCTTGTGAAACATGGCCAGATCGTCCAGCGTCGGGTTCCGGCGTACGTCGTCGAGATCGCGCAGGAACGGCGCGCCGGTCATAGGCACAAAGATCGAGTGCTTCCCACCCAGCCGCACGTTCTTTTTCGGATCACGCGCGTGATATGTGAAATCCGAGGGGATCGTCGCAATCAACTCGCGCACCAGGCCGCGATCCAGATAGACCAATTCGCCCTCGACCTTGGCCCCTGCCCGCTTCCAATCTTCCAAGGCAATTGGGTCGCGGAACTGCACGCCTACGTTTTCAAGTATGTCCATCGATGCGCTGTCGATGCGCTCAACTTGGCTTCCGTCCATCACTTCGCACAGAGGGATGCCGCGGGTCAGTCCTGGCAGCATCTCGAAGTTTGGAGCGGTACGTATGGCGCGGCGTGCCGAGCGCCCACCGGCGCGTGTAGTTGTACGCATGTTCACGGGGCAGTCCTCCTTCTTCCTGCTTACTTTGGCGGGGTCGACCAGGGATTACCTCTCTGATTGCGATATGTGATTGCAGGAAGCGACACGAAAAACGCCGCCCAAAGGGGCGGCGTTCTGGTTTTGCATATCGGCTTAAAGCTTATTCAGCGGCCTGCGCGCTCGTGGCTTCGTGTTTGTCGCGTTGACCATCGCGGAACAATGCCTTGGCCAGCGAGATGCACATCAGCCCCATCACCATCGTGAATGGAAGCGCGCCGATGATCATAGCATTGCGCAAAGCGTCCATCGGATTGTTGTCACCTGCGGCTAGGATCAACGCACCGATTACGGCCGTCAGGATGACACCCCAGATGATACGATGCTTGATCCCGGTTTCCTGGCTGCCACCCGACATGATGGTGTTCATCACCAGAATGCCCGAGTCCGCCGAGGTTACCAGGAAGGTCATGATCAGGATCACGCACATGACATTCAGCATGGACAGCAGCCCACCATCGATCATGTAGGACAGCGTCACAAACAGCTTGTTGGTGTTCGATGCACCAATGATCGCACCTTCAGCAGCGCCTGCCAGTTCCAGATCAATCGCAGTGCCACCCAGAACGGTCATCCATGCAAAGCACACCAGCGCTGGTGCGAAGACACAGCCCAAGATGAACTCACGCACCGAACGACCCTTGGAGATACGCGCCAGGAACAGGCCCACGAAGGGCGAGAACGCGATCCACCAGGCCCAGTAGAACGTGGTCCAACCGGCCTGCCATCCGAACTGGCGGCCCTGTTCACCAGCGGCGTAGACTGCAGCCAGCGTCTCGGCATCCAGCTCGGCTGCGGCACCCGTCAGGCCATCCTTGAAGCCATCAAAGCTGCCCCAGGCATTGGTCGCACCAGCCATCAGATCGCCAGCCATCGGCTGAGCCGCTTCTGGCAGACCGGCGGCGAAGGCATCTGCAGACATCGGACCATAGGCACTAAAGCTCAGTGACAGGAAGTGAAGGATGTAGTCCACCATCGCTGTACCATAGGTGGTCATCGCGAAGACGAACGACCCAAACACAACGAATGTTCCCAGAAGGATGATCGACAGAACCAGGTTGAGGTTCGACAGGTACTTAACCCCGCGCCCAACACCTGAAACCGCCGAGATGATCGACAGGCTCATGATGACCAACAGACCCGAAATCAGACCCACTTTGCTTGGCGTCGGGACTTCGCCACCCAGGTCCATCACCCATTGCATACCGGTGATCGCGTATACACCATCGATGAATTGGCTGACGCCATATCCAATCGTCACCGAGACGCCGAGGATTGTCGCCACAACACCCAGAACGTCGACCACATGACCCAAGAACCCGTTCATCAGGCGACCGAACAAGGGTGTCAGCGCCGACCGGATGGTCAGTGGCATGTTGCGGGTATAGGCGTAGTAAGCCAGCGACAGGCCGGTCACCACGTAAATGGCCCAGGCATGGAAACCATAATGCAGGTAGGTAAAGCGATAGGCCGATTGCAGCGCTTCGGGGCTGTTACCCTCGACCGCGCCCGAGACAACAACGGGGTTCGATCCCCACAGACCCAGCGGTTCAGCCGTTGCAAAGACCATCAGCCCGACGCCCAAACCGGCGCCGAACATCATCGAAAACCATGAGAAGTTTGAGAACTCGGGCTTTTCACCCGGTGTACCCATGATCCGCTTACCGGTTGAAGGAATAATGGCGACGATCGCCAGAAAGAAGAAGAACAAGCCAACAATAATCACATAAAAACTATTGAAGCTTTCCAGCAAGCGGCCGTTCCAGCTGCCCAGTGTGCTGTTGGCATTCGCGGGGAAAACCAGCGCCCACAGCACAAGAGCCACCATGATGCCCTTACTGATCAGCGCAATCGGCACGCTGTAATTTTCATAGAAACCGGCATCAGCCGTTTCTATCTCAAGATCCGTGAATGGTTCAGGTACCGACATATCTCTCCTCCGTGTTGTCGATCCGAGGGGACGGAGAGCTGCCGCAGGAGCGATGCCCTCTCATTATTCTTCAAGTTATCGTTTGCTTACTGCTTCCCAAGCCGTGTGTTCAGACGCGCCTACAGTTCTTGTTTTCTTGGAATACGCCCACGAGGCTTCACCGTTCCTTGATTCGCGATAGCGACAATTCAGACCCGCATTTTTCGGGTCGTTGGTGAAGCGGCCCACAGTTTCGGCGAGTGTGTTTTATGTTCTCTACCGAATGTGATCCAAGTTCTTCTGTTTGCGTAAAGCGCCCCTTGCTAAATTGTCGCACCAAAACCGACCTTTTTACAGGTTTAGACGACCCGTGGATCGCGGTTCCGGCAATTTGCCGTATTCTCGATGCATCAATTGCTTTCTTTCAATGGCAAAAATTTTCATAGTCACGCGAACAAGACTAATCCGTAATCAGCCAGGTCCTGATGTCCCGACGTCATTACAAACTGCCGCCTCTGACCACCCTTGCGGCTTTCGAAGCTGCGGCGCGCCACCTCAGCTTTAAAAACGCCGCCGAAGAGCTTTCGGTGACGCCCGGCGCAGTCAGCCATCAGATCAAAGCACTCGAAGGGTATCTGGAGGCACCGCTGTTCCAGCGCAAACACCGCAGCGTTGATCTGACCGATGATGGCAAAGCATTGTACGAGGCGCTGTCGACCTCATTCGCCCGTATCTCAAAGACCCTGTCTACCATACGGGATCGCTCGCTTGGCGGAAAAGTGACCGTGGGCTCAACCACCGCCGTTGCAGCCCTTTGGCTGTCCCCATCGGTGATCCGGTTCTGGCGAGACGCGCCCGAGATTAGCGTTGATCAAATCTCGCAGGACCGGCCTTTTCGGGATCGCCCTGACCTGGATTTCTTTATCCGCTACGGGCGCGACAGTGACGCAAACTTGGACCACACCGCGCTATATCGTGACAACCTGATCCCGGTCGGCAGCCCGGAATTGGCCGAGCGCCTGAACCGAACAGGGTTAAAGGATATTGCAGCCCAACGCCTGATACATCTTGATTCCGAAGACAACAGCTGGACCACATGGCCAGATTGGTTCCGCGAACTGGGTTATGAGGAACGACTGACATCCGAGGCGCGGGTCAACAGCTATTCGGTCGCTTTGCAACTGGCCCGTAAAGGGGCAGGTCTGGTTCTGGGGTGGCAGCGGTTGATTCAGCCCATGTTGCAGTCAGGCAAACTGGTTCCCATCGGCTCACATTATCTGACGGCACCCAACCAGTTTTACCTTGTCGGGCGGCCAGATGATGAACTGTCCGACAACGCCCGAGCACTTAAAGACTGGATCATTCAAGAGGTGCGCGAAGGGACGGTTTAATTCAACTCAACCTGTGATGAGGTTTTCTGATATTGATGAAAACCCATTCTGTCCGCCAATAGGTTTTGCAATGCAATCCAGCCGCAGGAGAGCCTGATGAACAAACATAGCCCGCTTTCGTCGGTTCTGGCCGATGTGAACACAGCCAACGGTCTGCCAAACGAACACTACGTCGACCCCGGCGTTTTCGCCGAGGAACGTCAATCGGTTCTCTATGCAAACTGGTCCGGTATCGGATTTGGCAAGGATGTTCCAGAATCCGGTGATGCAAAACCAGTGGATTTCTTAGGCATGCCCCTGCTGATCGTCCGTGACCGTGATGGCGAGATTGGCGTGTTTCAAAACACCTGCCGCCACCGCGGGATGATCCTTGTGGATGCACCCAAGAAAATCGGCGGCGCCATTCGCTGCCCTTATCACAGCTGGTGTTACAGCCTGAAGGGAGAGTTGCGCGCGACACCCCATGTTGGCGGCCCTGGTCAGAACAAGCATGAAGATGTAAAAAACGAATACCTTGGGCTAGTGCGTATCCGTTCGCATGTCTGGCGCGATGTGATCTTTGTGAATGTCGACGGCAATGCCCCGGCCTTTGAGGATGCGCATGGAGAATTGCTGGAACGCTGGAAGGAATTCGAAACTCCACTGTTCCATGGCGGCGATGAATCTTCGTTAAAACTTGAGGTCAAAACCAACTGGAAGCTTGCGGTCGAAAACTATTGCGAAAGCTATCACCTGCCGTGGGTCCATCCGGGGCTCAACAGCTATTCCCGGCTGGAAGATCACTACAACATCGAAAAGCGCGGGCATTATTCGGGTCAGGGCACGTTGGTCTATCGGCAATTGACCGATCAGGATGGCGCAACAATGCCTGATTTTCCGGGCCTCAGCGACAAATGGGATGAAGGCGCGGAATACATCGCTCTATACCCGAACGTCTTGCTGGGCGTTCAGCGCGATCACAGCTTTGCAATCATCCTGGAACCTGTCGATCAGGGCAATACGGTTGAGCATATCGAGCTCTACTATGCCAAAAGCGAGGCTGATACACCCGAACATGACGGGCTGCGCGCCTCGAATGCACAACTATGGAAAACCGTTTTCGAAGAAGACGTTTTTGTCGTCGAAGGCATGCAAAAAGGGCGACATGGTATGCTGTTTGATGGCGGCCGGTTCTCGCCAGCGATGGATGGCCCAACGCACAACTTCCACCACTGGGTGGCAACGCAAATCGAGAACGGACGCTCCGAATAATCTCGACATCGCAAGTGGAGTTAGCAGAAATGGACAGGGCAACGCTGGATGACTTGTTGCTGGATGCGCATTCGCGCAATGATCCAGCTGCCCTCGTCACATATTACACGATGGCCGCAGATGAGCGCGAAGCCGCAGGCGACATCGACGCGGCTTGTTTTTTCCTGACCCACGCCTTTGTTTTCGCGCTTGAGCATGGCGCGCCCGAGGCCGACAGTCTCAACCAGCGTCTGGTGCGCCATGGTCGGGCTGATCGCCTAAAGCTCTGATCTCCGCAATGCCGCCCGCCGCATTTTGAGATGCGCCCGGCGTTTTGATCCGAACAAACGACAGCTTGCTTCTTACCTCAGCATCCTTATCTATGCTGGGATGATCACCATATGGTTGTGCTAAGGGGCGAGGGCTTGGATCAAAAAACGGATATGTTGATCATAGGCGCTGGCATCGCCGGGATGACCATGGCGCTTGAGGCGCGCAAACTGGGCATCCGCGACATCACCATTCTGGAAAAGGCCGATGATATCGGTGGGACATGGCGCGAAAACACATATCCCGGTGTTGCCTGCGATGTCCCTTCGCACCTTTACAGCATGGCGTCTCATCCCAACCCGGACTGGAGCCAGGTTTATGCAGGCGGGGCCGAAATACAGGCTTATCTTCGAGACATTGCGCAAAAAGAAAACCTATATGACCTCTGCCAATTCAACCAGCGCCTGAAATCTGCTGAATGGCGCGGCGATCATTGGTACGTTGAAACCGATGAAGGGCAGAGCTGGACCGCTCAGTTTCTGGTTTCGGCCATCGGGGCGTTGCACATTCCCAAAATCCCCAAAATTCCGGGCGCCGACAGTTTTACAGGACCCAGCTTTCATTCCGCCCAGTGGGATCACGATGTTGATCTGACCGGTGCGAATATAGCTGTTGTTGGCACCGGCGCTTCAGCTATCCAGTTTGTCCCGGAAATCGCCAAGATCGCGAAGCGGGTAACTGTCTTCCAACGCAGTGCCCCCTACGTACTGCCACGCATGGATGGACCGGTTGCGCCATGGGTCAGACGGCTGTACCGGCAGGTTCCGCTATTGGCGCGGATAAGGCGAAACCTGATCTTTGCCTATTTCGAATTCCGCCACCGCGTGTTTCGGCGCGAGAAGCTGATGGTGAAATACGCCATGTACCTTTGGCACAAAGCGTTGCATCCCGCAGTGTCGGACCCGGCAGAGCGGGAGAAGCTGACACCGAACTACCAAATCGGATGCAAACGGATCCTCAGCTCGAATGAGTGGTACCCAGCCCTAATGCGCGACAATGTCGATGTCATCCCATCGGGCGTGGCAGCGATTGAGGGTGATACGATCACAGCCAGCGACGGGACAAAAGTAAAGGCCGATGTCCTGGTCTGGGGGACCGGTTTTCACGTAACCGATATTGCGGAACGTCTGGACATTACAGGCGCAGACGATCTGACGCTGCGCGACGCCTGGTTAGGTGGGATGCAAGCCCATCTGGGCACTGCAGTCGCAGGGTTCCCGAACTTTTTCATTCTTTTGGGACCGCATACAACGCTCGCCCACAACTCGGTCATTTTGATGATCGAGGCTCAGGTGCGTCATATCGGCGAAGTGCTTACCTCGATGTCAGATCGAGGCCTTCGCACAATCAACCCGCATGCAGAAAAGCAGGCCGCGTTTACACAGGAAATGCAGGATCGGCACGCAGACGCTGTTTGGCAAGACGGTGGTTGCACATCGTGGTATCAGGATGCCAAAGGCCACAATACGGCCCTGTGGCCCGGAACCGCTGCTGAGTTCCAGAGACGCATGGCCGCCGCAGGCATCGAACACTATATGCCCTTGCCCGACGCAAAAGGAGACTGATGAGATGACAATTGTTCTAAGCTTGCTGGCACTTCTCGTGGTCTTTCTTTTGGGCATGCACCTCTGGACGCGGCATCTGACTAAGGTTGGCCTTCAGACCGTTCCTCAATTGGGCCAGATCATCCCGGTCTCGGGCGGTAGTATTCACTACGTCGAAAAAGGTGACCCCAACACGCAAACGATTGTGATGATCCATGGGTTGGCCGGGCAATTGCAGCACTTCACCTATGGGCTGATGGATGAGCTTGCGGATGAGTATCACGTGATCGCCTTGGATCGATCAGGCTGTGGATATTCCACCCGCGACACGGCCGAGATGGGCCGTTTGCCCGAACAGGCCCGTATGATCACCGAATTCCTCGATGCCAAGGGCGTCACTGACGCCGTGCTGGTCGGGCATTCACTGGGCGGGGCGGTCTCGCTTGCCATCGCTCTGGACTACCCGGACCGCGTGTCCAGCCTAGCCTTGCTTGCACCCTTGACCCATCAAATGCCAAAGCCACCAGAGGTGTTTAAGTCCCTCGAAATCCGCTCGGCTTGGATACGTCACCTGATCGGAAACACCCTGGCTGTTCCCATCGCGTCCAAAACTGCACCCCATGTCTTGCAGGTAGCCTTTGACCCCGAAATAGCCCCGGATGATTTCTTGGAACGTGCTGGTGGCGCGCTTGGCTTACGTCCATCAGCCTTTATCACCGCATCCCAGGATCTTGTCGGGGTAGATGACAGCATCGCAGCCCAAAGCGCGCGCTATCCCGAGCTGAAAACACCCGGAGGCGTTTTTTACGGGGCACAGGATACAATCCTGTCTCCTGCGATGCACGGGCCGCAAATGCAGCAGTTCGGACTGACATATCAAGAGGTTGAAGGCCTGGGTCATATGACCCCCATCACGGTGCCAGAAACATGCGCCGATTTCATACGCAAGGTGATCCAGAACGCTGCGAAGGCAGACAATACATCAACTGATGTCGGTTGAGGTTAGATCAAAAAAATTCCCTGTCGAAGCGACGATTTCCCCCTTGACCCTCTCCAACGGCTCGCTTACATCGCCTTTCACTCATGGCGGAGTAGCTCAGTTGGTTAGAGCAGCGGAATCATAATCCGCGTGTCGGGGGTTCAAGTCCCTCCTCCGCTACCAGTTCCCCAACAAGGTCGATCGATGAAGTAAAGATCCCTACGCGGTTGCGCAACTATGCTGCTATCAACGCACCTTGTTTACCTTCAAACCATCCAGATAAGCCCGTTTTTCGATCTGAACCTCTTCATCGCTAAAATCTGACCGGTTGAGCTCAAGAAAATATGCAGCAGCACCAGAGGGTTGGACATTCGCATTCTTGACAGGGATCAGGTCATCTGACCGGACATTTAGAACGGACAGCACTTTGGTAAGTGCCAGGAAACGGTCGTCGGTGTCTGAGACATTGATCCGTACGACATGCGCTTGCGCAGAAACCGTCTGTTCAACCCTGCTCACAACTGCATCCAGATCGGATGCAGGCTTGAGCTGTTGAGCATAGTCTGAAAGATTCTCCGGAATTCTGTTGGATTGAATGTTTTGCCAATACACACTTTTGATCCAGTCAGATGGGTTTCTCGTTGTGAAGAAAAAGGTCACACGGGCTTTGCCGCCGGCGAACAGCTGCACTTCTTCCAAGAGAACCTGAGCAAGGACATGGGTTTGTGTGTATGCCCAGACATTCTTACGCCCCGGGATCATGCCTGCGAATTCTTCGCTACTGATCAGCAGGGGTTTGTCTTCCTGATCTAAAAAGGGTTCAAGCGCCGAGCGCAGCTTTGTGCGAAAACCCTGGAGCACTCGATCCTGCGGCAGCACCGCGTATCTGCGTGCCGAAAACCCGGCCTCTTTCAGATCACGCGGCAGAAGGATGTTAGCGCGCTTTTTTAGAAGCTCCCGGTTTCTGAAAAGCATCGATTGAAAGGTTCTGGTTCCCGTTTTGTGAAAACCTTGATGAATAACCACCTTCATGTCAGAACCCTAGTCTACACCGCGCGACGGTCTGAAAAGCCAAAGTCTACCGGGCCAAAAACTTATTTGTGAGCGACTGATAAAGACCCCAAGCGATAACCAATTTCGAACAATGGCCAGCATATATCCATTAATGTTTCTAAAGACCGGTCAAATCGATCAATGGGGTCGCGCGCGTTACCTCAAACTCATGCGAGCTATCGGGCAGGGCAATGCTGATCGCAAGGCTCTGAGCACGTTCAAAGCGACTGAAATATGCAAACTCGATGGTCGTCAGCGCTGCGATGTCCCGACATTGGATTACATAATCAGCTCGAAACTCAGAATGCTCGGCATCTTCATCCGGCCCATTGCCGGACTCAGCAACCTGCGCTTGATCAACAATCCCCTCTGATGTCAGCGCCACATTGGCCGATGCGGTAAAACAGCCCGCATCTTCGGCAAGGACAAATAACTCCAATGGCTTAGATAAATCCGAAATCGCAACCGCAACCTTAGCGCGATCCTCATCTGTCTCTGCTTGGCTTTCAAACCCGACAATATCCGCGCTGGGCACGGTTAGTGACAGTGAGAATTCCGCCCCTGAGAAAACCATGCTCAACTGCCCAGTGCCATGTTTGTGCTGGTAGTCTTGCTGTGTTGCATGGGCCATCACGCCCGTCGACAACAAAGACAAGAAAAGAAACAGGCGCATCATCAACCACGTACCACCAAAAATAGAATCACAACGCCGAGTTTAGCCCGAATCGCAAGGTGCGCAACGCAGGTCGCTACGGCAAGTATCGCCAGTTATGGGGATGTGCGGCAGTTTGCCCATGCGTGAGCGTATATCCGACGATAAAACTCAGGTTGACATTTCCGACTCATTCACTCAACTTTTTGTGTGTAAAAAACAGTGTGGCCACTCAGCCCGCACCGCCCTTTATTGACAGGAAAGATCAAACCACATGTCCAAGTCTATTGCCGCTGCCAGCGCCCTCGCCCTCTGCGCTGCAACCACCGCATCGGCTGCCGATGCTCCTGCGAAAGCAGATGTCTTGAACACCTACGCGAATATTGCTGAAGCCAAATATGACGACAGCCTGATCGCCGCTAAGTCACTGCAAGCGGCCGTGAACGCTCTGATCGCGGAGCCATCGGATGCCACCCTGAACGCGGCCCGTGCCGCCTGGCTTGCCGCGCGCGTACCTTATCAGCAGAGTGAGGTTTATCGTTTTGGCAATGCCATCGTCGATGACTGGGAAGGCAAGGTGAACGCTTGGCCGCTGGATGAAGGTCTGATCGACTATGTCGACGCGTCGTACGGTGGCCCGAGTGATGAGAATGAGTTTGCCGCTCTGAACGTCATCGCCAACCCCAGCTTTGAGCTGTCTGGCAATGTGATTGATGCCTCTGAAATCACACCTGAACTGCTGGCAGAAACCCTGCACGAAGCGGATGGGATCGAAGCCAATGTAGCAACCGGCTACCATGCGGTCGAATTCTTGCTGTGGGGTCAGGATCTGAACGGCCACGGCGCCGGCGCTGGCAACCGCCCTTGGACTGACTTTGCGCAAGGGGACGAATGTACCAACGGAAACTGCGACCGTCGTGCCCAGTATCTGAGCGCCGCAACAGACTTGTTGGTTAGCGATCTGGAATGGATAACTGCACAATGGGCCGAGGGTGGTGACGCCCGCGCTGCACTGACCCAGAACGAAGACGCCGGTATCAGTGCGATCCTGACCGGCATGGGGTCGCTGTCTTATGGCGAAACCGCAGGTGAGCGGATGCGTCTTGGCGTGATGCTGAACGACCCGGAAGAAGAGCATTCCTGCTTTGCCGACAACACTCATAACGACCACTACTACAACGGCGTTGGCATCCAGAACGTCTATCTGGGCAGCTACACCCGGATCGATGGCACCCCGGTTAGCGGTGCTTCGTTGTCCGGTCTGGTCATCGCAACCGACCCCGCGCTGGATACCGAGATGAAAGCCAAACTGGCGAATACCATGCTTGCCCTGGGCGTGATGAAATCCACCGCCGAAGCCGGGTTTGCCTATGACCAGATGTTGGAACGCGGCAATGCCGGCGGCGAAGCGTTGATCATGGGGGGTGTGAACGGCCTGATCGACCAGACCAAAACGATCGAACGTATCGTTACCGCGCTTGAGTTGGAGAATATTGAATTCGAAGGATCGGACAGCCTGGACAATCCGGACGCGGTTTTCCAATAAGCTTAACCCTGGGACCAGAGGCGCAAGGACGCGTCTCTGGTCAAATTGGCGCTGTTATATGCCCAGTCGTTGATCTTGATCTCAAACCCTACGCTGCGACCAAATGAGATCACCACAAGACCCTTATAGACGGATATGCAATTGGCGGACGAACGCTGTCGATCCCATCTGTAAGGTGCTGATCAAATAATTGATCGCTGATAAAGAAAGTCACATCGATGCTTTGGAAACGCCAGCTGATCTGCCTGAGCGGTACAGCACAGCCATCTATGCATAGCTCAATACCGCAGAATTGGGCAAAGGCGTACACCGTTATCGTGCTGACGTTCTGCACACTTGTCGCCACCCCCGCAGTGCCAAACCAGCTGCAAGATCTGCACCTGAACGTCATTCCTCGCACCGCCGAAGAACAGGATCGCATTTCCAAAGTTACTGCGCCACCGCTGAACTTTTCCGCTCCGCAACGCTTTGAAGACCTGCCCGGAGGGGCGGCGACCGTCCGTGTGCGCAATGATGCCGACGCATTTTCCCAGCCTTCGCGCAATCTGAGCTTTGAACAGGAGCTGGATTTCAAAGTCGGAAACGGGTTGTTCAAGAAAATCTGGGTTTCGTCACCCTCCTCGACGCTCGCCTCAGATGGTTTGGGGCCGCTCTACAACGCACGCTCTTGCCAGCGCTGTCATATCAAGGACGGGCGCGGGCATACACCAAACGGGCCGGATGACACCGCGATTTCGATGTTTCTGCGGGTTTCCATCCCGGGCACGGCGGAAGACGGCTATGCCGAGATCGCGGACTACATCGCCACCTTGCCTGAGCCTACCTATGGCGGTCAGATGCAGGACTTCGCACTGGCGGGGCATTCGGCAGAATACCGGCTGGATATCACATATCAAGAGGTTCCCGTCACCCTCTCAGAGGGCGAAACTGCGTCACTGCGCAGCCCAACCTACCAAGCCGCCGATCTGGGCTATGGTCCCTTGCACCCGGATACCATGCTCAGCCCGCGGATGGCACCGCAGATGATCGGCCTAGGATTGCTGGAGGCGATCCCGGTCTCCGACCTGCTGGCCAAGGCCGATCCAGACGACGCGGATGGGGATGGGATATCAGGCCGCCCGAACATCGTTTGGTCTGCGGAATATGACGCGCCGATGATGGGACGGTTTGGCCATAAGGCCGGGATGCCAACCGTGATGGAACAATCTGCAGCGGCCTTTGCGGGCGATATTGGCATCGCCAGCCCTCTGTTCCCTAAGCCCTATGGGGATTGCACCAATACACAGATAGATTGCGTGCAAGCCCCCCATGGCGATGAAGACGACAGAGGTTTCGAGATTGATCAGGTTGGGATGGATCTGGTGGCTTTTTACAGCCGTAACTTGGGCGTACCCGGTCGTCCTGATGTAGCTGACCCAGAGGTATTGCGCGGAAAAGAAGTGTTTCATAGCTCGGGATGCGTTTCGTGCCACACGCCGTCCCATGTAACCCACCGCATGGAAGACCGCGAAGAACATAGTTTCCAGTTGATCTGGCCCTACACCGACCTCCTGCTGCATGACATGGGCGAAGGTCTGGCCGACAATCGCCCCGAAGCGCGCGCAACAGGCCGCGAGTGGCGGACGCCGCCGCTGTGGGGCATTGGCCTGACTGAACGCGTCTCGGGCCATACAGAATTCCTTCACGATGGTCGCGCGCGCAATCTGCTAGAGGCCATTCTTTGGCATGGCGGCGAAGCGCAGGACGCCCGAGACAAGGTCGTTTCTATGCCAAAATCCGACCGGGATGCCCTTATCCGTTTTTTGGAGAGCCTGTAACACATGCATAAACTCGCCCTGATCGCAGCCTTGGTTTTTCCGCTGTCCGCAGCGGCGCAGGACCACACGCCCACGCTGATCGACGTGACCGAAAACCACATCCTGCCACGCTTCACTATGCTTGCCGAAGCGACAGAAGTTCTAAATGCGACGGCGCAGGATTGTGCCCCAGAATCGCAAGACCTGCGGACCGCTTACGGCACCGCATTCGACGCGTGGATTTCGGCCAGCCACCTACGATTTGGGCCTACCGAAACCGATGATCGCGCCTTTGCGATGGCTTTCTGGCCGGACACCAAGGGCTTTACCCCCAAGGCCCTATCAAAACACATTGCAGTCGAAGATAGCGCCGTCGCCTCACCTGATGCCTATGCCGAAACCTCGATCGCCGGGCGCGGGTTCTTTGCACTGGAACGGATGCTATATGACCCAGAGTTTAACCAGCAAGGAAGCGCTGCATATCGCTGCGCCCTGATCCAGGCGATCAGCGCTGATATTGATGCAAATGCCGATGCTATGGTGGCTGACTGGCAAACCTATGCGCCTGAACTGACGCAACCAGCGGCAGATGGCCCCTATCGCACGCAAGATGAGGCATTGCAGGAATTGTTCAAGGCATTGTCGAGCGGGCTGCAGTTTACATCCGAGACACGTTTGGGCCGTCCGCTGGGTACATATGACCGACCGCGCCCCAAACGGGCCGAGGCGCGCCGTTCCGAACGATCCTTACGCCATGTTGAGCTTTCACTTGTCTCCACGCGCGATCTTGCGGCGCGCCTGTCTGCCGAACACCCGGAAATCGCCACCGATCTGGAAACAGCTTTTAACCGCGCGATCGAAAGTGTTCGGTCTATCGACGACCCGGCGCTGGCCGGTGTTGCGGACCCTCAAGGCCGCTTTCGGATCGAAGCGCTGCAACAGTCGATCAATGATATCCGCCAGATTGCAGCGACTGAGCTTGGCCCGACGCTGGGCATCAGCGCCGGCTTCAACTCATTGGACGGAGACTGAGCCCTTGACCAGCCGCAGGCAATTCCTTGCCGGTCTCGCCGCTGCCAGCATCGCCCCGGTCCAGGGATGGGCCGCGGCAGGTGCACCAGACTATCTGGCGGCAGGGCTGTTCCCGGATGGGTCATTCCGATTGGCGGGTCTGAGCGCGGAAGGCGATATCCTGTTCGCCGTGCCCCTACCTGCCCGCGGTCACGCTGCCGCCGCGCATCCGACGGAACCGCTGGCCGTGGCCTTCGCGCGCCGTCCCGGAACCTTTGCTATCGTGATCGATTGCGCCGGTGGTACAGAACGGATCCGGCTTCAGGCGCCTGAAGGCCATCATTTCTATGGGCATGGCACGTTCTCAGCAGATGGTTCCAAGTTCTTCGCAACCGAAAACAACTTCGAAACCGGAGAAGGCCGCATCAGTGTCTGGGATACAAAAACCTTCGAACGACTCGGCGAGTTCTCATCAGGTGGCATTGGCCCTCACGACATACGCTTGATGCCGGATGGGCAGACCCTCGTGATTGCCAATGGCGGCATTGAAACCCACCCCGAGACCGGTCGTACCAAGCTGAATCTGCCAGTGATGCGCCCGAACCTCAGCTACCTGAGCCTGACGGGCGGGCTGCTGGACCAGATGGAGTTGCCCAGCGCATTGCACAAGAACTCGATCCGGCATCTGGCCGTGCGCGGCGATGGTCTGGTCGGATTTGCCATGCAGTGGCAAGGCAGCCAGACCGAGCATCCGCCACTTCTGGGTCTGCACCGACTAGGTCAGGAGCCGATCTTGCTGTCCGCCCCGGCCATAGAACAACGCCATCTGCAAGGATATGCAGGTAGCGTTGCCTTCTCAACCGACGGCACAACCATCGCCATCACCTGCCCGCGCGGCAATGCGCTGCACCGGTTCGACGTGCAGACCGCCACATTCACAGACGCCTCAGCACTGCAAGACGTTTGCGGGCTTGGCGCGGGCCCCGATGGATTGATCTTCACAACTGGAACCGGGCTATTTGGCGCATTAAACCAAGCAGACCAGAAGATTCTTTCAAGTTCGGATTGCCAATGGGACAACCATATGATCCCGATCCTTAGCTTCGCGTGAAATTCGGCAATCCCCTTCACATAGTTTACACTTGGAAGAATCAAACTGCTGCCGTATTGGCGGGCGCGAAACTGGCACGCTTATGTTAAGGATCGACCTGATTGAAACAGACGCCCGACGCACCGCATTCCATCTACGGGGTTGAGAAATGGGGCAAAGGCCTCATCGAGGTGACGGAGCAGGGCGAGATCGGTCTGCGCAATCCGATGGCGCCAGAGGCTGATGCGATCAGCCTGCCTGGCATCCTCAGCGATTTGGACGACCGGGGCATCAAGGCGCCGATGGTTTTGCGCGTCACGTCCTATCTGGAACATGAGATCGCACATCTGAATGAAAGCTTTGCCGCAGCAATCGCGCGCGTGGGCTACAAAGGTGCCTATCGCGGCGTCTTTCCGATCAAGGTGAACCAGCAGGCGCAGGTGATTGACCGGATCGTCGAGTATGGCAAGAAATACAACTATGGGCTGGAGGCCGGATCAAAGCCCGAACTGGTTGTGGCCCTCGCCCACCGTCTGGCTTCTGAGGCGCTGATCGTCTGCAATGGCGTTAAGGATGCCGAGTTCATCCAACTGGCGATCCTGTCCCGCAAGATCGGGTTCAACACCGTCATCGTGCTGGAAAGCCCGAAAGAGGCGGATACGGTGATCGAGGTCTACAAAGAGCTCGGTATCGAACCTCTGATCGGCGTCCGGGTGAAACTGACCAACCAGATCAGCGGAAAGTGGGAAGAAAGCTCGGGCGACCGCTCGGCCTTTGGCATGAACACCGATCAGCTTGTGGCAACGGTGGACAAGTTGCGCGAGGCGGGACTGTTGCATTGCCTCAGGCTGCAGCACTCGCATCTGGGCAGCCAAGTGCAGGACGTCAACGATGTCCGCCGCGCCGTGGGTGAGGCCTGTCGTTATTATACCGAACTCACCCGCGAGGGCGTTCCGCTGACCCATCTGGACCTCGGCGGCGGTATGGGCGTGGACTATACCGGCGAAAAGAAGGCCGCAGAAAACTCGATCAACTACACGGTCGAGGAATACTGCGCCAACGTGGTCGAAACCGTGGCCTACGCAATGGATGAGGCCGAGATCGACCACCCCACGCTAGTTACCGAAAGCGGCCGCGCGGTTGTGGCGACCTCCTCGATGCTGGTGTTCAACGTCTTGGAAAGCACGCTCTACGACGCTCCCAACGGACCCGAGGTCGAAGCGGACGATCACCATTTGGTCTCGGACCTCGCTGCGGTGCATGGGTACCTCAGCAAAGACCGCCTGCAGGAATGCTGGAACGATGCCACCTTCTACCGCAACGAGTTGCGCGCCCTGTTCCGCCGTGGCTATGTGGATCTGCGCCAGATGGCCCGGGCCGAGCGTATCTATCTGTCGCTGATGGCCCGCCTCAAGGCGCTGGCCGCAAGCGACCATCTGGAAACGGATGTGAATGACCAACTTGAGAAGGTGGCCGATATCTACCACTGCAACTTCTCGCTTTTCCAATCCCTACCCGATGTCTGGGCCATCGACCAACTGCACCCGATCGTGCCGCTGCAAGGGTTGAACCAAATGCCCGACCGCCGCGCCGTTCTGTCCGACATCACCTGCGACAGCGACGGCAAGATCGACCAGTTCATTCTGGCCGACGGTGTCTCACCCAGCCTGCCGGTGCATTCGCTACCAGATCAGGGCGAGTACTTCATGGGCGTCTTCTTTGTCGGTGCCTATCAGGAAACGCTCGGCGATCTGCACAACCTCTTCGGTGATACCAATGTCGTCACCATCGACCTGCGGGCAGATGGCGGCTTCGACCTGCTCCATGAACAAGAGGGCGACACGATCAGCCAGGTCCTGTCTTACGTCGAATTCGACCCCCAAGACTGCGTCGCCGCCTTCCGCAAAATGGTGGACGAGGCGATCTCGACCGGTACTCTGCAAGCCAAGGACCGCAAAACCCTGATGGGCGCCTATCGCGACTCGATCAACGGCTACACCTATTACGAATAAGAAGGAGACAGACCATGGGCAAAACACTGGTTGTCGGCGCGGGCGGCGTATCCCACGCAGCCGTACATAAGATGGCGATGAATTCGGACACCTTCACCGAAATCACTCTGGCCAGCCGCACGAAATCGAAATGCGACGCCATTGCCGCAGCCGTCAAGGACCGCGTCGGCGTGGAGATCAAAACCGCCGAATTGGACGCCTACAAGGTCGCGGACACGGTCAAGCTGATCAAGGAAACCGGGGCGGAAATCCTCGTGAACCTTGCCCTGCCCTATCAGGATCTGGTGCTGATGGATGCGTGCCTTGAGGCCGGTATCCACTACCTCGACACCGCGAATTATGAGCCCGAGGATGAGGCCAAGTTCGAATACCACTGGCAATGGGCCTATCAGGAACGGTTCAAAGAGGCTGGCCTGACCGCCATCCTCGGCTCGGGCTTCGATCCGGGCGTGACCTCCGTCTTTGCCACATGGCTCAAGAAACACAAGCTCGACACCATCCGCCAGATCGACGTGCTGGACGCCAATGGCGGCTCGAACGATCAGGAATTCGCCACCAACTTCAACCCGGAAATCAACCTGCGCGAAGTGCTGGCCGAAGTGCGCCACTGGGAAAATGGCGAATGGAAACACTCCCCCGCCATGACCCACAAGGTCGAATTCGATTTTCCCGCCATCGGCCCCAAGAATATGTACCTGATGTATCACGAGGAGTTGGAATCGCTCAGCACCCACTTCCCCGAGATCGAGCGGGCCCGCTTCTGGATGACCTTCGGCGACGCCTATATCACCCACGCCAAGGTGCTGGAAAATGTCGGCATGACCCGCATCGACCCGGTGATGCATGACGGCAAGGAAATCATCCCGATCCAGTTCCTGAAAACCCTGCTGCCCGATCCCGGCGATCTGGGCGCGGAAACAAGGGGCAAAGCCTGCATTGGTGACATCGCCACGGGTCAGGCCAAGGACGGCTCGGGCGAGAAGACCTTCTACATCTACAACATCTGCGACCACGAAGAATGCTATGCTGAGGTCGGCTCCCAGGCCGTCAGCTACACCACGGGCGTCCCCGCCATGATCGGCGCAGCACAGGTTCTGAAAGGCAATTGGACAGAGCCGGGGGTCTGGAACATGGAACAGCTCGACCCCGATGACTTCATGGACATGCTAAACACCCACGGCCTTCCATGGCAGGTCCACGAACTCGACGGCCCCGTAGAATTCTAGATCCAGAACTTCATCTGGCTATAAGTATCCTGGGGGTCCGGGGGCAGCGCCCCCGGCCTCTCTAACAATCGGAGACGCCGGACATGTCCGACATGATGACTACCCAGGCCGGAGACGCCGGTGCCTTCCGCAATTTCGACCTCAGCCGCGTCCCCACACCCTGCTTCGTGGTCGACGAAAAAGCGGTCGAGCGGAACCTGACCATCCTCTCCGAGATCGGCACCCGGTCCGGCGCGCATGTCCTCAGCGCTCTCAAGGCGTTTTCGATGTTCTCGCTGGCCCCTCTGGTGCGCCAGCACCTCGGCGGTACCTGCGCCAGCGGCATTTATGAGGCCCGGTTGGGCCGCGAGGAATATGGCGGCGAAGTCGCAACCTTCTGCGCCGGCTACAAGGATGCGGATATCGACGAGATCCTATCGCTGTCCGACCATATCATCTTCAACTCGCCCGCTCAAAAAGACCGGTTCTTCGCCAAAGCCCAAGCGGCCAATGTACAGATCGGCCTACGCAGCAACCCGGAACACTCTGAAGGCGAGATTCCCAAATACGATCCCTGCGCGCCCTGCTCGCGCCTCGGGACACCCGTCAGCCAACTAACTGCCGAGACCCTGACCGGCGTGGACGGTTTGCACATGCACACGCTCTGCGAACAGGGCTTCGAACCGCTGCAACGCACCTGGGCTGCCGTTGAGCCGAAACTCAAACCCTTTCTCGGCCAGCTCAATTGGCTGAATTTCGGCGGCGGTCACCATATTACCCGCGATGACTACAACCGCGATAGTCTGGTAGAATTCATCAAATCCATCCGCGCGAAATACGATGTCGCCATCTACCTCGAACCTGGCGAGGCCGTCGCGCTCGACGCGGGTATTCTGGTCGGAGAGATCCTCGACCTGCCCACCAATGGCATGAACCTCGCCATCACCGATATCTCGGCCACCTGTCACATGCCCGACGTGATCGAGGCACCCTATCGCCCCGCCCTTATGGATGAGGCCGAGGCGGGCCATACCTACCGTCTGGGCGGGCCGTCATGCCTCGCGGGCGATGTGATCGGCGACTACACATGGGCTCAGCCACTGGAGATCGGGCAACGTTTTGCCTTCCTCGATCAGGCGCATTACTCGATGGTCAAAACCAACACGTTCAACGGTGTTCCCCTGCCCACCATCGCCCTGTGGGACAGCGAAACGGACGAGCTGAAGATCATCAAACAGTTCGGCTATGACGACTTTAAGGACCGCCTCTCATGAGCATTTTCCTCGACAGTGAACTTACCACCGCTGAACGCTCGGAAAACGCGCGGTTTCGCGTGATCCCGGTGCCGCTGGAGCGGACTGTTTCTTACGGATCGGGCACAGCCAAAGGCCCTGATGCAATCATCGAAGCCAGCAACGAATTGGAACGCATCACCGGCCATGCCGAGCCTTGCGTCGAGGGTATCTTTACCGAAGACCCTCTGGATTGTGACGGCCCCTTGCCCGAGGTGATGGAACGCCTTGCCCAACGGACCGAAGCCGCCATTCGTGCAGGCAAAGTGCCCGTGACCCTGGGCGGAGAGCATTCGCTTAGCTACGGCGCGGTGATGGGTGTAGCGCGGGCGCTGAAACAGTCCGTTGGAATCGTGCAGATCGACGCCCATGCCGATTTGCGCAACGCGTATCAAGGCGAGAAACACAGCCACGCCTCGGTCATGCATCTGCTGGCTGAGGAAGGCATCCAACTGGCGCAATTCGGTGTCCGCGCGTTTTCAACCGAAGAGGCGCAAAGCCGCCTGTCGAACAAAATTTTCCACGTGGATGCTGAAGAGTTGGTGACCGGCAGCATCCACGCCGTCGACTTGCCCGAGGACTTCCCTAAGCTGATCTATGTCAGCTTTGATGTCGACGGCCTGGACCCTTCACAAATGCCCTCGACCGGCACGCCTGTCCCGGGCGGCTTGGGGTACTACCAGGCACTGCATCTTGTTGAACACTCGCTCAAAGGCCGTAAATGTGTTGGCTTTGATGTGGTCGAACTGGCACCTGATGGCAACGCTGCATGGGATTTCACCGCCGCACAGATCGCATATCGCCTGATGGCATCCTGCTAGATTTCGAACGCCCCGCCGAGCTTGGATCCGCGTGAAAAAGACCTCAGGCCGGAGAGGTCAAAGCCCCTTCTAGTCTGGCACGTTTCTTCAACACGGGTCGACCCGCGACAAGCAGAAATAAGACCGAAATGAGTATCCCGATCACCGCTGGCAGATAAAGCAATCCCCAAAGCCGTGGATCATCGATCACAACGGGCGACACAAACCCTCTGACACCTTCCAGCAGCACCAGTATCGTGAAGGCTCCCAGGATCTGTGGCCACAGCCCAAAACGAGAGAAGCTGCCAAGCATAAGCGTTGCATACCCCGCCAGCGACACCGCGATACAGATCGCTACCCACGAGAAGCGCTGATGCAATTCTTCGACCAGATGCCCACGGCTGTGGAATTCCGTTTCCTCGATGGTCTTCATGGAATAGAGCAATTCTGCCGTTGAAATCGCCTCGAGGCTGCGCCGGGTCATGCCGCCTGTATTCGCCAGTTCCGAGATGTCGTAGGATGCGTCCTGAAACAAGGTCGAGGACAGCGTCCGCCCCTCGGCATTCAGGCGCAAAGCCACGCCATCGACCATCACCAGATGAATACCGGTGCTGTTGTTCACCAGATAGGCCGTGGCGCTGGAATAGCTGACTGCATTTTCTGGATCACGCCGGTCGGATACAAACACCTCTTGCAGTGTCCCATCAAGATCAATGCCCCCGATATAGACCGTTACATTTTCGGCCGGGTGCATAAATTCACCTTCGTTTAACAGCTGTGCTGTCACATCCCCGGCAACCTCGGCCTGTCTGATCTCAAGCTGCTCGACCGAGGCCGGGCGCAGAAAGACACTGATGATCGCCATCATCAAACCCGTGATCAGGCCAAACAGAACCACAGCGCGCGCCAACCTCCAGGGGCTGGATCCGGTCGCCAGCATAACTGTCAACTCGCTTTCCCGGCTCAATCGGTTGGTGACGTACACCGCAGCTGCGAACACTGCCATGGGCATCACCGTGCGGATCAGGGTTGGCAGTGTCAGGGCCGTGAACTCTAGAAACACCATCGCCGATTGCCCGCCACTGATGACTCGGTCAAACAGGCTGACGGATCGAGTGATCCAGAATACCCCGACAAGGACCAAAGTGAAAAAGCCGAACAGAATCAGCAACTGTCGCAGGAAATATCCATCAAAGCGCGACATGGGTCCTCGTGTGTTTGTGTCTACCGGACCTGACCATAGGCCATTCGATTGGCAGAGGAAACCTGTCGTCCTTCCTTATGCTTCGCCCACTCCAATCCTTGCGAGATTACGTTTTGTGAACTCTCAAGTTCATGCGACACTCAGCAGATTATGAATAACGGAGTTTAACAAATGGCCTTATTTTTCTCGCGCCGCACTTACAATGCACAGAAAAAGAAATTCACCCTGAAACCTGCCGCGAAAACGCGTTACGTCCATATCACTCAGAAAACCGCCGACGGGCGTATCCGTAAAGGCGGCATTATCAAAAAGGCAAAATGGCTGAACCTTGTGCGGCAGCAAGGCGGGGACACTGCCGTTTTGATCTATGTTCACGGCTTCAACACCAGCCAGAAGGATATGCTGGATCGGTTGGACAAGATTGAGAAGGGTGTTCGGGCCAATGGATACAAGGGCGCGCTGGTCGCCTTTGACTGGCCCAGCGACGGGTCACTGCATACCTATGACAGCGACCGCGCAGATGCCAAAGCTGTGGCCCCGCATCTGGTTGGGGATGGCATGTTGCCACTTCTTGGCATGGCTCCCAAGCCCAAGGTGCACATTCTGGCGCACTCCATGGGGGCTTTGGTTGTCTTGCGCGCCTTCTCTGATTTCGGTGATTCCGCAGGACCCGGCAACAAAATCTGGTCGGCCGATCAGGTGACATTTGCCTCGGGCGATGTGGATGCGGAATGGCTGGAAAAAGGCGCCTGGGGCGATCTGGTTCTGAAAAAGCGCAGCAAGCGTTTCACCAACTATTACAGCGGCAAGGACAAGGTTCTGGCGCTGTCCGGAGGTCTTGTGAACGGAGGTCGAGAACGAGCTGGCCGCGTTGGAATGCCCAAGCTAACCTCAAAAGGGCATTGGGACATCTATTGCGAGGAGCAGTACAAGCGCGACGTGCCGAAAGGGCAGCGCAAAATGGCCAAATCCCATCGCTGGTGGTTCGATAGCGAGGGGTTCTACAAAGATCTTACTCTAACGGTCGACGGGCGGGATGCCAAAACGATGCCGACCCGGCACAAGACCAATATCGGCGACCAGTTGTTGTTGGCTTGATGGTGTTTGGGTTCGGCTAATGTAGTGATTTCCAATCTGAGTGCATTTCGTTCACCCAAGGCTTCTCAATTCTATTGAGATCAAATCCGTCTGAACGCTTTCAAAGAGTGCCCACGGCACAGCGCACAAGGCCCCAACCTTCATCGACAGCGGACGCCTTGAGCCCCTGAACCAGCGCATCAGACAGGAACAGTATCTCTGGAACCTTTGGGTCGAGCCATATGTCTGGCCCACCCAAGGCTTCAGGGATGACAACAAGTTCTGCCTCTTGGCCACTTTGAGGACGAAAACGAATTCCGTGCCGATTGTTGAGCGGCGCGCGATTGTCGCCTTCCGGGCCCAAAACGTCGTAATTTCCCATGGAACGTTTATTGGCGACATTGAGCAGGTAGTAGGGTTCAGATGTGGTGCGCGCGGTCTCTTCGGAGTTCATCAACGTGATCGGGTGAAAGACTGTCGTTCCCAAATCATAGCGCTCCAGAACACGTTTGGCGGCCTCCGATACCATTGGCAATCCGCCACCAGAGATAAACGGCGCGGTATAATAGTCCGCCTTCGAATTATAGTACCAGATCTCGCCTACCATTTCCGGGGTGAGAATATCTCCGCGCTTCCAATCGTTATAAACAGCATCGAAAAGGGGCTTGTACTTACTGAGTTCAGCCTCCGGAAGTTCCCAGGTAGGTATGTCAACGAACTCGCGCCGAACAACAGGTTGCACTTTGTTAATATTGTTGGTTGTGGTTGCGATCCAGACACATTGGTCCGGGTTAATGTTAGTTGACGCTGACAAAAGCACGACCTCAACAAAATATAATCGAAACGAAATCGGAGAAATGGCAGGGGCAGCAGGGTTCGAACCCGCGACCTACGGTTTTGGAGACCGTCGCTCTACCAACTGAGCTATACCCCTATGGTGCGCCACCAGATATGCCAGCTGCGCGGCGGACTCAAGAGGCTTTTTTGCAATCCTCATCAGTTCGCCACCATACAAACAAGTTGCGCGGCGCGCGCAGTGCGGTAAGACAAGGGTCGGGCAACAAAAGGAACCCAGCTTGAGCCTCCGCACGAAAATCGCCGACAGCGAATTTTTACTGAATTGGGCTGCGCAGCGGATCGCCAGTTACATCCGAATGGTCAACCGCAACACCCGTTGGCAGCGCATCGGGTATGAAGAGCTGGATCAACTGGCTGAACAGGGTGAACCGGTCATCGTTGTGCTGTGGCACCAAAGACTGGCCCAATCGCCTTATTTCTTCCCGCTAGACAAAGGCGAAATCTGTTCAATCACATCCTCGGCACGCGCGGGCAGCATGGTGGGCCGGGTGCAGAAACTGTTTGGCATGGATACGATCGCCATGACCAGCAAGAACGCGAACAACATCGCGGTGTCGCGCGAAGTGATCGGAAAGATCAAGCGGGGCATATCGATCGGGATTGCGGCTGACGGCCCACGGGGCCCGGAACGGGTGTTGTCGACCGTGCCTCTGGTCTGGGCGCGCACCTCGGGCAAACGGGTTTTTGGCATCACCTTCTCTGCCAAACACGGACGAGAGGCAGGTACCTGGGATCGCCTGCTGATGCCTCGCCCCTGGCGCAATGAGGGCGTGTTTCTGTGCCGCGAATGGACCGAAACGGTGCCGCGTAAAGCAAGTGAAGAAGAAATCGAGGCACTGCGGCTGAGCCTTGAGCAACATATGAACGACATTACGGCCGAGGCCGATCGGATGGTCGGGCGCGAACCGTGGTCGCCCGATGCCTAGCCGCCCCTTAAGCGTTGCATCAGATAGATTTCACTGCCTTCCGGAATTGGCTCGGTTAGTCCCGTGGCAATGACGCGTCCGTCAATAGCGATAGAAACGCCAGCATCAATCGGGGCCTGCAACTGAGGATAGGTATCGACCAAAGCTTGCAGAAGCTCTCCGGTGGTCTTGGCCTCAACCTCTACCACCTGTCGGCCCCCGGTCAGTGACCGGAGGCCGGACCAAAGATGGACCTCAACCATTGTCCTTAAGCGCGGCCAGAATGCGTGGCGGAGACATCGGCAATTGCTTCATCCGAACACCCGCGGCGTTTGACACCGCGTTGGCGATGGCGGCCAGGGGCGGCACGATGCCGGTTTCACCCACACCGCGCACTCCAAACGGGTGACCGGGGTTGGGCACTTCGACAATCACCGTGTCGATCATCGGCAGGTCACTTGCGACGGGGATGCGGTAGTCAAGGAAGATCGAGTTCTGTAGCCGCCCGTCTTCGCCGTAGATATATTCCTCGTTCAGCGCCCATCCGATACCTTGCGCGGCACCGCCTTGATATTGACCTTCTACATATGTCGGGTGGATCGCCTTACCGGCGTCCTGAATGACCGTATAGCGAGTGATCGATGTTTTGCCGGTTTCCGGGTCGACCTCGGCATCGACGATATGAGTACCAAAGGATACGCCTGCGCCTTCCGGAGTTGCCTCGAAATGGCCCGAGATCGGGCCGCCGGTGCGCCCCATATCCGCTGTGATGTCGGACAGCGCCAGCGGATCGAAATCGCCTGCGTTGGGGCCTGAAGGCACAGCACAGCCATCTTCCCATTTCACGGCCTCGACCGGGATACCCCACTTGGCCGCAGCACGTTCGCACAGTTTTTCGACTGCGTGTTTGGCCGCTTTGATGGTGGCCAGACCCGACGCGTAGGTCACGCGCGAGCCGTGTGAGACGTCGTTGTAACCCAGCGTTGCGGTGTCGGCGATGGTGACGCGGATGTTCTCGTATGGGATGCCCAGAACCTCGGCCGCCATCAGCGCCATCGACGCGCGAGAGCCGCCGATATCCGGCGTTCCCACCATCAGCTGGGCCGAGCCGTCCTCGGACAAGGCCAGCGACACTGAGGTCTCGCCGCCGTGGTTGAACCAGAATCCACAGGAAATCCCGCGCCCCTGCCCCGGCTTCAGCGGTGCCAAGTAGTGCGGGTGCGCCTTGGCGGCCTCAAGCGTTTCGACCAGACCAATGCGTTCGTAGGTCGGGCCGTAGCTGGCCTTGCTCCCCTCGTGGGCGGCGTTCTTTAGACGCACATCGACGGGGTCGAGACCAAGCTTGTTACACAGTTCATCAATGACTGATTCGACGGCAAAAGCCCCCATCGGGGCGCCTGGTGCGCGATAGGCCGCCTGTTTCGGGCGGTTGGCCATCACGTCATATCCGATCTGTTTGACGTTGGTCAGATTGTAAGGGGCAAAGGCGCACATGGCGGTCATATCACCGGGCGCGCCGGGGAAAGCCCCACCTTGCAGACGGAATACGCCCTGCGCTGCCGAAATCGTGCCGTCCTTCTTCATCCCAATCTTGATATCCATAGACGCTGAGGCCGTTGGTCCCGTTGCGCGGAACACCTCTGACCGGGTCATCACGATCTTAACCGGACGGTTTGCCTTGCGGCTCAGTGCGAGCGAGACCGGTTCAATGAAGACGGTGGTCTTACCACCAAAGCCGCCGCCGATTTCGGATGCGGTGACACGCAGTTGGGAGGTCTCAATCCCCAGCAGAGCCGCACAGGTTTTCTGAGCGATCCAATGGCCTTGCGTTGTGCACCACAACTCACCTTTGCCATCATTGCCCAGCATGCCCAGACAGGCGTGCGGTTCGATATAGCCCTGATGAGTGGCCTCGGTGACAAAGCTGTCTTCGATGACCAGATCAGCCTCGGCAAAACCCGCTTCGACATCTCCATGGCCGCTCTCGTGGTAGCGTACAACGTTGGGATGCAACCCCTCGGGTACTGAATAGTCCGCCGCCCCTTCACGAATGACCGGCGCGTCCGGTGCCATCGCCTTATCCACATCGGTGACATGGGGCAGGACCTCGTATTCGACCTCGATCAGTTTCAACGCATCACGCGCCGCGAGGGCAGAGGTCGCCGCCACAGCTGCCACCGCGTGACCATCATAGAGCGCCTTTTCGCCCGCCATGACGTTTTCCAGCACGTTCCAGAATTCGCCTTCCAGACCGGGCTTGAACGGGACATCGGCGAAATCGGCGCGGGTGATGACGGCTTTGACGTCCTTATGCGCCACGGCCTTGGACGCATCGATCTTGATGATCCGCGCATGGGCATGGGGAGAACGCAGGATAGCGCCGTGCAGCATGCCGGACGCGGTGATATCCGCACCAAATTTGGCGCGGCCTGTCACCTTGTCCAGACCATCGGGGCGGTTTGGTCGCGTGCCAACAAAAGTGAAATCAGTTTTGCGATCGTCCAGAGCCATTATGACGCCTCCCGCATTTCAGCCGCCGTGTCCATCACAGCGCGAATGATTTTGTCATACCCTGTGCAACGGCAGAGGTTGCCCGCCAGCCAGTACCGGGTTTCCTCTTCCGTCGGGTTGGGGTTCTTTTCCAGCAGCGATTTGGCCGCGACCAGAATGCCCGGCGTGCAGATGCCGCATTGCAGGGCGGCATATTCGATCATCTTCTTCTGCAACGGGTGCAGAACATCCCCGTCCGCGATGCCTTCAACCGTTTCGATCTGCTTGCCCTCGGCTTCGACACCCAGCATCAGGCACGAGCACACCAGACGGCCATCGACCGTGACCGAGCACGCGCCGCAATCGCCTGTGCCGCAGCCTTCTTTCGCACCGGTCAGGTTCAACTTGTCGCGCAGACAATCCAGCAGAGTTTCACGCGGATCGCACAGATAGTCGACTGCGTCCCCGTTCACGGTGGTGGATACGTGGAGCTTGCTCATGTTTGGTCTCCCTTCGCGCGGGCGTAGGCGATTTTTGCAGCACGTTTGGCCAGAACACCGGCCACTTCGGTGCGGAACGCAATGGTGCCGCGCTTGTCGTCAATCGGGTTGCAGGCTGCCGAGGCCGCAGTGGCCAGCGCATCCAGTGCGGCGTCATCCAGCGTTGAGCCGATGATGGCCTTGGCACAGTCTTCGACCAGCAGGACGGTCGGGGCCACAGCGCCCAACGACACGCGCGCCTCGGTGATGGTATCGCCGTCCAGCCGCAGGCTGACGCCGACGCCGACGACGGCAATGTCCATCTCGGTCCGTGGGATAAAGCGCAGATAGGCGTCGCCGCCGTTTTCGCCGCGGGCAGGAATGTTGACGGCCGAGATCACCTCGCCCTTGGCCAAGGCGGTCTTGCCGGGGCCTGTCGGGATATCTTCGACCGCGACCGTCCGATCCCCGTCGGGGCCGGTTACGGTGACGGTCACACCCGCCGCAATCATCGCAGGCACCGAATCCGCTGCCGGAGAGCCATTGCACAGGTTGCCTGTCAGCGTTGCGCGCCCCTGCACCTGTGTCGATCCGATCAAGTCCATCGCCTCGACCACACCGGGCCAATCACGTCCAAGCTCGGGATGCTCGCTCATCTCGGCACCCGTAGTGGCCACGCCAAGCGTCCAACTGCCATCAGCGTTGCGGGTGATGTCGTGTACACCGTTGATTTTCTTTATGTCGATCAGCGTATCGGGCGTCACCAGTTCCGAGCGCAGCTGCACCAAGACATCGGTGCCGCCGGCCAGAAACCGTGTGATGCCCGTCGCTTTTGCGGCCAGCGCCGAAGCTTCGGCAAAGCTGGCAGGGCTGTGATAATCCATGATTTTACCTCGCGCCTGTGGGTCAGGATTCACTGGGGTTCGAATGGACGTTAGTTCAGCCATCCTCCGGCGTCCATGGCCCGCACCACCTATTTTGATGTCAAATCATGTCGCTTTCAGACCGCAGTCAAAGGTCGATCTCGATCACGCCGTCGGGATCTGCCGCGCGGCTTTGGCACAGGATCATTGCTTTTTCGCGTTGTTTCGCTGACAGAACGAAATCGCGGTGGTCAACTTCTCCCGCCAAAACACCGCATTTGCAGACACCGCAGATTCCATCTGAACATTTCACATCCACGTGAAACCCAGCCTCATTCAGGACCTGAGCCGCATCCTTGTCGGCGGGCACAGGTAAAACCCGATCCGAACGCGTAAGCTTGAGGCTGAAAGGATGATTTTCGTACTCTGGCGTTTCCGGGACCGAGAAATACTCCAGATGCCGCGCGTCCTCGGGGAAACCTTGCCGCGTGGCCGCCTGCATCACCCCGTCCATGTAGCGATCCGGTCCGCATGTATAGACATGCCATCCCTCGTGATAGCCTGATAGGATAGCATCCAAATCGGCACGGGTTCCGTCGTCCGAGAAATGGTAATGAACGCGATCTGCCCAAGGGGCTGTGGCCAGGTCTTCAAGGTACCCAGCGCTGTCGCGTGCGCTGGCAGAGTAGTGCAACTCGAATTCTCGGCCCAGCGAATGTAGGCGGTGGGCAAAGGCAATCATCGGCGTGATCCCGATGCCGCCACCCATCAGGAAGGTCTTGGTCGCGGTCTCGTCCAGTTCGAAATGGTTGATCGGATTTGAGATGAAAACCTTGCGCCCTTCGTTGAAGATCCGGTGCAACAGAGCGGACCCGCCGCGCCCCTCATCCTCGCGCAGCACGCCGATCTGATAGGTTGCCCGATCCGATGGATTACCCGACATCGAGTATTGCCTCAGAAATTCGGGCGCGACCAGCACGTCCAGATGTGCGCCCGCTGTCCATCCCGGCAGGGGCGCACCGTCCAGCGATGCAAACTCGTATTTCGTGACATCCGCTGTCATCTTTTCGACCTTGGTCACGGCAACCCGCATCACAGGTGCGTCGCCAGCGATCTGATAGCGATGTACAACAGATCGATCCCCCTCAGCCTTGCGGGATCTGTATTCGTCTGCCGAAACCATCGCCTGATACGCGGCGATCCCGGCCTCTCGGTCCATTGCAAAGGGATAAGGCCACGGGTGTGGGGCCAGATTGGCGGGGTACACCGCCAAAGTCTGATCCTCGTAATTCAAATCAAGGTCCCGTTGCAAATCACGGCGATTGAGCGGGTGGGTTGAGGGTCGATAGGACCCATCGCCCTGCAATTCGATGTCCCACCACCATTTCTTGGTGTCATTCAGCCCGCCATTTCCAACTGCATCATCCAGTCTGGCCAATGCGGGGGCCGCTTGCGGAATGTTCATCGCAGCCCAGCGAAAGGGGCGTTCCTTGAAGATGCCTTCAAGGTTCCAGGGGCAGGTTTTCATACAACGCCCACACATTGACCCGCCGGGTGTGGTGATCCGGTAGGTAGCACATTTCTGGCTGTCAGACTTCCAGATTTCATAGCCGTTGAACATCAGCTTGGGTCCGGCCGTGATGGCACCCGAGGGGCATTCACGCGCGCATTTGTTGCAGGATTCGCAAAAGGTCTGCAGGCCAAAATCGATGGGCTTGTCGTGATCAACCGGCATATCGGTCGTCACCACCCCTGATTTCAGACGCGGACCCAAATAGGGGTTCAGGATGACCTCTCCAATGCGGCTGACCTCACCCAATCCCGACAGCAGCAACAACGGTGGTTGCAGCACCTCGCCATCCATCACCGTATGCGCCTTGGCCTTGTAGCCCAGGTTCCTGATCTGCTGCGCGATCACCCCGCCAAGCAGTGAAAACCGCAGATAGGCCCGCATAGATTGTGCGACGCTGATCCAGTCATCGCCGCTTGCGCCTTCCATCGTTTCATAACCCTGATCGATGATCATGCTGACGGCCTGATCGTGGGGCGGCACGATCTCCTCGCCTGTCGCGTCGTGGGAATACCAGCTCCAGTCCGGGCATCTGCTGAGGCCAACCGCATCAACGCCCAGAAAGTAACTTGTCGCCTTGATGTTGGCGGCATTGCGCGCGGCGTCCGAGGGTTTGGGCACATCCGCACTCTCGCCATCCTGCAAAAGAACAAACGCACCAAGGGCCCGGCGTTGGGCAAAACTCGGGGCGGATTTGCGCACGTAGTATCCACCCTTTGCGGCATCTTGCAGATGTTTGCCCATATCCCCGAACTGGGCGCGGGCGAACATATCCGCGCGCTTGGGAACGCGGGCGACATTTTCTTCGTCGATATAGGTGGTCGGCGTTTCGACGCGCTTTAGTGTTTCAAACGAATGAGCGCCGTCCACATAGCGCCGTTTGGCATAAGGATCACGGTTCAGAGCGTTTTTGGCGAACCCAGCCCCCAGCCACCAGGTGGGGCCTTGAGTGTGGAACCAGGGTTGTTCTGCCATCGGGGCCAAGGGTAGATCATGGGCAATCTCCATCTCGGTCGTAACCGCAGCCAGACCAAAACGCCGCCCCAGCCACGGGGCCACCAGTACCGAGTTTTCAAGCGTCGCCAATCCTGCGGCTACTGCCAGCTTGCCCAAATCAACCTCAGACGACATGGCCGAATGCGCCCGCGCATCAAAGCCAAGCAATCGGATGTAATTGGCGATAACCGTCGCGTTCTCAGTCGCCAGAAGACAAGCACGGTGGTCCTGCGCATCTATGATCCAATCCGCGCCGGGTTCATCTGGATCAGGATCGCGGTGGTATTCGTACAAAAAAACAATGGCGTGACCATGGCTATCAATCGGACCGGGTGTTGCTTCGACGCTGTCCTTCAGGTCCGCCATGATCACATCAATGCCCGAGGCCAGCGTTTTTGTCTGACGATTGCGCAGAGCTTGCGCCAACCGGTCGATATCCGGGTTACGACGGGGCTGTTCCAAGAAAGCATCGCGCGGCAAAGGTCCGCAACCCATCATGGACGCATCGTTGAAATATCCAAACGCTTTCAAATGGTTCGAGCGCATCATGGGTTCAGCTGGGATATCCGAGACTGTCGGGTTAACCAGGCCATCTCGGATCGTGTCCAGCATCGCCTGAAATTCACCCATCGCATTGACGATGCTTTCGGGCTGTTTATCCCGGTGAAAGCTCAGTTGCGGCATTTCGGGCAGCGCTGATAGGTCAGGAATGGCGCTTTGGCGCGCCAGACGTTCCAACGGATATGGACCCAAATGCACCGGTCGGTTTTTGTCCGAGAAAAAACGAATGCCCATGGAGCCTCCTTGCTTCACGAGTGTCTAGCGCCGGGTGGACAGCAAATCCATTCATGCCTAATCATATATCATATGAAGAAAATCGATTTTTCTGACCTTGATGGTAAGGTTCTCCGCGCGTTTCTGACGATCCTCGAGGAGAGTTCCGTCTCAAAAGCTGCCGACCGATTGGGCGTAACCCAATCCGCGATCAGCCACACATTGGGCAAGCTACGCCATGTGCTTGGTGACCCGCTCTTTGTGCGATCGGGACAGGGGCTGACGCCGACAGAACGCGCTTTGTCACTGAAAGAACCGGTACAGACCGTCCTCGACGGCATGCGTGCGCTGACCGATGAACGCCCATTTGATCCTCAGTCAGAAGAGATCGAGATTTCCATCGCAACCAATGATCTGCCGCGCGAGTTAATCTTTACCGACCTCCTGCGCGAAACCCGCACCGAGGGGGTTCAGCTGAGGATCGACTTCATCGCGTCAGGCGTGCCGGACCCGGACGTGCTGCGCAGTGACAGGTGCCAATTGATGCTGACCCCGCTGCCCCCGGACGGGCCGGATATTCTTCAGAAACGCCTACTGCACAGCCCTTTGATGATATTTTTTGATGGAACCCAGCGCGATGCACCCAACAGTTGGGAAGACTACTGCGAAAGCGACCATATCGAAGTGCGATTCCCCAATGGCCGCAGCGCGCGCGCCGTGATGCGTGGGGTCGACCAGAACCAAATCCGACCACCCGTCGTGACCCTGCCCCATTTCAACGCCATTCCCTCATTCGTGAAGGGCAGCCCCCTGATATCGACCGATACGGCGTTGATGAAACAAGGCCCGCTATCCGAACTGGACTGCGCGTCACTACCCTTTGAGTGCGAGCCTGTGTCGATTTACATGGTTTGGCATCAGCGTATGGCCAACGACCCTGCCCATCGTTGGCTGCGCAAACGGATCGAAGAGATCGCCGCTCGGCTGCGAAGCTAATCTTCAAGCACCCCGTCAGAACCGCGCTTTGATCAGATGTGTCAGTGCAGCACCCGTTTCAAAATAGACCCGACGCAGGCCAGGCCATCGCTCTTGGTGCTCGCGGACCACTGGAACAGGCAGGCAAGAAGGATCACCCTTCAGAAGGCTTTGCGCCATCAGGCGTCCAAACACTGTACCGGGTCCGATGCCCCGACCAGAAAACCCATGCGCCGACAAGGCATTGGGGCCAATTTGCGTGATCTTCGGGATATGATCAGACGTCATGGCAATGCGACCATGCCACCCTTCGACAAGGGGCTGATCTGAGAGTTGCGGATACATCTGATCCAGTTTTCGCCTTACCCAGGCCGAGTGTATTCTGCACCCGGCATGACCCAAATCACCCATGCCACCGATGATCATCCGCCCGTCCCCATCCAGACGGAACGATGTCATGATCAGACCCGTATCCCAGCATCCCTCACCAGCTGGTAAAATGCTGGCGCGCAGATTGTGTGACAGGGGGGCGGTCGCATACTGGAAGTAATAGACAGGGACATAGTCAGGTGCAGTTTCTTCAGAGCTCTGATGATACGCATTGGTGGCCTGAATGACAGCCCGCGCCCGCACACTTCCCTGAGGTGTCTCAAGTAACCATTCCTTGCCTTCGCGGCGCAGGCTTTGGACCGGAGTTTCCATATAGATGTGCGCTCCTGACTCTGCGGCCGACCGCGCCAGGCCCATGACATATGCCATCGGCTGGATGGTTCCCGCTCTCGGATCATATAGCGCTCCGTGGAACGCTGTGCTGCCGGTTCTTTGTGATGCATCCTGCGCTGTTAGCAACTCAACTGGCGCACCGCTGGCAACCAACTGCGCATGTCGTTTCTGCAGATCGCGGCGCCCTGCTCCGGAATGCGCACAGTGAAGCGTGCCCTGCCGTACCGGTTCACAATCGATCCCATTTTGATCTATTAGATCGAAGACATCCGCAGGTGCCTGCGCCAACAGATCGATCAGCCGGTCACCGGTTTCCTGCCCCAGATGATTGCGGATATCGTCAGGCGGTAGCCAAAGGCCTGCATTGACCAGCCCCACATTTCGCCCAGAGCCGCCATGCCCGATGCTCTTTGCTTCGAGCAGACAAACAGACGCACCCTGCTGCGCCGCATATAAGGCCGCCGAACAGCCCGTATAGCCACCTCCTACGATCGCAAGGTCCACACTTATGTCAGACAACAACGGTGTTGCCGTGACAGTTTCACGGCAGGTGGTTCGCCAAAGAGGTTCATCGGGATTAGTCATGGCGCGCTTTCAATCATTCTGCGCAGCCTTAGCGCGTCCATTCGACTGTTACCAATCAAAGATCAAAACTGATCGAAAATCTGCGCGGTCTTCGACCTTGCGTCTTGCGGACGGCCCGGCCCAACCATCACAGTCGTTTCGCCAGAAACGGCGAAGATGGGTGGGAGCCTTCCCTACACATCCAAAGACCGTGCAATGAGTTCCTTCATGACCTCATTGGTGCCGCCATAGATCATTTGCACACGCGCATCGGCATAGAGGCGCGCAATCGGGTACTCCATCATGAAACCATAGCCGCCAAACAACTGAAGGCATTCGTGCATGATCTCGTTCTGCACCTCCGAGCCCCAATATTTGACCATCGAAGCGGTGGCAGCGTCTAACTCACCAGCTTCCAGCTTGGCGATGCAATCGTTTACAAAACTGCGCAGCACTTCGGCCTTAGTCTTGCATTCTGCCAGCTTGAAGCGCGTGTTCTGGAAATCCATAACACGCTGCCCAAAGGCTTTGCGCTCTTGCACATATTTCACCGTTTCGGCGATGGCGAAGTCGATCGCACCCAAGGCCATCAAACCAATCGTCAACCGCTCCCACGGCAACTGCTTCATCAGCTGATAGAACCCCTGACCTTCTTCCGCACCCAGCAGATTGGTCATTGGCACCTTGACGTCTTCAAAGAACAGCTCGGCGGTATCATTGCCCTTCATGCCAAGTTTCTTGAGGTTCCTACCGCGGCGGAACCCTTCGGCCCCTTCTGTCTCAACCGCGATCAGCGAAACACCCTTGGCACCCAGAGATTTATCCGTCTTCGCCGCAACGATCACCAGATCCGCCGACTGACCATTTGTGATGAAGATTTTTGAGCCATTGAGCTTGTAGGAATTGCCGTCCTTCTCTGCCAACGTCTGCACGGCCTGAACATCAGATCCGGTGCTGGGTTCTGTCATAGCCAAAGCTCCAACCATCTCACCTGATGCCAACTTGGGCAGCCACTTCTGTTTCTGGTCTTCGCTGCCATAGGCCGTGATGTAATGCGTCACAATGGATTGGATGCCATAGCCCCAACCCGCATCACCCCTTGCGGTTTGTTCGTAGATGGTAACGGCATCAAACCCCATGCCACCGCCAACGCCACCATATTCCTCGGAGATTGCGCCAGCCATCAGGCCCGCTTGCCCTGCTTTGTGCCAGAACGCGCGATCTACCACGCCATTGTCGACCCAGGTCTCAATATTGGGAACAAGTTCATCGTCCATGAAACGGCCTGCCATATCGGCAAACATGCGGTGTTCGTCAGTGACCCATGCGGCGGATGAGGAAAAAAGCGACATCTTAAGCTCTCCGATAAGTGGTTATCCAAAGGCTACATGTCTGCGTGCGTCCCGCCAATCCATGTGACGCGGCGTTTCTGGCGGTTTCAACGTTGCGTTCTTGCAGAAACCAAGCGGGAACGCGTCGTGTTTACAAAGAAATACCACGCGCCTCTTGACCTTCCTGTCACTGGAACCCTCATCTAGGCATTAGCGTAGGATTGGGATGAGTCGAATGGCGGACGCTCAACAGATAAAGATAAAAATTACAGGAATGAACTGCGCCTCCTGCGTTGCGCGGGTCGAAGCCGCGTTATCCGGCAGCGAAGGTGTCGAAACCGCCACGGTCAATTTCGCGACACAGTCAGCGCAGGTGACCGGGAATACAGCTATGTCTGTATTGAGTGACGCATTGGAACAGGCCGGGTATCCTGCGGTCCTCGCAGACAGCGTTCTTAAAATTGACGGCATGAATTGCGCGTCATGTGTTTCCAAAATCGAACGGTCGCTGGCCAAAGCGTCGGGCGTTGTTCGCGCCGATGTCAATCTGGCCACCCAGACAGCGCATGTAACCTATGCCGAGGGATGTACCACGCCCGCCATTCTTGCACGGATCGTTACAGATATAGGCTATCCCACACAGGTGAACACGCCGCCAGAGGCGAGTATCAGTTCGAACACGAATGAGGCGACCGACCTGCGCCGTGCGACGCTTCTTGCAGCAGTCCTAGCCCTGCCGGTGTTTATCCTTGAGATGGGTGGCCACTTGATCCCCGCCTTTCATCATTGGGTTCACGGAACCATCGGGGTACAGACCAGCCAACTAGTTCAGTTTGCACTAACCTCTGCCCTGCTGATCGGACCGGGGCGTGTGTTTTACCAAAAAGGTATCCCATCGCTGATGCACGGTGCACCCGATATGAACGCGCTGGTCGCGCTGGGAACAGGCGCCGCCTATCTGTATTCGGTCACGGCGGTTTTTGCGCCCGAGCTGCTGCCTCAGGGGTCAGCCAATATCTATTTCGAGTCTGCCGCCGTGATCGTGGTTTTGATCCTTCTGGGTCGCTGGCTCGAGGCGCGGGCAAAAGGCAAAACTGGCGCGGCAATTCGCAGGCTGGTCGGGTTACAGCCCAAAACCGCTCGGGTTGAGGTCGAGGGCGAGACCCGAGACCTCCCAATTGCTGAGATAGCCGCCGGAAACATCCTGCATATCCGTCCCGGAGAGCGCATTCCAGTCGACGGGCAGATACTGGAAGGCAGCACCTATGCCGACGAAAGCATGATCACGGGCGAGCCCATCCCTGTGGGCAAAACTGCCGGTGATCCAGTTGTTGGCGGAACCGTCAACGGTACTGGCGCATTGCGGGTTAGGTCCACACATGTGGGGGCTGACACCGTATTGGCGCAGGTCATTCGAATGGTAGAACAGGCGCAAGGAGCCAAACTGCCAATTCAAGGTTTGGTCGACCAAATCACCTATCGATTTGTTCCCGCGGTCATGGTCGTTGCGGTTGTCGCTGTTATCGCATGGCTGTTGCTGGGTCCGGCACCTGCCCTATCGTATGCCTTGGTCGCGGGGGTTTCAGTCCTGATAATTGCGTGCCCGTGTGCGATGGGTCTGGCCACGCCCACCTCGATCATGGTGGGAACCGGCCGCGCGGCTGAACTGGGCGTGCTGTTCCGCAAAGGCGACGCCTTGCAGCAGTTGCAGCAGGCAAAGGTGATTGCTTTGGACAAAACCGGGACGCTGACCCTTGGACGTCCCGAACTGGACAGCGTGACCCCAGTCAATGGATTTGCCTCGTTTGATGTTCTGCGGATTGCCGCGGCTTTGGAGGCGCGGTCTGAACACCCTCTTGCAACCGCAATCACCCGCGCCGGCCCCGCCAATTTGCCTGAGGCCTCAGAGGTTCAGTCGCTCACCGGCCTTGGCTTGCAGGGGCGGGTCGAAGGTCAATCCGTTTCAATTGGCTCCGAATCGCTCATGGATCAGCTTGGGATTTCGGTCAGTGACCTGAAACCCGAAGCTGATGCGCGCGCCGCCCAGGGTGCGACACCCTTGTTCGTGGCCATCGACGGGCAGTTGGCAGCAGCAATCTATGTCTCGGACCCGGTCAAACCCGGCACGCTCGAGGCGCTGGCGCGCTTGCGCGAAACAGGTGTGGCCTTGGCTATGGTGACTGGCGACAACGCACGCACGGCTCAGGCACTGGCGGATCGTTTGGGCATTGATCACGTCACGGCGGAGGTTCTTCCCGACGGAAAGCGGGATGCAATTGAAGAGTTGCGTGACAAGTTTGGCACGGTGGCTTTTGTCGGCGACGGTATCAACGATGCCCCCGCCCTTGCAGCCGCAGACATCGGCGTGGCGATTGGCACTGGCACGGATGTGGCAATCGAAACCGCTGATGTGGTCCTGATGTCTGGCGATCTGCGCGGAGTTGCGAACGCTGTCGAAATCAGCCGCCAGACATTGCGCAATATACGCCAGAATCTGGGCTGGGCATTCGGGTATAACATTCTGCTGATCCCTGTCGCTGCGGGTGCCCTCTATCCCTTTGGCGGGCCTCTACTGTCACCGGCATTGGCCGCCGGGGCCATGGCCCTTTCGAGCATTTTTGTCGTTTCCAACGCCCTGCGCCTGCGCCGCGTCAGGGCTGATTTACCCCATGTCAGGACCAGCACATCGAAAGAGGCAACCGCATGAATATCGGAGATGTCGCCACCCGCACAGGTTTGCCCGCGAAGACCATCCGCTATTATGAAGACATCGATCTGATCAAACCGCTGCGCGACGACAATGGCTATCGTGTTTTTCGCGCTCAGGATTTGCATAAGCTGAATTTCCTCGGACGCGCCCGCGCGTTGGGTTTCACGATTGAGGATTGCCGGACCCTGCTTGCCTTGTATGAGGATGAGACCCGCGCGAGCGCAGATGTAAAGCACGTCGCCCGAGATCATCTGGCGCAGATCGATGCAAAAATTTCGGATCTGAAAGCCATGCGGGATACGCTTGGTCATCTGATCGATGCATGTGCTGGGGATGATCGGCCCGATTGTCCGATTTTGCAGGATCTTGGCGGCAAGTCCTGACGCGGGGTTGCCCTTTGGGCGCAGCTTTGCTTTGTCTCTGCCCAACCGGTCTTGCCTGCGGAACGTCACCGGCCTCCAGGCCCGATATCAGAGAGGTTTTTCAAAATGGCAAAAGTCGCTTTTCTAGGCCTGGGTGTCATGGGTTACCCCATGGCGGGCCATTTGCAGGCTGCCGGTCATGACGTAACCGTCTACAATCGCACCGCTACAAAGGCCCAGGCCTGGGTGGACCAACATGGTGGGTCAATGTCGACCACTCCTCAAGCTGCCGCGAAGGGCGCCGAGTTTGTCATGGCCTGTGTTGGCAATGACGACGACCTGCGTATGGTCTGCACAGGCGATGATGGGGTCTTTGACGGTATGGCCTCAGGCACGACGTTTGTCGATCACACCACAGTCTCCGCCAAAGTGACCCGCGAGCTGTATGCGGCAGGCCAAAGCAAAGGTATCGCTTTTGTAGATGCCCCAATCTCGGGCGGTCAGGCCGGAGCCGAAAACGGCATTCTGTCCATCATGTGTGGCGGGGATCAGGCCGCTTACGAGGCTGCCGAGCCCATCATGCAGGTTTATTCGAAAATCTGCCGTCGGATCGGTGACAGTGGCGCAGGACAGATGACCAAGATGTGCAATCAGATCGCGATCGCCGGTCTGGTGCAGGGCCTCAGCGAAGCGCTACATTTTGCCGAAAAGGCCGGGCTGGACGGCCGTTCGGTGGTCGAGGTGATCAGCCAGGGCGCGGCGGGCAGCTGGCAGATGGCCAACCGTTATGAAACCATGCTGGACGATCATTTTGATCACGGGTTCGCCGTGGATTGGATGCGCAAGGATCTGGGTATCTGCCTGAATACCGCCAATGAAACCGGGGCGTCGTTGCCTGTTACAGCTTTGGTCGATCAGTTCTATAAGGATGTGCAAAAGCTGGGCGGTGGGCGATGGGATACGTCTTCTCTGTTCAAACGTTTGCGCGCCTTGGATTGAGGTTGAAGGGGGCTGTCTGCCCCCCGCCGCGCCTGTTGGCGCGCCTCCCCCCCGAGGATATTTTTTGGCCAGATGAAGGATGGATCCTTCGGTCAGAAGGATAAGGTATGAGCGATACAGCTGCTTTCTGGACAACAGCGTTGCGCGCGCAATGGGGGCTTGAGGCGCGTTTGACGCGCTTGGATGGCGAGTATGATCTGAACTTTCTGGTCGAGGCCAAAAACGGGCAGGATTATGTGCTCAAGGTCATGCGTGCAGGATGTGAAACCGGCCTTGTGGATCTGCAAATCAAGGCATTGGCGCATATCGCCACCGCTGCGCCAGGGCTGCCCTTTCCAAAGGTTTTTGCCGATCTGAATGGGGACCTTTTGCCCGAAGTTCAGGACGAAGCAGGCACCCCCCGGCTTGTTTGGTTGCTGGAGCGCTTGCCCGGTCAATGCTACGCCAAGACCGCGCCCAAGAGCGAGGAGCTGATCTTAAAACTGGGGCGCGTTCTGGGCGCGACGGACCGTGCGCTGGAGGGGTTCGCACATGAAACCATAGAGCGACCGGATTTCAAATGGGACCTCATGCAAGCGGGTTGGATTGAGGCGCATCTGGAGGCTGTCTCGGACCCGGATCGGCGGACTTTGTTGGCCGAAATCGCGCAGGGGTTCAGGGCGGTTTCAGATCAGCTTGTCCGCTTGCCAAAGCAGGTCATTCACAATGACGCAAATGACTACAATATTCTGGTCGATGGCGATTTTGGGCAACGTCATAAGGTTTCGGGCCTGATTGATCTGGGGGATATGTGTGCGTCCCCTCGGATTTGCGATCTCGCGATCGCGGCAGCTTACATTGTTCTGGATCATCCCAAACCCGAACGCGCGCTGACCGCCTTGGTGCGCGGCTATCACGCAGCAAACCAACTGAGCGCGCAAGAGATCGATCTGGTCTGGCCGCTGCTGCGCATGCGTCTAGCGGTTTCGGTAGTGAACTCGACCCTGATGGCCGCCGAGAACCCGGACGACCCTTATGTCACAGTCTCGCAAGCACCCGCATGGCGGTTCCTGGAGAACGTATCTGTAAACGGTGGCCTGATGTCTGCGCGCCTGCGCGCAGCCTGCGGCCTGCCCGTGACTGACGGAGCTGATCGTGTTCACGCCTTCCTCGCCGAGAATCGCGGTGGGTTCGCTCCAATGTTCGGGGAAGACTTGAGCAATGCCCCTATGGGGTCCCTATCTGTTGAAAACTCGGTCTGGCCGCAGAACCCGTTCCACATGCCGCTGGAAGAAGCCGCTCGCGTGGGAGAGGAGTTCGGGGAAGGGCTCTGGCTGGGCTACTACAACGAACCGCGTCTGATCTATGCAGAGCCAGGGTTTCGCAAGGGTCCTTGGAAAGCCTCGGACCGGCGGACTGTGCATCTGGCCGTGGATGTGTTCGCCCCGGCCGGTACTGCACTGCATGCGCCAATGAGCGGGCGGGTTGAGGTCGCAGAGAACCGGGACGCGCATCTGGACTATGGCGGTGTGGTGATCCTGCGTCATGAAACGCCCGAGGGTGATCCGTTTTACACGCTCTACGGTCATCTGGACCCTGAGGTTTGTGAGCGGCTGCAGCCCGGCGATCCGGTGGCGCAAGGGGCGGCTTTTGCCCAACTCGGGGATGCCACCCAGAATGGCGGATGGGCCCCGCATGTCCATTTCCAGCTGGCACTGACCACGGACGGGATGGAGAGCGATTGGCCCGGTGTTGGTGATCCCGACGAAATGTTCCTATGGCACAAGCTCTGCCCAAATCCAGCGTCGCTGCTGAATCTGCCGGACGATAAGGTCTTCTATAAGCCAACCGACAAAAGCACCGTTTTGCAGGGTCGGCATGATCATTTCGGCGGCAACCTCAGCCTGACTTACGATGACCCGGTCATGCTAGTGCGGGGCTGGAAACATCATCTATTCGACGAATGGGGCCGCCCCTATCTGGACGCGTACAACAACGTCCCGCATGTGGGGCATGCGCATCCGCGGATACAGGCCGTTGCTGCGGATCAGCTGAAACGGATGAATTCAAACACGCGCTATCTGCATCCGGCACAAACGGCGTTTGCAGATAAGATATTGTCCAAACTGCCTGATCATTTGCAGGTCTGTTTCTTCGTCAATTCCGGCACCGAAGCCAATGAACTTGCCCTGCGACTGGCCCGTGCCCATACCGGCGCCAAAGGGATCGTGACACCGGATCATGGGTATCACGGCAACACCAACGCTGCCGTTGCAATTTCAGCCTATAAGTTCAACAAACCCGGCGGTGTTGGGCAGGCCGATTGGGTCGAACTGGTTGAGGTAGCTGACGACTTTCGCGGATCTTTCAAACGCGACGACCCCGACCGCTCCGCTAAATTCGCCACGCTTGTGGACCCTGCCATTGCAGCACTGCGTGACAGAGGCCATGGGTTAGCCGGCTTTATCGCTGAAACCTTCCCCTCGGTAGGAGGGCAAATCGTCCCTCCGAAAGGATATCTGCCTGCGGTTTACGAGAAAATCCGGGCAGCCGGGGGAGTTTGTATCGCTGATGAAGTGCAAACGGGACTTGGCCGTTTGGGGGAATACTACTTCGGCTTCGAACATCAGGGGGCTTTGCCCGATATCGTCGTGTTAGGCAAACCCATTGGCAACGGCCACCCCCTTGGCATTGTGGTAGCCACCAAGGAAATCGCCCGAAGCTTCGATAACGGGATCGAGTTCTTTTCAACCTTTGGAGGCTCAACCCTTTCCTGCCGAATCGGGAAAGAGGTGTTGGATATCGTCGATGACGAAGGCCTTCAGGGCAACGCACGAGACATGGGCGCACGGTTGATCGAAGGGCTGAAACAGATCGAATCTGATTTCGCATGCGTCGGGGATGTACGTGGTATGGGGCTGTTCCTGGGGGTTGAGCTGATCAACCCTGATGGCTCGGAAAGCACAGAGATCTGCCAATATGTCAAAAATCGAATGCGCGATCACCGCATCCTGATCGGCAGTGAGGGGCCCAAGGACAACATCCTGAAAATTCGCCCACCCCTGACAATCGAGGCCGAAGATGTGGATATGATCCTATGGGCTCTGCGGGATGTGTTGTCAGAGGTTGGAGATTATACCCCTGAACCGGCGTGCGATCATGATCACCATCACGCCGGATGCGGGTGTTGTTGGCGGGGCTAGTGCAAAACGGTTGAAGGTGTCTGATGACCGGTGCTTGGCAGCGGTACAGATTTCGTCATCCGGCGCAGGGCAAACCCCAAATCCTCGGACAATGACGCCAAGGCCGGGGCAAAATCCGGACGCACGATCAAAGACGCCATCATCATGGCATCCTCGCGTGCGCCTTCTGCCGCCGCCCCGATCATCTGCGCGAAACAGCTCTCATCAGCACCAAGGCACGCGCATCCCAGGCCATGCCGCACCAGAGGGCGGCGACCGTAATTGGCGCATAGCGAACATAGCCTGTCCAGCGTCAGCATCGCAGCGCGTCCCCGATCTACGCCCAACGCGATGTCAAAATCACTTGCAGCATCCGCACGGCCTGCGGGGCCATCGCCCCACATTCGCAAATACATCACTGCGCCTGCTTCGATAGGGCTCAGGTCCGACAGCCTGCCAACGGCTGCGCCACCCCGCGATGATGCGCCGCTCATTTCGTGAGGATAAGCTTACCGGCGCGGGTGATGCGCAGAGTGTATAGCTGATCGCCCAGCTCGATATGGGCGAGATTGCCACCTTTGGTCAGGTCTTCGGCTTTATGTGAGGGCAAGATGGAGACGGCGTAGGATTGGTTCGGATTCGGGTTCTGCACATTCATCGGTCAACTCCAGAAGGTTCAAGGCAAACGTCTGGTCTGTTCGCGTTTCTCAGGTTCTGGCTGACCCGAAACTGGGTTGGCTCTCTGTCTTGCTCATTAATCTGATTAATTTAGTAAGGTATGTCAAGCGCCCAATCTATCGTTACCAAAGATTGATGGTTTACCGCCCAAGAACCGACGCGCTAAACAGCAAATCAAGCGGCAATGAAGGAATGTGACCTATGGCAGCGGCAATCGTATTCGACCTTGATGGAACGCTTGTCGACAGCCTTGGAGATATCGCAGCAGCGGCCAACCGAACGCTGGAAGACATCGATTTTCCGCCACTACCGAAAGAGATCATTGCCTCTTTCATAGGCAATGGGTTGCCTAAACTGGTAGAACGAATGATCCGGCATGTGGGACTTCCTGCGGAACGACACACCGAATTGACCAAACGCATGCGCGCCCATTACGACGCCGCCGCCAGCAGCAGGACAGTTCCTTACCCGGGCATCCCTGATGCGTTGGAAGAGTTGCAGACCAAGGGCCATTCCTTTGGGGTGTGTACGAACAAACCCGAAGCCCCTGCACGCCACATTCTAGATGCGCTGGATCTGTCGCGATTCTTCGATGTGGTTCTAGGCGGAGACAGCATGGCTATGCGCAAACCGGATCCTCGGCATCTGCTGGCCAGCTTCGACGCCTTAGACAGCGCAGGGCCGCGCCTTTTTGTCGGCGACAGCGAGATTGACGCAGAAACAGCGGTTCGTGCTGACGTTCCGTTTCTATTGTTCACGCAGGGCTATCGAAAAACACCCGTTGTCAACATCCCACACACAGCTGCCTATGATCACGCAGCAGAGTTGCCATCGCGGGTCGCCCAACTGCTTGAGGTGAAGTGACCCCAAACTAAGTGAGGGGCCGGCCAGAAGGGGGTATAGGCCAGCCCCTCATCGGGGAAAAACTATTTGGTCGCGTAGGACCTGATAGACTTCACCCTGATACAGCATCCCAAACTGACGCGATATTGGGGGTTTCCCGTAGGGAAACAAAAAACTTAAAAAATGTTGGATTGGGGCGCGCGTCAGGGCCCAAATTCCATTGCATCGTACATACGTGAAATTTTTAAAAAAATTTTCCACCATATGAAAAATCCTTAATTCCACGTACCGTTCGCAAAAGATGAAGGAGGGCCCGAATTTGGACATTCAGAAACGACCGCGCGGCAGGCCCAAATCGTTATTCAAGGAAAGTTCCGCTGGGACGCTGCAATCTCTCGATCGCGCTCTGGAAGCGCTCAGCACCCTTGCACGGCTTGAACGCAGCACCCTCAGCGATCTCAGCCGCGAAACGGGAATACCCACCGCAACCACTCACCGCATCCTCACTACACTCGCCAAGCATAGCTTTGTCAGGTTCGACGAAATCCGCCAGGAATGGATGATCGGGATCGAGGCCTATCGCGCCGGTGCCTCGTTCCTGAAACGCAACAGCGTGATCGAGGTGTCGCAGCCCATCATGCACCGCCTGATGAATGAAACCGGAGAGACAGCTAATCTGGCGGTTCCCGATTCAGGTGACGTGGTTTTCGTCGGCCAGATCGAAACCAAAAACCCGATCCGCGCGTTCTTTCCGCCCGGTGCACGGTCACCGATGTATGCCTCGGGCATCGGTAAGGCCATCCTGTCAGCGATGGAGCCTGAGGCCGTTTCAAGGGTATTGGCCGCGAGCGAACCCGAGGCATTTACCGACCGAACACTAAGTGATCCCAAGGCGCTGATGGCTGATCTTGAAACCACCCGGCAACGTGGGTGGTCTTATGACATAGAAGAACGCTATGTAGGGATGTCCTGCATCGGCGCGGTGATCTTCAACGAACAGAACAGTCCGTGCGCCGGAATTTCTGTGTCTGGCCCAACAGCCCGCTTCAACCCTGATACGGTTGAGAACCTTGGCAGGCTGGTTGCCGAAGCCGCGCGCGATATCACCTCGGCGGTCGGCGGGCGCCCCCGATAGTTCAGATGTCCTGCCCCGGAGGGTCCAGCAAGCCACCCGGCTGCAACAAGGCGCGTTCTGACAGCCATGGATTAAGCTCCAGCGCTTGTTTCAGTGTGGCCCTGGCCTCGTCCAGCCGTTTCAAACCCATCAAAGACAACGCCCGCCCACTGATTGCGGCAACATGGTTTGGCGACAATTCGATGGCCACATCAAGGTCTTGCAAGGCTGATCCGAAATCCTGCCTGAGGTAATTCACAAAGGCCCGCTGGTTGTAGCCTTCGGCAAATTCCGGGCAGTATTCAACCAGCTGATTCAGTTCCTCCAAAGCTCCGACCAGATCCCATGCCTCGCGCCGCGCCATACCTCGATCCAGCAGGGTTTGTGACTTTGCGTCGGGCGCATCTGTCCAAAGCTCCCACATTTGGTTGGAATACGTGCGCGCCACAACTTCTGACTCGGCTTGTTGAACCTGTGAGATCAGATCGCTCACCCCCAGCGTATGATCCGGAGCATCCGGGCAGGTTTGCGCGGCCGCGGATGAGGTCAGAGCGACGCCAATGATCAGACCGTGAAGCATATGTGTCATACTGCAAGGATGACCCTGTTCCGCGTTCTGTCAAGTTGCAGGGAAATGACCCGGTGCGGCATAAGCTGTTCTTGACGCCGCGCCTGGAAAAGCCCAGCGTCGCGCCATGTTTCCGATCCGCGATCATAACCCCTCGGGGCGTACACCCTATGTCGTTTACGCACTCATGGCCGCCAATATCCTGATCTTTGTCAGCTATGTGGGGATCATGAATGATGCGCCGCTGATCAATCGATTGCACTACGACTACGCGATCATTCCCGCGCGGATCGCGGATGGCTATGCGTTCGAAACCTTCGTGACCTCCATGTTCCTGCATGGCGGCTGGATGCACCTGGCAGGCAACATGCTGTTTTTATGGATTTTCGGCGACAATCTGGAAGATGAGATGGGTCATCTGCCCTTTCTCCTGTTCTACCTTGTGGCCGGAGTCGGCGCCGGGTTGATCCATGTCATCACCGCGCCAGACTCGGTGGTGCCAACGATCGGCGCGTCTGGCGCAATTGCCGGGGTGATGGGGGGTTATCTTCTGTTGTTCCCAAAGGCCCGAGTCGACATCCTGCTGATCCTGATCGTGTATTTCCGCGTGTTTTCGATCCCGGCCTTTGTGATGCTGGGTGTCTGGTTGGGAATGCAATTTGTGGGCAGCTTGAACAGCAACCCCGACGAAGGTGGCGTTGCCTACTGGGCCCATACCGGGGGGTTTGTCGTAGGGTTGATCCTGTGCATTCCACTATGGCTTAGACGCGGTGGCGCGGCATATTGGGATCGCACCCATGGCCATCCGCCTCATCCCGAGGCAAAGTACAAACTGTCGCAATCCCGCATCCCGCGCGTGCCCCGCAGGTAGAGGCGTTTAGCCCCGGATCACCTTGGCAAAGCTGTCAAAGATCGGCTCGTTGGCGCAGATCACTTCGCCATCGTCCAGAACGCTGCCTTCGGGATTGAGGGGCTGCACAAAGCCACCGGCCTCTTTCACGATGATGATGCCTGCGGCCAGATCCCAAGCATTCAGGCGGCGCTCCCAGAAGCCTTCGTAGCGACCGGCGGCCACATAAGCCATATCGAGCGCAGCAGCGCCCCAGCGGCGCACGCCGGCGCAGGCAGGCATCAGACGCGCAAGGTCTTGCAGGGTCGCTGGCAGATCGGACCGGCCACCGAAGGGCAGACCCGTTGAGAAGATCGATTCAATCATGCGATGACGACCGGAGACGCGAATCCGCATGTCGTTCATCCAGGCGCCCTCGCCTTTTTCGGCAAAGAACATCTCGTCCTTGGCGGCGTCATAGATCACACCTGCAACGATCTTACCTTTGTGTTCCAGTGCGATAGACACCGCCCAATGCGGCAAACCGTGCAGGAAGTTGGTGGTGCCGTCCAGCGGATCGACGATCCAGCGGCGGGTCGGGTCCTCGCCGTCAATCGAACCGCCCTCTTCAGCCAGCCAGCCATAGGTCGGGCGCGCGCCCAGCAGTTCTTCTTTCAGGATGGCTTCGGCGGCGATATCGGCCTTGGACACAAAATCGCCCGCGCCCTTCATCGACACCTGCAGGTTCTCGACTTCACGGAAATCTTTGACCAGAGATCGCCCCGCCTTGCGCGCGGCTTTGATCATGATGTTGAGATTTGCACTGCCAACCATTGTGAAAAGGCTCCTGTCCGGTCAAACCGCGCGTATACTGATGCAATGCGTCCTTGCCAAGAGGAATGATCGCATAGCAGCCCCGTGCAAAACGCCGCTACTGAGCCTGCAGCTTGCGCGCCTCGTCGCGCGCCAATTTGACCAATTCCTGCACGAAGGGTTTTTCCAGGTCTTCCGAGCGGACTGCGGCATACAGACGGCGGGTGATCCCCTCTTTCGTCAATGGCCGGGTAACGTAGTCCGAGTTGTATTTGACCTCGCGCACGACCCAATCCGGCAGGACCGAAATACCTCGGTTCGAGGCGACCAGCAGCAGGATTACCGCGGTCAGTTCAACCTGTCGGATGGCGGCGGGTTCAACCCGCGCCGGGATCAACAATTGGCTGAAAACATCCAGACGTGTGCGTTCTACCGGATAAGTAATCAAGGTTTGGCCCCGAAAATCCTCAGCCTCGATATAGTCCTTCTCGGCCAGCGGATGCGACGAGGCGGCGACAAATACAGCATTGTAATCAAAGAGTTCGACAAATTCAACACCCGGCAGGTCCTCCGGGTCCGATGAGACGACCAGATCAACCTCTTCCTTCTGCAACGCGGGCAAAGCATCAAAAGCCAAACCAGGTCGAATGTCGACATCCACGTCACCCCAGGATTTCCGAAACGATTCCAGCACCGGAAAAAGCCATTCGAAACAGGCGTGGCATTCGATTGCGATATGCATGCGGCCCGTGCGCCCGTCGCGCAGCGACGTGAATTCTTGCTGCGCGGCTTCGACCTGCGGCAGGATCTGTTCGGCCAACCGCAACAGGCGCAGACCGGCAGCAGACAGTTTCATCGGCTTAGACCGGCGCAGGAACAGCTCTACCCCGGCCTGATCCTCCAACCCTTTGATCTGATGGCTCAGTGCGGATTGTGTGATGTTCAGCTGGTCGGCCGCGCGTGCCAGGCCACCGCATTCATGGATGGCTTTGATGGTCCGCAGGTGTCGGAACTCGATGTGCATATGTCGCGCAACTCATGTTGTTCTTGAAGAATATGAGTTTGTCTCACATCGCTCCACATGGCACAAGAGGCTCAATTGATCCTGCGAGGCCGTGATGACCAGACCTGAAATTTCATTTGAGTTCTTTCCGCCGAAAACACTTGAGGCGTCATTCCGCCTTTGGGACACGGTGCAGACTCTGGCCCCTTTAGAGCCCCGCTTTGTCTCGGTTACTTATGGCGCCGGTGGCACCACACGAGAGCTAACACGGGATGCGGTTGCGACGTTACACAAGTCGTCTGGCTTACCGGTTGCGGCGCATCTGACTTGCGTTGATGCGTCGCGTCAGGAAACGCTGGAGATCGCAGACAGGTTCGCCCGCGCGGGTGTCGAGAACATTGTGGCCTTGCGCGGTGATCCACCAAAAGGGCAGAACACGTTCGTCCCTCATTCCGACGGCTTTGCCCATTCCGTCGAACTGATCGAAGCGCTGGCCGAGACCGAGATGTTCAGCATCCGAGTTGGTGCCTATCCCGACAAACACCCTGAAGCCCGCGATATGCAGGCGGATGTGGACTGGTTGAAGGCAAAGCTGGATGCAGGAGCGGATGAGGCTTTGACACAGTTTTTCTTCGAGGCCGAAACCTTCTTCCGCTTCCGCGATGCCTGCGTGAAGTCCGGGATCGACAAGCCCATCGTGCCGGGCATTCTGCCAATCGAAAACTGGAAAGGCGCGCGCAGCTTTGCCCAGCGTTGCGGAGCCCATATCCCGGACTGGGTCGATCAGGCATTTGAGAAAGCCGTGCGCGATGACCGCGAGGATCTGTTGGCCACAGCTATTTGTACCGAGCTGTGTTCTGACCTGATTGAAGGTGGTGTGGACAAGCTGCATTTCTACACGCTGAACCGCCCGGAACTGACCCGCGATGTCTGCTTTGCTTTGGGGATCACCCCGAAAACCGAGCTTCAGAACGTCGCCTAACAAAACCGTTTCTTTTGGATTTCTGCCCGGACTGCATCGCGGTCTGGGCTTTCCATATTACAAGGCTCAGTTGTTGCCGCATTGTGGTTCTGCCCCAGGTGAGCATTGAATTCAAAAACAATCCGCAAACCATGCGCGCATTGTCATCCCTGGCCACCCCAATACTCTGTAAAAATTGACAAAAATGTGACGATGCCGAAACTCGGATCATGTGTTTGTAAAGAGTGTATTGAGTATGGAGACTGTTGACAAAGCTAAGGCACGCACCGACGCATTGGCGGACCTCGGGTTGGACCCAAATGCCGCTCCGGATGATATCCGGGATGCGTGGCGGCGCATCGCCTTTCACGCCCATCCCGATCACACGGGTGGGGATTCTGCAAACTTCGCAAGGGCCAAAGCGGCCTATGATTATCTGCGCAAAGAAGGCTTGACCGTCAAAGGGGACAACAACGGGCCCAGCCAACCGCGGCGACCACGTCTGCGGCGGCGCATTATCGAGCTGGAGCCCGAAGATATCGCCAATTGTGTGGCCATGTTGGACCCGAGCCGTGCCTTGCCAAGTGCGGAATCGCATAGTGCCACTGACCCTGACGCGGCCACGCTAGCGGAATCGGATCACGTTCCTGACGCCGTTGGATGCTATGGGCGCGATCTAACTTATTTTGTGCCAACGCCGGTGTGTGAAGGCGCAAATCGTATTGCTCTGCCGACCTCGGTTCTAAGCTCGTCGAGAAACAGCGAAACCGAGGTTCTGAGCTTTCAGTCAAACGACCAGGGCGCTGGTGAGGTCGTCATTCCGGATAAGATCTGCGAAAGCAAATTCCCCGGCGCGAAAAGTGTGCGCATTCGGTTCGAAGCTGATCAGGCGATCCGGAACGAGTATTGGCTCGCCAGCTGATCAGAGAAAGGCCCGGCTTATGGGGGTAAGCCGGGCCTTGTTTCGTGAGTGGTCGGTTAGTTGCTAACTGGACCTTCCGAGGTGAATTTGGGAATAACACTGGTCGACGCATCACCAGTTTCAATGCCTGGCCAGTTGCCTTCGGCCAGATTGATATTGCCCGGCACATCTTCTTCCCAGAAGCCAACCACAACATCCGTGATGTTCAGATACAGTTTGTCATCAACGATGCGCCACAGGTTCGGGTTCGCCGGAACCTTGCCGCCTTTTGAGACACCATAAGCGCAGTGACCATCATACTGGGGCGCATAGTAGGCCGGGTTTTCCAGAAACTTTTCGCGGTTCTCTTCGCTCGAAAACGCCCAGGTCGCACCGTTATATTCAGCGGTGATATCCGCGTTTCCACGAACGCCCGATGGCTGACTTTGACCAACAGGAACCTGATCCAGGTTGCGATAGGCAACCACGTCATAGCCCGAGACGGCAAATCCGGTGCCGTCAACATATTGCGGGCCGGCAAAGGCCGGAACAGCCAGTGTCATGGCCGCAGCGAAAGTCAAAGCAAAGCGTTTCATATGGTCATTCCTTTTCTAGATCATGTGCCCAAGGGCGCCGTGTTGGCGGGACTGCGCTAACAATAAGCGAATTTGTTTCCCGTCGTAGCCCTGCTCGCGCCGCTGTGACCCAGAACGAGAAATCGTGAGATGTTCGCCGAGGAATATTACAGGAAGCACCGATAGGCAGGGTTGGACTCGGAAGATTGCAACATTAGCTGTAGGAGGATCGGGCGCGCGGACACCCGGATTTGGTAAGAAAGGCACCAGATGAGCGATCAATCCACATATACTCCCCCAAAGGTCTGGACATGGGACAGCGAAAGCGGCGGGCGATTTGCTAACATCAACCGGCCTATCGCGGGCGCGACCCATGACAAGGATCTTCCCGTTGGACGCCATCCTTTGCAGTTGTATTCGCTGGCCACGCCCAATGGCGTCAAAGTTACCGTGATGCTGGAAGAGCTGTTGGCCCTGGGTCACGAAGGTGCCGAATATAACTCCTGGTTGATCAATATCGGAGAGGGTGATCAGTTCAGCTCGGGCTTTGTTGGGGCCAACCCGAACTCGAAAATCCCTGCGCTTTGGGATCGCTCTGGCGAAGAACCGCTCCGCGTTTTCGAAAGCGCCTCAATCCTGTTTCACCTGGCCGAGAAATTCGACGCCTTCCTGCCCAAGTCCGGCCCGGAACGGACCGAGGTGATGAACTGGGTCTTCTGGCAGATGGGCAGCGCGCCGTATCTAGGCGGCGGTTTTGGCCATTTCTATGCTTATGCGCCTGAAAAATGGGAATACCCGATCGACCGGTTCGCAATGGAAACCAAGCGTCAGCTAGACGTTCTGGACCGAGAGCTCGCCGAGAAAACCTATATCGCGGGCGAAGATTACACCATCGCCGACATGGCCATCTGGCCTTGGTATGGTCAGTTGGTTCTGGGCCGCTTGTATGATGCCGCAGAGTTTCTGGATGTCGAGTCCTATAAAAACGTCATGCGTTGGGCCAAAGCGATTGATGCGCGTCCGACGGTTCAAAGGGGCCGCATGGTCAACCGCCCGTTTGGCGAGCCACACACACAATTGCACGAACGCCACGAGGCCAGCGATTTCGAAACGCGGACGCAGGACAAGCTGGAAGCAGCGTCAGAATAAAACAGATCACCCCTTACGCGGTGTCGCTTTGGCGCCGCGTAAGGCGTAGGTCGTCACTTAAGTATCGGCGGCTTTTCGGGATCACTCCCCGGAGCTTGGCGTATAGTATCCGGTTGTTCCGGCTGTGGCAGGTCGAACCGCAAGCCTGTTTTCGCCAGCAGCCCAGCCGCGACGTCATCCATGGCGAAGAACCCAACATCCATCGCACCCGCCTCGACACCTGAAAAGGTCAATGCCTCGGATGCGGCCTTTGCCAGCGACGCCTCCGCCCCCTCAATCGCACCTACAAACCCCAACAAATGCCCTGTTGCACCGTGTTCTGATTTCGTCGCGACGAGATAGGCCGACTGGGCCAACCCACCGGCGGTGGCCAGCTTTGTATCCAGTGCGGTCAGCAGATTGTCGGGCAGCCCTTTCGGTGGCAGAAACTCAGCGATCCTTTCCTGCACTTCTTCCGGGCCGTGCTGCAAGGTCGTCGCCAACCAGCCCAGCGCCTCGGCCGGGATCAACATCGAAGACGGGGCCACCTCCAGGTTCAGACCCAGGCCGATCCCCTGCCCGGCAAGCAACGATGACAGCACCCGACCGGACAACGCAACATAAGACACCGGTCGATCAGCGAACTGTGCCAGCCTGTCTTCGCGATCAAACGCCAACACAAACTGCCCGTCCGCTACATCGAATACCTCGGGCGAGATGTTGTCGCCCTGGACCTCTTCGGTCAGCATCAGGAACAGTTCACTATCTGCCAAACGCTCGAAAAACCTCAGCCGGACTTTGTCATCGTTCGGGGCGGCGTTCATCGCGGCATGGGCCGTATCCAATGCCGTTTTTTCAGTCATCCAGTACCTCTTGCACTCTGGCCCGCAAAACTGGCAGCAGTTCGGCTTCGAACCACGGGTTTTTCTTTAACCATGCCGTATTGCGCCAGGACGGATGAGGCAAGGGGAAGACATGCGGCGCGTGGGACTTCCAATCTTTGACCGTATCCGTAACCGAACCACGCGCGCCAAGATGGTATTTGTGCGCATGACCACCCACAAGAACCGTCAGCGGAACCCTGCCAAGCAGTTCGACAACGCGGTCATGCCATGTCTTTCGGCAAATCGCAGGAGGCGGCAGATCCGCGCCCTTGGCGTCATAGCCCGGAAAACAAAAGGCCAAGGGCACGATGGACAGTTTGGCTCGGTCGTAGAAGACGGAATCATCAATGCCCAACCAAGCGCGCAATCGATCCCCGGAGGGATCGGTAAACGGGCGGCCTGACTCGTGTACACGTGCGCCAGGCGCCTGCCCCGCAATCAGGATAGGTGTACCCGGCTTAAACCAAACGACCGGTCGTGGTGAATGGGCCGTCTCAGTTTGCGCGAATTGATCGGCGCAAAAGCGGCAAGCTTGAATCTCATCGATCAGATTGACCATGGAATGCTACCTGTTCCTTCCAACCGCTGGCGGATATTGATGATTTGTTTCATAATTCGACATAATGTAGCCAACATGGACCGATAGGAAATGCACCTCATCGCCATGTGATAAGAGCGACACAATACTGGATTGAGCAGCAGAGAGCAGATGCTTGAGTTCGAGAATGTCAGCAAATCCTTCTGGACCGGGACCAGCCGAAAGGTGATCCTGGATCAGGTGTCATTCCGGGTTGAACTGGGAAAATCTCTTGGGGTCCTCGCCCCCAATGGAACCGGAAAAACCACGCTTATCAATATGATGGCGGGGCTGGAAAAGCCGGATGAAGGGGTCATTCGCCGCGATTGCAAAGTGTCCTTTCCAATGGGATTTACCGGGGGTGTGTCCAGCAAGATGTCGGCGCTGGAAAATGCGCGCTACATCGCCAAAATATACGGCATGGATCCCGATTATGTTGAGGCCTATTGCAGTTGGCTTTGCGGTTTGGGTGAATATTTCAACCAGCCACTTGCGACCTATTCCTCGGGGATGCGGGCGCGATTCACCTTTTCATTGCTGCTGGCGCTGGATTTCGACATGTATCTGATTGATGAGGGGATGCCCTCTTCCACGGATGTTGAGTTCAACAAAAAAGCCGGGGACATCTTGCAGGAGCGTCTGCGCACGACGACCTTGGTGATTGTATCGCACAGCCCAGAAACACTAGAGAAATTTGCCCAACAGGCGGCGGTTCTGTTGGACGGGCAGCTTTACATGTTTGAAACCTTGGAAGAGGCAAAACAGTTATATGACTACGAAACCCAAGGTTAGAAAGTACAATCTGGGCCGCAAGCGGCAGGTCGATGCCTCGGCCGAGGCGCGCGCGGATGCTATTGCGCGCATCCGAAACGCCACACAAAGCCCCGCCGCCGCCAATGAAACCCAGCCCGGAACAGAACTGGACGACATAAAGCGCGAAGGTTTGACCGGGCGCCAATTGCGCATCGCACGACGTCTTGCCCAAAAGCACGGGCTTGCCGCGTCCTCGGACTATGACGCTGTGCGCCTGCTGCGCAAAAAGGGCATTGATCCATTCGAGCGGACAAATCTGCTCGAACTTGCCGCTGCAAAAGAGCCGGGTGCAGACGCAAATCCCGGCAGGCCCAAAGACAAAGTCCGGGTTCAACTGCCCCAAACTACGCAGGAAAAACAGTATGGCGTTCCGGGTCCTGAAATGAGCCCGGCCGAGCGGCGCAACCTGGAAATCGGGCAAATTCAGAAAGAGATCGCGCGCAGGCGGCGCATCAAACTGTTCACCCTATTCGCCAGATTGGCCGCGTTTGTTCTGCTGCCGACCTTTGTGGTGGGGTTCTATTTCTATCGCATCGCGACGCCGATGTATGCCAGCAACTCCTCCTTCTCAATCCTGCAAGCGGATGCTGCGGGTGGCTCTGTAGGCGGCTTACTGTCGGGCACACAGTTTGCCACGGCCCAGGATTCGGTTTCGGTGCAGGATTTTCTGGAATCAAAAGAAGCACTGCTGCTGCTGGACCGGGACGCGGGGTTCGCTGAGGTGTTCAAGCAGGATTGGATTGATCCGGTCCAACGTCTGGCTCCAGACGCAACACTTGAAGAGGCATATAAGCTTTATAAGCGCATCGTAACGATCGGATACGATCCTACCGACGGAATCATCCGGATGGAAATCATCGCCCCGGACCCGCAAACCTCGACCGAGTTTTCTGAGCGCCTGATTTCCTACGCAGAAAGCCGCGTGAACACGCTGTCTGGTGAAAAGCGCGATGACCAAATGCGGGATGCGCTTGAAAGTTTCGAAGCAGCGCAAGAGGCGCGCAGACAAGCCCAGGAAGCCCTTATCGAACTACAGCTTCAAGGCGCGGTTCTTGACCCCGAAAACGTTCTTGCAGGTCTGCGTGGTCGGATTAACGAGATCGAGATTTTGCTGCAGGACAAACGCCTTGAGCTGGCTGCCTTGCTGGACAATCTGCGCCCCAACCAGGCCAAGGTCGACGGGGTGAACGCAGATATTACCCGACTGGAAAACGTGCTGGACGAGCTGAATGCCGAGATGCTGGATGTCTCGGCAGGCGAAAACTCGCTGGCCCGCCTGAGCGTTCGGATTCAAATGGCACAGGCTGATTTGGTCGCACGGGATATGTTGCTGCAAACCGCGATGCAGTACATGGAAACCACACGAACCGAGGCCAACCGGCAGGTGCGGTATCTGACCGTCTCGGTCAATCCTGTACCAAGCCAAGATCCCAGCTATCCGCGCAAGTTCGAAAATACGATTTTGGCTTTCCTGTTGTTTGCTGGTATCTACCTGATGATCTCGCTTACCGCGTCGGTCCTTCGTGAACAGGTATCCTCGTAAAACACATGAAACATGTCAAAATCTCCGACCTGACGGTCGGCAACGATCTTCCGCTGACCATTATTGCCGGTCCGTGCCAGCTTGAAACAGCCGATCATGCCCAGATGATTGCGGGCAAGATGAAAGAAGCTTGCGAGGCCGCGGGCGCGCAGTATGTGTTCAAGGCCTCGTATGACAAGGCCAACCGGACCTCGCTGTCGGGCAAACGCGGCATGGGTATTGATGCGGGGCTGAAGGTTCTGGACGACATCCGCAAAACCGTCGGCGTGCCGGTGCTGACAGACGTCCACACCGAAGCCCAATGCGCCATCGCCGCAGAGGCGGTGGATGTTTTGCAGATCCCGGCCTTCTTGTGCCGCCAAACGGATATGCTGTTGGCTGCCGGAAACACCGGTGCTGTGGTCAATGTTAAAAAGGGGCAATTTCTGGCTCCGTGGGAAATGGGCAATATCGTCGACAAGATTGAAAGCACCGGAAACCAGAACATTCTTTTGACAGAACGCGGTACGTCTTTTGGCTACAACACCTTGGTGGCTGACATGCGTGGACTGCCCGAGATGGCCAAGACAGGCTATCCGGTTGTGATGGACGCGACCCACTCGGTACAACAGCCGGGCGGTCAAGGCGGTTCATCTGGCGGCCAGCGTGAGTTTGCTCCCGTTATGGCACGAGCCGCTGTGTCTCTCGGTATTGGTGCTGTTTTTATTGAAACGCACCAAGAACCAGATGGCGCACCTTCGGATGGTCCAAACATGATCCCGCTAGACCAAATGCCAAAACTCATCGACACATTGATGCGTTTTGATGCGCTGGCCAAAGCGAACCCCATCCAGATTTAACGATTGAGTGCTGTTGTGACCAAACCTATCCCCGAAGTGTCGCCAAACACCTGGAGTTTTCTGCGCGACGCGATGATCAAGCCCACAGGGTTTCGGGAATACGACGCGCGCTGGAAATACCCCGAAGAGATCAACCTGCCCGGGATGACGGCGCTTGGCCTGGGTTTGGGCACACAAATTCAGCGGCGCGGGATCGAGCCTGTCATAGCGGTTGGAAACGATTACCGCGACTATTCCCTGTCGATCAAAAACGCGCTGATCCTGGGGCTGATACAGGCGGGTATTCAGGTCAAGGACATTGGCCCGGCACTCAGCCCGATGGCCTATTTCGCGCAGTTCCATCTGAATGTTCCGGCCGTCGCCATGGTCACGGCCAGCCACAATCCAAACGGCTGGACCGGTGTGAAGATGGGGTTCGAGCGTCCTCTGACCCACGGCCCTGATGAGATGGCCGAGCTGCGCGACATCGTTCTGAGCGGCGAAGGGCAGCCCCAATCAGGCGGGTCATATGAGTTCGTCGATGGCGTGAAAGACGCCTATATCGACGATCTGGTTGGCGATTTCAAAATGACTCGCCCGCTGAAAGTGGTTTGCGCCACCGGAAACGGCACAGCTTCAGCGTTCGCGCCCGAAGTCCTCGAACGGATCGGGGTTGAAGTCGTGCCCAGCCACACCCGGCTGGACTACACGTTCCCCAACTACAACCCTAATCCAGAAGCCATGGAGATGCTGCACGACATGGCCGATACCGTTAAATCAAGCGGTGCCGATCTGGCGCTTGGCTTTGACGGGGACGGCGATCGTTGCGGTGTTGTCGATGATGAAGGCGAAGAGATATTCGCCGACAAGGTCGGTGTCATCATGGCCCGTGATCTTGCCAAACTACATCCAGGGGCGACATTTGTTGCGGATGTGAAATCCACTGGCCTATTCGCCAGCGACCCAAAGCTACAGGCCCTGGGCATCAAAGCCGACTATTGGAAAACCGGGCACAGCCACATGAAACGGCGCGTCAAAGAGATTGGCGCTTTAGCAGGGTTCGAGAAATCCGGGCACTACTTTCTGGCCGAACCGGTCGGGCGTGGTTACGACTGCGGCATGCGCGTCGCCGTTGAGATCTGCAAGCTGATGGATCGCAACCCGGACCAAAGCATGTCGGACCTGCGCAAGGCCTTGCCTAAGACATGGTCCACACCAACCATGTCGCCCTACGCGTCGGATACCGAAAAATACGATATTCTGAACCGACTGGTCGACAAGCTGGTCGCCAAAGCAGAATCGGGCGAAAGCCTTGCGGGCCGCGCGATCAAAGAAGTGGTGACCGTCAACGGTGCCCGCGTTATTCTGGACAATGGCAGTTGGGGGTTGGTGCGTGCGTCTTCAAACACTCCCAACCTTGTGGTTGTCTGCGAAAGCGGCGATAGCGAGGCCGAAATGCGCGCCATTTTTGCGGATATCGATGCTGTCATCCGATCAGAGCCCGGTGTCGGCGACTACGATCAGACCATTTGACGGTGCTGAGCCAAAGCCCCAGCCGTTAGCCTTCAGTCACCGCCAAATAGTTTCAACAGGCCTTTCTTGGCCTCTCCCTCCAGCTTGTTCTTCAGCGCGTCTTCGATCTGATCGCTATCAGTCACAGTTGTGTCCAGCTCTTGCCCGACCTTGTCGAACACCTTCTGTTTGGCGCTGTCTTCCAATTCCTTGACCTTCCCTTCAGCCGCAGCCTCGATGACTTTCGTCAGATCGGGTTTGATCGAGGGGTTGCTCCACGGCCCTTCAATGCGCACCGGGACCGAAATACCATCGCCAGAATTGGCCCGCAGCGCGGTTGGCGTAAACAGATAATCGATGCTGCGCGCACCCAGATTGACGCTGCCTTCGCCATCGGCGCGGAAGTTCTTAAGCGACATCAACAGGTCATTATTGGTCAGCACACCTTTGTCGATTACATAGCTGGCAGTCAGGCTGTTAAACACCGTTGTGCCGCCTGATCCCGTGCCGCGGCCCATAAGCCGATCCAGATCAAAGCCTGAGATCACACCGCTCTCAACATCTACGTTGCCGTTACCACTAAGTGAGCGCATGATCTGATCTTCGGTTTGCCCTACCCCCAGAAACTCGACCGCCCCTGATGCGGTACCGGACAGGCGCTCTACCCCCGCCAGTGTAGTCAACGCCTGTTGCAGATCGAGGCCGCTGGCTTTCAGGTTGCCGCCCACGGACAAGCCGTTTCGATTGTTCGCGACCACCTGCCCGTTCAGCTGACCGGAAAACAACGTCGCCGGGTGCATTTCCAACACCGCGCGTGCGCGATCCAAACTGAGTGTAAGGTCCGACGCGCCAAGCTCCATCCCCGGAACCGCAATAGACTTCGCGGTCAGGCGAATTTGACCATTCGCCAGAGACAAGGCCGATGCATCAATCGGGTCTTTGGACCAGCCTTCGCTGGCCGAGGGCGCCGATCCCCCATCCGATCCCTCCACCGCACCAGTTGCTTTGGTCAGGTCCAACGCCCCCGCGTCCAACCGGGCGACGATGTTCGGCGTCGTGGCAATCGTGATATCGGCTTCGCCCGCAAAACGGTTGTTATCAAGCTGGGCCACCATATCGCGCAATGACACCTTGCCGTCTTTTGTGTAGGTCATCTGGGTCGAGATATCCGCCGTCTGGCCCAAGCCATAGGGAACGCCGACACCTCCCTGCCCGAAAGCGGCTAACATCTTTTCAGTGCTTTGGGTGGTGATTAGTGTTTTTCCGTCCATCTCTCCGGACAGGTTGACCCGACCGTCGAACCCTATCTCGCCACCAGGCGCTTTCAATGACAGTTCTAGGGGCGTCACCTCACCAGCGGAAAACGCAGGTAGATCGGGGATTTTCAGGTCCACCTGCACCGCACCGCCCGGCACACCCATGTTGGCCTGCATGACCATAGGGGCCGACACATCAGGCCAGCTGGCCGACAGCGTCACACCCGAGAAATCCATCTGGGTTTCACCGTTTTCAATGTAGATGAGGCGGGCATCCGTAAGCTCTAACCGTTCCAGTATCACCGCTGCACTCGATTCAGTTGGCACTGCGCTAGAGGCGCTACCACCTCCGGACGATGCAGAAGCAGGCGCGCCCAACACCCAGTTTCCCCGCCCCTCTGACAGTTCGAGGCGCAGAACAGGATTATCTGCAAAGACACGTTTGATCTTCAAATCACCTGCCAGCAGAGCGGCGGCATCAACACCCACAGCAAGGCTTTGCGCGCTTAGCATCGGTTCGGGACCGGCCCAGAGGGCGTTGCCGAATGTCACAGGACCGGTTTCCATCCCCAGAACCGGCCAGAACGATAGGTTTACGTCACCTGTGAGGGTCAGATCGCGGCCGGTTTGGGTCTTCACCTGCTCGGACAAGATTTTGGCCAGCTTGTCGCCAGGCATCAGCAGTAAGGCACCAATGACCAGCCCAACAACAGCGACCAGAATGAACACGATGCGTATTAGCCATTTCATGTGTCTGCTCTCCACCTGCTGGCCTGTTTGATTTCATCATCCAAATGCATCGCGACATTTGCAAGGGGAAGCTTTCCCCACTATATGCCGCGCCATGACCACGAACCCGCCAAATCTACGCCCCGACCTGGCGCCCGCCGCCCGGATGCCCGAGACCTCCCGTTCAAATCAGCCAACCATTGGCATGGTGTCGTTGGGCTGCCCCAAAGCACTGGTCGACAGCGAGCGCATCCTGACCCGTCTGAGGGCCGAAGGATATGGTATCTCACCCGATTATGCCGGGGCCGATGCCGTCATCGTGAATACCTGTGGGTTTCTGGACAGTGCCAAGGCTGAGTCGCTGGATGCGATTGGCGAAGCACTGGTTGAAAACGGCAAAGTGATCGTCACCGGCTGCCTTGGGGCGGAACCGGATTATATCCGCGAACATCACCCGCGCATCATGGCAGTCACCGGACCCCATCAATACGAACAGGTTCTGGATGCCGTGCACGCAGCGGTTCCGCCGGACCCGGATCCCTTCGTTGACCTGCTACCTGCCAGCAGCGTGCAACTAACCCCGCGCCACTACAGCTATTTGAAAATTTCGGAAGGCTGTAACCACAAATGCAAATTCTGCATCATCCCCGACATGCGTGGGAAGCTGGCCAGCCGTCCGGCCCATGCTGTGCTACGCGAGGCTGAGAAGCTGGTCGACAACGGTGTGCGTGAGCTCTTGGTGATCTCGCAGGATACCTCGGCCTATGGCTTAGATCGAAAATACGATGCGAACCCGTGGAAAGATCGCGAGATCCGCAGCCATATCACCGATCTGGCGCGTGAGTTGGGACATCTCGATGCCTGGGTGCGTCTGCACTATGTCTACCCGTACCCGCATGTTCGCGAATTGATCCCGCTGATGGCGGATGCCGGGTCCAACGTGTTGCCTTATCTGGATATCCCGTTCCAACATGCCCATCCGGACGTTCTGAAACGCATGGCGCGCCCTGCGGCAGCTGCAAAAACTCTGGATGAGATCCGGGCGTGGCGCGCCATATGCCCTGACATCACCTTGCGTTCGACCTTTATCGTTGGCTACCCGGGCGAGTCAGAGGCCGAGTTTCAAACGTTGCTAGACTGGATGGATGAGGCGCAGCTAGATCGCGTTGGCTGTTTTCAATATGAAAACGTCTCTGGCGCACGCTCGAACGATTTGCCGGATCATGTTCCCGACGAGGTCAAACAAGACCGGTGGGAACGCTTTATGGAGAAAGCACAGGTGATTTCCGAGGCAAAGCTTCAGGCCAAGGTCGGGCAAAAGATCCAGGTGATCGTAGACGAAGTGGATGCCGAAGCGGCGACCTGCCGCACCAAAGCGGATGCACCGGAAATTGATGGGAACCTGTTCATTGACGAAAGGTTCGAAGACCTTAAACCGGGAGACATTCAACAGGTAACGGTTGACGAAGCTGGTGAATATGACCTGTGGGGAAAGATCAGCTGAGCAGCGTCATTCGTGACTGGGTCGCTCGTATATCCAAATTAAGCACAAAACAAAAAACCGCCCAGCAGGCGGCTTCATTCGCTTGGGGGACAGGCGGCCCAAACTGGACCGCCTGCAGAAAGCTTATTGTGTAACCGGGTTACAGACGGTCTCACCTGCTTCGGTTGTCGCCAGGTCATATCCGCCCGGGCAGCTTGGTGTGCCAGCTTTGTCATAGCTTGGCTGAACGTAGACAGGCGTAGGTTCTTCCTGCTGCGCGCAGGCAGTCAGGATCAGTGCGAAGGCTCCAACAGCAGCGAGTTTCAGTTTCATGTCCGTCTTTCCTCTATTACTTTTCTGATATTGCCCAGTTTTTCGGGGCCATTTTCAGGATAAAGTCAGAAAAACACTCTGGCAACAGAATCGATCACGAACCGGTGACCGGCAGCAAACCTATGCCTGTGTAACCGTCTATCTGAACGCGATTTGTATTTGCCCTACCCTTTCCAGGGCATTGCAATACTCTTCTAGGTGACATCAGCCAAGATCGGAGAAGCCACATGTCAGACGCACCAATCATTGCCAAAAAGGAACCCGTTCCCATCGATGTTGTTGAGGGCAAGACCTATTTCTGGTGCGCATGCGGCCGATCAGCTAAGCAGCCATTTTGCGATGGATCGCATAAGGGCACGGACTTTGAACCCCTGAAATACACGGCTGAATCCAATAAGAAGGTGTTTTTCTGCTGCTGCAAGCACAGCCAGAAAGCCCCTTTGTGCGATGGATCACATTCGAAGATTTGACCGTTAGCGCAAGGTAGCAAGCTGATCAGCATTTGCACAAAACTCGGGCGCAGACATTGCGATATCTCGGTTCTTAGCCAACCAGATCGCGCATTGCTTGCTGCATCCCGCTGCCCTGCAACGCGTCACCAATGCCGCATATCCTTCGGCGGAAAGTCGCCCTTCGGCGATCATTTCGGTGAAAGAAATGCCCATTGAACGCGCTACAGAACGTGTCAACCAGAAGTGCTTTTCAATCTGGCCCAGCATTTGACGGGGCATCAGGCGTCTTCCATCTGCGCGCGTTTCAGCGCCGCAAACCGTGCTCGATTTGGACATCTGTTGGGGGCGGCTGCAGCGACTTCGCGCTCGTTCAGCCATTCAGGGCATTGCTTTGCCCACATGCAGCCACGGCAACACCGAATCATCTCGGCCCAGTCGTCCTGACTGAGATGACCTGTGCGATGCGCAGCAACAAGATCGGTGCCGGTCGCCTGACCCATCCGTAAGACCAGACGGAGGTGGGTCATGATATCTCCGAGCCGCGGCATCAGATCACCGTTGTTAGGGTCTTAGCTTGTGCAGCAACTCCTGGTTGCGGCAATACTCTGGCGCATGATCCAGCGCACCGACATTCTGCAGCAGGTTTTGGCAGTGTATAGGGTTCGGGCAATCGGCACACCGGACAACAGCATCCGAAATCTGATCAATCGATATACTGCCTTCGATAGCGGTTTCCTGCAGGTCGATATCCAGCATCCGCGCCATGTCGTCGACCAATCCGGCGTGCAATCGCAAAGTTTCTCGGCTGGGCATGTCCTGTCCTTTCCCTGTCGCGCCATGGGGGAAAGGTATCGGCTGGCCAAGGCAAAACCTTGATTCAGGTCAAGCAGAGGCCGCGATATGGTCCAAATAGGCGCGCGTTGCATCTTGAACACGCCGAAAACGATCACCGCCCAGCTTTTTCCCGCCATACCAACGGGTGACGATGATCACGTGATTCTGCACTTCTTCGCGCTCCATCATCCGCAGGATGACCATGCCTGCGCCGCTTTCCCCATCATCAGCCTTGAGTGACCCGGTGGGCAGGGTCGCGGCCCAGGTATTGTGGGTGGCTTTGGCATAGGATTTGTCACGTTTCAACGCAATTAGTACCGCATCGACCTGCGCACGTGACGACACCGCCGCACCTGAGACCGCGTATTTTGATCCGCGATCCGTCAAGATCACACCCAGCCGCACCAATTCTGTCACGGCGACAGGCCCAGTTTGCGAGAGGTTTCCAGAACGATCTGAACCCGCTCGGCATTCGGGGGGTGGGTTCCCAGAAAGCTGTCTCCGGGATCTGGGATGCGATCAAAGTACTTTGCGCCAACCAACGGGTTATAACCAGCGTTGAAGGTTATGATCGTTCCCAGTTGGTCTGCTTCAAGCTCAAAGTCCTGCACATAGGCCTGCACCCCAACCTTCGCCCCCAGCTTCTGCGCCCGCTCCACAGCGGCGTCCCCCTTACCCCGTATACGTTCCGCCTCACCAAATTTCGCAGCACCTATGCTGGCGTTCTTACTTTGTCGGGCAATGTGGTTCAGCACGTGATGCGCCGCTTCATGTCCCATCACGAAGGCCAGTTCATCAGTGTTCCGGGTCGATTCGATCATCGACCGGGTAAAGATGATGGCAGGCCGCTTTTGATCATCCAAAGTTTGAAATGCATTTGGTGGGGCAGACGGGTTCAAATCAACAAAAATGCCAAAATCACAAATCTCTGAGCTGGCGGACCGCTTGCATCGCGTACGCGCCTCCTGACCAACTTCTCGACTCACAGCCCGAAAGGCTGCAGCACTAGCAGCCTCGTCGGGCGCCAGCCCGCGCCACTCCTCAGCAGGAACCAAACGCAACTCACCTGTTGAGCACGCCACAAGAAACACGGCTGACATAAGCATAGCAATGCGATGCATGGATTGTTCCTTTTGCCGATCAGGCTTTCAGCCCAACATAGTCATACCCGACGGTCAGTACCACTGCGGTTTCGATCAGTTGCGGGTTGCATTGAGAGGCTGTGGGCTGCACTCTGACTTCATGTTTTCGATTGAGCATGAATTCGACTCGACAGTCATTACTCTGGTGGATGAAGGCCCCAAGCCTTTGCACGAGGATGTCGTCATCAACAGTTTCGCCGAATGTGTGACTCTGGAACAACTGGACCCCCGGACCGAGCAAATTCAGAAGATTACCCTGTCGCCTGAACAGGTGCGTGATCTGGCGGCGGCCCTGGATTTGCCCGAAGGTGTATACCAGATCCGAGAAACACTGGATCAACGCGAATAAACCTTCTAGCTGAGCTGCCCAGCCCTAAAAAACGCGCCACGTTTGCGCGGCGCAGCCGGAATGCTGTGCGCTATTCCACTTGCACGGCAGAGGTTGAAGTGAAATTGATCCGCCAAATACATAAGCACGCCCTTGAAACGCCAGCTACACCGCCCAAGATAGACAGAGCTGATGTAAAGGAAGTTAACATATGTCCCTGAAAAACCCTGCTGCTTTGGAGTTTTTGTTGTCGCGCCGGTCTAGACCTGCAAAGACGCTCGTGGCTCCGGCCCCGACGCGGGATCAGCTGTTGCCTTTGCTGACCGCCGCTGCGCGCAACCCGGACCACGGTAAGCTGGAGCCCTGGCGCTTTATCGTGATTGAAGAAGGCGCGATGGCTCGTCTGGCGGAGTTGACCGAGACATGTGGCCAGTCGCTTGGGAAAACGCCGGAAGACATAGCCAAGGCCCGCAGTCAGTTTGACCTTGGACATCTGGCTGTCGCTGTTATCGAGGTTCAAAAACCTTCTGAAAAAATCCCAGCGATTGAACAGACCTATTCTGCCGGGGCTGTTTGCCTTGCCTTGCTGAACGCCGCATTGGCCGCGGGCTGGGGTGCAAACTGGTTGTCTGGCTGGCAATCTCATGACCCCGCATTCTGTAAAGCAGCGTTCGGCTTGGCCGATAACGAACGTTTGGCCGGGCTGATCCATATCGCCACCGAAGGGGCCATCCCGCCTGAACGCCCTCGCCCTGACATTGATGCACTTACAGATTGGGTTTCTGAATGATCATCCTCAACGCGTTTTTTGCGGCGCTTGGTCAGGTCGGCGACCCAAAGTTCCGGTCTGTTTTGCTGCGTGGAATCGGGCTGACGATCCTTTTGCTCTTTCTCGCCTGCGCGGGCGCGATCTGGTTCATCAATTCCTTGTCCGGCAGTGAAATCTCGCTGCCTTTCGTCGGCGAGGTGTCTTGGCTGAACGATGTACTGAACTATTCGGGCATCTTCTTGGTGATGATCCTGCCCGTATTCCTGATGGTGCCCGTGGCCTCTGCCATCACCTCGATCTTTCTGGAGGAGGTGGCGCAAGCGGTTGAAGACAAGCACTATACCCACCTGCCGCCCGTCCCTCGCATCCCGTTCAGCGAAGCGGTGATGGACGGTCTCAGCTTTATGGGTGTGTTGATTCTGGCAAACCTTCTGGCGCTGATCCTCTATGCCATGTTCCCCCCATTCGCGCCTTTCATCTTCTGGGCAATGAACGGATTCCTGCTAGGACGCGAGTACTTTACCTTGGCAGCAATGCGCCGGTTGGGGCGCGACGGCGCGCGCCTGTTGCGCGCGAAGCATGCCTCCACAATCTGGATTGCAGGTACGCTGATGGCCATCCCGCTCTCGGTCCCGCTGGTGAATTTGGTGATCCCAATTATCGGGGCTGCGACGTTCACCCATATCTATCACGCTGTGTCGGCCCGCACAGCCTGACACCGATCAGCGGGGTTCCAGCTGGTTCAGCCAGTCGAAATCCCGCACCGAAATCCATCCGGACAGGATGATCCCTGCGATGATCGCCCACAGAACGAACGTGATACCGGTCGTGATCCACATCTTTTTCTTCATATAGTGCACTTCCGGTGCGCCCGCATGGGTGCCCGGTACGATATCGCCCAGATCGCCCTGCGTTTTTATACGAATGGGAAGCACAACAAGCAGCGTCAAAAACCAGATGACTGCAAACAGCACCAGCGCAGCGGTGATGGTCATTTCGGGCCCTCCGGGCTTTGCGTTATACCTGCTCTAGCTCGACCAGGCAGCCGTTGAAATCCTTGGGATGCAAGAACAAAACGGGTTTGCCATGCGCGCCAATTTTCGGCTCGCCACTGCCCAATACACGCGCACCGGTTTCTTTCAGGTGATCGCGTGCGGCGATGATATCTTCGACCTCGTAGCACACATGGTGAATGCCACCTGCGGGGTTTTTTTCGAGGAACCCGTTGATCGGGCTGTCTTCGCCCAGCGGATACAGAAGTTCGATCTTTGTGTTCGGCAATTCGATAAACACGACCGTGACACCATGATCCGGCTCATCCTGCGGGGCACCCACCTTAGCGCCCAGCGCAGCACGGTACTGCTCGGATGCGGCTTCTAGGTCGGGTACGGCGATGGCGACGTGGTTCAGGCGTCCGATCATAAGAGTCTCCTCAAGCTTGCGTTACATGGGTTATGGGGGCAGCCCCCGCAAAGAACAAGTGCGCCAAATCGCCCGTTAACCCTGTGTTAGCCAGAAGTTCCTAGCGTGAACCATCTGTTGGATAGGAGAGCTGCCATGGACGATTCGGTCCCCCTCGCCACAACCATCGCCGCGCCCACGGCAACGCGGCCGCTGCTGGGACAAACCATTTTGGTCGTCGAAGACAGTCGCTACGCCTGCGATGCCATTCGTTTGATGTGCCTACACAGCGGAGCGAGGATCAGGCGCGCAGACTGTCTGAAATCCGCACGCCGTCATCTGCAGATCTATCGCCCTTCTGTCATTCTGGTAGATATGGGATTGCCGGACGGCTCGGGGGCCGATTTGATCGCTGAACTCAGCGCGGCATCCCCACGGATCAGCGTGATTCTGGGCATGTCAGGCGATGATGAGAACCAGACTGTAGCTCAGAGCGTCGGGGCGGATGGCTTCCTACCCAAGCCTTTAAAATCCATGTCTTATTTTCAGAAATCCATCCTTGAATGCCTGCCCGAAGATCGACGCCCCAGTGGCCTTCACTCAGTACGGGATGAAGTGATTCAGCCCGACCCCTTAGCTTATCAGGATGACATGGCCCATATCGCAGATGTTCTGGCCGGACCCACTGATCCACGCACCTTGGATTATGCCGCCCAGTTTCTGCAGGGCGTTGCGCGCGAGGCCGAAGATACTGTGCTTGCAGAAGCCGCGCGCAAGCTTGCCCAGTCGCGCGCTCAAGGCACCCCGATCACGGCACTGGCTGAGCAGGTTGCGGGTCTTGTTCAAACACGGCTGGAACAGAGAGAGGCAATCTGAAATGGCAACCGCGTATTTTATCACCGCATCATTACTGTTTGTCTGGATGTACCGCCACACCCGCCAAACCGCCCGATCCATTCGGGTCAACCGAAGGGGGTTTGAAAAGCTGATCGACTAGCCGCCGGTTTTCGCGCCAGTTCTATCGGCGTCGCCGCACCCCCGCCCGCAATGCGCGGAGGAGGGAATTGTGATTGCGGTTACCTGCCAGGGGCAAGTCGATCTGGGTTTCACGCTCTGCCCGCGGGTCTAAGCGATCTGACTAAAGCACCTTAATCCTGCGGAATGATCCGCAGACCCAGTTCCATCAATTGATCCGAGGTCGGATCAGACGGTGCATCCATCATCAGGTCTTCGGCGCGCTGGTTCATCGGGAACATCATGATCTCGCGAATATTGGCTTCATCGGCCAGCAGCATCACGATCCGGTCGATACCCGCAGCACAACCACCGTGTGGCGGCGCGCCGTAGTGGAACGCGTTGAACAAAGCGCCAAAGCGAGATTTGACTTCTTCCTCGCCATAGCCGGCTAGTTCAAAGGCTTTCAGCATGATTTCCGGTTTATGGTTTCGGATGGCGCCTGAAACCAGTTCATACCCATTGCAGGCCAGATCGTACTGATAGCCGCGCACATCCAGCGGGCTGCCCTGCAACGCCTCCATGCCGCCCTGCGGCATCGAGAACGGGTTGTGTTCGAAATCGATCGTGCCGGTTTCCTCGTCCTGTTCATAGATCGGGAAATCGACGATCCAGGCAAAGGCAAAACGGTCTTTTTCTGTCAGGTTCAGTTCTTCGCCGATGACATCGCGCGCCTTGCCAGCGACCTTCTCAAAGGCCTTCGGCTTGCCGCCCAGGAAGAAGGCCGCATCTCCGACCCCTAGACCAAGCTGCTGACGGATCGCCTCGGTCCGCTCGGGGCCAATGTTCTTGGCCAGCGGGCCAGCGGCCTCCATTCCCTCGCCCTGATCACGCCAGAAGATGTAGCCCATCCCCGGCAGACCCTCTTTCTGGGCAAAGGCGTTCATACGGTCACAGAACTTGCGGCTGCCGCCAGTCGGAGCCGGGATGGCGCGGATTTCGGTGCCGTCCTGCTCCAACAGCTTCGCGAAAATCGCGAAGCCAGACCCGCGGAAGTGGTCGGAGACCACTTGCATTTTAATGGGGTTCCGCAGGTCGGGCTTGTCGCTGCCATACCATAGCGCCGCATCCTTGTAGGAAATCTGAGGCCAGTCCTGATCAACCTTGCGACCACCGCCGAACTCTTCGAACACGCCGGTCAGAACGGGCTGGATTGTGTCGAACACGTCCTGCTGTTCGACAAACGACATCTCAAGGTCGAGTTGGTAAAAATCGGTCGGCGAGCGATCCGCGCGCGGGTCTTCGTCGCGGAAGCACGGCGCAATCTGGAAATACTTGTCGAAACCCGACACCATGATCAGCTGTTTGAACTGCTGAGGCGCTTGCGGCAGCGCGTAGAACTTGCCCGGGTGCAGACGCGAGGGCACCAGGAAGTCGCGCGCGCCTTCGGGCGAAGAGGCGGTGATGATCGGTGTCTGGTATTCACGGAAGCCTTGATCCCACATCCGGCGGCGCATCGAGGCCACGACATCCGAGCGCAGGGTCATGTTCTGCTGCATCGCCTCGCGGCGCAGGTCCAGATAGCGATAGCGCAAGCGGGTTTCCTCGGGGTATTCCTGATCGCCAAACACCATCAGCGGCAGCTCGTCGGCTGCGCCCAGAACTTCTAGTTCGCGCACATAAACCTCGATCTCACCAGTTGGCAGTTTCGGGTTCACCAGATCAGCGTCGCGCGCTTTGACGGTGCCATCGATGCGAACACACCATTCGGACCGAACCTTCTCAAGTTCAGCGAAGGCTGCGCTGTCGCCGTCGCACAGAACTTGTGTCACACCGAAATGGTCGCGCAGGTCGATGAACAGCACTCCACCATGATCTCGGACACGATGCACCCAACCGGACAGGCGGACGGTTTCACCAACATTGGCGGCAGTCAGAGCGGCGCAGGTGTGGCTGCGATAGGCGTGCATGGATCATATCCCTTCGGGCGCAGAATTCGTCGCGCCGATACACCCCGTCAGGCCAGGAAAGTCAAGGCAGGTCGCGCGGTCAGAACGGCCTTTGCACGTTGCCTGAATAGAAATACACACCCAGACCCACGGCAAAGATGATATTCCCCGCAATCGCGTGCAGCAAAACCGCGTAGAAGAACGAACCGCGCTTGCGATAGGCCCAGCTAAAGAACAGCCCACCAACAAAGGTCATGATGGCTACAATCCAGCTCCAATACATCAGATGCGCGAAGGAAAAGATGGCTGCGTTCAGCAAGTCGGCCCGGCGCCCTTCGGGTAGCAAGGCGTGATACCGGCGGAAGAATAGCGGGCGAAACAGCAATTCCTGTGGTAACGCAGACAGCAACGGATAGCCAACCCAGATGAAGGCCAGCAACTCGGGCCGGTACCGGAGCAGCGCAAAAGCCGCGTACGGGCGTGTGACATAGATCAGCGCGATACAGAACGCAGTGGTCACCCCTGCAAACAGCGCCAGTTCACCCAGCGACCAGTTCGCCCATCCGTATCTTAGTTCGGCCCAGCGAAACCCGGGTGTCGCGTGCAGCAGAATGATACCCAGACCGGTGAAGGCAAATAGCGCCGGAAACATCCAGTTGGGCGGCAGGAAAACCGCGATGGCCAAAGGGGCTGCGATGAAAAACAGGCAAAACTCAAACCTTAAGCGCGTCAGCGCGACAGGAGGGGTTGTTAATGACGCGTTCCTATTCACAGGCTCACCAACTCAGCCGGGATCAGGCCGCGGAGGGAATTCCCCATATAAACCGCCTTCGCATCCTTCAAGTCGTTCAACGTCAGCACCGCTTCGGCAAAATCCTGTTCCAGCAACTCTTCTCGCAAGATACCGGGCAACAACCCGCTCGATAGTTTCGGAGTTAAGTGACGACCGTCGCGTGTTTCAAGGAACAGATTGGTGATTGACCCCTCGCACAGCTCGCCCCGCTCGTTCAGGAACAACAACTCATCCACAGCTCTGGGCATGGATGTACGCGCAGTATCATAGATCACACGACGGGTTGTTTTGTGGCGGAGCCAGATGTCGTCGGAACTCAGCCGGGTGTCAGACACCGCAAGTCGCCAGAGTGGGGGATTGTCCGCCAGGGCGGCGGCCGTTAGATCGAACTGGCCAGCGACATCCATCGTTAGCCTGCACCGAAGGGTGACATCACCCTCCACCTCGGACAACATCCTCCGCGCCGAGGCATGGTCAAACGGCAAGGCCAGAGCCCCTGCTGTTCGGCTCATACGGTTTAGATGCCGATCCTGCCGCGCAAATCCCTGCCCCGATCGAAAGCCCAGCGTTTCGATCAGGCGGAAGTCAGGCTCAACTGGTGGGCAAAGCGGGCTTTCCATAATGCCTCCTCGTATTCCGATGGGGCTGTGCTGTCCCAGACCACACCGCCGCCGACATTCAGGGTCGCTTTGCCACCCTCCGCCATAAGCGTACGAATGGCGACGTTGAACTCAGACCGGCCATCCGGCGCGGCCCAGCCAATTGTGCCGCAATAGATGTCGCGCGGCCAAGGCTCCAACTCAGACAATATCTCCATCGCGCGGATTTTGGGGGCACCGGTGATGGACCCACAGGGGAACAAAGCCGTCAGGATGTCTGACAGCCCGGCACCAATCTGCAACTTTGCCCGCACCAGCGAAACCATCTGGTGCACAGTCGCGTAGGTTTCGACTTTGAACAGTCCAGGCACATGAACCGACCCCGGCAGGGCAACCCGGCTGATATCGTTGCGCAGCAGATCAACGATCATCAGGTTCTCGGCCCGGTTCTTCTCATCGCTGGACAAGAAGTTTCGGCGACGGGCGTCCTCGGCCATATCCTCGCTTCGCGGCTGTGTGCCTTTCATCGGACGCGTTTCGATCTGCCCGGCCTCATCTGTACGGAAAAACAACTCGGGCGAGCGGCTGAGCAGATCGGGCAATCCGTCTTGCTGAACCAACGCCCCGTGCCCGACCGGCTGGCCCGAATTTAGCGCCGCATAGAGCGGGGCGCTGTCGCCGTCGATTTCCAGATCAATCGGGAATGTCAGATTGGCCTGATAAACATCGCCCGCACCAATGGCGTCATGTACAGATTTGAACGCCCGGCTGTATCGCGCCTCGTCCCAACGCGGCTGAAACTTTAATATACCGCCCGAGGCTTTGGGCAATTCGCTTTGCTTTGGCGAGTCATAGACGCCAAAGCACAGCAAAGGCAGCTTTCGCCCCTCTGGTAGTCGCGCGGCCAGATGGGGCTCAAGCGTGTATCCAAGCTCATAACTGGCATAGCCGGCCAGCCACCCGCCCGATGCGCGCGCCTCATCCAAGGCCGCCAGCGCATGCGGCACCTGATCCGCTCTGTCCGCGCGGATGATGTGGGATGGCCGGTCAAACCGGGTTCCCGGACCGGCAGGGCCCTGATCGAAACGAATACGCAAGTGCATCCTCATCAACAGTGCTGCGCGATATAGAGAATACGCCGCCAATGGAAAGAGAATAAAGCGGCATTTTAGCTCCGATTTCCGATACCTCTTGCACCTTTCGGCGCGAACCCTATAACGCAGGACAATTTGGGCACTGGGGCGGTGCCGGTGACTCGTACATTGTGAAGGGGCAAAGCCATGCCGAGAAGAACCGACATACAGTCGATTATGATCATCGGGGCGGGCCCCATTGTCATCGGGCAGGCGTGCGAGTTCGACTATTCCGGCGCTCAGGCCTGTAAGGCGCTGCGCGAGGAAGGTTATCGGGTCATTCTGGTAAACTCGAACCCCGCCACGATCATGACCGATCCCGGTCTAGCCGATGCTACCTATATCGAACCGATCACACCCGAAGTTGTCGCCAAGATTATCGAAAAAGAACGCCCCGACGCCTTGCTGCCCACGATGGGCGGACAAACCGGCCTGAACACCTCGCTCGCATTGGAAGAGATGGGCGTTCTCGAGGAATTCGGTGTTGAGATGATCGGCGCGAAACGCGACGCAATCGAGATGGCCGAAGACCGCAAGCTGTTCCGCGAGGCGATGGATCGGTTGGGAATCGAGAATCCCAAGGCTGAGATCGTGACCGCACCCAAGAACGCAGAGGGCAAAAAAGACCTGGAGGCCGGTGTGGCGCTGGCTCTGGACACTTTGGAAACAGTTGGCTTACCCGCCATCATCCGCCCCGCCTTTACCCTGGGTGGCACCGGCGGTGGCGTGGCCTATAACCGTGAGGATTATATCCACATTTGCCGCTCGGGCATGGATGCCTCGCCCGTGGGTCAGATTCTGATCGACGAAAGCCTGCTGGGCTGGAAAGAGTATGAGATGGAGGTGGTGCGCGACACTGCCGACAACGCCATCATCGTGTGTTCCATCGAAAATGTGGATCCGATGGGCGTGCATACCGGAGACTCGATCACCGTGGCCCCGGCTCTCACGCTGACCGACAAAGAATACCAGATCATGCGCAATCACTCGATTGCCGTGCTGCGTGAGATCGGTGTGGAAACCGGCGGGTCGAACGTGCAATGGGCGATCAACCCAGTTGATGGCCGCATGGTCGTGATCGAGATGAATCCGCGCGTGTCGCGGTCCTCGGCTTTGGCGTCCAAAGCGACCGGGTTCCCGATTGCCAAGATCGCCGCAAAGTTGGCCGTAGGCTACACGCTAGATGAATTGGACAATGACATCACCAAGGTCACGCCTGCCTCATTCGAGCCGACCATCGACTATGTTGTCACCAAGATACCAAAATTTGCCTTCGAGAAGTTCCCGGGCTCTGAACCTCACCTGACCACCGCGATGAAATCGGTGGGTGAGGCCATGTCCATTGGCCGCACCATCCACGAATCGATGCAAAAGGCGCTGGCCTCGATGGAATCGGGCCTGACCGGCTTTGATGAGGTCGAAATCCCCGGTTTGAATGTGGGTGTCTGGGACGCAGCCGACGACAAGGCTGCCGTAATCAAGGCGATCAGCCAGCAAACGCCGGATCGTCTGCGCACCATCGCGCAAGCCATGCGCCACGGCCTCAGCGATGACGAGATTTTCGGCGTCACCAAATTCGACCCCTGGTTCCTGGCCCGCATCCGCGAAATCGTCGAGGCCGAGCAACAGGTCCGCAAAAACGGCTTGCCGATAACCGAGGAAGGCATTCGCAGGCTGAAGATGCTGGGCTTCACCGATGCGCGTCTGGGCAACCTAACTGGCCGGGACGAGGACAACGTCCGCCGTGCCCGTCGCAATCTGGGCGTAACCGCTGTCTTCAAACGCATCGACACCTGCGCCGCCGAATTCGAAGCGCAGACACCCTATATGTATTCAACCTATGAGGCGCCAATGATGGGCGAGGTTGAGTGCGAAGCACGCCCCAGCGACCGCAAGAAGGTCGTTATCCTTGGCGGTGGCCCAAACCGGATCGGTCAGGGAATCGAGTTCGACTATTGCTGCTGCCACGCCTGTTTCGCGCTGACCGACGCGGGGTATGAGACCATCATGGTCAACTGCAACCCCGAGACGGTCTCGACCGACTATGACACCTCGGACCGGCTGTATTTTGAACCGCTGACCTTCGAGCACGTCATGGAAATTCTGACGAAGGAACAGGAAAACGGCACATTGCATGGCGTCATCGTTCAATTTGGCGGGCAAACGCCGCTGAAACTGGCCAACGCGCTAGAGGCCGAAGGCATTCCGATCCTCGGCACCACACCGGACGCGATTGACCTGGCCGAAGACCGCGAGCGATTCCAGGCTCTGGTGAACGATCTGGGTCTGAAACAGCCGAAGAACGGCATTGCCTCGACCGATGCCGAAGCGCTGTCCATTGCGGATGAAATTGGCTTCCCCCTCGTTATCCGCCCCTCTTACGTTCTGGGTGGCCGCGCGATGGAAATCGTGCGTGATATGGACCAGCTGAAACGCTACATCAACGAGGCCGTGGTGGTTTCGGGTGACAGCCCCGTTCTGCTGGACAGCTACCTGGCAGGTGCGGTTGAGCTGGATGTAGATGCCCTGTGTGATGGTATCGATGTGCATGTCGCAGGCATCATGCAGCATATTGAAGAGGCAGGTGTGCACTCAGGCGACTCGGCCTGTTCGCTGCCGCCCTATTCGCTATCGAAAGAGATCATCTCGCAGATCAAGGATCAAACGTTCAAACTGGCCAAGGCGCTGAACGTCGTGGGCCTGATGAACGTTCAGTTCGCGATCAAGGATGACGAGATCTACCTGATCGAAGTAAACCCACGCGCCTCGCGGACCGTGCCTTTCGTTGCCAAGGCGACAGACAGTGCCATCGCCTCTATCGCTGCGCGGTTGATGTCGGGCGAGAAGCTTTCGAACTTCCCGCAACGCCCGCCGTATCAGGACGGTCAGGACACCAAGATCGCTGATCAGATGACACTGGCCGACCCGGACATGCCGTGGTTCTCGGTGAAAGAGGCCGTGCTGCCCTTCGCCCGGTTCCCCGGTGTCGACACCATTCTGGGCCCCGAAATGCGCTCGACCGGTGAGGTCATGGGCTGGGATCGTGACTTCCCACGCGCATTCCTCAAGGCTCAGATGGGCGCGGGCATGGTGCTGCCCGCATCGGGCAGAGCCTTCATTTCAATCAAGGATGCCGACAAGACCCCCGCGATGCTCGAAGCCGCACAGGTTTTGTCCGCACAGGGCTTTGCCCTTGTCGCCACCCGCGGCACGCAAAGCTGGCTGGCGGAACAAGGCGTTGCCTGCGATCTGGTCAACAAAGTCTATGAGGGCCGCCCGGATGTGGCGGACATGCTGAAAGACGGTCAGGTGCAGCTGGTGATGAACACAACCGAAGGCGCCCAGGCGGTTGAGGACAGCAAGGTCATCCGTTCCGTCGCTCTTTACGACAAGATCCCTTATTTCACCACAGCCGCTGCCAGCCACGCCGCCGCACTGGCCATCAAGGCGCAGGCCGAAGGTGATGTCGAGGTACAGTCACTGCAGGGGTAACTTCCCTAAAGAGTGGAGCAAAACCCCCGGTCGTGGACCGGGGGTTTTTCATTTAAGCAGCGGATTGCTCGGCCGCCTTAAGCCGCTCATCCCGTTTGAAAAACAGCATGTAGAACACGGGTGCGGCGACCATCGTCAAGATGGTGGCAAAGGCCAGCCCACCCATAATCGTCACCGCCATCGATACAAAGAACGCATCCGTCAGCAGCGGGGCCATGCCCAGGATCGTGGTGATCGCGGCCAGCATGACCGGGCGCAGACGCGAGATTGAGGCTTCGATAATCGAGTCCTGCAACGGTTTGCCGGTCGCGCGGACCAGATCGATTTCCTCAACCAGTACAATGCCATTCTTGATCAGCATCCCCGACAGGCTCAGCAGACCCAGAAGTGCGGTAAAGGTAAAGGGCAGCCCGGTGCTCAGCAGGCCGATCACCACGCCATTGACCGACATTGGCACCAACAACCAAATAATGATCGGCTGACGGATCGCGTTGAACAGCAGAACCGAAATCAGCACCATGATAAGCAAGCTGAGTGGCAGCTGCCGCCCAAGGCTTTCCTGTGCGTCGCGAGAGTTCTCAAACTCGCCGCCCCATTCCATTTTATATCCGGGTGGCAGATTGATGGCCTCAATCGCATCTCGAACCTCGGAATGCACTTGGGCAGCCGTGAAGCCGGGCGGGATATCGGCGCCAACCGTGATGGTCAGAACACGATCGCGCCGGTGGACCAATGTGTTCAGCGAGCGGTATTCAAACCCGTCCACCATCTGTTCGATCGGAACAAAACGCTGCGATTGATCGGAATAGACCACCTGATCGACGATCGAATATTCGCCATCGGCCGGGCGACGCAGGATAATCGGGATCAGGCGGTCTCGCTCACGTAGCACGCCTCCGGTGATCCCATCAGTGGAAAACTGCAATGTCGCCGCGATGTCTTCACGCGTCACACCAGCCGTCTGCGCCCGTTCGGTCGCATAGATCGGTTGTACCGCAAGCTCTTGCTCGCGCCAGTCATGAGAGATGTTTAACGCGTTCGGCGAGGCTGACGCCATGCGCTGCACCGCTTCGTCGGCCAATTGCCGCAGGATCACCGGGTCGCTGCCCGAGAAACGTGCCTGGATCGGATCGCCGCCACCGGGGCCAAAGACCAGCCGCTTGGTCCGGAACTCACCTTCGGGGAACTGGACAGAGCCGAATTCTTCCAGAGCAGCCTGCAACAGCGGGATGTCCTCCAGCGTTTCGGTACGGATGATCATATGACCATAGCTTGGGTTCGGGTCCTCAGCCGAATAGGTCAGCATAAACCGCGTTGCCCCCTGCCCGACAAAGGTTGTGACCGAGACGACATCTTCCCGTTGATTTAGCCACTCTTCGAACACGGCCATGTCTTCGGCGGTACGGGCGACGGTTGTGCCTTGCGGCAGTTTGTAGTGCACGAAGAACAGCGGTGTATTCGAATCCGGGAAAAACTGTTGCTTTACAAGCCCGAACCCGGCGTAGCATGCGACAGTGACTGCAACCAACCCGACAACAACCAGCCACCTCAACCGCAATGCACCGCGCAGGATTGATCCGTAGATTCGGAACAAAATTCCGCCATACGCGTCTACGTCCCCCTCTGCACCCTGTTTGAAGAAATAGTGCCCCAACATCGGTGTCACAGTAATCGCCAATACCCAGCTGAGCAGAAGCGAGATCCCAATCACCGCGAATAGCGAGAAAAGGAACTCTCCGGTCGCGTCCGAACTCAGGCCAATACCCGCAAAGGCCATGATCCCGATTACCGTCGCACCAAGCAGCGGAATTTGCGTTTTTGAAGCGACCTCTTCCGCCGCATCGCGAGAGGATTTGCCACGCAGCATGGCTATCTGCATCCCCTCAGCAACAACGATGGCGTTATCGACCAGCATTCCCATCGCAATGATCAATGCGCCAAGCGAAATCCGCTCCATCTCAATCGAGAACAACGCCATGAAAAGCAGCGTGCCGACCACAGTCAACAAAAGCGTTGACCCAACCACAACGGCGGCGCGCCAGCCCATGAACAGGCCCAGCACGGCAACCACGATGGCCACTGACATCGCCAGATTCACCAAAAAGTCATTCGACGCCTGCTCGACCACAACATGCTGCTGATAGATCGGCAGGATGTCGACGCCATAGGGGATCGCTGTATCAAGTTCAGCAAATTTTGCGTCTACGCGTTTGCCAACTTCGACGATGTTTTCGGTCGACAGACCCGCCACGCCGAGCGTGAAGGCTTCGACCCTGTCGAACCGGATGATTACGTCCGGGTCGGTCTGCCGCGCGCGGTAAACGTTGGACATATCAAACAGGTTGATCACCTGCCCCTGAGAGCCAACCGATAGCCCGGCGATAGCGGACACGCTGTCAGACCCTTCGGCCGTTAGAATCGTGGTGCGGTCATCGGCCGACCGCACCGAGCCCGAAGCATTGACGGAATCGGCATTGGAGATCGCCTCGTTAATCGCCTGAATCGGAACGTTTTGATTGACCGAAATCGCAAGGTCGGGCTCGATAAAGATTGCCTCTTGCGGCAGGCCCTGCACCTCGACATCCGCAACGCCAGAGACGGTCAGCAATTCACGCCTCAGGAAGGTCGCCAGTTCATGCTTTTCTGCGTCCGAAAACCCCTCGGCTGTGACCGCATAGAACAGACCGAACACATCCCCAAAGCCATCATTGACGAAGGGCTGGTCAACCCCCGAGGGCAGCCCACGCGCCGCATCGCGTATTTTGGCGCGCAATCGGGTCCAAACGGCAGGCAATTCGCTGCCATCATAGGTGGATTTGATCTCAACCTCGATCAGGGATCGCCCTGGCTGATTGACTGACGTGATCGTGTCCACCTCACCCATCTGCTGAATGGCCGATTCAAGTGGCTCGGACACTTCCAGCGCCACCTGTTCGGCCGTCCCACCGGGGTACTGCGTGACAATAACGGCGTTTTTGATGGTAAAGGCCGGGTCTTCCAAGCGACCCAGTGACAAAAATCCCCAGATACCGCCGAATAAAGCAATGAGGATGATCAGCCATGTATAGATGGGCCGGTCAATCGAGACGCGCGCGATGTTCATATCTCAGCCCCTCAGTTGGCGAAGCCGGAAAAGCGGCGCACCGCCTGACCATCTGTCAGCACAGCCCCTCCCGCGACGACAATCTCGTCGCCGCTGGACAAGCCTGTCAGCACCCGAACATCGCCCGACTGGGTTGGCTCGATTGTGACGGGCACACGGCGCACGGTGCCCTCATCGGCGCCAGCAGGGGAAAACACCATCACTGAGAGAGCGCCGCTGGCGTCAGCGACAATAGCGGTTGCGGGAATTGTAATGCCCCGATTGTGATCCTGTACCTGCGCAGTCACGGTCACAGAGGACCCGGGTAGAATCTGCAGACCCTCAGGTGGTGTCAGGCCGAACTGAATGCGAAAGGTCTGCCCGACGCTGGAGGATTCGGCATCAAATTCGCGAATCTCCAGCGGGAACACTTCATCGCTGACCGGGAACTTCGCGGTCAGGACAATGTCATCCTGCTGCCCAGTACGCTGGAATAAGATCTCTGGCACGTCTACTTCGATCCGCAGCTCGGACATATCGTGGATCCGCACAATGGGCGTACCCGACGAGACAGTTGTAAAGGCTTCGACCGCGCGGCTGGACACCAGCGCATCGAAGGGAGCGGTTAGGGTTGCATGTTCCAGCTCGTATTCCGCATCGCGCAGGGCGATAGCCGCTAACTGTGCTTCAGTCACGGCGTCATCGACGGCAACCTGGCTGGCAGTTGTTCCGCGCAGGCGTGACAAGCGGGCTTCGGTCCGGTCTGCCTGTTCCTTTTGCAGCTTTGCCCGATCCAAACGCAGCTGAAAGGGTTCCTGATCAAGGCGCGCAATCAGCTGGCCCTTGGGGATGACAAACCCTTCGGTGACCGGCATTTCGACAATCTGACCTGACACCTGAAAGGCCAGATCGACGGTTTGCCGCGCCGCGACACGCCCGAAGAACTGGCGCGAAAACCCCGGCATCGTCTCCTGCACCAGCATCAACTTAACTGGCTTGGCGACATCCTTTGCAGCCAGCGGTGACGAAAGAACAGTCAGGGCAAGGCCCAGAGAAGTCAGCAATTTCATTTCTTCAGCCCCTCGGGTATTCCCGTTTTCAGAATGGTATCACGGATTTTATGCGCCAGTTGCGCGAATTGAGCGGTCTCGTCCGCATTCAGACCCGAGGCGCGGTGGAACAGTGCCCCGGCTTCTGCGACCAGCATGTTTCGGGCGTCCTCGCCCTTTGAGGTCAGAACCAACAACCAGGCGCGCCGATCCATTGGGTCACGCTCCCGCTTGAGGTACCCACCCTTCTCCAACGCATCTGCCGTTGCCGTGATTGTAGATGGCACGGTCAACATATCAGCCGCCAGAACGCCCATACGTTTGGGTTGATCCAGTTTGATCAACATGTGGCATTCAGGATGGCTAAGCTCTGTTTCGATGCTCTCAAAGGCCTCTTCCAGTTTCCAGTACAGGGCATAGACCCCCATTATGGACTGAATTTCAGGACTCAGGCGGCAAAGCCTTTCGCTGACATCTTCGGACAAAGGATTTCTCCACTTAGGTGGTCGCCATATACTTCATTATCTGAACTATTCAAGTTATGAAGCTGCGCTAACGCAAGCTCGCGCTCATTCCCTTGGGTCAACTCCCCTTGATCAATACCCCCGGTGACTGCATTTTAGGCGGATTCGAAACTTTCAGGACCCGTCATGCATACGCCCGCCATCACCGGTACTGGTGTTTTCACGCCAGAAAACGTCATCACCAACGCTGAGCTTGTCCAAGCGTTCAACGCCTATGCTGACAAGCAGAACGCGGAAAACGCCGAAGCCATTGCCAATGGTGAGATGGAGCCGATGCAGCACTCATCGGAAGAGTTCATCGTAAAAGCCTCCGGCATCGAAAACCGCTATGTCATGGACAAAACTGGCGTACTTGATCCGGACAAGATGTACCCCGCACTGCGTCAGCGCAGCGACGATGAACCGGGTATCATGACGGAAATGGCCATCGACGCTTGCAACAAAGCACTGGCGCAGGCCGGGCGCACGGCCGCGGATGTCGATCTGGTCATTTGCGCTGCTTCGAACCACGAACGGGCCTATCCCGCGGTTGCGATTGAAATCCAACAAGCCGTGGGCGTTGACGGGTTCGGGTTCGACATGAATGTCGCCTGTTCATCTGCCACATTTGGCATTCAAGCCGCGGCTGACATGGTGCGGTCCGGTTCAATTCGGGCTGCGCTGGTGGTGAACCCCGAGATATGTTCGGGTCATCTGGAATGGCGAGATCGGGATTGCCACTTCATCTTTGGCGACGTGGCAACGGCAACTCTGATAGAACGGATCGAGGACGCACAAGGGCCACATTTCGAGATTCTCTCGACCCGCTGCGCCACAGCATTTTCCAACAACATTCGCAACAACAACGGCTTTCTGCGCCGTTCGCGCCCCGACGGGATGGATGATCGCCGCGACATGCAGTTCATGCAGAACGGTCGCAAGGTCTTTAAGGAAGTGCTGCCCATGGTCAGCAAACACATCAGCGATCACATGAGCGCCGAGGGCGTGGGCAGCGAAGACCTCAGACGTCTCTGGCTGCATCAGGCCAACAAGACCATGAACGACTTTATTGGCAAAAAGGTTCTGGGGCGTGAGCCCGAAGCGGATGAGCAGCCCAATATCCTTCAGGATTATGCCAACACCTCATCTGCTGGTTCGATCATCGCGTTTTCCAAACATTCGGACGACTTGGAAGACGGAGATGTCGGGCTGATCTGTTCGTTTGGCGCTGGCTATTCGGTCGGATCGGTGATCGTAAAACGGCACACCTGACCTAGGACTCCGTCAAATCCTGTACGCGGAACATCTGGAACACTGCGTCGGCGCTTGTGGGTATCTCCAACACGTTTTCTGGCAGCTTGCCCTGGATTATACCTGCCGGGAACCCATCGCCGTCCGAAACGCCGGACCAATACGTGGCGCGAGGGTGCGATTTGCAGATCAATATGTAGTCCACGCCCAGTTCATTGAGACGCGGGCCGGCATCAACAGATTCGGACCGGAACAGGTCAATCTGCGCCAGCATACCGGCTTTGTTCCGATGGTAATTCCCCGCCAAAACCGAATGATCCGTATACCGCAGGATCTGAGCGGCATAGTCGAAATCAGCGATGATGAAACCCGGCTCAAGTTCCTGCAGCGGAAGCATCGCCTGCTGGGTGTTACATTCAAAAGCCGGTGCCGCTGTTTGCTCAGCCCCCGGTTCGTTCGAGGTTGTTCGGGGCGCTATACGATCCTCAATCGCGGAACCCGTTTTCGGTGACATGAAGACGACGAACAGAATCATCAGAATCCCAAGGGCCGAGCCGCCCTCGGCCCTGTATCTGCGATACAACACGGCCAGAACCTGCGCCTGCACGGCGACCAATGACATGGTCAGGAACGTCATCAGTCGGGACTGATACAAGAACAGAACAAGCCCCGCAGCAATCAGACTCAGAAACAGGGTGTATTCGATTTTCGCATCACTCCTACGGATGAACATCACAGATACAAGGATCAGGAAAATCGAGATCAGGATCAGGGCAATCGTCTCACCTGCATGTCTTTGCAGGACCACCAGAACGTTCTGAGACTCGGTGATCTGGCTAAGCCAGAATTGCCTGATGGCCAGCGGCATTTGATCAATTGGGTTTCCAAGACAATAGGGTGCGTAAACATACGCCGCGAACACCGCGACGGCTGCAACCAACACAAGGCTTGTGAAACGCCCCCAGACAGCGCTTTGTGAGGTTAAGGCGGCCGCAACAAGCAATCCCAGCGCAGCCAGGCTAAGTGGCAATGCGACACTGAGCGTCAGAGCATCGCAGCCTGGATAGAAGAAACTGGTGCGGCTAGCCGTCGCAAGGATTGCCACGAGCAAAGTCGCCAAAATCCCAAGGCACATCGCGATGGTTCTGCGCCGGGCCTCTGTCCCCGTCAGGGCCCAGTCGAGCGCTGCAAAAACTGCGATCAAGGCGATCTGTGCCAGCGACTCAGTGCCGATCGACAAGGACAGTGCCAGACACGCACCCAACCACAACCCGGCGTACCGCCTGTCTTGCCGTTGCGCAAAGAACATCAACGCTGCGGCAAACAGCAGAATCTGCAAACCGTGGTGATCAAAGGAATACTGATCGAACTTGCCTGAGTTCAGCAGGGCCAAAACGCCAAAAAGCAGCGCTGCAACCGCCCCTTCACGCCCGCCCAACGCGCCGCCTGTGGCTGCAAAAGCCCAAAGGGTGAGGCACGCCAGCAAGGTAGGCCAGACAAAGCCGGTAACCGCAAAGGCGGCTTCAGACGGCAAGAACACAGAACTGAGTTCATATAGTGCCAGAATCGGTGCATCCACGAACCGGGACCAATGCATCAGCGTCCCCTCGCCTGGACCCAAACGATGCTGATAGGGGTCGAACCACCCCTGCCCGTTCCGCAAATCCTGAACCGAGACCCAGCGCATGAAGTCATCCGGCCCTTCAATCGGGCCCGCCAAAGTCATCAAGGCGACAAGGATCACCAAAGCAAACCAGTACAGGCGGAAAACCAACCTGTCGGACAGGATGCTATACGCCTCATGCCGTGTGTTCATTTTGGATTGCCTTTGACCGACCTGTCTTGGTCGCATTCATATCGACCAGAAATGACGGAATTGAGGCACCAGGCATCCGCACCAGAGCCTTGACGCATCACAGGGCTTGGGCCCTTGCTCAGCTGACGCTTTCTTCTTCCAGATGCAACTTCATCTCGATCAGAACCTGTTGCAGAAGGCTGGTTTCTTTCAACAAACGCTTGGCCTCGTTCACGGTGATGATACCGTCTTCGATGGCGGCCTGGTATTCTGTCATCAGCATCGCGAAGCGCTGGCTCAGGGCGATGACATCCGAGTTTACGCCGCCTGTACGAGGGGCATCAGTGTTCCGCCCATCGTAGGACAGCGTGATGTTTTTGAGATCAGCCAACGCCGAGGTGACATGCGGATAGGAGGCTGCGTTTTCAAGCCGAGCGACCGCATCCACGGGCATGAACCGGTCGGCATGTTCCGCGTTGTCGGAATAATACCGGCCAAGTGTCGCCTTGGATTTTCCGGTGATCTCGCAGGCCGCTTCGATTCCCACGTCTTTGACCAGCGCCTCGGTGTGTTTCTTCAGATAAGCCCCGATATCTGCCATTGTTTTACCTTTGTTACCTGCATCCGCTGTTCCACCGCCAGTATTGGGGGAAAGCGCCGGGAAATTTCCCATAACAGAGTCATAATTGAAATGTCATACATTGGCTATCCCTCAGATATGCGGGGGATTTTGTGAGTGAGTGGCGGCAGTTCCTGCCGGTAACGAGTGAACGTGAGGCAAGATTGTTGGGTCTCACGCTGTTCAGGCCTAATGAAGGCCGATAGCGTCGCTGTTGTAGGCGCAGGGGTTCCATCCCCAAAGAGCCTGTGCTCGACCTTTGCAACTGCAATGGCGGCGTCTATTTTTTCAGGTGTTTTTTGAAGTCTTGTTCCGTCCGCCGATGCGATTTAGACCCGGCTCATGGCAAAGCTGTATTTTAACTATTCAACCATGAACGCGGGCAAATCGACCGTGTTGCTGCAGGCCTCGCACAACTATCGTGAGCGCGGCATGGAAACTTATCTGATGACGGCAGCCGTTGACGGGCGCGCCGGTCAAGGCCGTATCGCATCACGTATCGGGATTTCGGAACAGGCAGACACCTTTCGACCCGATGATGATGTGTTTGTGATGATTGATGCCCGCCTAAAACGCGGCACCGTCGCCTGTGTGTTTATTGATGAGGCTCAGTTTTTGTCTGAAGATCAAGTCTGGCAACTGGCCCGCGCCGTGGATGACCTGAATGTCCCGGTTCTGGCCTACGGGCTGCGCGTCGACTTTCAGGGCAAGTTGTTTCCCGGTTCTGCCGCACTTTTGGCCCTGGCAGATGAAATGCGCGAGGTTCGCACCATCTGCAAATGCGGGCGCAAAGCCACAATGGTGATTCGTCAGGACGCGAACGGCAATGCAATCACCGAAGGCGCGCAGGTGCAGATCGGCGGGAATGAGACCTATGTCTCACTTTGCCGCAAACACTGGCGCGAGGCTGTCGGCGACTAGGGTCTAGCGCAGACTCAAAGTGTGTTCAGTGCATACGGCCGCCCAAAGGAACCTTCCCATCCGGTCCGATCAGCATGATCTCACCGCTTTCATCGGGCAGACCCAGAACCAGAACTTCGGACATAAATTTGCCAATCTGGCGCGGCGGAAAATTGACCACGGCCATGACCTGCTTGCCCACCAAAGTGGCGGGATCGTAATGGGCTGTGATCTGGGCCGAAGTTTTCCGCTCGCCAATCTCATCACCAAAATCGATCCACATCTTAATCGCGGGCTTGCGGGCTTCGGGATAGGGTTCGGCACGGATGACCTCACCCACCCGGATATCCACTTTAAGAAAATCATCAAAGCTGATTTCACGCACGAGACAATTCCTTTGACCGGTCCGTCGCGGCTTTGACCGCGCGGTGCAGAAGATCGGGGAAGCCGTCCTTTTCATCCATCAACACCTCAAGCGCAGCCTGAGTGGTGCCGTTGGGTGAGGTGACGTTGACGCGTAGCTGCGTCGGGTCGTCTTCGGCAGCGATGGCGAGCGCCCCCGCCCCGGCAACCGTGGACTTGGCCAGTTTCATGGCCAGATCATCCGGCAACCCTTGCGCGGCACCCGCAGCCGCCAGCGTCTCAATCAAATGGAACACGTAGGCCGGGCCCGAACCGCTGACACCTGTGACCGCATCAATCTGCGCCTCTTCCGACAGTCGGACGGTTTCACCAATCGCGGCAAGAAGGTCCTCGGCCAGGTTCAGGTCCTCCTCGCTTACATGCGCATTGCCAATCATCGCCGTGATCCCCCGCCGGATCGCCGCCGGTGTGTTGGGCATGGCGCGAATGATCGGGGTGCCTGCGCCCAAAACGCTTTCGAATGTTGCAATCGACGTGCCAGCAGCGACAGACACGAACAGGCTGCCACCACCGCCCAGCGCCTGAATGGCAGGCAGAGCATCCCCCATCATCTGCGGTTTAACGGCAACCAGAACAACGGCAGGCGCGTTCGGCAATGTGGTGTTGATACGAACGTCCTGCGCCTGAAGCCAATCTGACGGATAGGGATCGATCACCCAAACAGATGAAGCGGGCAGACCGTGTTCCAGCCAACCCGCCAACATCGCGGACCCCATCTTTCCGCAACCCAAAAGCACCAGGCCGTTTTCGGCCACGCGCGACATGTCCATGGTTGCCCCTCCCCTTACATATCGGTTCGGGGCAAAGCTTTACGCCCGGCCGTATGCCTCTGCAATGGCAACCTGTATCGCATCTTCCGGATCGCGATTGCCCCATGTGACCAGTTGAATTGCGGGGTAGTAGCGTTCAGCGCTCATGACCGCAGCCGAGATCATGGTGTTGATCTGATCCGGGCTGGCCATCTGGCCACCAGCTAGAACCAGGCCATAACGGTAGACCATCAGCTTCTGGTTTGCCCAGTAGGTGAATGCACCGGCCCAACACTGATCATTCATCTTGTTCAGCAGTTCATAAAGCTCGCTCTCACGCTCGGATGGGGGTTCCATCTCGAACGAACAGACCATGCGCAGTGTTTCGTCATAGTTCGACCAGGCCAACGTGATCGAATAGGTCCTCCATTGGCCTTCTACGGCCATGGCGATCTGATCATCGCCGATACGATCAAAATCCCAGTCGTGATGTTCGGCCAGGTGTTCTACAATATCGATTGGATGAAGGTCTTCTTCGAGAAACTGCTCGGAAAGGGCCATAATGCCACCTCACTAATCTCTAGCATGTTGGGGCTGGCAGCGCCCCAGCGCTAGTTGCCTGCTCTACAAGCCGGGCTTCCCCCGTAGGCCTGTACTAAATATGGTGCGACGCGAGGCGAGTTCTGGCAACCCTATTTATTGGGGATAACAGCAATAAGTTGTGGACAGCTGGCAACGACGATCAAAATATTGGCGTTGGATGCAGCTTTGTCTTGATTAAATCCTGCAAGGCGGCAAGATGCACAACACCGCACAAATCGGGACAGGTCTGCGCGGTGTTCGGTGTTTTCTAAAAATCAAACGTGTGGGCGTTATTTGTCCAGTTTCGCCTCAAGCGCGGCGATGCGCGCCTCCAGCGCCGTGTTCTCCTCACGCGCTTTCTGAGCCATCGCGCGCACCGCATCAAACTCTTCCCGCGTTACGAAATCCCGGTCGGCCAGCCAGCGGTCCAGCATTGATTTCATCGCGTTCTCGGCCTCTTCCCGTGCGCCCTGCGCCACGCCCATGGCGTTGGTCATCAACTGAGAGACATCGTCGAGGATCTTGTTGCGGGTTTGCATGGCTTTACTCCGATAACGCTGTTGCTCTCTATATGGGGGATGATTGGCGCAGGCTCAAGGTTGACTTGTCCTGCAAACCCCGGGCAATGAGACGCACATGCAGGCTGTTCTGAATTTCCCCGATCTGTCACCCGAACTCTTCTCGATCTCATTGTTCGGGATGGAGTTCGCCCTGAGGTGGTACGCACTGGCCTATATCGCCGGTATTCTGATCGCCTGGCGCATGGCGATCATTGCCCTCAGACGACCCTCATTGTGGCGCGATGATGCACCACCGATGAAACCGGAACAGCTGGAAGATCTGATGACCTGGATCATTCTGGGCGTCATCCTCGGTGGGCGACTTGGTTTCGTACTGTTTTATCAACCTGCCTACTACCTTTCGCACCCGATCGACATCCTTAAGGTCTGGCAGGGTGGCATGGCCTTCCATGGCGGCCTGCTAGGGGTCATCTTGGCCTCTTATCTCTATGCGCGCCGTCACGCCCTGCCAATCCTGTCGTTGGGCGATCTGGTGGCTTATACAGTGCCGCCCGGCCTGTTGCTGGGGCGCCTTGCCAATTTCACCAACGCCGAACTATGGGGCCGCCCAAGCGAACTGCCTTGGGCTGTGATCTTCCCCGGAACTGCTGCGCAGGATTGCCCGGGCGTCGTTGCGGGTTTTTGCGCGCGCCATCCTTCGCAGCTTTATGAAGCCGCGCTTGAGGGGTTGATCTTGAGTGCAGTCCTTGTGTGGCTGGCCTATCGCCGCGGTGCCTTTCGCAAACCCGGCCTGATCATGGGCGTGTTCCTCGCGGGCTATGGTGCCTCACGGTTCATTGTCGAGTTCTTTCGGCAGCCGGATGCTCAGTTCGTCTCACCCGGCAACCCGTTGGGCTTGGCCTGGCAGGTCGGAGGCTACGGCCTGACAATGGGCCAGGTATTATCGCTTCCGATGATTGCTATCGGTCTGTGGTTTGCCATCCGGGCCCGGCGGGTGGCATGACACTAAAGGACCATCTGATCGGTCGCATTCACCATGACGGCCCGATGAGTGTGTCGGACTTCATGGCCGAATGCCTGCTGCATCCCACACTAGGGTACTACAGCACGCGCGACCCGTTTGGGGAGCAAGGGGATTTCATTACCGCCCCCGAGATCAGCCAGATGTTCGGAGAACTGATCGGTCTGTCACTTGCACAAAGCTGGATGGATCAGGGTTGCCCGAGCCCATTTACTTTGGCCGAGCTTGGCCCCGGACGCGGGACTTTGATGTCCGATATACTGCGCGCCACCCGGCAGGTTCCAGGGTTTCACGAAGCAGCACAGATGTATCTAGTCGAAGCTTCGCCCGCGCTTAGACAGGTTCAGGCGAAAACGCTGGGCCAGTACACGCCCAATTGGATCGGCGCTACCACCGAGCTGCCCGAACAGCCCCTGTATCTGGTCGCTAACGAGTTCTTTGACGCCCTGCCCATTCGCCAGTTCATCAGAGAGGGCGAAGGTTGGCGAGAACGACGGATTGGCGTGACTGAAGACGGTCTTGCCTTCGGTCTGGGCCCTAATGCGCCTCAGATTGCCTTGAGCGACAGGCTTGGCGACACCAAGGATGGTGACCTTGTCGAACTATGCGCGACCGCAACCCCGATCGTGACGGATATCGCCACCCGGACAGCTTCCCATGGCGGGGTGGCTTTGATCATTGATTACGGCGATTGGCGCTCGCTGGGCGATACGCTGCAAGCCGTTAAGGCGCATGAGAAAACCAGACCATTGGACGATCCGGGGCAATCCGATCTGACCGTGCATGTCGATTTTGAGCGGTTGGCAATGGCGGCCCGTTCTTCAGGATGCGCGCATACCCGGCTGACGCCACAAGGCGTGTTTCTGGAACGATTGGGGATCACCACACGCGCGCAGGTATTGATAAGAAACCTGAACGTGCCAGAGCAGAAACGCCTCATCAGCGCACATCGCCGGTTGACGCATCCTGATGAAATGGGAAACCTGTTCAAAGTGCTGGGTCTGTACCCTGCACAATCAGCACCACCGCCGGGACTGGAGCCATGACACTGGAAATCTTGACCTCCGACATGCTGTCGCCCGTGCGGCACGGGTTCTTTACACGACGGGGCGGCGCGTCCTCTGGTATTTTTGCCGGTTTGAATTGCGGGCACGGATCATCGGATCAGACACAAGCGGTTGCCCTGAATAGGGACAGGGTCGCGGCGGCCATGGATGTGGCACCTGAACGGTTGATCGGGATCCATCAGGTCCATTCACCAACAGTTCTGACAATTGATGCGCCGTTACAGGGCGAGAAACCCAAAGCTGATGCAATTGTTACCGCAACTCCCGATCTTGCGCTGACCGTACTGACCGCCGATTGCCAACCGGTTCTTTTTGCCGATCCCGAGGCTAAAGTAATCGGTGCCGCCCATGCCGGTTGGCGCGGGGCGCTGGATGGGGTGCTGGAAGCAACCCTTGACGCGATGGAAGCGTTGGGGGCGCAGCGTGCAAACATCCGCGCCGCAATCGGGCCATCCATCTCGCAGCGCGCCTACGAAGTCGGCCCGGAATTTCTGGATGATTTTCTGGCAGTATCCCCGGATAATAGCCGTTTCTTTGCAAATGGACAGGAAGGTCGGATGCAATTTGACCTGCCAGCATTTGGGCTTCACCGGCTGCGCCGGGCGGGTGTTGGCCAGGCCGAATGGACCCGGCATTGCACCTATTCCGACCCTGACCGATTCTATTCTTACCGACGCGCAACCCATTCGAAAGAAGCGGATTACGGCCGTTTGATTTCTGCGATCCGGTTATAGAAATAGTTCCAATTAAGGCGAAACCGCCACCTTTCCGCCACAATCATTGTGTTTATCTGAGGGCAGAATCGTAGTGTTTTTGCCAGTGTTCAGATCGTTACCTGACGTCCACACAAGTGGACTCTGGCGCTTCAAATTGGAGGAGTTGCCAAACTTCACTTTCAGTCCTGATTTTATCCCGGATAAGCCACAACTCTGCCGCAAAACGGCGTGATCTTGGTGGCATAAGGGAAAAAGGGCAGTAAGCCCTATCAATACAGGATCAGAGAATGAAATCGAAAACTCGCTTTCTAAACGCGGTCTTAGCTGCGGCGCAGGACCAGAACTTGGAAATGCCATGGAAACGGGTTTCAAGCCATTCTGTCAGGGTCGCTCGCCGGTTGATGGCGCGGCGCTGAACCAGAAAACCACCAGGGCCAAGCTGCCGGTCCTGCGGTGGAGCGCGTATCGGGAATGCTTCGGCCCGGTGTACGTGGGATCGTCATATGACGGCGATCGTGTGTTCAGGAGTGTGTGTGTGGGCAATTTGCGCCCGCAAAGTACGAGTTTGCCTGGGGGGTCAATGTGTTGACCAATGGAAAGCGAAGGTTTTGTCGCTTTGCACCGCCGACATGGCAGTGCCCAAGGGTCCCTCATTTATTTCAGGGCAAAGAACTATTCCGTTGGACGGGCCTGTACGGGGGTATGCCTCGTCTGTTCGGAGATTAGAAAGGAAGGAATATAAGTGACTATTCCTAGTTCACTGGCCCGTGCGGCCCGCAATGCGGTTGATACATCCGCTTTGCTGCGCGAGGTTCCAAGACAAGCATCAAAGCCAAAGGCGCAACTGCGCCGGTATGAGGTAAGCGCTCTGCTCGACAATGGGGATGTCGCGCAAACACGCCATATCGCACCAGCATTGCCCATGTTCGAAGACGCATTTTGCGCCTTCTCACGTGGATCACTGGTGGAAACCGAACATGGCCCTATGGCAATTGAAGACCTTATGCCGGGGTATACCGTCCTGACACAGGATGGAACCTCGGAAACCGTGGTCTGGAAAGGGTCAGTCACTCTGATCCCAGGGCGCGAAGATTCGTATGGACGCACACGTCCTCTGACACGGATCATGGCGGATACGTTCGGCATGCAGAAGCCTTTGTCCGGTGTGATCGCCGGCCCGGCGGCGCGATTGCTGGGCACGCCGGGGCATCTGCGGCACATTTATGGGGACGGGCCGGTTCTGACACCAGCGTCAGAGTTTCAGGACGGCATGAACGTTATTGAAACAATGCCGCCAACTCCGGTAGAGTTGTTTCACATTTGCCTGAAGAAGCATTCGGTCATTCGCGTTGATGGGTTGCAGTTTGAAACCTATCATCCAGGGGTAAACGCGGTTCGTTTGATCAGCCATTCTCTACGGTCGATCTATTTGAACCTGTTCGCGCATGTCGAAACACTGAACGATTTCGGCCCGTTGCTTATGCCGCGCGCCGGAGACGGAGAGGTCGACGCTCTGACGGCGTGAAGTTTACATACTACTGCAGAGCGGGGGCATCATGCAGATTTTACTAAGCTGGATTGTATCCTTGGCGGTGGCGGCAATGCTGCCCGCCTGCCAGCCACATCCAAAACAGACGCGGTTCACGCGGTACGGTTCATACGCTCTTCCAGAACGTCGAATGGTACGCCTGGCTCGTCTTTTGCGCCTCGGATAACAAGCGAGGTTTTTACGCTGGCCACGTTCGGCGTGGTCAGCAGTTCACCCGTCAGGAATTGCTGAAAGCTGCTCAGGTCGGGGGCGACGCATTTCAGAATGAAATCCACCTCGCCGTTGAGCATGTGGCATTCACGGACCAGCGGCCATTCGCGGCAACGTTCTTCGAATGCGCGCAGTTCGGATTCAGCCTGACTGTCCAGGCCGACCATGGCAAAAACCTGAACTTCAAATCCTAATTCACGCGCGTTTACCGCAGCGTGGTAGCTGTTGATGTAGCCTGAGTCTTCCAAAGTGCGCACACGGCGCAGACACGGCGGAGCAGAGATACCGACACGTTTGGCAAGCTCAACATTGGTCATCCGACCATCAGCCTGCAGCTCTGCCAGAATCTTGCGATCAATCTCATCCAGCCGTGTGGTGACCATGAAATGCTCCTGATTTTTCGGTTCTTATATCAGCACCCACCGCTTGCGCAATAATCTTTCGTTGTTGCGCAATATTCTTTGTTTTCAGATCGCAAAAACCACCACGCTTCTGCCCTGTTCGTGAACAGGAAGGGGCTTTAAGCCCTGCCCGCACACCGCTATATCGGTGCGACGGGCGAAACGCCCAAGTCAGGCAGTTCGAGCGGGGGTACCATGGCCGAGACACGACACACCAAGGTTCTGATCATCGGATCGGGACCTGCAGGATATACCGCAGGCGTCTATGCCAGCCGGGCCATGCTGGAACCCATTCTGGTGCAAGGCATCGAACCGGGTGGTCAGCTGACCACTACGACCGAGGTCGAGAACTGGCCCGGCGATACCGAGGTTCAGGGCCCTGATCTGATGGTACGCATGCAGGATCATGCCAAAGCCATGGGCTGTGAGGTGATCGGCGATATCATTAGCGATCTGGACCTCAGCAAGCGTCCCTTTACCGCCAAGGGCGACAGCGGCACCATCTATACCGCGGATGCGGTTATTCTGGCCACAGGCGCCCGCGCCAAATGGCTTGGTCTGCCATCGGAAGAGAAATTCAAGGGCTTTGGCGTCTCGGCCTGCGCAACCTGCGACGGTTTCTTCTATCGCGGGCAAGAGATCGTTGTGATCGGAGGCGGCAACACTGCTGTGGAAGAGGCTTTGTTCCTGACCAACTTTGCCAGCAAAGTGACCCTGATCCACCGCCGGGATGAACTGCGCGCCGAGAAAATCCTGCAAGATCGCCTGTTCAAAAACGAAAAGATCGAGCCCCTTTGGTTCCACCAATTGGAAGAAGTCGTTGGTACGGATGCGCCACTGGGTGTTGAAGGCGTTCGGGTCAAAAACGTACAGACAGGGGACATTACCGAGATCCCTTGCAAAGGTGTTTTCGTCGCCATCGGTCACGCACCCGCTAATGAGTTGGTCAAAGACACACTGGAAACACACATGGGCGGCTATGTCGTGACCAAGCCGGGCTCGACCGAAACCTCAATCCCGGGTGTGTTTGCTGCGGGCGATCTGACCGATCACATCTACCGCCAGGCCGTCACCAGCGCGGGCATGGGCTGCATGGCCGCCCTGGATGCCGAGCGTTTTCTGGCCGAATAGGAATAGAAAGGGCGCAGAGGTTTCGGGGCACGTCGAAACCTCTGCCCTTTTACCTTCGGCGGTTCAGGTCGGCTTGACCCGCGCAAGCCCGCCCCTCACACTCCACCCTAACGAAGCATTCGCGGGTACCGGCATTGGATAACGCACTTTGGCGCGGCGGGTGGGCAGCCCAACTTCGGATTGGCAGCGGCCTGATCCTGTTTGTTTTCGCGTTTTTTCACTTTATCAATATCGGGCTGGGCCTGTTTCACACCGACTATCTGCATGGGATGCAGGATGGTCGTAAGGCGATCACCCGGCACAATGCCGTCAGCCTGCTGTTCTACGCCGCACTGATCCTTCACGCAGCCCTTGCGGTGATCTCGATCATCCAGCGCAGAACACTGCGGATGCCGTTCAGTTCAGCATTGCAGATTGTGCTGGGGCTGCTGATCCCGCTGCAATTGATTTCGCACATCGTGCATACCCGCATCGCGCATGAGGTGTTCGACGTCAATGATGAGATGGGTTACATCATCATACTGATGTGGCCCAGCTCAGCCATCTGGATGCAAAGCCTGCTGCTGCTGATCGTCTGGATACATGGCTGTATCGGCCTTCATATGTGGCTGCGCCTGACCAGTTGGTGGTCAAAAACCGTTCCCTATCTGATCGGCGTAGCTGTTTTTGTGCCCTCTTTCGCATTGGCCGGTGTCTTAATTGAGGGCCGGCGCATCTGGATGGATTTCGCAGATGAGTTTCTGCGCGAGCAGTACATTGAGCACTATAACTGGCCATCGCCTGAAACCTTCGGCGTCCTGCTCGCTATGAAGAACAACGCCGTTCTGGGCTTTCTGGTCACGCTCGGCGCATGCGGGGTCTTCTTTCTGGGCCGCAAGCTTTGGCGTCGCAGGCATTCGGTGCGGATCGCCTATGCGCAAGGCCCAGATGTAGTTGCAGAAAAAGGCATGACATTGCTTGAAATATCTCAAGCCAACGGCATCCCACACACGGCGCTGTGCGGTGGCAAGGGGCGTTGCACCACATGCCGTGTCATTGTCGAAGATGGCAGCGAAGGGCTGGAGGCCCCCAGTGAGGTCGAGGCCCGCAGCCTGGCTGCGGTAGGTGCCTCGCCCCAAACCCGACTCGCCTGCCAAATCCGCCCAACCGATCCTCTAACTGTGTTTCGTGTCTTTCGCCCGGATGGCGAGCGGAATCGAGGGCACGCCAGCCAGGGACAGGAGCGGCAACTCGCCGTGCTGTTTTTGGATATGCGGGGTTTCACGGCGCGTACAACCGGGCAACTGCCTTATGACATCGTCTTTCTGCTGAACCGGTTCTTTGACGCCATAGTCCCGGCCATCACCGATGCGGGCGGCGTGGTCGACAAATATATGGGTGATGGGTTGTTGGCCGTGTTTAACAAAGCCAACGCCACCGACTCTGCCAAGTCGGGGCTAGACGCCGCGATTGAAATCAGCCTTGCTCTGGATGGTTTCAATCAACGCCTCGCAGCCGAAGGCAGCCCGGGCATTCGTATCGGAATGGGTCTGCATCTAGGTGATCTGGTGCTGGGTGAGATCGGTGCCGCCGGACATGCCTCGCAGACCATTATCGGGGATGCGGTTAATGTCGCCAGCCGCCTTGAAAGCGAGACCAAAGCGCTGGGGGTCGAGTTGCTGGTGTCGGACGAATTGTTGCAAGCGGCGGGGGTTGCGATCGATCCCGAGCAGATCCGATTGTTCCAACTACGTGGCGTGACCGAACCGGTTCCCGCTGTGCCTGTCACACGCGCGGCAGAGCTACGCGACATGGCTGCCGAAGAAGAACAGGTATCCTCTGCCTGATTGGATAGCGTTATCGAAACAGAACCTCAGTCGCTTTTGGAATTGTGCACCGGAAGATCCTTCCAATTCCGGGGAAATCAGCGCATATCGTCCTTTGTTTAGCGACCGGCGGTGGACTTCGGGTAAGAGTCGGGGCAAATCCGCCCCGAAACGGCCGAGAATCACCGGCAAATTTACACTGTGACAAGAGTATTCTGATGACGATGTTAAGTAATCTGGCTCCGATCCCCGAACTGTATGTATCGTATGACTCGGCCCAGAAGTTGAAAGTTGAAGCCGCTGATCTGACAAGCTGGGACCTGAGCCCGCGCCAGATCTGCGATCTGGAGCTGTTGATGAACGGCGGGTTCAACCCGCTCAAAGGTTTCCTGAGCGAAGCCGACTATGACAACGTCGTCGAGAACATGCGCCTGGCCGATGGCACCTTGTGGCCCATGCCCATCACGCTGGACGTCAACGAAGACTTTGCCGAAGGGATTGAGCTGGGCCAGGATATTGCCTTGCGCGATCAGGAAGGCGTGATCCTTGGCACCATGACTGTGACCGACCGGTGGACACCGGACAAGTCGCGCGAGGCCGAGCATGTGTTCGGCGCGAACGATGATGCCCACCCAGCGGTGAACTACCTGCACAACGTGGCGGGCAAGGTCTATCTGGGCGGTCCGGTCGTCGGCATTCAACAGCCTGTGCATTATGATTTCCGCGCCCGTCGCGATACGCCGAACGAGCTGCGCGCCTATTTCCGCAAGCTGGGTTGGCGTCGCATCGTCGCTTTCCAGACCCGCAACCCCCTGCACCGCGCGCACCAGGAACTGACCTTCCGGGCCGCAAAAGAAGCGCAGGCCAACCTGCTGATCCATCCGGTTGTCGGCATGACCAAGCCGGGCGACGTCGATCACTTCACCCGCGTCCGCTGCTATGAGGCGGTTCTGGACAAGTACCCGGCCTCGACCACGTCGATGAGCCTGCTGAACCTGGCGATGCGAATGGCAGGCCCGCGTGAGGCGGTGTGGCACGGCCTGATCCGCGCCAACCACGGCTGCACCCACTTCATCGTCGGACGCGACCATGCCGGGCCGGGCAAAAACTCGGCGGGTGAAGATTTCTATGGGCCTTACGACGCACAAGAACTGTTCCGCAAACACCAGGATGAAATCGGCATCGAAATGGTCGACTTCAAACATATGGTCTATGTGCAGGAACGCGCCCAGTACGAGCCAAATGACGAGATTCTGGATAAGGACAATGTCACCATCCTGAATATTTCAGGCACCGAACTGCGCCGCCGCTTGTCCGAGGGGCTGGAAATCCCCGAATGGTTCAGCTTCCCCGAAGTTGTCACAGAACTGCGCAAGACCAAGCCACCGCGTAGCCAACAGGGCTTTACCGTGTTCTTCACAGGTTTCTCAGGGAGCGGAAAATCCACCATCGCCAACGCGCTGATGGTCAAGCTGATGGAGATGGGTGGCCGTCCGGTGACGCTGCTGGATGGTGATATCGTGCGGAAGAATTTGTCTTCGGAATTGGGCTTCTCGAAAGAGCACCGCGATCTGAACATTCGCCGCATCGGGTATGTCGCGTCTGAGATCACCAAAAACGGTGGCATAGCTATCTGCGCTCCGATCGCGCCTTATGCCACGACGCGCCGCGCCGTGCGCGAGGAGATCGAGCAGTTCGGGGCATTCTGCGAGGTCCATGTGGCGACCAGCATCGAGGAATGCGAACGCCGCGACCGTAAGGGGCTCTATAAGCTGGCGCGCGAAGGGAAGATCAAGGAATTCACCGGGATATCGGACCCCTATGACGTTCCGCAGAACCCTGAACTGAGCGTTGAAACCGAGAATGTCGAGGTCGACAACTGCGCCCATCAGGTCTTGCTAAAACTGGAAAGCATGGGTCTGATCGCCGGCTAACGCCAGATTATAGAATGCCCCCGCTAAGACGGGGGCTTTTTCTTTTGGCTGAAGCCAAAATCCAGTCATATCTGGTTCGGCAAATCCACCTGCCCGCGCATCAACACATGACCGCGCCCCGCAACCTTGATCCCGGTCATCGCATCAGAGGGCCCAACGCGGGTTACCGTCGCCTGACCAGGGCGACCCATGTCATGCCCCTGCTCTGCGATGAAACTGTCCGTTGCCATTAACCCGTGTTTCCAAAGATAGGCCGCCATTGCACCGGTGGCTGATCCGGTGAACGGGTCCTCGGGTGGGCTGGGAGGGGCCAGCAAGAGACGCGAGAATGTATCTCCCTCGGCTGTTGCACCCTGCAAGGTCACCAAAAACGGCTCGGCCATGTCCGAACCGGAAAACCCGGCAGCGGCGGCAACTTTGCGCAATGGCCCTACGTCAAGCTGTGCTGCGCGCAACGCCTCATGATCTCGCAGAACCGTTATGCAAAAGGGCAGCCCGGTCGAAACGAACTGAGGCGGAGATATGATGGCACTTTCTGGCAGCCCGATGGTCGAGGCGACGAGGTCAGCAGGTACATGCGCGCCGAACTCTGGCGCAACCTGGGTCATCTCGATCTCGTCCCCATTCAACTTGATCGCCACAAGCCCCGCACCTGTTTCAAGTGTCAGAGCATCGCCCGAGATCAAACCACGCGACCGCATCGCAGCCACCGTCGCGATTGTGGGATGTCCGGCAAAGGGGATCTCGCGACTGGCCAGAAAATACCGCACCTGGATATCGGCAACATCAGATGGCCCGGTGAAGGTGCATTCCACCAGCGAGGTCTCGCGGACATAGGCCATGCAAACATCTGCTGGCAGAACCGCGCCATCGTGGACAACGGCGCATCCGTTGCCTCCAAAGGCGCGGTCACTGAAGGCATCCACCCAATCAAAGTCAAACCAGCTCATCACGCGGTCTCCGAACACAGGAAAAAAGCGGCGGGGGTTCGCCGGTTTCAAACCATCGCGCGTGTCATTGGGATTGTCACGCCCAAATCAGGCGTAAAGGGGCCCCTCAGTGAACTGCGACCGGAGACAGATCATGCTGTCGCGCCAGAACAAAGGCCAGCTTGCGGTCGGCGACTAGCGCCAATTGCTGACCATCGGAATCGTGCACGGCATAAAGCTGATCCAGATCACCTGCCTGATCCTGCAGATCGCTTGGCAGATCGGCAACCTCGACCGTTTTGACATAAACGATACGGTCGCCTTCGGTGTTGATTTCAATCGGTGTATTCATTGCTCTTACCCCTTCCGTATGTTGATTGTCTGCACCACGGTTTCCGGCACGGCGCGGGTTAGATCCACATGCAGCAGACCGTTCTCCATGATCGCCTCGCCCACCTCGACGCCGTCGGCCAGCACGAACATGCGCTGAAACTGGCGCGCCGCGATGCCACGGTGCAGGAAGATGCGCCCCTCGCTATCGTCACGTTGACGGCCACGGATCACCAGTTGGCGATCCTCGATGGTGATCGACAAGTCTTCTTCGGCAAACCCGGCGACAGCCAGAGTAATCCGGTACGAAAAATCCGACGTCTGTTCGATGTTATAGGGCGGGTACCCTTCATTACCGGCCTTTGCAGACCGTTCCAGAAGGCGTTCCAACTGCTCGAACCCCAAAAGATGCGGGTATGAGCCAAGAGTAAGTTTTGACACGTTTTCTCGTCCTTTATTGCCAAAGCGACGTGTGGTGCGGCCCCGTTCTGGCAACCGCGCACTATAGAATATGGGAAGAAACCAGGATGTCCACAAGGTCTGGCGTGATAACGTCTGACACACTATCTTGTTGGGTAAGCACCACAACCAGCCCGAGTCGCCAATGAACGCGCCCACTGATCTTTCGATGAAAACCGATGACGTTTTGCGGGTTGAGCTTGAGGTTTTCCGGCGGCAGCACCGTGATCTGGACGAAGCGATCGAAGCGTTGCATGACCGCGGGACGGCAGATCAGCTGACCTTGCGGCGGCTGAAAAAAGAAAAACTGCGCCTTAAGGATATCATCCGCCTTATCGAGGATCGTCTGACGCCGGACATCATCGCCTGATATCGGCTTAACGCATTGCCACTAAGGCGGATTTGGATATAGTTCGCGCTCTGCGAACAGGGCGGGGATCAAACGGATGGGTAACGTCAAAGTCGGGATCATCATGGGTAGCCAGTCGGACTGGCCCACGATGAAGGAAGCCGCAGATATTCTGGACGAATTGGGTGTCGCCTATGAAAAGCGTATCGTGTCGGCCCACCGCACGCCGGACCGCCTCTGGGACTATGGCAAAACTGCCGTCGAACGCGGCTTGAACGTGATCATCGCTGGCGCAGGCGGTGCGGCGCATCTACCGGGCATGATGGCCTCAAAAACGCGTGTGCCGGTGATCGGCGTTCCTGTTCAGACCCGTGCTCTGTCAGGGGTTGATTCGCTGTATTCCATTGTGCAGATGCCCAAGGGTTTCCCCGTTGCCACGATGGCCATCGGATCAGCCGGTGGTGCAAATGCAGGGCTGATGGCCACAGGGATTCTGGCACTGCAAGATGACGCGTTGGCCATGCGGCTGGACGCATGGCGCGCGGCACTGTCAGCCTCTATCGCAGAAGAACCCGAAGGATGAGCCGGATCGGCTTTGTCGGAACCGGCCATATCGCGGCCCCAATGGTGCGCTTTCTGGCGACCAAAGGTCATGACATCTGGGTCACGACACGCAATACCGAGGTATCCGGGCAACTCAAATCAGAACTGGGTGTAACCGTCGCGGATGCAAAATCCGTTGTCGACGCATCGGACATCGTGTTTTTGTGTCTGCGCCCACAGGTGGCCGCTGATATTCTAACACCTCTGATCTTTCGCGCGGATCAACAGATTGTTTCTGTAATGGCCGCCGTTTCGACAGATCAATTGGCAAAGCTCTGTGCGCCTGCGTCGGATTTCGTGCAGACCATCCCGCTGGGTTTTCTGGCAACCGGTGGTTGCCCATTGGCCGCTCTGGGCAATGATCGCCTGTTGGCCGATCTCTTCGAACCGGAAAACCCAGTGATCAAGGTCGCAGACGAGGCCGCGTTGAACGCCCATTTCGCAATCTGCGCCATGGTGCCGGGGATGCTGGATTTGATGGCGACCGGAGCAGATTGGTTGGCCGATCAAACCGCAAACGCAGACGGTGCAGAATTTTATACGACACAGCTGATCTCGGGCTTCCTTTCCGCGATGGAAAAGGGCAAAGCGGGGCAACTTGCGGCAGAGCGCGATGCGCTGGCCACGGACGGAACGCTGAGCATGCAAATGACCGATGCGCTACGGTCGGGCAGGGCACATGACGCGCTGAACGCTGCCTTGGCCGCGATCGGCAAACGGTTGGAGACCTGATGATGACACAGATGCTGGCCCCCGGTGCAACGATTGGAATTCTGGGCGGTGGTCAGTTAGGCCGCATGCTGTCAGTCGCGGCGGCGCGGCTGGGCTTTGTCAGCCATATCTACGAGCCCGGCGCGAACCCACCTGCCGGTCAGGTCGCAGATCGGGTGACAACGGCGGCTTACGACGATGCCGAGGCGCTGAGGGCTTTTGCGGATTCGGTCGATGTCATCACCTATGAGTTCGAGAACATCCCGACCGAGGCGCTGGATACCCTGGAAGCGCACCACCCTATTCGCCCTGGACGCGAAGCCTTGCGCGTCAGTCAGGATCGGCTGACCGAAAAGCGGTTCTTGCAGGAGCTGGGCCTGAACACGGCGCCTTTTGCGGATGTGTCAGATCTGAGCAGCCTTGAGGCCGCAATTGATCAGATCGGAACCCCGGCCATACTGAAAACCCGCCGGTTCGGTTACGACGGCAAAGGCCAGGTGCGTTTGCGGACACCCGAGGATGCCGAAGCGGCCTTGGCAGACATGAATGGCGCGCCCTCGATCCTGGAAGGGTTCGTTGATTTCAGCCATGAGGTGTCGATTATTGCCGCACGGGGGCTGGACGGTCAGGTCGCATGCTTCGATCCGGGCGAAAACGTGCATCGGGACGGTATTCTTCACACGACCACCGTGCCTGCGCGCTTGCACCCAGCGCAACGCACCGACGCGATCCTGCTGGCGGCCAACATCCTGAATGCACTCGAATATGTCGGAGTAATGGGTGTCGAGCTGTTTGTAACGCCCGAGGGTTTGATCGTGAATGAGATCGCGCCGCGCGTCCATAACTCTGGCCATTGGACGCAGAATGGTTGCGCCGTCGATCAGTTCGAACAGCATATCCGCGCTGTGGCTGGTTGGCCCTTGGGTGACGGGCAGCGTCATTCGGATGTCGTGATGGAAAACTTGATCGGCGCCGATATGGACCGCGTTCCTGAGCTGGCTCAGGAACGGGACGTCGCTTTGCACCTCTACGGTAAGGCCGAAGTAAAGGCGGGCCGGAAGATGGGGCATTTCAACCGGATCACGCGCGCATAGAAATCACGCTGACGCGTGATGCCTCCGGCGGAGGTATTTGTGAACAAGAGAAGCAGGCTGGGTTTAAGAGATGAACCGGGCCGCGATGTCCCCGGACATGTAGCTGATGCGTCCTCCGGCCAGTGTGGCGGCGACGCGGTGGCTCTTCCGATCCAGAATGACAAGGTCAGCGCGTTTGCCCGGCTCTATCGTGCCTCGGTCTTTTAGGCCCAGAACGCGCGCGGGACCTGATGAGATCAAATCCCAGGCGCCAACCAGATCCCGCACGCCGCTTTTAGCCAGCATCAACGCCGCACGGCGCGGGCTGGGGTAGTGATAGTCCGAGGCCAGCGCGTCACAGAGCCCCATGGCAATCAGATCAACAGCGCTGGCATTTCCTTTGTGTGACCCGCCCCGGACCACATTGGGTGAACCGAGGATAATGTGATCCCCAGCCGAACGTGCAGCCTCGGCCGCTTCTAGAGTCTCGGGGAACTCAGAGATGTGAACACCGCGCTCCCGCCACCATGCCCGGGCATCTGCGGTTGCATCGTCGTGGCTGCCGAGGCGAATACCCAGCCCTTCTAGCTTAGCGCATAGCGCTTCGATCGCAGCGGGAACTTCTGCCTGACGGGCATGCATATCAAGCAGCATCTGGAAATGAACATCCGGGTTCCGCCCTGCTTTCAGCGCTTGCCCGGTCAGGCGCTGCGGTTTTTTGCCCTGCGCAAGCCGGTCATGTGGCAAGTGGTCGTTGAAGACCACGTAAGGTACTTGCCAGTCTTTGATTCGAACAGCCAGATCGGCATAGTCGTCCAGCATGTGGGTTTCGAACCTTAACTGAGGGATCAAGTCGGTGACGGTGCTGTTCCTAACCGCAGCTATCGCGGCAAAGACCTGTGCGGCAAAATCGGGGCCGCGCACGCCACCTTCCCAGCTATAGAACTGCGCCAGTACTCCGGTGGTGATCCCGTTTGCCGCCAGCTCTGCCTCAACCGACAAAATGCCCTCGTTCATTTGCTTCATGGCACCCCGGCGCGGGGCGATATGGCGTTCGAAACCGTCACCATGTAGGTCGATGATTCCCGGAAGAACCAAAAAACCCGTCAGGTCAATCTGACGCCCAGCGCGAGGGGCCTGCACGTGCCCATCAGCTATTGCTACGGGCACCTGTGTCAGCCCTACGCTCGGCAACAGCACTTCGGCGTTGCACAGCGTCAGCTCCAGCGTGGTCATCTGGTTGGCTCCGACTCTGGCTCAGAGCAGTCCTGCCCGATGCAAATCTCGTCAATGATGTCAGTGACCCCATCCAGCCAGGTTATCTGTGGATCAAACTCACCGAACTCGATGAAATGCAGGGCCTGTGCCATCACGCGCGGATTGTTCATCATGAACGTGTGTGTCACCGGCAGAACGATATGATCCGCCATGCCATCCACCTTGGTGGTTCGGACCGAAACCTTACCATCGTCCCGCCCATCGATCAGTGAAGAAAACACCGGGTTCAATGAGTTCTCACCCGCGATCACACCCAGTTCGAACTCCACTGCCGGTAGCTTTTGGGGGATGCCTTCAGGCCCAGTGCCCAGTTGCAATCCGGCGGGGCCGTTCAGATAACCGAACACTTCCCAGGCGCTGAGTTCGTCAACAAGTTGGCTGCCCTGATTGGGTGGGCCCAGCATAACGACACGGCCCGGGTTTTCCGGTGCGTTGTCCTGAAGCCAATACCGCAACAGGATACCGCCCATGGAATGCGCGACAACATTGGCTGTATCTTCACCGCAGGCTGCAAACGCATCGGGCAGTGTTTGTTCAGCCAGTTCGGGAATGCCCAGATCTGTCGACGGATAGCCCGGACGGACGACGGTGTAGCCATGGGCTTTGAACAACTGCTCCATCACCGAGAACGACGCCTCGGTCCGCGCCAGCCCATGCAGCAGGATGACACATTTGGCGCTGGCCGCCGCGGGCAGGCACAGGAAGACGAGGGCAAGCAGAAATCTCATGACCGCCCAATACTGCCTATGAGGGTCTGAGGGAAGACCTACCCTTGGGTCCGGCGCAGAACGGCCAAGGCGATGCCACCCAGCACCAAAGCTGCCCCAGCCATCAGCCGCGCGCCTGCAACTTCACCCAACAGGACCACACCGCCGACAATCGCGATCACTGGCACACTCAGCTGAACCACCGCGGCAACCGAGGGCGGGAGTTGCGGCAAGACCCGGTACCAAAGCGCATATCCCAGGCCCGACGTCACCCCGCCTGACAAAATAGCCAGCGCACATCCGGTTACATTGATCTGCCAGTCGCCCCCCAAGAAAACCAGCGCCAACGTCGTTACGGGAAGCGCGACAACAAAGTTCGCCGCTGTCCCGGCCAAGGCGTCTGGCTCGGACCGCCCGACCAAAGAATAGATCGCCCAACCAAAACCAGCGGCGACCATCAGCGCAGCCCCCGCTGCGTCTACCTGAACCGCTTCGGTCGGCCATAGTACAAGGGTTAACCCACCCAAAGCGACCGCAGCACCTGCGATTTGACGCCCTGTGGGTGTCGTCCCATTCAATGCGCCGACCACAAACATGGATATCTGAACCACCCCGAACAGGATCAGCGCCCCAAGACCCGCATCCAGCGTCAAATAGGCCCCCGAAAACCCTATCATGTACAAGGATAGGGACCCTGCCCCCAAAACCCGCCGCCTAGAACGCAGCGGCATTGCACCCTTGCGCGCCCGCACCAACAGACTCAGAACCACCGCGCCAGCCAGCACGCGTACAATTGCAAAGCTGGCAGGATCGCTGGCACCACTGTCAATCGCCAGCCGGTTCAGGATCGAATTCGCCGCAAAGGCGCACATGGTCAGGGCGGTCAGCAAAAACAACTTCATCCCAACCGCATACCTGCTTCTGTAAGGTTTGCACACTCACATTCCTGCAAACCCACCCACAGCTTCTTCTGTTCAAAAATACCTCCGCCGGAGGCATGTCCGCAAAGCGGGCATTCAAAACGAAACGGGGCCGCCCCAAGGCGACCCCGTCGATAAGCACTAAGGCTTAAGCAGCTTACATCATGCCGCCCATGCCGCCCATGTCGGGCATGCCGCCGCCAGGTGCAGCGCCCTCTTTGGCGGGCTTGTCGGCAACCATAGCTTCGGTGGTGACCAGCAGGCCGGCGACCGATGCCGCGTCTTCCAGAGCGGTCCGGACAACTTTGGCAGGGTCGATCACACCGAACGAGAACATGTCGCCATATTCTTCGGTCTGAGCGTTGAAACCAAATGCTGCATCCGAAGATTCACGGACCTTGCCCGCAACAACCGCACCGTCGACGCCGGCGTTCTCAGCGATCTGACGCAGCGGCGCTTCGATTGCCTTACGAACGATATTGATGCCAGCGTCTTGATCGGCGTTTGCACCTGTCAGAGCTTCAAGTGCTTTACCGGCCTGAACCAGAGCAACACCGCCGCCCACGACGACGCCTTCCTGAACAGCAGCGCGTGTTGCGTTCAGAGCATCGTCCACACGGTCCTTACGCTCTTTCACTTCAACTTCGGTCATGCCGCCGACGCGGATAACAGCAACACCGCCTGCCAGTTTGGCAACGCGCTCTTGCAGCTTCTCACGGTCGTAGTCGCTGGTGGTTTCTTCGATCTGAGTGCGGATCTGAGCAACGCGTGCTTCGATCTCGGCTTTCTCGCCAGCACCGTCAACGATGGTGGTTTCGTCTTTGGTGATCTCGATCTTCTTGGCGGTGCCCAGCATGTCCATGGTGACGGACTCGAGCTTCATGCCCAGGTCTTCGCTGATGACCTGACCGCCGGTCAGGATCGCGATGTCCTGCAGCATGGCTTTGCGGCGATCGCCGAAGCCCGGTGCTTTGACAGCAGCAATTTTCAGGCCGCCGCGCAGTTTGTTGACAACCAGAGTTGCCAGCGCTTCGCCTTCAACGTCTTCCGCGATGATCAGCAGCGGCTTTTGCGACTGGATCACCTGCTCAAGCAGCGGAACCATTGGCTGCAGCGAGGACAGTTTCTTTTCGTGCAGCAGGATCATGCAGTCGTCGAGCTCTGCGATCATCTTGTCTGCGTTGGTTACGAAGTAAGGCGACAGGTAGCCACGGTCGAACTGCATACCTTCGACAACATCGGTCTCGGTTTCCAGACCTTTGTTTTCTTCGACGGTGATTACGCCTTCGTTGCCAACCTTCTGCATCGCGTCTGCGATCTGGCTACCGATTTCAGCTTCACCGTTGGCCGAGATGGTGCCAACCTGAGCTACCTCAGCCGAGTCTTTGACTTCGCGCGAAGCTGCCTTGATGCCTTCGACAACCTTGGCGGTTGCCAGATCGATGCCGCGCTTCAGGTCCATCGGGTTCAGGCCAGCAGCAACCTGCTTCAGACCCTCTTTGACGATGGACTGAGCCAGAACGGTTGCAGTAGTGGTGCCGTCGCCGGCTTCGTCATTGGTGCGGCTGGCGACTTCTTTCACCATCTGCGCGCCCATGTTTTCGAACTTGTCTTCCAGTTCGATTTCCTTGGCAACCGAAACACCGTCTTTGGTGATGCGCGGCGCGCCGAAGGATTTGTCCAGCACCACGTTGCGGCCTTTGGGGCCCAGGGTCACTTTGACAGCATCGGCCAGGATGTTCACACCGGCCAGCATGCGGTTACGGGCATCGGTGTCAAATTTGACGTCCTTTGCAGACATATTGTCTCTCCTTGAGAAAATCTATTGAGATGAAGATCAGAGTGAAGCGAGCGCTTACTCGATGATCCCCATGATGTCGCTTTCTTTCATCATCAGCAGCTCTTCGCCGTCGACCTGAACCTCGGTGCCCGACCATTTGCCGAACAGGATCTTGTCGCCAGCTTTGACCGCCATTGCGATCAGTTCGCCGCTGTCTTTGCGGGCGCCTTCGCCGGTCGCAACGACTTCGCCTTCACTGGGCTTTTCTTTTGCACTGTCGGGAATGATCAGTCCGCCAGCGGTTTTTTCGTCGCTTTCGGTACGGCGAACCAGCACACGGTCATGAAGCGGTTTCAATGCCATCTTTGCAGCTCCTTGGGCTCAAAGTTTATCTATCCTCCCCTCACCTGTCGGTGAGGCGTTAGCACTCAGTGAGTTCGAGTGATAACGCGGCATAGCTAGGGTGTCGAAAGAAGCGAGTCAACAAGTTGAAGCGAAATTTTTTGGCCAAACCAGGTGGGTCATGTGGTTGATTGCGAAGGCAAGCCGCATAGGTAGGCCACGACAAAAACAATAAGGGGCAAATTCGATGCGCAGATTTCAATTTCTTGCTGTCGGTCTACTACTTTTAACTTATGTGACCACAGGTCCGGCCACGCCGGTTCAGGCGCAGAGCCTGACTGATACTGTTAAGGCATGGGAGCGCGAACTTGACGCACGGATTGGGGTGCTGCTGTACGAGGTCGGCAGCGGATTGGAGGTTGCCTATCGCGCGAATGAACGGTTTGCGATGTCCAGCACATTCAAACCTCTTTTATGCGGCGCGATTTTAGCAGGGGTCGACGCAGGTACCCAAGCGTTATCGGAACGCGTTACCTATCAATCATCTGACCTCGTCGACTACTCACCCGTCACCAGTAAACACGTAGAAACCGGCATGACCGTGGGGGACCTGTGCAAAGCAACCATCACGATCAGCGACAACACCGCAGCCAACCTGTTGTTGCAGCGCATAGGCGGGCCCAGCGAACTAACCAGCTTTCTGCGGACTACAGGCGACTCCATCACCCGCCTTGATCGCCGGGAAACAGCGCTGAACCAAGCCACACCAGGTGATCCACGCGATACAACAACGCCCCGGGCGATTTTGGAGACGTTGGAACGGCTGCTGGATGGCACGCGCCTTTCACCAGCCTCCGCCGCTCAACTCAGGCAATGGATGATCGAAGATCAGGTCGCCGACGAGCTCATCCGCCCTCATGTCCCGGAAGGTTGGACAATCGGTGACAAGACCGGCGCGGGCGGCCACGGTAACCGCGCGATCATCGCTTTTCTACAAACACCAGAGCCAGGTACCTATCTGGCGGCTATCTATCTCACTGAAACAAGCGCGTCCTTTGCAAAACGCAACGCTGTGATTTCCGAAATTGGCCGTGCAATGATTGCCGAAATCGACGCGCACGCTGAGTAAGCAAGCCAATCCGCGCAGTTAGGTTTCATCCGCATCTTCCCAGCTATAGGCCCAGTGCTTCAGCCCCTCTTCACCCGCAGAGGACAGGCCATAAACACCTGTCTCAACCTTATCGAACCAGCCATAGTGGTTTTCACGCATCAAGCGTGTGGCGACAGAAACACCGGTCGCAGCCGCAACCTCAGAACCTTTGGTTGCCCCGTGCTCTGCCAGATGCGCGGCGCACTTTAATGCATCCTGCCGATAAGCGGTCACAATCCCGTAGCGAGTCGCACCTCCGGCGTTGGGATCACCCTCCAGTCGATCAAATTCCCGCAGCATGCGCGCTGCTTTGACCTTGTTCTTTCGCGGAGCGTAGGGCCCGGGATCACACTGCACTTCGACCGCGCCATCGGCACGAACAGTGATCAACCCCAAACCCAAACGGCGGCACATCGCCAGATTATCGCGCAGCGCGCGTCTGGCCGTGCGCCCTGTGGGCTTGCTGACCCCCAGATAGACCTGATCGGTGATCTTTAGCCGCGCAATGGCCTGATGAAACAAGGCCAGCGAGAACCGCAATTTAAGCTCGACAATCACGGGGTCAGACCCGTCACGCACCGCTATGATATCCGCCGGGCCCACTTCGCCCTTCACGGTATAACCCTGACGCTCAAACAACGCCTTGATCGGGGGGTATAGATCCTGCTCGCGCTCCATGACCCGATGCTATGGGTTTCGGGCAGAAATACCAGATGCGACGCCTTGAATATGCTGCATTTGCATGACTAAATCCTTGCCTGACCCATCCCGGAGGATCGCACATGCGCCTGTTGGCCCTGATCGGATTTATGCTGCTGCCCGCTACGGTACACGCCACCTGCGAAGGGCACGACCTGCGCCCGCTGATGTCTACCGCCCAGCAAGACCGCCTGGATCAATCCCTCGCCAACATTCCCTATGCGGAAGGCAACCATTGGATCGCCCGCAAAGGAGACACCACGCTGCATCTAATCGGAACGCTCCACACCAATGATCCTCGCATGGATGCGGTGGTTGAACGCCTGACCCCTGCCCTCAGCCAGGCCGATGCCTTTTACTTCGAGGTCACTCAAGCAGAGATGAAGACATTTGAACAAGGTCTCGCACAGGATCTCAGCCCGGTCATGATCACCTCGGGGCCCACACTGATCGACCTGATGAGCGCTGAGGACTGGGCGAATTTATCCAACACACTAGCGGAACGTGGCATCCCCAGCTGGATGGCGGCAAAGATGCGCCCCTGGTTTCTCAGCATGATGCTCGGCATCCCGCCCTGCCTGATGCAGAGCCCAGATGCCAAATATGGAATGGATGCGCGGCTGACCGATCTGGCCGAGGCCCATGACATCCCGCTGCATTCCCTTGAACGGGTCGAAGACCTTATGACCATGTTTGACGATCTTCCGATGCAAGAGCAGGTGGAATCACTGGTTCGGATGACCGGCGCGTTACAAAGCGACGCCAATCACCTGACCACGATGGCCAACGCCTATCTGGAAGAAAAGCACGCCCAGATTCTGCAACTTGCGCGGCTACAGGGGCTTGAGGCGTCGGGACTGTCTGAAATCGAATACGCAGCCGAATGGGACCGGTTCGAACATAAGATGCTGATAGAGCGCAATGCCAATTGGATGGAGCACATCCTGAGCATCCAGAACCAGACCGCCGTCATCGCGGTGGGCGCTGGCCACTTAGGTGATGATTTCGGGCTATTGGCCTTACTGGAACAGGCCGGATACACGCTGACCCCAGCACCTTTTTAGCCATTCGGTCTCTACCCAAGACGCATCAGACGAACCGTCGCATGCGCGAAGCTCTTGGTGACAATTGATTTGGGCCAACCTATAAGGCGCGCAAAATTACAATCCTCAGGATACAATCATGACAACCCTTGTATTTGGCCACAAATCTCCGGACACCGATTCCACAGGCTCACCGATCCTGTGGTCCTGGTATTTGAACGAAATCAAAGGCGAACAGGCCGAGCCCGTCTTGCTGGGTGAACCCAACACCGAGGCTGCCTTTATGCTGCAGCGTTGGGACCTGCCCAAACCGCGCATCATCTCGGATGTGGAGGCAGACGCACCGGTTGTCATCGTCGACACCAACAACCCGGCCGAACTGCCCACAGGCGTCAACAACGCGGATATTCGCGCCATCATCGACCACCATAAGCTGGTTGGCGGTCTGGAAACCAAAGGCCCGATTGACATCACTGTGCGCCCGCTTGCGTGTACCGCGACGATCATGGTCGACCTGATCGGTGACGACGCGGCCAAGATGCCAGACGCCATCAAAGGCGCCGCGCTGACCTGCATCCTGTCGGACACGCTGGAGTTCCGCTCACCCACCACCACTGCGCATGACCGCGCCGTGGCCGAGAAACTGGCAGCGGAACTGGGCTTGGATGCCTCGGCCTATGCGGCCGATATGTTCGCAGCAAAATCGGATGTTTCGTCTTTCTCGGACGCCGAGTTGATCCGCATGGATAGCAAGGAATACGAAGTTGACGGTACCAAGTTTCGCGTCTCGGTTCTGGAAACCACAGCGCCCGGCGTTGTGCTGGACCGCAAAGACAGCCTGGCCGCCTCGATGGCAGAGGTCGCCAAGGAAGATGGCGTCGATCAGGTGTTGATGTTCGTCGTTGATATTCTGAACGAAGAAGCCACCCTGCTGGTGCCCAACGATCTGGTCAAAACTGTCGCCGAAAAGAGCTTTGACGCTACCGTTGATGCAGACACCGTGGTCCTGCCCGGCGTCATGAGCCGTAAGAAACAGATCATCCCAAATCTGAAAGTTTGATCACAGACCACCTATCAGACCAAGGCGCCCATCCGGGCGCCTTTCTTCTTTTTGCGAGGCTCTGCCTCGCGCTCCGGGATATTTAGAGCCAGATGAATAAAGGATCCCTGCTTCATCTGGCTCTAAATATCTCGGGGGAGCCGTCCAAAGGGCGGCGGGGGCAGAGCCCCCTCTGGCAAAACCTGTTTCCGTCTGCCATAGCCTAAGCAACCCGCGCCCCATCGCTGAAAGAGAGCCAATGACCCAGATCATCTCCTCGCTGACCGAGATTTCGGACCGTTACAAAGCGCTGTTTGTTGACCTCTGGGGATGCGTCCACAACGGTATTACGGCGTTTCCCGAAGCGGTGGCTGCATTGCAATCCTATCGTGCGGCGGGCGGTTTGGTTGTTCTGGTGACCAACTCGCCCAAACCACGGGCCGGGGTGGCCTCGCAATTGGCGCAGTTCAATGTGCCAGCCGATGCTTATGACACCATCGCGACCAGCGGAGATTCCGCCCGGTCTGCAATGTTCCGCGGCGTTGTTGGGCACAAGGTCTATTTCATGGGGGAATGGGAGCGCGACGCTGGTTTTTTCGAGCCACTGAAGCTGCTGGATCACCCGATCCATATCGACCGTGTGCCGCTGGATCAGGCTGAAGGGATCGTATGTTGCGGGCCCTTTGATCCCATGGCGGACCCGGATGTGAACCGCGCGGATTTCCTGTATGCCAAGCAAATGGGGATGAAACTGCTATGCGCAAACCCGGATATCGTGGTCGATCGGGGCGAGGTACGCGAGTGGTGCGCCGGGGCTCTGGCGAAGCTGTATACTGAGATGGGAGGCGAAAGCCTCTATTTCGGCAAACCTCATCCCCCGATCTACGATTTGGCCCGTCGCAGGCTACAAGAACTGGGCGCAGACATCCCGGATGGGGACATCCTGGCCATTGGTGATGGCCCCCACACCGACATTCTGGGTGGTATGGGTGAGGGAATCGATACGCTGTTTATCTCGGGCGGTTTGGCCGCAGCTGAAACAAAAACAACACATCATCCGCACGAAGAATCCCTAACTGGCTATATTCAAAAAGAAAAGATCAACCCAACCTACACGATTGGCCGTTTGAGATAGAAATTTTGGGCTTGATTTTCTGCATCTGCGAAGTAATAAAGTTGCCATCTTAGGGCGATCAGTGGATTTTTGTTTCACGGTCGATGTCGAGTGAGGGCAACATGTTGGATAATCTTCCACGCGGAACCATCTGTATCGAAGACATCGAAATGGGCATGACCCGTCACCTGCGCAAAGTGGTGACAGACGAAGATATCGAGATGTTTGCTCAGGTGTCCACCGACCGGAACCCGGTGCATCTGGATGATGACTATGCGCGCGATACGATCTTTGAGGGCCGTATTGCACATGGGATGCTAACAGCGGGTCTGATCTCGGCCGTGATTGGCGAACAACTGCCGGGCCATGGCACAGTTTACATGGGCCAGTCGCTGAAGTTCCTGGCCCCGGTGCGTCCCGGCGATATGGTCTATGCCGAGGTCAAAGTGATCGACATCGAATTCTCCAAGCGCCGCGTCAAACTGGATTGTCATTGCTCGGTCGATGGGAAGAAGGTTCTGATCGGCGAAGCCATGGTGCTGGCCCCGTCGCGTAAATTCGACTGATCAGCACTATTTTCTAAGATGCCGTTGAGCACAGTTGATCTGTGTCATTCGCCTCAGATGCAAAACCGATAGCCTCTGCGCAATCCACAGGTTTCGCATTAGGGGTTATCTATGGCCGCAACAAGCAAAGAAGAATTGCTAAGCATTACGCAGAAAGAGTTCCTGAAACTGAAGACACTGATCGCCCCTATTTCGGCGGCCGATGCACTGCGCAAGGATGATGAGGATACATCAATCAAGGATGTAATCGCGCATAGGGCACATTGGATCGAGTTGTTCTTGGGTTGGTACACCGATGGTCAGGCCGGAAAGACAGTGTATTTTCCGGCAGAGGGCTACAAATGGAACGATCTGAGCCGCTACAATGCTGAACTGCGTCAGCAACAGTCACACATCTCTTGGGAAGATGCCCTGGTGGCTTTGGATCAAGCTGCGGCAAAGCTGGATGCATTCTTGCAATCCTGTTCAAACGCCGAACTTTATGATGGCCCTATGAAAGGGGCGAACAACAACTGGACAACAGGCCGTTGGGCTGAGGCAGCAGGACCCAGTCATTTCCGGTCAGCCGCCAAGTACATTAGGGCAAGGCTGAAGCGCTCCGACGCTCTGACTAGTCAGAAAGACCCGCAGCGTTCCTAGCAGGAATTTTTCAACCACTCGGATGAGGTGCTTGAACATAGCTGGGATGAACAGTACCCACTTCGCATGCAGATCATCCGAGACTTCCAGTTTGTTGAGCCAAAAGATCGCGGCGCGAGCGTGGCGATCGGGAATTTTGATGGCGTGCACCTTGGGCATCAGTCCGTCATCGCGCTGGCCCGCAACGCGGCCCCTGATGCGCCGCTGGGTGTTTTGACGTTCGAACCACATCCGCGTGAGTATTTTGCCCCCGACACACAGCCCTTCCGGCTGATGCGCGGGAATGCGCGGGCGCACCGGCTGGAAAAGATGGGCGTGGAGAAACTGTATGAACTGCCCTTCAACGCTGCACTCGCTGGTCTTTCACCCGAGGAGTTTGCCCGCAATGTGATCTGCGATGGCCTCGGCCTGTCGCATGTCGTTGTCGGCGCTGATTTCTGCTTTGGCAAAGGGCGCAGCGGAACGGCAGATGATCTGGTCCGCTTTGGGCAGGATATGGGATTTGGCGTCACCATCGCACCGCTGATGGAACGCTCCGACAACGTGGTATCCTCGACCGCGATCCGCACAGCACTCAGCGAAGGCCACCCGCGGGACGCGGCCACCATGCTCGGCCACTGGCACCGGATCGAAGGTGAAGTGATTGGGGGCGAGCAGCGCGGGCGCGAGTTGGGTTTTCCCACCGCCAATATGTCCATCGAAGGGCTGCATCCACCAAAATTCGGTGTCTATGCCGTATTGGTCGATGTGCTGGATGGCCCGCATCGGGGCAGCTATCACGGCGCGGCGTCGGTTGGGGTACGGCCTATGTTCAACGGTGAGGTTCCCAATATTGAAACCTTCCTTCTCGACTTTTCAGGCGATCTCTACGGGGCGACTCTGTCGGTGGGTTTGATTGATTTCCTGCGCCCGGAACTGACCTTTGACGGGCTGGACGCCCTTATCGCGCAAATGGATACGGATTGCGAAAAGGCGCGCAGCATTCTGGACAGCCTATGAGCACAGATCCGATTGAACGCACAGGCTTGCCTGCCCGGTTCTGGGAACGCAAACCCCTGCGCAAGATGAACCAGCGCGAATGGGAGGCTTTGTGCGACGGCTGCGGCAAATGTTGCCTGAACAAGCTGGAAGACGAGGACAGTGGCGAGGTTGCCCTGACCTGCGTTGCTTGCCGATTGCTGGATGACGAAAGCTGCCGGTGCACGCAATATGATATCCGACATCAATTTGTGCCCGAATGTATCGTCATGACGCCAGATAACATTGACGACCATGCCTATTGGCTGCCGCAAACCTGCGCCTATCGTCTGCTCTGGGAAGGCAAGCGGTTGTACGATTGGCACCCTCTGATATCCGGCACGCCGGACAGCGTGCACTCGGCGGGCGTTTCCGTTCAGGGGCGCACCGTCTCCGAGTTTGAAACCCCCATGGAAGAGTGGGAAGACCACATTATTGAGGAGCCAACCTAATGTTCTTTGCCTCTGACAATTCCGGCCCGGTCCATCCCAGTGTTCTTGCCAAACTGGCCGAGGCCAATCAGGGCTATCAGATGGCCTATGGTGCGGACACGATGATGGATGAGGTTCGTGCACGCATTCGCGAGATCTTCGAGTCTCCGAACGCTGCAGTCTACCTGGTGGCAACCGGGACGGCGGCGAATTCGCTGGCTCTGGCCACCTTGTCCAACCCGTGGGAGACGATCTTTTGCTCGCAAGTCGCCCACATTCACGAGGATGAGTGCAACGCGCCCGAATTCTACAGCGGAGCCAAGCTGACGCTTGTTCCGGGCGGTGACAAGATGGCGCCCGAAGCGTTGCGGGGTTCGATCCTTGGAGAGGAAACACGTGGTGTTCACGGCCCGCAGCGCGGGCCCGTGTCGATCACGCAGGTGACCGAACGCGGATCGGTCTATACGCTGGAAGAGTTGCAAGCGCTCTGCGCCGTGGCCAAGGAATTCGAGCTGCCGGTGCATCTGGACGGCGCACGTTTCTCCAACGCTTTGGTTGCTTTGAACTGTTCTCCAGCCGAAATGACATGGAAAGCTGGCGTAGATGCGGTCAGTTTTGGCGGCACCAAGAATGGGTTGTTGGGTGTCGAGGCTGTTGTATTCTTTGACGAAAGCAAGGCGTGGGAGTTTGAGTTGCGCCGCAAACGCGGGGCGCATCTGTTTTCCAAACACCGCTACCTGTCTGCCCAGATGGCGGCCTATCTGGATGATGACCTGTGGCTGAAACTGGCGCGACAGGCGAATGCAAACGCAGCCCGGCTGGCCGATGGTCTGCGTGAAAAAGGGGCCGAGTTTTTGCATGAACCGCAGGCCAATATGATCTTCGCCTCATTCTCACGCGCGCAGCACAAGCACCTGCACGAGGCGGGTGCCGCCTATCACCTCTGGGGTGATACGCTGGACGGTGAAGATGAGAGCGAGTTGCTCGCCTGTCGGCTGGTTTGCGACTGGTCGATCGGGGCTGAGGATATCGATCGCTTTCTCAATCTGCTTTGAGCGGGCTTCGGCTTTCCCAAAACTCATCAAGCAGCACCGCTGTTTCGAACGGATGTGAAATCGGCAGCATATGCCCTGCGCCCAACACTTTGGTGTGGGTTGCGTCGGGCAAGCGCTGTTTTAGCCCATTGCAAATGGCTGGCATCACCGGATGACTTTCGGACCCGCTCAACAGCAGGATTGGCATTGAGGCGCGCTTTAGGGTTTCAGGGGCGAGCAACCCAAACGCGTCATCATAAAGCGCCGCATGAACAGCGGGGACTGCATCAATGCCCCGAACCATACTGGCCCGCGTTCGTTCAGGCAGATCCGACCACTTGGCGCTGTTCTGTGTGCTCCACATCCGGTTGAACAGCCGTGCCGCCAGGGTCTTGTCGCCTGCGGCAAAGGCCGCAGCAATGGGTGACGCATCCCGCTCATGTTGATCAAAAGCAGCGTGCGCGTCCTGTTTTGCAATGGCAAAGAAAACTGGTTCAATCAGAACCAAACTACGAATGCGTTCGGGATGTTCAATTGCCAGCCGAAGCGCGATCATGGCCCCGAACGAATGACCGATCACATCCGTGGGTTCAGGCAACTCTGCAGCAGACAATCGGCTGACCAGGTCGAAATAATCACCCTGCCCGTCCCAATCCGGACTACGACCATGTGACAGCATATCCGGTGCAGTAGTGCAGACCTTTTGGCTCAGCGCTGCGGCCAATCCGGACCACACGCCAGAATGTGCGATGGTGCAATGAAGGGCAAACAGCTTTCGCGGGCCCTCCCCTATTCGTCTGACATAGATCGAGGGCTGTGGTTCGGAAGGCAAAGTCACCCTTTCAGTTCAGCCAGGTGCTGGTCGAGGTCGTCCAATCGGTCTTGCCCCCAGAACCTTTGATCATCTGGTGTGATATAGAACGGTGCACCGAACACACCACGGTCTACGGCCTCTTCCAGATTGGCGGCATAAGTTTCTGCCCCAACCAATAGCCCACTATTGGCTAGATCCGGGTCAAACCCGGCATCGGAAAGGCAGGACCGGATCACATCATCTTGTGCCACATCCCTTTCTTCAGCCCAGCACGCGCGCAAAAGCGAATGGCACAGTTTACCTACATCGCCTGAGCCATCCTTGATCGCAGCGATCACCGCATAGGAAGACGGTGCCATATTGGTGGGCCAATGCGCCGGTTGCAGATTGAAATCCATGCCCAGATTCCTGGACTGCCGCAGCAGCTCTTGCGCGCGGTATTCAATACGAGAGATATGCCTGTCTTTCGGCGGAATACCCCCGGTGCGCGCGAACAGAGCCACGATATCCAGCGGTTTGTAGTTAATCGTCGCACCATGCTTCGCCGCGACCTCCTCCAGTCGAGTGCCGGCAAGGTAGCTATAGGGCGAAATTGTCGCAAAATAGTAGTCAATCTGGGTCATGTTCACTTTCTCCGCTGCGTAACCTTTGCGGGACGGTAGACCCATGCTAAGCGGTGTCAACATCACGAATCTGTCACATTGCCAAAGCTGCCCGGGGACCTCAGCCGATGCCGACACTTCACGAACCCAAGCTTATCGCTGGGAACGCCAATCTTCCGCTTGCCGAAACCATCGCACGCCGCATGAGCTTGCATCGCGGTGTTGACCAGGGACTGGTCGATGCGCGGGTCGAACGCTTTAATGACGGCGAGATTTTCGTCGAAGTTTTTGAGAACGTGCGCGGCGAAGATATGTTCATTATCCAGCCGACCTCGAACCCGGCCAACGACAACCTGATGGAACTGCTGATCATCGCCGACGCACTGCGCCGATCCTCTGCTCAGCGCATCACCGCAGTGATCCCGTATTTCGGCTATGCCCGTCAGGATCGTCGCACCAAGGCGCGCACGCCTATCAGTGCGAAACTTGTGGCCAACATGCTGACCGGCGCCGGGATCGAGCGCGTTTTGACCATGGACCTGCATGCTGCACAGATTCAGGGATTCTTTGATATCCCGGTCGACAACCTCTATGCATCGCCGATTTTTGCGCTGGATGTGAAGACGCAGTTCAAGGACAATCTGGACGAAATCATGGTCGTTTCGCCCGATGTCGGCGGCGTGGCCCGCGCGCGGGAACTGGCCAAACGGATCAACGCGCCGCTGTCGATCGTGGATAAGCGTCGTGAGAAAGCCGGAGAAGTCGCCGAAATGACCGTCATCGGGGACGTGAAGGACAAGATCTGCCTGATTGTAGACGACATGTGCGACACCGCCGGAACGCTCTGTAAAGCAGCACAGGTGCTGCTGGATAACGGTGCCAGGGAAGTCCATTCCTACATCACCCACGGTGTCATGAGTGGCCCGGCGGTCGAGCGTGTGACGAACTCAGTCATGAAGTCGCTTGTGCTGACCGATACGATCCAGCCGACGCCCGAAGTTGCGAACGCCCCGAACATCCGCGTCGTACCGACTGCACCGATCTTTACGCAGGCCATTCTGAATATCTGGAACGGCACCAGCGTGTCGTCGCTGTTCGAAGACAAGACGCTGACGCCGATCTACGAGTCGCTCTATCACATGGACTGAGTTCGAGGGTGGGTGCAGACCCATCGTTCGACTCATATTGAACAGGATATCGGTGAGATGACCGCAATCAAACGTATCGTCCTTTCCAGTGACCACGCTGCAATAGATCTGCGACAGGCAGTTGCGGCCCATATCTCCGCGCAAGGCTGGGATGTTCTGGATATTGGTCCCATGACGCCGGAAAGCACGCACTACCCCAAACACGGCAAGGCCGCTGCTCAGGCCGTGGCATCAGGCGATTGTCAGCTGGGCATCATCCTTTGTGGCACCGGCCAGGGCATCATGATGGCGGCCAATAAAGTACCGGGCATTCGTTGTGGCGTGTGTTCCGACACGTTCTCAGCCCGCATGATCCGCCAGCACAACGATGCCAACATGCTGTCCATCGGCGCGCGCGTTGTGGGCGAAGGTACAGCTCTGGATATCGTCGATGCGTTTCTGGGTGCTGAATTTGAAGGCGGCCGACATGCGACTCGCGTGGACATGATTGAAGACTGAGCGCTTATTCATCCACATCGGTCAAACGCCACGGTTGTAGCTCTAGGCTAAAGGCAAATTGCATCAACCTGGGCATCGAAGCTTATCACCATAGCATCTTCGGATTGCCACCAGATATCCCAGATGTAAGTGCACGCAAAATCTCCTTTTCTGAAGCGTGCAAATCGGTTCTCGGCGTCGACGGAAATACCTTGCTGCTGAAATTGATGAACCAATTCCACTTCAGGAAACGGTGGTGCGAACTCAACGTCTAGTCGGGCTTGAAGTTCATCCCCAGCTTCTTCGAAATTGACCGGGAGCCCTTGCAATAAAGCGGGCAAAGATTCATTCGTTCGATCAAATGATAAGAGGTAGCCGATCGTCAAAGCGAGCATGATCAGCAGTAGGACGAGTGTTCGACGCACAGCTACCATACTCATCACGAACGCTCGCGTCTGACCATAGTCTGAACCTCAGGATATGTTCCAATCATCTGGATGCGCCACCTCACCGAAGGCTGTCCAACTCACCCGAATGCGTGCGATCCGGGTATCAGACCATGTGCGGAACACCGCAGTAAACCCCTCGGGAGTCACATCTATAGCTTTGACTTCTGCGCGCAGTGCGGACGATGTATCTACATCCCAGAGCGATATTCCGACCTGAACCACTGGCGCAGAGCGGAATGCTTCGGTAAACCGGATCGCAGATCGGCGTTCGCGCGGGCCCTCGCCCGTCCACATGTCGCCCCCTTCGGCAAACTCGGAAAACAGCACCTCTTCGCCCTGATCGATGCCGATGGGATGGGTTAGAAATTTCTTCATTCTGTCATCATTGTTCTTGAATTCCAGAAACCTACTCTGCCTTTTTCGCGAAAGCACGACAAAAAACGGCCCCGCAAAAGCGAGGCCGTTCAAGTGTTGCGCTGTTGAACCTGTTACAGGCTCATGTGCGTGCCAAGGGCTTCCATATCGGCCAGCAGTTTGGCGGCATCATCGACGATGGTCTGATCGTCACCGGCCTTGGCGGCCTCGTGCGAGGCGCGCGCCTCTTCGATCATCTCATCCAGATGCGGCCGGGTCACTTCCGAAACCGGGATGGCCTTTTCGGCCAGAACTGAAAGGCTATCGCCGTTGATCTGAGCAAACCCGCCGGTGACCAGGTATTCGCTGGACCCTTCGGGTGCCTCGACTTTCAGCAGACCGGGGCGCAGTGTGGTGATGGTGGGGGCATGATCGGGCATTGCCGTCATATCCCCGTCCGCGCCGGGAATCTGGACCGCGCTGGCCTCAAGCGAAGCAAGGCTCCGCTCGGGGCTGACGAGGTCGAATTGCATCGTGTTTGCCATCAGGGATACTCCTTAGGCGGCTTCTGCGGCCATCTTTTCCGCTTTGGCGATCACTTCGTCGATGCCGCCAACCATCAGGAAGGCTGCCTCGGGCAGGTGATCGTATTCGCCAGCCACAACAGCTTTGAACGATGCGATGGTCACGTCCAGAGGAACCTGAACGCCTGGCGAACCGGTGAAGACTTCGGCAACGTCGAACGGCTGCGACAGGAAGCGCTCGATCTTACGGGCACGGGCCACGGTCAGTTTGTCTTCTTCCGACAGTTCGTCCATGCCGAGGATGGCGATGATGTCCTGCAGCGACTTATAGCGCTGGAGGATCTGCTGAACGTCGGTCGCAACCGCGTAGTGCTCTTCCCCAACGATGGCCGGGTCCAGCAGACGCGACGACGAGTCGAGCGGGTCAACAGCCGGGTAGATACCCTTTTCCGAGATCGCACGGTTCAGAACGGTGGTCGCATCCAAGTGAGCAAACGATGTTGCCGGCGCGGGGTCGGTCAGGTCGTCCGCAGGAACATAGATCGCCTGCACCGAGGTGATCGAGCCCGACTTCGTCGAGGTGATGCGTTCCTGCAGGGCGCCCATATCGGTCGCCAGCGTCGGCTGGTAGCCCACCGCCGAAGGAATACGACCCAGCAGAGCCGAAACCTCGGAGCCCGCCTGCGTAAAGCGGAAGATGTTATCGACGAAGAACAGAACGTCGGTACCGGACTGGTCGCGGAACTGCTCGGCCAAGGTCAGGCCTGTCAGAGCAACACGCGCACGCGCTCCCGGTGGTTCGTTCATCTGACCGTAAACCAGGGCAACCTGGCTTTCCGCCAGGTTGTCTGGCTTGATGACGTTGGATTCGATCATCTCGTGATACAGGTCGTTGCCTTCACGGGTCCGTTCACCAACACCCGCGAACACGGAAAAGCCCGAGTGCACTTTTGCGATGTTGTTGATCAGCTCCATGATCAGAACGGTCTTGCCAACACCGGCACCGCCGAACAGGCCGATCTTACCGCCTTTGGCGTAAGGGGCCAGCAGGTCCACAACCTTGATGCCTGTGACCAGAACTTCCGACTCGGTCGACTGTTCTGCAAAAGTCGGTGCAGGCTGGTGGATTGCTCGGGCTTCGCTTGCCTCAACCGGACCTTTTTCGTCGATCGGCTCGCCGACCACGTTCAGGATGCGGCCCAGGGTGGCGTTGCCAACAGGAACCGAGATCGGAGCGCCGGTGTCGGTCACGGCTTCGCCGCGAACCAGACCTTCGGTCGCGTCCATCGCAATGGTACGGACTGTGTTTTCACCCAGGTGCTGAGCAACTTCCAACACCAGGCGCTTGCCGTTGTTGGTGGTTTCCAGCGCGTTCAGAATTTCAGGCAGCGCATCATCGAACTGCACGTCAACGACGGCCCCGATGATCTGTGTGACTTTGCCTTTTGCATTCGCCATGTTTCGTCTCCGGTTTGTCTCTACAGCGCTTCGGCGCCGGAAATAATTTCAATCAGCTCGTTGGTGATCACGGCCTGACGCGAGCGGTTGAACTGGATCGTCAGCTTGTCGATCATCTCACCCGCGTTGCGTGTCGCGTTGTCCATCGCGGACATCCGTGCACCCTGTTCAGACGCTCCGTTTTCGAGCAGAGCCGAGAAGATCGCGGTTGCAACCCCCTTGGGCAGCAGGTCGGCAAGAATGGCCTCTTCGCTGGGCTCGTAGTCGAAAATGGCACCGCTATCGTCACCCGCCGCATCGTCCTCGAACGAGGCGGGAATGACCTGCTGCGCCGTCGGGATCTGGGTCACAACATTGACGAACTTCGAATAGAAGATCGTGGCAACATCGAACTCACCCCCGTCAAAGCGGGACAAGACGTCCTTGGCGATGTCTTGCGCGTTGGTGTAGCCAATGCGCTTGACCTCGCTCAGGTCGACATGACCAACGAACAGATCGCTAAAATCACGCTTGAGCGCGTCGCGGCCTTTTTTGCCGACCGTCAGAACTTTGACCGTCTTGCCCTGGCCGCGCAGCTCGTCCGCCTTTTGGCGGGCCAGCTTGGCAATGTTCGAATTGAAGCCGCCACACAGGCCGCGTTCAGCTGTCATCACAACCAGCAGATGGACATCATCACTGCCCGTACCCCGGAGCAGCTTGGGGGCGCTGTCGCTGCCCCCCACCGACGCCGCCAGCCCCGCCATCACGGCATTGAACCGCTCGGCATAGGGGCGCGAGGCTTCGGCAGATTCCTGGGCGCGGCGCAGTTTTGCTGCCGCGACCATCTGCATGGCCTTGGTGATCTTGCGGGTCGATTTGACCGACTCGATCCTGTTTTTAAGGTCCTTCAGACTAGGCATCGGAACCTCCTATCAAGCGAAGGTTGCGGCGTATTCGTCGATCGCTGCCTTGATCTTGTCGGACGCTTCACCTTTGACCTTCGGATCTTCGTCGGTGATCCACTTCAGCAGGTCAGCATGCTTGCCACGCAGGTGCGCCAGCAGACCGGCCTCGTAGCGGCCAACATCTGAGACGTCGATCTTGTCGAGGTAACCGTTGGTGCCTGCGAAGATGACGCAGACGATTTCCGCGTTGGTCAGCGGCGAGTACTGCGGCTGTTTCATCAGCTCGGTCAGACGCGCGCCACGGTTCAGCAGCTGCTGAGTTGCGGCGTCCAGGTCCGAACCAAACTGCGCAAAGGCCGCCATTTCGCGGTACTGAGCCAGTTCCAGTTTAACCGGACCAGCAACCGATTTCATCGCATCAGTCTGAGCCGAAGAGCCCACACGCGAAACCGACAGACCGGTGTTCACAGCAGGACGGATGCCCTGGTAGAACAGTTCGGTTTCTAGGAAGATCTGACCATCGGTGATCGAGATCACGTTGGTCGGAATAAAGGCTGATACGTCACCACCCTGCGTTTCGATAACCGGCAGAGCGGTTAGCGAGCCTGCGCCGAAGTCTTCGTTCAGCTTCGCCGAACGTTCCAGCAGACGGGAGTGGAGGTAGAAAACGTCACCCGGATAGGCTTCACGTCCGGGCGGACGGCGCAGCAGCAGCGACATCTGACGATACGAAACAGCCTGTTTCGACAGGTCATCATAGATGATCAGAGCGTGGCGGCCATTGTCGCGGAAGTACTCGGCCATGGCAGTCGCGGCGTATGGCGCCAGGAACTGCATCGGCGCCGGGTCGGACGCGGTCGCGGCCACAACGATCGAGTATTCAATCGCGCCGGATTCTTCCAGCTTCTTCACCAGCTGCGCAACGGTCGAACGCTTTTGACCAACCGCAACGTACACGCAGTACAGCTTCTTCGACTCGTCGTCGCCAGCAGCTTCGTTGTAGACCTTTTGGTTCAGGATGGTGTCCAGAGCAACGGCGGTTTTACCAGTCTGACGGTCACCAATGATCAGTTCCCGCTGGCCACGGCCAATCGGGATCATCGCGTCAACCGATTTCAGGCCGGTTGCCATCGGCTCGTGCACCGATTTACGCGGGATGATGCCTGGGGCTTTAACGTCTGCAACGCCACGCTTCGACGCGTTGATCGGGCCTTTGCCGTCCAGCGGGTTTCCCAGACCGTCAACAACGCGGCCCAGCAATTCGTCACCGATTGGAACGTCCACGATCGAGTTGGTGCGCTTAACGGTGTCACCTTCTTTGATGTCGCGGTCGGATCCGAAGATAACGACACCCACGTTGTCGCTTTCCAGGTTCAGGGCCATGCCCATGATGCCACCGGGAAACTCGACCATTTCACCGGCTTGCACATTGTCCAGGCCGTATACACGGGCAATCCCGTCACCGACGCTCAGCACGCGGCCGATCTCGGCCACTTCGGCTTCCTGACCAAAATTCTTGATCTGGTCCTTCAGGATTGCAGAAATCTCTGCAGCTTGGATTCCCATTTATCCGACCTCTTTCATTGCATTCTGTAGGGAGTTGAGCTTCGAACGGATCGAACTGTCGATCATCTTCGAGCCCACTTTAACGACAAGACCGCCGATGAGGCTTTCATCAACGGTCGCATTGATTGTCACGGTCTTGCCCACACGCTCGGACAGCGTCTTGGACAGTTTTTCCATCTGCGTCTTCGTCAGCGCCTTGGCCGAGGCGACATCGGCGGTCACTTCGCCACGCTCATCGGCCAGCATCTCGCGCAGAACCTGCACCAGTTGAGGCACCACGAACAGTCGGCGTTTTTGTGCCATCAGACCGAGCGTGTTGCTGAGAAGGGTGTTCAGACCCATTTTCGAAGCGATTGCGGCAATCGCGCCCTCTTGCTCGGCGCGGGAAACCAGCGGCGAAGCAATCAGATCGCGCAAATCGGCGCTTTCGCCCAAAGCTGCTGCCAGATCGTTGATTCCGGTTTCCAGACCTGCAAGGTCGTTATTCTCTTTCGCGATCTCGAAGATCGCAGTGGCATAGCGCTCGGCGATGCCTGTGGAAATCGAAGCTGGTTCGGACACGTCCACCCTTCCGATATTTGAGGCCCCGATTTTGAGTAGCGGCCGCTACCTTGGGGCGTGAGGAAACCCCGTCCGTAAAGGGCGGGGATCAAAATCACCGGGGATGTAGCAGAGGTGAACCAACCTAGCAACATAATATAGTGACGATGAATTTATCCACAAAACGTTTAAATTCAGCAAGTTAGAAAAAGTGCGACGCTTTGAACCTGTCTGACCGTTTGAAAAATGTTTCGAAACTGTAGGTTTTTGCGATTCCTGCGGCCTATTTACCGCGGATTTACACCTGAATTCGCCTCAAAACGACGACATTGTGTCAGGCCGGTCTCAGCAATCCGTCGGATGCTTTGATCGGTCGTCTCACCGCATCTTTTGTCACGCTGCCGATAGGTGGGCGCAGGTGTTTGCTGACCTCAACCATCAACACGCCACCCGCCATGATTGTTGGCAAGCGCTGACCTGTTTTTTCAATCAGCCCGCTGGATTTCAGCCAGTATTTTCGAAACGAGGGTAGCAGATACAAAGCAGAACAGTGATTTTCGGGGACAAAGTGATGGGCCTTCAGCTGATTTTCCAGCTGTGTCGCAGAATAGGGTCGCCCATATCCAAACGGGGTTTTATCCGACCGAGACCATAGCCCCGCCCGGTTCGGCACCACAAAAAAGGCCCTGCCACCGGGACCGAGCACACGCCAGCATTCCTCAAGCAATTGACTTGGTCGCTCTGATGTCTCAAGCCCATGCATCACCACCAACTTATCCACATGTCCGGTCTCAATCGGCCACATGGTTTCTTCAGTCAGAACCGATACATTCGGCATCCCTGCGGGCCACGGCATAACCCCCTGCGGCCCCGGCATCAGGCCGATCACACGACGCGCATCCTTAAGGTATGGCCGCAAGAGCGGTACCGCAAAGCCAAAACCGGCAACCGTCTGCCCCTTGGCCTCGGGCCACAGGTCCAGCAGGCGACCGCGAATAGCGCCCTGTGCCGCGCGCCCCAAAGTGCTGCGGTAGTAAAAATTCCTGAGATCCTGCACATCAAGATGCATTGCGGTGACCTGATCAATCAGCTTAGCTGGGCGCAGTCTAGCAACGAAAGGGCAAAAGGCCATGCCTCTTGAGATCGTAACTATCCCATGTCTCAGCGATAACTACGCTTTTCTGGCGCATGATGCCGCCTCTGGCCAGACCGCGTTGGTGGACGCGCCAGAACCCGGTCCGATTCTGGCCGAACTGGACCGACGCGGGTGGACTCTGAGCCACGTGTTGCTGACGCATCATCACTGGGATCATGTCGATGGCCTGCCGGGCATTCTAGAGAAGCACTCAGCAAAAGTAATTGGTGCGGCCGCAGATGCCCATCGTCTGCCGCCACTGGACCAACAGGTGTCGGAAGGGGATATTTTTGAACTGGGTGGCGAACCGGTCGAGGTGCTGGATGTCTCGGGGCATACAGTGGGTCACATCGCATTTTACCTGCCCGAGAGCGCAACTGTCTTCACCGCAGATAGCCTGATGGCCTTGGGCTGTGGCCGCCTGTTCGAGGGGACACCCGCACAAATGTGGTCATCACTCACCAAGCTGGCGGCGTTACCCGACGAAACAATCGTCTGCTCGGGCCACGAGTATACACAATCCAACGCCAAATTCGCCCTCACGGTCGATCCTGATAACGCCGAATTGCAACAACGCGTAATGGATATTGCGCTGGCGCGGGATGCCGGGCAACCAACAGTGCCCTCAACTTTGGCGCTGGAAAAGGCAACAAATCCCTTTCTGCGCGCTGCAGATTCTGCAATTCAGGCGCAGCTGGGCATGGTTGGCGCTGATCCCGCTGTGGTTTTTGCCGAAATCAGGGCTAGAAAAGACCGGTTCTGATGCCTATTTCCCCCTCTTCACGGCCACGGTCGCAACAAATGTGACTGTCAAGTGAAAGAAAACCCTTGAAGCCGGGCCACGATCAACCAAACTCTAATACTATGAGGACATGGTTGGGATGGGGATCCGGCCGACAGCCCGCCCCCTTCTGACCCAAGACAGAGGAGCACCCGCGTGCCTTCATTCTCGAGCACATTAGAACAAGCCATCCACGCGGCCCTGGCGGCTGCGAATGAACGGCGACATGAGTTTGCAACGCTGGAGCATCTGCTTCTGGCGCTTCTGGAAGAACCCGACGCGATCCGCGTCATGAAAGCCTGTAGCGTCGATCTGGATGAGCTACGCAGCACTTTGGTCGAGTTTATCGACGAAGATTTGTCGAACCTTGTCACCGATATCGACGGATCAGAGGCCGTTCCAACGGCTGCTTTCCAGCGCGTGATCCAGCGCGCCGCGATCCACGTCCAAAGCTCTGGTCGTACCGAAGTAACAGGCGCCAACGTGTTGGTGGCCATCTTCGCTGAGCGCGAAAGCAACGCGGCTTATTTCCTGCAGGAACAGGATATGACCCGTTACGACGCAGTCAACTTCATCGCGCATGGTGTTGCCAAGGACCCTGCCTATGGCGAAAGCCGTACAGTTTCGGGCGCGGATCAGGCCGAGGAAGAGGTTCAGGCCAGTGCTGGTGAGGGCGAGCAGAAGGAAAGCGCTCTGGCGAAATACTGCGTCGACCTGAACGCCAAATCGCGGGCTGGCGATGTGGACCCGCTGATCGGGCGCTCGGATGAGGTTGAACGCTGCATCCAGGTCCTGTGCCGTCGTCGCAAGAACAACCCGCTCCTGGTGGGTGATCCCGGGGTTGGCAAAACCGCCATTGCCGAAGGTCTGGCTCACAAGATCGTAGGCGGTGAGGCACCAGATGTGCTGTCCGAAACCACCATCTATTCGCTCGATATGGGTGCGTTGCTGGCCGGAACCCGCTATCGCGGCGATTTCGAAGAGCGCCTGAAAGCGGTTGTAACCGAGTTGGAAGATCATCCCGACGCAGTCCTGTTTATTGACGAGATTCACACAGTCATCGGCGCCGGTGCGACCTCGGGTGGCGCGATGGATGCCTCCAACCTGTTGAAACCTGCGTTGCAGGGCGGCAAGCTGCGCACCATGGGCTCGACCACCTACAAGGAGTTTCGTCAGCATTTCGAAAAAGATCGCGCGCTCAGCCGTCGGTTCCAGAAGATCGACGTGAACGAACCTTCGGTTGAGGACAGCGTCAAGATTTTGCGGGGCCTGAAACCGTATTTTGAAGAGCATCACGACATCAAATATACCGCAGATGCAATCAAGACTGCAGTTGAATTGGCAGCGCGCTATATCAACGACCGGAAACTGCCAGACAAGGCCATCGACGTGATTGACGAAGCAGGTGCTGCTCAGCATCTCGTTGCTGAAAGCAAGCGTCGCAAGACCATTGGCGTCAAAGAGATTGAAGCTGTAGTGGCCAAGATTGCGCGCATCCCGCCGAAAAATGTCACCAAGGATGATGCCGCGGTTCTGAAAGATCTCGAAGCCTCGCTGAAACGCGTCGTGTTTGGGCAAAATTTGGCAATCGAAGCACTTTCCAGCGCGATCAAATTGGCTCGCGCCGGTCTACGTGAGCCTGAAAAGCCCATCGGCAACTACCTGTTCGCTGGTCCCACCGGTGTGGGTAAAACCGAAGTTGCAAAACAGCTGGCCGATACGCTGGGCGTAGAGCTGCTGCGCTTCGATATGTCGGAATACATGGAGAAACACGCCGTCAGCCGTTTGATTGGTGCCCCTCCGGGCTATGTCGGCTTCGATCAGGGCGGTCTGCTGACCGATGGCGTCGACCAGCATCCGCATTGCGTGTTGCTGCTAGACGAGATCGAAAAGGCGCACCCGGATGTGTTCAACATCCTGCTGCAGGTCATGGACCATGGCGAGTTGACCGACCACAATGGCCGGACCGTGAATTTCCGCAATGTGGTGCTGATCATGACCTCTAATGCGGGCGCGCAGGAACAGGCCAAGGCCGCCATCGGCTTTGGACGTGACCGGCGCGAGGGTGAGGACACCGCCGCGATCGAGCGTATGTTCACACCAGAATTCCGCAACCGTTTGGATGCCGTGATCTCCTTTGCGCCGCTGCCGAAAGAGGTCATATTGCAAGTGGTCGAGAAATTCGTGCTCCAGCTAGAGGCTCAATTGCTGGATCGCGGAGTGACCATCGACCTGACACCCAAAGCCGCAGAGTGGTTGGCTGACAAAGGATATGACGACAAGATGGGCGCCCGCCCGCTTGGCCGCGTAATCCAAGAGCACATCAAGAAGCCTCTGGCCGAGGAGTTGCTGTTTGGCAAATTGGCCAAGGGTGGTGTGGTGCGCGTGTCGGTCAAGAAAGGTGAGCTTAACCTTGAAATCCTCGGCCCCGATCAGCCGCGAATTCCGGGGGATAAGCCGCCATTGCTGACAGCTGACTAACGGCTGACTACATTTATCCACGAAGTTGAGCGCCCGATGACCATCCGTCGTCGGGCGCTTTTTGCTGTGCCTGAGGAAGGGAAAAAAGACGATCTCACGTAGCTCAGGCGACGGAAAAACCTCGCTCTTGCGTTTCAATTCCATAACACATCAGCAAGGGAGAATTATGTGACCACCAAGATCGCCATTATCTGGAGTACTGCGTTTGCAATCTCAGCGGCTGCGGTTGTTGCCACAGCTCAGCATCGGTTCCGTTATCATGACGAAATACAGACCAGACCACTGGATTTGGTTCCCGCAACCGTTGACCCAGGCAAAAGCCGATCGAAAGTAAAGATGACCGGCTCGAACATCATACTGTCGGCCAACGGTATCCCGGATCATCTGGTGGGACAGTTTCCAAATCGCGGCAACCCGCACCAAGTCTCAACTCAAAACATCAAGCTGAGCGTTCCTGCCAACCCCAGAAGCACCGAAAACGTAACACCGCTGCGCATGGGGTGGAATTTTGGTGTTTCATTGAACGGCATTGTGTTCGACCCGCTCGCTGCGGAATTCTGGCATGGGGATCCGAATTCAGGCTGGTCTTACAATGCGCTAGGCGGTGCAATCACCTTAGGTCTGGATGCCAACTATGCGCATGTCCAACCGAACGGTAAGTATCACTACCACGGTATCCCAACCGGTCTGATCGAGCTACTAGACTGGTCACCTGAACGGCATTCTCCCCTGATTGGGTACGCCGCAGACGGATTTCCGATTTACGCCATGACGGGGATAATCAACGGGCGCGTGACCGAAATGATATCATCTTACCGCTTGAAGTCCGGTAACCGCCCTGGCGGGGATGGTCCCACCGGACGATACGACGGTACGTTCAACGAGGATTACGTTTATACATCTGGCCATGGCACGCTGGATCAATGCAACGGCGCATTCACGGTATCTGCGGAGTATCCTGACGGGACATATGCCTACTTTCTGACCGAGGATTACCCGGTGGTTCCGCGCTGTTTCAAAGGGACACCTGACCAAAGCTTCAAATTCGGAAGACGTTGAAGCCCCAAGCCCCGCGTCGGACAGGCTGAAGTTATCTTTCGGTCAGCTTCAGCTCGATCCGTCGGTTCTGTGCCCGCGCTTGTGGCGTATTGTCTGGGTTTACCGGCTGGAACTCTCCAAACCCATTGGCCGCAAGACGGTTCGGCGGGATGCCCAAAGCGTCGACCATATAGCGGACCACCGACAACGCGCGGCCCTGGCTTAGCTCCCAATTGTCGCGATAGCGTCCGGACCCGGCAAGCGGGACGTTGTCAGTATGCCCGTCGACCCGAATGACCCAGTTCAAACCCTCAGGGATTTCTGCGGCTACAGTGCGCAGGATCGCAGCGACTTTCGCCACCTCTTGCCTACCTTCTGGCGACAACACGGCCGAACCCGTGTCGAATAATACTTCGGACGAGAATACAAACCGATCCCCTTCGATCCGCACGCCTTCCTGATTACCCAGAACATCGCGCAGCCGACCAAAGAACTCAGACCGATAACGTTGCAGATCTTCTGCCTGCGCCGTCAGCTCCTGGTTCTGATCCGTCAGTTCCTCGGCCTCGGCCTCGAGCCGGATCCGCTCTGCCTCTTCCAGCAATCGGCGGCGGCGCTCCTCTGAGGCCGCCCGGGCCAACGCTGCGTTCAGGTCTTGACCGAGGGTCTGAATCTGAATCTCAGCAGCCGTATTGCGGTCTTCATAGTCATCCAACAGCGCCTGCAATGATCCCAACTGACCACGCAAGGCCGCGATCTGCTGATTCAGCAAGGCCGCCTCGCGCTGTGCCTTGGCAGAAATCGCTTGCTCTGCCGACAGCGTCTCGCGCGCGACATCAAGAAGGGCGGCTTGTTGTTCGACCAGCGATCGTTGTTCTGCCGCGTCTGCTTGCGCTTCGGTTTGGGCCTCCAAAGCGGCTTCTAGCTGGGCCCTAAGCTCCTCGGTGTCCAAATCACCGAATTGACGTTCAAGTTCCGCGCGCGCGGCGCGCGCTGCGGCCAGCAATGTCAGGGTTTCCTCGGCCTCTTTGCGCTGCGCTTCAAGCGCAAGTGTCATGGCAGTCAGCTCGGCATCGGCATCCTGCAACCGATTGCGCAGGTTCTCGGCTGCTGCGGCCTCAGCAAGGCGCGCGGCCTCTTCTTCAGTCAGTTGTTGTTCCAGCTTTGCGATCTGCGCAGCCCGCTCCGCGCCGGTTTGTTCCAGATCAGCAACCAGCGCTTCCAGCGCTTCTCGGCGGGCGGCGGCAAGGCGAGCAGCCTCCGCCTGCGCGTCAATTTCCGCGCGACTTTGCGCCAGAGCCTGGTTCAAAGATGCGCGCTGATCTTCCAACGCAGCGATATCCTCTTGCGCTTGGGCCTGATCGGCCAACAGCGCTGCGACCTGGGCTTCAAAATCGGTGATGCGGCCCTGCGCTTGGGCCAGATCTTCCTCGGCCTGTGTCAGGGTTGCGTTTAAGGCCCCCAACCGCGCTTGCAAACGGCTGTTTTCGCGCTCTTCCAGACCCAAGGCACCCGCCAGAGCAGCCACTTCGTCCGCGAGTGCGGTCAGTTCATCTTCTTGCCCAGAGATCGTTTCTCGCAGCACGAACTGCACAACCATGAAAATGGTCAGCACAAAGGTCAGCACCATCAACAGACCCGTCATCGCATCCACGAAACCGGGCCAGACCGAGCCCTGGAATCGCTGTCCAGTACGACGGGAGAGGGCCATGGGTTACTCTCCTTCGTGGGTGCCGCGCACCGCACCGCGAGGAAGTGTCAACGCCTTGACCAGCAATTCGATATCCTTGCGGAACTCATTCATGCTTTCCTGACGGCCTGCCGAAATCTCTTCGAGAATACGCAGCAGTTGCACATCCATAGACCGCAGGCGCATTCGGCTTTCGGCATCAATGCCTTCGCCTGCACCATGTTCGCGCATGTGATCCAGCAGCGCATCCTGCCCAAGCGCAACGCGTTCCAACGCGGCGGTGATCCCCTCATTATCCGTCTGACGCTGGTTCATCTCGCCGATCACGCCGACCAGTTGACCCAGCTTGCCCGATACCTCCGCCCGGTCTTGCTCCTGCGCGGAAAACAGGTCCTGTAGCGCATCCATCTGCTCGGACATCGCGTCCAGAACCGGGGCCAGTACGGCGATTTCCGCACCACCTTCTTCGCCCGAGGCAAAGCCCACACGAGTGATCGATGACAGCCATTCCTCAAGCTCGCGATAGAACCGGTTCTGCCCATGACCTGCGAATACCTCAAGCAAGCCGACAATCAGAGATCCTGCGAGACCCAGCAGCGAGGACCCGAAGGCCACGCCCATCCCTTGCAACTGCGCCTCAAGACCGGTCATCAGGCGGTTAAAGACAGTCAGGCCTTCCTCACCCTCTTGCGGGTTCAGGCTGCGGATTGTGTCGACGATGGCCGGGACCGTGGTGGCCAGACCGAAGAAGGTTCCCAACAGACCCAAATAAATCAGGACATTGGTGATATAGCGCGTGATTTCGCGTTCTTCTTCCACCCGTTCCGCGACCGAATCCAGAATGGAACGGGTTGAAGTCGAGCTGATCTGAGACCGCGCGCCGCGTTCGCGCAGCAGCGAGGCCAAAGGCGCCAAAAGTTGCGGTGTGCGCGCATCTTCGCGGACGACCCCACCGACAAACGCCTCGATCCAGCGGACCGATCCGATCAGCTGGGTGACCTGATAAAAACAAGCAATCACACCGATGACGAAGACCATCAGAATGAAGCCGTTCAGATACGGGTTGGCAAAGAAGACCGGCAGCACATAAGGCAGCGCCAGAAACACACCCAGCCCAGCCAGGCCGATTGCGATCAACATCATCACGATCTGACGAATGGGATGCGAGAAATGGGGTCTCGCGCCCTGATGTGCCTGCGCCATGCGCGTGGTTCCCGATTTTGCCTGCTCTGACTTGAAAATAGCGAAATTCCGCCGGTGACGCCAAGGGTTTATGCGGTAATGCTCCGCACCCGTTGCGACAACCACTCAAGATCAGTGTCATGCAGCCCGATCTCGGCCAAATGTTCCGTGGTGTTATAGAGATATTCGGTGTTCGGGCCCCGCCCGCCAATCGCGTGGGCAATGATCTGGGCCTGCTCCTCCAGCGGCATCCCCCCGCAATACTGCACATGATGCGCATCGATCACATAAGTGACGGCGTTCACGACTTCTCCTTTGTCCAGATGCACATCCAGCATCCGTTCGACATAGGCAGATGAGATCAACTCACGCTCGCGCAGTTCTTGCAACGTACGGTCTTCATGCCCGGCCTCAACCGCCAGAGCCAGCCCTTTGCAATGGGCCTCAGCCTGTTCATCCAGCGCCAGAACCAGACCCGGATGCTCTTCGGTGCCACGATGATGGATTGAACTCATGCAGAAGGACCTCGCGTAACCGTGCAGCGTTGCAAGCTCGCTGCGGGCCACGGGAAACCCCGGATTCCACAACAGCGATCCATACCCGAATACCCACATCGTCATTGCACTGGTCCTTGCCCGTTTGGGCCTATAAACATCAAATCCGAGGCAGGAAAAAGGCCAAAGCGGATGCGCCGTCTGATACGAGTTTTCTTTTTCATCGTCACCCTATGGAGCCTGTATTGGTTCGTTGCAGGTTATGGGCTGCGCAATGCGATCACCAGCTGGTTTGATGCGCAGCAGGCACGCGGATGGCAATCCGAATTCGCCGACGTTGAAACCTCAGGCTTTCCCGGACATCACGTCACCCGCCTGAACAGCCCAGCACTGGCTGATCCCGCCACCGGAACCGCGTGGAGCGCGGACTGGATCGAATTCAAAAGCCCCGCGATTTGGCCCGGTCGCCAAATCCTGCGTTTTGCCGAAACACCACAACGTCTGTCCTATTTTGATCAAACCGCGACCATCACTGCCGATGATCTGCAGGCCGAACTACAGCTACAACCGGGCGTGGCCCTGGTGCTTGAGAAGATGGCGCTAACAGCAGGGCCCTGGCAAATCACCGATGACGCCGATGCGCTGGCCGGTGGCAATACGCTAAGCCTGATGATGAAACAGACAGACGCGCCCGAAGCCTATGCGATCACCGCGCAGATCGATGGCTTTGCACCGGGGAACGACCTGCGCGCACTGATGCATTCCGCCTCATCGCTGCCCCAGCGGTTCGAGACGCTGGAACTGGATATGGTGACCGTTTTTGACAAACCGTGGGATCGAACCGCCATCGAACAGAACCGTCCCCAACCTGTCGAAATCACGTTAAAACTGGCCGAAATCAAATGGGGTGAGCTTCGCTTGTTTGCGGCAGGAGAACTGGATGTGGACGCTCAGGGCATTCCAACCGGTGAAATCGCGATCAAGGCCGAGAACTGGCGCGATATGATCGCCATGGCCAATGCGGCGGGGGCCCTGCCGGATCAAGCTGTTGATCCGGTTACTCGTGCGCTGAACTTTCTGGCCGGGCTGGGCGGCAATCCAAATGCGCTGGATCTGCAATTGAATTTCCGCGACGGGTTCGTGGCATTGGGGCCCCTACCCTTGGGGCCAGCCCCGCGCCTGATCCTGCGTTAGCGACAATAGGCGCCGCTGCGATAACGGGCCGTGTCCAGATGAAAATGATCGCGGTGATACCGATCTGAGTTTGGGCCCAGAACCGTGCCAAACGGCCCACATGCCCCACGCCAGACCTTCTTGAGTTGTTTCTGAGACGGGTTCTTGCGCCATCCGTTCAGCACGGTCACAACCTCTCCGTCCGCCATGACAAAGCCCGAGATATCAATGGCCCGACCTTTGCCATGCTCTGATATTCGCGCGCCTTTGCGATTGTTGCGGGTGCGACAGGCGTAGTGGGCCGCCACCTGTAACTGCACCACGGGCCCGCGTCGCTTGAAGGTCGGTTTAACGGATTTGTCGACCCATTCGTTCAGCGCAATTGCCGTGCCGCAATCCATCGTCGACGCGCGGCTGAGCGTGACACCCGAGACCGAGGTGATCTGTACAGCATCCTTGACACCACAAGCCTTAGTTTTGCTTGTCACACGACCAACAGGCTTGCCCTGTATCGCAATGTCCCCACAGACAGAGCCTTTGCGCAGCTTGCGTTTCTTGAACAAAATTTGCTGTTCCAAAGCCTCTGGCCGCGCGTACGGCATCAAAGAGGTATCCGGGCTGAGCAGCGGCAGATCAGATGGTCGCGCCGCAACGGCGGCGATCTGAGGCGATACAGGTCGCGGGACGGGCCGCATGTTTGGGATGCTCAACGGGGTTGCCGTCCGACTGGTAACAGCCGCCAGATCGACGGTGTCTGATGGGCGCGTGATGGGGACCAACGATTGCTCGGGCGCCGACGCGTGGCCAATACCGCACCAGAGTGCGGCCACCACGATCAAAAGGTGTCCCGCAATCGGCCTCATGATCCGATCTTGCCCCGGCCAAAATCTGGTGCGTCCGTATCCTGGCCCGCATTGATAATGCCCCGCCGGATCGCCCGTGTGCGGGTGAAATAGTCGAACAGGTGCTCTCCATCCCCTGTGCGAATGGCGCGTTGCAAGGCAAAAAGCTCCTCGGTGAACCGCCCCAGAATTTCCAGTGTCGCGTCTTTGTTGGACAGGAAAACATCTCGCCACATCGTCGGGTCCGAGGCTGCGATACGCGTAAAGTCACGGAAGCCGGCAGCCGAGTATTTGATGACCTCGGTATCCGTGACCCGACGCAGATCATCTGCAACCCCAACCATCGTGTAAGCGATCAGGTGCGGCGCATGAGAGGTGACAGCCAGAACCAGATCATGGTGATCCGCGTCCATCTCATCAACATTCGAGCCCATACCCTCCCATAGCTCGCGCAATCGGGAAATCGCATCCGGATCAGTGCCTTCAACCGGAACCAGCAGACACCAGCGATTGTCGAACAGCTCGGCAAAACCGGACTCAGGCCCGGAATGCTCAGTCCCTGCCAATGGGTGCGCCGGGATGAAATGCACACCTTCGGGGATATGCGGTTGAACGCTTTGGATCACGTGCCGCTTGACCGAGCCTACATCCGAGACGGTCGCACCCGGCTTCAAAACGGCCGCAATCTCCTCGGCTACCGTCTCCATCGCGCCGACCGGAACACAGAGCACCACCAGATCGGCCCCGTCAACAGCCTCGCGCGCCGTGTCGCAAATACGATCGCATAGGCCGATCTTGCGGGCCGTGTCGCGTGTTGCCTCGGACCGCGCATAGCCAGTGACCTCACCGGCCAAGCCTGCGCGTTTGATGGCCCAGAACATGGACGAGGCGATCAGGCCCAACCCAATCAGCGCAACGCGGTCATAAATCTGGCTCATGCGGCACCCTCTTTGAATGCGGTGATCGCAGCAACGACGCGGCGACAGGCCTGTTCATCGCCCACGGTGATCCGCAAAGCGTTTGGCAGGTTGTAGCCTGCAACCCGGCGCACAATCAAACCCTGCGTTTTCAGGTGGTCATCGCAGGCCTCAGCCTCGGACCTGTCGGCAAAGCGCACAAGGATGAAGTTGGTACAGGACGGATCCGAGTGAACCCCGATCTTGGCCAACTCCTCGGCCAGCCACACACGCAACCGCGCGTTTTCAGCCTGACAGAAGGACAGGAACTCCACATCGTCTACCGCTGCCTCTGCCGCGGCCAATGCTGTCAGCGAGAGGTTAAAGGGCTGCCGCACGCGGTTCAGCACGTCGATGATGGTCTGGTGCGCGTAGCCCCAGCCAACTCGCATCCCACCCAGCCCGTAAACCTTCGAAAAGGTCCGGGTCATGATGACATTCTCATGGGCATCCACAAGTGAGGCACCGCCGTCGAAGCCATCCACAAACTCGGCATAGGCCCCATCCAGTACAAGCAGACAGCTGTCAGGCAGACCCTGTGCCAGACGCTCCAGCGCGTCATTTGAGATCATGGTCGAGGTTGGATTGCCGGGGTTGGTGACAAATACGATCCGCGTCTGCCCAGTGACAGCGGCCAAAATGGCATCTACATCCACCTTGCGGTCCCGCTCGGCCACCATAACGGGTGTCGCCCCGGCCATGCGCGCGATGATCGGGTACATGGAAAACCCGTGCTCGGTATAGATCACTTCATCCCCCGGCCCTGCATAGGCCTGAGCGACGAATTGCAACACCTCATCACTGCCGACGCCGCATATGATCTGCGCTGGGTCCAGGCCATGACGCAGGCCGATGGCCGTGCGTAGATTGGCGTGATCGGTGCTGGGATAACGGTGCAAAGTGGCGGCGCTGTCACGTATCGCTTCAATCGCCTTGGGGCTTGGCCCGAACGGGTTTTCGTTCGAACTCAGCTTGATCACATGCTCCATACCGGCCACATGCGACTGCCCGCCCTGATAGAGCGCGATATCCATAATGCCGGGTTGTGGGGTGATCTTGGTCATGAGAGGCTCCGTTCAATGAGCCTCTCATACCCGTCTCAAAGGATTGAGAAAAGCAGCAATTCCCCTATGCCGCCTTGAAACGCGCCGTCGCCGGGTCAGCGTTGTAATAGGGCGCAAACTCCTCGGTCCGGCGAGAAAGGTCATTGACGCTATCGATGATGAACTGAACCGTCTCTTCGCTCATGAGGTAGGAGAAGTTCAAACGCACCCAACCCGGCTTTTTCATTTCCTCCCCGGCTGAAAGCGCTGCATGCAGTTCGTACGATGCGGCGCGTTCGATCCCCAGCAATCGATGCGCATAAGGCCCCGCACAGGCACACCCGCCACGCGCCTGAATGCCATAGACATCGCTCAGCATCCGAGTGAACAGCTGTTGATGCACCGGCTGACCCGCATTGTCCCGGATCAGGAACGAGAAGATCGGCAGGCGATGCTCGGCATCGACCCCCAACAAGGTCAGATTGGGATTGTCTTTCCAACCGTCCAGCGCCATCTGATTGAATTGCACTTCGCGCCGGGCGATCTCATCCGTGCCGACAACATCCTTGACAATAAAGGCCAACGCGGCACGGATGTCGCCGATCACATTGGGCGTTCCGGCCTCCTCCCGTACCGACAGATCGTCGCTGTAGTCATGACGCCAGGGCGAGACAAAACTGACGGTTCCCCCGCCCGGCCAACTTGGGCGTCGCCGCTGCACCGCGAGCTTGTTCACGATCAGGACACCCGACGCGCCCGGCCCTCCCGGAAACTTATGCGGGGACACCACCATCGCATCCTTACGCGCCTTCTCGGGGCCCATATCCATCGGCAGATAGGGCCCGCCCCCGGCATAGTCCCAAACAGCCATCGCTCCATGTGCCTTGAGCACCCGTGTGACCGGGTCCGGGTCAGTGATGATGCCCGTGACATTCGAAGCCGCAGAAAAGGACCCGATCACCAGATCAGCATCGGCATGCGCCGCCAACGTTTCTTCCAATACGTCCAGATCAATCCCACCACCTTTAGCTTCGGGGATTTCGACGACCCGCGCTTTGCTTTCCCGCCAAGGCAGAATGTTCGAGTGGTGCTCGTATGGACCAATCAAAACAACCGGCTGCGCTGCGTCCTCTACGCCCAGCAAATTAACCAGACGGTTCAACCCTGCTGTCGCGCCCGAGCCAGTGAAGATCACCGCGTCGTTCTCGGCAGCCCCAACGATATGGGCAATTTCGGCACGAGCCTCGCGGCGCAGACCGGTGATATATGATCCGCAATACGATGCTTCGGTGTGGCTGTTTGCATAAAACGGCAGAACATCGTGGGCCACATAATCTTCAACCTGCTGCAACGCGCGACCCGAAGCTACGTAATCCGCATATACAAGCGGCACATCCCCATGCAAACCGGGGATCAGTACGTTCTCTCCGATCAATCCGTCGCGCAGATCGGAGTGTTGATTGGTGGAACAGAGTTCCGCACGAAATCTGGACAGGGTCATGGCATTGCTCCTAACTATGCCACCAAGATGATTGATCCAGCTTGGGAGAAAGCACTCTATTTTTGCGTATACCTCTCAAAATTTGTGTCATATGATAAATTATGGCACTAAAATTAGATCAAATAGACACACGCATCCTTAAGGAACTGCAAAAAGACGCCACCCTGTCTCAGCGTGAGCTGGCGGATCGCGTCGGGCTGTCTCAAAACGCCTGCTGGCGACGGTTGAAGGCTCTGAACGAAAACGGGGTGCTGATCGGCTCAACCGCCCGGATCGCGCGTGAGAAACTGGGGCTTACGCTTGTGGTATTCGTTATGCTCCGCACCCGTCACCACTCGGCCGACTGGCTGCAGGCCTTCCGACGTCACGTATTGACGATCCCCGAAGTGGTGGATTTCCACCGGATTGGCGGGGATTATGACTATCAGCTTAAAGTCGTCACGCAGGACATGGCCTCCTACGACAAAGTCTATCAACGCTTGATCGAAAAGATCGAACTGGACAGCGTTACATCATACTTCGCCATGGAGGCCATTGCCGAAGGGCGCCCGCTCCCCCTCTGATCCCAACTTCATCTGGCCAGAAATATCCCGGGGGAGTCGCGCAGCGACGGGGGCAGAGCCCCCCTTCAAACAAAAAAGACCGCGCCAAGTGGCGCGGCCCTTTGAATTCGATTTGTCTGCGAAGATCAGTTCTTCGCGTAGAATTCGACGACCAGGTTCGGTTCCATCATGACCGGGTATGGCACATCGCCCAGGCCCGGCGCGCGCACAAAGGTGGCTGTCATCTTCGAGTGGTCGGCATCGATGTAGTCAGGCACATCACGCTCAGCCAGAGCAGCAGCTTCAAGAACAACGGCCAGTTGCTTCGACTTGTCACGCACTTCGATCACATCGCCTTCTTTGACGCGGTAGCTAGGGATGTTGACCCGCTTGCCGTTCACCTTGACGTGGCCGTGGTTCACGAATTGACGTGCGGCAAACACAGTCGGCACGAACTTGGCACGGTAAACAACAGCGTCCAGACGGCGCTCCAGCAGACCGATCAGGTTTTCACCGGTATCGCCTTTGACACGCTCAGCTTCTGCGTAAATGCGGCGGAACTGCTTCTCGGTCAGGTCGCCATAGTAGCCTTTCAGCTTCTGCTTGGCGCGCAGCTGCAGACCGAAGTCCGACAGTTTGCCCTTGCGGCGCTGGCCGTGCTGGCCGGGGCCGTATTCACGACGGTTAACCGGGGATTTCGGACGACCCCAGATGTTTTCGCCCATCCGGCGGTCGATTTTGTACTTGGCAGACGTGCGTTTGGTCACGGCTGATCTCCTTCGTTTGTTGTCGACCCCTCTCTTAGCAAGGGAGCGGTCTATGAAGGGCGTTGTCCTCTTGAGGTTTCCCCCATGACAGGCATCCCCTTACGGGGGCCACCAACACCAATGAAGCCGCGCTTATATCTGCACAGAGAGCAGAGTCAACATGCGAAACGGCGGTTAAATGCACTAGAGCGGCAAGGCGTACGCACTCTCTGGATCAGTTAAACCAACCCAGGTCAAATACATGCAGATAATAAAGGAAAACTAGTCAGGACAAACCGGAGTGAGGAAAGCTGACTACGTTCGCATCCGGTGCGGTGCGCGCTAAGGCAGACGTGGCGTAGTGCGACACTTCGCTGATCCAAAACAACTGGTCCCGCGCCGGGCAGCCGTTTTCAAATACAAATGTCGGGTCAACGGCACCCTCTTGCACCACCAAATCCGCACAGAACTGTTGCGCCCCGTTCGACAGAACGACTGAGGCGCGGGTATCGCCCGGAATTTCCCGAATAACGGCAAAACGATCAACAACAGAAGACGAAGCCGCACCCATCGAGCCAACGCGTTCAATGCTTTGCTCTAAGCTTGTGGCCAAAACCTGGGCTTGCCCACGCCAGGACCAAGCCGCACCAACCACCAAGGAATTCAAAGGCGCTGCTTCAAGCTCATCAAGCTCGGTCTGCGCCCACGATATTGCTATATGACCACAAAGATTTGATCTCATCTGCCCGCGTTCACCCCTAAACACACTTAACTTGTTACCAGTGTCTATCTATCAACCAGAAATTCGGCAAAAAAGAGACCAAATTCAAACATAACAAAGATTGTTGCAGAACGGATTCAAATCCGATCATCTAAACTCTAACCGTCTGCAAGACCTGATCACGCGTAAGATCTTCCTTTGCACCTTTGATCATGACCTCGCCGCGCCGCAGCACGACGAGCCTGTCGGCAAGGTCATAGGCAAAGTCGAAGTATTGCTCAACCAAAACAATTGCCATGGCGTCTGTGGTTCTGAGGTGCCGGATCACGTCTCCGATCTGTTGAATTATGTTTGGCTGGATACCTTCCGTCGGCTCGTCCAACAACAGAAGGCGTGGCTTTGTGATCAGGGCCCGCGCGATAGCCAGCTGCTGCTGTTGCCCGCCGGACAAATCCCCACCGCGCCGGTTTTGCATTTTCTTCAGGACAGGGAAAAGATCATATATTTCGTCGGGGATGACATGTTCAGATGCCGGCAGACACGAAAATCCGGTTTCCAGATTCTCACGCACCGTAAGCAGTGGAAAAATCTCGCGCCCCTGCGGCACATAGGCGACGCCTTTCAACGCCATCCGATGCGCAGGCAAGGTGCCCAGAGACTCGCCATCCAATTCTAACTTGCCTCCTGAACGTGGATGCGTGCCTGAGATTGCTTTCATCAAGCTGGTTTTTCCAACGCCATTGGTTCCCATGACACAGGTAACTTCACCTTGCCGGGCTTCCATGGAGATTCCGTTTAGGATTTGAGAATGCCCATAGTGCAACGTCAGATCGGTTAAATTTAACATCAGTTAGCGCCCCAGATAGACATCGATCACGTCCTGGTTGGATGTCACATGATCAAGACTGCCTTCAGCCAGAACCGAGCCCTCGTGCAAGACAGTTACTTTGCAGTTCAGCCGCCGGACAAATTCCATGTCATGTTCAACGACCACGACGGCACGGGTTTTGGCCGCATTGACCAGAATATCGGTTGTGTGTTCGCGTTCTTGCGGCGTCATACCAGCGGCGGGTTCATCGACCAAAAGCAGACGCGGGTCCTGCGCCAGCAACATGCCAATTTCCAACCATTGCTTTTGGCCATGGCTCAGCTCACCTGACTTGCGGTCGAGGTCATGGCCCAGGCCAATTTCAGCCGCCAATTCTTCGACCTTGTGCAAATCGGTTGCAACGGGACGATACAGCAGAACACCCAACCATCCGCGTTTGTTCTTTAATGCCATAAACAGGTTCTCCTGCACCGTCTGATCCTCGAACACAGTCGGTTTCTGGAATTTTCTGCCAACTCCCACCTGAGCAATCTTGGCTTCGCTCATCCGCAAAAGCGAGACGGATTTCTCGCCCCAGATCACACGACCTTCGTCGGGCCGGGTTTTGCCAGTCACAATATCCATGAACGTCGTTTTCCCGGCCCCGTTTGGGCCAATGACGGCACGCAACTCCGCCTCACCGATCTGGAAGGAAAGGTTGTTGATGGCGCGGAACCCGTCGAAGGTGACAGAAACGCCGCTCACCTCAAGCAAAGTGCTCATTCCGTGGCCTCCTTTTCACGCAATGCCCCGTCATCGGGGCCAAGGGCCGCGCCGTGCCGGTCTGGGTGGTTTCGCTTAGCCCAAAGGTCAAACAAGCCTCCGATCCCTTGTGGGGCGAACAGCGTGACCAGCACAAAGGAAACGCCCAACAGGACCTGCCACCAGTCGACCCATTTGATCGTGTAGAACCCAAGTGGGATGTCCGGCGCCTGCCCGCCGGTGAACCACGTGCTCAGCAGGCTGACGAAGGCGGCGCCAATAATTGCGCCGTACAAACGTCCGCGCCCGCCGATAGCGACCCACACGGCCAGATAGATCGAAGCGATCGGGGCCATCTCCTCGGGGTTGATAATGCCTGCTTGTGGGTAGTAGAGCGCGCCTGCGATCCCGGCGATACAGGCGGTCAGCGTGAAGACAGTAAGTTTATAGACTTCGACAGAATACCCTAGGAACCGAACCCGCGCCTCATTGTCGCGAATGCCCCTGAGTACCGATCCGAACTTGCCCGATACGATCCACGCAGCCGTGATATAGCCCAGCCCCAACGCCAGTGCGGATGCCCAAAGAAACCAGATCGATACCACATCCTGAGAGGCGCTAATTCCGGGTAGGTTCTGAAGGCCCGACAAGCCGTTGTTCCCGCGCAATCCACTGTCGTTCTGAAACAGATAGAGGGCCAGCGCCAGCGTCATGGCTTGAGTCAGAATCGAGAGATAAACGCCCGTAACCCGGCTGCGGAAGGCCAGCCAGCCGAAGATCAGCGCCAGAAGTCCGGGCACCAACACGACCAGCATCAATTGCAGGGTCAGGCTATGGGAAAAGGCCCAGATCAACGGGAAGTCCGACGATCCGACCACGCCAAAAATCTGCGTTCCGATAGCGTCCACAACCTCAGCCGGGGTGGGCGGGATTTCGGCTTGCGATAGCGACTCGACCACGATCAGACGCGTGCGTTCGTACATCAGCCACATGCCGATCATGTAGCCTCCTAGCCCGAAGAAGGCGAAATGCCCCAAAGATAGGATGCCGGTAAATCCCCAGACCAGATCCATCGCTACGGCAATCAGGCACAGACACAGGGTCTTGCCCAGTGTCTTGACGAAACTGGTTGAGATCACGCCGATTCCGAACCCTTCGGACAGGATGGTCACGCCCAAGGTGAATAGGGACAGGATGGTCAGAAAGACCAGTACCGAGGGGTTCTTGGCGACAAAGCTACGTTCCATGGCTCAATCCCCCGCCGCGCGGCCCTTGAGGGCGATGATGCCCCTGGGCCGGAACTGGATGAAAATGATGATGAAGATGATCATGTAGGTTTGGGCCGCGAGGGTGTTCGACGGGTTCATCCACTCGATCCCCTTCTGCAAGAAGCCGATCATGCCGGCCCCTGCCAACGCGCCCCAGATGTTGCCGACACCGCCGACGACTACGGTCATGAAGCTTTGAACGATATAGTCGCTGCCCAGATCGGATGTGACCTTGGCGAATAGACCAATCGCAACCCCGGCGATCCCGGCAATGCCCGAGCCCAAGCCGAAGGTCAGCATATTCACGCGCCCCGGATTGATGCCCATCGATCCCGCCATGCGTGGGTTCTGCGTCACTGCGCGCATCTCAAGCCCCAACCGGGTACGTTTCATGATGTAAAGGAACAGCCCAAGAAAGATCATCGCCAGAACGAAGATCGCGATGCGGATATAGCTGATCGAGACAACATCGTTCAGCACCCATGCCCCGTCCAGCCAGCCGGGCGCGGTTAGCGGTCGCGCTTGTGTGCCGAAGATGTTCTTGGCCAATTGCTGAAGGGCGATCGAGATGCCGAACGTCGCCAGCAGGGTCTCAAGCGGGCGGGCGTAGAGCCAACGGATCACCAGCCGCTCCATCGCGACGCCCATGGCGAAGGTGACGGCAAAGGCCATCGGGATCGCCACGATGATCGAGAGCGTATGGTCAGGGATGAACTGCTGCACCACATAGCCGGTGTAGGCGCCCATCATGATGAACTCGCCATGGGCCATGTTGATCACGCCCATCACGCCGAACGTGATGGCCAGACCGATGGCAGCCAGGAAATAGATCGACGCCAACGAGATCGCGTCCAGCGTCAGGTCAAGGGTCTGGTTCAAGCCGACTTTCAGCTCGATCTGCTCCAGCGCTTTTTCGGCGGCGGCTGTGACTTCGTGTGAAGGTTCGGCATAGGTCTCAAAGAAGACATGCGTTTCCAACGCAGAATCGATGTCGGCGTCGGTGATCAAAGCTGGAACGAGGCCGGCTTCGGCCAGAGCAGCGTAAGCCTGAGCACGCGCGGCGTCAGAGTTCAGCTGCGCGACAGGAATGTTTCCCACGCGGCCGCCGTCGATATTGGCGGCCAGTGCGGCGCGTATATCATCCGGCGACGTACGCGGTGCGGCGAGGTCATTGGCGACCAACAGGTCATATGCCTCATCCCGCGACAGGGCTTCTGATCCGGGGTCTAGAATGGTGGCGATATTCGCATCAGCAGGCAGTCCAGTGCCCGTCTGGCGTTTGGTCACGACCAGAGGGTTCAAGGCCGCACGAACGTCCACCCCCAAATCGTCGGACATCTCTTCAATCGCAGCCACACGTGCTGCGGTATCCTCGTCATACCCGATGGTCAGCAACCGCTCGAGACGTTGTTTCTGCGCTTTCAGATCGGCATCGGGCTCGTCGTCAATCGAGGCGCGCAGCGGCTCCAACAGAGCGCCCTCGGGATCGCGTTGGATAGATGTCAAAGCAGCCAGACGTTTGGCACGATCCGGGTCGGTCAGTTGGAACTGCACCAAAGCTGTTCCAATCATCGCGCGGATGCCGCTATTGGGTTTCAACTGCTTCAGGTCGGATTTCTCAAACGTTCCAACGACCTCTCTGGTGTCGAAATCGGTCAACTCATACGAGCGGCCCTCGGCCTTTTTGCCTGCAAAGAACAGGCCATCCGACTTGCGCATCCACACGTCTTTTGCGGCCCATGTCTCAAGCATCACCTGCGCTTGCGGTAGACCGCTGCTGGCAATCGCATCAATCGCAGGCCCAATCGTTTTGCGAGAGCTTTTGGCGATGATCTCCTGATGCTCTTGCAGGATCGGTTGCAAACCGCTCTCTTGCGCATTGGCCGTTAGGCAGGCGCATAGGATTGCGAGGCCCGCAAGGAATAGTCGTAACATGTGGTGAAACCCGAGGTGTCTTTAGGGCAAGGCGGGCGATGTCACCCGCCTTGCGAGAAGGTTAGTAGTTCGACAAGGTCTGAACGCAGGTCTTGGTCTCGGTGTTGTACATACCGCAACCCAGCTCTTTCCAATCCGAGATCAGAACCGCCGATTCCGGCAGGAAATCTGTCCATGCATCACCCGGAACGACGTCGGTTTCGCTGATGATATCGAACTGTCCATCTTCCTGAATCTCACCGATTAGAACCGGTTTGGCCAAGTGGTGGTTCGGCAGCATCACGGCCGTGCCACCGGTCAGGTTCGGGAATTCCTGCCCGTACATAGCTGAGCGTACAGCGTCGACCTCGGTCGAGCCCGCCTCCGTCGCGGCGTTTACCCACATGTTGAAGCCGATATAATGCGCTTCCATTGGGTCATTGGTCACGCGGTCTTCACCCATGGTGGCTTTCCACGTCTCAACGAAACCGGCGTTCACGTCGGTATCTGCTGACTGGAAGTAGTTCCACGCGGCCAGGTGACCGACCAGGTTGGTGGTATCCAGACCCGAGAGTTCTTCCTCACCGACCGAGAAGGCCACGACCGGGATGTCATCCGCCGAAACGCCCGCAGCCGCCAGCTCCTTATAGAAGCCGATATTCGCGTCGCCATTGATGGTCGAGATCACGCCGACTTTCTTACCGTCGGCACCCAGCGCAACAACGTCTGCGACGATCTTGGACCAATCGGAATGGCCGAAGGGGGTGTAGTTGACGAAGATATCCTCGTCCGCGATGCCTTTACCCTTCAGGTAGCTTTCCAGGATGTTGTTGGTGGTACGCGGGTACACATAGTCAGTGCCCAGCAGCGCGAATTTCTCAACACCCAGCTCATCCAGGAAGTAGTCAGTCGCAGGGATCGCCTGCTGGTTCGGGGCGGCACCTGTGTAGAATACGTTTTTCGAAGACTCTTCGCCCTCATACTGAACCGGGTAGAACAGAAGACCGTTCAGTTCTTCGATCACAGGCAGAACCGATTTACGGCTGACCGAGGTCCAGTTGCCAAAGATCACGTCCACCTCATGCACAGTCAGCAGCTCGCGCGCTTTTTCGGCAAATAGCGGCCAGTCGGAGGCCGGGTCGACAACAACTGCCTCAAGCTGTTTGCCTAGCAGGCCGCCCTTGGCGTTTTGCTGGTCGATCAGCATCAGCATCGTGTCTTTTAGCGTAGTTTCCGAGATTGCCATCGTGCCAGACAGCGAATGCAAAACACCAACTTTGATCGTATCTTCATCCGCCAACGCAGCGGTCGCCATAGCTGCAAAAACAAGTGATCCGGCAAGCGTGGATTTGAGCGATTTCATGTAATCCTCCTGGCGGGGCCGGGAGAGAGGGCTTGCACAAAGGCGCGTTTCTCTTCTACCTGATCCCCGCAACTGTTGTTGCGTTACGTGTGGCGGTTGTGTTCGAGGTCCAATTCGCGCAGCCGTCACACACCCTTGGTTTTTCCCAAGTGGGCACGCTTACGGTTTCTGCATTGCAGCATCATTATCAATTCGTGGATTGATCATTTCCGTAGATCAGCCCTATCTGGCTATTTTTTAATCAGTTAGGCGGCGTGAAGCCTAAAATTTAGACGCCCCTTCAGGAAACGCTTCGAATTCTGACCCTTGGAATAGAGTCCCGGCGCTGAAAAGGGAAAACAGACGACACAGTTCTTTGATTTGTAGGTCCGCCATCACACATCACGCTTCGATACCGCCCCCTTTGACCGCCGCGCCGCCGCGCGCGAAGGGATCGGTTCGTCTCAGCACAAAACGTTTGGGCAAAACCTCGGTTCTGAATGCGTTTCGCCAATCAGGTTCGTTCAAATGCCTGTTCCCTCGGACAGATGGGGATGCGCTGGATGCAGTCCTTTTGAACACCGCCGGAGGGATTACAGGCGGGGATGTGTTCAAGTTTCAGGGTCACGCAACCGAGGGCACGGCCCTAACGCTTACATCACAAGCCTGCGAACGCGCCTATCAGGCTAAACCGGGGCCGCCGGGCCAGATATCAAACCTATTGAAGGTCGATGCCGGCGCCCGGCTCACTTGGTTACCGCAAGAGACAATTTTGTTCGAAGGCAGCGCGCTCGATCGTCATCTGAATATTGATCTCACCTCGGGAGCCTCGGTTTTGATGGCGGAATCCTGGGTCTTTGGGCGCGCGGCGATGGGCGAAGTACTAACCGACATTCGCCTGCGCGACAGGATTGAAATTCGAAGGAACGGCAAACCCATCTTTCTGGATGCGATGCAGTTCAACGGCGATCTGAATACCCATTTGATCAGACCCAACATCGCCAACGGCGCCGGTGCAATGGCGCTGGTCGTCTATGTTTCGTCAGCTGCCGAAGGTCAGTTGGATGCGATCCGAAAGATGCTGCCAGAAACGGCCGCGGGGGCTACGCTGCTGAAAAATGATATGTTGGTCGTCAGGATACTGACACCAAACAGTTTTGAGTTGCGCCGCGCCCTGATCCCGATCCTGCGGCAATTGAACAACGATACTCTCCCCCGATGCTGGATGATCTGAGATGAACCTGACCCCTCGTGAAAAAGACAAGCTGCTGGTTGCCATGGCTGCCGAAATTGCCCGCAAACGGCTGGCGCGCGGCGTCAAGCTGAACCACCCCGAGGCGATTGCGCTAATCACCGACGCGGTGGTCGAAGGCGCGCGCGATGGTCGGTCCGTCGCCGACATGATGCAGGCCGGGGCCGAGGTGATCAGCCGCGCGCAATGCATGGAGGGCGTGCCCGAGATGATCCACGAAGTTCAGGTCGAGGCCACCTTTCCCGACGGCACCAAGCTGGTGACTGTCCACAACCCCATTCGCTGACAAAGGAACCCTGATATGACCCGTATGCTCTTTCCCGCCTTCATCCTCGCTGGCCCTGCAGCGGCACATACCGACACGCATATTCACGCCCATGGCACGGACTATATCGCTCTGGGCGTTGGCCTGGCTCTCATCGCGCTGGTCGCCATCGCGGTGATTGCAAAGCTGAACAAATGATCCCCGGCGAGCTGTTCCCGGCCGAAGGCCAGATTACTCTGAACGCAAGCACAACGGCGCTGACACTGATGGTGGCCAATACCGGTGACCGGCCGGTTCAGGTCGGCTCGCATTATCACTTCGCCGAGACGAACCCAGCGCTTGAATTCGACCGTGCCTCCGCGCACGGGATGCGCCTGGACATCGCCCCAGGCACCGCCGTGCGGTTCGAACCGGGTCAATCGCGCGAGGTTTCGCTGATCCCTGTCGGGGGAGCGCGGGAGATCTATGGGTTCAACCAAAAAGTCATGGGATCGCTTTAATGCCCGCAACAATCAAACGCTCTGACTATGCCGCGATGTTCGGCCCCACCACCGGCGACAGGTTGCGGCTGGCTGATACCGATCTGGTGATCGAAGTCGAACGCGACCTGACCGCCGAGCGCGCCGGGGCCGCCGCGACCGGAGGGACCGGTGACAACGCGCTGCTCTACGGAGAACAGGTCAAGTTCGGCGGTGGCAAGGTGATCCGCGACGGGATGGGGCAATCTCAGGTTACGCGCGCCGCAGGGGCCGTGGATACAGTCATCACCAATGCTTTGATCGTCGACCACTCGGGCATCTACAAGGCGGATGTGGGCCTCAAAGACGGGCGCATAGAAAAGATCGGAAAGGCAGGAAACCCGGATACGCAGCCGGGCGTCGATATCATCATCGGCCCGGGAACCGAAGCCATTGCTGGCGAGGGGCGCATCCTAACAGCAGGCGGGTTCGACAGCCACATCCATTTCATCTGCCCGCAACAGATTGAGGATGCGCTGCATTCCGGCCTGACCACGATGCTGGGCGGAGGCACCGGCCCCGCACACGGCACATTGGCCACGACATGTACGCCGGGGCCCTGGCACATCGGACGGATGCTGCAAGCAGCAGATGCGTTCCCGATGAACCTGGCATTTGCGGGCAAAGGCAACGCCTCTCTACCCGCCGCTCTTGAGGAACAGGTCAAAGCCGGGGCTTGTGCGCTGAAACTGCACGAGGATTGGGGCACAACCCCTGCCGCCATCGACTGCTGCCTCTCGGTCGCGGATGCGATGGACGTACAAGTGATGATCCACACCGATACGTTGAACGAATCCGGCTTTGTTGAAAACACGGTGGCGGCCATGAAAGGTCGCACGATCCACGCCTTCCACACCGAAGGCGCAGGTGGGGGTCACGCACCAGATATTATCAAGATCTGCGGCGAGAACCACGTTCTGCCCTCATCCACCAACCCTACGCGCCCTTTCACTGTGAACACTGTCGAGGAACATCTGGATATGTTGATGGTTTGCCATCACCTCGACAAATCCATCCCCGAGGACGTGGCTTTTGCCGAAAGCCGCATCCGGCGCGAGACCATCGCCGCCGAGGATATTCTGCATGACATGGGCGCCTTCAGCATCATCGCCTCGGACAGCCAGGCTATGGGTCGGGTCGGAGAAGTTCTGATCCGCACCTGGCAAACAGCCGACAAAATGAAAAAGCAACGCGGCCGTCTGCCAGAAGAAACCGGCGAGAACGACAATTTGCGGGTCCGGCGTTACATCGCCAAATACACCATCAACCCCGCCATTGCGCATGGGTTAAGCCACGAGATCGGCAGCATCGAAGAAGGCAAACGCGCCGATCTGGTGCTGTGGAACCCGGCCTTCTTTGGCGTGAAGCCCGAGATGGTATTGCTGGGCGGCACCATTGCGTGTGCGCAGATGGGGGATCCCAATGCTTCGATCCCGACACCGCAGCCAGTTTACAGCCGCCCTATGTTCGGGGCTTATGGCAGGTCGGTTGAGAACTCGGCGATCACCTTCGTCTCTCAAGCCGCTCAGGCCGACGGGATTGGCGATACGCTGGGATTGGCAAAGCAAACCGTTGCCGTTCAAAACACGCGAGAGATCAGCAAACAGGATCTTCTGCTAAACAACGCGACCCCGCATGTCGAAGTCGATCCGGAAACCTACGAGGTCCGCGCAGATGGCGAGTTGCTGATCTGCCAGCCAGCCGAAAGTCTACCTATGGCACAGCGATACTTTCTATTCTGATCAATATTTGCGCTGCAATGCAGCATGTGCAACGCGGCCATGACAAAAGACCCTCTACTCACCGAGGACGAAATGACCAAGTATGAAAACCAAGGGAGGACCAACTTAGACCAGTTTACTGGAGGTCCTGATGGCACATTCAACAACCAACCCACGCACTGGCTTTTCGATTGCTGGCTTCTTCCGCTCTGTTGGCGAGGCATTTTACAACGGAATGATAGCCTTGGCCGAAGCGCGATCACGCTCGAAGCAAATCGAGTTTCTGCAATCGCTCAGCGACGAAGACCTGAAAAAGCGCGGCATCTCTCGCGACCAAATCGTGTATCACGTCTTTTCGGACTCCGTCTGGCGCTGAGCACTGCAACTGCAGATGGGGCGTTTCTATGACCGCCCTGTTCTGCACTGCCCACCGATATTCGGATCATCTTCACGGTGATCCCAATGATGAACTGTCGCTGACATATGACGACAGGTTCTTGCGCCGTAAAATGCTGACCTGCGAAAGCGGTATGCAAGTTCTGGTGGATCTGGCACAGACCACCTCTCTGAACCATGGCGGCGCGCTGGTTCTGGACGATGGTCGCCAAGTGAAAATACAGGCGGCACCCGAAGCCCTGCTGGAGGTTACAGCCCCGGACCTGGCGCGCATTGCATGGCATATTGGCAATCGCCATACACCCTGTCAGATCGAAGCCGAACGTCTGCTGATCCAGATCGATCACGTTATCCGCGACATGTTGCTAAAAATCGGCGCAACGGTGCGAGAAGTGCGAGAACCCTTTACCCCCGAAGGTGGGGCCTATGGTCATGGCAGGACACATGGCCACGCCCACTGACGCCGATATCCTGACGCTGACCCAATGGCTATCCCCTGCCTATCCTGTAGGCGGCTTTGCCTATTCGCATGGATTGGAGGCTGCCATCGACGCTGGCGCCGTTACATCTGCACAGGATGCGAAGACCTGGATTTGGGATGTGCTGGAACATGGGTCCGGGTGGAACGATGCCTTGTTCCTTTTTGCGGCCTACAACGCGCAAGACGTCGACGCGTTGGATGATATCGATTCGATGGCCCGGGCCTTTTGCGCATCGTCCGAACGGGTCATGGAAACCGATCTGCTGGGTCAGGCATTCGGGCAAGTAACAGGCGACGTGTGGGCTGTAGAGCTTACCCAACTCTCCTACCCTGTCGCGGTTGGACGCGCCGCACATTTGCAGGCCCTGCCGGTCCTGCTAACAGCCAAAATGTTTCTGCAGGCTTTCGCCAGCAATCTGGTCGCTTGCGCGACGCGGCTGGTGCCTCTGGGTCAGACGGATGCACAAAGGCTGATCCGCGACCTGACACCACTTTGTGAACAGATCGCCCAGAATGCATACTTGGCTGGCTTGGACCAGCTGACCTCAACCGCGTTTCTGTCGGACATCGCGTCGATGACACATGAAACCCAGTATTCAAGGATATTTCGCACATGACTCAGATGAATGGCCCTTTGCGGGTCGGGATTGGCGGCCCTGTTGGCGCTGGCAAGACCACTTTGACCGCCGCCCTATCCGAAGCGCTGCGTGATGTTTGTTCAATCGGCGTCATCACCAATGACATCTACACTCAGGAAGATGCCGAAGCGCTGATGCGCATGCAAATTCTGCCACAAGATCGGATTATCGGTGTTGAAACAGGCGGTTGTCCGCATACAGCGATCCGCGAGGATGCCTCGATCAATCTGGCGGCCGTTGCCGAAATGCGAACGCGTCATCCTGATCTCGACGTGGTTTTGATCGAAAGCGGTGGCGACAATCTTTCAGCCACGTTCAGCCCGGAGCTTGCAGATCTGACCATCTATGTCATCGACGTTGCCGCTGGCGAGGAGATCCCCCGCAAAGGTGGCCCCGCGATTACAAAGTCAGACATCTTGGTGATCAATAAAACCGACCTTGCCCCTCATGTTGGCGCGTCGCTGGACGTAATGGAGCGGGATGCCAACAGAATGCGCAACGGGCGACCCTTTTTATTTTCATCGCTTCGTCATAGGCAGGGGGTGGACGCGATAGTCGATCTTTTGATGAAGATCGGCGGATTGAGGACAACTGAATCGCAAGATATCTCGCTGCCTGCCTGAGAAGGAATAGCTCCTGCTAGAAATTCAAACAGCTTTGGAAGAACGCTGCCGCCGTTTCTGATAAGCACCCGCTAAGACAGTCTTATTGAGCCGCTTAGCTCATTTTGCGTGACACGTCGCTCGATGGTGTGGCGCTCCATCTGACATTACCTATCCACACATGAAAAACCTTTTTAATTCAAATCACTCATATCACAGCGGCACGGTATACTGACCAAAAAATTCGTAATGAACTACCTTCTTTTCATGGAGCGACCGAATGCCTCGTCGCACCCCTTTAAAGACAAATCCCCACTCGGTTGCTCAAGAGACCGAACCGACAATCTGAATAGAAGCGCCTTATCAATGATCCGGCGAGCCGCCGTTCGACAAAACATTACTAAAAGTCAGCTGCGCGGGACAAAACTGCCATCCAAGTCTGTGATCTTAATGTCCGCATTGAACCACTAGTACGCCCTCTTGAGCTCTGAAAGATCTCATTTGAGTTTTCGAATTAGGTCGCCAAACACGAATTTACTTACTCTTGTTCGATCAGTTTGCGGAGCGAATTTGACGGCAATGACCCCATAAAAACGGTTCGTCCGACCGCAAATGCCGGGGTTCCGAAAAAGCCAAAGACTTGTGCAATGGCTGCACTCAATTTCAGTCGGCGTAGGATAGCATCAGACTGCATGTCTTCGAGCAGCTTGTCTGCGTCGAGATCAAGGCTTTTAGCGATGGAAGCGACAAAGCGTTCATCTGTCACAGCAGGCGTTCGCATAAGACGCGCGTGCATCTTTCGATACTCGCCCTGGATATCTGCGGCGAGGACGGCGCGGCTGGCGACTTCGGATGCGACGCCCAAAAGGGGAAGCTGGTGGCGTACAATGTGGAACATCCCAGGATGGCTTTCTTCGAGATCCACAAGCCGATCATCCATAACGCGGCAGATCGGACAGGCGAAATCGGAAAACATTGCGACCGGAACTGTTTCAGATGGGTCTGCCCCGAAGAAGGCGGCGCAGGGATTTGATCTGACGAACGCTTTCAGTTCGATATCGGCCTCGGTTTCCGCAGGACCAGATTCGAGACCGGCAAATATTGCCGCGCCCGGCGTGGATGCACCTGCGCCGCCCAACCGTCGGAACGGCGATAAACCCGGTATCTCTTCAAACTCAAAATCTGGCTGTCCGAGCGACGCAAGATAGGGAACACCCTTTACCCATCCCACTACGGCAAGAGCACCGCCTGCCAGCGCGGCCCGTCGCTTCCAATGTGTTGCCCCCTCCATCAGGTCACCAACAGGATCAGCATTACGACAG
>JBCBUG010000006.1:0-238559 GCA_039818265.1 Pseudomonadota bacterium | reverse complement strand
TGCGCTTAATACCTCGGACCAGCTTGTCAGCGGCGTCCTTCGATGTTCCGGATTTCTTATTCATCTTCGCTCCATAATGGCTTCGATGAACCAGAAATCCTCCGTTGCTCAAACCCCTAATTCTGTCCGGTGGGTGCTGACTTCAGACAGCACATCATAAAGGGACTGGCACAGACCCCCTCGGCCAGTCCCTTTTGCTTTTGTAGAAAACCGCTTCGATTTTCGGTCTACAACACTTGACCCGATGTATCCGATCCCATGAAGCCTAATGCACCTTCGCTGTTCAGAACTTGCAGCGCGACTTCAAGTGCTTCCTGGTCAGACTCGAATTTGTCGTCCCACACGTAACTGGCTTCCCGATAGTCCACGACTTCCAAGGTCCACCTGTCTTGGGATTCCAGCCGATAAATTTCGATTTCAAAGCGGTATCCATCAACAATAACGGATTGGCACTTTTCAGACATCAATAGTTTTGGTTCTTCAATGTTCATGTCATCGCCTACTCATTGCGACAAAATTTTAAAAATCCAGCACATTTCAAGTTTTCTATCTGTGAGAACGCTAGTTGCTGTTTACCGCCCGAAGATAAGGCCTTAGCCACACAGCGGGCAACCAGTTGTCAAAGTCGGGATGGCGCACCTTGAACACTGCTGCTCCATCTCGAAAGATTGGTCCTTCAATAATCGTACCCACATCACTTTGCGAGTCATCCGGGAAGGTGGCTATCACCTTGTCACCGATTTTCATTGTCCCTCTCTTGGATTCTGACGTTCAGACATGCGAACTATGCTGAGGCCAAAGGCTTGAGCTTTTTGGCCCAGCTATCCGCGTATTCTTGCAGAGCTTTGGCACGGCTATCATGCAGCGCCATCAAAGCACACGCTGCCCACATTGCTGCGTCCCTCTCGGCATCCGTGCCATTCAACAAACAAGAGAAGGCAGTCGCGGTGCTTGGGGTTGCTGGTTGGTGTTTCAAGTCGTCTTCCCTGCCTGTGCCGTCTGCCGTTACGCTAGGTAACCATTGGCGGTATTGACGCGCCAATAACACAGATGTGGGCGGCCTTGATACCATTAACTTGCTGCGCCCTGCCTATCCTGCCTGCAGGAAAGCCCGCCCCGCCGATGCAGGCTGAGTCCTTTCCGTTATCATGGAAAGCCAGCACTGAAAACAAAGGGTTTTTCAGAGTTTCCTTGTGGTGCCTTTACCCCTCATTTGTTCACTTTTGTTCCCCTCTTGTTCTTGCTGTGTATGGGGTAATATGTTACCGTCAGTATGGGCAGTACGGGGCAGAAAATGAGCACACCACAAGAGCATAAACCGCAGGCAGTAAAGGCAGAACGCCTTTCACCCCAGGACCAGTTTTCCGGGGAACAACTCAACGAGATGTTGGGCGACGACGCGGCATTGGTTCAGAGCGGCCATGTCCAGTACTGGCGGTTTAATGATACGGTCGGGCAGTTCAACGCCACTGCGCCCGCAAACGTCTGGCACATGGAATTGCATATCCACAACGAGGACTGGCAAGCCGTCGCCAAAGACACGAGGCTTATACTCAGCGCCTTCTGGGACGCCCAGCATCCCGAGTACATCACGGCAACAAGCCCCGCTCATTGGTCGAGCGTCGTGCTGATGCAAACCATTGGCCTTCAACAGGTTGGCATTCTGCCCTTAGCTGACGGTCCCCAAATCCTATGGGGGTGGCGAAAATGTCATTGATAGGCGCAATCAATCAAGACCCCTTATGGAATGTAGCGACACCCTTTTTCGATAGGCGGGTTGCCCTCTGGGTTGCCCGGCACATTGAAGGGTGCCGAGGCTTTGGCAACTGCCAAGCACTCGGGGTGGCCCTCAAGGGCGAACTGATTGGCGGCGTCGCATTCCACAATTGGTGTCCCGAACATGGAGTCATAGAGATATCGGGCGCGGCCACTGACCCGCGCTGGCTGACCAGAACTGTCATCAACAAGGCACTTGGGTACGTCTTTGACGAAATCAAATGTCAGGCCGTGCTGGCCCTGCAAGACCCAGACAATCACCGCGCAACCAAGGTCTGGAAGGCTCTAGGGGCGCAGGAATTCATCATACCGCGACTGCGAGGACGCAACAACGCGGGGTCTCTCATCACTTTGACCGACGAAGCTTGGTCAAAGTCCAAATTTAAGAGGCAGGGATAATGGGTAGCAAAGGTAGCCCCCCAGACGCTCCAGATCCACGCGAAACGTCTCAGGCACAAACCGGGACGAGCGTGGCTACGGCAATCGCAAATGCACATCTAGGGAACGTCAATCAGGTCACCCCAGACGGAACATTATCGTATGACCAGACGGGCACTCACGCGTTCCACGACCCCTATACGGGCCAGACTTACAATATCCCGACTTACACGGCGACACAGACGCTATCCGGGGCGCAGCAGGCGATTAAGGACCAGGACGACGCTGCGCAGCTCAACCTTGCGACGCTGGCAAACAATCAGTCAGGGTTCTTGAACGACTATATGGCACAACCCTTTGAATATGGAGTTGGTGAGCACGAGGCGTGGGCAGGCGGTCTGTATGACGACCTGAACACCGAAGGCAACGCGCAGGCAGCGGAATCCCTCACTGCTCAGCTCGCCAATCGCGGCATTAACATCGGCTCAGAAGCCTATAACCGAGAAATGGCAAACCTGCGAGAAAGCCAGGACAACGCACGCAACCGTTTTATGTTGGACTCTCACAGCACCGGCATGAACATGGCAATGGCTGAACGCAACCAGCCTATCAATGAAATTACCGCTCTTCTTAGCGGGTCACAGGTTTCACACCCGAACTTTGTGAATGCAAACACGGCACAAATCCCAACGACGGACGTCGCCGGAAACATCAACGCAAACTACAACCAACAGCTTGGCATCTGGCAGCAGGAACAGGCGAACTCTAACGCCCTGCTTGACGGCTTGTTCGGCCTCGGAGGGGCGGCCCTGATTGGGCAGCCTTGGAAGCCTTGATGTATTGCGGGGCCAAACTGCCAGACGGATCACGCTGCATGTCTGAGCCTGTGAAAGGCAAGCGCCGGTGCCGGTTGCATGGCGGGCTTTCTACGGGGGCTAAGTCGCCGGAGGGACAGCGCAGACAATCCGAGGCCGCAAAAGCGCGATGGGCAGAAATCCATGAAGCACTAACACTGGCGCGGAACATTCGCCAAACCAATGAGGCAAGGGCATGACTTCTTTCTTTTGGGGGCAAACCCCATCACTCACACCGCAAGGCGCGCAACGAAAGCGCGATTTGGCAAACTCTCTAACCATGGGGCTGGGGGCACCTAAGAACGTCCCTGAGGGGCTGAACTACCTCGGCAACGCCTTCATCGTTAACCGCCTCCACAAGCGCGCTGACGACGCAGAGAAAGCCGGTAAGGAACAGGCCAGTTCCGAGGCCAGCAAGACGCGTGAAATGATCCTGGCTGCCATAGAGGGTCGCAAGCCAAAGCCATACGGCTCTGACAGCGGTCCTTTGACAATCAATGGTGTTCCGCCCCGCACACCCGAGCAGGAAATCGGCGACGATGCGATGGCAGCCATTGGTAAGCCCGATGCAATGTCTACTCAGGGGCACTTTCACGCCCTTGAGCAACAGCACGGCCTACCCGCAGGGTATTTGGCCCGTACAGCGCAGATTGAAAGCGGCGGTGATCCTAACGCGCAGAACCCAAATTCAAGCGCTGGGGGCATGTTCCAATTCATCGACAGTACGGCTCAGCAATACGGGCTTACTAACAAGATGGATCCTCGTGCCTCAGCCGACGCAGCGGCACGACTGGCAGCAGACAACGCCGCACATCTACGCGCAGCATTGGGCCGGGAGCCAACAGCGGCAGAATTGTATCTCGCTCACCAACAGGGTGCAGGCGGCGCAGCACGGTTGCTGGCTAATCCAGATGCACCTGCGACCAGTATTGTTGGCAATGACGCTGTAACGCTAAACGGCGGCAACACCCGCATGTCAGCACGTGATTTCTCAAACAAGTGGACTGGGAAATTTGGGGGGCAGGCACCAGCTCCGCAGATTGACCTAAACATGGCCTACGAAACACTCTCGAATCCATGTTTGAGTCCAGCGGATCGGGCATCTCTGACAGGGCTTATTCAGGAAGCCCAGCAACAGAATGACCCTATGCGCCAAATCCAATTGCAAACCGCACAGGCTCAGTTGGATAGATTGCAAAATCCACAGGTGGAAAAAACAGCACTTCAACGCAACTATGATGCCGCTGTTGCCGGTGGCTATCAGGGTGACTTCGTCCAGTATCAGACGGACATCAGGAAAGCAGGAGCGGCGACGAACAACGTCAATGTTTCTACGGGGGCCAATGCAGCAATTCCTGACTACCCCAAAGCCCCCACTGGCTTCATGTATGTCCGCGACCCGGCCACAGGTCAGGTTGTGCTGAATGAGCAGGGCGTTGCAACAATGGCTCCAATTATTGGCGGGCCGGAAGACACGAGCCAAGCGGATGCCAAAGCGGCGCAAACAGCGGCGCAAACGGAACTAACGCGCAGCAGCGTAGTAATGGACACCGTGAAAGATATTCGAGGCATGCTTGAAGATAGGGGCATTTTCGACCTGCCCGAAGTTGGCGTAATCGGCAACAGGTTGAAGAACATCAACCAAGAAGCCGCTGATATGGGTGGGATGCTGGAAACCCTCAAGGGTATGGTGGTGTTCGACAGGCTGGAACAACTTAAACGAGCCAGCGCAACGGGTGCGAGCGGGCTTGGACAGGTCACGGAAAAAGAAATCGACCTGCTGGGCGCTCAACTTGGCGCGCTAAGCCAAACCATGTCCAGGGAGCGTATCGAGGCAACGCTGGACACGGTAGAAGGTGTGTTCGGTAAGATGTCACCCGAGGCCCAAGCCTACCTGACCGGCCAGTCCGAGGCACTGCCAACGGGCGGCATGCAAAGCGTTGCTACGCCCCTGAACCTCTTGCCCGCACAATCCGCTCAAACAAACGCCCCGCCGGTCGGCACTGTCGAGGATGGGTATCGCTTTCTAGGCGGTGACCCGCAAGATCCGAAAAACTGGCAGGAGGTGAACTGATGGCTGGTCCTTGGGAAAAGTACAAAACCCCGGAGGCCGCGCCGAAAGGCAAGCCTTGGGAGAACTACGCCAAGCAAGAAGCAAATCAACCCTTGGGGGACGGCTCAACCGTCGCCCCCTATGACCCGTCCTTGTTTGAGCGAGCCATGACAGCCTTGCGTCAGAGCGGTGTCGTTCCCCGCGCGAACATTCGGGACTTCGAAAGCATCGGGGCTGGTGTTCGCAGCGCCATGGATACTGCATTGATGGGTTTTGGCGATGAAGCCCGCGCACTGTCGGAAACGCTGGGTCCGGTGGCCTATGGAATGCCCCCCGGATTGTTCCCGCACGAGACGGACAGTTTCAGCGATAACCTTGCCGAAGAACAGGCGCGGTCACAGGCCGCACGGGTTCACAATCCCACGGCCTCAACCGTTGGCGACGTGGCCGGTCTCGCGACGGGTGTTGCCGGTATAGGCAAAGCAGGGCTGAGCCTCGCGTCGAAAGCTCAGACGCCGGGCAAGGTCGTGCTGGGTTCTACCATTGACGGCGCAGGCTATGGAGGTTTGGCCGGGTTTGGTCACACAGATGGAGACCTCGCTGAGCGAGGTAAAGGATTCGTCGAGGGAGCCGCTATCAGCGGACTAACTGGCGGCGGCGCGGCGACTGCCCTTACAGCCGTGCCCGCCGTCAGTGGATTCATTGCCCGCAGGTCCGGCAAGCCAATTTCACAAGCACAGGCCCGCATTCTGCAAGCCCTGAACCCCGAGGGTGTAGCCAAGCTGGATGACCTCGGTCCAGATGGGATGCTAATCGACGCACTGGGCGAACGTGGGCGCGCTCTGGGCCGTGCAGCGGCTAATGCCAGCCCCGAGGCCCGAGAAACGCTTGAGACCGCCACACGCAGCCGTATGGCCGGTCAGAGCGACCGTCTGACAGACAGCCTGTTACAGGCATCACGGATGAAAGCGCCGCAGTCCACCAGTGAGATGATTCAGGGCGTCCGCAACAATGCCAGACCCAACATCAACGCCGCATATGACGAGGCCCGGTCTTTAGGCCAGGATATCGACATGAATGCCTTTGACGACCTGTTCAAGACCGACATGGGCCGAAAGGCTCTGGCGCAAGGCAAGCGCCTCGCACAGGACCGTATGGCGGTAGAAGGCATCACCGGCCAACCGTCTACACTGGCGGTACTAGATGAGGCCAAGAAAGCGCTGGATGACATGGCGCGGCCCGCTCTGGGCCAGGGTCCAACGAACGAACAAAGCATCGCAGGAATGCTGTCACGCACCCTGCGTCAACGGATCGATGACCTGATGCCTGAATATGGCGGTGCCCGCGAATTGGCGGCAAGTGCCAAAGCCCGAGAAAACGCAATCACTCTCGGTGCAGAAGGCGCTAAACCACGTATTCCGGCAGACTACACCCGCCGCGCAGAGAAAGCGGCGATGGCTCACCCTGACGAAGTCGCCCAGGGCTACGCAGGGGCGAAGATAGACGCCATACAGAACCGCAGAGACACACTGGGCGTTGTAGATAGCCTGTTCGGCCCACGTCGCCAGCAGGACGCTATGCAGGCCGCTCTGGGGCCTGAGGGGGCTGCTGCGGTCCGAAACCAGATTGGGAGGGAACGCACCTTCGCGGACACACACCGGGCGCTGACGGGCAATTCTTCAACCGCACGGCAGTTGATTGAGCAAAGCCTCTTGGGTGGCCTCGGCGGTGGTGCGGGCTTGGCTACTACCGGCGATATTCAAGGCGCTGGTGCAGGCGCTGCGGCAATGCTGGCGGCACGGCATGGTGGAGGGGCTTTAGCGAAGCATGCCACAGCAGCCCGAGAGGCACGGGTATCTCCGGCAATCGCGGATATGCTGACGAAGTCCGGGTTGCCGGTTCAGCTTCAACAGGCAGCCACAAAAGCACCTGACAAAATCAGGGAAATGATTGTCCGGGCCTTGATGATGGGTATGTCAGAGCCTCAGTTAAAACCAGAGTAAAGGATGAAGGCCCCGTATAGCGCGGGGCCTATTATCGTCCCCAGAGCGCCCACACCAACGAACGCGTAACCAAGCCACGAAAGTTGCCACCCTGAATCAGTTAGTACATTCCAAAATGCAAAGCAGAACAAGCCAAACACCGAGGCCGAAGCAGCAATCACGCAATAGAGTTGGAAAATGGATAGGTCAGCAACTGTCATACCGCCCAAGATGGGCACCGAGGACTCGTGTGTAAACCCCGGCGACTGTCTGGTTTCGTTTTCTCAAGCAAACCGGAATGGTTGAACTGCTAGATAAAGGACGACCTGTAAAACCAAGGCTTGAGTTTCGGAAAGTTTGAGCGTCTGCTAGGACAGACCACCTCATTCCAAGGCTCTGAGACGCGAAAATGTCTGGTTTTTTCATTACAAAGAGAATGAGAGTTGGGATTTCGAATGTTCACATCGACCTAGAAGAGGCAAATGGCGAAAACAGCTCTTCGTTTACTCTAAGTCTTGCTTACGACGCATGCTTGGCTTGGGCTGAAATTGCCCAAAAACACATGGAAGAGGCATTGGCAGCTATGTCCGTTCGTAGGGATGCTTGGTCCAAAAACCATAGCTCAGCGGATCGGGCGGAGGCCCTTGTCAACGAATTCCAATCATCGATGCAGGCAGTGGTGGCTGCAGCTACGTGCATTGATGCTTTGTATGACCATGTATCCCGACACGCGCCGGTCAGCCCCAACATTCGAAAGGCCTGGGTCAAGAATGGCACCGCCCGGTACTCTCAAGTGGCAGAAACACTTCGTTTTGGGTTCCATATCCAGCAGAAGTATATGAGGTCGTTTACCGAAAACCTGAAAGCAACCTACACGTTGAGGGACTATTCGGTTCACCCCACGAGTGCTGTACTACCTGCGTATCTCCACCCAGAGTTGGACGTTGTAACTGAGTGGAAGTTTACCGTTTTTCGTGGCGACGTCGCCGAATCCATCACTGCAGGAGTACTTGGGGTGCTTTGGGAAACGACGAGGGCGAGGAGCTACCGCACACCTGAATTGAAGGCTTACATGACAGGTATTCGGGATGCGGTTGATGAGATTCTGCCAAATGGGAAGCCAATAACTAGAAACGAAAACGTTTCTTTTACTCTACCTGGACGTTCTCAATAACGAAACGCCCGCTGAGATTGCAATGAAGGCTGTCGCAAGATGGCAGCGCGCAAGCGGCGGTCAAAAAACATCTTGGAAATGAGCAGTTGAAGGTGGATTATCGGTTCAAACACTTGCCCAACGATTTTTTTGTAGACTGTATTAGGCTTTGGAAAACTCTGACTATGTCGCTGTTTCAACAACCTGAACTTCTTTTGAAATACATAATTGGCTACTTGGCAGTTTTTCTCATACTGCTTCTGACCTTAACAATCCTTTGGACTCAGGGTCGTTATTGGGGATCTGCTTGGATTGGACAGGGGGACTACGCTGAACACCAAAAGGCGCATCACCAGTTCGTTTGCCGCCCACAGGTGGGCGCAAAAATCCCGAAATCGGAGGAGTCTGACCAGATTCGCCACAGATACTTCGCGCTGATGGAGGTAACGCGTCAGGAGGTATCGCCAACCGACTTTGTGGGGAAATTTCAGCGATTTATCCTATGCTCGGATTTTTCGCGAGTTGGAGTCGGCTCGGTTCAGTTGGCCGCCACTGGTAGCGGAAGCTTCTTTTTCGATGAGATGCACGTTGAAGAAGCTCAAATCCGACAAGGAGAATTCACTGAGATTTTAAAGCGTTATCCGGATGTGCCGGAATACTTGTCGGGCGAGGTCCTATGCCTTCTCCGTCACATGGCTCAGGGTGAAAACAAACTGATTCCAGGTATGTGTTCAGATGCATCCGATAATGAGTTAGGTGTAGAGGAGGTACCTCCAACCGACCCTCCCACTATTCCAACGGCATCAGGCGCTCCTGGCCCTTGGATACTTGTTTCGGGTGCCGACCAATCTGACGCCGCAGCGATTCACGAAGTAAGAGCAGCGACTGGCGTCTTGTCGGAGACCAAAGGATACGAATCGACCGAAGTATTCCTTATCCGTTCATGGCGGCGCACAGTGAGCTATTTCGATAGCAAGGTCAGTGCGGAAGAAGCTCTGGATGAAAGTAAGGCCAAGTTGCGCTATGGCGGATACATTCGAAATACGGCTGAGTGGTGTGAAGGGGTTCCGACGGAGGTTGAGCGAACGGTAGACAATGTCAGATTTTGGCGGTGCCAATCTTAGTTGGAATTGGCACAGATGACTGACTACTCCTCGGAACAATCCTTTGGTAATCCTGCCAACAGAGGCCACAAATATGCCCGTCAGGCACAGTTAGGCGGTTCAAAGCACACCGAGCCGTCAGACAGCCTGTTTGCCGCCCTGTGGTCCGCGTATCGCGTCTGTGGGGGGGTGTCGGTATTCACGACTCCTTGCGGGGCCTAATCGTGGCAAAGTTTACCAAGACTCTTTCGCTGATAAAACAGCGGATTTACAGCGTGGGCGCAGGCCGCAGAACTTGTCGAAACATGACGTTCAATCCGCCGTTTCATTGTAAACAACAGAGGATTAACAACGGGTGCAGATTTTCCGCGCGCGCGGAAGTTTCAACTTGAAAAACAATTAAGCGATTCAAGGCAGGGGGTGCCAACTCTGGCCCAGCATTCTGTGCATATCTGCATAGTTTCGCTCCACGGTGGAGCATATCCCCGAAAAGCAGGTCCACAGGTAGTTTTGGGTGGCATGCATGCCAATATGCGGATTTGTAGGTCCCGCTTGAACCTTCCAAGGCACAGAACGATTGTCGCTCTTACTGGTGCATGCTTGAAAGTCTCTTGGACAACGCCGGGAATCCGTCTTCGAGCGCATCAATAAGCTCGCGCTGCTCATCCTGCATTGTGGAGAAGCGGTTTTCCTCCGATTCCCCCTCATTGCTTTGCTTTCGCCTTTTGAGCTCTTTCAGTCTTTCCCTCATAATTCGTCTATTTTCGTCGCTAAAATTGGACTTCCCAGTTCTGAATTTATGTTTGAATTTCAGGGCCATAGTTCGAACCATCTAGCTAAATTCCTCGTCAGTATAGTACTTCTGCTTAAGCCTGCCAAGTTTTGCTCAGCTTAACTAGCTCGCCGTGGACTTTTTCGAAGTTTGAACCCAGAGCGACATCTCCATCGAAAGTTATTGCCACGGATGCTCTAAGCAATCTTGCTCCAGACAGAGGTAGTGCGAGCGCCCATTTACGACAAGTTGGTGTAATGACCTTTAACCTGCCGGTTTTGTCTGGTGAATAGAAACGCAATCGTCCTTCTGGCGTGCCTAAGTCAGCGTAAGCGCCGTACTTTTCTCCGTTTAGGCAAGCATCGATTAGTGTACCTGCCTTGCCCAGCATCAAATGTTTGTCAGGATGCTCATCGAAGCCTTCGCAACACCAAAGGTGATAGCCTGCAACGTTGTCGCCAGTGGAATCTATCGGCTTAACGAGCGCGGATCTGAGCTTGGTCTTGCCTAGCCCATCGATGTTCCTAATCGCTGCAAGGGCTTTATTGTGGACATCCTTCAAAAACTCGATTTCTTCGAATCTTGCTTCCAAAACTCCGTCAGCGAAAAAGGACGAAGCCAAAACCCAGTCGTAAGCGTCCTGAGCAGTGATATCGAAGTCGAGCAGTCCGATTTCGGTAGGAACAGCTATGCTTACGTGATGTGCGATCCCCCGCGTACTTAAGTCGGCGGCACCAAATATCGCAGTATTAGTTATCGCTGTAAGCGCCTTGAAACCCTTGGGTTCTTTCCTACGGAATTGCGTTTTTTTGCTTTTTGACTGCGGTAACCGGTCAGCAGGAACGGACTCGCTTGTTATTACCCAGCTTTCTTCATCCAAGATAAGGTGCTCATCTAGGGACCAAGCAGGCAAATTGGATACCATCCCACCGTCACTGTAATACGACCCCTGAATTTGGATCGGGCGAAAAACTAGTGGGACAGCGCATGAGGCCGCGACTGCTTCCGACACCGGAATGTCCTGGCATATCAAATTTTCAGTTGAAAAAAGGCGCATCTTGCCAGTTGAGATTTCAGCCGCGACTATTTTCAGAATACGGCCATGACGTTTCATATCTCCAAAAGTAACTCTATCACCTTTAGGTTCGATGTCTTGGGCGGCGAGAAGTTCATCCAGCGCATCTGTGAAAAGCCTCAGTGAGCCGAGCCCGGAGAAGAAATATGTGAAGTAAGCCAAAAAAACTGCAAGCAAAACATGGCAAGCAATGGAGAGCACCCAAGCCAATCCTGCCAAAAATGCAGCTACCTTGATTGGCACCCAGGGAACAAAGCTGCGTAACTCAAGCATGCTAAAAATTGGCCAGAGGATGAAGAAAATAAAGGCGACAGCGGCAGTCTTGATAATGCGCGTCCTTGTAACTTCATTTCCAGCATTCAGTAGCCAGCGCAACCTCCTTATCCGCCGCCAGTGTCGTGGCTCTAGTAGATCGAGGACCTTGTTTTGGCTCGTCCCCAGAGAGTCGAACAGTGTCTTGAGGCTGACGTTATTTGTGTCATCGCTGACAAACTCGGTGTTTGGCTCTTTTTCTGACAGCAGGTCGTCAGCTTCGTATCCCGCCGCCACCAAAGAAGCCACAATCGCACCAGCGGAAGTTCCTGCCGTGCCGATAATCTTTAGATTTCTATCCTCAATCGCGGTGAGAGTTCCGATGTGGGAAATACCTTTTGCCCCACCACCTTCAAAAACAACGAAGGTTTCTTTGGCCATACTGTTAATCCACTAAGTAAAGTCGCTGTTCGTAATCAGATTTGTTCAGCAGCATATACCAGGATACCGTTTCGTCAAAAAAGTGTATCCGCTGGCAGGAAGATTGTTCTTTTCCAACCGGTTTGTGAACATAATCGCCCAGACCGAGTTTTCCCGTTTAGCGAGTTTAGCAGGCCCTGGCGGTCGAAATCTCACTTCCCCTCGCAGGGGAATGACGACTGGCAAGTGTTGGAGGCTCAGCCATCTGACCGCCTGTGAGAATCAAGTTTGACAAAGGGGTCCATCTCGTCTGCTTTCTGACCTGCCCACGCTATGTACTCTTCTACGGTCATGCCCTCGATTTCATACGCGAAGTCGTCTGGGCGAGCCTGTATCTCAGCAAGGAACCGGCGAAGCCTCTGCACCTCTTCCCAATCGTTCGATAACTGCTTGAAGCCTTCCCAGCGTTCAGCCTCTAGTTGGGCTAGCCTGCGGGCTTCTATTCGTCTTTGCTTTGCTAAGAGATCCTGCTGTCGTCTAACTTCGGCTTCCTCGGCCCTGTGCACCAGGATCGGCCCCATGGCCAGCACATCGCCAATAACCGAAGCCAGAAACTCACCCCCGCTCAAAGCATCGGTCTCTATCCACTGATCCTTTAAACCACCGCCAACACTGGTCTTAGAGTGTATTCTGAGAAAACCCGAAGACCGTAGTGCGGCATTGTGTTGACCGGGGTAAGCAGTCCAGTCTTTTTCTCTTTGTGAGGGCTTGCGGCGATCCTGTAGCATCTTTTCTTTGACCAAGATTTTTATGACCTGGCCAGAGCATGAGATTTTCAGTTCCCCGTTTATCTTCCCCTCAATAGCCTTTCCACCATTCGCTTCTAGGCCCTTCAAGAAAGCGCTGGTCATGCGAAATCGGTACTTGTCACGCTCGGTTAAGTCTATCTCACCATCACTCGGGCCCCAATAAAGCTGCCAACCAAAAAGCTTATCTATGTCTGTACTGTTTTGGTCCCGGCGCTTTCTTTCTGAAGCTTCTTTTCGTGCTTTTGCATGTGTTCTTTTGTGCTCGTCCAGCCATTGCGCAACGATCCAATGCAGGCCCCGCATGTTCTTTGGAACTTGGATAGCCGGGATGACGGCACCGAGCTGCGCCTTAGCTTGCCTTTCGGCTTCTTTCCTTTGCTTCACCCCGGTTTTCGCAGGTCGATTGTCCCGGATCGTGACCATTTTGGGTTGGCGTCCCTGCGGCTTAAGAAGCGGTGATTTTCGGAGCTCTTGACCGGCTTGAACCTTTGCCCAATACCCGCGTGGCGGTGTAGGTATTTCGTGGCGACTGCATAACTTGGACAGACCTCTGCCGGTCATCCCGAACTCTTCAGCCAGCAATTCCATCGGTGTTTCCCAGACCTTCTCATAAAGGTCTCTTCGCGAAATCTGCATCATTTGATATTCTACCGTCTAGCGCGAGGCTTTTTGAGCTCGAAGTAAAGTGTTCTTTTATCAATTCGATAAGTGGCCAATTAAAGCAAAGGCCTTGCCGAATTAGGTTTGGGAATTTTGTGCTTGCAACTAAGTTTTTTGAAAGCGACTAGGCCACGGCTTTGGCTTCCGCTTTTGATGGTTACCCCAAGCTTCGTCAGCAGTGCTGACTACACCACCTTCATCTAGATATGCTAAGCGATCCGCGTACTCATCCAGGTCGCGAATGTCATACAACCTGTTGGCTCCACATTTCTTCACTGGAATACCCAAGGTGCGAATCTTCGAGGTAGACATACCAAGGTAATGTGCTGCTGCTTTCGCTTGCATTAGGCGGGGTGGAAACTGGAACGTCACTAATGGCGATTCCTTTGTTAGAAGCAGTATTGGGCATCGGAAATCGAAGAGGCGGATTCGACACACGACACGATATCGTCCTTCTCTGAAACTGCGTTTTCATAGTCGGAAACTACATCTTCGTACTCTGAGAACAAGCGTTGATAGTTTTCGCTGAGTTCCTCAGCGTTATCCCGAAGCGTGTCATGCGCGCTCAATAAGTTGTTATATTCGTATACCAAGTCATCGTACTCGGTGACCAAATTCGTCAAATTGGATTTGCAAGTGAAACCCTCAAAGTCACAAGTGTATTGGTCGAAGCAAACAGCGAACCTGTCCACGCACTTGCCCTGCGAACTACAAACCGTGTCCCCGTAGTCCAAACAGGCAGGCTGGCCAAAGCTGCAAGAAAAGCTCTGCGCGAAGGTGGTGTTGGGAGATACCAGCACAAACTTGACTGATAGCGCAGCAACTACGAAAAAAGCGGATTTTATCATCACTGCCCAGCCTTACTCTGGTCCGCAAACCGAATCCCAGCCGGTCCCCCGTTTTCCTCCACAAAGATGACCCCTTGGGTCTCAAAGAATTGCCTTAGCTGCAATCTGGTTGAGCGGCTGGGACTGCCGCCGGATTTCTCAGCAGCGTTGATAGTATTTCTGTTTAACCCTGTAAGCTTGGACAGCTCTGGATTTGAAAGACCCAGAGCGGCCTTTGCCATCCGAATTTGTGACGGTGTGATGTCGTCGGACATAGTTATCCTTCCAGTTTTTGGGCCATCAGCCTAATATTAGGTTGACAGCACTATGCTAGTAGCCTAAATATATGCTAACAACACATCATAGGCAAGGTAAGGGTTTCCGCCATTTATGACGCCAGAACGTCACGAAACTCGCAGCCGTGTCCCGTATCGCCGCTGACGGCCACGTTCACAGCTTCACCTAAGAGGAGGGTCAGCTATGCCCAAGACTTACGACCTGCAAACAGACGCTTGCATCTTGAAAGGGCTAACCGGGGCCCTGGACGCCCTGACATGGGAAGGGTTCGACCCCGACAACTGGGCCAGCGTTACAGCCCTGATCCGAACCATCAACACACAGGCCAAAGAGCTTTCAGAGGCCCTTGCAAGCCTACCGGAAGAAGCTTGAGAGGATACGCTAATGCCTAACACAGCAATCATTCAGCGCGACGCAGTGGCAGACGACAACCGCGCAGCGCGTGACCGCGTGAACTACTTCGCAAGCGTCATTGGCCGAAATGCCCCGGCGAAGCTGCTGGACGATGACGGCGCACCATCGTTCGAGTTGCGGGTTTTCTGCGTTGATACCGGCATGTCTCTTGACTGGGTATTTCTGGGCGACCTTAGAGCCATGGTTCTGGCGTCACACCGCGACCGCCAATCGAAGCGACATGAGAGGAGATAAGAGCATGGAAACACCAACCACACTGACAGACATGAAGGAACGCCACAGCGACCTTAAGCTTGCGTCCAAAGAGTTATGGGAACTCTGCCAACTCGGCAAAATGAGCGACGCGGGGCATGAGACCATGCACGAGCTATTGTTCAATGAGCGCCAGAGCGTCTACAGCGACGCGTGCCGAAAGGTTGCTACCTCTGCTGAGGAACTGGCCGCACAGTTTGATATCTTCACCCTAGAAGCGATTGAGGACGAGGACACTATCAACATGGCGGATGACTACCACGGTCAAATGCTGCGTTCGATCCGGGCGGGTATCAGCGGGCTATCGGCTCAAACCGGGGAAACGAACATAGAGCAGTTCTGGTCTGACTATTCGATTCTGAGCGATGAGGAAAAGCAACTAGTCTCAGGCACAGCCCGTGCCCTGCGTAGTGCTGCGCCAGCACTCAAAGCCGCTGGGTAGGTATCCACTAAGCTGCAATCAGCGCTGAGCTAAGCCACCCCTTGAACCGGGTGGCTTTTCGATTTGCGCAATAGCTTCTTCTCAGTTTCGTAGTGCGAACTTGCACGCTCAGCGATATAACCGAAAGTCAAAAAACATATAGTTCCGGCAAGCAATTGAAAAACAACATCATAAACGCGCCAAATGGTGCAGGATTTTTTGGGTACATTGAGGGCGTAACTACAAAGCGGTACACCATCCCAGAAGCACCTATTGTCTTACGTCATGGCTTCCATAAGGAACGACATGGTAAAGGGACAGGCTTTGGTGCTAAGCACATTTGGGCGGGACACTCTGCTGATTTGATTAGGTGGGGCTATCCAACGCTTGCTCATGTGTCACAATACTGCGAGGCCATTCTGAAGCACGGTGTGCCCGTTTACCCCAACCAAAAAACGCCCGGTCACAGTCGATTGGTTGCTATCAGGACCTACCACGGACAAGTTGTGGTCGAATATCAAGCTGGTCAAAATGTTTGGTCAATCGTCACAGCCTATAAAACAAGAAAACCGGGTGGCGTGCAGGTTACTCGGATTATTTCAGCACCGGGAATGCCTTGAATCCTAACGGAAACCAGATTTTAACGCCTTTTGCTGTATCTTCACATCTGTTACCAGATATTGACTCTTGTTACCCACAAGTGTCATATTGTCACTCGCAAAGAGCTTTAACCCCAGTGTTTGGCGCACATGATAGCTGGGGAGGCGGCGGCGGATTTAGCGTCAAATCCGTTCTTCTCGATAGGCTGAAAGGCCGCTCCGAACCCTTGGGCTAAGGAAGCGCACCCGGTCGAGACACCTAAACCCCGGCAATTCGCTGGGGTTTTCGCGTTTAGGTAGCCGCTACACTGAAAGCAGTGTATCCCCGACCGTTTAATAACGGTGGAAAACGGGCATACAGGCTCAATCGACAGTGTTGGGTTGTGCCGCCAGATGTTCCCAGCCAATCCAGTTATCTTGTTTGTCGTCCCAGTAACGTTGTAACTGAGCCCATAACTCAGTGGCGTCGTCTATCATGTCCTCAAGCTCGGAGAGCAGCGCCCGAAACAGGGTGACGTAGCTATACTTTTCTGTTTGAATTTCGATTTCGCCATCAACATGAAAAGTCAGCATCAAAATATCAGACTCAGCGTCTTCTACAACAGCAACAACAGTTGGCGAGCCGCTTCCATCATCAATAATGATTGGCTGGTCCAACGGGTAACCACCGGTTTCCAGCATTTTCAGTTCATGAATTGCGTCAGTCATAACTTTTCTGCTTTCGTGCAGCTAAAGCATCATTAGGCCAAGTCATTTAACAACCATCAAGGGGATATCGTGAACTTCCAAGGGCAAGAACTAATTTCCAGAGCGACATATGTATCAAACAGAAGCGTCATGGCGCTGGCGCTCGCAAAGATCCTTACCGTCACAACGGGTATCGACGCCAATGATTTGTCTATCCTAAATGTCACACCCGGCAGCCAAAGTCTTGAAGCCATTACCGACTTCTTGCTGGTGTTTTTAGCTGCGAACCACCTGCTTTCGTGGCTTGGCGATGCACAGAGCTTCAAGGCGTGGAACAGGCCCACAAAGTCCGTTGCAAATATGAGCATGTTCGCTCAACGAAACGAACCGATTTCCGAAATCGAGTATTACGTATCCCAGGTTAAGGAATACCACCGACTGCAAAAACAGAGGCACACGAACATCAGTCTGAAGTCATACAGAGCACCAGATGAATTTGTATCCGAGCTAGTCCAAAGTTCAAAGGACCTGCAGAAGTCCGTGGACAGGCTAAACTTACATGCCAGGCTCTATCTCTGGGGATGGTATCTGGCACTGCCCTTGGCGTCCGCCGCCTACGCATTGTTGCTATGACAATCAGGCGTCCTTTCCACAATGATGGAAACCAACGGGGCTTCTTGCTGGTTTCTGCTGTGTGTCGGTGGGGTGAACCTGTCAAAACCTTTGGTTGGGGCCGACCATTTAATAATGGTGGAAAAAGGTGCCGGGCGGCGCTTATCGGAACAATGCACAAATCCCCCAACCGGGGCGTCAAAATCGGGTGCTTTGTCCCCCATTTGTCCCCCAGGGCAATAAATCGGGAGAAAAATAAGGCCGCGTTTCCACTGTAAAGTAATGTTATTAAATGGCGATCCCTGAAGGACTCGAACCCTCAACCTGCTGATTAGAAGTCAGCTGCTCTATCCAGTTGAGCTAAGGGACCGCTGCGCCCTTCTTGCGGTTTTTATAAGCGGGGTTCAAGGGCCAAGCGCATGAACGCGCTGTTGGGATCTTCTTCATAGCCAAAGATCGGGCCGCAATAAGAATATCCCAGCGCCTCGTAGAGTTTGCGTGCCGCGTCATATTCGGAAAGATGGGCCGCGCCAGTTTCCAGTACCAGCGCGGAGACTCCTTCGGCTCGGGCCAAGTCAGCCAAATGCGTCATGATCTCACGCGCCAGGCCACGACCGCGCGCCGCTGCAACAACATGAACCGATTTCACCTCGGCCGTGCCATCGGGAAGGGTTTTGAGAGCACCGCAGCCAAGCGCAACATCATCTTCGAAAGCGCCCCAAAACCGAATCTCGGGCGCGCGCAGAGCCTCGACGTCCAGAGTATGATTTGAGGTCTGCGGCGTTGCCTCCCAACTATGGGCAAGATGGGCCTCAATAATCGGACGCAGAGCCTCTGATCCGGGATCAGCGGCGCGAATCTCGATCATTTAGTGGGTCCAGGGCGCGCGGCGGTCGGTGGCAAAATTCTCACCATAGCCGCGTTGCCGCAGGTTGGGTTTGCGCTTGTGCGGCTCGCTTACCTGTGCGTCGATGCCATTGTCTTTGGCATAATCCAACGCCTCTTCCTTGGTGTCGAACTTCAGACGCACCTGGGTCTGGGTATCGTTGGATGAGGTCCAGCCCATCAGCGGATCAACCTCGCGCGCTGAGGCGGGCGCATATTCCAGCACCCATTTGCGGGTCTTGGCCATGCCCGAGGTCATCGCATTTCTGGCGGGCTGGTAAATCCTTGCGCGCATATCGCCTCTCCGTACTCACTTGGCTGGCGTGTTTATGCGCCAGTGCGGCGTCCGGGGCAAGACTGCACGCACAGCAGTTAACAAACTGGCGCGCAAACATGGTATCCTAAGCGTGTTTGTTTCAATTGATTGGAGAAGCCCGATGTCAGGGACATCTTTTACCGCCCGTGTGGACCGTGTTGTTGATGGGGATACCGTTCGCGTCTTTCTAGATGACGATGCCGAAAAAAGCGAGAGCCTGCGCATTCTGGCGCTTGATACCGAAGAAGTATTTGCTGGCAGTAAACCGGTTACCCCGCTTGGTCACGCCGCCTCCGACCGTGCCAAGGAACTGATTGCGCCCGGGGATACGGTTAAACTTATCCTGCCCGGAAACGAGCCACGTGCTGAAGCCTTGCAGAAGTACCGAGGCAATTTTGGTCGGGTTCTGTGCTATCTCGAACTGGAAGACGGCACCGATTTTCAGCAGGTGATGATTCAGGAAGGTCTTTCACCCTATTTCCAGAAATACGGCTATGCCGAATTTGCCCATTTGCATGACCGGTATCGCGAGGCCGAACGCATGGCGCAATCCGGAACGTTGGGCATTTGGGACCAGGTGGCCAACAATGGCTCGGTCATGCGCAACTACGCCGCCCTGACAACCTGGTGGGACCTGCGGGCACGTATCATTGAAGGCTACCGCGAAATCAAGCGCAGGAACCCCGAGATCAACATGTTCAACACCCGTCTGGACTATGATCGCCTGGTTGAGATCGCCAAAGCAGGCCAGGAAACCACAGTGTTCATAGAACTGCGTGACTTCACACCCACCTCTGGCGATCATATCCTGTTTCACACCGGCAGCCTGACCCAGCCGTATCAGTTGTTCATTCCAAATGGGAACGTGGGCGGTGGCGAAGATGTAATGAACCTGATCCTGAACCGCTACCGCGCGGATGGAGAGGAGCAACCGCGCCGCTCCTATGCGTATGTCACAGGCCCCACCAAGATGTTCCCCGACAATGACACCGGGCGGCCCGAGATTATCGTGACCGATCCCGCACAGATTACGGATTGGCCTGATCAGGCTTTGGAACGCGCTGGCGTATCCGGGTAGATCCGCGTCAGCATATTGGCCCGCCCGTTTCGATAGGGCCGACACTTTTCGACCGCCGGAAACTTCGGATTCATCTGATGACAAAATATGTCATCAGATGAGTCTATACGATCACGCGAACCCAGTTTTCAGGATCAATCCAGTCTATCCCTGAATACGATATGGGCATCGCTACACCGCAGCAGCCTGATTTCAGCCGCATAAGTCCACATCATACTCGGATCAGCCCTTGCAGATGGACAAAATAAGAACAAATGTAGGGACCTGACCCGGAGCCTACCCATGCCATACGCCCATTCCGACAAGACCCAACTGACCGCAGAAGACGTGCGCGCCCGCCTGAAACTGGAAGGCGGCAAGCAGTTTGTCATGCACACTGAATTTGCGCCTGCAGGTGATCAACCAACAGCCATCAGAGAACTGGCAGGTGGGGTTCAGGACGGAGAGCGAGATCAGGTTCTGCTGGGTGCCACCGGCACGGGCAAGACCTTCACCATGGCCAAAGTGATCGAGGAAACGCAACGCCCTGCGATCATCCTTGCCCCCAACAAGACGCTGGCGGCGCAGCTCTATGGGGAGTTCAAGGGCTTCTTCCCCGAGAACTCGGTCGAATATTTCGTATCCTACTACGATTACTACCAGCCCGAGGCCTATGTGCCGCGCTCGGACACCTATATCGAGAAAGAATCGCAGATCAACGAACAGATCGACCGGATGCGCCACTCGGCCACGCGAGCGCTGTTGGAGCGGGACGACGTGATCATCGTCGCCTCGGTCTCGTGCATCTACGGTATCGGCTCGGTCGAGACCTATGGCGCGATGACGCAGGACCTGAAAGTGGGCAATGAGTACGACCAGCGACAGGTGATGGCCGATCTGGTTGCCCAGCAATACCGCCGCAACGATCAGGCCTTTCAACGCGGCTCGTTCCGGGTGCGCGGAGATTCCTTGGAAATCTGGCCCGCCCACCTGGAGGATCGCGCTTGGAAGTTTTCCTTCTTCGGTGAGGAACTGGAGACCATCACCGAGTTCGATCCGCTGACCGGCGAACGCGCCGCCACGATGGAACAGGTGCGGGTCTATGCAAATTCGCACTACGTCACGCCGAAGCCGACGATGAACCAAGCGATCATCGGTATCAAAAAGGAGCTGCGCATCCGGCTGGATCAGCTGGTGGGCGAGGGCAAACTGCTGGAAGCGCAGCGTCTGGAACAGCGCACAAATTTCGATCTGGAAATGCTTGAGGCCACCGGCGTCTGCAACGGGATCGAGAATTACTCGCGCTACCTCACGGGCCGCGCGCCGGGTGAACCGCCCCCAACCCTGTTCGAGTTCATCCCCGACAACGCCATTGTGTTCGCCGACGAATCCCATGTCAGCGTCCCGCAGATCGGCGGCATGTACCGGGGCGACTATCGCCGTAAGTTCACGCTAGCCGAACACGGGTTCCGCCTGCCCTCCTGCATGGACAACCGCCCCCTCAAATTCGAGGAATGGGACGCCATGCGCCCGCAATCCGTCTTTGTCTCGGCGACGCCTGCGAAGTGGGAGATCGAACAGACCGGCGGCGTCTTCACCGAACAGGTGATCCGCCCCACCGGCCTGCTGGACCCCGAGGTCGAAATCCGCCCCGTCTCGATGCAGGTGGACGACCTGCTGGACGAGGTGCGCAAGGTCGCCGCCGATGGGTATCGCACGCTGGTCACTACGCTGACCAAACGCATGGCCGAGGACCTGACCGAATACCTGCACGAACAGGGCATCAAGGTCCGTTACATGCACTCGGACATCGACACGCTGGAACGCATCGAAATCCTGCGCGACCTGCGGCTGGGGGCGTTTGACGTGCTGGTCGGTATCAACCTGCTGCGCGAAGGTCTCGACATCCCCGAATGCGGGCTGGTCGCCATTCTGGACGCGGATAAAGAGGGCTTCCTGCGCTCGGAAACCTCACTGATCCAGACCATCGGCCGCGCCGCGCGGAACGCCGATGGCCGGGTGATCATGTATGCCGACAAGATCACCGGCTCGATGGAGCGTGCCTTGGGCGAAACCAACCGCCGCCGCGCCAAACAGCTTGCCTATAACGAAGAACACGGCATCACCCCCGAGACGGTGAAAAAGAATGTCGAGGACGTTCTGGCTGGCCTCTACGAAGGCGACGTCGACATGAACCGCGTCACCGCCACCATCGACAAACCGATGCACGGCGCGAACCTCGAGGCCCATCTGGACGGGTTGCGTGAGCAAATGCGCAAAGCCGCCGAGAACCTGGAATTCGAAGAGGCCGCCAACATCCGGGATGAGATCAAACGTCTGGAAGCAGTCGATCTGGCGGTCGCCGACGACCCGATGGCGCGCCAATGGGCGGTCGAGAAAGCCTCGGAAGACGCTGTGAAATCGCGCGGGCGGTCAACGGCTGGACGACCGGGGCAGCGGGGTGGGAATGTGAAGCGGAGGAAGAGGTAGGCTGACACGCAACTGATGGTTGCAATTTGCCTCGAAGCAGGAAAACTATCTTCTTGGACAATCGGTGTAGGAAAGTTTTTGATCACGCTTTTTATTGTAGTTGGACTGCTCGGAACCATTTCACTCCTAGCAATGGTTTGGGTATGGGTAAGTGAGCTCGCAGGATGGCGCGAAGCGTCGCCCGGCAAAAGCTTGTCAATGCTATGGTTCGTACTCCTTTTGATGATCATCTGGGGACTTGGAGTAAATTCGAGCTTTGGCGGCTTAGGAATACTGGCGCTCGCTGCGTGGCCCGCCTCAATCCTATTTTTAATGGGAATTGCTTTAACCGCGAGACTTTTTGTTTTTGTCTTTGCGGCGTTGATTTTGCTTTTTTTGGTGGCCATAGCCGCGTTGATCATGCCGGGCAAAGCAAAAATGCCGACTATAATTGTTGGCGCAATGCTTACAGTGTTAGGTCCGGTCGCGTTGCAAAACCTGCAAGTGCAATGGCAAATGAAAAGATATGCGAAAACATCCGAGTTGCGCATCATTGAACGTTCGTCTTTGTTCAAGTCTATTCGGGAACGATCTGATGGTTACCAGTCCCCACATGGAGTGGCGTGTAGCAGCGAAAATTGGCCGTTTCTTTGGAGTTATCGGCACAGAGACTGGATCGCACTGCCGTCCAACACCCGCTATGGCGGCGATACTAAGGAAAGAGTTATGAGCGTTTGCCTGAGTAGGTAAGTCACATCCCACACTCCATCCTTGCAGCCCAGCGCTCCCTCCTTCACGTCTGAAATCACAAATTGTGAGCCCAACCGGCTGCCATGAAAAAACCGAACACCCTGCCCAACACGCATGAGGTCCAAAGCGCCATAGACAAGGTGCGCGGCACTCGCGTGGTGCTGGCCGAGGATCTAGCGCAGCTCTCAGGGAAATCCGTCAGCGCCCTTAATCATGTCGTATCGCGTAAGGTCTGCCTCAATCGTTGAAGCGGATCACCATCCTTGCCCGAGGCCGATTGGCGGCTAAGTTACCGCTCATGCGTATGCGTACGGTTCTGCTCTCAATAATCCTTGCCACCCCGGCCTCAGCCTGGGAGGCGACAGTCGGGCAAATCTGCACTCTGTCACACAGCACCGACCAAGCAGAAATCTTCCTGACCTACGATCCGTCTCAGCCGCTTTATACGCTGACTGTCACCCGCAAGACCGAAGGTTGGACGCAAACGCCATGGTTCGCCATGCGCTTTGACGGCTCGAGGCCCATCGAAATCGCCACGCCGCGCCATGTGTTGTCGGACAATGCGGCCTCGCTGACTGTCACGGATACCGGGTTTGGCAATGTTCTAGATGGGCTGGAATACAATCAAACCGCCTATGCCTTTACGCAGGACGGTCTTGCCGAGTTTCCCTTGGACGGCGCAGCGCCCGAGGTGCGCATCTTTCGCGATTGCGCGGGCGCGCAGCTTTCATAGAGGTCGCAGGTCACTCCGCCCAACGGATCATGGCCGCACGAACTTCGCGTTTCCGACCGAGCGTACAGGCGCATCACTGCTGCGTTGCGCGGGGGTGCTTTGAACCTGCACCGAACCTGATCTTTCACAGGAAACCCCGTTGCCATCCGGGTCATAGCGTTCGTGATAGCCTGCATAGCCTTTGCGGAACGGGCCAAAGCCAATCGCCTCGGGCGCTGAACAGCCGGTTAGGGCGATCAGGTGCAGGATCGCTCCGTTGCGGTCATACTCGGACGTCCGGATATAGATATTCGCCGCCAATAGAAGCGTGGTCACAGGCAATGCAAGCAGCATCAGCGAAATCCGAAACGGCGACAGCGCCTTGCGGCGTGTCGCTTCGGCCCTCAATTGCCGCTTGGTCGGCTTCGAGGTCTGACCCGAGGGCTTTTGCACTGTGTTGTCCAAATCCATGACCCGAATCTAAACCACATTTGTGGCGAAGCCGAGGCGATCCGCATTGAGCATATCAAAGCTGTGGCACATTGATCGTCAGGCTCGAGGAAGATGGCCCACTAAGGGCGATCAAATGTGTCGGCCACGTCATACATGACCGGCTCAAAGCTCTTGCACATCTCATTGATCTTGCGGTTCCGTTTGCGCATCTCAGGCGTGCGCAGCATGGCAAGAAAATCCTCGCGCCGCTCCCATTGCGAATAGTTCGCGATCCGGGTCTGGGCATCGTTCACATGCAACCCCGCCGAGATAAATCCGGGTTGCTTCGAAATGAACTCGGCATAAGCATCCGTCAACGCATCGAGCAGATCGTGACAGGTGCCCGGGGTCATTTCAAATGTAGTGATGACAGTCTGTACGCTGGCATTTTTTGCTATGGTCGGCATCTGCTCCTCCTGTGGCTGAATCAAGCGTAACACAGAGAACTGATATGTCGTCGATTTCCTGGCCAATTAACAAGCGCAACCCGAAAGAAAGACGGCCGCCCTTTGTGCGACCGTCCAGATAGTTATTGCTCCATACGGATCAAAACAGATGCAGCACCCGTCAGGTTTTCAGGCCACCGCAAGCGCACGCTGCCTTCGTCCGCGCCCTGCTCAAGCTCCAGATAGTGAGCAGCATATCGAACGGAACCAAACGCGCTCATAAGTGGTCCGAGTATTGTTACGGCATCACAACTGCGAGCCTTGCCATTGAATGGGAGCCGACTTGCAGCCCAAACGTTCCACGCCCCGGATGCCGTATTCTGTTGGTGGCGAACGCGCAGCGGGTTGGCCGCGGGCTTATCGATTCCATGATATGTGTTGTTCTGAAACGTCACATTTATGTGCCCATCCTTATTGAGATCGGCAAAGGTCGTATCCACCCTTTCCGCACGTTCGATATCACTGCTGCTGGATCGGAACTTGTTCCCCGTGACCGCCAAACCGTTCAGGTAGTGACCAGGCCCGTACGGGCGGATCACGATATAGCTGAACCAGGGCGGTGCCTCGCTGGAATAGAAGATGTTGTCCGTGATGCTCATTGCGCTGAAAGAATAGCCAGAGACGTAGCTGGGTTCTGCATCCCGCTCATTCGTCCATTGGATAAAGCAGTTATCTACATAGTTCTCGGCAATCGTCGAACTGTTATAAGTCCCGATCATGATCAGACCAGCCGTACGTACGCCTTGCGGGATGCTATCGCCCTGGAAGAAGTGGTTGCCGAGGATCATATTGTTGTCGCCGCCGACAACAGCGAAGTGCTTGAAGCGAACAATACGATTGTGGCGCAGTTTCACATCGTTCGCGTTTGTGTTCATCGCTATCGAGTTTCGGTCGGGGACGATAAAGGATTCCTCGGCCGACAAGAACTGGCAGTTGTCGATCAGCATACCTTTGCAGCCCGTGCCAATGGATGAGATGCCACGATCCTTGGGACGACTGACAAAGCAATCGGTCAGTGAAAACGTACTGCCAGATGGAGCCAGTCGAATAGCGCTGCATCGGCTATTGCACTGGAATTCTATCTGCTCCATCCCGAATTTGCGCAAGGTGCTGAAGCCACTGAAATCCAGCAGGTATTTGAAGGATTGGAAGGTGTATGTCTGCGTTCCCGAAGCGTCGTAAAGCGGTGCGTTTAGCGTGATTTCACCTGCGCCCACATCCTTGGATCGCACATAGATCTCGCGCCCGACGCCTGAACCCTGAACCAACGAACCAACGGGAATATTCGCCACATTCGCCACATCTGTCAGGCGGGTGGCATCTGAAGGGTCATATGTGGCGACCGAGGTGAAGGTCTCGGTGTCCCAGTCCGAACTGCTTTTGACATCAAACTGGCCGTTCCTGATAACTCGGCGCGTGGAAAAACCCTGCTTGTTGGGCACCGCAGCGGCCAAATCAATCGTGCCTGTAACCGAGATTTTCCGGCCTGCCAAATCCAACGAGTCGTGGTCAGCATTGTTGAGCAATGCCTGAAATGCCTTCTTAAAGGCCAACTCCTCATCGCCGAATGCCGTGATATAGGCGGGCAGATCAAAGTTTTTGGTCAGCAAGAGCATCTTGTCGTCAGGCATCGTAACCGTGCCTTCAAAATCCATCTCGGAGGCTATGCTGGTGTTTTCACCCAGATGGTATGTGCCCTGCGGGACATAAATCCGACGCCCGCCAGCCGCTTGGTCCGCAGCCTCGAACGCAGCAGAATCATCGGTGACGCCGTCACCAATTGCACCGAAATCCCGTACATCGACGATGCTAATCATCTCACGCAGAAAAACGCCGGTCACATCGGTGATTTCCATATCGTCCACACGAACCAGCGCGCCACTTGCACCCTCAATGTCCAGGCCAAAATGCCCGTACAAGGCCGAAACGCCCCAGGGCATATCGACACCCGGTCGGCGCCCGGTTCCGACGATGGCGGTGATTTCGTGCACTTCGCCATAACCGGACAACTGCGTGGCAGGTCCCTCTTCGATCACACCGTCGACATGTGCGTCCCCGGCACCACCTGCCCAGGCTGCAATCCGCACCTCGGGCAAAGGACCACTGATCGCCTTCACGCGCGCTTTGATCTGTAAGTAGCAGCCCGGCAGCAAAGGTGTCTGCCCCATATACCGCAGTTGCTGAGTCGGGTTGACCTTCAGAATTTCAACGCAGCCGCCAAAGTCTGCATCCGCCGGAACAAACACACCGGTGCCGGACCCGGCATAGGTTGGCGTACCCGGGGTGCCATCCCCTGCGGACCATACATCCAACCCGTTGGCGAACTGAGGCGGCATGAACACGATGCCGTCGGTGATTGCCTTATTCATAGAAATCCCTTTCCCAATCGCGCCGCGCATCACAGCGACACGTTCAAACCCGGTGCTCAGGTCCACCCCGAACGCGAAAGTCTGAGTATCGAAAAGGAATTAACCGCAGTTCATTCCACCGTTACGGTGGTGTTGCATCACGCAGAGGGGTCAGAATTGCCCAACAGCTGTACACCATTGATCTTCCAGGTATTGTTCTGCTGAACCATCTGGTAGTCCAGTATGTGGGTCTGGCCGTTCCCATCCACAATCATCACCTTTTGCCAAAGCAGCCCCGCGATCTCACGCAGTTCCAGAAACCGAACCTCGGCGGGTCGCCAAACCATCGGGTATCCGCCACGCACCATCGCGCCAAAGTTGTCAGGGTTTTGGAACAGCCTTTGAATATTGGGGCTGGCATAGGTGAAGGCGGTGTCGAAATCATCCGCCTTGAAGGCCTGTATCTGAGCGGCAATATTAGCTTCGATCTCGGCATTTTGGGCCGCCGCGATCGGGGCCAATCCAAAGCTTAGAAACAGAAAAAGCAGAATACGACGCATGGGGCACCTCCTAAACGAAGGGTAGCCCCATGCGGTTTCAGGTCAAATCAGACCAGTTCTCCGGCCAGCGCCTTGTCGATCAACGCGATGGTTTCCGGCACGCCATAGAGCGCGATAAAGCCGCCGAACCGCGGACCTTGCGAAGCGCCCAGCAGAACCTCATAGAGCGCCGCGAACCAACCGCGCATCGGGTCGAACCGCTCGCGCCCGATGGAATAGACCACCGATTGCAGCGCTTCGTCTTCTAAGGGCCCATCATAGGCTTCCAACGCCACCTTCAACGCCTCCAGTGCCTCACGCTCCCGATCCGTTGGCACGCGATGTTCGCGCGTCGGCTTCACGAAATCGTTGAAGTAGCGCACCGCAAAGCCCGCCGCCTCATCCAGATCGGGGTGCGTCTCGGGCGTGGCCTCAGGCGCGTAACGGCGAACAAAACCCCACAGAGCTTCTTTGTCCTCGGCCCCCGATACCGAGGCTAGATTCAGCAGCATCGCAAACGGCACCATCAACGTGGATGCGGGCACGTCCCCACCGTGGATGTGCCACACAGGATTGTTCAACTGCGCCTTCAGGTCCTGTCCCAGATAGGCCCGCAACTGCTGATGATACTCATCATAGGCTTTCGGGATCACATCGAAATGCATCCGCTTCGCGGTCTTGGGCTTTTGATACATGAAATAGGCCAGCGACTCGGTGGGCGCATAGGTCAGCCATTCGTCAATCGACACACCGTTGCCTGATGATTTCGAAATCTTCTGCCCGTCCTCATCCAGAAACAGTTCATATGAGAAATGCTCGGGCGCACGGCCACCCAAGGCCCGGCAGATCGCATCATAGATCTTCTCGTTGGTGGCATGTTCCTTGCCATACATCTCGAAATCCACGCCCAGCGCTGCCCAGCGTGCGCCAAAATCCGGCTTCCACTGCAGCTTGACGTTGCCACCGGTGACAGGAACGGTCCATTCCTTGCCCGTCTCATCATCGAAGGTCACGGTATAGGTCTCGGCACAGACCTTCTTCATCGGCACATACATGACCCGTCCGCTTTCAGGATGAAGCGGCAGGAAGATCGAATAGGTCTGCTGGCGCTCTTCCCGCAAACTTTTGAGCATGATCGCCATGATCTCGTCATAGCGTTCGACCGCACGCTTGAGAATCTCATCAAACTGCCCGGATTCGTAAAACTCTTTGGCCGAATAGAACTCGTATTCGAACCCAAAGGTATCGAGGAACCGCCGCAGCATCGCGTTGTTATGTGCGCCAAAGCTGTCATATTCGCCGAACGGATCAGGCACCGAGGTCAGCGGGCGCTGCAAATGCTGTTCCAGAATCTCCGGGTTCGGCACGTTGCTGGGCACCTTGCGCATCCCGTCCAGATCGTCCGAGAAACAGATCAGCTTGGTTGGAATATCCGATAGCGTCTCAAACGCGCGCTTGACCATCGTGGTCCGCGCAACTTCGCCAAAGGTGCCGATATGCGGCAGCCCCGAGGGGCCATAGCCCGTCTCGAACAGCACATATCCATTCTCTGGAGCACCTTTTTTGTACCGTTTGAGCAACCGGCGCGCCTCCTCAAAAGGCCAGGCCTTGGACGTCATGGCGGTATCGCGCAGTTCAGACATTTTTTGGTGTGCTCCATAAGGGAAAACCGTCCCGATCGCCCCATGCCATCGGACCGATCCCTCCTATTGTGCGAGCGCAGCATGAGTCAATAACGACACGTGCTTTTTCCGGTTCTTCACAACTGCGCCGGGCAATCGGGACGGCCTGCCAAACTGGCGAATTCGGACATGAAAAGGGAAAACTGGAAACCGTGTTCAACAGCTACGCGACTTCCAGAAGGATATCCCGACCGAATTTACGGATCCGGTCGGGATCGGTGCTACTTTAGAGGCACTCAGCCAAAGTCTTGGCCATGTTTTGAATGAGCTGTGGATAAAGGTCCTTGCCAGGCTCAAGTTCCGAGCCCAGCGGGTCAATCACACCCGTATTCGCCTCGGTTCCAGCCAGAACCGTTTCGATGATCCCTGGGTTGAACTGCGGTTCAGCCAAAACGCAATCCACACCTTCACCGGTGATGCGACCCTGGATTTCAGCGATACGCGCCGGGCTTGGATCAGCCGCATCCCCCAGCGAAATGGCACCCGCCGCCGGAAAATCAAAATCGTTTTCGAAGTACTGATAGGCGTCATGGAAAACGATAAAGCTGCCACCGCGCACTGGTTCGAGCGTCTGTGCAACTTCAGCAGACAGCGCTGCCATCTCTTCACGAGCCGCCGCAGCATTTGCAAAATAGGTGCCCGCATTGTCCGGGTCAGCAGCCGACAGTTGTGCCGCGATCAGGTTTAGCCATGTGCTCGCATTTTCAGGCGATAGCCATGCATGTGGATCATGCGCCCCGTGATCATGCCCATCATGATCTTTCGCATCAGCATGATCGTCATGATCGTGGTCGTCATCTTTGGCATGATCATGGTCATCATGTTTTGCGTGATCATCCCCGTGGTCATGATCGTCGTGCCCTTCGTCCGCACGGTCGTCGTGGCCCTCATGATCGTGATCGTCATGCCCATGGTCATCATGGTCATCATGATCATCGTGGGAGTGCGCTTCAAACAGCGCGTTTTCACGGAAATCCAGCAGGACCGTGCCGTCTGATTCCAGCAAAGTAGTAACGGTCGCGCCGTCTGCCAACGTCTCGACCGCGCCTTCCATCCAAGGCGTCAGATCCTCACCCATCCAGAAAACCAGGTCCGCCTCTTGCAACGCGGCAGCTTCGGACGGGCGCAGGCTGTATTCATGGGGGGATGCGCCTGCTTGAACAATCAGGGCTGGCTCACCAACACCATCCATCACACGTGCGACAAGTGAATGAACCGGAGCGACATCGACGGCCACATTGGGGACCTCGGCCAAGGCCGTCCCCCCCATCAAAACCGCCGTGATCGAAACAGGAAGAAGCTTTCTGGACATCAGACACCCTATGTGATTTTATAACGTCAGCAGCGACATACATGATATATAATAACATGACAAGCGAGACACCCTCGACCCCGGCCGACAACGCCGACCTGATTGGCTTTGCCAAGCACGATCACGCCTTTTGCGTTGAAACCGGGCTGGCCACCGCGCAGGCACGGTGTGAGGCAGAAGGGCTAAGACTAACGCCTGTTCGCCGCAAGGTGTTAGAGATGCTGCTACAGGAACATCGCGCACTTGGTGCATATGCCATTCTGGATCGCCTGCGCGACGAAGGATTCGGATCACAGCCGCCGGTTGCGTACCGCGCCCTGGATTTTCTGGTGGAGAATGGTTTCGCCCATAAGATTGAGCGTCTCAACGCCTTCGTCGCCTGCGCCCATCCCGGCGGCTCCCATTCGCCCGCTTTCATGATCTGCCGCAAATGCGATGCTGTGGCCGAGGCCTATTCGGCCCCAGCCAAAGGTGCGCTTGGGGCCGCTGCACGCGCCGTCGGGTTCGAGATCGAACGCACGGTCGTTGAGGCCGAAGGCATTTGCCCCGATTGCATCGAGAAACGCTGATCATGGCCCTCGTCTCCGTCAAAGACCTTGGCGTCCGATATGGCGCGAACACCGTGCTGAGCCATGTAAATATGGTCATCAACCCGGGCGAGATCGTTACCATTGTTGGCCCCAACGGCTCGGGTAAAACCAGCTTGTTGCGTGCAATCATCGGCGCCACACAACCCGTAGCCGGGCGCGTCGAGCGCAAGCAAGGGCTACAAATCGGGTATGTTCCGCAAAAACTGCATATCGACCCAACTCTGCCCATTTCGGTTGATCGCTTCATGCGCCTGACAGACGGGGTATCGAAACAGGATTGCGCCGAAGCGTTGAAAACAGCGGGCGTACCGGACCTGCTGAAACGCCAGATGTCGCAGCTATCTGGTGGTCAGTTCCAACGGGTCCTTCTAGCCCGCGCCCTGATCAACCATCCCGAGCTCTTGCTATTGGACGAAGCGACCCAAGGGTTGGATCAGCCCGGCTCTGCCGCGTTTTATCGCCAGATCGAAGATGTCCGGCGCAATACCGGCTGCGCTATCCTGATGATCAGTCACGAACTGCATGTTGTGATGAGCGCCTCGGACCGCGTGATCTGCCTGAATGGGCATATCTGCTGCGAAGGCTCGCCTGCAGTGGTCGCCTCGGCCCCTGAATACCGCGCCCTGTTTGGCACGGGCACCGGCGGCGCACTGGCCCTTTATCGCCATGATCACGATCATCACCACCACGACCACGCAAACCCGCAGGAAGCCGCTGAATAATGCTTGATGATTTTATGACTCGGGCAACGCTCGCCGGGATTGGCGTGGCCATGGCAGCTGCGCCTTTGGGGTGTTTCGTCGTTTGGCGTCGGATGGCCTATTTCGGCGATGCAACCGCGCATGCCGCCATCTTGGGCGTCGCTTTGTCTCTGACTTTCCAGATTTCCGTGTTTACCGGAGCGCTGGCTGTAGCTTTGATCATGGCAATGACGGTGACTCTATTGGCGGGCAGAGGGTATGCAATGGATACTCTATTGGGCGTACTGGCCCATTCTGCGCTGGCTTTCGGTCTTGTTGCCGTCTCGTTCCTGTCGGGTGTTCGCATTGATCTGATGGCCTATCTGTTTGGCGATATCCTTGCCGTTTCAAAAGCTGACCTGATCGTCATTTGGGGTGGGGCCGCACTGGTTGTGGCCTTGATCACTTGGCGCTGGTCTCCGCTGCTAACAGCGACCCTGAACGAAGAATTGGCCTACGCGAGTGGCTATAACCCCAAACGCGAGCAGCTAATCCTGACTCTGGCTCTTGCCGTTACGGTTGCCGTCGCAATCAAGGTTGTGGGTGTTCTGCTGATCGCAGCCATGCTGATTATCCCGGCCGCCGCCGCGCGCAGCCTAGCCCGCTCGCCAGAATCGATGGCATTGATTGCCGCCGGGATCGGAGCGCTGTCGTCGGTAGCAGGCCTCCGGGCCGCCTATGTATTCGACACGCCCGCCGGCCCTTCTATTGTTTGCGTGGCCGCACTAGTATTCGCCTGTTTTAGCCTGCTGGGCTGGCATGGCCGGCGCACCTGAACCAACGGCAAAGAATGCGACCAAACAAGCTGTTGAACCCGCACGCGCGCGCACATATCGTACAGCCTTGAAAACCTTCACGCAGGACGCATTCATGCCCGATCAAACCCCTCATCCCATGTCTCCGCAGGATTGCCTTGTGGCGATCATGGTTGCGATCTCCGCTTCGGACGAAAACATCCGCACGGCTGAGCTGGTCAAGATTCAGGGCGCCGTGAATATGCTGCCGGTTTTTGCGGGCTATGATGCCGATCGCATGCGCCATATTTCGCAAACCGTGTTCGATCTGTTCGAACAGGAAGATGGTCTGGACGCTCTGTTTGGTCTGATCCGCGACAACCTGCCCGAACGCCTGAACGAAACCGCCTACGCTCTGGCCTGCGACGTGGCCGCAGCAGACGGGTCATTGGCCGAGACAGAGCTGCGGCTGTTGGAAGAAATCCGGTACGAGCTGAGTATTGACCGCCTGCACGCCGCCGCAATCGAACGCGGTGCACGCGCACGTCACGTCGTCTGAGCCTAGTTTAGGCTCAACTGCCGTAGAGCGCACCCCATCGTTCGATCAACGCCCGTTGCAGCTTGCGCGACCGCCGGTTCCAGGCGCGCGCACCTTCGGGCCGTTCTCGTTGTGCGCGCGTGATCGTGGCGCGGTGGGCCTCATCTGCGGTGAAAATCGCAAAGGCCAGCTCTGACCCGTCCGCCGTTGTCAGAAAACCACCCAAGCCCGATACGAAGTTCAGGGTGCCGGTTTTGGCATCAACCTTGATCGGGTGATCCTTGACCGGTCGGCCTTGGCTGTCGGTCAAGGCAAAGGGTTTCAGCAAAGGTCTCAACGCCCCCGTTTTACGCGCCTGCACCAGGGCCGAGACCAGATCCCCCGGCGCCATGCGCGACGCATCACCCAAGCCGGAATGATCCACCATTGCAATTTGATTGACGCCATAGGTCTCAGACGCCCACCGGTTCATCTCGGCCGCTGACTCAGCGAGCGAGTGCGGCATCACCCCCCGCGCCCGGGTCGCAGCCATCCCCACAGTTTCAGCCGTCAGGTTCGTCGAATACTTCAACATCCCGCGCAAGATACTGTCCAAACGATCACTTTCATGCACGACAAGAACAGTGCCTTTGGGCATTTCTCGGGTGACCTCAACCCGCCCCAGGACAATCCCATTGGCCCGTGCCAGCGTTTTGAACACATCCCCGGCATAAAGCGCAGGCTTGCGCACCGGCAACCAACGCGACCCTTCATTCCCCAACGCTGCTTTGGCAACGGTCCAGCGGTCCTGACGTGCACTGGCCTGATAAGTGTAAATCGGCAGGCTGCGTCCCTCGACCCGCATCGCAGCCATATCCACATCTGGGCGATACTTGGCGGTGCGGGCATCCATGGTGACAGCGTAATCAGTGCCCTCCCGCTTCCATTCAAAATGCACCCGGTTGAAATTCAACGAAATCCCGCTGATCGCCGGGCTATAGCCCAGATGGTCCGGCTGACCCGGATCAATACTGAAAACAAAGGGCAGCGCGCCGTCATAAACTTTGAACGCCCCGCGCACCTCGGTGATCCCGGCACTCCGCAAGTTGGCCGCCATAGTGGCCAGACCGTCCGTATCCAACAATGGGTCGCATCCGCCCGCTAGGATCAGATCACCCTGCAAAACCCCGTTTACAACTGATCCATCCGCCAGCAATCTGGTCTCAAACCGATGATCGGGTCCCAGCACGTCCAACGCATATAGCGCGGTTAAAGCTTTGCCGACACTGGCTGGGGGTAGCCCAAGCTCTCCCCTATAGCTTTCAAGCTGTGCGCCTGTATCCACATCGGCCACGGCGAACACAACTTCTCCGCGCAGCCCGGCCGCTTGAACCAGGCGATCCGCCCCAGTCAACTGCTTGCCGCGAAGCTGAGGACGCAACGACGTCAAAGGCGCCTCGGCCAGACCCATCGCCGGGATCAAAGACGCCCCAACACCCCCTAAGAACAAACGACGCGAAATACGATCGACCATGGGTCAATTAAAATCCCAGAGAAGAAAATCAGACAACCATTGCATGAGAATATGCAGATAGTGTGGCTATTCCGGCAACACCTGAACGCTCCAGTCCCCGCGCTTGCGGATCTGGGTCGAGCTGACATTGACCATCGGCACATTCACGAAACACCAGGCCGGGGCTTGCGCCCGCCCTAGCAGGTGCCGCGCCTGCCCGTCGATCCGGTATTTGGCATAGAGCCGCGCCGCAGGGGACATCCGGGCCGAGATCCGATCGCCCGGACGCGCCACAACACCAACCGGCACGCTGTCCATGATCCGCCGCCAATCCTTCCAGTGATGAAATTGCGCAAGATTGTCAGCCCCCATCAGCCAGACGAATTTGACTTGCGGATAGAGTCGCTGCAACGCCATCAGAGTATCCGCCGTCGCCCGCGTCCCAGTCATTGCCTCGATATCCGTGATCTCGACATCCGGATGCTGCATCACTGCCTCGGCGGCCCCCAGCCGCTGCGACAGCGGCGCAGGCCCGCGCTGTTTCAGAGGGTTCCCCGGAGAGACCAGCCACCACACCCGATCCAGCCCAAAGGCCTTCATCGCTTCGCGCGTGATATGCACATGGCCGCGATGCGGAGGGTCAAAGGAACCCCCAAACAGCCCGATGACCTGACCGGGTCGCGCATATGGAATATGGTATCGCTCCATCCCTCGCTGATGTTCAGAACTGGGAGGTGTTGTCAATCAACAGGTTGCACCGCATCGCCTAGCTTGATGCGCCCGGGTCGCACGACTTCGGCACACCAACCGCCATGTCCGCGCACAGCAGAGTAGCCACCTTTACCCAGTGCTTCTTCCATCCGACTGCAAGGCGCACAGATCACGGTAAGATGCAGAATGACCTCGCCCACCCACACCTCACGCCCCTTGAGCGCCGCCAGATTGATCCCCGAAACCACCAGATTGCGCCGTAGGATTTCGGGTGCAACTGATCCCTGACCCAGATAGGAGCCAATCGCGGCTAGATGCTCCTGCTGAATCAGCGTCACCGCTCGCTTACCTGTCCGGCTGCGGTCGCCATCTAATCCATCAAGGGCGATCACTGCGGTCTCACGAACGACCATGCTGGCTCGCCGCACTGGCCGCGCACCCATCCAGTCAATCCGACCCGGCTGTGCCCAACCCGCTATCAACTCCGCCAGCCCTGACAATTTCCACCTCGTGTTTTGCAGTACCAGTCTAAGTCAGACGATATCGATCCGTGATTTACAAAACCACCAGCTTGCCCCGCTCGCGCGCCTCGGATATCCAGCGTTTCAACCTGATTTCCCCGACCCAGAGGACGCGACATGGCCGCCTATCAATATGTCTACCACATGCAGGGTGTCTCCAAGACCTATCCCGGTGGCAAGAAGTGCTTTGAAAACATCCACCTGAGCTTTCTGCCCGGTGTGAAAATCGGTGTCGTTGGCGTCAACGGCGCGGGTAAATCGACACTGATGAAGATCATGGCTGGCCTCGATACCGACTTCACCGGTGAGGCATGGGCGGCTGAGGGCGCTAAGGTTGGCTATCTGCCGCAGGAACCTCAGTTGGATGAATCGCTGACCGTCCGCGAAAACGTCATGCTGGGCGTCGCCGCCAAAAAGGCCAAGGTCGATCGCTTCAACGAGATCGCCATGGAAATCGCCGAGAACTACTCCGACGAGCTGATGGAAGAAATGACCACCCTGCAGGACGCGATCGACGCGGAGAACCTGTGGGACCTCGACAGCCAGATCGATGTCTCGATGGAGGCGCTGCGCTGCCCGCCAGACGATGCCAACATCGCCAACCTCTCGGGTGGTGAGAAACGCCGCGTTGCGCTGTGCAAACTGTTGCTGGAAGCACCTGACATGCTGCTGCTGGACGAACCGACCAACCATCTGGACGCCGAGACCATCGCCTGGCTACAACAGCACCTGATCGACTACAAAGGCACCATCCTGATCGTCACCCACGACCGATATTTCCTGGATGATATTACGGGCTGGATCCTCGAACTCGACCGTGGTCGGGGTATTCCTTACGAGGGCAACTACTCCGCATGGCTGGAACAGAAAGCTAAGCGGCTGGAGCAGGAAGCGCGCGAGGACAAGTCTAAGCAGAAGACCCTTCAGCGCGAGCTGGAATGGATGCGTCAGGGCCAAAAGGCCCGTCAGGCCAAATCCAAAGCCCGGATCAACGCCTATAACGAGCTGGCAGACCAGTCCGAGCGCGAAAAGCTGACCCGCGCTCAGATCGTCATCCCCAACGGCCAGCGCCTCGGCGGCAAGGTGATCGAGGTCGAGGGCCTGTCGAAACATATGGGTGACAAGCAACTGATCGAAGGGCTGGACTTTGCCCTGCCCCCCGGCGGCATCGTCGGCGTCATCGGCCCCAACGGTGCCGGTAAATCGACCCTGTTCAAGATGCTCACCGGGCAGGAACAACCCGACAGCGGCACCATCACTCTGGGCGACACGGTCGAGCTGTCCTATGTCGACCAGTCCCGCGACGACCTCAAGGATGGCGATACCGTATGGGAGGCGATCACCGGCGGCGCCGAGATCATCCAGCTGGGCGACGCACAGGTCAATTCCCGTGCCTATTGCTCGTCCTTCAACTTCAAGGGCGGCGATCAGCAGAAGAAGGTCTCTCTTCTGTCAGGCGGTGAGCGCAACCGCGTCCACATGGCGCGGCTGCTGAAAGAGGGCGGCAACGTCCTGCTGCTCGACGAACCCACCAACGACCTCGACGTCGAAACCCTGCGCGCACTGGAAGACGCCCTAGTCGATTTCGCCGGCTGCGCCGTCGTCATCTCACACGACCGCTTCTTCCTCGACAGGATATGCACCCATATTCTGGCCTTCGAAGGCGATGCACATGTGGAGTGGTTTGAGGGCAACTTCGAGGACTACGAAGAGGACAAAAAGCGCCGTCTGGGACCGGATGCGCTGGAGCCCAAGCGGTTAAAGCATAAGAAGTTTGCGCGGTAACAATGGATGGGCGGCAAACATGCTGCCCTTTCTATTTCTTAAGTCGGTTCAAGAACATGAATAGATTCAAAGAACTTCGCTTTTGGCTGAAACATGCACTTTGGTTCGTGCCTTGCGCCTATTTGACAAACTTTGTTTACGCCATTCTAGCAGACCAAACTGGCGGTACATTTGGTGATACATTTGGTGCTGCGAATGCACTTTTTTCGGGAACCGCGCTCTTGATGCTTGTGCTTGCTGTAAGCTTACAACGAGAAGAACTTGAGCAAGTCAAAGAAGAACGAAATGACACACGCGAGCTTCTCAAAGGTCAAGAAGAGATCAATCAAACTCAAAAACTTGCCCTAGAAAAGCAGGTTTTTGAAAACTCATTCTATTCTCTTTTGTCGATGATCAACGACGAGAAAGCTCGGCTTCTCGAAAGAGAAGGCACACAAGCACACGAAAAACTGCGGATGGTAAATTGTCGTGAAGCTTGTAAGAAGCTTCTTGAAAACAAAGCTATTGAAACCGAGTTTGGGCCAGAGCAAAAAAGCTATTTAGACTTGCGCGCAGACAAAAGTTTCAATCTCATCAATCTCATTGTGGCAGGCGTAGCACTTGTCAAGAGCAGTGGGTCGAGCGAGTTAGACGCGGTCTTCTACCTCTCGCTAGTCCAAGGCGTTGTCGATTTCGATGTTGCTACATGTTTTGCTTGGTTTCATGCTTCAGCCAATGATCCAGAGGCTAAAATCTCATCGGCATACACCGTCCTCCAGATTGAACAAGCCTTAACCCAGCATCACAGGAATTGCGTAAGGCAAATATTAATGAAGAAAGCCGGTTCAGCGGTGTAGCCAGTGCAGGATGGGGTTTCACCCCATCACTCACTCAAAAACCCTACCCAAACACCCGCACGATCTGTTCCCGCGCACCAAACCACTTCCAAAGTCCGCCCCCCAAATGATGGGGTGAAACTCCATCCTACGGCTCTCCGAACGTGCCGCCGGTGACCATACCGCTCCACTCCGCATCCACCCGGCCTGCGCGAAGACCGCGATGGACTAACGAATACTGGCGAGCGGACGGTTAGTTTTAACTCGGCGGATTTCCGTTCAAAACACCAGTTGAGCCCTGAAAGCAAAGTATATTCCGCACACTCCACCCTTGCCACATGCCCTCGTCAATGCCATATGCAAAGGGCTTACGTTTTTCTATTTCGACCCACTGTCTCCGATTCCGGCGCTCAGTCTATCGATACAGACAACGACGCCGGGCTGCCGCAACACCGTGGGCAGCACCAAACAGGAGACAACGGATATGCCAGCAGGCACCGTAAAATGGTTCAACACCACCAAAGGCTACGGCTTTATCGCACCTGAAGATGGCGGCAAAGACATCTTCGTCCACATCTCGGCTGTCGAGCGTTCGGGCCTCACCGGTCTAGCCGACAACCAGAAAGTCACGTACGAGCTGCGCTCGGGTCGTGACGGCCGCGAAAGCGCGGACGATATCCAGCTGGCCTAAGCCAAGCACAGGGTGAGGGGAAATCCTCACCCTTTTTCCGTTCTGTGCATCGGTATGCATCCGGAACAGATCATATTTTCGCGATATCTGCCCTAGAATTGACCAGATTTGCTATCATTCTGACAGCATAGTCATGATTATATTGGTCAATTGAAGGGGTGCACCGATGTTCACACGCCGCGGGTTTCTTGCCGGTACGGCTGTCAGCCTGATGCCTGGTATTGCTAGCGCCAAGAAGGCTGTGGAGTATGATCCGGCGCCGCAATATGTGCGGATCAAAAAGCAATTTCAGCCCGGTCAATTGCTGGTCGTGCCGCGCTCCTTCTACCTATATTTCGTGACTGAGCCGCGCAAGGCGATCCGCTATGGCTGCGGGGTCGGCAAGGCGGGGCTCGAGTTTACTGGGACAGCGACCATCGACGTCAAGAAGGAATGGCCCACCTGGCGACCGACGAATGAGATGATCGAGCGCGACCCGGTCGCCTATGCCCGTTTCAAAGACAATGACTATGTGCAACCGGGTGGAGGCGACAACCCGTTGGGTGCCCGCGCGCTCTATTTGTTCCAGAACGGGGTCGACACCTATTTCCGTATTCATGGCACAACGCAGCCGCAGACCATCGGGCGGGCAGCCTCGAATGGGTGCATCCGGATGCTGAACGAACATGTGGTCGACTTGTACAATCGTGTTCCGATTGGAACGGTTGTGACGGTGGTCTGATCGCCCTACGGTGCACTCCAATCTACGTCTGTTGCTTTTTCAATCTGCAACAACCCGTCTGGCCATGGGCGTGTCAGCTCTTTGGCCTGCTTCTCGGAACCGATCAGCCAGGTATCGATATCTGCAGGTTTCAACAGAACGCCCATGCGGTGGTGAATCGGTTTCACATCCCCATTCGGCTCACAGGTCACGGTCGCAAACTGATCGACCTGTAACCCGCCTGGGGTCTGCCATGTATCTGTGATTGCCGCAAAGAACAGCGGGGCTTCGTCGGTGGAACAGATACGCCATGCAGTCTTGCGGCGCTTCTCACCTGTCCATTCGTACCACCCGTCGACGGGGACAACGGCGCGACCAACGCCTTTGAATGCTGTTTTATCGAACACGGTTTCAGAGCGGGCGTTGATGATCGTTTCCATCACCGGGCGACCACGGGCATTGACCCGACCAACCGGGATCATACCCCAGCGCATCAGTACAAGGCCCGATTGGGTCAACACCAACATCTCTTGCCCGGGTTGGATATTGCGGCGGGCAGTTTGCGCCGGGACGTTGCCCGAAACGCCAAGCGCATCGGCAATGTCAGAGATTGGTCGCGTCAGAAAGAACCGCCCCGGCATATGTCCCCCTAATCTGCAGTCGTGCTAACCAATTCCAAAACCTTGGGCCCCAGAGCCTTGACAATAAGCGCAACACCCTTGGCGTTGGGGTGAATACCATCGGACTGCATGAATTCTCCAACAGCATTGGGATCGCCATCCGCTACCAAACCTTCGAAGAAGCTGGTCGCATAAAGCGTATCGTATTCCTGCGCCAACTCAGGGTACATATCATCGAAGTTTTGCTTATATGCAGGCCCGTAGTTGCCCGGGGCTTGCATGCCCACTAACAGGACCTCAACATCCCCCGCCTGCGCGACCATAAGAATTTTCTCCAGGTTGGTGCGCGACACATCCGGGTCGATTCCGCGCAGTAGGTCATTACCGCCCAGCGCAACGATCATACCATCCACCTCGGGTGTCAGAGTCCACTCGACCCGTGCCGCACCTCCGGCCGTCGTATCGCCCGAGACACCTGCGTTGATCACGCGAATGTCTGCTCCCTCAGCCGCAAGCCAACGTTCCAGCTGAGGGACAAACCCGTCCTCTTCGACCAGCCCATAGCCTTGTGTCAGCGAGTCCCCCAAGGCTGCGATGACAACAGGTTCAGCTGTGGCCGCAAAACCGCAACAGGTACACAGGCCCGCCAGCAGGCCCTTGCGCATTCTCGTAAGTGCTCCATATCCCAAGATGTTGCTCCTATATGGAAAGTCTTATGCCACAGCCCGTTCTCTCCCTCCAAAATGCTGCTTTGTCATTGGAAGGCAATGCCGGTCGGGTGGATATTCTGCACGGCATTACGCTGTCGGTAAACCAGGGTGAGACACTGGGGCTGGTCGGGCCATCAGGGTCAGGCAAGTCCTCACTGTTGATGTTGATGGGCGGTTTGGAACAAGCGACAGAAGGCTCGGTCAAGGCCTTGGGTCAGGACCTGACCGGGATGGACGAAGATCACTTGGCACGGTTCCGCCGGGATACGATGGGCGTGGTGTTTCAGAATTTCCACCTGATCCCGACGATGACGGCATTGGAAAACGTGGCTACGCCTTTGGAATTGGCCGGTCACAAGGATGCCTTTGCCCGGGCCGAAGCCGAACTTGACTCGGTCGGCCTATCGCACAGGCGCGATCACTATCCGGCGCAACTGTCCGGGGGTGAGCAGCAACGCGTGGCGCTAGCCCGCGCCTCGGCGCCGCGCCCTCAGATCCTGCTGGCGGATGAACCTACAGGAAATCTGGATGAGGCAAATGGCGCGGCTATTGTAGACCTGCTGTTTGGCTTGCGTGACAAACATGGTGCGACACTGGTTCTGGTGACCCATAGCCACACCCTGGCCGACCGCTGTGACCGGGAGGTTCGGTTGCGCGATGGGCGCATTGCCGAGGATGCACAAAAAGAAGCGGCAGAATGAGCCTGCGACTGGCCGGACGGCTGGCGCGACGTGAACTGCGCGGTGGCCTGCGCGGGTTTCGCATATTTCTTGCCTGTCTGGCGCTTGGCGTCGCCGCAATCGCTGCGGTTGGTTCGGTTCGATATGCAATTCAAACCGGGCTGACGCAGGAAGGTGCAGCCTTGCTCGGGGGTGATGCCGAGCTGGAGTTCACCTATCGGTTCGCCACCCCTGAAGAACGCGCTTGGATGCAAAAAGAAGCCCAGGCGGTATCAGAGGTCGTGGATTTCCGGTCACTTGCTGTTGTTCAACAAGAGACAGGCCCCGAACGTGCACTGACGCAGGTAAAGGCCGTTGATGCCAGCTATCCTCTGCTAGGCGAGGTTGGACTGAACCCAGACATGCTATTGTCCGATGCTCTGGGCGGTGACATCAATCTGCCGGGCGCCGTGATGGAACAGGTCCTGATGGATCGGCTGGGGCTTTCAATCGGGGATAACTTTGCCTTGGGCACGCAGGAATTCGTCCTGATGGCTTCGCTGACTGCAGAACCTGATGGCGCGGCTGGAGGCTTTGGCCTTGGCCCCAGAACGCTGGTCAGAACCGAAGACCTAAGCGCCTCGGGCCTGTTGGAACCGGGCACTCTGTTTTCGACCAAATACCGGCTGGATCTGCCGGATACGACCGTGCTGGAGGTGATCTCGGCCGAGGCTGCAGAAACGTTTGATGGCACAGGTATGCGCTGGACGGATGCGCGAAACGGCGCGCCGGGCATCGCTGAGTTTGTGGGTCGGCTCAGCGCCTTTCTGGTCCTGGTCGGCCTGTCCGGGCTGGCTGTGGGCGGCATCGGTGTATCCGCAGCTGTCCGGGCGTATCTGTCACAGAAAACCGAAACCATCGCCACGCTGCGCACATTGGGGGCGGATCGAGCAACCGTGTTTCAGACCTATATGATCCAGATCGGGCTGCTGTCCGGAGTTGGTATCGCAATAGGTGTTGTCCTCGGCGGGCTTGCTCCTGTTATCTTGGCTCCGATCATTGAAAGCCAACTGCCCGTGCCTGCTGTGTTTTCGATCTACCCCCAACCCTTGGCCGAGGCCGCGCTTTATGGGCTGCTCACGGCGTTTCTGTTTACCCTCTGGCCGCTCGCCCGGACCGAGGAGGTCCGCGCTGCCACCCTGTTCCGCGATGCCTTGACCTCGGCCCGACAGATCCCCCGACTGGCCTATGTGATGGCGACAGGGCTGGGGCTGGCAATCCTGATCGCAGCCGCTGCCTGGTTCAGCGGCTCAACCGAGCTTACGCTTTGGACAAGCGGCGGATTGGTCGGGGCGCTGGTCCTTCTGTCCGTGGCCGCCATCGCCATTCGCTGGCTGGCGCGCAGAGGCGTTCCATGGTCGCGTGGTCGCCCCTCATTGCGGTGGGCCCTGGCCGCCATCTCTGACCCGCGCGAGGGAGCCGGTTCCGTGGTCTTGTCTCTGGGCCTCGGCCTCTCGGTCCTTGCAGCGGTTGGTCAGATCGACGGCACATTGCGGAATGCCATTTCAGGCAACCTGCCCGAGGTCGCGCCCTCCTACTTTTTTGTGGACATCCAGAAAGAACAAATGCCCGGTTTCACGGAACGGTTGGAAACTGACCCCGCTGTCAGCCGTCTGGAAAGCGCGCCCATGTTGCGCGGGATCATTACCAAGATCAACGATCAACCCGCGCGCGAGGTCGCGGGGAATCACTGGGTTTTGGAAGGCGACCGAGGCGTCACCTACTCTGTCCTCCCCCCAGAAAACGCACGGATCACAGCGGGGGAATGGTGGCCGGAAGACTATGCAGGCAGCCCTCAGATCAGTTTTGCCGCTGAAGAGGCCGAGGAAATGGGTTTGAACATCGGCGACAATCTGACCGTGAACATTCTGGGCCGGGATATCACCGCTACCGTCACATCCCTGCGGGAGGTGGATTTTTCGACGGCAGGCATGGGCTTTATCATGTCGATGAACCCTTCGGCACTGGCCGGTGCACCGCATAGTTTCATTGCAACCGTCTATGCCGAAGAACAGGCCGAAGCCGCCATTCTGCGTGATCTCGCAGGCCAGTACCCCAACATCACCGCTGTTCGCGTGCGCGACGCCATCGACAGGGTCTCGGGCCTGTTGGCGGGGCTTGCCTCGGCAACCTCCTATGGCGCGGGCGTGTCACTGCTCACCGGGTTCCTAGTCCTGATCGGTGCGGCTGCTGCGGGCGAACCGGCCCGCCGGTATGAGGCTGCCATTCTCAAAACAATCGGCGCTGACCGCCGCCGAATTTTGCTAAGCTTCACCCTGCGCGCCATGCTGTTGGGTGCTGCGGCTGGATGTGTCGCCCTGTTGGTGGGCATCCTGGGCGGTTGGGCCGTTGCCACCTATATCTTTGATACGGGATTCCAGGTGATCTGGCCCTCAGCGTTGGGCATCGTGATCACAGGGGTCGTTGTCACGCTTGGTGCAGGGCTGATCTTTGCGCTCCGCCCCTTGTCCGTCCGACCCGCCCGCATTCTACGTGCCAGCGATTGATTCTAACGTGCGCAGGTCACTGGTTGCAGGATTTTCAGCAACGGATCATTGTCACAGACCAGCGAGTCCAGCGTGACATCATCAAGCGATGCGTAAAAAACCTCGGCCGCATCCCGCAGCGCCACGCGCAGTCGGCAGGCATCCGTCAGCGGGCAGGTATTGTCGGCATCTGCAAAGCACTCGGCAATCGGCAGTGATCCCTCCACATGCCGAAACACCGCACCGATGCGGATCTGATCCGCGGGGCGCGCCAGCGACATGCCTCCGTTTCGGCCGCGCTGCGTGCTCAGATACTCCAGCTGGCCAAGCTGATTAATCACCTGTGCCAAGTGGTTCTCCGAGATGTTGCACACCTCGGCGATCTCAGATTTCGTCACCAGCCGATCCGGATGCGCCGCGCAATACATCAGCAGGCGCACAGCAATATTCGTTCGTTTGGTAATCCGCATTGGGGCCTCCCTCACTCAAATATGCAACCTTATTGCATGTTGGGCGAAAAAGCGGTTTGACATACATCAATTGACCGAAAGGCCCCGAACAGATGGCAGACCCTTATTTCTTTGGTTATGGCAGCCTTGTGAACCTGGCCACCCATAACTTCCCTGATCCGCGACCGGCAAAGCTCAAAGGGTGGCGACGGGCTTGGAAGCACACCGATTTGCGGTCTGTCGCCTTCCTGACGGCGGTTCCCGATCCAGAGTCCGAGATCGAAGGCATGATCGCGCATGTCCCCAAGAACGACTGGGCCGCGCTGGATGATCGGGAATGGGCCTATGATCGCATCCCGACAACGCAGTCGGTCTCCCATCCGCTGACCCACGACGTCGAAATCGCGGTCTATACGGTGCCAGAGGAGCGACACAATCAACCTTCGGATCACCACCCCTTGCTGCTCAGCTATATCGATGTGGTTATACAGGGATATCTGCGTACCTTCGGGCCGGACGGGGCCGACCGTTTCTTTGCTACGACTGATGGCTGGGACGCACCTGTGCTGAATGACCGGGCAGAGCCAAGGTATCCGCGCCACCAACCGCTCAAACCAGATGAGACCGCATTTGTAGATGACCGACTGCAGCGCGCATCGGTAACGATCCTTCAGCCGCAGTACCAAAAAGAGGCAGGCGCACTGCCGGCCTCTTTCAAATTCTAGTTAACTTTCGGTTCGGCGCGTTCAGCCCCGCGCGCGGATCACCTGAAGTAGCGGCAACAAAGCCGCCATTTCCGGCCCCCGCTCCATCCCTGTCAGTGCCTTGCGCAGCGGCATGAACAGGCCTTTGCCTTTACGGCCCGTCGCCTCTTTCACCGCTTTGGTCCAGGTGCCCCATGTTTCAGCGTCGAACGGCCCGTCGGGTAGCAGCGCAATCGCCTCGGCGATGAAGTCGCGATCCTCATCCGCGATCAGCGGCTCTGCCCCATCGCGGCACAACTCCCACCAGCCTTTGAGATCGGCCAGAGTGGTGATGTTCTCACGAGCCATCGCCCAGAACGGCTCGGCCAATTCCGCCGGAACGCCTGCCTCAGCCACGGCATCTGCAACTTCTGCCAGCGGCAGCGATTGCAAGTGCTTGGCAGTCAGCGGGAACAGGTCCTGCACGTCGAACTTGGTCGGGGCTGCGCCAAAGCGGTTCACATCGAATCCTTCGATCAGTTCGGCCATATCAGAGCGCAGTTCAACCGGATCGGACGAGCCCAGACGCGCCATCAGGCTCAACAATGCCATCGGCTGCACGCCCTGCTCTCGCAGATCACGTAGCGCCAGCGTGCCCAGACGTTTCGACAGCGCCTCACCCTGTGGGCCAGTCAGCAGCGAATGGTGCGCAAAGCGCGGGCATTGACCGCCCAGCGCCTCGATGATCTGAATCTGCGTCGCGGTGTTGGTGACGTGGTCCGAGCCACGTACCACATCGGTCACGCCCATTTCGGTGTCATCGACAACTGACGCAATCGTATAGAGAACCTGACCATCACCACGGATCAGTACCGGATCGGATACCGAAGCCGCATCGATCGAAATGTCGCCCAGAATACCGTCATTCCATTCGATCCGCTCATGATCCAGCTTGAAGCGCCAGACGCCATTGCCACGTTTAGCTCGAAGCTCTTCTTTTTCGGCATCCGAAAGGTTCAAAGCGGCGCGGTCATAGACCGGGGGCTTACCCATGTTCAGCTGCTTCTTGCGCTTGAGGTCCAGCTCGGTCGGCGTCTCAAACGCCTCGTAAAACCGGCCCATCGCGCGCAGCTTGTCAGCGGCTTCTGCGTAGCGGTCCAGACGTTCGGACTGACGCTCTACCCGATCCCAGTGCAGGCCCAGCCACTCCATATCCTGCTTGATCGCATCGACATATTCTTCCTTCGACCGCTCTGGGTCGGTGTCGTCGATGCGCAGGATGAACGTTCCGCCCGCCTTGCGAGCGATCAAATAGTTCATCAATGCGGTACGCAGGTTGCCCACGTGGATGTAACCGGTGGGCGACGGGGCGAAACGGGTGGTTGTCATGGGTGTCTCCTGTTGGCGCGGCTCTTGTCACAATGGCGCGTTTTTGTCCAGCAGGGGTTTCGTTCGCCCGATCACCCGGATCACGAGATGAACAAATGTTCACACGCAATGTTCATCTATGCCGATAGTGAACCCAAGTATAAACTGGCAGAGGAACTCTAGCGATCTATGTTCCAACATGGCGTTTTCAAAGGGAGACTAAGAAATGGCCATCAATTTGACACGCAGAGCGGCCCTTGGCGCCGCCGCAGCCCTTCCATTTGCATCTGCAGCGACCCCGCTCTTGGCAGCCGGAGCCGAGACTAAGGCAAACTCGACCATCGCCAAATCCTTCGCGCTGGGCGATTTCACCGTAACTACATTGCTGGATGGCAGTGCTGCACGCGATGATGTCCGAACGCTGTTTGGTGCCGATGCGTCTGAAGAAGAGTTCAATCAGATTTCGTCAGACAACTTCATCTCACCTGATAAGGGACTATTGGCCTTCACACCATCCCTGGTAAATACCGGATCAGAATTGGTGCTGTTTGACACAGGTTTGGGTCAGGGTGGGATTCAGGCCGCTCTGGCGGATGCAGGTGTTTCGCCCGACCAGATCGATGTTGTTGTCATCACCCATATGCATCCTGACCATATCGGGGGCATGACCACCGATGGCGCAGTCACCTTCCCGAACGCGCGCTTTGTCACCGCTGCTGCCGAGTATGACTTCTGGTCAGCTATGGACGCCGGCAACCGCGTAGGTGATCTGGTCGCGTCCAAGGTCAAGCCGCAAGCCGAAAAGATGACCTTTGTCGAAGACGGTGGCGAGGTCGCATCCGGCATCACCGCGATGGCCGCCTTTGGTCATACTCCGGGCCACATGGTTTATCATCTGGAAAGCAATGGGCAGCGGCTAGTTCTGACCGCCGATCTGGCCAACCACTATGTCTGGTCCTTTGCGCGACCCGACTGGGGGTTCAGCTTTGATGGCGACAAAGAGGCCGCCTCAGCATCGCGTCGTAATGTGTTGGGTATGTTGGCTGCCGACAAGGTTCCGATGATCGGTTATCACATGCCCTTCCCCGCCGCCGGTTTCGTGGAAACACGAGGCGACGGCTTCCGCTTTGTTCCGGTCAGCTATCAGATGATGGGCTAAGCGCTCAATACCCCGGGTCCGGCCGCACTTTTGAACCATCGCTGAACCGCGACAGGCGAAAAGCGGCCGGGTCCACGCAGGGCGCACACTGGGTTACCAGATCGGCCGCCAAACGCCCGGCCCCGGTTCCAATCCCAAAGCCATGCCCCGAAAACCCTGTGGCAATGACCAATCCAGGGACGTCATCCACTGTGGAAATCACCGGGATCGCATCTGGAGTGACATCGATCAACCCAGCCCAGCTTTGCACGATTTCAGCCTTTTGAAGGGCGGGGAATCCTTTTGTGGCGCTGGCCCAGGCATTGCGCAGAACCTTCTGCGATGGCTCTGGGTCCAGAACCCTGCAATGCTCGAACGGGGTGACATCGGTGGGTAGCCATTTCCGATCTTGCGCGGCTTCAACCTTCCAACGGCCAGACAAGCGAAAGCGCAACGACCTCCATTCCTGAACAAACGCTGGCAGAAACTGCAATGCCAGCCGGAAACTATCGGGCACAAGGTCATAGGTGTTTTCACGGCCCGACGCGATGGTGTATCCCCCATCCGCGCGCTTTCGGATTGCAAAGTCATCTGACCAAAACGCTGCGTCGGGACCGTCTTCAACGGGCGAACTGCGCATCACTGTGTTCAACACCTTTAGCTGCGGCAGGTCGATCCCGGTATTGCCCACGAACAGGCGCGACCACGCCCCGCCTGCAAGTACCACCTGGTCGCAAGCGACGCGTCCGCGTTCGGTGAAGACCCCGGTGATCTGACCCGCCTGCAGATCAAGACTGCGAACGGCACAATTGGTCATCACCGCAGCGCCTTTGTCGCGCGCACCTTCGGCAATAGCAGGGGCTGCAAGCTGTGGTTCTGCGCGCCCGTCATGCGGCATGTATAGCGCGCATTTCAAGTCGCTTTCTTGCCCGGGCAGCAGCTCTGCCAGTTCAGGTCCTGAAACCATCCGTGCCCCGGTCTGCAGCCCGTCGACGTTGCGCATCCAGCGTTCCAGATTGCCCGCGTCCCGCGATCCAGACGCTCCGAACAGGATGCCTGCCTGTGTGTAACCAGTCGGTCGCCCGATGCGCGCGTCCAGATTCGGCCAGATGCGCAAAGCCTTTTGCATCAACGGTATCTCACGCGGGTCACGCATGCCAAGCCGAACCCAACCCCAATTGCGAGAGCTTTGTTCCCCTGCAATCTGCCCTTTTTCGCACAGCAAAACCAAAACTCCACGTTCGGCCAGTTCCAACGCGGTCGACGCGCCAATAATGCCGCCGCCGATCACGACAACATCAACAGATTTTGGCAGCGAAAGATCAGGTTCAAATGGAGTTGGCTTTGGGCCTGGCATCAATGACTCGTTCTTACGACATACGAGCCCTCAAGATGCCAGAGAGGAATGCTCTGACAACGGAAATCAGAAGCTATCAAACCGATAGTAAAATCCTGTGGCAAAGGTGCCAGCAGGCGACATGCGTGACAGATTTAGCAGCGCCTAAGCTGCGCCGGACAGTTCAGCCCATTTCTGGCGCAATGCTCCGGACAATCCACCGTCTTTGGCAGTGTCCTTAGCAGAAATTTCTGGCTGTGACTTCAAATCAGGGAATTCCAAACGCTGCGAGGGTTCCGCCTTCTGCTCGCCGATCAGATCGGCAATTGCTGCGTCTAGCTTTACCTCATCCAGCTCCTGCGCCGGAGATTCCATCGTTCTGTACTGCCACGGCTTGTGCAGAGACCTATCGTATTCCTCGTACATGTTAACACCACACCATTAACTCAGACATCCAACCCCGGATGCACCACACAGACAAAACACTTGTCGAAAACTGCGAACTCTACAGCAATGCGTCACATCCGCCCCATATGAGGCAACTTCTAAGCATAAATGTGGCAGAAAAATGTCAGTCAAACAAGCGCTGACATGGGCAGAGTCATTTGAAACTGCTTGGATTTATTCGAGTTATGGAAACGGTTGCGGCGCTGAGGAGTTACTGTTTCCAAATACAGAAGCCGCGGTGCTCAACCACGATCCCGCCAGCGATTCACAATTGGATACCGCCGATCCAACCAGAACGCGCGGCTGGTCAAACGGGTGCCGGGGGCGGATTGGAAACGCTTGTATTCGCTGATATAGACCAGATGCTCGACCCGGCGCGCATCCTGCTGGTCATACCCTGCGGCAACACAATCCGCGATAGACCCATCCTGATCCACCAGAATCTCAAGAATGCCATCCAGCACGGGGTAGTCCGGCAGGCTGTCGCTGTCCTTCTGATCTTCGCGCAATTCCGCGCTCGGGGGCTTGTCGATGACCGAGGGGCGAATGACCTCACCTACCGGTCCCATCATCCAATCGCGATGATTAGCATTGCGCCAGCGGCAGGTTTCAAACACGCGGGTTTTGTACAGGTCCTTGATAGGGTTATAGCCCCCGTTCATATCGCCATAGATCGTGGCATATCCGACCGCGACCTCGGACTTGTTACCGGTGGTCAGCAGCATTTCGCCGAACTTGTTCGAAATCGCCATTAGCAACAAACCGCGCAGGCGCGATTGGATGTTCTCTTCGGTTAAATCGACCTCATGCCCCGCGAACAATGGGGCGAGCGTATCCGTCACGGCAGCGCGACTGTCCGAGATCGGAACAAAGTCATAGTGAACGCCCAGCGCTTTTGCGACCGCCTCAGCATCGTCCAACGATGCCTGGCTGGTGTATTCCGATGGCAGCATCACGCAGCGCACATTCTCGGCCCCTATCGCGTCCACCGCAATCGCTGCAACAAGGGCAGAATCCACACCACCCGACAAACCCAGCAACGCCTTTTTGAAACCGGTTTTCCCCATGTAATCACGCAAGGATTCCACCATGGCGCGATAGTCCTGCTCCCACGCATTGGGCTGCGGCACGATTTCGGCAGGAACGATCCGCCAACCGTCATCGCCACGCTCAAGGTCCACATGAGCGATCGTCTCATCAAAAACCGGCATGCGAAACGCCAATTCTCCACCCGGGTTCAGGCCAAATGTTGCCCCATCGAACACCTGATCGTCCTGCCCGCCGACCATATTCAGGTAAATCAGCGGCAAACCGGTCTCGACCACGCGCGCGACCATATGGTTCAAGCGCACATCGTATTTGTCGCGGAAGTAGGGCGATCCATTGGGGATTAGCAGAAACTCAGCCCCGGTTTCTTCGAGCGTTTCGGCAACATCCGGATGCCAGCTGTCCTCACAAATCGGGCTGCCGATGCGCGAATTGCCAACCGAATACGGCCCACCTAGAGGGCCTGCATCATAAAGACGCACCTCATCAAATACCGTTTCATTAGGCAGGTGATGTTTCAGCACTTTGCTGGTGATCCGCCCGCCCTTGAGGATCAGATAGGCGTTGAACAGGCTGTCATCCTCGGCCCAAGGACCGCCGATGGCCAGTGCCGGGCCGTCGGCGCATTGCTTGGCCAGTTCCTCAACCGCAGCCATGGCCGCACGGTGGAACACCCGCTTCATGATCAGGTCCTGCGTGTTGTATCCGGTGATGAACATCTCGGGCAGCGCGACCATGTCCGCCCCGGCCTCGCGACCTTGTTCCCAAGCCGCAAACGCCTTGGCTGCATTGCCTTCAAGATCGCCCACAACAGGATTGAGTTGCGCCAGTGTGATACGGAAACGGTCGGCCATGCTGCCCTCTTGCCTTCGCCAGTCCTACTGCATTTAGCAGATCATTGCGCGAGTGGAAGACCAATGGCTCAAAAGCCGTTGCTCTGATCTGTGCGGTCCCCTATTTTTGCCCAAACGCATATGAAACCGATGATCGGGCAGGCAGGACAAACCATGAAGCTGATCCGCAATTCTCTCACGGCCGGGATTCTAGGCCTGTCGATCACGGCAGCATGGGCCCAGGACGGTACAGTGATCGTCAAGGATGACGAACTTGGCGGGGTCTACGAAGGCACGTTTGAAAACGGGTTGCGCCACGGCACCGGCACATACCGGTTACCGGATGGGTTTGAGTATTCCGGTCAGTGGGTTGAAGGCGAAATTCAGGGGCAAGGCACGGCTCGCTTCGCTAACGGATCGGTTTATGAGGGTCAATTCGCCAAGGGACAGCCCGAAGGTCAGGGTAAAATCAGCTATGCCGATGGCGGGACCTACGAAGGCGAATGGCGTGACGGTGCAATCAACGGCTCGGGCATTGCTGAATATGCAAATGGCGTACGCTATGAAGGAGAGTTTCAGAACGCCCGCCATCACGGCAAGGGCACCCGCACCGACCCCAACGGCTATGTCTATGACGGTGAATGGGTTGATGGTGCACAGCAGGGCGCGGCCCGGATCACCTATCCGGACGGGTCGGTTTATGAGGGCGATGTGCAACAGGGCCAACGCCACGGGCAAGGGCGTTTGGTACAATCGGACGGGCTGGAATATGAAGGGCAGTGGGTTCAGAACCTTATGACCGGAACCGGGCGGCTGACACTGGCCAATGGCGATGTCTACGAAGGCGAGGTCACCGAAGGTCGCCGACAGGGCAAAGGCAAAGAGACCTATGCCAATGGCAATGTCTATGAGGGCGACTACCAAGACGACCGCCGCCACGGCAAAGGCACATTCGTCGGCACAGATGGCTATCGCTATACCGGCGAATGGTCCGAAGGTCAGATCGAAGGATTTGGTGAGATCACCTACCCCGACGGCTCGGCCTATATCGGTGCGCTCAGCGCCGACCTGCCGCATGGCAAGGGCCAAAGCACCTATGCGGACGGGACTGTCTATGACGGAGAATGGATCGCGGGAGTGTTTGAGGGAACCGGTACTGCGACCTATCCCAACGGAACGGTTTACAGCGGCCAGTTCCGCAATGCAGTGAGCCATGGAACCGGCACGGTCACCTTCGCCAATGGGTATCGATACGAAGGCGAATGGGTCGATGGTGTCCGTCAGGGCAAAGGGAAATCTACCTTTGCCGATGGCACAGTATACGACGGCGACTTCATCAACGGCGCACGCCACGGCGAAGGGACCATAACCGCGCCCAGTGGCTTTACCTATACAGGCGATTGGGCTGACGGAAAGATCACCGGCGTTGGTGTTGCAACCTATCCGTCAGGCGATGTTTACGAGGGCGGTTTTTTTGAGAACAAACGTCAGGGTCAGGGCACAATGCGCTATGCCAATGGGCAGGAAGAAGCGGGTGTCTGGGACAATGATGCCCTATCATCCGAAGAGACACCTGAAACCGGTGGCGAAGAAGCAAACGCACAGGAACCTGCTCCAGACGACGAAAGCCCCGAACCGCCTGCAGACAACTAAGCCCCTACCACGGTACGCGCGCTCCTGACCAGTCGAAGAACCCGCCCGTGTCTTCGGGCGTCAGCCCGTCAATCACGCTCAGAAGGTTTTTGGCAGCTATATCCGGCTCAACAGCGGGATGGCGGCCAAGATATTTCTGTGTGAACGCCGTTTTGACCGTGCCGGGATGCAGCGCGACGCAGATCGCTTGTTTATGCGTACGGGCCAGTTCAATCGAGGCTGTGTGAACCACCTGATTAACCGCCGCTTTGGACGCACGATAGCTGACCCAACCGCCCATGCGATTATCCCCGATCGAACCAACCCGCGCCGACAGCACCGCGATCACTGACCGCCTGTTTCGAGTCAGCAGCTTATGCGCCCGGCTCAAAACCAATGCCGGTCCAACCGCGTTCAAGGCGAACTGATCCATCATGGCCTGCGCTGTCACCGCGCGCATGATCTTTTCAGGCTGCGCGCCGTTGATTTCTAAGGCTCCGGACGCGACCAGAACCAGATCGAACGGATATTGAAAAGCATCAAGTGTTTTCAAGGCTGCCTCGGGCTCAGTCAGATCGAACCTGTCACCTGACCGCGACAATCCTGTCACCGCCACCTGCCGCACAGTAAGCCGATGACTCAGCGCACTGCCGATGCCACCTGATGCGCCAATGATCAAAGCCGTTTTCATATTGGTCGACCTAGCGGTCTGGCCCCTGAGGTCAATAAAACGATCAAATCGCCCCCACCCTAATTTTGGTTCTTTTCATTCGCCGTGCGCTCTGTATAACCTCATCCCATGATTAACCACGCAGATATCCTTAATGCCGACACCGCCCTTCGCGGTGCGTCTCTGCGTGGCCTACTGATCCTAATCCGCCTCTGAGCGTGCCATCCGGCGCGCCCGCTCAGAGGAGGACGCCAGCGCGCCATAGGCTTTAGGACAGAAGAAGAAAGAGAATCCCATGACCAATGTGACCGACCAAGACCGCGTCTTGATCTTCGATACCACTTTGCGCGACGGCGAACAGAGCCCTGGTGCAACCATGACCCATGATGAAAAGCTGGAAATTGCTGAACTGCTGGACGAGATGGGCGTCGACATCATCGAAGCCGGTTTCCCAATCGCTTCCGAAGGCGATTTCAAAGCGGTGTCCGAGATTGCCCAAAGGTCGAACAACAGCCGCATCTGCGGCCTGGCCCGTGCCAATTTCGCCGATATCGACCGCTGTTGGGAGGCGGTGAAACACGCCGGACAGAACCGCATTCACACCTTTATCGGCACCTCGCCACTGCACCGCGCCATTCCAAATCTGACCATGGACGAAATGGCCGACAAGATCCACGAAACGGTCAGCCAAGCGCGCAATCTTTGCGAAAACGTCCAGTGGTCGCCGATGGATGCCACCCGGACCGAATGGGATTACTTGTGCCGCGTGATCGAGATAGCCATCAAGGCCGGGGCTACGACAATCAACATCCCCGATACCGTGGGCTACACCGCTCCAGTCGAAAGCGCTGACCTGATCAAACGCCTGATCGAGACAGTACCGGGCGCGGATGAGGTGGTGTTTGCCACCCATTGTCACAACGACCTCGGTATGGCGACCGCGAACTCTCTGGCCGCTGTCGCCGGTGGCGCGCGTCAAATCGAGTGCACCATAAACGGTCTGGGCGAACGCGCTGGCAATACAGCCTTGGAAGAGGTCGTGATGGCCCTGCGCACCCGCAATGACATCATGCCCTGGCACACCGGCATCGACACTACCAAGATCATGCATATCTCGCGTCGTGTGGCGACGGTGTCCGGCTTCAACGTACAGTTCAACAAAGCCATCGTCGGCAAGAACGCCTTTGCGCATGAAAGCGGCATCCATCAGGACGGGATGCTCAAAAACCGCGAAAATTTCGAAATCATGCGCCCTGAGGATATCGGTCTGTCGGGCACCTCTCTGCCATTGGGCAAGCACTCGGGCCGCGCCGCGCTGCGCGACAAGCTGGAAACGCTGGGCTTCGAGGTTGGCGACAACCAATTGCGCGACATCTTTGTGCGGTTCAAAGATCTGGCCGACCGCAAGAAAGAGGTGTTCGACGATGACCTGATTGCCCTGATGACTCTGGATGAGGCGGATGACCATCTGCAACTGGTGTCGATGAAAGTCACCTGCGGCACGGGCGGGCAAGCCGAAGCAACGGTCGAGTTGGAAATGGATGGCAAGGACATCATCGCAACCGAGCATGGCGACGGCCCGGTTGATGCCGCGTTCAAGGCCATCCGCGCGATCCACCCGAACACCGCACGCCTGCAACTCTATCAAGTACACGCAGTGACCGAAGGGACGGACGCGCAGGCGACGGTTTCGGTACGCCTAGAAGAAGATGGCATGATCGCAACAGGCCAATCAGCAGATACCGATACGGTCGTGGCCTCAGCCAAGGCCTATATCCACGCCTTGAACCGTTTGATCGTGCGTCGGGAAAAAGCCGGCCCCGGCGCCGATGCGCGCGAGATCAGCTACAAAGACCTGACCTAAGCAAAATCTTCCAAACATGGGGCTCCCGTACCCGCGGGGCCCAGCTGCCAAGAAACGAATGAGCGACGCACCGTGCGTCGCTCGTCAAACCCAGTCTAAATTGCCAAGCCAGTCTTTGGCCGCGTTGATTGATAGTCTGGAAGCTTGATCGGCATGTGACAACAACCAGATTTCCCGAGTTGGGAGTCTAGCCCCAACATCCAGTTTAATTTCTCGAAATCGCGGGTCGTTAGAGACAATCGCACTTGGAAGCAACGTTTTCCCAATCCCCGCCGCAACAGCCTGCATCCCGGTCTCTATATCGGCGATTTTCAGATTGGCACGCATATTGGAGGACTTCGCAGCGTTTTCGAGCCAACGTGCCTGCGGTAAATTCAAATGTGCGTCGTCATAGGTGATCCAACCCAGATCACTAACTCGTGTCGATGAGAGGGAGCTTGCCGCGTAAACTGCGAATGATAACTCGCCCAGCTTTTGCGCTTTGGTTCGCAATCCTCCCGCATGCGGGCGCGCGAAACGCACCGCAAGATCAGCCTCGCGCTTGGACAGATCCAAATTGTCAGAGGTTGGAACCAACTCAACGGTCAGACATGGGTGCAAACGCCCCAAGTCTGCTATGCTAGGCACCAACAAATGGTTCACGATAAATGGCACCGAACTGATGCGGACGCTACCCGTGACATTGCGCGCGTTGTCACCTGACATTTCTCCGATTGCGACATTCTCTGCCTCGATGGATTCCGCATGTGTCAGGATTTGCAGCGCCGCATCTGTCGGTTCGTATTGTCCGTTTGCACTGCGCAAGAACAAATTGGTTTCTAGCGCCTGCTCCAGAGCCTTGATCCTGCGGGCAACCGTCGTTTCGCTGACACCAAGCACGCGTCCTGCGCGCGCAAGCTTTCCTTCGCGGCGAAGGGCTAAAAGATACTTGAGATCGTTCCAATCATGATCCTGCATTTTTGCAGATTAAGTCGCCAATTTTACTGACTCAACCTTCGATTTTGATGTGGCAGTCTTTTTGGGCACGCAACTCAGTGGAGGTACAAAATGAAATTCATTATCCTTTTCGAAGATGCACCAAATGCCGACCCCTACATACGCAAAACACATATGTCAAAGCATCTGGATTTTCTTGAGCGGAACTCCGACAAGATCGAGGCGGCAGGCCCTTTGTCAGATACAAACGGGCAAGGGCGCGATGGTTTGTGGATCGTTGAGGCGGGCTCAGAGAGTGATGTAGATCAACTCGTTCACGAAGACCCCTTTTGGTCGACAGGTCTCAGGAAGTCTTACTCGATCATCAAATGGAAACAGGTTTATGCGAATGGTATGAGGCAGATCAAACCAAGCTGACGCATTGCACCGCGTAGGGTGTAACACCGTTTGGGGCAATCGTCGCGACGAAGCGCTTCGCAGCGCACCACCCGTGCGTCTAAAGAGACGCGAACCGATTTGAAAGGCGAGCCATCTCTCGCTCAATCCCAAACGGTGCGTTCAGGATAAACATCCCCGACCCGACCATCCGGTGCCCGTCGCGCGCGGGTGGGAAGCTCACTTCGTGAAACACGGCCTTCGGGTAGTTCTGCGACCTTAGCGCCTTGATCATTGAGGCGTGCCGCTCATCTGTAAGGATCGGATACCACAAGGCAACTACACCTACATTCCATTTGCGGTGAAACTTGGCGATGAGCCCCGGCAGGCGTGCATAATCGGCTTTTACCTCGTAGCTGGGATCAATCAGCATCAGCCCACGCCGCGGGGTCGGCGGCAGCAGGGATTGCGCCAGTTCAAACCCGTCCTGCTGATAGGTCTTCGCCCCAAAAGGCGACACCGCCTGCGACAACGCCGCGAACTCCTGCGGGTGCATCTCTGCGAAATGCAGCGCATCCTGATCCCTCAGCAGTTGCGCCGCGATCAAGGGTGACCCGGGATAGGCCGGCGCACCATGTCGCGCCTGTGTCGTCTGCAGCACCTGGGTCATCGGATGATCAGCCCCGAACCATGCCTCACGCCGAGCACGCTCGATCCCGGCTGCTGCTTCGCCGGTTCGAACCGCTTCTTCCGCGTCCAACTTGTACAGACCGCGCCCGGAATGCGTTTCGATATAGCTGATCGGCTTGTCCTTGCGGGTCAGATATTGCAGCACCCACGCCAACAAAGCGTGCTTTTGTACATCAGCCAGATTTCCAGCGTGGTAAATATGTTGATATGAGAGCATTTTGCCTTCTAAAGTCCCTATCAATGAGGCGAAAAGGTGCTGATTGTCGCGGAATCAGCCCTTTTACCGGGCGAGTTGGCACCCTATAAGTCATCCGTCCCGGAACCGTCGAGTCGCGGGCAGTAGAAAAACTGACATACAGGATCAGGGGAAACATGGGGATCTTAGGCAATCTGGGCGGCCTGTTCACTTCGGACATGGCCATCGACCTTGGGACAGCGAACACGCTGGTTTATGTCAAGGGTCGCGGTGTGATCCTGTCCGAGCCGTCCGTTGTTGCCTACCATGTCAAAGACGGGGTCAAAAAGGTTCTGGCCGTTGGCGAAGACGCCAAACTGATGCTGGGCCGAACCCCCGGTTCGATCGAGGCCATCCGCCCGATGCGCGAAGGTGTAATTGCCGATTTCGACACCGCCGAGGAAATGATCAAGCACTTCATTCGCAAAGTGCACAAACGCTCGACCTTCTCAAAACCCAAGATCATCGTCTGCGTCCCTCATGGCGCGACTCCGGTTGAAAAACGTGCGATCCGTCAGTCGGTTCTGTCCGCCGGTGCGCGCCGTGCGGGCCTGATCGCAGAACCCATTGCGGCTGCGATTGGCGCAGGGATGCCCATCACCGATCCGACGGGCAACATGGTCGTTGATATCGGTGGTGGTACAACCGAGGTGGCCGTTTTGTCGCTGGGTGACATCGTCTACGCCCGCTCGGTGCGTGTGGGTGGAGACCGCATGGATGAAGCCATCATCTCATACTTGCGTCGTCAGCAGAACCTGCTGGTCGGTGAATCCACTGCTGAGCGGATTAAAACCACCATCGGCACAGCCCGCATGCCCGACGATGGCCGCGGCCAGTCGATGCATATCCGAGGGCGCGACCTGTTGAACGGTGTGCCCAAGGAAATCGAGATCAGCCAGGCTCAGGTGGCAGAAGCGCTGTCAGAACCTGTGCAGGCCATCTGTGAGGCCGTGATGACCGCCTTGGAAACCACGCCGCCCGATCTGGCAGCGGACATTGTTGACCGGGGCGTAATGCTGACCGGTGGGGGTGCTTTGTTGGGTGATCTTGATCTGGCACTGCGCGAACAGACCGGTCTGGCGGTGTCGATCGCCGATGAAAGCCTGAATTGTGTGGCTTTGGGCACCGGCAAAGCGCTAGAATACGAAAAACAGCTGCGCCACGCGATTGACTACGAAAGCTAAGGCGCGCACCCTTTGAGCATTGGGTGAATTCGGCACGAGCAGCACGGGAAGGTAACCTGTGGCAAAAGACCGATCACAGCGCGATGACTACACGGCCCCGCTGCGCCGACTGTTGCTGGGGATTGTCGTACTGTGCCTGCTGGGCATCTTCATTGTCTGGCGCATTGACAGCCCAAGGGTCGAACGGTTTCGCGCACAGGTGGTGGACGCTGTTGTCCCATCAATGGAATGGGCCATGGTCCCGGTCACGGCAACGGTCAATCTGGTGCGTGACTTTCAAAGCTATCAAAGCCTCAGTGAACAAAATCAAGAGCTGCGCAGCGAATTGCGACTGATGCGGGCGTGGAAAGAGGCCGCGCTGCAATTGGAGCAGGAAAACGCGCGCCTTTTGGACCTGAACAATGTGCGTCTTGATCCGCGCCTGACTTACATAACCGGCGTTGTCATGGCCGACAGCGGCTCTCCGTTTCGGCAGTCGGTTCTTCTGAACGTGGGCGCCCGGGACGGAATCGTTGATGGCTGGGCCTCGATGGACGGGATTGGGCTGGTGGGCCGCATCTCGGGCGTGGGGCCTGATACTGCGCGGGTCATTTTGCTGACCGATGCGTCCAGCGCGATACCGGCGACCATCCAGCCTTCGGGGCAAACAGCCTTGATTGCGGGTGACAACACCCCTGCCCCCGCCGTCGAATTCCTGGAGAACCGAGAACTTGTGCGCCCCGGGGACCGAGTGATTACGTCGGGGGACGGAGGCGTTTTTCCGGCCGGACTGCTCATTGGGCAAATCGCCGAGGACCCGGGGGGCCGCTTGCGCGTGCGCCTGTCCGCCGATTTCGAACGGCTGGAGTTTCTTCGCGTTTTACGCTTCAACGCAGCCCCAACAATTCGAGACCCCGGCACGGTTGTCGGACCAACACAACCCGAAGCGGCCCTCACATCCGAGGAGGCCGGCGATGGATAGACCCGCCTCTTACAACTGGGCCATGCGCGGGCTTTATGTCATGATAGCGTTTCTTGTTCTTTTCCTGCACCTGCTGCCACTGAACGCACAGCCGGATCGCTGGCCTTTTCCCGACGTGACAATCGCGCTGACCTTTGCCTGGGTGCTGCGCCGCCCGGAATATGTTCCAACCTTGTTGATTGCCGCTGTGATGCTGATGGCCGATCTGTTGTTGCAACGCCCACCCGGATTGCTGGCGGCTTTGGTCGTGCTGGGCGCCGCCTATCTGCGTGGGGCCGCGCCGAGTATGCGAGATGCTGGGTTCGTCGGTGAATGGATATCCATTAGTGTGGTCACTGCAGCGGTCTTTCTCGGCAACCGCATTATCCTGGCGATCGCGTCGATCGACCAAGCAGCCTTCGGGCCCGTTTTGTTCCAGTTGATCGTGACGATAGTGGCCTATCCTGTGATCGTCCTTCTCAGCCAATCCGTGTTCGGCGTACGCAGGGTATCCGCGGCGGATGCAAGTGTTGCGGGGGCGCGGGCATGAAGCAACGCAAACCCAAAGCGCAAGGTCTTGCCTATAAACGCCTCCCACGCCGAGCCTTGATATTGGGAGGGTTGCAAGCCGCCTTCGTCGGCGGGCTGGCCGCGCGGATGCGGTTCATGCAAGTCGAACAGGCCGATCAGTACCGGCTTTTGGCTGAAGAAAACCGCATCAACCTCCGCCTGATCCCACCGACACGTGGCCGAATCTATGACCGCAATGGTCAGATCATCGGGCAAAACACGCCATCATATCGCATCGTTATCGTTCCCGAAGACGCAGGTGATCTGGACAAGGTGATCGCCAAACTATCCAACTTGATCCCATTGACCGTGGACGAGATCGAGCGCGCCAAGACCGAGATGCGCCGCTCGGCCCCGTTCCTGCCGGTTACACTGGCCGATCAGGTGACGTGGGAGGACATCTCGAAGGTCGCGGTGAACGCACCTGCCCTTCCCGGCGTGACACCCGAGGTGGGCTCGACCCGGCAATATCCCAGATACGAGGATTTCGCCCATATCGTCGGTTATGTTGGCCCGGTCAGCGACTATGACCTCAGCCAGATCGAAGACCCCGAACCGGTGCTGCGCATCCCCCGGTTCCAGATCGGCAAGGTCGGGCTGGAGGCGAAACAGGAAATCTCGCTGCGCGGCAAGGCCGGTTCCAAACGTGTCGAGGTCAATGCGACGGGCCGTGTCATGCGCGAGTTGGATCGGCAGGAGGGTCAGCCCGGTGCCGACCTGCAATTGTCCGTCGACGCGGACCTGCAACAATACGCACAGGCCCGGCTGGCTGGGGAAAGCGCCGCCGCTGTTGTGATTGACTGTGAAACCGGCGATCTGCGCGCCATGGCCTCGGCCCCCAGCTTCGACCCCAACCTGTTCGTGCGCGGTATCTCAGTCGCAGATTATCAGTTCCTGACACAGGACAAGTATCGCCCGCTGGCCAACAAGACAGTTCAGGGCACTTATCCGCCGGGGTCGACCTTCAAGATGGTCACCGCACTGGCCGCACTAGAAGCTGGTGTCGTAGGCCCAGGAAATACGGTCTATTGCCCCGGTCACCTGAAAGTCGGCAGCCGTCGCTTCCACTGCTGGAAACGCGGCGGGCACGGAATGGTGGACTTGAATACATCTCTGAAACGCAGCTGCGACGTGTATTATTACGACGTGGCGATCAAGGTCGGCATCGACAAAATTTCTGAGATGTCCAATATCCTTGGCCTGGGAATCAAGCATGACATCCCCATGTCCGCTGTGCGCGCCGGGCTGGCGCCCAATCAGGCATGGAAACAGCGGGTTCATGGCGAGGAATGGCTGATCGGTGATACGGCCAATGCGTCCATCGGGCAGGGCTTCATGCTCGCCTCACCGATGCAACTGGCCGTGATGACTGCAAGGATCGCCACTGGACGCGCCGTTGCGCCCCGGCTGGTGCGGTCGATCAACGGGGTCGAACAGCCCTCGGGCGCGGGTGAGCCGCTTGGGATCAGCCCCACAAACCTTCGTTACATTCGCGAGGCGATGTGGTCGGTGTCGAACGACCGACGCGGGACGGCATATCGCAGCCGTATCATTGCGGATGATCTGCGTATGGCGGGCAAGACCGGCACCAGCCAGGTCCGCAACATCACCAAGGCCGAACGGGCTGCTGGGGTGATCCGCAACGAAGACCTGCCCTGGGAACGGCGTGACCATGCCCTGTTCGTCAGCTTTGCACCTTATGACAATCCCAAATACGCGATTGCCGTGGTGGTCGAACACGGTGGCGGCGGATCAAAAGCCGCAGCCCCGGTCGCGCGGGACATCATGCTGCAGGCGCTCTACAAAGGCACCCCGCCGCTTGAGGCGTATCCGGTTGCCGACCGCGACCGCATCAAGGAACAGCAAAAGAGGCTTGAAGGCGATCGCCGCCCCAAAGCGCGTCCTGACGAAAAGGACCGCGCATGAGCTATCTTGAGTACAACGTCAAATCCACACCATCGGGGTTGCGCAAGTTTCTATACATGAACTGGCCCCTGACGCTGTTGCTGATCAGCACGGCCAGTGCTGGTTTCCTGATGTTGTATTCCGTCGCCGGCGGATCATGGCTGCCTTGGGCCGAACCTCAGATGGAGCGGTTTGGTCTGGGCCTGACGGTGATGTTCATCGTCGCGCTTGTGCCGATCTGGTTCTGGCGCAACATGTCAGTGCTGGCCTATCTGGGTGCTATTGCGCTGCTGGTTTTTGTTGAGTTGTTCGGCACTGTTGGCATGGGTGCGCAACGCTGGATCGATCTGGGGTTCATGCGGCTGCAACCCTCAGAGGTCATGAAAGTCACGCTGGTCATGCTGCTGGCGGCCTATTACGACTGGTTGCCGTCGTACAAAACCTCGCGCCCGCTTTGGGTGATCCTACCGGTGATCCTGATCCTAATCCCGACCTTCATGGTTTTGCGGCAACCGGACCTTGGAACCTCGATCCTGCTGCTTGCCGCCGGTGGTGGGCTTATGTTTCTGGCTGGTGTGCACTGGGTCTATTTCGCTGCTGTGATCGCCGCCGTCGTGGGCCTGATTGCGACCGTGTTCAACAGCAGGGGTACGGAATGGCAACTGCTGAAAGACTATCAGTTCCGCCGCATAGACACGTTTCTGGACCCCTCCACCGACCCATTGGGCGCGGGCTATCACATCACCCAATCAAAAATCGCTTTGGGTTCGGGCGGATGGAACGGCCGGGGCTTTATGCAAGGCACCCAATCTCGCCTGAACTTCCTGCCCGAAAAGCACACCGATTTCATCTTCACCACATTGGCCGAAGAGTTCGGTTTTGTCGGCGGCATCACCCTGCTGGTGCTGTATACGCTGATCCTGATCTTTTGCATGGTCACGGCATTGTCGAACAAGGATCGTTTCTCGTCCCTGGTGGTGCTGGGCATTGCGCTGAACTTCTTCCTGTTCTTCGCAGTCAACATGTCGATGGTGATGGGGCTGGCCCCGGTTGTAGGCGTACCGCTGCCAATGGTCAGTTATGGAGGATCAGCCATGCTGGTACTGATGGCCGCTTTCGGTATTGTCCAAAGCGCGCATATTCACCGCCCCCGCTGATCTGAAAGGCCCTTCATGCCCGTCAACGTCCTGTTCTCCGCGCGCCCTGAGCTGTGGCCGGTCTATGAGCCGCTTTTGTCTCAGGGTCTGGCCGAAGCCGGATTGAACGTGTATCTGGCCACCGATATCGAACCCGATCAGGTGAACTATGTCGTCTACGCGCCAAATGGTGGCCTGCTGGACTTCAAACCCTATTCTCGGCTGAAAGCCGTCCTGAGCCTTTGGGCCGGGGTCGAAAGCATCGCCGACAACGCAACTCTGACTGTTCCGCTGGCACGCATGGTTGATCACGGGTTGACGCAAGGCATGGCGGAATGGGTTGTCGGCCATACTCTGCGGTATCATCTGGGCATGGACACCCATATCACCCAGCAGGACGGTGTTTGGACCCCGATCGCGCCACCGCTTGCAACCGAGCGCACGGTCTGCGTGCTGGGGTTGGGAGAGTTGGGCCAAGCAGCAGCGCAGGCGTTGGCCGCGCTCAACTTTCGCGTTTTGGGGTGGAGCCGTACCGAGAAAGACATTCAAGGCGTGACCTGTCTGCATGGAGCAGAAGGCTTGCGAACCGCCTTGTCGCAATCTGAGATCGTCGTACTGCTGTTGCCGGACACGCCCGCGACTGAGAATACCCTGAATGCCGCGACTTTGGCACTAATGCCGAAAGGGGCAAAGATCATCAATCCGGGGCGCGGGCCTCTGATCGATGACAACGCCCTGCTGGATGCGCTGAACACTGGGCAAGTCGGACACGCCACGCTGGACGTGTTCCGCATTGAACCGCTGCCGCCGGAACACCCCTATTGGACACATCCGAACGTCACCGTCACCCCGCACATCGCGTCCGAGACCCGGCCGGTTACGGCGGCACAGGTGATCTGCGAAAATATCCAGCGCGGCGAAGCTGGTGAGCCTTTCGTGCATCTGGTGGACCGCCAGTTGGGATACTGACGGCCAGATCCAGTTAGGTTGCGATCAACCCGCGCCCTTTTAACAAAGCCTCGACACCCGGCAATCGGCCACGGAAGGCCAGATACAGATCCTCGGCCTCGCGCGAGCCGCCGGTGGATAGGATATTCTCCTCCAGTGCCTTGGCGCGTTCGGGGTCAAAGGCCCCTCCGGCCTCTTCGAAGGCTGCGAAGGCGTCGGCATCCATGACCTCTGACCACATGTAGCTGTAATAGCCCGCGCTGTACCCGTCGCCCGCAAAGACATGGGCGAAATGCGGAGTGGCGTGGCGCATTCCGATGGCCCTTGGCATGCCGATTTCAGCCAGAACCTCAGCCTGTTTTGCCATCGGGTCCGCCGGGGCCGCGCCTTCATGGAAGGCCAGATCGACCAGCGCCGAGGCCACATATTCGACCGTCTGGAACCCCTGATCGAAATTGGCCGCCTTCAGCACCTTCTCCAACATCGTCTGAGGCATCGGCTCACCCGTCTCGGCATGGGTGGCGTATTCCGCCAGAACCTCGGGCACTTCCAGCCAATGCTCATAAAGCTGGCTGGGCAGTTCGACGAAATCCCGCGCGACGGATGTGCCCGAGATGCTTTCATAGGTCACATTCGACAGCATCTGATGCAGCGCATGGCCGAACTCGTGGAACAGAATCCGGGCGTCATCGTAGGACAGCAGCGCCGGATCGCCCTTGGCGAAGTTGCACACGTTGATTACGACGGGCGCTTGTTCTTTGGGAAACTTCGCCTGCGCGCGCATGGCGCTGCACCACGCGCCGGACCGTTTCGAACCTCGGGCAAAATAGTCGCCAATGAAAACCGCCACGTGCTTCCCGTTGCGCGTCACCTCCCACGCCCGGCAATCGGGGTGGTAAAGCGGCGCATCCAGCGACGCGAATTCCAGCCCGAACAGACGGTTGGCACAGGCAAACGACGCCTCAATCATCCGATCCAGCTGCAGGTACGGTTTCAGCGCCGCCTCATCCAGGTCATGCTCAGCCTTGCGGCGCTTCTCAGCGTAATAGCGCCAGTCCCAGGCTTCCAGCGGGCCATTGACGCCATCGTCTTGCATCATAGCCGTCAGGATATCGGCATCCGCATCGGCGCGGGTTTTAGCGGGTTCCCAGACCTGCATCAACAGATCGCGCACGCGGTCTGGCGAGCGGGCCATCTCGGTTTCCAGTTTGAACTCCGCGAAGCTATCATAGCCCAACAGCTTGGCGCGTTCTTCCCGCAGGGTCAGGATTTCGGCTGCAATCTCGCGGTTGTCGGTCTCGTTCCCATTCGCCCCTCGCGCGGCCCAGGCGCGATAGGCTTTTTCCCGCAGGTCGCGGCGGGATGAGAATTGCAGAAACGGCACAATCAATGAGCGGGACAGGGTCACAATCGGCCCGTTCGCACCCTTCTCCTCACCCGCGGCACGGGCTGCGGCGATGACGAAATCTGGCAGGCCGTCCAGATCATCCTCGGCCAGCTCCATGTACCAGTCACGCTCATCCGCCAGAAGGTTCTGGGTGAAAGACGTGCCCAGCGAAGCAAGGCGGGACTTGATTTCTTGCATCCGGGCATCGGCCTCACCCTCCAGCGCAGAACCGGCGCGGACAAAGCCGCGATGGGTCAGCATCAGAACGCGGGCTTGTTCGTCATTCAGGTCCAGATCATCGCGCCGCTGCCAAAGATCAGCCACCCGGCGGAACAAATCCTTGTTCGATGAAATGCCCGAGAAATGCGCAGAAAGCTTCGGTGAAAACTCCTGCTGCAATTCCTCGCGTTTCGGGTTGCTGTCAGCGCCCGACACGGTGAAAAACACCGACAGGACCTTGTCCAACTGCTCACCCGCCGCTTCAAGCGCTTCGATTGTGTTGGCAAAGCTGGGCACGTCCGGGTTGTCAGCAATAGCGTCGATCTGTGCGTTGTGCGCGGCCATCGCCTCGTCCAACGCAGGCGCGAAATCCCCATCTGAAATCGCGGTAAACGGGGCGATCTCAAAAGGCGTGGTCCAGTCGGACAGGATCGGGTTGGTCATGCAGGTCTCCTTTGCCCCCAAGCTATGTAGAGGGTCAGCAATGGTCCAGAGGGGGAGTGAATTTTGACTTCGAAACTAAGTCCCAACCTGCCCGCAAATCGGGCAATCGGTGCGTTTCGACAGGGTGATCTTGCGGCTTTCCCCATAAAGCGCATCATAGATCAACATCTCACCGCGCAAGGCGGCACCGGCACCTGTGATCACTTTGATCGCCTCGACCGCCATCATCGACCCGACCACGCCAGGCAGTGGACCAATCACCCCGGCCTCGGCACAGGATGGGGCGAGCTCGGCGGCAGGCGCTTCTGGGAAGATGCACTGGTAGCACGGGCCAGAGGTTACTGGATCAAACACACTCAATTGCCCTTCCCATTGCGATAGGGCGCCGGAAATCAGCGGTTTGCCCAGTTCAACAGCCGTTTTGTTGGCCAGATAGCGGGTATCGAAGTTGTCCGTTCCGTCGAGGATCAGATCGAAATCAGCGAACAGATCGGCCGCGATCTCTGCAGTCAGGCGGCGGTTGTATGGCAGTACCGTCACGTTCGGGTTCTGCGCTTCCATTGCCTGTTGAGCGGAAAAAACCTTGGGCATTCCGATATCGGAATCGCAGTGAATGACCTGCCGTTGCAGATTGGCGTTCTCGACGACATCGTCGTCGATCACCCCGATGGTCCCCACGCCCGCAGCGGCCAGATATTGCAAGGACGGGGCACCCAGACCACCCGCGCCAATCACCAGCACGCGCGCCTGTTTCATCTTCTTCTGACCCGGTCCGCCCAATTCGCGCAATACGATGTGGCGAGCATAGCGGTCGAGTTCCGTTTCCGAAAACCGATCCGGGCGCACCTGAGGGTCTTGTTCAGACGCGGATGTGGCGCGGCTGCGCAGGGCCTTGAGAATCTTCCCATAGCCCAGAACCAACCCCACGCACCCCACCAGGATCAGCCACATCGCTGCGGACCCGCCTGTCGCCTCGCGCAGAGGGTTGCCATCCGGCAGAACCAGCTGCGCTAGGATAACACCTAACAGCAGCACGCCCACAGCAACGATCCGCGCACTGCGGGAAACGCCCGCGATATAGCCGACGCCCCAAAGCCCAGCGGCAAGCAGCAGAACCAGCAGCATCAGCCGCGCCCGGTGGACCCGAACCCGCCTGATCCGCGTTCGGTTTCGCTGAGTTCATCTACAAACTGGAAATCTGCCTGTACCACCGGGGCAACGACCAGTTGCGCAATGCGTTCGCCATGCGCAACTTCGAAACTCTCTTGCCCCGCGTTCATCAGGATCACACCCAGTGGCCCGCGATAGTCGCTGTCGATGGTACCCGGCGTGTTTGGCAGCGTGATACCGTGCTTCAGCGCAAGCCCGGAACGCGGCCTGACCTGCACTTCAAACCCTTCGGGAATCTCGATCCGAAGCCCCGTCGGGATCAGCGCACGCTGTCCCGGCTCCAGAGTGATTGACACACCATCCGGCAGGTTTGCACGCAGGTCTGCCCCTGCGGCTCCGCTTGTCTCATAGGACGGCAACGCAACCGAGGCATCTGCACCGGCTTCGCGGATCACACGGATTGCAACCATCATCGTACCTCTTTGTTCAGGGCTATGGGCATCAGTTGCCCAAAGCCTCAGCAATCTTTTGCGCCAGTCGCGCCGCAACCGCATCCTTGCCCATGCGCGGCCATTCTTCGGTACCAGCATCCGAAATCAGCAGAACTGCATTCTCTGTGCCGCCCATGATACCGGTCGTGGGGCTGACATCATTGGCGACAATCCAGTCGCACCCTTTGCGCTGGCGCTTTGCTGTTGCATGTTCAAGAACGTCGTTGGTTTCTGCGGCAAAGCCAACAACCAACATCGGACGCCCGTGCTCCATGTGTGAGACACGTTTCAAGATGTCCGGATTTTCGGAAAACTCCAGCGCGGGCAAGCCATCCTGCGTTTTCTTCAGCTTCCGATCTGATGCACTGGCCACGCGCCAATCCGCCACGGCTGCAGCAAACACACCTGCATCCACCGGTAAGGCCGCATCCACCGCATCTGACATCTGCTGAGCTGTTTCAACGCGCACAACCAGCACGCCTTCGGGTGGCGGCACATCTGCCGGCCCAGTGACAAACGTCACATCTGCGCCCAAGGCCGCCAAAGCCCGTGCCACCGCCGTACCCTGCGCGCCCGAGGATCGGTTGGCGATGTAGCGTACGGGATCGATCGATTCATGCGTCGGGCCTGATGTCACGAGGATGCGTTTTCCTTGCAGCGGACCATCTGCCATTTGCGCTTCGATAGCCGCAATAATCTCCAACGGTTCAGACATTCTTCCAGGGCCGTATTCGCCACAGGCCATATCACCCTCATTCGGCCCGACGAAACGCACACCATCGGCTAGCAATTGCGCGAGATTGCGTTGCGTCGCTGGGTGATCCCACATCCGCACATTCATGGCGGGCGCACACAATACAGGCGTATCCGTGGCCATCAAAAGGGTCGAGGCCAGATCATTCGCCAAGCCCGTCGCCATCTTGCCCATCAAATCCGCTGTCGCCGGGGCGACCACAAGCAGATCGGCAGAGCGCGACAGCTGAATATGGCCCATCTCAGCCTCATCTGTCAGATCAAACAGGTCGCGATAGAATTTCTCCCCCGCCAGTGCGGACACGGACAAAGGTGTGACGAATTCTTCGGCAGCGCGGGTCAGAACTGGCGTCACGGCAGCGCTACGCTCTTTAAGGCGGCGGATCAGGTCCAGCGACTTGTAGGCCGCTATCCCTCCGCCAATGATCAGCAGGATACGTTTGGAAGCCAGCATGTTCAGCCTTTCCCGTTCTGGTCGGTGCTGACATTAGGCAAGGCCACGGCGTTGTACCAGCGGTTAATTCTGCACCTCAAAGGCTTGGCAGGGGTCGTCGCGATCTACTACAGGGCTATCGATGACCACATCAAACGTTCCTTCGATCTGCCCCTCTTCTGATTGGCCAAGGACAAAGACCTTCAATCCGGGACGTAGGCGAGACAGGAAGGTGGGGATGCCGCGATCCTTACGTGCATGACCGTTGCCAGTGATCACGGCAACGGGCCCACCGGTATCGTCCATCGCTTGCAAGATCGATCGTGTCAGCACCGCATCACGCAGGCGTTGTATCGCAACCATCTGCGGCAGCACCTGTTCGGGCAGTGCATTGCAATGCGCCACAAGCTGATCCGCCTCACGCGCCGCTTGTTCCTGCGCAGGTAGCGGCACCGTGAGACCGTAGCGTGCCGCATCGGCGCCAAGTGCGGTTGCCGCGCCGCGATCCATAGCAGCCCGCGCTGCCGCGCGCGGCACCATCGCACCGTAAACCGGTGCGTCTGTGGCCTGGAAAATAGGATAATACATGCTGAGCGGCGGCCAGCCCGTTTCCGCCCAGCGCAGTATACGGCCCAGTTCTTCTGGGTTCGAGGCCGCCGTCTGAGCCAAACGTTGTGCGCCCTCTTCGGTGACCATTTCCCAAACGACAGCAGACGGGGCAATCAACTCAATTGCCTCGGTCTGAACCTTGTGATGGTCCGGATTGTCATGAATCTCACCCAATATAACGACATCCGCTGCCTGCATCGCAGCAATCACGTCGTCAGGGATAAGGTGAGCAGCAATACCCGGACGCGCCGGGATTACCGTAACTGTCAGAGCAAAAAGAAGAATCGCAAGCCGTGTCATGCGATGAAGTGTTGCACCTCACGCGATTGGGCTTCAAGGTTCTTGCGCATCTTCGTGAAGGCGGCAGCCTCAAGCTGGCGCACGCGTTCCTTTGATAGACCAAGCTCGTCACCCAAGCTTTCAAGAGTTCGTGCCGGTTCCCGCAGCTTGCGTTCACGCACGATGAACCTTTCCCGATCATTCAGCGACTTCATCGCAGTCAGCAACCATTCGCGCAATTGCTCGGTATCATGGCTGTGTTCTACTGCTTCGGCAGCCTGCTCTCGATCATCTTCCAGCGCGTCAATCCACTCGCGTCCGTCCTCATCGGCGGACTGCACCGCATTCAGCGAGAAATCCGACCCGGATAGGCGACCTTCCATCATCTCGACATCGCGCAGCGGCACACCAATCTCGGTCGCGATCATCTGGTGCAATTGATGGCGGTCCAGCTCAAGACCCTCGGTTGCGGCCTCACGCTCCAGCCGCGCCTGAACACGGCGCATATTGAAAAACAACGATTTCTGGGACGAGGTCGAGCCGGTGCGCACCATCGACCAGTTGCGCATCACATAGTCTTGAATGCTGGCCTTGATCCACCAGACCGCGTATGTCGAAAAGCGCACGCCCCGGTCGGGGTCGAACTTGTCGGCGGCTTTCATCAGGCCCAAACCGGCCTCTTGGATCAGATCGTTCATGGGCGCGCCGTAGCGCTTGAACTTAGCCGCCATCGAAATAGCTAACCGCATATAGGCGGTGATCAGACGGTGCAGGGCTTGTTCATCGCGTTGGTCTCGCCATGCATAAGCCAGCTTCAATTCAGTCTCCGCGTCAAGCAGTTCCGCCTTCATCGCTCGCCGGGACATCGAAAAGTCGGTCGCGTTGTCAAGTGCCATGAAACTCTCCCTATTTCATATTCGATGGCCGGGCTTGCCTTGCCGACCTATGGTCGATACGCAGAACCCAACAAACCGGATCACTTGAAAGGTATGAATTGTGCTTCCCGATTTAACCTTTGTTCTGGGTGGGGCTGCATCGGGAAAGTCCGCCTTTGCCGAACAACTGGTTGTTTCATCGGGCAAAAGCCGCGTTTATCTGGCCACTTCACAAGTGTTTGATGATGAGATGCGTGCGAAAGTCGATCACCATATCGCGCAGCGTGGGCCGGATTGGCCAACGGTCGAGGCCCCGTTGGATCTGGCACCTGCATTGGCAGATCTAAACGCCGAACAGATCTGCCTGATCGATTGCGCCACCATGTGGCTGACCAATCACCTGTTGGCTGAGAGCGATCTGCATACTGCGCAGACTGACCTACTACAAGCCGTTAAAAACTGCCCGGCCCAGATCGTCATCGTATCGAACGAGGTGGGGCACGGAATCGTCCCCGAAAACACTTTGGCCCGCCGGTTTCGTGAGGCACAGGGCCGTTTGAACATCGCCTTGGCGGCACAGGCAGAGTTGGTGGTTCAAGTGACAGCAGGTCTACCGAGTGTTCTGAAAGGCGCACTGACGTGACGCGGTTGCATCTGGTCCGGCATGGCCCAACCCATGCCAAAACCATGGTCGGGTGGTCAGATCTTCCCGCTGATCTCAGCGACACTGCCGCCCTGAAGCGGCTGCATGACTATTTACCTCATGACGCCGTCGTTGTCTCATCAGACCTGTCGCGCGCCGTTGATACCGCATCCGCTATTCAAGGCACGCGTGCACGCCTGCCGCATCATCGTGATCTGCGAGAGATCAATTTTGGCGCATGGGAGTTGCGCGGTTTCAAAGAGATCGAGGCCGAGGACGCTGAACTGGCTTTTGCTTATTGGGACAATCCCGGTGATGTGCGCCCACCAGATGGGGAAAGCTGGAATCAGGTGCGTGCGCGTGTAGACCGCGCTGTTGACGCCCTCATCGCGAATCAACATGGCCGCGATATTGTGATCGTCGCCCATTTCGGGGTGATCCTGACGCAGGTTCAGCGGGCACTTGATCTGGACGGACAACAGACTTTTGCCCAACGTATCGACAACCTGTCGGTCACCCATGTGACCTGTGAGGGAACAGGCTGGTCCGCAGGTGCGATCAATCACCTTCCGTGATCCCACTGCGCACAAATCACTGATTTACCAAACGCCGACCCGACGCCATCGTGGGCCCATGACCTATGATCTCTTTATTGGTGACAGGCTGTTTTCCAGCTGGTCCTTGCGTGGTTGGCTAATGCTGGAAAAGTTTGGCCTGCCCTATCGGAGCCATATGATCGGGCTGTATTCCGGCACGATGGCGCAGGATATGCAGGCCATCGCACCTGCGCGGCTAGTGCCTGCCTTGCGCTTGCCCGACGGAACTGTGGTGGGCGAAAGTCTAGCGATGGCCGAAACGCTGGCTGAACGCCATCCGGATGCCGGGCTCTGGCCAAAAGATGCGGCACCACGGGCGACAGCCCGGTGGCTCTGCGCCGAGATGACCGCCGGCTTCAGCGCCTTGCGTGAAGATTGCCCCATGCAGTTGAAACACACCTGGCAAGACTTCAACCCATCAGAGGATACGCTGGCAGATTTGGAGCGTGTTGAAACGCTGTGGGCCCATGCCCGCCAGATATCCGGGGCTGCAGATGGCCCGTTGTTCGGAACCTATTCACTTGCGGATGTGTTCTACACCCCGGTCGCGGCAAGGATTGTGGGCTATGGTCTGCCGGTGTCTGCTGCCAATCTCGACTATTGCCACTTTCTGCTTGGCCAGACCTCGGTACGGCAATGGCGAGCCATGGGACTGACAGTTGAGTACGATCCATTTCCCTACAATCATGGCTCCGTTTTTTCGCCCTGGCCCATCGGTGGCATATCAACCGCCAAAGCTGTCGAAACCGGCCCCTCATTGAACGCGCACTGCCCGTATTCCGAGGAACCGGTGACGGATTTTCTGGAACTCGATGGGCAATGCTGGGGTTTCTGCAACGCATTCTGCCGCAATAAAACTGCTGCAGACCCCGAGGCCTGGCCAAAATTCATCGCCATGCGAGACGCCGTTAACGATTCCTAAACCGCAACCATGGCAGCAACGTCCTGTTAACCAAGAACAGGATTGCCATGGTCGCCCGCGCCCATACCGTTGCGTTTCAAGGGGTTGATGCCCGCCCGGTTGAGGTGCAATGCGCCGTTTCGCCAGGACTGCCTGCATTTTCTATCGTGGGTCTGCCCGACAAGGCGGTCTCGGAAGCCCGCGACCGGGTGCGTAGCGCGCTCAGCGCCATGGCCATCGCGCTGCCTTCGAAACGGATCACTATCAACCTGTCCCCGGCGGATTTGCCGAAAGAAGGCAGCCATTTTGACCTACCCATTGCCGTCGCATTGCTGTCAGCGCTTGAGATTATCCCTGCCGACGCAGCCGAGGGGACGGTCGCTTTGGGTGAATTGTCGCTGGATGGGTCACTGGTTCCTGTTGTCGGGGCCCTGCCTGCAGCGATGACCGCTGCGTCCGAAGATCGCGCCTTGCTGTGCCCCCGCGCCTCCAGCGCTGAGGCGGCTTGGGTCGATGCAACTCAGGTGATCGGGGCTGGTTCATTAGGCGATGTGGTGCGCCACTTTTCGGGCCAGACGCCGCTTGCCGCCGCAAAACCGGGTGAGGTGACCCTTGCAACCAACCCACGTGATCTGCGCGACGTAAAGGGTCAGGAACGGGCCAAACGCGCGTTGGAGATTGCGGCAGCAGGTCGGCACCATCTGATCATGATCGGCACGCCCGGTTCTGGAAAGTCCATGCTTGCGGCCCGCCTGCCCGGGATTCTCCCCCCATTAACCCCGATTGAGGCTTTGGAAACTTCAATGATCCAATCTCTCTGCGGGCTGTTAGATGAAGGCGGGATCAGCCGCGCCAGGCCGTTTCGGGAACCACATCATACGGCCTCCATGGCGGCGATTGTTGGTGGCGGTAAGGGTGCGAAACCGGGTGAGATATCGCTGGCCCATAACGGCGTGCTGTTCATGGATGAGTTCCCCGAATTCCCCCGAACAGTGCTAGAGACCCTGCGCCAGCCGATTGAAACCGGCGAAGTCATGGTCGCCCGTGCCAATGCCCATGTGAAATACCCCTGCCGCTTCATGCTGATCGCGGCAGCAAACCCCTGCAAATGCGGATATTTGACCGACCCGTCCCGCGCCTGTTCGCGCGCACCGGGATGCGGCGAGGATTACCTCAACCGCATTTCCGGCCCGCTGATGGACAGATTCGACCTGCGGATCGAGGTGCCGCCGGTCGCGTTCACTGATCTCGATCTGCCGCCCTCGGGCGACAGTTCAGCCACCGTCGCCGCACGCGTCGAACAAGCACGGGTGGTGCAGGCCGCCCGGTTCGAGGGCCACAATTCAGTACGTCAGAACGCCGACGTAGAAGGCAAACTGTTGGAAGAAGTTGCCGCGCCCGATGCCGAAGGGAAAGAGCTGTTGCTTAAGGCCGCTGACCGGTTTGGCCTGTCTGCCCGCGCGTTTCACCGCATCCTTCGGGTCGCGCGCACCATCGCAGACCTTGAAGGTGCGCCCAATATCCGACGCCCCCATGTGGCCGAGGCGCTGAGCTTTCGCATCAGCGCCAAGGTGATGGCTTAAACCTTGGCCTCGATCGCCTGCCATATCTTTTCGGCAATGTTCTCACCATTAAACCGCTCAAGCTCTTGTATGCCGGTCGGCGAGGTCACGTTGATCTCGGTCAGATAATCGCCAATCACGTCGATGCCGACAAAAATCTGGCCCTTTTCTTTAAGAAGCGGGCCGATTGCAACGCAGATTTCCAGATCACGTTCAGACAGTCCGATTTTCTCGGGCCGACCGCCCACATGCATGTTTGATCTGGTCTCACCTTCGGCTGGAACACGGTTGATGGCGCCGACGGCCTCGCCATCCACAAGGATCACGCGCTTATCGCCATTTCTGACGTCGGGCAGGAATTTCTGCACAATCAACGGCTCACGCGAAAAGCCGGTAAACAGCTCATGCAGAGAGGTCAGGTTGCGATCACCCGCATCCAGCCGGAACACGCCCGCACCGCCATTGCCATACAGCGGTTTTAGGATGATGTCCTGGTGCTTGTCCTTGAACGCTTTGATAGTTTGCAAATCCCGCGCAATCGTGGTGGGCGGTGTCAATTCCGGGAAATCCAACACCAGCAGTTTTTCAGGATAGTTGCGCACCCAGAACGGATCATTCACGACAAGCGTCTGACCTTTGAGCCGATCAAGCAGGTGTGTCGACGTGATATAGTGCATATCGAACGGAGGGTCCTGACGTAGCCAGACGACATCAAAATCGGCCAGATCAACTTCGCGCTCTGGCCCAAGTATAGCCGGGTCGCCAGGTATCCGCTGCACCGTCATATCGTGACCCCGTGCCGTGATCCTGCCTTCTTGATAGGCCAATTGGTCCGGGCCATAGAAGAACAGCTCATGACCTCTGGCCTGCGCCTCTTCCGCCAGGCGGAAAGAGCTGTCGGCATTGATGTCCACGTCCCCGATTGGGTCCATTTGAAAGGCGATTTTCATGGCATGTCCCTCAACTTCATGCCAGATACATGGCCCAGCCAGCCAAGGGGTTCAATGGGGCTTAGGCCTGTCCAAAGGCGTTTTCGATGATTTGAACAGCCCCCGAGTGATCAACCAGGGCGGCATCAAACCGGACATTGGTCAGTTGCCCGCCTGGTTCATTTTCCAGAAACTGCGCGGCAGAGGCGCAAATTCGTTCCGTTTGCCGCTGCGTGATCCGGGCAGCGGCCCGGTCAAAACTGCTGCTTTTTTTCACTTCGATGAACACCAGCCCATTCGCATCACGTGCGATCAAATCAATCTCTCCACCTGCGCCGCGCCAGCGTCGATGCGCAATCGAATATCCGCGTCGTTCATAGTCCATCGCCACCTGCACTTCAGCGGCCTGACCGGAGTGATAAGAAACCGATCCCTGAACCGAGCGCTGCGCCATCTTATCCCTTTCCCAGTTTCAGGGCCTTTTGGTAGATCGGGCGGCGCGGCAGTTCGTACATTTGCGACACCAGATCCGCCGCATCCCGTACCGAATGGGTTTGCAAGGCCTGGATCAGTGCTTCTTCTACGTCAGACTCGTTAACGGTTTGCGAATGACTTCGATCCACCAGTAGAACAACTTCACCTTTGACGGACTGGCCCTCATAGGCGTCCGAAAGCTCACCCAAGCTGCCGCGCCGAACCTCTTCGAACTTTTTCGTCAATTCGCGGCAAAGCGCGGCTTGGCGGTCCGATCCCAGAACGTCTGCCAGATCAGACAGACACGCCGCCACACGCTTTGGCGATTCGTAAAAAACAAGCGTGCCGGGAATATTACGCAGCGCTTCGATACGACTGCGACGTGCGCCAGACGCATTTGGCAAAAATCCTGCGAAAAAGAACGCATCCGTAGGCAATCCGGCCAGCGTGAGCGCGGTTAAAACCGCCGACGGGCCGGGCGCGCAGGTCACGGTATAGCCGGCTTCGGATGCCTGCCGCCCCAGATCATAGCCTGGGTCCGCAATCAGCGGCATTCCAGCCTCGGACGCATAGGCCACTGAAAGCCCCTGGTCTAACGCATCCATGATCTTGCCACGTGCTCCTGCACCGCTGTGATCGTGATAGGCCTGAATGCGCCGCCCCTCTAGTGGAACGCCATGAATCTCCATCAGTCTGCGCAGACTGCGGGTGTCTTCGGCTGCGATCATGTCGGCAGAGGCCAAGACGTCCAAAGCCCTGAGCGTAATGTCGCGCGCGGTTCCGATGGGTGTGGCAACAAAATACAGGCCCGCGGCCAATCTGGTCTTTTGGAAATTCAAAGCTGGACCCTCACCGCGTGACGTTTATTATCTCGGATCGACAAAACAGCGGCGTCGCGCGCTGCCGGATCAGGGAGTTTTCTTTTAGATGTTTACTGTTTGCAAGCCCGTAAGCAAGCTGGCGAAAGCCGCAGCGGCCCTGGCCATCGCAGCATTACTGGCAGCCTGTGAGCCCGGCGGCCTTGGCGGAGGTCCATCAATCGATACATCCGATCCCGTTCCGGTCGCCCTATTGGTGCCGCGCGGTTCAGGTCAGGCCGGAGACGCCGCATTGGCACAAAGCCTCGAAAATGCCGCTCGGCTTGCCATGTCTGATCTGCCGAACGTGAAAGTCGACCTTCGGGTCTATGACACGGCCGGAAATGCGGGCACCGCCTCGACAGTCGCGCAACTGGCTGTGGCAGACGGAGCAAAGATCATTATTGGCCCGGTTTACGCGCAGGCCGCAAATGCCGCTGGCTTGGCCGTGTTAAACAAAAACGTTAATGTCCTGTCTTTCTCGAACAATACCAGCATCGCCGGGGGCAATGTCTTTGTTCTTGGTCCCACCTTCCAGAACACAGCGAACCGGCTGGTGAACTATTCGGCCGCTCAAGGCAAAACCGGAACCGTGATCGTCTACAGCAACGACGCAGCCGGCCAGTTGGGGCAATCTGCAATTGCCTCTGCCTTAGGCAGCAGCCCGGTCAACAACGCAGGCAACGTAACTTATGACCGCTCGCAACAAGGGGTGATCAACGCGGTGCCGACCATCAAGGCCACCGTCGATTCTTCCGGTGCGGACTCGGTCTTCCTGACGGCGACAACAGCTGGGGCATTGCCTTTGCTGACACAGCTTTTACCCGAAGCGGGCGTGTCCCCTGCCACAACGCAATTCATCGGCCTTACGCGTTGGGATATCCCAGCACAAACACTTGAACTTCCAGGGGTTCAGGGGGGCTGGTTTGCCCTGCCCGACCCATCCAAGGCGCAATCCTATCGTCAGCGCTATAACGCGACCTATGGCGAAGCACCGCATCCGATCAGCGGCCTGGCCTATGACGGGATCGCCGCGATTGGCGCGCTGGTTGCACAAGGCAAATCCAATGCGCTGACCGGAGCAGCCCTGACCCAGAGCGCCGGATTCCAGGGCGTAGGCGGCATTTTCCGCCTGCTTCCGAATGGCACCAATGAACGCGGTCTGGCCGTCGCCACGATCCAGAACAAACAGGTGGTTGTGATTGACCCTGCCCCACAAAGCTTCGCTGGCGCCGGTTTCTGACCGGCCCGGTCTGATCACAGCGCCTGATGCTGAACTGATCTGCCCCGCCAACGACATTTTCGACAGCGCCAATGTGACGGAACACTTGGCTGCTGCGTTTGAGACCTGCGCGGACAATACCGCTATGCGGGCAGAAACGGTGCGAATCCTGCGGGAGGCACAAAAATCCGGGCGCAAAGCGATTGCAGATGCCTTCACGAAGCGCCCATTTGAGGCGCGCCCCTTGACGTGCTCGTATACCTACCTAACCGATCAGTTGGTGGGCACGGCAATGCGCGTGTCCAGCGAACAGCTGCACCCGCTTGCCACACCCACACAAGGCGAGCGGATCGCTATTCTGGCGGTTGGCGGTTATGGGCGGGGCGAAATGGCCCCCGCATCCGACGTGGATCTGCTGTTCCTGACGCCCTACAAGATCACCGCCTGGGCCGAGAGCGTGATCGAATCCATGCTCTATATCCTGTGGGACCTGCGGTTAAAGGTCGGGAACTCCTCTCGCACGATCAAAGACTGCCTGCGCCTCGGGGCTGAGGACTTTACCATCCGCACAGCTATGCTGGAGCAACGCTATCTGGCGGGTGACAAGGCGCTGGCGGATGAGTTGGACAAACGGCTTAAATCCGAGTTGTTCAAAGGAACCGAGCGCGAGTTTATCGAAGCCAAGCTGCAAGAACGCGACGCCCGGCACCTGAAGCAGGGCCAGCGCTATATGGTCGAGCCCAATGTGAAAGAGGGCAAAGGCGGATTGCGTGACTTGCAGTCGCTGTATTGGATCGCCAAATACATCTACGGTGTTCAGGACGTGGCCGAACTGGTGCCTTTGGGGCTGTTTACACCCGAAGAATTCCAAACATTTGTCGAGGCCGAAGATTTCCTATGGGCCGTTCGATCACATCTGCATCTGGTGACCGGCCGCGCAACGGAACAGTTGACCTTTGACCTGCAAGTCGAGGTGGCCGAGCGCATGGGATACAAAGACCGTGCCGGGCGACGCGCGGTTGAAGTTTTCATGCAGCGGTATTTCCGCGAAGCGACCCGCGTGGGCGAACTGACGCGAATCTTCCTGACCAAGCTGGAAGCGGCGCATGTGAAGGGTGCCCCGCTGCTGGAACGGATTTTCCGCCGGCGTCCTCAGGTCAAAGACGGGTACAAAGTTGTGCATGGGCGGCTGGACATTGCCGACCCGGATGCGTTTCTGTCTGACAAGGTCAACTTACTGCGCCTGTTTGAAGAAGGGCTGCGGACCGGCATGTTGATCCATCCCGACGCCATGCGCCTTGTTACGGCCAATTTGCACCTGATCGATGAAGACATGCGCAACGATAAAGAAGCGCGGCGCATCTTCCTGGACCTAATGCTCAAACACGGCAATCCCGAACGCGCTCTAAGGCGCATGAACGAACTTGGTGTACTATCGGCCTTCCTGCCCGAGTTCGAGCCCATCGTCGCGATGATGCAATTCAATATGTATCATAGCTACACGGTGGACGAGCATACCATCCAATGCATTACGAACCTGGCTCAGATTGAACGTGGCGAATTGGTTGAGGCTTTGCCATTGGCCTCATCGATTTTGGAAGGCGGCGTCAATCGCAAGGTTCTGTATGTGGCGCTGTTGCTGCATGATATTGCCAAAGGGCGACCCGAAGATCATTCGATCCTTGGGGCGCAAATCGCACGCAAAGTGGCCCCCCGGCTTGGGTTGAACAAGACCGAATGTGAAACCGTCGAATGGCTTGTTCGGTATCACCTGCTGATGTCAGACATGGCACAAAAACGCGACGTCTCGGACCCACGCACGGTGCGCGACTTTGCCAAGGCGGTGCAGACCGTCAAGCGGCTGGACCTGCTGACTGTGCTGACGGTTTGTGACATTCGCGGTGTCGGGCCAACCACCTGGAACAACTGGAAAGCCACTCTGCTGCGTGCGCTGCATGCTGAAACCAAACGTGCATTGGACACCGGACTGGAGGTCCTGAACCGCGCCAATCGCGGAGCCGAGGCGAAAAAGGCGTTGCGGGCCGAACTGGCCGACTGGACCAAGGCAGACCTCAAGACAGAAACCGGTCGTCACTATGCGCCTTACTGGCAGGGTCTGCCTCTGTCGGCTCATGTCGAATTTGCCGAGATGTTGCGCGCGCTGGAGATCAGTGGGGATCCAGGGGCAATGGAAATCCGCCTGCACCCAGACGAGGACCGCGATGCCACACGCGCCTGTTTTGCGATGGGCGATCACCCCGGCATTTTCGCACGGATCGCAGGTGCGCTGGCATTGGTCGGTGCCAATGTCGTGGACGCACGCAGCTACACGACCAAGGACGGCTATGTCACCGATGCGTTCTGGATACAAGATGCCGAGGGTCACCCGTTCGAAGCCTCGCGTCTGCCGCGCCTGACGCAGATGATCCAGAAAACGCTCAAAGGTGAGGTGGTCGCCGGTGAAGCACTGAAATCCCGCGACAAGATCAAGAAACGCGAACGCGCCTTCAACGTGCCGACCCACATAACCTTCGACAACGAAGGGTCCGAGATCTACACGATCATCGAGGTGGACACTCGCGATCGGACAGGGCTTTTGTATGATCTGACCCGTACGCTTGCATCCTCGAACGTCTATATTGCCAATGCTGTGATCGCGACCTATGGCGAACAGGTTGTGGATACTTTCTATGTGAAAGATATGTTTGGCCTGAAGTACCACTCGGAAAGCAAGCAACGCGGGCTTGAGGCAAAGCTGCGCAAAGCCATCACCGAAGGCGCTGAGCGCGCGGTCTCATGAAGCAAATCCGGTTGTTTTCGGGCCTGTTCACGGTGGGGTTCTGGACCCTGGCCAGCCGTATCCTCGGGTTTCTACGAGAGATTCTGCTGACCGCCTACATAGGTCCCGGACCGGTGATGGACGCCTTTGTCGCCGCGTTCCGCCTGCCCAATATGTTCCGCCGGTTCTTCGCCGAAGGCGCGTTCAATGCAGCTTTTGTGCCGATGTTTTCGAAACGGTTGGAAGGCGATGAAAACGCCGAAGGGTTCGCGCAGGATGCCTTTAATCTGCTCGGTGCCGCCGTGCTGGCACTGGTTGGTCTGGCGATGGTGTTCATGCCCGGTCTTGTCTGGCTAACGGCCGAGGGGTTCTATGGCGACGAACGGTTCGATCTGGCCGTCGACTATGGCTATATCGTCTTTCCTTACATCCTTTTTATGTCTCTGGCGGCATTGTTCTCGGGTGTCTTAAATGCAACCGGACGCTTTGCAGCCGCCGCTGCCGCACCCGTTTTGCTGAACATCTTTGCCTGCACGGCCCTTATTGTCGGCGCGCTGTCCGGCGGCGAGGTCATTCGCTGGCTGATCGCCGTGATCCCGATAGCCGGCATCGCGCAATTGGCGCTGGTCTGGGTGGCGACGGAACGGGCCGGCATCCGCATTCGCCCCGGCGTGCCCCGGCTCAGCCCCGATATGCGCAACATGGTTCGCATTGCCGTCCCGGCGGCTTTGGCTATGGGTGTCACGCAAGTCAATCTGGTGGTTGGACAACTGGTTGCTTCGAAAACCGAGAAAGCCGTCAGTTGGCTTTTTGCGGCGGATCGGCTGTATCAACTCCCCTTAGGCGTCGTCGGGATAGCTATCGGCATCGTCCTGCTGCCCGACCTGTCCCGCCGCCTGCGCGCGGATGACAAGGATGGCGCGCGCAACGCCTTTTCCCGCGCTGGCGAGTTCATGCTGTTGCTCACGCTGCCCTCGACCATCGCCTTTTTGATCATCCCGATCCCACTGGTTTCGGTCCTGTTCGAACGGGGCCAATTCAGCGCCGAGGATACCGCCGCCACGGCGCTGGCCGTTGCCGTCTATGGCGTCGGGCTTCCCGCTTTCATGCTGCAGAAACTGCTGCAACCCTTGTTCTTTGCGCGCGAGGATACGCGGTCGCCCTTTCGCTATGCCGTCGTCGCCATGATCATCAACGCGGCTTTGGCCTTTGGGCTCTATCCGCTGGTCGGATGGGTTGCGCCCGCTATTGCCGCCTCTGCCGCTGGGTGGGCCATGGTCGCCTTACTGGCCATCGGCGCGCGCCGCATGGGCGGTGAGGCGCGGTTCGATGATCGGTTCAAACAACGGGCATGGCGGATTGGGGCGGCTTCGGTTGGGATGGGTGTCGTGTTGTTTGCTGCCATCCAGTTGTTTGGTTGGGCCTTCGCGTTGGCAGGCTGGCGTTATCTTGCCCTATTGGGTCTGATCAGCGTCGCAGCCGTAACGTATTTTGTGCTTGGACACCTGTTGGGTGCCTTCAAGCTGGCCGAGTTCAAACGCGCCTTGCGCCGGTCCTGATCAATCCCGCCGAATGCGGCCTCTGATCCGGGCCCAACCACCCGGTGCCAGAAAGAATGACAATCCGAACCCGGTCGCGAACCCAGCCAGATCGGCGATCCAATCCGGCGCACCGCCAAAGATCAATCGAAACAGAAACTGAATTCCCATCAGCACCGCAATCAATTGAAACGCCCTTGCCTGGTTCTCGCCCACCAAAGAAAGCTTACGCCACAAAAGCCATGTGAACGCGCCGATCAAGCCGTAGACTGGTGGAAACCCACCAACCAGATACGCGCCAGGTGCCAGGATCAACGCATAAACCACAGCTGCGCCAACGCCAGACAGCACAAAGATCAGCAACATCGCAACGCTGCCGAACACTTCGGCAACCATCTTACCCATGGCTAGAACGAAGACGCAAACAAAGACGGATTGCGTGAAGTTGAATGAGACAAACGGATAGGTGATCAGACGCATTAGATAGTCGGCTCGCCACTGCCCTGTCTGCAACATCCGGTCAAACTGGCTGACAAAGAAAGAATAGCTGTCAATCGCCTGCGTGCGCCAACCTATGGCCCCAGGCCCGCCGATCAGGCCGCGTTCGCCCAGAATAAAAGCCAGTTCGATCCCCATGATGAACAGAACCAGCGCCACGACGACGGGCGGCAAAGGGTTCACGGCGGGTGTATAATGCTCACTGCTCATCTGCCGGGCCTTTCGCGGCTGTTGACGTCCCTTACCCTCATGGGTAAGCGACGAGGGCTGATTTTTCCAGACGGGAGTTCCCTTCGATGACCCAGACCCAATTCACGCCGCGCGTGTTTTCCGGCATCCAGCCTTCGGGCGGGCTGACCTTGGGCAACTATCTGGGCGCGCTGAAGCGCTTTGTGGATATGCAAGGGCCAGAGTTCGAAACCATCTATTGCATGGTCGATCTGCATGCGATCACCACATGGCAGGACCCCTCAGTGCTGTCGCACAATACCCGCGAGCTATGCGCCGGGTTCATTGCGGCTGGCATCGATCCGGAACAGTCGATCCTGTTCAATCAAAGCCAGGTGCCGGAACACGCGCAGCTTGGTTGGGTCTTCAACTGTGTGGCCCGGATGGGCTGGATGCAGCGCATGACCCAATGGAAGGACAAGGCGGGCAAGAACACGCAGAACGCCTCGCTGGGTTTGTTTGCGTATCCGTCGCTGATGGCGGCTGACATTCTGATCTACCACGCGACACATGTGCCCGTGGGAGATGATCAGAAACAGCATCTGGAGCTGACGCGCGACATCGCAATCAAGTTCAACAATGATTTCGGCGTGGATTTCTTTCCGATCACCGTGCCGGTGATCGAAGGGGCAGCCACACGTGTCATGAGCTTGCGAGACGGGTCCAAGAAGATGTCCAAATCCGACCCGTCGGATATGAGCCGCATCAACATGACGGACGATGCTGACACCATTGCGAAGAAAATCCGCAAAGCCAAAACGGACCCGGATGCTCTGCCATCGGAAGCTAACGGTCTGGACGACCGGCCCGAGGCACGTAATCTGGTCAATATCTACGCGGCCCTTTCGGATCAAAGCGTGGAACAGGTACTGTCAGATGTGGGTGGTAAGCAGTTCGGAGATTTCAAACCGATGCTGGCCGATCTTGCGGTCGAAAAGCTCTCGCCCATCTCGTCCGAGATGGCCCGTCTGATGAATGATCAGTCCGAGATCGACCGCATCCTGGCCCGAGGTGCCGAACGTGCACGCGAGATCACCGTGCCGATCCTGAAACAGACCTACGAGATCGTGGGCATGGTTGGCGCGCCGACGCGCTGATTGCACTGGACCTTCGCCTGACGCCCTCCTAGGTTTGCCCAAAGCTTGGGAGGGCGTCATGGCAACGGGCAAGAACATCCGCACCTATTTTGAAGGCCAGTGGCATGATGGCGACGCGCCCATTATGCGCGCGGCAGATCATGGTGCATGGCTGGGATCCTCTGTCTTCGACGGGGCTCGCTATTTCAATGGTATGGCGCCAGACTTGCTGGCCCATTGCGCGCGCGTCAACCGATCCGCCAAAGCGCTGATGCTGACCCCGACTGTAACTCCTGAGCGCATGGTAGAATTGGTGCATGAGGGGCTACAAACCTATGCCCCTGACAGCGCTGTTTATATTCGCCCGATGTATTGGGGCATCGATGGCGATCACACCGCAATCGTGCCGCAGGAAAACAGCACAGGATTTGCCATCTGTCTGGAAGAAATTCCGATGGCGCCCGAAACGGCCTCTGTCACGCTGACAACTACTCAGTTTCGGCGACCGGTTCTGGAGTCTGCCGTGGTGAACGCCAAGGCCGGGTGTCTGTATCCCAACAATGCCCGTATGTTGGCCGAGGCGAAGGCCAAGGGGTTCTCGAACGCTCTGGTCGCGGATGCGATGGGCAATGTCGCCGAAACCGCAACCGCCAATATCTTTATGGTCAAGGATGGTGAGGTGTTTACCCCGATCCCGAACGGTACGTTCCTGGCGGGGATCACCCGCGCGCGTCATATCGCGAATTTGCGTGCGGATGGTGTCACGATCCACGAAACCATCCTGAGCTTTGATGATTTCCACGCAGCGGATGAGGTGTTCATGTCCGGGAACATGAACAAAGTAACGCCCGTGACCGCTCTGGACGATACGCAATATCAGATTGGCCCTATTGCCCGGCGCGCACGCGCGCTTTACTGGGATTGGGCTGCAAGCGAAGGCTAGCCAATCACCCGGTATTTGCCCGAGTTGCCAGCACGCATTTGGTCGGGCATGATCCCCAAAATGAATGAGGACCCCCCATGCGCAAGTTTCTGGTCGTATTGGATGACAGCCGCGAATGCCTGAACGCCATGCGCTTTGCCGCCATGCGCGCCTCGCACACCGGTGGCGGTGTTACGATCCTGTCGGTGATCCCGCCGGATGAGTTTAACCATTGGATCGGCGTGGCCGAAGTGATGCGTGAGGAAGCGCGCGAGCGTATCCATGCGCATTATGAGGTGTTCGCCAAATGGATGCGCGACAAACAGGGCGTCGATCCTGAACTTGCGATCCGCGAGGGCGATCCGGTGCCTCAGATCATCGAACATGTCCAATCAGACCCTGAGATCGGGGTGCTGGTTCTGGGCGCAGGAACCGACAAGAAAGGCCCCGGCCCCCTGATCACTCAGTTGACCAAAAGCTCGGGCAGCTTGCCGATCCCGATCACGATCGTACCCGGTGATCTAAGCAAGGAAAAACTTGAGGAAATCACCTGATATGGAGGCACGGGTCGAATTCTGGTTCGAATTCGCCTCGACCTATTCCTATCTCAGCGCCATGCGTATCGAACAGGCAGCCTCTGATCGCGGCGTAGTGGTCGACTGGCAGCCCTTTCTGCTAGGGCCTATCTTTGCGGAACAGGGATGGACCACATCGCCGTTCAACCTCTACCCCGCCAAGGGCGCATATATGTGGCGTGATATGGAAAGGTTATGCTCCGCACGGGGCCTGCCATTTCAGAAACCGGACCCTTTTCCCCAAAATGGCCTGCGCGCGGCGCGGCTTGTTTTGGCAATCGACGACCCCGCTGATAAGGCCCGGCTTGTATGTGCGGTCTACAATGCTGAGTTTGGAGATGGGCGCGATATCTCGGACGAGTCGACGCTTTTGGCCTGCTTGGACAAGGCCGGGTTATCGCCAGATTTGCTGCAGCGAACCGCTGAGCCGGACATCAAATCCGCTCTGTTCCAGCAGACTGAACGCGCCAAGGAAAAGGGTATCTTTGGAGCCCCGAGTTTTTGCGTCGGCGACGAACTGTTCTGGGGTGACGACAGATTGAACGAGGCGTTGGACTACGCAACTCAAATTTAGAACCGTTCCAAACCTTGACTTCCAAGAGCGCCACGCGCATATCAGAGGCATCTCAGATGGAGCTGCCCCATGTTCATTCAGACCGAATCCACCCCAAACCCGGCTACGTTGAAGTTTTTGCCCGGCCAGACGGTTCTGGAAGCGGGAACAGCGGATTTCCCAACTGCTGAAGCGGGTGAGAAATCCCCCTTGGCCAAGCGTATCTTTGGTGTCAGCGGTGTGACTGGCGTGTTTTTTGGCAATGACTTCGTCACGGTCACCAAATCTGACTCTGTAGAATGGGATCACATCAAACCCGCCATCCTTGGCGCGGTGATGGAGCATTTTCAGTCCGGCCAACCGGTCATGGGTGCAGACGCAACGGCGGCCTCAGGCCATGCGGAACATACCGGTGAAGACTCGGAAATCGTGGATCAGATCAAGGACCTGCTGGACAGCCGCGTCCGGCCTGCGGTTGCACAGGATGGGGGTGACATCACGTTCCACGGTTTTGACCGGGGCGTGGTTTATCTGCATATGCAGGGCGCCTGTGCGGGCTGCCCGTCTTCGACCCTGACCCTGAAAATGGGCATCGAGAACCTGCTGCGCCACTATATTCCCGAAGTGACCGAGGTTCGCCCGGTTGCCGTCTGACCCAACAATATTGGCATTTGACACATCGGCCGCGCATTGCGCGGCCGCTTTGCTGCGGGATGGGCAAATCATTGTGTCAACCACCGAGGCCATGTCGCGCGGGCAGGCCGAACGGCTGATGCCGTTGCTGGAAGACGTTTTAGGGCAAGCTGGCTGTATCTGGGCCGATCTTGACGCAATTGGCGTCGGTGTCGGACCGGGGAACTTCACCGGCATTCGAATCTCGGTCTCGGCAGCGCGGGGGCTGGCATTGGGGCTAGGTGTTCCGGCCGTCGGGGTTTCAGGCTTTGATGCCTTGGCCGAAATCGCACCGAACGGTCAGATCCCGGCCATTCAGGCACCGCGCGAACAGATCTATCTGCAGCAAGACGACAGCCCTGCGCAACTGACGCCCAAAATCGAGGCAGACACGCTTGGACAGCTGTTCTTTTGCTCCGATCCGGCAGCACAGGCACAGGCAATTGCCACAGTTGCTGCGCGTCGCTGGAAAGACGTCTCAGACCCGCCTTCCCCGCTGTATGTCCGGGCTGCTGATGCCGCGCCATCCAGCGACCAACCTCCGGTGTTACTGGACGAATGACCCCACATGAGATGGCCCAAACACATGCGGCTGCATTCACACAATCCCGCCCGTGGACAACGGCAGAGTTTGCCGACTTGATGGCAAACCCGTTTACGCACTGCGTTGGATCAAGTGATTCTTTCGCCCTGTTTCAGGTCATCGCGGATGAAGCGGAACTGCTGACCATTGCGACTCACCCCGCGTATCAGCGGCGGGGTCTTGGCCAGCAATGCATGGCGGACTGGCATTCTAAGGCCAAAACGCTTGGGGCAAAACGCGCCTTTTTGGACGTGGCCGCCGACAACCTACCTGCAATTGCGCTGTATGAACGGTGCGGATACCGAGCTTGTGGACAGCGAAAGGGCTACTATGCCCGAAAATCCGGCGAAACCTGCGACGCAATCGTCATGGAATACCTGCTGCACCTTAACTAAGGTACAATTTTTGGACCAACTGGTCAAAAACCTCTTGACCCTGCCGGTTGCAAACACCCTTAATTCGCGTCATCACAACGGTTATGCTCGCTCTGAGTGGGTAAACGGGGCTATCTTGGTTCCGGACCGACAAAAACCAACGGGAGTAAAAAATGACCCTGATGAAATCTTTGATGGGTGCCGCTGCGGCGGTCGCACTGACAGCTGGCACTGCTCTGGCCGAGCCGGCGCTGATCTTTGACCTTGGCGGCAAGTTCGACAAGTCGTTCAACGAAGCAGCCCATAACGGCGCAACACGCTGGGCCGAGGAAACCGGCGGTACATACCGGGAGATCGAACTGCAATCTGAAGCCCAGCGCGAACAGGCTCTGCGCCGCTTTGCCGAAGCCGGTGCTAACCCGATCATTACGATGGGCTTTGCCATGGCGGACCCGCTGTCCGCCGTTGCCGGCGATTATCCTGACACCAAGTTCGTCGCCGTTGATGTCACTTGGCTGGATGCCCCAAACATCCGTCAGATCGGATTTGCCGAGCATGAAGGTTCCTACCTGGTTGGCATAATGGCGGCGATGGCGTCGGAATCCGGTACCGTTGGCTTTATCGGCGGTATGGATATCCCGCTGATCCGCCACTTTGGCTGCGGCTATGCGCAAGGCGCCAAAGCTGTGAACCCGGATATCGAAGTTGTTGCCAACATGACCGGTACAACCCCGGCCGCCTGGAACGACCCTGTTAAAGGCTCGGAGCTGACCAAGGCGCAGATCAGCCAGGGCGCTGACGTGATCTATGCAGCCGCAGGCGGCACCGGTGTCGGCGTTCTGCAAACCGCGGCCGACGAAGGCATCCTGTCGATCGGTGTGGACAGCAACCAGAACCACCTGCACCCGGGCAAAGTTCTGACTTCGATGCTGAAACGCGTCGACGTGGCCGTCTATGACGCGATGAGCGCGGGCGAAGGCCTTGAAACCGGCGTATTCGCCATGGGTCTGGCCGAAGAAGGCGTGGGCGTCGCAATGGACGACAACAATGCCTCGCTGGTCTCAGATGACATGAAAGGCGCGGTCGACAAGGCACGTCAGGACATCATCGACGGCAATGTGACCGTCGTCAGCTACTACGAGAACGACAGCTGCCCAGCACTGCAGTTCTGATCTTTCGCGGGACGGAGGCTTGGCCTTCCGTCCCGTTTCCTCTCCGCCGCCATGTGCAAAGGCGGCCCTTTCGGCAACCCAAGGACAAGACATGACCGTCCCCGCCATTGAGCTCAAAGGGATTTCCAAAGCCTTTGGGCCGGTTCAAGCCAATAAAGACATTTCCATCAGCGTCGCCCCCGGCACGATCCACGGGATCATCGGTGAAAACGGTGCGGGCAAATCCACGCTGATGAGCATTCTCTACGGCTTTTACAAAGCCGATAAAGGTGAGATTTGGATCAACGGCACCAAGACCGAGATACCGGATAGCCAGGCGGCTATCGCCTCGGGCATCGGCATGGTGTTTCAGCATTTCAAGCTGGTTGAAAACTTCACCGTTCTGGAAAATATCGTTCTGGGCGCCGAGGATGGCGGGCTATTGGCCCCGTCGCTGTCCAAAGCCCGCAAAGAACTGAAAGCGCTGGAAGAAGAATACGAGCTGTTCGTCGACCCCGACAAACGCATCGACGAGATCGGCGTTGGGATGCAGCAGCGGGTCGAGATTCTGAAAGCGCTTTATCGCAAGGCCGAGATCCTGATTCTGGACGAACCAACCGGCGTTCTGACCCCCTCTGAGGCGGATCAGCTGTTCCGCATCCTAGATCGGCTGCGGACCGAAGGAAAAACGATCATCGTGATCACGCATAAACTGCGTGAAATCATGGAAAACACCGATACCGTGTCGGTCATGCGACGCGGTGAGATGACGGCGACCGTAAAAACTACCGAGACCAGCCCCGAAGAACTGGCCGAACTGATGGTGGGCCGCAAGGTACTGCTGCAAGTCGACAAAGTACCCGCCCAGCCGGGCAAGCCCATACTGGAAATTGAGAATCTGCAAGTGTTCGACAGCACGGGCGTTGAGCGGGTCAAAGGCATCGACCTAACCGTTCGCGCGGGAGAGATCGTCGGCATCGCAGGGGTTGCGGGCAACGGTCAGTCAGAACTGTTGGAAGTTCTGGGTGGCATGCGCCCCGGTCAAGGCTCGATCAAGCTGAACGACACCCCTCTGGCACTCAGCGGTGCCGGATCGGATGGTCAGGCACGACGCGCGCAGCACATCGCTCATGTGCCCGAAGACCGCCAGCGCGAAGGGCTGGTGATGGACTTCCACGCCTGGGAGAATGTGGCCTTCGGCTACCACCGCGATCCCGCCTACCAGCGTGGCTTGTTCATGGACAACGCAGCGTTGCGCGCCGATACCGAGGCCAAGATCGAAAAGTTCGACGTGCGCCCGCCCGATCCGTGGCTGGCCGCCAAGAGCTTTTCGGGTGGCAATCAGCAGAAGATTGTTGTCGCGCGCGAGATCGAGCGGAACCCTGATTTGCTGCTGGTCGGACAACCGACACGCGGCGTGGATATCGGCGCCATTGAATTCATTCACAAACAAATCGTCGCCCTGCGCGATCAAGGCAAAGCGATCCTTCTGGTATCAGTCGAGTTGGAAGAGATCTTCTCGCTGTCCGACCGGATCGCAGTGATGTTCGATGGACATATCATGGGCGAGCGCCTGCCTGCCGAGACGGATGAAAAAGAATTGGGCCTGCTGATGGCCGGTGTTGCGGAAGAGGCCGCTTAAAGCATGGAAAAGATGCCTAAATGGGCCGATGTCGTTCTGATCCCGGTGATCAGCTTGCTGTTGGCCACGATCCTATCGGCGCTGGTCATTCTGGCCATTGGTGAAAACCCGGTTGAAGCCGTAAACCTGATGGTTACAGGCGCGCTAGGGTCGACCTATGGCTGGGGCTATACACTCTACTACGCAACCAACTTCATGTTCACCGGGCTGGCCGTGGCTGTGGCCTTTCATGCGCGGCTTTTCAACATCGGCGGCGAAGGACAGGCGATGCTGGGCGGTCTTGGCGTAGCCATGGTATGTCTGTATATTCCTTGGCCGCATTGGAGTATAGCGCTGGTTGCTGCAGCTCTTGGGGCCGCCGTGTTCGGTGCGGCATGGGCCGCGATCCCTGCCTATCTTCAAGCCAAGCGCGGCAGCCATATCGTGATCACCACGATCATGTTCAACTTTATCGCTGCTGCCTTTCTGAACTACATGCTGGTCAATGTCATGCGCCCTCAGGGCTCGCAGGACCCGGCCACAGCGCGGTTCCCCGAGGCGGTACATCTGCCGACGTTCCAATCCATGTTCTCGACCGCCGAGAACGTGATGTTCCGGGGCGCACCCGCCAATATCTCATTCTTCGTGGCGATCTTGGCCTGTGTCGTGGTCTGGGCCCTGATCTGGCGCACGCGCCTTGGGTATGAGATTAGATCCTATGGCAAAACCGAAACCGGCGCGGTCTATGCCGGGATTTCGCCGGTCCGGATCACCATCATCGCCATGCTGATCTCGGGCGGGTTGGCCGGTCTGATGGCCATCAATAACGTGATGGGCGAGGCGGAGCGTCTGGTCCTGAACTCGACCGAAGGGGCCGGGTTCATCGGTATCGCCGTCGCGCTGATGGGACGCTCGCATCCGTTTGGCGTGTTCCTTGCCGCGCTACTGTTTGGCTTCCTGTATCAGGGTGGGGCCGAGCTGGCCCTTTGGACCTCGATCCCGCGCGAACTGATTGTCGTCATTCAGGCGCTGGTCATTCTGTTCACAGGGGCGCTCGACAATATGGTGCGCATGCCGCTTGAAAAGCTGTTCCTGGGTCTGCGGAAGGGGGCGGAGTGATGGAGTTCTTTATCACCCTCATTCAGGTCCTCGATTCGACCATTCGCCTTGCGACACCTCTGCTGCTTGCCTGTCTGGCCGGGCTTTATTCGGAACGAGCTGGCATCTTCGACATCGGGCTTGAGGGCAAGATGCTGATGTCAGCCTTCTTCTCGGCAGCCCTTGCGGCAGTGACTGGATCAGTCTGGCTGGGCCTTTTGGCGGGTATCGGTGCGTCGCTTATCTTGTCGGCCTTGCACGGCGTGGCGTCGATTACCTTCCGTGGCAATCAACTGATATCGGGCGTGGCGATCAACTTTTTGGCCTCGGGGCTTACCGTTCTGATCGCGCAAAGCTGGTTCCAGCAAGGCGGGCGTACCCCGTCCCTGTTTGGTGGTGGCCGATTTGAACCGATCGAGTTCCCCTTTGCCGAGGCGCTAAGCAACGTTCCGGTCATCGGACCGATCTACTCGGAACTTCTGTCCGGGCACTCAATACTAGTCTACGTCGCCTTCCTGATGGTGCCTCTCACATGGTGGATCTTATATCGCACCCGGTTTGGCCTGCGCCTGCGAGCCGTGGGTGAAAACCCGGCGGCGGTCGATACAGCTGGCGTCTCGGTCGTTGGCTTGCGGTTTGCGGCCGTTGCGATCTGCGGCATTCTTTGCGGGATCGCCGGGGCCTATCTTGCCACAGCCTTGCAGGCGGGTTTTGTCAAAGAAATGACCGCTGGTCGCGGGTTCATTGCTTTGGCAGCTCTGATCTTCGCAAAGTGGCGCCCATGGCATGCGATGTGGGCGTGCCTGTTGTTCGGCCTGCTGCAAGCCATCGCCCTGCGGTTCCAGAACATCGATCTGGGCGGGGTCGTGATCCCGGTTCAGGTGATGGACGCTCTGCCCTACATCTTGACCGTGGTGATCCTGGCCGGGTTTGTCGGCAAGGCCGTTCCACCACGTGCAGGCGGCGAACCCTATGTGAAGGAACGCTGATAGGTCCAGTTTAGAACAAATTTGGGTCCTGTTCGCTGCAAAGCGGCATGCGGAGTTGATTTTGCATGCCGCAACCGCTCTAAGAGGGTATGAACCTCTGGTCTCGGATAGAATTCACAGCTCGGCGGCCTTGGCACGCTGTTGACGTTGGGCTTGTGACTGTTCAGAACTCGGGTCGAATCCAGTTACCAACCCGTTCCCGCCGCGACAGCATTGCATCGTTGCGCAATCGTTCCCGGCGCGCCTAGAAGAAACCATGCAAATATACCTTCCCATTGCCGAAGTCTCTGTAAATGCCTTTCTTCTACTAGGGCTGGGGGGGATGGTCGGCATCCTGTCCGGTATGTTTGGCGTTGGCGGGGGGTTCCTGATGACCCCACTGCTGTTCTTTATCGGCATTCCCCCGGCGGTCGCTGTTGCAACCGAAGCCAACCAGATCGTCGCGTCTTCGTTTTCAGGTGTTCTGGCACATCTTCGACGAAAAACCGTAGATTTGAAGATGGGCACGGTGCTTCTGGTGGGTGGCCTTATCGGGGCCGCCGTGGGTGTAGTGATCTTCAACTATCTCAAAAGCCTGGGCCAGGTCGATCTGTTGGTCACCCTCTGCTACGTCGTCTTTCTGGGCGTCATCGGCAGTCTGATGTTCGTCGAAAGCCTGCGCGCCCTGCGGCGGGTGAAGAAAGGCACAGGTGGGCCTGCCAAACGACGCCAACGTGGCTGGGTGCACTCGCTGCCTCTGAAGATGCGCTTTCGCACCTCTGGCTTATATATCTCGGTCATCCCGCCGGTTGTCGTCGGGCTGTGTGTTGGCATCTTGTCCGCCATCATGGGCGTGGGCGGAGGATTTATCATGGTTCCCGCCATGATTTATCTGCTGGGCATGCCGACGAAAGTTGTGGTCGGAACATCATTGTTCCAGATCATTTTCGTCACCGCCTTCACAACCATGCTGCATGCCACCACCAACTACACGGTCGATATTGTGTTGGCCGTTCTCTTGCTGGTGGGCGGCGTGATCGGCGCCCAGATCGGTACCGTGATCGGAGCCCGCATGCCCGCCGAACAACTGCGCGTTCTTCTGGCGGCTTTGGTCCTTGTGGTCTGTGGCAAGCTGGCGCTTGATCTGCTTCTGGAACCGAGCGAGCTATACTCCCTCGGCGCAAGCGGAGGGCATTGATGATGGTCCGCGCGTTCTTTGCCGCCCTATGTCTGATGTGCTTGCCCGCCGCCGCCGCAGAGGAACAGGTGGTTCTTGGGCTCAGTCAGGATCGCGTCGCGATCACCGCGAATTTCGATGGGTCTGAGATTCTGATCTTCGGCGCCATCAAACGCGAGGCCCCAATCCCCGAAGGTCCCCCGGTTGAGGTTATCGTCGCCTTGGCAGGCCCGTCAGAACCCATCACCGTGCGCCGCAAGGCCCGCAGGCTAGGGATTTGGGTCAACACCGACAGTGTACTGGTCGACCTTGCGCCCAGCTTTTATGCGGTCGCCACCAGCGCACCGTTTGACGATATCATCACCGACACCGAAGACCTGCGCTATCGTATCTCAATCGAGCGGGCCATTAGGTCTGTTGGCGCCGCGATGAACATTCAAGGTGCTCAGGATTTTGCCGAAGCAGTTGTGCGCATTCGGGAAAGCGAAGACCTGTATTCCATCCGCGAAAACACGGTGGCAGTGGATGAGCAAACACTGTTTCGCACCTCGGTTGCGATGCCTGCAGACCTGACCGAAGGTGACTATGTGGCGCGTATCTTTCTGACAAGAGGCGGCGAGGTCGTGTCGCGCTATGAGACAACGATTGACGTGCGCAAAGTGGGGCTGGAGCGGTTTCTTTATACCATGTCGCGCGAACAACCGGTGTGGTATGGCCTGATGTCGCTGGTCATCGCAATCGTAGCGGGTTGGGGTGCCTCAACCGCGTTCAGATTGCTGCGCGAAAAGTAAAAAGCCTAACCCCTTCCGATATAGGGCATGGTGGTGGCCATCACTGTCATGAACTGGACATTCGCCTCAGGCGGCAGGTTGGCCATATGCAGGACCGAACGCGCTGCATCTTGAACATCCATTGTCGGGTCAGGCGTTTCACCACTGGCAATAGCGGCATCGACCAGACCCTGAACCATCTGCGTGCGGGCATTGCCGATATCAATCTGACCGCAGGCAATGCCGAAACTGCGCCCATCCAGAGACAGGCTGCGGGTCAACCCCGTGATCGCGTGTTTCGTGGCCGAGTAGTGCACCGAGTTCGGACGCGGCACATGAGCGGCGATGGACCCGTTGTTGATGATGCGACCACCCTGCGGGGATTGGTTGCGCATACTCCGAAACGCGGCCCGGGCACTCAGAAACATGCCGTTCAGGTTCACATTGATGCTGTGATACCAATCCTCCAGCGCGATTTCATCAATCGTGCCGCCGGGGGCAAAGATGCCCGCATTGTTGAACAGTACATCCAGCCGACCGGTTTGGCCCTCAAACGTCTGAAAAGCGTGATCGACAGCCTTGGGGTCCGTAACATCCGCAACCAGCGGTATCGCATGCGCCTGACCTTCAGCAATTGCGGCCAGTTTGTCAGCACTGCGGGCCAGCAAGCCCACAGTCCAACCTTCGGCCAGAAACAACTCTGCCGTGGCCTGGCCAATGCCCGAACTCGCTCCGGTGACTATGATTGTTTTCATGTCTCTTCCACCTCCAGCGTCAGTGAGGTTGCCGGGATAGCCTTCAGGTCATCAACACGCAAAGGATATGAGGGTTTCGACAACCGGTTTCGGACAACCCAGATCAACCGCTCCTGCGCCCGTGTGATCGCCACATAGGCCAACCGTTTCCAAAGGGGTTGCCCGGCTTCGGTCCGCCCCATCCGGGCCGCTGCATAGATATCTGGGGCAAAGACCTGCACCGTATCCCATTGTGATCCCTGCGCCTTGTGGATTGTCACTGCGGCACCATGCAGAAACGTTGCACCCATGCGAGCCGCATAGGGGATAAAAGGTTCTTCTTCATCCGGTTGTTCAATCTGCACAATCGAGGCAGCACTGACCTGCGGGTCTTCAGCCCCCATCACATGCAGGCGCGAAAACCCCGGTTTGCGCCCCGGTCCCAGATAGATGACCTGAGCGCCCTTGATCAGACCACGCGCCTCAAGGTCCAGCCGCTTTTTGCGGTGCTTCAACGGCAGTTCGATCCCGTCACAGATCAGCGGCTCACCTTCCAGCAATTCGGTATCCGGCGCCCCATGCACCTGGCGGAAGGCCTGTATCAGCCGAATGCGTGTTGCATTGCGCCAGACCAAAACAGGGCTGCGGGCCATTAGGTCGACCTCAACCCTTTGCCCCCACACGACGCGATCGTCACGGCGCGCAGTGTCTTCGACCATCCGCTCGAAATCTTCAAACCCCATGGTCGGATCGGCCAGCGCGTGGGCCAGATCAAGAATCGGATTGTCGGCATCCTGCCGGTGGACCCGGTGCAATTCCAGCTTGCGCGGCTCGGGCAGGGTTTCAAACACCATGCTGCCGGATTGATTGACCGGGGCCAGCTGCGCCGGGTCACCAAACATCAGCAAGGTGGGAAAAATCTCTTTCAGGTCTTCGAACTGACGATCATCCAGCATCGAGGCTTCGTCTACAAAGCCGATATCCAGCGGCTCATCCCGACGTTTCCAGCCGGTAATGAAATCCGACCCTCGCAACCCAGCTGCAGCCAGTGCACCGGGGATCGATTTGTTGTTTTCATAAAAGGCGGCTGCGCGATCCAGCGCCTCATCAGTCAGACCCTCAATCTCGGGTCGTTCGCCATTTCCAGCCAGCCATTCCGCGATGCGCTCATATTCCGGATCATAAACGGGTGTATAGAGGATGCGGTGAATGGTGGTGGCGGGCACACCGCGCAAGCGCAGCACACTGGCGGCCTTGTTGGTCGGGGCCAGAATCGCAAGCGTCCGCTTTTCCCGGGATTTGCGGCTTTCATAATCGCCCGAGATGATCTGAACACCGCTTTCGGCCAACGCTTTATAGAGCTCCGCCAGCAACAGGGTTTTACCCGACCCGGCCTTACCAATCACGGCCATTACGCCAGACTTGCCTGCCCCCGGCAGCTTCAGCAAAGCGTCATCTTCCAGATCGACACCAGCTTGGCGCAGCATCTCGGCGATGCTGTCATAGGCGGCGGCCTGGTCTTCAGAAAAGGTCACGTGCGGCAAAGACATGGCGCGACCCTACAAGGCCGCGCCAGCCATCACCAGATATGGAATGGTGTTTTCGTGTTCGTCACGCGGACAAAGCAAACCGATGGTGTTTTCCGGGACCAAACGCTGTTTTGAACCACAGTCTGGACAGCTCGCGCGGTATACCCGCCCGCGCCGCAACACGATTGCAATCATCCGCAGAATAAGGCCACAAGCCCACAGAGATCTGATCGCGCCCGGCGCCTTCGGTGCCCAGGACAATCGGTGATGAACCAATCATCCGGTAGATCCGGATCATACGGGCATCAAAGACACCCGCGATATGGGTCAGACCAAACCCTTCCATCATCTCACCACCACTGAGCATAATGGCCCCGGCTGTGTGCGGGCTGGCCGTTCGAGACAGGCAAAACCGCGTCACCTCCCAGATCAGCGGGCTGCAAATCGGCTCCCCTTCGTTTAGATGACCGAAGACTTCGTTGATCATCACCGGTCCGGTGGTCGGCAAAACCCGCATTGAGCCGCCATGGCTGCCATCGGGTTCTTCCCAAATGACATAGAGCGGGTTGAGATCATCATATTGATCCCGCTCTTCCCCTTTTGCATTCACGTGAACATCCCAACCCAATCGGGTTTTGAACTGATCCGCGCGATCCAGAAACATCCCCTCGGCCAGAGTTGGAAACTTATGCAACTCGTCGGCATACAGATAACGCAACATGACTTTTTCCCCTTGTCGTCCTGTGCAGGAACGAAAGGGGTACAGAGTCGTGGTTAATTATCTGTTCTCAGGGCGTGCGAGGCTTAAACCACTATTAATCCTCGGCTAAGTGCCGTGGCGATGGCATGGGTTGTGTTTTGCGCACCCAGCTTCGAGCGGGCGCTTTCGATATAAACCCGCAGCGTATGTTCGGAAATCGACAAGGAATGCGCCACCTGCGCACGGCTATAGCCCAAAGCCAGCAATGTCATGGCGTCGATCTCACGCGGGGACAAGCTGCGTGTCGATTCGGGTTGTCGATCCGTTTCAAACTCCAGTGCCTTGCGATTGATGAAATGGGCCACCAGAATCAATTCGCGCCCATAATCTGCAATGAAGTTCTGCCAGGTTTTGTCGTCGCAGCTGTGATTGACAGTAAACAGCGCGAACTGCCCATTTGGCCCTCGGATCGGGATCGAATATCCCTGATTGCCAACCCCATGATCCAGTGCATCCTGCAAGAACGCCTTTGACACTTTCCCAGACCAGTCCAAAGACTTCCAATCAACCGGATGAAATCGTTGGAAACAGCCCAGAATGACAGGATCAATGCGGTGGTAGTTTTTTTCCCGGTACCGTGCGTCCCAGGCATCAGAATAGGTTGTACAGCCGTATTGATCTCCGGCCCCGTCAACCCAATGGTATGTCAGATGTTCGATCTTAAGATGATCGCGTAGTTGAAAGGCAACGACGCTTAGCTCGTCAAGCGCGCTGGTGTTTTCCAAATCCTGCAGGATTTGACTCAAATCGAGTTTTATTGCCATCCGCCGGCGCCTGTGCCTTATCCTTGATGGACGCGATCTCGGCGGCGGCGATCAGCCGGGTGTCATCCAACTGTTCAGCCAACGCGGTCAACCCATTCGCTACCGCGAACGCGTTGAGGTCCGACAATACGTCCAAAATCCACTCATTCTGCGCCATCAGGGTCTCTCTGAAACAGTTAACGAACAGTTAACACAACCATAACATGTGTGATGTTTTTTAGCCTATTCACTGGTTTCTACTCCCCAAAAACAGCGAGGGCTGGTTCCGCAACCTATTGATAGCCTTAAAACGAGTCCGAAAAAGCAAAGCACCCGCGAACCGAAACGGTGATTCGCGGGTGCTGAAAGACGACTTTTGGGATATCTTAACCGCGCGCGTCCAGAACCTCTTCCAACGTGCGCATACCGGTACGTGGCGCCTGAACAAGGACCGACATGTTACCGGGCTTGTGTTCGTTTCGCAGCATTTTCATATGCGCCTCTGGCAGGTCGTTCCAGGTGAACACCTCGGACATGCAAGGGTCCAGACGACGCTCGACCATCAGCTTGTTCGCTGCTGCCGCTTGCTTAAGATGTGCAAAGTGCGAGCCCTGCAAGCGCTTCTGGTGCATCCACATGTAGCGCACGTCGAAAGTACAGTTGAACCCGGTGGTTCCAGCACAAATCACGACCATACCGCCCTTTTTCACCACGAAGGTGGAGACGGGGAAGGTGCTTTCGCCAGGATGTTCGAACACCATATCAACATTGTTGCCTTTGCCGGTGATGTCCCAGATCGCCTTGCCGAACTTACGGGCCTCTTTGAACCATTCGGCATATTCCGGAGTATTGACCGTGGGCAATTGACCCCAGCAGTTAAAATCCTTGCGGTTCAGAACGCCCTTGGCGCCCAGGCCCATGACAAAGTCACGTTTGCTTTCGTCTGAGATCACACCGATGGCATTCGCACCTGCGGTATTGATCAACTGGATCGCATACGAGCCCAGACCACCCGATGCGCCCCAAACCAGAACGTTCTGACCGGGTTTCAGATCGTGCGGCTCGTGCCCGAAAAGCATCCGATATGCGGTGGCCAGCGTCAGCGTATAGCATGCAGCTTCTTCCCAAGTCAGATGCTTGGGGCGCGGCATCAGCTGTTGCGCCTGAACACGGGTGAATTGGCTGAACGAGCCGTCAGGCGTTTCATAGCCCCAGATGCGCTGGCTGGGCGAATACATCGGATCGCCGCCGTTGCATTCCTCGTCGTCGCCATCGTCCTGATTGCAGTGGATCACCACCTCATCGCCGACCTTCCAGCGCTTGACCTTGTCACCCACGGCCCAAACGATGCCTGACGCATCCGAGCCAGCGATGTGATACGGGGCCTTGTGGCCATCAAACGGGCTGATCGGCTGACCCAGAGCGGCCCAGACGCCGTTATAGTTGACGCCCGCCGCCATCACGAGGACCAGAACCTCGTTGCTGTCCAGCGAAGGCACATCGACCACTTCCTGCTGCATCGCGGTATTTGGTTCTCCATGACGCTCTTTGCGGATCGCCCAGGCATACATCTGATTGGGCACAAACCCCATCGGAGGGATTTCCCCCATTTCATAGAGGTCCTTTTCGGGTGCCTCGTACGACGCGATACCGCTTTCGGTGTCCAAAGCCATGCTGGCCTCCTTCTCTCAATACCTTTGCCGCGCCGCAGAATCGCGCGCGTCTCAAAATGTGAATATTGGCGCTTAAGTAATATTGCAACCGCTTTTGCACGAAAATTGTAATTTTATGACCCTGCGGATGCAGAAATTTCTTTCGCATGCGCAGTATTTCCAGAAATCACACGCGCCGGAACGGATGCCGCGTAGTAGTTTTGAAGATCGACGCGTTGATCTGACAGGCTGAAGATACCTTCATCACGGCTCAGGAGTCGACGCTCGACCAGTTGATCCAGCGCATTATCCACTGCCTCGCCATTTTCGGACAGTCGATCGTCATCCGCCTTCATCAACCCTGTAATACGCGCTTTCAAATCTTGCTCGGTCAACGGACCATGGTCACGTAGCAGCGCACAGGCAGCCGGTGCGGGGACCACGGGGATCGCGGCGCTAATACGCTGCATGAGTTCGCGGGCCAGATCTGTCATCAGATCACTCCGACCCTCCTCACTGAACTGTTTCAGCGAAATCGGCATGCCATATCTTACAGATGCCATGCCAAACCGCTTGTAACGGCCTATCAAGCGGCGCCAGATCTGTTTCAAAATCCAGCGCGTGATCACCCCGATCCGAGCGTGAAATCGCCGTTCAGACCCCAATGCGGCACGGGTCAGGATCGTATCCTCTAGAACCCGGTCGTAGTTCAGGGCGACGGGCACAAACACCACATCCCGACCTTCGGGCGAAGTTCCATCAATGATGTATTTCAACAGGCCCAGCTTTGGCCGCCCCAAAGCGCCGGTCAGGCTAAGCCCCCCTTCCGGGAACATGGCTTGTGTCACCCCGGCCTCGGTCGCGTGACGGACATAGCTGGCTAGAACCTGTCGATACAGGTCGCTGCCAGACTTACGACGGATAAAATAAGCCCCCATGGCCCGGATCAAGCGGCTGAGGGGCCAGACCCGCGCCCATTCACCCACCGCATACGACAGCGCGGATTGCTGCGCAGCCAGATAGGTGACCAGCACATAATCCATATTGCTGCGATGGTTCATGACAAAGACGACTGTCGCTTCTGGATCAATTCTCTTGATCGCTGCTTCGTCCGTGTAACTAAGCCGAACATCATAGAACGTGTTGCTGAGCAGGCGGGCAAGACGAATGGCGAAGCTGAAATAGATAAAGGTCGAAAAAGATGGCGCGATCTCGCGCGCGTAGCGACGCGCCTGTTCAAAGGCCACCGCTTCGGGGAGGCCTTCTTCATGTGCATGCTGCTGAACGGCCTGACCAACCTGAGGGTCATAAATTAGCCGCTGGATCATGTCGTGCCGCCGCGCCAGTTTAAACGGCTGGATCGGTCTTTGCAGGCGTTTGTTCAAACGCGATACGGCCCGTTCCAACCGGCGCCGAAAAAACCAGCGCACCGAGGGGAACAGAAAATGCGAGGCAAAGGTGACCATGGCAAAGACCACGATCAACAGAAAAAGCCACAGCGGAAGCTCCACGGTCTGAGTCATGTCAGCACAGTGCCACTAATTGGAGCGGCTCACAATCTGAACAAACTTGAAATGCCGCAACGCAGCGAATTGACATGACCTGAAAATTGCGCTTTAGAACCCCTAGACGTAATTTTGTTACCCTTCGAGACACGAGGCCCGACGATGACGCAGACGCAGAAAGACCGCCCTTGGCTGATCCGAACCTATGCCGGTCATTCCACCGCCAAAGCCTCGAACGCGCTGTATCGCGGAAACCTTGCCAAAGGTCAGACCGGCCTGTCGGTGGCCTTCGATCTGCCGACGCAGACCGGCTATGACAGTGACCACACGTTGGCACGGGGCGAGGTTGGCAAAGTGGGCGTGCCGATCTGCCATCTGGGTGACATGCGGGTTCTGTTCGACCAGATTCCGTTGGAACAGATGAACACTTCGATGACGATCAATGCGACAGCCCCTTGGTTGCTGGCGCTGTACATCGCGGTGGCCGAGGAACAGGGTGCCGATGTCTCGAAACTGCAAGGCACAGTTCAGAACGATCTGATCAAGGAGTACCTGAGCCGCGGTACGTATGTGTGCCCACCCAAACCGTCGCTGAAGATGATCGCGGATGTGGCCGAGTATTGCTATACGCACGTGCCCAAATGGAACCCAATGAACGTGTGTTCCTATCACCTGCAAGAAGCCGGCGCGACACCTGAACAAGAACTGGCTTATGCACTGGCCACTGCCATCGCAGTGCTAGATGAACTGCGCCCGCGCGTTCCGGCCGAGGATTTCCCGGCGCTGTGCGGACGGATATCATTCTTTGTGAACGCCGGTATCCGCTTTGTCACCGAGATGTGCAAAATGCGCGCCTTCGTCGACCTTTGGGATGAGATTCTGCAAGAACGTTACGGCGTCGAGAACCCGAAATTCCGCCGCTTCCGCTATGGCGTTCAGGTGAACTCGCTGGGATTGACCGAGCAGCAGCCGGAAAACAACGTCTATCGCATTCTGATCGAGATGCTGGCCGTAACCCTTTCGAAAAAGGCCCGCGCCCGCGCGGTGCAACTGCCTGCTTGGAACGAGGCGCTTGGCCTGCCGCGCCCATGGGATCAGCAATGGTCGATGCGGATGCAGCAGATTTTGGCCTATGAGACCGACCTGCTGGAATACGGTGATCTGTTTGATGGCAACCCCGCAGTCGACGCCAAAGTCGAAGAACTGAAGAACGGCGCGCGTACTGAACTGGCGAACCTGGACTCGATGGGCGGTGCCGTCGCCTCAATCGAGTACATGAAATCCCGCCTTGTCGATTCCAACGCCGAACGCCTAAACCGGATCGAGCGCAACGAGACGGTTGTGGTTGGCGTGAACAAGTGGATCGAGGGTGAACCCTCGCCCCTGCAAACCGAAGATGGCGGGATCATGGTAGTTGATCCGGCTGTCGAGCAGGAGCAGATCAACCGCCTGAACGATTGGCGCGCTGAGCGCGACGATACAGCGGTTGCCGCCGCCCTGGCAGCGCTGCGCGAGGCTGCGCAGAACGGTACCAATGTGATGGAACCCTCGATTGCGGCAGCAAAGGCGGGTGCCACCACCGGCGAATGGGCCGAAGAAATGCGCAAGGTCTATGGCACCTATCGCGGCCCGACTGGCGTTTCCGGATCGGTGTCGAACAAGACCGAAGGTTTGGACGACCTGCGCGCCGCCGTGGACGCTGTCAGCGACAAGCTAGGCCGCCGCCTCAAGTTTCTGGTTGGCAAACCCGGACTGGACGGCCATTCAAACGGCGCGGAACAAATCGCCTTCCGCGCACGGGATTGTGGTATGGATATCAGCTATGAAGGTATCCGCCTGACGCCCGAAGAGATCGTCGCCGCCGCTGCCGAGGATGACGCGCATGTCATCGGCCTGTCTATTCTGTCTGGCAGCCACTTGCCCTTGGTCGAAGACGTCCTGTCCCGCTTGCGTCACGCCGGTCTGGATCACATACCAGTCGTTGTTGGCGGTATTATTCCGGATGAAGATGCAGAGAAGCTCAGGGCCATGGGTGTCGCCAAAGTCTATACCCCCAAGAATTTCGAGTTGAATTCGATCATGGGGGATATTGTTGAATTGGTGGATCCGAAAAACCTGGCCGCAGAATAACGGACATTTAATCCAATAAATTCCCCGTTTCTATTCCCAATTCTTTGGGGGTAGGGTATCGCGTTGCGTGAATTCGCACTCGTCTTTGCGTACAGCACCAAAATACTGGACGGAGAATACCAATGGGGATCAATCTCGAAGAAATGTCACGGAAAGAGCTGTTGTCTTTGCGCGACAACGTCGAAAAAGCGTTGGCCAACGCTGAAAAGCGTGAACGCAAAGAAGCGCTAAAAGCGGCAGAAAAAGCCGCTGCAGAATTTGGCTTCTCGCTGTCTGAATTGTCTGATGACGCACCACGCACCGCTAAAGGCACCAAGGCAAAAGCAAAATATCGCAACCCGGCCGATCCGGCGCAAACCTGGACAGGTCGCGGCCGGAAACCGCAATGGATTCATGATGCGCTGAAATCTGGCGCAGAAATTTCCGATCTGGAAATCTAAGCAAGATAGGTGCCGAAATGACAATTCATATTGGCGCGGAACAAGGCGAAATCGCAGAAACCGTTCTTTTGCCTGGTGATCCGTATCGTGCAAAATGGGCGGCTGAAACGTTTCTGACCGACGTAAAACAAGTCAACAATGTTCGGGGTATGCTGGGCTATACTGGCAGCTGGAATGGCCATCCGGTTACGATTCAAGGCAGCGGCATGGGCATGCCATCCCTGTCGATCTACGTGAATGAGCTGATCCGGGACTATAGTGCCAAAACGCTGATCCGGATCGGTTCATGCGGAGGGATGCAGGACAGCGTGAATGTGCGCGATGTCATTCTGGCGATGACGTCGACGACACTTAGCACGCCCTCACGTGGCATCATGAAAGAGTTGAACTTTGCCCCCTGCGCGGATTGGGATTTGCTGCAAGCGGCGGCTAAAGCGGCGAAGGCAAAAGGAACGCCAACCCATGTCGGCGGCATCTATTCATCGGATGTGTTCTACGATGAACGCCCTGATCTAAACGAACAGATGGTGCGTCATGGTGTGTTAGGCGTCGAGATGGAAGCCGCTGAGCTTTACATCCTCGCAGCGCGGCACAAATGCCGGGCTTTGGCCGTCCTGACCGTGTCCGATCATCTGCTAACCGGTGAGGCCCTGCCCTCATCCGACCGCGAAAGTAGCTTTGGCGATATGGTCGAAATTGCACTGCACGCCGCTTTTCCGGACGCAGGCTAGACCTGAACGGGCAGAGTTCGCCTCTGCCCGAATTCTATTTGCCCAAAGTCTGCCGTAAGCACTGCGTTGGACCATCCACGCTTTCCATCTTCGCGCCACAATAGGCGCAGACCCACAGGCCTTGATCGCGATGTTGCCGCCATCGGCATTCTCGCGTCAGTGAGGACGTGCGGGAGCGCCATAGAAAGTAGGCAAAAACCCCAGCGGCCAGAAGAAGCAATAGTATGGGCATGAATCTGTTTCGCCCATTCTATCCATCGATGGCAAGCCCTCAGGCTGCGTTTGCGTACTCAAAAAGTTCGGGCTCACGCGACTGAACAGTCGACGGCTCGGGCGTGTAGTAGGCCCATGCCTGTTCGAGCATCTCCAACGCTTTCTTGGCGGTTGGTTTTGGGGTTTGTGGTGTTGTTTTCATCGGAGTGATCCTGAGTTGATCCCATCACTCCTCCCTAAGGCAAATCTAGGGTGTTTTGCGCCCGTCGACATCGGTTGATTTCGCAACAGGGACATGCGCTTGCCGCAACTCGGCAAGCGCGATTTTTAGGTCAAACCGAACGTTCAACCATCATCTTCTTGATCTGCGCAATCGCCGCCGCCGGGTTCAATCCCTTGGGGCAGGTCTTAGCGCAGTTCATGATCGTGTGGCAGCGGTACAACTTGAAGGGATCCTCAAGTTCATCCAGACGCTCACCCGTGGCTTCATCGCGGCTGTCGATGATCCAGCGATAAGCATGCAGCAGCGCGGCGGGACCAAGATAGCGGTCGCCATTCCACCAGTAGCTCGGGCACGAGGTTGAACAGCTGGCGCACATCACACACTCATACAATCCGTCGAGTTTTTTGCGATCTTCGATCGACTGCTTCCACTCTTTCGCAGGGCGGTTGGTTTTGGTTTCCAGCCACGGCATGATGGATGCGTGCTGCGCGTAGAAATGCGTCAGATCAGGGATCAGGTCCTTGACCACGGGCATATGCGGCAGCGGATAGATTTTCACGTCGCCCTTGATCTCATCCATGCCGTAGATACAGGCCAGCGTGTTGATCCCGTCGATATTCATCGCGCAAGAGCCACAGATGCCTTCGCGGCACGAACGGCGAAAGGTCAGAGTCGGATCAATCTCGTTCTTGATCTTGATCAGCGCGTCCAAAATCATTGGCCCGCAGGTGTCCATGTCGACGAAATAGGTGTCGACGCGAGGGTTTTGCCCATCATCCGGGTTCCAGCGGTAAATCTGGAACTTGCGCAGGTTTTTCGCGCCCTCCGGTTTGGGCCAGGTCTTGCCGGTTGTCATCCGGGAATTCTTGGGCAGGGTCAGTTGAACCATGTCAATTCTCCATTCAGCCTGTCCGGGCGCGATCAGATGCGCCGCGATTATGATGCCCCCAATGGGCAATGTTCACGTCAAAATCCGGGGACAGCCAGTCGGCAATGGCCTGCGGGGTGTCCCGGTCGATATCAAAGCGCAGAAACCGTGGGTTTCCGGCGAAATAGTCCTGCACCTCGGCATGATGCACGTCATACATACGGCGCCAGCCTTGCTTGACGTCGTCGGCGGTCTGACCGCTGGCCTTGCAACACCGTTCCAGATATCCGCCATTGCTGTGACGCGCGCGTGAGGCGATCCAATCGTCCACATTGCGCGTGTTCAGCAGGAAATAGGCGTCTGGATATGCGGCGTGCAATTCGCGGAAAAACCGTGTGCCATCCAGCATGAAACGCGCGTTCACAAAGGAAATGTCGGTAAATGCCCGAACTGAACCAAACCCATCCAGTGGTTTGCGGCCCATGGCGATATTGGTCATCATGTGATGCGCCAGATTATCGCCTTGCTGGTCCACCCAATGCACCGACGGAATACCACTGTCCTGAAACAGCCTGTGGAGCGAGGTCGTCGCGCAGCGGTTTAAACCGATCAGAATGATTTTCGGATCGGTTTGGGCAGAGTGCAGCACCTCGACCGTCATGACCGCCTCCGGGCACTAAACGGTGACAAACGGCCAAAGGTCAGGGCGTTGTCCTTGGGTATGTGGCGTTCGCACACCATTGCCTGATCAATTCACTCCTTAGAAGGTTCGCGCCTTGGGCGCGATTTTCTTGAGGCTGATGCCGCCTTCATCCTCGTTGGTCAGCGGATCGACGATCACCGGGCGATAGCTGAGGTCAACCTTATTGCCATCGACTCGGCTGACCGTATGAACACGCCAGTTTTTGTCATCCCGTTCGCTGAAATCCTCATGGGCGTGAGCGCCACGGGATTCCTTGCGCGCCTCGGCTCCAACGATCGTCGTCAAAGCGTTTGGCATCAGGTTGGTCAGCTCCAATGTCTCCATCAGGTCGCTGTTCCAGACCAGCGAGCGGTCGGTGACCTGCAGATCGTCCATCTTGGCGGCAATCGCGGTCATCTTTTCGACCCCTTCGGCCATGGTTTTGGCGGTCCGGAAAACAGCCGCGTCAGCCTGCATGGTTTTCTGCATCTCAAGTCGCAGATCAGCGGTCGGGATTGCACCGCTGGCGTTGCGGGCCGTGTCGAACCGGTCAAACGCCTTGTCGACCGACGCCTGATTCAGAACCGGGTTCGGAGCCTCGGCATCCACAACCTTACCGGCGCGGATCGCAGAGGCACGACCAAAGACCACAAGGTCGATCAGCGAGTTCGAACCCAGTCTGTTCGCACCATGGACCGAGGCACAACCGGCCTCACCCACGGCCATCAGGCCCGGCACTACGGCGGTCGGATCATCGGCGGTTGGATTCAGAACCTCACCCCAATAGTTGGTCGGAATACCGCCCATGTTGTAATGCACAGTCGGCAGAACCGGGATCGGTTCCTTGGTGACGTCGACACCGGCAAAAATCTTGGCGCTTTCCGAAATGCCCGGCAGACGCTCGGCCAAGGCTTCGGCAGGCAGGTGGCTGAGGTTCAGGTGGATGTGATCCCCTTCGCCGCCCACACCGCGACCTTCGCGAATCTCCATCGTCATCGAGCGCGAGACATAGTCGCGCGGCGCCAGGTCCTTGTACTGGGGGGCATAGCGCTCCATGAAACGCTCGCCTTCCGAGTTGGTCAGATAACCGCCCTCACCCCGCGCGCCTTCTGTGATCAGGCAGCCCGAGCCGTAGATGCCGGTCGGATGGAACTGCACGAATTCCATGTCCTGCAACGCCAGACCCGCACGCGCGACCATACCGCCACCGTCACCAGTACAGGTATGAGCCGAGGTGGCGCTGAAATAGGCCCGGCCATAGCCACCGGTCGCCAGCACCACCATCTTGGCGTTGAAGACATGCATCGTGCCGTCGTCCAGCTTCCAGCAGACGACGCCCTGACACTGACCGTCCTCTGACATGATCAGGTCGATGGCGAAATATTCGATGTAGAACTCGGCATTATTCTTCAGCGACTGACCATAGAGCGTATGCAGGATCGCGTGGCCGGTCCGGTCCGCAGCGGCACAGGTCCGCTGTACGGCGGGGCCTTCGCCAAACTCGGTCGTGTGGCCACCAAACGGGCGCTGGTAAATCTTGCCTTCTTCGGTACGGCTAAACGGCACGCCGTAGTGCTCCAGCTCATAGACAGCTTTGGGCGCTTCACGCGCCAGGTATTCCATTGCGTCGGTATCACCCAGCCAGTCCGAGCCCTTGACGGTGTCATACATGTGCCACTGCCAATGGTCCGGGCCCATGTTGGACAGCGACGCGGCGATCCCGCCTTGCGCTGCAACCGTGTGCGAGCGGGTTGGGAAGACTTTGGTTACACAGGCTGTACGCAGGCCTTGCTCTGCCATACCCAGCGTTGCGCGCAGACCGGCGCCGCCGGCTCCAACAACCACGACGTCATATTCGTGGGTTTCATATTCATATGCTGCTGTCATTATCTCTGATCCTTACCGCGCGTCTTCACAGGGCCAGCTTGACGAGGGCAAACAGCCCCGCAGCCATCAGCGTGTAGCCAAAAGCCCACATCGCAACGAGTGTGATCTTTTCCGCGATCCCGTGCACATAATCTTCGATGGTTTCCTGCGCCTCATACATAAGCTGTTGCAGGCCAACGACCAATGTCAGGGCGGTGACGATGGCCGGGAAGGGTCGGGCGAAATAGGCCAGAACCTCTTCGTATGTTCCGCCGATGCCGTAGCCGAAAGTGAAGACGAACAAGGGCACCAGAACGGTTAGTATCATCGCGCGAACCATGGTGCGCCAATGGGTTTGCGTTCCGGAGTTCCCAGCGCCCAAGCCTTGCGCGCGTTTGCGGTCGGTAAGGTATTGCATCGCGATCCTCCTTACACCAAAGCCATGGTGATGATGGTCAGAACGGTCGCCCCGACAAACATGCCAATGCCCATCTTTTCGGACACCGATACATTCAGGCAATAGCCGAAATCCCAAACCACGTGGCGCAGACGGCCCAGCGTGTGATACCACAGTGCCCAGACCCCGCCGGTCAGGATAAGCTGACCGAACCAGCTGCGCAGGAAGCCGTCGATGCCCGCAAATGCCGCCTCAGACGTTGCCGCGGCAAGCAGCCACCAAACCACCAGCGCAGCGATTGCAAAAACCGCAAGACCGGACAGTCGAACCATGATCGAAGATATCGAGGTCATCTGCGGACGGTAGATCATTATGTGTGGCGAGAGCGGGCGGTTGCCCCGATTGACATCGGCCATGGCGGCTCCTCTTACTTTGGCTACTTGTCGTTTTACCGGTTTTTGGTGGTCTGTCACGTGCTGCACCCGCAAAAACAGGTAAAATTACCGCAAAACGGGTGATTTCTTCAATATGTGATCACGCAAATAAAAGCTGTGATCACAAATGTCATTCAACACTGCCTATGTTAGCGATTTCAGTAGGAAAGCAATGTGATCACGAATCTGCCTTGCCTATTTCAAGTCGGCGGATTGCTGAGTTACCTCGCGCAGCAGCTTTTTTCGAATACGTTCAGGGTAATCAGCAAACCCGGCGGCAGACACAACAAAAGCACCCTCACCCACGATGACATTCTCAAAGAAATAGGCGGTCAAATCGGGCTCAGATTCTTCGATGGCGATCTCATTCACGGTTACGCCACGGGCACGCAGCAGGCGATGGATCTGATTGGGCTTGACCCCTTCGTTCGAGACCCCATCGCCAGAAATATCTATCAACAAACGTTTGCATTCGTCCACAGCATCAAAGCTGGCCAGCGTCATCTCTAACGCCTCACCAATAGCTGTTGAGAAGTTTCGCCAGATGCGCGGATCTTGCGCGACCTGGCTGGCAAACCCATCCAATGCGCCGAAACTGTCGATCCGGGTCCAGGGGATTGTCACGCGCTGGCGCGACGCGCCGGTCCATTGCACGAGCATCAACCGCGCCTGCCCACGCACCAGTGCTTCGGATACAATCGGGTCGCGCAACCCCGCCGCCAGCCCATCCATCTGGATGCGATATTCATCACTGTCGACCGACCCCGAAACATCCACCGCCAAAGCCAATGCCAAATCGCAAGACCAAGCGGGTGGTGCTAAACACAGGCAAGCGATCAATGCGCGAAACAGGACCATAGCAGTACCCTAGCATGTATCGCAGGGTCTGCACGAAATCACATTGGCATGAGTGCCCAATAGTCGAGATCCAACAGAACCTGCGACTGGTATTTGCCGTCTTCATTGCGCAATTCAAACGGTACGCCGCCTTTTGTGGCAATCAATCGCAGGCGGATAGCCCCGACGCCGGGAACGCTGGTTTCGGCTTTGTCCAAAACCTCGGACCAGGCCTTGATGGTATCACCCGCAAAACAGGGATTCGCATGGGCGCCACCGTTCAGCCCAACAATCATCTGCGCATTTGCCAACCCATTGAAGGACAAAGCCCGCGCCATCGAGATCACGTGACCACCATAGATCAATCGTCCCTCGGGCCGGAAGGTGAGGTCAAAATGCACTTTGGCCGTGTTCTGCCACAGACGAGTGGCCAGCATATGCTCGGCCTCTTCGACAGTGACGCCGTCCACATGGTCGATCTTCTCGCCGATTTCATAATCTCCCCAGCGATGGGGCTCGCCCGCCAAGGTGAAATCGTAGTTCGAGAAATCCAGACCCTCGGGGATCACCAGATCTTCCGGTGCCAAAACCATTTTTAGGTCGGGCACAACGGTTTCCGGCGCCGGCGCATCCGGGTACGACTTTCGAACCATAACCCAGCGCACATAGTCGATCACCACCTCGTCCAGCTGGTTCAGACCACGGGTGCGCACCCAGACCACCCCGGTTTTGCCGTTCGAGTTCTGCTTGACCCCGATCACCTCAGAGACCGAGCGCAAGGTATCGCCGGGATAAACCGGCTTCAGCCAACGCCCCTCGGCATAGCCCAGATTGGCCACTGCGTTCAGCGAAACATCCGGGACGGTCTTGCCGAACACCACATGAAACGCCGCCAAATCATCAAGCGGACTTTCCTGTAACCCACAAGACCGCGCAAACTCGTCCGAGGAATAGAGCGCGTGGCGCGCCGGATAGAGCGCGTGATACAGCGCCCGCTCTCCATCCGTCACGGTACGGGGCACCGCATGGGGCAGGACCTGCCCTACGGAATAGTCCTCAAAAAATCTGCCCGGATTGGTTTTTGCCATTATTGCTGTCCCAGTTTCATGTCAGGTGAATAATCGACCTCGACCTCTTTGGTCACGGCCTGCGCACAACGCATGACACCGTTTTCCGCGTCAAACGCGTAGGATGGCTCGCCATAAAGGTCCCACCCTTTGGCCAGCGCATCTGATACTTTGTGACAGAACGCGGAGGTGTCTTCCTCGGTCAGCAATCGGTAGAGCTTCGCCATGATTGGTTGCCCCTATCCACCGAACGGGGAAGGGCCGACCAACCCGTGGATATATCCGATGATTCCGAGCAAAACGATTGAGGCGACAAAGAACATCGCGTCCTTACCATATGTGCCCGGTTCACCCGGCGTCCAATCAGGTTCGGATTTGTTGATCACAATGACTTCGACGACGGCCCAGGCCAAAAGACCACCGAACAAGACAATCGAGGCCAGATCGCCATTCACCAGCAGATGTGCAAACGCCCAAAGCTTGAACCCGCCCAGCATCGGATGGCGCATCTTGTTCAGCAGACGGCCTTTCTGGCCAGCCGGGCTCATCATAAAGATCGCGATCAGAACCAACAGGTTGTTGACGTGGATCAGGAAAGTCGGCGGGGCCCAGACATAGATGAAATCGGTCATGCGATAGCCGAAGATCATCAGGAGGATCGAGGCAACCAGCGCCAGCGCCACCACGCCTTTGCCTGCATCGCCCATTGCTGCCCGCTGTTCGGGCACCACGCGTTTGAAAAGATGCGCGGCCCACCATAGTGCCACGCCCAAAATCAGAAGAACAAAGCCCATGCTGGCTTACCCCGCTTGCAAAGCTGAAATCGCCTCTGCTTTTGCCAGAATTTCGCGGGCAGTTACAACATGCAGGTTCTCAACAATCTTGCCATCAACGACGGCGACGCCCTGACCCTGAGCCTCGGTCTCTTCAAAAGCGGCGATCTGACGGCGGGCCAGATCAATCTCGGCGTCAGACGGGGCGAACGCCTCATTGGTCACCTCAACCTGCGCCGGATGGATCAGTGTCTTCCCGTCAAAGCCCATATCCCGACCCTGCGCGCATTCATCGGCCAGACCCTCGGTATCTTTGAACGCATTATAGACCCCATCCACGATAATTAGGCCCTCAGCCTTTGCGGCCAGCAGGCACAGGCCCAGTGATGTCATCAATGGAAGGCGATCAGGGCGGAAGCGGGTCTGAAGCTCTTTGGCCAGATCGTTGGTACCCATCACAAACCCGGTCATCAGGGGATGGGCGGCAATCTCGGCTGCGTTCAACATACCGCGTGGCGTTTCCATCATCGCCCAGATCGGCAGATCACCGGTGATTGCGGCCAGCGCATCCACATCCGCGGCGGAATTCACCTTTGGCAGCAGCACCACATCAGCGTCCATGTCGCGCAAGGCCTCGGCATCCGCGCGGCCCCATTCGGTGTCCAACCCGTTGATCCGAACGATCTTGACCCGCGCGCCATAGCCACCGGCCGCCAGCGCCGCCTTCAGCGTTTCACGGGCGTTGGGTTTTTCGTCGGCGGCGACTGCATCCTCAAGATCGAAGATGATCGCATCCACAGGCAGAGTGCGCGCCTTGTCCAGCGCCCGCTCTTTCGAGCCTGGAATATACAAAACCGAACGATACGGGCGTTGACGCGGGTCCATTGACCTCTCCCTAAGCAATAATGTTGCGCGGAATGGGGCATTTTTTACGAGAAACTTCAAGGTCAAATTTGCCGCATCGCAGCATAAGCGCGTATTCGTGACGCAACGCACTTTGGTTTAATCAAATCTCCGGCCCTTGTTCGCAAGCTGACCCTCGGATCAGACAGAAGGGGCCAAAGATGAAGAAATCGCTTTTGAACATGACGATCGGGCTGGGGATCATGGTGTTGGCCGCGCAGCAGGTGCAGGCCCAGAACCGCAATTGCGGCCCTCGCCCCGACGTGATCAAACGTCTTTTGGAAGGGTATGGTGAAACACGTAAAGGGATCGGGATTGCTGGCCAGGGCGCGGTGATGGAATTGTTCGCCTCTGATGAAACAGGTAGCTGGACCATAACCGCCACGCTGCCGGATGGCACAACCTGCCTTGTCGCCTCGGGGCAGTCCTATGAGACTTTGGCAGAAGCTTTGCCGCCAAATGCCTAAGCCAAAGCGTCCCAGATGAGTTTGCTGCCGGTTAGTGTTAGCAAAACATAGGTGATCCCGAAAAACACCCGCTCGGACAGCATGAAATGCGCCCGAACCCCAAGCCACGCACCTAAAAGCGCGAAAGGCGACAGCAGAAGGTTCGCCCAAGCGGTGTGCCAGGTGAATAGGCCCAGATAGGCGTAAGGCACAAACTTCACGATGTTGACAACCCAAAAGACCAGTACGGTCGAGGCCTGAAACTGGGTCTTTGTGAGACGCCGCGATAACAGATAAACGGCGGCAGGCGGGCCACCAGCGTGACTGACAAAGCTTGTGAAGCCCGCCACCAATCCGGCGACCAAACCTGCCGATGGCGGCAACTGCCTTGCGAAGCCGCCAATCCAGCCCTTTGCACGCGCCACATGCCAGATCACAAACCCGATCGAAATCGCACCGATCAAAAGGCGTAAGACATCGTCATTGGTCGCACGATACAGAACTGTTCCCAAAAACACGCCGGGTATTGCCCCCAGTATTAGCAGGCGTGCACTTGGCCAATCCCAGCGCTTCCAGTAGGGCTTCAACGTCGCAAGATCAATGATCATCAGGATCGGCAGCATCAGCGCCAGCGCCTGCCCCGGGCTCAGGATGATGGCCAGAATCGATGCCGACGCGAAGGCCGCGCCCGACCCGAACCCGCCCTTGGAAATACCCGCGAAGATGACCGCAGGGATCGCCACGGCAAAAAACATCAAATTCAATTCGAACATGTGGCAGCCTGCGAATTGGCTTGTCTCACTAGCCGTTTAGCGCAACCACCAAGGGCAAGGCAAACGGTATGCGGTTGCATGCCGCGCCGTACAGGCCTTGCACTGCGGCGTTTAAAGGACTAGCACAACCGCGATTTCAAAACCGACCGGAGATATTCCAAATGGCCAGACCCAAGATAGCGCTGATCGGCGCGGGGAACATCGGCGGCACGCTTGCGCATCTTGCAGCTGTCAAAGAACTGGGTGACGTAGTCCTGTTTGACATCGCTGACGGGCTGCCCCAGGGCAAAGCGCTCGACATCGCCGAATCCGGCCCGTCCGAAGGGTTTGACGCGTCGATGTCCGGCAGCAGCGACTATGCCGACATCGCAGGCGCGGACGTCTGCATCGTCACCGCTGGTGTCGCCCGCAAGCCGGGCATGAGCCGCGATGACCTGCTGGGCATCAACCTCAAAGTGATGAAGTCGGTCGGTGAAGGTATCGCCAAACATGCGCCCGACGCGTTCGTGATCTGCATTACCAACCCGCTGGACGCGATGGTCTGGGCCCTGCGCGAATTCTCGGGCCTGCCGCACAACAAGGTCTGCGGCATGGCGGGCGTGCTGGATTCCGCCCGTTTCGCGCATTTCCTGTCGGAAGAATTCAACGTCTCAATGCGCGACGTCACCGCCTTCGTTCTGGGCGGCCATGGCGACACGATGGTGCCTTCGGTGCGGTATTCGACCGTCGCCGGTATCCCGCTGCCCGATCTGGTCGAAATGGGCTGGACCACACAGGAAAAGCTAGACGCCATTGTTCAGCGTACCCGCGACGGTGGCGCTGAAATCGTTGGTTTGCTGAAAACCGGTTCGGCGTATTACGCACCGGCTACTTCGGCAATCGAAATGGCCGAAGCCTACCTGAAAGACCAGAAGCGCGTTCTGCCTTGTGCCGCCTACTGCAATGGTGAGCTGGGTGTTGACGGGCTTTATGTCGGCGTTCCAACCGTGATCGGTGCTGGTGGTGTTGAGCGTATCGTCGACATCAAGCTCAACGAAGACGAGCAGGCCGGTTTCGACAACTCGGTCAACGCCGTGAAGGGCCTGATCGATGCATGCAAAGGCATCGACAGTTCGCTGGCGTAAGCTTACTCAAAGTTTCCAAAAACCGGCCCTCAGCAGGGCCGGTTTTTTGTGCCATGCCCGTCCGTCATATCTCAAATGTTTGCGCAACCGTCGCAAACCCCTTTTTTTGAATATGTTTTCCGCATGTGCATTGTGGGATTCGAATCAAATCCAAGGGCCTATCAATTTGTGATCACACGCCAAAAAAGCGTGATCACAAATAGTGAAAATCTTCGTGAAAAACCTCTTTGCTGTCAAAAAACCCTTTAAACTTGCCCGCTAGACACCCCTATAACGGTTTAATCGTAGTCAGACGGGACAGTTTCGATGAACATTCACGAATATCAGGCCAAAGCGCTTCTTCGCAGCTATGGCGCTCCGGTCTCCGACGGTCGCGCGGTTTTGCGCGCCGAGGAAGCCAAAACCGCAGCCGGTGAATTGGATGGCCCCCTGTGGGTTGTCAAAGCACAGATCCACGCAGGTGGACGTGGCAAAGGCAGCTTTAAAGAAGCGGATGCCGGTGAAAAGGGCGGCGTCCGTCTGACCAAATCGGTGGAAGAAGCCGCGGAAGAGGCCAAGAAGATGCTGGGTCGCACGCTGGTCACGCACCAAACCGGCCCCGCAGGCAAGCAGGTCAACCGCATCTATATCGAGGCCGGCTCGGGCATCGAGCGCGAATTGTACCTGGCCCTGCTGGTGGACCGCCAGACCAGCCGCATTTCTTTTGTCTGTTCGACCGAAGGCGGCATGGATATCGAGGAAGTCGCCGCTGCCACTCCTGAGAAAATCCTGTCCTTCTCGGTCGACCCGGCCACGGGCTATCAGCCCTATCATGGCCGCCGTATTGCTTTCTCGTTGGGTCTGGAAGGCGCGCAGGTCAAGCAATGCGTCAAACTGATGAACCAGCTCTATAACGCCTTCGTCGAGAAGGACATGGAGATGCTGGAGATCAACCCCTTGATCGTCTCGGACAAGGGCGACCTGAAAGTGCTGGACGCCAAGGTTGGCTTTGACGGCAACGCGGTCTACCGCCACCCGGATATCGCCGAGCTGCGCGACACGACCGAGGAAGACCCCAAGGAACTGGAAGCCTCAAAATACGACCTGAACTACATCGCGCTGGATGGTGAGATTGGCTGCATGGTCAATGGTGCCGGTCTGGCGATGGCCACGATGGATATCATCAAGCTTTATGGGGCCGAGCCTGCCAACTTCCTCGACGTGGGCGGTGGTGCCACCAAAGAGAAAGTGACCGAAGCGTTCAAGATCATCACCTCGGATCCGAACGTCAAAGGCATTCTGGTCAACATCTTCGGCGGCATCATGCGCTGTGACGTCATCGCCGAGGGCGTGGTCGCCGCGGTGAAAGAAGTCGGCTTGCAGGTCCCGCTGGTCGTGCGTCTGGAAGGCACGAATGTCGAGAAGGGTAAAGAGATCATCAACACCTCTGGCCTGGACGTGATCGCGGCGGACAACCTGAAAGACGGTGCCGAGAAGATCGTGAAGGCGGTTAAGGGTTAAGCTCCTTGCTAAAACTGGCGGCCATAACTTTTGCGGCACTCTCGCAAATTGGTATCGCACATGCTGAAATCGAAGCGTGTGCGCCCCATGACGAAACTTGCTTAGCGTGCGCCACAGCGATCCACAATGGTATATTGCAGAAAGTCGTAGTGAGTTCTGTCGATATGGGTCATTGGTCGGCAAATGCTGCATTGGTTCCAGAGTCTACTGATGGCAAACGGCGTTATATCTTTCCTGATGTCGTCGCATTGGGAGAGAACGGGGCCAACCATCTGGCTCACGCAGAGTGCTTTCTCGATAAGCCTGCGACAGAACCAGCATGGATCACCATACAGTTTCGCGAGATCCCGGCTTCAGAAGACTATGGTCTGCCCAACGGTCGTCAAAAAACACCGAGGCAAGCGCTTAGATTGTTAAGCGACGAAGACTACGAGGCCAGTGGCCTTCCATTCTCTCGCTATTTCGCGCTGAACTCAGATCAGATTTCAGAAATCCTGAACAAAGAATAGGAGACTCCTAAAATGGCAGTCCTCATCGACGAAAATACCAAAGTGATCTGTCAGGGCTTTACCGGCTCGCAGGGCACATTCCACAGCGAACAGGCCATCGCCTATGGCACCAAGATGGTCGGCGGCGTGACCCCCGGCAAAGGCGGGATGACGCATCTTGACCTGCCCGTGTTCAACTCGGTCCACGAGGCCAAGGCGGTGACCGAAGCCAATGCCTCGGTGATCTATGTTCCGCCGCCCTTCGCAGCGGATTCGATCCTCGAAGCGATTGATGCCGAGATGGAAGTGATCGTCTGCATCACCGAAGGCATCCCGGTTTTGGACATGATGAAGGTGAAGCGCGCGCTGGAAGGCTCAAGCTCGCGCCTGATCGGCCCGAATTGCCCCGGTGTCATCACGCCCGACGCCTGCAAGATCGGCATCATGCCCGGCCACATCCACAAGCGCGGCTCGGTCGGCGTTGTGTCGCGTTCGGGCACGCTGACTTACGAGGCCGTCAAGCAAACCACCGATGTGGGTCTGGGCCAGTCCACCTGTGTGGGCATCGGCGGCGACCCGATCAAAGGCACCGAGCATATCGACGTGCTGGAATGGTTCCTGGCCGATGACGAAACCGAATCGATCATCATGATCGGTGAGATCGGTGGCTCGGCCGAGGAAGAAGCCGCGCAGTTCCTGGCGGATGAGGCCAAGAAGGGCCGAAAAAAGCCGACCGCCGGTTTCATCGCAGGCCGCACAGCCCCTCCGGGCCGCCGTATGGGCCACGCGGGCGCGATTGTCGCCGGCGGCAAAGGCGGTGCCGAGGACAAGATCGAAGCCATGCGTTCGGCCGGTATCGTCGTGGCCGAAAGCCCCGCCCAACTGGGTGAGGCTGTGCTGGAAGCGATTGGGTAGTGACCAAGGACCGGGCATATGCGTTTAGGGCAACGTCCGGCTCGGGGGTGGGCGAGACGCGCCCTCCCATCAAACCTTTGGTTTACCTTTGGCAAATCGGGGCGGAACAGTAACGATGGGACCAAAGCAAGCCATATCGACAGGCATCCGAAAGACATTTGTCTTTACCGGCAGGGCGTCGCGTTCTGAATTTTGGTGGTTTGCCCCAATCGCCATTGTTTTGCCGATCGCTGCCGCATTGCTGTTTGACTGGAGCGTTCCTATTAACTGGGGCACCTCGAGGCTGTTGGTGATCACCGCCGCGTCTTTGCCCCTGCTTTCAGCAATGTGCAGACGGCTGCAGGACGCGGGCGAAGATGGGCATCAAGCGCTCTATCCGTTCGCTACAGTATTTATCGTCTGGCTGGGGTATCATGTCTTTCTTGGTTTCGGGTTGCTGATCGGCGGAACCATTCTCCTGTTTCTTCTGGCCATCTTTCTTTTTGTTCCGGTGTTCCTAATCGCGATAGTGACAAGCGCGCTGGTTGCGTCCAGTGTTGTCGGGTTGATGCTGGTTGCTTCCGACCCAGACAGAAATCGATTTGGGGCGCCGCGTGAAGAGGGTCTCGCATGACCTTCTCTGACGCCATCCGCACCTGCTTCTCGAAATTCTTCACCTTCTCGGGTCGTGCCTCGCGGCCGGAGTACTGGTTCTTTTTCCTGTTCATCGTGATTTGGAGCATCATTGCCGGGATCATCGATACGCAGTTCTTCACGCAAGTTGCAGTGACCGAAACCGAAACATCCAAATCCGTCGCAGCTACGTCCTCACAACCGGTGCAAAGCATCGTCAGCCTAGTCGTCTTCTTCCCGCATCTGGCCGTCGCGTGGCGGCGGATGCATGACACCGGGCGCAGTGGCCTCTACGCTTTGCTGCCACTCCTGCTGATCCTCGGCGCGTTTGCGACCCTGTTCTTCGGTATCGGCGTTGCCTCCAGTTTCCAGCATGGCGGCAATCTGGACATCCTGTTCACCCGCGCCACGCTGCTGATTGTCATTCCGACACTGCTGATCTTGTTTGTGTCGCCCCTCCTGGTGCTGTGGTGGCTGTCCCGCCCCAGCCAACCAGGCACCAACCAATACGGTCCCAACCCATATGAGGTAGCCCAATGACCGAACATACGCCCAACACTGCCTTTCATGCCTCTAGCTTCATGCAAGGGCACAATGCCGAGTATCTGGAGCAGCTTTATGCCCAGTACACAAAGGACCCCAACGCCATAGATGCGGCATGGGTCGAGTTCTTTCGGCAGATGGGTGACGCCACACCGGATGTTCAGAAAGAGGCCGAAGGTCCCTCTTGGGCACGCACCGATTGGCCGCCCATGCCAACAGATGATCTGACCGGGGCGCTGACCGGTGAATGGGCCGAGATTGATGCCAAAGCCGCCGGTAAGAAGATTCAGGAAAAGGCAGCCGACACCGGTGTTCAGGTCAGCGAAGACCAGATCAAGCGCGCCGTGTTGGACAGCCTGCGCGCCCTCATGCTGATCCGGGCCTATCGGATCCGGGGCCATCTGGCGGCTGATCTGGACCCGCTGGGCATGCGCGCAGCAAGCACCCATCCAGAGCTGGACCCGAAGACATATGGCTTCACCGATGCCGATATGGATCGCCCGATCTTTATCGACAACGTTCTGGGCTTGCAGATGGCCAGCATGCGCCAGATCGTCGAGATCGTGAAACGCACCTATTGCGGCACCTTTGCGCTGCAATACATGCATATCTCGAACCCGGAAGAAGCCGCCTGGCTGAAAGAACGCATCGAAGGCTACGGCAAGGAAATCCAGTTCACCAAGGAAGGCCGCAAGGCGATCCTGAACAAGATGGTCGAGGCCGAAGGTTTCGAGAAATTCCTGCATGTCAAATACATGGGCACCAAGCGCTTTGGTCTGGACGGTGGCGAAAGCCTGATCCCCGCGATGGAGCAGATCATCAAGCGTGGCGGAGCCTTGGGCGTTCAGGACATTGTCATCGGCATGCCGCACCGCGGGCGTCTGAACATTCTCGCCAATGTGATGGGCAAACCCTACCGCGCGATTTTCAACGAATTCCAGGGTGGCAGCTTCAAGCCCGAAGACGTGGATGGCTCGGGCGATGTGAAATACCACCTCGGCGCCTCCAGCGACCGTGAGTTTGATGGCAATTCCGTCCACCTGTCGCTGACCGCCAACCCCTCACATCTTGAAGCGGTGAACCCGGTTGTGCTGGGCAAGGTTCGGGCCAAGCAGGATCAACTGAAGGATACCGACCGGACCAAGGTGATGGGCATTCTGCTGCACGGCGATGCGGCCTTTGCTGGTCAGGGTGTGGTCGCCGAAGGGTTCGGCCTGTCCGGTCTGCGTGGGCACAAGACCGGCGGCACCATGCATATCGTGGTGAATAACCAGATCGGTTTCACCACTGCGCCGCATTTCAGCCGCTCCAGCCCGTATCCGACGGATATCGCGCTGATGGTCGAGGCTCCGATCTTCCACGTGAACGGCGACGATCCCGAGGCGGTTGTACATGCTGCCAAAGTGGCAACCGAATTCCGCCAGAAGTTCCACAAGGACGTGGTGATCGATATCTTCTGCTACCGCCGGTTTGGTCACAACGAGGGCGATGAGCCCATGTTCACCAACCCGATCATGTACAAGAAGATCAAGACCCATAAGACCACGCTGTCGCTGTACACCGAACGTCTGGTCATAGACGGGCTGATCCCCGAGGGCGAGATAGAGGATATGAAAACCGCCTTTCAGGCCCGCCTGAATGACGAGTTCGAAGCAGGAAAGGAATACAAACCCAACAAGGCCGATTGGCTGGATGGGCGGTGGTCGCATCTCGACAAGCACAAAGACGAGTACATGCGCGGTGAGACCGCCATTTCGCCAGATACTTTAGCCGAGATCGGCGCCGCGCTCTCGCGCACACCGGACGGTTTTGCCATGCACAAGACCGTTGGTCGCCTGCTGGAACACAAAAAGCAGATGTTTGAGTCTGGCAAAGGATTCGATTGGGCTACGGGTGAAGCTCTGGCATTCGGCTCGCTGCTGACCGAAGGCTATCCGGTGCGCCTGTCCGGTCAAGACGCCACACGCGGGACGTTCAGCCAGCGCCATTCGGGTTTCATCAACCAAGAGAATGAGGAACGGTACTATCCGCTCAACAACATCCGACCCGGTCAATCGCACTATGAAGTGATCGACTCGATGCTGTCGGAGTATGCGGTGCTCGGTTTCGAATACGGCTTCTCACTGGCGGAACCCAATGCCCTGACCTTGTGGGAGGCGCAGTTTGGCGATTTCGCCAACGGCGCGCAGATCATGTTCGACCAGTTCATCAGCTCGGGCGAGAGCAAATGGTTGCGCATGTCTGGTTTGGTGTGCCTGCTTCCGCACGGCTTTGAAGGTCAGGGCCCGGAACACAGCTCGGCGCGACTGGAACGGTTCCTGCAGATGTGCGGCCAGGACAACTGGATCGTGGCGAACTGCACGACGCCTGCGAACTATTTCCACATCTTGCGTCGGCAGCTACACCGGACCTTCCGTAAGCCGCTGATCCTGGTGACACCCAAGTCGCTGCTGCGCCACAAGCTGGCTGTCAGTACGGCTGAGGAATTCACCACCGGCTCCAGCTTCCACCGCGTGTTGTGGGACGATGCGCAGCATGGCAATTCGGATACCAAGTTGGTCAAAGACGACAAGATCAAGCGGGTCGTGATGTGCTCGGGCAAGGTTTACTATGACCTTTTGGAGGAGCGTGACGCGCGTGGGATCGACGATGTCTACCTGATGCGAATTGAACAATTCTATCCTTTCCCTGCGCATTCTCTGATCAATGAGCTTGAGCGTTTCAAAGGCGCCGAAATGATCTGGTGTCAGGAAGAACCCAAGAACCAGGGGGCTTGGACCTTCATCGAACCCAATATCGAATGGGTCCTTACCCGCATAAAAGCGAAACATACACGGCCTCGCTATGTCGGCCGCGCCACATCGGCTTCGCCCGCGACGGGTCTGGCCAGCCAACACAAAGCCCAACAACAAGCGCTGGTGAACGAAGCGCTGAGCATTGAAGGAAAGTAAACGATGACGATTGAAGTTCGTGTTCCCACGCTTGGCGAGTCGGTAACCGAAGCCACAGTTGCGACATGGTTCAAGAAACCAGGCGACGCGGTCGCTGTGGATGAGATGCTCTGTGAGCTTGAAACAGACAAGGTCACCGTCGAAGTCCCCGCCCCCGCCGCCGGTGTGATGGGTGAGATCGTTGCGGCCGAAGGCCAGACGGTTGGCGTCGATGCGTTGCTGGCGACCATCGCAGATGGTGACAGCGCAGCGTCCGCTCCTGCGGCCGCAGCGCCGGCCCCTGCTGCAGCGCCCGCGGCTTCGGCGGGCAGTGTCGACGTGATGGTGCCAACGCTGGGCGAGTCCGTGACCGAGGCAACCGTGTCGACCTGGTTCAAACAGGTTGGCGACAGCGTCGCGCAGGACGAAATGCTATGCGAGTTGGAAACCGATAAAGTCTCGGTCGAGGTGCCTGCCCCCGCAGCGGGCGTTCTGGCAGAGATTGTGGCCCCCGAAGGTACAACTGTAGATGCCTCAGCGAAACTGGCGGTGATATCGGGTGCAGCGGCTGGTGCTGCACCGGCCCCTGCCCCGGCAGCGGTCCCTGCCTCTGGCGGGATAGACAGTGGTGGCGGCAAAGACGTGGCCAATGCCCCCTCTGCTGAAAAAGCCATGGCCGAGGCAGGCATGTCCGCTGATCAGGTCACCGGGACTGGTCGTGATGGTCGCATTATGAAAGACGATGTGGCACGTGCCGTTGCAACCGCTGCTGCCCCGGCCCCCGCACCTACGGCAGCGCCTGCTCCGGCCCCGCGCGCTCCGGTTGCGGCCAGCGATGCCGCGCGCGAGGAACGGGTCAAGATGACCCGCTTGCGTCAGACCATCGCCAAGCGCCTGAAAGACAGCCAGAACACCGCAGCCATGCTGACCACCTATAACGAGGTGGACATGACCGAGGTGATGGCCCTGCGCAGCCAGTACAAGGACCAGTTCGAGAAGAAACATGGCGTCCGTTTGGGCTTTATGTCCTTCTTCACCAAGGCCTGCTGCCACGCGCTGAAAGAAGTGCCCGAGGTGAATGCCGAGATCGACGGTACCGACATCGTCTACAAGAACTTCGTCCATATGGGTGTAGCCGCCGGTACACCGACAGGTCTGGTGGTTCCGGTCATCCGCGATGCCGACAGCATGTCCTTTGCCGCGATCGAAAAAGCGATTGCCGAAAAAGGCAAACGCGCCCGTGACGGCAAGCTGAGCATGGAAGAGATGCAGGGCGGCACCTTCACCATCTCGAACGGGGGGGTCTACGGTTCGCTGATGTCCTCGCCGATCCTGAACCCGCCGCAATCGGGTATTCTGGGCATGCACAAGATCCAGGACCGTCCGATGGCGATCAACGGTCAGGTCGTGATCCGTCCGATGATGTATCTGGCCCTGTCCTATGACCACCGGATCGTCGACGGCAAAGGCGCGGTAACCTTCCTGGTTCGCGTGAAGGAAGCGTTGGAAGACCCGCGCCGCCTGCTTATGGATCTGTAACCATGGCAACGCATATTCTCTGGCAGGCCGATGTCGCCGATTTCGATGTCTGGCTTAAGGTGTTCCGCGAGGATCAAAAGATGAGAGAGGCCGCGGGTATCCGCGACCTCCACATCTGGCGTGACCCCAATTTGAAAGATCATGCGGTGGCCTTGTTTGAAGTCACCGACCTTGAACGCGCACAGAGTTTCATCGAATCCGAAGAACTGGCCATGCATCACGAACGCGGCGGCGTGGCCCATATTCAGGTCAAGATACTGACACCCGTTTGAATGCGACTGCCTCTGGACATAGACCCCAAGCATGGCCCGGGCGCGACGACGCCGGGCCACACAATAAAAGTTTCTCAAGCGTGACCCCTGAACTCACAGCCTTGACATTGGCCGCACTTTTGCAGGTTGTTCAGTATGTGGTGATGGCAGTCCCCGCAAATTTGGAACTCGGACCCGGCAAGACCACGTCTGCTCGCGACCGAAGCCGGTTGGGCGGCGGGTTAGAAGATCAGCTTTCGGAAAAAACAGCGCGTCTGTACCGCGCGTTGAACAATCACTTCGAAGGGCTGATCCTGTTCGCTATCGCCTGTGTCGTCGTCACACTCAGCGGATCAACCGGTGGCTTCACGACCACCTGCGCGTATATCTATCTGACTGCGCGCGTCCTGTATGTGCCAGCATATTACTATGGCCTCAGACCCTGGCGCACACTGATCTGGTTGGTCGGATTTCTGGCCACAACTCTCATGCTTTTGGCGGTGTTATTGTGACCCCGCTGTTGTACAAATTGTTCATAGGCCCAAACCCTGTGACAGCCCGACTTCTCAAGGAGACCCCTCATGGCAAACTATGACGTCATCGTAATCGGAGCAGGCCCCGGCGGCTATGTCTGCGCCATCCGCTGCGCCCAGTTGGGCCTGAAAACCGCCGTGGTCGAAGGACGTGAGACGCTGGGCGGCACCTGCCTGAACGTGGGCTGCATCCCATCTAAAGCGCTTCTGCATGCCAGTCATCAATTGCACGAGGCCGAACATAACTTTGCCAAGATGGGTCTGAAGGGCAAAAGCCCCTCGGTCGATTGGAAGCAGATGCAGGCCTACAAAGAAGAGACAATTGAAGGCAATACCAAGGGCATCGAGTTCCTGTTTAAGAAGAACAAGATCGACTGGCTGAAAGGCTGGGGTTCGATCCCGGCTGCCGGCCAGGTCAAGGTGGGTGACGAATTGCACGAAGCCAAGAATATCATTATCGCTTCGGGCTCGGAACCGGCTTCGCTGCCTGGCGTCGAAGTGGATGAAAAGGTTGTTGTGACCTCGACCGGTGCGCTGTCTTTGGGCAAAATCCCCAAGAAAATGGTCGTGATCGGAGCGGGCGTAATCGGCCTGGAACTGGGCTCGGTCTATCAGCGTTTGGGGGCTGAGGTCACGGTAATTGAATTCCTCGATGTGATTACTCCGGGCATGGACCCCGAGGTACAGAAAACCTTCCAACGTATCCTGAAGAAGCAGGGTCTGAAATTCGTGATGGGGGCTGCAGTTCAGAAAACCGAAGCCACCAAGACAAAAGCCAAAGTCACGTACAAACTGCGCAAGGATGACAGCGAACATGTGATCGACGCAGACGCCGTGCTGGTTGCCACCGGGCGCAAGCCGTTCTCAGACGGTCTGGGGCTGGATGCTCTGGGCGTCGAAATGACACCGCGTGGTCAGATAAAGGTTGGTGCCGACTGGCAGACCAACGTTCCCGGCATTTATGCCATCGGCGACGTGACCGAAGGCCCAATGCTGGCGCATAAGGCCGAGGATGAGGGCATGGCCGCAGCCGAACAGGTCGCGGGCAAGCACGGTCATGTCAACTATGGAGTCATTCCGGGTGTGATCTACACCTGGCCCGAGGTCGCCAATGTTGGCGAGACCGAAGAGACGCTGAAAGAAAAGGGCCGTGCCTACAAGGTTGGCAAGTTCATGTTCATGGGCAACGGTCGCGCCAAGGCGAACTTTGCTGCCGATGGGTTCGTCAAGATTCTGGCCGATAAGGAAACTGATCGTATCCTCGGCGCACATATCATCGGCCCGGCCGCAGGTGATCTGATCCATGAGGTCTGCGTGGCGATGGAGTTTGGTGCCTCTGCCGAGGACCTCGCCCTGACCTGCCACGCCCACCCGACCTATTCCGAAGCCGTGCGCGAGGCGGCACTGGCCTGCGGTGACGGACCAATCCACAGCTAATACTCATGACCCCGGCCGCGATCAGTGCGCTGGGGTCAGCCACGCCTGCAGATAGGTTTCCAGTCTGTCGGTAAATGTCGTCGCAGAATGCAGCGCACAGAATCTCAGAGACATTGCTTGAATGGCAAAGGCCTGCACGCCCTCGGCCAATAGTTCTGATGGCACATCCTTGCGCATCTCGGCAGCATCAAGCCACATCATCACCACTCGGAAATACCGCTCAAAGCAATAGGCGATGGGCCCGATCTCCGCGATGGCGGCGGCCCCAGAATATCGGATCAAAAGATCGAAGACATACCGCTCGGACGTCATGAAACTATGAATCGGTTCAAGGGCGGTGATGATCTCGGCGACGGTACCGGGCTTTGGCCCGTCGTCAGCCTGATCCAGACAGGCATTCAACTTGTCCGCGATCATGATCTCCATCAACGCATCTTTGTCGCGGAAATGGGCAAAGAACGTGCCTTTGGCGACGCCAGCCAGTTGTACCACCTCCTCGACCCGTAAGGCCTCGTATCCGTTTTTCTGAATCAACTCTTCCGACGCTGCCATCAGGCGGGCGCGGGTTTTCAGTGTGCGTTTCTGAACTGTCTTTTGCATGAGCCCAGATTGCATATTTTTTGACCGTGGTCAAATTTATTATTGACCGTGGTCATTTTTTGATCCTATAAGATGACCGCGGTCACTTTTAGGAGAATCCCAATGCAACCGAAGAAAATTCTGATCCTGGACGGACATCCTGCAGAAAACAGCCTGTCGCGCACCTTTGCGCAGACATATGGCGATGCGGCACGCCAGAACGGTCATGACGTGCGTGTCGTTCACCTAAGCGATCTCCAGTTTGATCTGGATTTCGGTCAGGGCAATTATCACGATTTCAAACCCCTCGAACCCGAACTGGAACAGGTTCTGCAGGATATTGAGTGGAGCAATCATCTGGTCCTGACGGCGCCTATGTGGTGGGGTGGATTGCCCGCGAAACTGAAAGGGCTGATCGACCGGATGTTCATCCCGGGTCGTACGTTCGACACGCGCAACACGACGAAACTGGGTTTTCCAGCCCCAATGCTGACCGGGCGTACTGCGCGCGTAATCCTGACCTCAGACACGCCCGGCTGGTTCATGCGCCTGATCTATCGCCAAGCGCTCATCCGTCAGGTGCGTGATCAGATATTGGGGTTTGTCGGTTTCAAACCAACGAAGTTCACTTACTTCGCAGGTGCCAGCTATCCAAAAGCCGGCAGCGTCGAGCGCTGGATCTCGAAGGTTGAAAAAATTGGGGCGGCGGCGGTTTGATCGCTATGCCTACCACATCGTTTTGGCGGCGCGCGGAGCCCACTCCTGGTCATAGTGTGCGCCGCCCTCCTCACCGTTCGAGGCTTCGGCAAGGATCTCTCCCACCGTTGGAAGGTCTTGGGATTCATCATCGCCTGACCAGGTTTTAGCCCGCATCAGCGCACGGGCGCATTGCGTGTAGATTTCCTGGATGTCAATCACGATAACGGTCGCTGGGCGTTTGCCGTGCTTTTCGAACCGCGCGCGCAAGTCTTCATCAGCCGTCAGCCGTGCCGATCCGTTCAAACGAACCACATTGTTCGAACCCGGCACAAAAAACATCAACGATACGCGCGGGTCACGCACGATATTGCGCAGCGAATCCAAGCGGTTGTTTCCTCGCCAATCCGGCAGGGCCAGCGTAGCGGGATCGAGTTCCAGAACCACCGGACCATCGTCACCGCGCGGGCTGCCATCCACGCCTTCCGGACCAACCGTACTCAGAACGCATAGTCGGGACGCCATAATCCACTTACGATAGAGCGGCGTAAGCTGTGGCACCACCTTACGCAAAGATGGCGCGCCCGGTGTGCCGTAGAGCCCTTCTAGCGTGCTCAGATCGTCAATGAACTGCATCCGGATCAAACCCCACTTCTTGCATCAGCGCGTCAGAACGTGTTTCGATTGCGTTTTCTAGACGCTCCAGAAATTCTTCGCGTTCTACGCCGGGTCCAATGGGTTCAAGGAAGTCAACAATCGCAAGGCCCGGCTTGCGCATGAGACCTGTACGCGGCCAGAACACGCCCGCATTTGTCGCCACAGGGACACAGGGAAAACCCAACCCTTCGTACAAAACGGCAGTGCCTACTTTGTAAGGTTTCTTGGCCCCCGGTGCGACGCGGGTACCTTGCGGATAGATGACCAGCTGGCCGGGTTCAGTGAATTCTTTAGCGACGTCCTTGACCATTTTGGCCACGGCGGCGCCCTTCTTGCCCCGGTTCACGGGAATACAGCCCAGACGGCGTGCATACATCCCGATGATCGGGGTCCACAACAGCTCTCGCTTCATGATGAACTTGCCATGCGGGATAGCGTTGAAGATCATAATGATATCGAGAAAGGATTGATGCTTGGCACCGATCACAACCTCACCTGTTGGCGGTGTACCGCGTACTTCGCTGCGAATACCCACCATCCAGCGCGCCAGCCACAATGTGCTGCGCGCATAGGTTTTGCAGGCCCTTGATGCCCCCCGTTTTGCAAAAATCGCATAGGGCAAAAACACGATACCAAGGATCAACATCCAAAGGTAGATCACGAACATAAAGACCAACGAGCGGACCCATTGAACAGCCTTGGACATCAGGAAAGCTCCTTCAACTTGCGGCGCGCAGCGGTCCAGGTCGCGAAGAAAGCGACAACGGCACCCAGAATGGGTATCAGCACGGGCAACGCCCAGTCACGCCCCTGAAAGCCGACGCCCGACAAGAACCCTCCGGCATCCGAGGCTTCGGGCAATAGCAGAACACCGATCATGCCCAGCATTGTGCCCACAGCCGCACCGAACAGCGCACGATAGGTGAACCGACGCACAAAGGCGCCCGCGATGAATCGGTCGCGCGCACCGACCTGACGCAACACCTCGATGATCCGCGCATTCGCCGCCAGCGAGGCATTTGCCGCCAACGTGATCATGGCCGCCGTAGCCCCTCCGATCAGCAGGATCGAAATCCACCCAAGTCGTCGCAGTGACATGGCCGCGTCTACCAAAGGTTCGCGCCACCGTGTGTGGTCGTCCAGTACAGCACCCGGCACTTCGGCCCCCAAACGCAGGCGCAGGCCAGTAACATCCAAACCCGGTTCACCTTCAACAATCTCGATCAGCTGAGGGATCGGCAGTGTGTCCAGCGGCAGGTCCGGCCCGAACCAGGGCGACAGCAACGCCGCTTGCTCATCTGCAGTCAGTGCACGGGCTGATGCCACGCCCGGTGTCTGGTTCAGAACGGTCAGAGCGGCCTCGGTCTGGGCAGCCAGTTGTTCAGAGGGGGCGTTGATCCGCAGCGTTGCCGCCCCGGCCAGTTCCGAGGCCCAGCGATCCGCGATCCGGCCCGAGGCCAGAGACAAGGCCAACGCAAAAACCGTCAGAAAGGCCATCGCGCCAGAAACGAACAATGTCAGATGAGCGGTGTAACCCGTCGGCGGCACTACCCGATCAGCGCGGCTATCGCGGCGCAGCAGGTTTCGGATGTCACCCTTGCTCATAGATCTGCCCCCGCCAGCTGCAACCGGCGCTGCGAAATACGCAGCACGCGGGCCTGGACCTGGCTTTTTGCGGCGCGGATCAGGCTTAGATCATGGGTGGCGATCAGGACGGTTTTGCCCATTTTGTTCAACTCGACCAGCAAGCGAAACAGACGCTGCGACATCTCCCAATCCACGTTTCCCGTGGGTTCGTCCGCCAATACGACATCGGGTGACAGGATCAGGGCACGCGCCAGTGCAGCACGTTGGCGTTCACCTCCAGACAATTCGGGCGGATGTGCTTCTAGCCGCGAACCTAACCCGACCCATCCCAGCAATTCTGACAAATTGCTTTGTTCCTCGGCCTCGGCGCGGCCCGAAACCATTAGCGGCAAAGCCACATTTTCTGCCAGGGTCATGTGATCAAGAAACTGACAATCCTGATGTACAACACCGATCCGGCGGCGCAGCAACGCCATCTCATCACGGTCTAAGGCAGAAACATCCTGCTCAAAGGCGCTCAGACGCCCCGACGTTGGCAACAACGCACCATAACACAGCTTTAGGAAAGTGGTTTTGCCCGCCCCGGATGGACCCGTCAGAAAATGAAACGAGCCCGGCTGCAATTGCACCGAGACGTCGCTCAGCAATTCGCCGCCACCATAGGTGTAGCTGACATTCTCCAGCTCGATCACACGTGTCCCCTTTATTATGCTGCTCTTCTTGCCCGAGCGCGAATGTGGTTTCAATGCCTGTACCGAGTCCAATTGGTGACACTTGGACCCTGAAACCGAAATCGCGCTTTGCTGTTGGGTCTTAACGGAATAATATGCCTGAAAAAACTATTATCCGCCGAATTGCCGGCCGGGGAGGCAGCATGCGTCTTACATGTCCGAATTGCAGTGCCCAATATGAGGTGCCAGACGAGGTCATCCCCGAAGAAGGCCGCGATGTGCAATGTTCCGCCTGTGATCAGACATGGTTTCAGGCGAAACATCCCGCCGATGAGACGCCTGAAACAGCTGGGGTGGAAACCACCGAACTGAAAGCCAAGCTGTCTGAGCTTGAGACGTCGACACCTGAGGAAGAAGACGACACAAGCAGTGACAGGTCTCCGGTCGAAGAAGCCTTTTCCGACCAGGAGACGGAAGTGGCCACGACTGAAACCAAGACGTCCGGAAATATCGATCCTTCAGTTGCCGATATCCTTCAGGAAGAGGCCGCACGAGAATCCGAACTCAGGGCGCAGGAAGGCAGCAGCCTTGAAACGCAGCCTGATCTCGCATTGGATGTCGCACCAATTCCAAAGGTCGAACCCAAGACGCCAACCGCGTCAGAAACATCCGAAGATGCCGGTCAGAAAGAGGCGTTGCCGGATGTCGAGACCATCAACTCCAGCATATTGGCCGAAGACCCGGATGCCGCGCAACCAGCACGCAAATCCGGTGGCTTTGTACGCGGGTTTGCATTGGTTCTGATCATCGCGGTGATCCTATATCTGATCTACGGCAATGCGCAGCAAATCAGCGAAGTCGTCCCACAGGCCGATCCAGTGCTGAAACCCTACGTATCGCTGATCGATCAGGCGCGTATCTGGCTTGAGGCACAGGCCGGATCAGGCGCGTCACAGAACTGACGGCCTCAGAACCGTTCCAGCAGCCGTTTCAGGTATTCCAACTCAATCGTTGGCCGGTCGGTTTCTCCGGTCCGGCGGCGGATTTCATCCAGCAGCTCACGCGCGCGGCGGTAAACATCTTCGCCTTGCAAAAGATTGTCATCCGTCGAGATCGACCCCGCAGCGCCGGGGTTTCGACCCAGTGGATCACGGTTATTCGCTTGGGCCTCGCCTTCCTGCGCGCCTTGACCGGATTGATTTTGCTGGTTCTCGGCCAACGCCTCACCAAGTGAGCGCATGCCTTCGCGCAGGGCTTCCATCGCCTCGGATTGACGATCTATCGCCTCAGCCAAATCATCGCCGCGCAGGGCCTGTTCGGCCTCATCCATGGCCCGACCCGCACGGCCCAGCGCATCGCGGGCGGCTTCGCCTTCCTGCGTGCCGACACCCGGCAGGCCCTGTTCCTGACGCCGCAATTCATCGCGCAGCGCCTGTTGGCGATCCGCCAGACTTCCCTGACCGGATTGGCCTTCGCCAGCCTGATCCGAATCCTGCCCCTGACCGCCCTGCCCTTCGTGGCTTTGACCCCGACCCTGACCACCATTGCGGCCTTCATTGCCCTGGCTTTCACCAGCCTGGCCGCCCGGGTTGAATTGTTCCTGCAAATCGCGGAAAGCCTGATCGCTCAGACCCTGTTGTTCGCGCAATGTCTCGGCCAGACCTTCCATGGCCTGTTGCCCCTCGGACTGGCCACCTTGACCCTGACCTTGGGTGACACGCATGTTTTCCATCATCTGCTGAAACTCTTCCAGCGCCTGCTGGGCTTCGGCCATGCGGCCCTGTTCCATCAGTTCTTGAATGCGGTCCATCATGGCCTGCAGATCATCCTGCGACATCTGCAGCGACTCGCCATTTTGCCCAGACTGACGTTCACCATCTTCGCCATTCTGTTGCGCCAGACGCTGCAACTGTTGGAGATAGTCCTGCGTCGCCTCGCGCAGCTCCTGCATCAACTCTGCAATCTCTTCATCGCTCGCGCCATTTTGCATCGCTTCGCTTAGGCGTTCCTGCGCGCGGCGCATCCGCTCAAGTGCATCGGCCAGAGTGCCGTCTTCGATCAGCACCGCCAGATCCCACAGGGCTTGCGCGATTTCTTCCTGCTGAGGCTGCTTCAAACCGTATTGATTAAAGGTCTCCAACCGACGCAATAACACGCGCAGTCGCAGATAGGCCGTATCAGAGCGGAACAGACCCTCGGGCTGATGCGAAACTGCCCGCAACACCTGAGCGACCCGTGCGCCGTTCTCGCGCGACCAAAGCAGATCGCGCCGTTGTTCGATCACAGCAGCCGCAAGCGGATCAAAGAACCGGCGCGCAGGCAAGGCGGTGAGATAGGGTTGCGATTCCGATTGCTGATCCGCCGCATCGCGCGCCATCAGCGTTATCCGCACCGGCAGATGCGCCCATGGATGCTGCGAGAAGTCCTCAATCAGGTCTTCGGTAAAATCAGCCCGGTCGCCGGTGATGGGCATGGGCAGTTCAATCTCGATCACCTCGCGCGGCTCAGGTTCTGTGGTCAAACCATACCGGCGATCTACGGCGCCCAGATCAAGTTCAATAAGGGCAGAGCCAGAGACAACGCCATAGTCGTCACTGGATTGAAACGGCAGCTTCATCTGCCCGCCTGCTTCGGCCTCGGCCCGACCTGCCACGTCAATGGTCGGAGGGGCATCGCCAATCACGTCAACAACCCAATCCCGGCCTGCGGGTCCTTCGATCCGCAATTGCCCCGATTGGGTGACAACAAAATCCTGTTCTGCTTCAGTGGCAGCTTCGGTTCCAGTGACCGAGCTTGTTTCGGTCAGGCTGTGCGCCCCGACCTCACCATAAAACCTCAAAGTCACACTACTGCCCGCAGGCACCGACAGAGCGGGCCCCGATTGATCGGCAAGATAGAGTGTCGGCAGGCCGGTATAGCGCGGTGGCTCAACCCAGCCCTCCCAGGTTGGTCCCTGCCCCGCGACCGCCGTTCCCGGCGTCATCTCGGCGACGGAGCCAATGCGCCAAAGCGATCCGAACAGCATGGCGACAACCAAAGCCAACAGCGCGGCATAGCGCAGGGCGTATGGATCGCGCGATGCAAGGCGCAAATCAGGTTTCACTGCCTCGGCCTGAGAAACGCGCTGCGCCATCCGCGCCTTGTGCGCCTGCCACAAAGCAACCGAATCCGCATCCGTCGCCCCGATGGCCTGATCATCGATCAACGCCTGAATAGGGCGTCCGGGCAATGCTTCGTCCAAGCGGACAAGCGCCTCAGAGCGCGTCGGCCGATGGAATCGCCGAATCCCAACAGCCGCGGCCACGCTCAGCGCGATCAGGCTGACTGCACCTGCGGCCCAGACAAATTCAACGCGCACCTGATCCTGAAGGCCCAACATCAAAGCAGCCAGAACAGCCATCAAAATCGAGAAAAACGGCCAGAATGCGCGCAAAACCTGCTCTGCCAGCATCCCCGCATGGGTCAGCCAGAGCGAACGTTTTGGTATCGGCAGCTTCACTTTATCGCGCAATGCGGGCCTCCTGATCGGGCCCTTACGCTGATTGCGTCAAAGCCACGTAGGTATGGTATCGCGGTTTATGATTTCGTCAAAGCTTGGGCGTTCACGAATAACTGCAAATTGATCCTCATGCACCAGAACCTCGGGGATCAACGGCCGCGTGTTGTATTCACTGGACATCACCGCGCCATAAGCACCGGCACTGCGGAACGCCACCAGATCACCCCCTTCAAGCGGCGGCATGTTGCGCTGTTTGGCAAAAGTATCGCCGCTTTCGCAGACAGGGCCAACGATGTCATAGGGTTGTTGTTCAACGCCAGGTGCAGGTTCCTGAACGGCAATAATGTCGTGATACGCCTCGTACATCGCCGGGCGGATCAGATCATTCATTGCGCCATCAAGGATCAGAAAATCCCGACCCTCGCCGGATTTCACATAGATCACCTTGCTCACCATCAACCCGGCATTGCCTGCGATCAGACGGCCAGGTTCGATCTCGATTTCACAATCCAGATGGCCCAGCGTTTTCTTGATCAGCGCACCATATTCGACAGGCAGCGGCGGCGCATCGTTAGAGCGCGCATAGGGAATGCCCAAACCGCCCCCCAAATCGAGGCGGCGAATGTTGTGCCCTTCGGCCCGCAACTGTTCGGTCAGTTCAGCGACCTTGGTATAGGCAAGCTCAAACGGCTCCAGCTCGGTCAATTGTGACCCGATATGAACGTCAATCCCAATCACCTCGAGCCCCGGTAGGCTGGCGGCCAGCGCATAAACCTCGGATGCGCGCGAGATCGGAATGCCAAATTTGTTTTCGGACTTACCTGTCGCAATCTTGGCATGAGTCTTAGCATCCACATCCGGGTTCACCCGGATTGTGATCGGCGCAACCATCGCCAGCTCTGCCGCAACCGCGCTGATCACCTGCATCTCAGGTTCGGATTCCACGTTGAACTGACGGATGCCGCCGGTCAGGGCAGTCCGGATCTCATCTGCCGTTTTGCCGACGCCCGAAAACACGATCTTGTCACCCGGAACGCCTGCTGCCTTGGCGCGCAGGTACTCCCCACCCGAGACTACATCCATCCCGGCGCCTGCCTGTGCCAATGTCTTCAGTATGGCCTGATTGCTGGCCGCTTTCATAGCGTAGCAGACAAGATGGTCAGTGCCCTCAAGCGCGTCATCAAACAGCCTGAAATGACGCAGCAAGGTGGCTGTTGAATAGACATAGAACGGGGTTCCGACCGCGGCAGCGATTTCGGAGATTGGGACATCCTCGGCGAAAAGCGCGCCGTCGCGGTAGAGAAAGTGATCCATATCTGCGCGCTTAGACCAAAACGCCCCCCCGGTTCAATGGATTCGGGCGCTCAAGAGCCACACGTAGCTAATTAGAACTCGGTCGAGACCCCGGCACGTGCATAGCCGGATACAGAAATGCCGGACTGTTTTGGCTCTGGCTTAGGATCAGGGCGCGACGCAGATGTGGATTCGCACGCCGCCAAAACGGCAAGCGTTAGAACTAGGCCGATGGTTCGCATATGCCGTTCTCCTCAGGCTCGGTGCTAACGGTGTTGGGTTTCGGATCAGACACCCAGATAAAGGCCGAGGCCGCCCTTGCGCAGGCCTACGCCTCCGCCAACATGTGTCCCGCTGGATCCGACGCCAACACCCAGGCTGGCGGTCGGCTGAACAGGTTCGCCATCGGCACCACAGGCCGCCAAGGCAAAACCGGTTAAGATCAGCAGAATGATCCGAAACATACGCATCATACCAACGCCTTCCATCGTTTGATCTGAGCCCGCACCTGATCAGGCGCAGTCCCTCCATAAGATTGGCGCGAGTTTACCGAGTTTTCAACGGTGAGGACAGAATAGACGTCATCGGTGATATCAGCGTGGACCGATTGCATGTCTTCCAACGACAGATCCGGCAGGTCGCTGCCCTTGCTTTCGGCCATGGCAACCAGCGACCCGGTCACATGATGCGCATCGCGGAACGGCAGGCCCAGCACCCGGACCAGCCAGTCGGCTAGATCGGTCGCGGTCGAAAAACCAGACCCCGCAGCGGCAGCAAGGCTATCGCGGTTGGCGGTCATATCCTTGACCATGCCTTCCATCGCGGCCAGCGCCAGCATCCAGTTGTCGGCGGCGTCAAAGACCTGTTCCTTGTCTTCCTGCATGTCCTTGGAATAGGCCAGCGGCAGGCCCTTCATCACCATCATCAGCGCAGTGTTCGCACCAAAGATGCGGCCAACTTTGGCGCGGATCAGCTCCGCCGCGTCGGGGTTTTTCTTCTGCGGCATGATCGACGAGCCGGTCGAGAACCGGTCGGACAGCGTCACAAACCGGAATTGGGCCGAGGACCAGATCACCAGTTCTTCGGCAAAGCGCGACAGGTGAACGGCGCAGATCGAGGCAGTGGACAGGAACTCTAGCGCGAAGTCGCGGTCACTGACGGCATCCAGCGAGTTCGCGGCAGGGCGGTCAAAGCCTAGCGCTTCGGCCGTCATGTACCGGTCGATTGGGAAAGATGTCCCGGCCAGCGCAGCGGCCCCCAGCGGGGATTCGTTCATCCGGGCGCGCGCGTCACGCACGCGGGACAGGTCGCGACCAAACATCTCGACATAGGCCATCATGTGGTGGCCCCATGTTACCGGCTGCGCGGTTTGCAAATGGGTAAAGCCCGGCATGACCCAATCCGCCCCGGCCTCGGCCTGCGCCAAAAGCGCGCGGATCAGAGCCAGAATGCCGGTTTCTGCCGCATCCAACTGATCGCGGACCCAGAGTTTGAAATCGGTCGCCACCTGATCGTTACGCGACCGACCCGTGTGCAGACGGCCTGCGGGTTCACCAATCACCTCTTTTAGCCGTGCCTCTACATTCATATGAATGTCTTCCAGCGCGGTCGAGAACTGAAACTCTCCGTTCTGGATTTCTGACAAAACGGTGAGCAGCCCTTCCCGAATAGCCTGCGCGTCACTATCACTAATAACGCCTGTGGCGGCCAACATGGCGGCATGGGCGCGCGAGCCTGCGATGTCCTGGGCTGCCATCCGCTGATCGAACCCGATCGAGGCATTGATTGCCTCCATGATCGCGTCTGGACCGGCGGCGAAGCGGCCGCCCCACATCTGGTTCGAGGAATGATCGGTCATGAAAGAAAACCCGGAGTTAATATGCGCCTGTTACGTCTGATCCCCCTTTATATGGCCCTAGCGCTGGGTGCAAACGCCGCTTTGGCAACCGATGCCGAGACATTGGGGCCGCTGCGCGAGGACAGCCTGAAGCGACTGATCCTGCACAAAGAGCCCAAACCGGTTGAAGCGGTTGAATTTGAGTTGGAAGATGATGGCGGCACGGCGTCTCTGGAGGACTATAAGGGCAAATACATCCTCCTGAACTTCTGGGCCACCTGGTGTGCCCCGTGCCGCAAGGAGATGCCCCAGATCGCTGAACTTCAAGAAGAGTTCGGCGGCGACAGGTTCGAGGTGCTGACGTTGGCCACCGGGCGCAACTCACCCGCCGGGATCAAAAAGTTCTTTGACGAGAACGGGATCGACAACCTGCCTCGCCATCAGGACCCCAAACAGGCCGTGGCGCGTGAGATGGGCGTGATTGGCCTGCCGATCACCGTGATACTTGATCCGGACGGCAATGAGATCGCGCGACTGATTGGTGATGCCGAATGGAACTCGGATAGCGCGAAGGCGATTATCTCGGCTCTCGTCAACGCTGAAAGCTGAGAAATTCTGCTCTAAACCGTTAGAATCATGATACTCTCTTGCCGTTTAGTCAGGAGAGTATTTTATGAAGAGTATCCCAACACTTGCCGCTGCTACCTTTATCGCACTGGGTGCGGCGGTGGCAGCCGACGCCAAGGACATCAAAAAGCAGAAGCAATTCCTTGATGCGGTTGCTGGCAAAACGCTGACTGGAAACGGGGCGACCCTGGTCATTTCGGCCGACGGAAAACTGTCTGGTAAACTGGACGACGGTCGAAACGTTGCCGGGGCCTGGGTTTGGAACAAACGGTTCTGGTGCCGCAATCTGGTGGTTGGAAGCGATACGCTGCCGCAAGATTGCCAGACCGTTTCGCTGGACGGCAATCAGGTGACGTTCACCCGCAATAAAGGCAAGGGTGACTCTGGCGGGACCTACACGATCAGCAACTGATATCAATTTGACTCGATCAAGTTTTTATGGGGCGCAGCCACCGCTGCTGCGCCCCTTCGCCATTCCGCCTTACGCCACGCCACCTTTGACAGCTGCAAAGGTCGGCTGCACTCTGGCCGCGGGAGGACAGAATGCCGCTGGAAATTCTTCTGGTGCTGGTGGTCGGAGGAATCGCTGGTGTCACGCTGTTGCTGCACCTGACAGGCCGATCGCAATTGCGCGTGCTAACACAGGAAAACACAGGTCAGGAATGGCTGCGCCATTTTCCGGACGATGACGTGATTGACCTGACAGTTGCCCATGATGGCCATACAGCCCTGCTCCGAACCGTATCCGGCCCCGGTCTGATCTGGTCTTTTGGCGCGGATACCGTCGCCCGGCACTTGCTGGATTATGACATGCTGGACCATCCCGAAGGGTTCGAAATCCAGTTTCGCGACTTTGCCACACCCAGATGCCTTGTTCGTCTGGACGAATTCGAACGCAGCCATTGGCGTAACCTGATGGAACCCAAATGACAGATCAGATTGTCTTTCCCGACGCCGTGCAATGGGCAGTTCCCTTTTTCATCGCCGCGATTCTGGCCGAATTCCTTTGGATCGCTGTCAAAGGCCGGGGTGGCCAGTATGAGACACGCGATGCGGTGACCTCATTGATCATGGGGGCCGGAAACATCGCCTCAGGCTTTCTGTTGGGGTTCATCGCCTATGCGTTCTTTATGTGGCTGTGGCAGATCACGCCGCTCGATCTGGGTACCTCGATCCCGGTGATCATCCTGTGCTTTGTGCTGGATGACCTGCGGTACTACTGGGTGCACCGGTTCGGTCATCGTATCCGTTGGGTCTGGGCCAGCCATGTGAACCACCACAGTTCACAGCACTACAACCTGACCACCGCATTGCGGCAGACTTGGACCTATACGTTCACCTTCATGATGGTGGTCCGCGCACCTCTGATCCTGTTGGGCTTTCACCCGGCCATGGTGCTGTTCGTGGGTGGCTTGAACCTGATCTACCAATTCTGGATTCATACTGAGGCCATCGGCAAACTGCCCCGCTGGTTCGAAGCGGTGATGAACACACCCAGCCACCACCGCGCGCATCATGGCCGCAATGCCCGCTACCTAGATTGCAACTATGCCGGCGTCTTCATCATCTGGGACAAGATGTTCGGCACCTTTGTGCCCGAGCAGGACGGTGATCGCGTCGACTACGGGCTGGTCCACAATATCGGCACCTTCAACCCGTTGCGCGTGGCCTTTCATGAATGGGTCGGCATCTGGCGCGACGCCACACAACCCGGCCTGACAATGCGCCAACGGCTGGCCTATTGTTTCGCACCACCCGGATACAGCCATGACGGCAGCCGCGACAGCTCAGACCAGATCAAACAAAAGCATCTGGCGCGGCATCCCGAAGATCGCGGAACGCCCGGTTTCCAGCATCTTGGCGATGAATTGCCCAATCTGAAGGCAAAACAATTCTGAACTGCCCGTGATCATGCCTGTCTCAGCTTGAAATATCGGTTGCGGGTGCCATATGGGATCCATGGTTTGAGATAACGAGTGACCGGAGACCCGCAGATGACCCGCTTGACTACCCTTTCGACATTGGTCGGTTTGCTGGGTCTGATGTTGGCTATGGTCGCTGCGATTGCCAGCGCTTTGGCCGGTTTGATCGCGTTGGGCTTTCTGATGATGCTTTTGGGCTTTACCGGAGCAGTGATCGGGGCCGCATCCTCTTTGGCGCGCGCCCAACACTCTGCCCGCTGAAAATTCACCCGCTTTAACCGCAGATTCACCTGTTTGCCCTGACATTGGGACCGAAACTCTATTCGGACATGTTCAGGGAACTGGCGCTTATGCGGGACAAGAAACTTGCAGATTTACCTGAAGGATCGGACAACCCGTTAAACTCGGCCATCTCGGCGCGGGATCGATCCGTGGTGAAAATGGCGACCGAAGCGGTGAAGCACAAACAGTGCAAGCTGGCCTTTCAGCCGGTTGTGCAGGCGCACGCGCCCGGCGGCATTGCTTTCTATGAAGGTTATATCCGTGTATTGGACGAAACCGGGCGCGTGATCCCGGCGCGAGAGTTCATGCCACAGGTCGAAAATACACCTTTGGGGCGAGAACTTGATTGCATCGCGCTGGAAGTTGGTTTGCAGACATTGGTGCGAAACCCTGGCATACGCTTGTCGATCAACATGTCCGCCCGCTCGATTGGGTTTTCACGCTGGACAAGGGTGCTGGATCGATTCCTGAAACGTGACGAGAGCATTGGTGAACGGCTGATCCTGGAGATTTCGGAACAATCCGCCATGCAGGTACCCGAACTTGTGATCGACCTGATGGATCGCCTGCAGGAACGCGGCATTGCCTTTGCTCTGGACGATTTTGGTGCTAGCGACTTTGGCATTCGCCATTTCCGTGAGTTCCTGTTCGACGCAGCAAAGATCGACGGTCAGTTTATCCGAGGTGTCAGCGAACAGCCGGACAATCAGGCTCTGGTGCGCGCATTGATCTCGGTCGCGCAGGAATTCGAAATACTAGTGACCGCCGAATCGGTTGAAAACCGGGCAGATGCCGAGTTTCTGCGCAATAGCGGTGTCGACTGTCTGCAAGGTTTTCTGTTCGGAGCGCCCAGTGTCGCCCCTCCTTGGAAGCAGGAAAACAAATCCAAAACAGGCTCTTAAGCAAAAATCGGCCCGGCCGTTTCAATCACTTAAACTGCTGAGACAAGCTGCCCGTTGCTGCATATGCAGCATTGCGATATGCCATGAAGTGCTGGAGCGGGGAACTTGGGGCGCTCTTGTTTTGTCAGAGATGCTCTCTGCCACCTGCGCCGTCAGATTTCCCAAAGGACCTTGACGGTAAAGGACTGACTATATGACCAACGTAGTAATCGCATCCGCCGCACGCACGGGCGTCGGCAGCTTTAGCGGTTCGTTTGCGAACACCCCTGCACATGATCTCGGCGCTGCCGTTCTGGGGGCGGTCGTCGAACGGGCCGGGGTGGACAAAGGTGAAGTAAGCGAAACCATCATGGGTCAGGTTCTGACGGCCGCTCAGGGCCAGAACCCCGCCCGCCAGGCGCATATCAATGCAGGCCTGCCGCAGGAAAGCGCAGCCTGGGGTATCAACCAGGTCTGCGGCTCGGGCTTGCGCGCTGTGGCTCTGGGTGCGCAGCACATTCAGCTGGGTGATGCAGATATCGTCGCCGCCGGTGGCCAGGAAAACATGACACTGTCGCCCCACGCCGCCGCCCTGCGTGCCGGTCACAAAATGGGTGACATGAAATACATCGACACGATGATCCGCGACGGTTTGTGGGATGCCTTCAACGGCTACCACATGGGTCAGACCGCCGAGAACGTCGCCGAAAAATGGCAGATCAGCCGCGATCAACAGGATGAATTCGCCGTTGCCAGCCAGAACAAAGCCGAAGCTGCTCAGAAAGCGGGCAAATTCGCCGATGAAATCGTTCCCTTCACCATCAAGACCCGCAAGGGCGACATCGTGATGGACAAGGACGAATACATCCGTCACGGCGCAACAATGGAAGCGATGGCCAAACTGCGCCCGGCCTTCACCAAGGACGGCTCGGTCACCGCCGCCAACGCTTCGGGCCTGAATGACGGCGCCGCGGCGACTTTGCTTATGTCGGCCGAGAACGCCGAAAAGCGCGGGATTGAGCCTCTGGCGCGGATCGCATCCTACGCGACCGCCGGTCTGGACCCATCAATCATGGGCGTTGGCCCGATCTACGCCTCGCGCAAAGCACTGGAAAAAGCCGGCTGGTCGGTTGACGATCTGGACCTGGTTGAAGCCAACGAAGCCTTCGCCGCGCAAGCCTGCGCCGTGAACAAGGATATGGGTTGGGACCCGTCCATCGTAAACGTCAACGGCGGTGCGATTGCCATCGGCCACCCAATCGGTGCCTCGGGCTGCCGCGTTCTGAACACGCTGTTGTTCGAAATGAAGCGTCGTGATGCGAAGAAAGGTCTGGCGACCCTGTGCATCGGTGGCGGCATGGGTGTCGCCCTGTGTGTGGAGCGCGACTAAGTGCTTTGACAACCAAATAGAAAAGGGCGTCCCACCGGCGCCCTTTTTTGTTACAATCGAAGCTTACCCGCTAGATGCGACAATATCGCCAGACAGAAAGCCCCAAACCGCTACGAAACGATATTGCGCAACATTATCTCTCAGAGTAACAGAATTACCAAGGCGACTAAATTTGGAGGATTCCTAAATGGCACGTACAGCACTCGTAACCGGCGGTTCCCGCGGCATCGGCGCAGCAATTTCCAAGGCGCTTAAGGCCGAAGGGTGTAATGTTGCAGCGACCTACGCAGGAAACGATGAAGCCGCAGCAAAATTCACCGAAGAAACCGGCATCGCCACATACAAGTGGAACGTGGCCGACTATGACGAGTCCAAAGCGGGCATCGAAAAGGTCGAAGCCGAAGTTGGCCCAATCGACATCGTTGTGGCAAACGCGGGCATCACCCGTGATGCGCCGTTCCACAAAATGACGCCTGAGCAGTGGCATCAAGTGATCGACACCAACCTGACCGGCGTGTTCAACACCGTTCACCCCGTCTGGCCCGGCATGCGCGAGCGCAAGTTTGGTCGTATCATCGTCATCAGCTCGATCAACGGTCAGAAGGGTCAGTTTGCACAGGTGAACTATGCTGCAACCAAGGCGGGTGATCTGGGCATCGTAAAATCGCTGGCGCAGGAAGGCGCCCGTGCGGGCATCACCGCCAACGCGATCTGCCCCGGCTACATTGCCACCGAAATGGTTATGGCGGTGCCAGAGAAAGTCCGTGAATCCATCATCGGCCAGATCCCGGCGGGCCGCTTGGGTGAGCCAGAGGAAATCGCACGCTGTGTCGCATTCCTGGCCTCGGACGATTCTCAGTTCATCAATGGCTCGACCATCTCGGCCAACGGTGCTCAGTTCTTCGTCTGATCACACTCCGTAGCAACAAAAAACGGGCCGGTCCTTTTGGACCGGCCCTTCTTTATCCCGTAAGATCACGCGCGCTGTGATCAGCGGGAACCGGTTAACCAGGCCCAAAGTTGGTGAATGACTTTGCTGCGTTCTTCATGGGCGCGACGGATCGCATCTTGAACAGACGGGTTGGTCGTCATCTCGATCATGGCATATCCTCCTGGCTAAAGATGAACTTGACTTGCTCTCAACATGACGCTTGATTTCAAAACGTACAAACGAGAGTTTTCGACAGCTCAGGTAAGTAAATCTTAAGTGAAATGTCCGACCGACTGCCTCCTCTGACCGCTTTGCGCGCCTTTGATGCCGCCGCGCGCCATATATCATTTGCGAAAGCGGCTGATGAGCTGAACGTAACGCCCGCTGCGCTGTCTTTTCAGATCAAGTCACTTGAGGAGCATCTGGGCCATCCCCTGTTTCGGCGTTTGAACCGCGCGGTGGAACTAACCGAAGCCGGCAAAGCACTGGCCCCCGGTACGGCAGACGGTTTTGCCGCGCTCAAGTCTGCCTGGGCTGCGACGCGCAGATTGCAGGACAACACAACGCTGACTGTCACTGCAGGGCCGGCGCTCACGGCAAAATGGCTTGCCCCGCGCCTCTATGATTTTGCGCGCGCCCATCCGGAAATCGATCTGCGGTTTTCGGCCACCCTGCGCAATATGGATTTGGAACAGGATGATGTGGATGTTGCGATCCGCTTTGGCTCTGGCCAGGATGAGGGGCTGTATTGCCTGCCGGTGCGCAAGGAATGGCTGACGCCGGTCATGACACCCGAGCTGGCAGAGCAGTTTACCACCCCCGAAAGCTTGCGTGATGCGCCCTTGATCCACGATGATTCAATCGCGTTTCTCAAACCGCCAGCCGATTGGCCAACCTGGTTCAAGGCCGTTGGGATGGAGTTCACGCCGACACATGGCGCGCATTTCTCGAATGCGGATCACGCGATTGATGCCGCCGTGGCGGGTGTCGGGGTGGCCTTGGGGCGGCGCGCAATGATCATCAAAGACATGACCGAGGGGCGATTGATCGCCCCTTTCAAAACAGCCATCGAAACCAACGGGCGGTTTCGGTTTCTGTGCCTGCCCGGTGCGGAACACCGGCCACAAGTGGCCGCGTTCCGCGATTGGTTCGCGACCGAGATTGAAAAAACCGCCCATATCTCGGATGAGTTCACGATCATTCCTGTAGAAGACGTCTTAGCCAAATGACAAGAAACCGCGCTACTGCCATCGGATTCATCGCTGTTCTGCTGTGGGCCTTGCTGGCGCTATTCACCGTAGGCTCGGCCCCGACACCGCCCCTTTTGCTCAATGCCATATGTTTCAGCATCGGCGGTTCTCTGGGTTTGATCTGGACATGGCGATCCAGTGGGTTTTCCAAACTGCGCAGTATCAGTTGGAAAATCTATGCATTCGGCACTGTTGGTCTGTTTGGATACCACGCGCTCTATTTCTCTGCCCTGCGCATGGCTCCGGCGGCAGAGGCTGGGCTGATTGCCTATCTCTGGCCCCTCCTGATTGTCCTGTTTTCAGGGCTTCTACCCGGCGAGCAACTGAGGCCGGGCCATTTGTTCGGGGCCTGCCTCGGCTTTACTGGGGCCGCACTGATCATCACCGGTGGTGGCAGCGCAGGTTTTCAGGTCGATCACCTGCCGGGATACGCGCTGGCCTTCCTCTGTGCTCTGACATGGTCGGGGTATTCGGTACTGTCCCGTAAACTGGGCGAAACGCCCACAAGCACTGTTGCTGTGTTCTGCGTGCTGACTGCCATCGCCTCGTGGGTACTGCATTTCGCACTCGAAACCACCGTCTGGCCCGATACCGCCCTCAGTTGGGCTTCGACGCTGGCTTTGGGCCTGGGTCCTGTGGGGCTGGCGTTTTATGTGTGGGATATCGGGGTCAAACAAGGCGACATACAGATGCTGGGAACCAGCTCATATGCAGCACCTTTGCTGTCTACCGTTGTTCTAGTTGGTGCCGGGATCGCCATGCCGACATGGACATTGGCGATCGCGGCGGTACTGATCACCGGCGGCGCTGTAATTGCGGCGCGCGCCAGCCTGACTGGTTAAGCTGACAGGCGTTCGATCTCTTCCTTGAGCTTAAGTTTCTGCTTTTTCAGCTGGGCGATATGGAGATCATCGATGCCTGGCGAGCGTTGGGCTTGTTCCACTTCTAGACCGAGAGATTCGTGCTTCTTCTTCAGTTCCGTCAGATGTGCGCTCACGCTCATGGCGATCCTCCTTGGTTTACGTGTCTAGATGTCACGTAAGAAGTTGAGCACATCGTTTCCACCCTGTCACGCTGCATACGCACAGAATCTGCAATAAATCCGACAAATTCGGCTGGTCATCGCCGAGCGGCATGAAAGGGTCCCATGGCTGCACCCCCCCTCAGCACCGCCGAGATCTCCGGGGTGTAGCTTTCACCATCCCTCTCGTGCCGGTCCCCTTGGTGCAGAATCACCGGGGCATGCAGACGGAATGCAGCGCGTCCGCCCTTGCGGGCACGCAAAATCACCAACTCGGCCTCACGCCCTGATCGCGCCGCCAATGGCAGCACTTCGACCGAACCCAGCCGACCCTGACACGCCATCAGCAGGTCCGACAGGCGGTCGGCCTTTTGGATCATGTGCAGATAACCGAGCGGTGCAAGGCGTTTGGTGGCCACGTCGATCCAATCGGCCAGCGGGGTCTGTTCGCCCAGGGCAACGCTGCGCCCTGTATCCGAGGCCGCGCTATGAGCCCCGGTACGGTAATAGGGCGGGTTTGCGATCACATGCTCGAACTGGCGTTGCTTTAGCTGCACCGGAAGCGCTGCCAGATCAGCGGTAAAGACCTCCAGCGTAATGGAATTGTCGGCAGCGTTGCGGCGCGCCAATTCCGCATAGGGTGGTTGCAGCTCAACGCCGCACATTTGCAAACCCGGAACCCGCGCAGCCAGACAGAGAGTGGCCGCCCCGGCCCCGCATCCAAGCTCTAGCACTGACTGTCCGCTGGTGGCCGTAACCGACGCGGCCAGCAAAACAGGATCCACCCCGGCGCGATAGCCGTTCACAGGCTGCCACAGGTGCAGTTTGCCACCCAGAAACGCATTTCGGCTTAGGTCATGATCCTCAAAACGGGTCATCGCCCCAACGGAATCTCGTTGTCGCGCATCACACGTTCGGCACGGGTCAGGTCATCCGCCCGGACCATCAGACGGCGGGGGAAGATTCCGATGCCGCCTTCGAGGATGCTCATATTTACGTCCATCTGAAAGCAGTCTATATCCTCGCCCTCAAGAAGAGCGGATGCAAAGGCCAGGATTGTCGGATCGGTGCTGCGCAATAGTTCTTTCATGGGGATGGATGTAAGGGCAAGGCACGGCAGAAGTCGAGCCTTGTATCAGGAGTGTGATGGACATCAGCACAATCTCGAAACCGCATGAGCGGCTCGCTGAAATTCTGACCGGCGAAATGGAGGCGGTGAATACGCTGATCCGGACGCGGATGGCGTCTGAGCACGCGCCGCGCATCCCCGAGGTGACCGCGCATCTGGTCGAAGCGGGCGGCAAGCGCCTGCGCCCCATGCTGACATTGGCGGCGGCGCGGCTGTTTGGCTATACGGGCGAGCACCATGTGCGTCTGGCCGCCACGGTCGAGTTCATCCATACCGCGACCCTTCTGCATGACGATGTGGTCGACGAAAGCGCCCAGCGGCGTGGCCGGCCCACGGCGAACCTTTTGTGGGACAATAAATCCAGCGTGCTGGTTGGCGACTATCTGTTTTCCCGCAGCTTCCAGTTGATGGTGGAAACCGGCTCGCTTCGTGTTCTGGACATTCTGGCCAATGCTTCGGCTACCATTGCCGAAGGCGAAGTGCTGCAAATGACCGCGGCCACCGATCTGGGCACGGATGAGGCCGTCTACCTGCAAGTCGTGCGCGGCAAGACAGCGGCGTTGTTCTCGGCAGCGACCGAAGTGGGCGGTGTGATCGCCGGTGCAACAGAACCACAGGTCGAGGCCCTGTTCGATTATGGCGATACGCTGGGTATTGCCTTCCAGATTGCCGACGATCTGCTGGATTATCAGGGCGATAGCAAAGCGACCGGCAAGAACATTGGCGACGATTTCCGCGAACGGAAGCTGACCCTTCCTGTGATCAAGGCCGTGGCACAGGCCACGCCCGACGAGCGCACATTCTGGGAGCGCACAATCGAAAAAGGCCGACAGCAAGACGGCGATCTGGATCACGCGCTAAGCTTGATGGCCAAGTACCAGACGCTTGAGGCCACACGTCAGGATGCGCTGGGTTGGGCGAACAAGGCCAAGGCCTCACTAGAGGTGTTGCCAGATCACGAGCTTCGCACATTGCTGCGCGATCTGGCAGATTACGTGGTGTCGCGGCTCAACTAAGCAAAGTCGCGCGGCACCACCAATCGGGATGGGCTGCACCAATCTCGTAAGCGGCGAAATGGGCTGCTTTCATCGATGGATAGAGCGCAAAGCAGGTTGAGCCCGAGCCCGACATACGTGCCAGCAAAACGTCCCGAGTCGCGGCCAGCTCGTCCAGAACACGCCCAATCTCGGGGGCGATATCAATCGCGGGGCTTTCAAGGTCATTTCGCTGAGCTGACAGCCATTTGGCGCATTCGGCTACGCCCTCAAACGCGGGAACGTCATCGGGCATCTGCGGGTTTTGGCGCGTCTTCATGGCCTCGAATACAGCCCCCGTGGGCACCTCAACGCCGGGGTTTACCAAAAGGGCGGGCAACTCGGGCAAATTCATAGCTGCCACCTGCTCACCAATCCCTCGCATCCGCGCGGCCTTGGCCAGCATACAAGCAGGTATGTCCGCCCCTAATGAGACAGGAAGATCGGATGGGATATCAAAACCCTGAACTTGCGCATGGCGCAGCATGGCCGCCGCGTCAGATGATCCGCCGCCAATGCCGGCACCATGGGGCAGCACCTTGTCCAAAGCGATGTCGCCTGACCACCCCGTAGCCTCAGCCGCTTTCCAGACGAGGTTCCCGGCATCTGTAGGAACGCCAGCTGCGTGTTCTCCGGCAACGGAAATCGACAGATCAGGCCCCGGCGCAAACACCAAATGGTCCCCGACATCTGCAAAGGCCACGAGCGAATCCAACAGGTGATACCCGTCCTCCCGTTGGCCGGTAACATGCAGCGTGAGGTTTATCTTGGCGGGTGCGAAGCCCTTAGTTGCCATTGGCGACTTTCAAAGGATCAGCACCTTCTTCGGCCAAGACCACGTCCAGACCCACCTCTATCTTACGGCGGATGCGCTCGGGATCCGCTTCGCCATCAGTCTCTTCCGGGTCAATAAAGGACAATGCGCGTTTCCACTGGAACTCGGCCTCACGATCCCGGCCAACGGCCCAGTAGACATCGCCCAAATGATCATTGACCACCGGATCAACCGGCATCAGCGCAACAGCGCGTTCCATATGTTCCACGGCTTCATCATAGCGTCCAAGGCGAAACAGCACCCAGCCCAGACTATCGACAATGTAACCGCTGTCCGGACGCGCCGCGACGGCCCGTTCGATCATATCCAACGCCTCATCCAGCTTCTCTCGGCGTTCGACCAGCGAATAGCCCAGATAGTTCAGAACCTGCGGCTGATCCGGGTTCAACTCGAGCGCACGCCGGAAATCCGACTCGGCCTGATCCCAGTTCTTGAGCCGCTCGTGCGAGATGCCACGCGCGTAATGCAGGAACCAGTTCCCGCTTGACGCGGCGTCTGTCAGGGCGATTGCGCTGTCATAGGACGCTGCTGCGGCCGCATAGTTTTCCTGTTGCCGCTGGATATCCGCAAGTGCCACGTGAACGCTGGGCAGATTGGGTTTCTTTGCCGAAAGATTCTGTAGCACTTCGATGGCAGCATCCGTTTTGCCTGACCGGCTGAGCACCTCGGCCCGACCCAGCTCGGCAGCATGGTGATCATTACTGTCAGCCGGAACCTTGCGATAGGTATCGACAGCCAGGTCATATTGCTTCAATTCATCCAGAAGCTCTGCGCTCAGCAAGATTGCATCCACATGGTCGGGGCGCAGGAAGCTTGCGACGCGAGTATACAACAGCACATAGTCGGGCGACGCTTCAGTGTTCAGCACCGCAGCGACCGAGAAAAAGATCTCGGCCATGCCATCCTGAGCGGATCGAACATGGGTAAAGGGCAGTGTTTCGCCAGCTTTCAACTGGCTGACATAATCTTCAATCGAAGGGTCACTGCCCGCCGCAAAGACGGTATCCAAAAACGCCAGCGCATCGGCGTTTCGGTCAAGCTGCGACAGAACCTCAGTCCGCGCCATTGCTGCGCGGCGCGAGAATTGGGCAATCGCGCCATCATTTTCCGCAAAGATCGCCTCGGACCCCTCAAAGTCACCAATCGAGGCCAGCGCCATTGCTTTGTGATACAGCGCAAATTCGCGCAGCCCATCCTGGGTGGATACAGTGTCGAACTGCTCCATCGCTTTGGTCAACTCACCCTGACCCAGTTGGGCCCAGGCGACCATCAGCCCGTCTACCAACGGGCCAACACCCTTTGTTTCGGGGTCGCGCGCCAAAAGCTCTGCCAGTTTGTCATCCGCAATCAGATTGGCGGCGACCACCATTCTGGCGGCCTGGCTGGGTAGTTCGGCCTCTTCAATCGTTTGCGCGATGGGCAAGGCACGCTCGATCTCTCCCAGCGCCAGTCTTGCCACCACAACACTTTCCAGCAAAAGCGCGTTCTGAGGGTCAAACTTCAGCGCCTGCGCATAGTATTGCTCGGCTGCTGCATAGTCACTTTCATAAATCGCCTGACGGCCAGCCAGATAAGCCCCTGCCCCTGTATCCGCAGACACTGGCACACTGACCGTCGAAAAAAGTAGCGCGGCCAATACCGCGCGATGCACAAGGGAAATCACCTAAATCCTACCCTGCTATCATAGATTGACCGATAAGCTAGGGCCTTGGCTGGCAAGAGGCAATGGCAGAGCCTTCACGACCCTGCCAGTGCACCGGTTTTCGCCTACATATTGGGATAGTTCGGTCCATCGCCACCCTGCGGGGTGGTCCAGGTGATGTTCTGGCTGGGGTCCTTGATATCGCAGGTTTTGCAGTGGACGCAGTTCTGAAAGTTGATGACGAATCGCGGGCCGTTTTCGTCTTCGACCACCTCATACACACCTGCCGGGCAGTAGCGCTGCGCCGGTTCGTCGAACTGAGGCAGGTTGACCTTTACCGGAACCTCTGGATCAGACAGGCGCAGATGGCAGGGCTGGCTTTCCTCGTGGTTGGTCATCGCGAATGACACGTTGGTCAATCGGTCGAACGACAGAACACCATCAGGTTTCGGATAATCGATGGGTTTGTGCTTGCTGGCATCCTCGGTCGCCTCGGCATCGTTTTTGCCGTGACCGATGGTGCCGAACAGGGAAAAGCCCAGCGTATTGGTCCACATGTCCAAACCACCCAGCATCAGTGAGGCGGTCAGGCCCCATTTCGACCAGATCGGCTTGACGTTGCGCACCTTCTTGAGGTCGCTACCGATGGGGCCACTGCGAACTTCGGTCTCGTAATCGGTTAGCTCATCACCAGACCGCTCGGCCTTGATGGCGTCGAAGGCCGCTTCGGCTGCGGCTTTACCGGACAGCATCGCGTTGTGGTTGCCCTTGATGCGCGGCACGTTGACCATGCCTGCCGAGCAGCCCAGCAGCGCCACGCCCGGCGCAACCAGTTTCGGCATCGACTGGAACCCGCCTTCAGTGATTGCCCGCGCGCCATATGCCACGCGCTTGCCGCCTTTCAACAGGTCAGCAACGACCGGATGATGTTTGAAGCGCTGGAATTCCATATAGGGGTACAGATGCGGGTTTTTATAGTTCAGGTGAACCACAAAGCCGACATAGACCTGATTGTTTTCAAGGTGATAGATGAACGATCCACCGCCCGCGTTGCTACCCAGCGGCCAGCCCATGGTGTGCGTGACGCTGCCTTCCTTGTGCTTGGAAGGATCGACCTCCCAAATCTCTTTCATACCAACGCCGTATTTCTGCGGCTCTTTGCCAGCAGACAGGTCGTATTTGGCAATGACTTCTTTGGACAGCGACCCGCGCACACCTTCCGACAGGAAGACATATTTACCGTGCAATTCCATGCCTGGCTCGGTATTCGGACCGTAAGAGCCATCAGCTTCCAGGCCAAAGACACCTGCGACCACGCCTTTGACTTCGCCGTTCTCGCCATAGACAAGCTCCGAACATGCCATGCCAGGGAAGATTTCCACGCCCAGCTCTTCAGCCTGCTCGGCCATCCAGCGGCAGACATTGCCCATCGAGACAATGTAGTTGCCGTGGTTGTTCATCAGCGGCGGCATCGGGAAGTTGGGGATACGGATCTGACCCGCCTCTCCCAGCATATAGAAGTTGTCTTCGTTGACCGGTGTGTTCAGCGGCGCGCCCTTTTCCTTCCAATCGGGGATCAGCGCATCCAGACCGCAGGGATCAAGCACCGCGCCTGACAGAATATGTGCGCCGACTTCGGACCCCTTTTCCAGAACCACAACGTTCAGGTCTGCATCCAGCTGTTTCAGACGGATGGCCGCAGACAGGCCCGCCGGGCCTGCACCCACGATCACCACGTCATATTCCATCGCTTCGCGTTCAATATCGGCCATCGCGGGCTCCTTAGCTAACTTTCCGAATTGGCGCTTTTCTCGTGCAGTCGGCGCAATTTTGTTTCACGGCTGATTACATGGTCGGAAAGACCTTGGTCAATCAAAACACGGCGTAACATTGCTGCAATGCGGCAGTTAAGCCTCTGGCGAGTCGCCCATCAGGTATCTGGGACCGCTCCCGTTTGATTTGGCGCGATCATCTGGATTGTACAGGGCGCATTTCGGCAGGCTTAGGCACCCGCAGCCAATGCAGCCATCCAGATTGTCACGCAACCGGACCAAAGTATCGATTCGCTGATCTAAATGCGCCCGCAGCGTTACGCTAATATCCTTCCAATCTTGCGGTGTCGGGGTGCGGTTGCCCGGAAGGCCCGACAGGACCTCGCGGATTTCCGGCAGGGTCAAGCCGAACTGCTGTGCGATCATCACAAAGCTCAGCCGTCGGATGTCGGCTCGTTGATAGCGTCTTTGCCCACCCGCGTTGCGCCAGGGCGAGATCAACCCTTGCGCCTCATAGTACCGGATCGCCGACACCGCCAACCCGGTACGCCGTGCCAAAGCGCCAATTGCCAGACCTTCGGAAGCTGCCATTTCACCCTCGCAAGAAATACCTTGACCTAAAGTTAGGTTTAGAAATTACGCTGAGTCGTGACAAGCCTGAAAAAGGAAAGGACCTGCCATGATGGCCACGCTTGAACACACCAACTTCACCGTCAACGATCCCAAAGCCTCGGCCGCGTGGATGCACAAAGTGTTTGGATGGGATATCCGCTGGGAAGGCGCCGCGATGGCGGGCGGCTATACGGTGCATGTCGGCACAAAACACACCTATCTTGCCCTCTACCGCCCCGAACACCCCGAGCCATCAAACGAAAGCAGCTATGACGTGGTCGGCGGCCTGAACCACGTGGGCGTTCTGGTCGAGGATATCGACGCGACCGAGGCCAAGGTGCGCGCGGCAGGTTTTACACCGCATAACCACGCCGATTATGAGCCGGGCAAGCGGTTCTATTTCGACGATGACAACGGGATCGAGTTCGAGGTGGTGCAATATGATTGAGATGTTGTGGCTTTGCACCCCGTCACAGCGGTGGCGCAGGAACAAGCCCCCGGATCACCGCCACAGGCGCGAGCCTGTCCCGTCCGAACGGCGCTAAGCCGCGAATTGAACCCGGGCTGCCCCTTGGCCTCTTGCAATTCACGCCCCATTTAGGTCAGGTACTGAACGACCCATCATTCGCCCCGACGCTTTCCCTGCGGCGGGGCGGCTCAATTTATGCGTGGACCACAAGACTATGGAAAAGATTCCAATGACGCCTGCGGGCAATGCCGCGCTGGCAGCAGAGCTAAAAAACCTCAAATCCGTCGAGCGCCCGGCGATCATCGAAGCGATCGCATCGGCCCGAGAACTGGGTGATTTGAAGGAGAACGCCGAATATCACTCTGCCCGTGAAAAACAGGGCTTTATCGAAGGCCGCATCAAGGAACTGGAAGGCATCCTGTCTCTGGCCGATGTGATCGATCCCGCCAAACTGTCTGGCGCGATCAAATTCGGCGCAAAGGTCACATTGGTCGATGAGGATACCGACGAGGAAAAGACCTGGCAGATCGTCGGAGAGTATGAGGCCAATATCGAAAACGGCCTGCTGAACATCAAATCGCCCATGGCCCGTGCTTTGATCGGCAAGGATGAAGGCGACAGCGTCGAAGTGCGCACACCCGGCGGTGTGCGATCCTATGAAGTTCTGAGCATCGAATACGCCTGACCGGAGCATCTGACATGTCGGGGAACGAACCTGACCAAGAAACCGAACGGCCGACCTCGCTGGGGATCTATGATCGCCCGGACCGGACACCTGTAACCTCGATCGAAATCGCCGCCGCTGTGCTGAGTGTCGTCTGGCTGGTGATATCGGTCGTGTTTCTTGTGCTGCCCGATCAGGCCGAAGGTAGTGGGATCATTGTGACCTTTCTTGCGGTGTTCATGCCGGTCGCGATGATCTGGGTCGCGGCCACCGCCATGCGTGCCAGCCGCATAATGCGAGAGGAAAGTGCCCGGCTCCAGACGGCCATCGATGCGATCCGTCAGGCCTATGTCGTGCAACAGCAGCGCGCTGCCAGCTCTTACGAACCGACGGTGAGCAAAAAGCTGGACGAGATCGCCGCAGCAACCAAAAAGGCCGAGGATGCCTTGGCCACATTCTCGACCAAACGCCGCGAGCCTGTTCAGACCCTTCAGTCAGCCCCGGTTGCCGGAGATCAAACCTCGCTGGCACTGGGCACCACGGCCGAAGAGATCACGCCACCACTGACAACCGATATCTTCATCCGCGCCCTGAATTTTCCCGAGACCGATAAAGATACCGAAGGCTTCAATGCGCTGCGGATGGCACTGAAGGACCGAAAGGTCGCCAAGCTGGTACAGGCTTCGCAGGATGTGCTGACCCTGCTCAGCCAGGAAGGCATCTATATGGATGACCTACGCCCCGACATGGCACGGCCTGAGATCTGGCGGCAATTCGCTCAAGGTGCTCGTGGGCGTGCCGTGGCGGCTTTGGGTGGAATTCGGGATCGATCGTCACTGGCGCTGACGGCGGCGCGGATGAAGCAAGACCCAATTTTCCGGGATGCGGCGCATCATTTCCTGCGACGGTTCGACAACATGATTGTTGAATTTGAACCTGACGCCTGCGATGCCGAACTGGCTGCGCTGGGTGACACCAGAACGGCGCGCGCCTTTATGCTGGTGGGACGTGTTGCCGGGACGTTCGATTAGACGGGTGTAACGGCCCAACTCATCTTGGTTGCACTGCTGAACCCAAACACATACCCGAATGGCCCCGTCTCTTCATAACCTACCGGTTTGAATCCTTCGCGTTCATACAAAGCCTGCGCACGCGGATTGGTGTCGATCACATCCAACTGCACTTCGGTCATGCCACGGCTGCGTGCTTCATCCTTGATCGCGCTCAGCAATGTCGTCCCGACGCCTTTGCCGCGCGCTTCAGCTGCGACAAAGATACCATCCATTTGGAACACACCGGGTTTCAGATCCCGTTCCAACACGCTCAGCACCATGCCCCGCCACAGCGCGCCGAACCATCCATAAACGCGCGCAAGATCCGACAGGCTGCCGCCGGCCAGACCACCCTCGTTGGTCTTGAAACCGGCAAGGCCCAGCATTTGTCCGGACGGATCCCGCGCTACAATTGCAAAGTCCGGATTAAGGGCACTCTCAAAGAAGGCCAGACCCCGGTTGTCGGGGCCCATCACCTTGTGCAGTTTCGCCGAGAAGGCTTGCCAGAACAGTGCAGCAGCTTGAGGCCGCTCGGCTGGGCTAAACCCCTTTGAGACGGTGACGCTCATAGCCCAAAGCTGCCGTAAGGAATGAATCGCACCGGATCGCCCGGCTGAATATGCCGCGCGTCATCTCCGATTTCGACCAGCCCCTCGGCCCAGCTCAGCCCGCTGATCCGGCCTGACCCTTCCGAACGAAACACCTCGACCCTACCATCGCGCAGACGCGCGCGCAGATATTCGCGGCGACCGGGTTTTTTGCGTTTCTCAAAAGCGGCAGGCACCTCGAACCCTTGCGGATCAACCCATCCTTCGCCTGACATCAGGCAAAGAGCAGGCCGTGCAAAGATCAGGGTGCACACCATAGCCGCCACAGGATTACCAGGCAGGCCAAAGACAGGCGTTTCCGACCACATACCCAGGGCCAAGGGGCGCCCGGGTTTCAGCGCAATCCGCCATTCCTGCATCGCACCCGCATCGCGCAACAGGGCCGAGACATGATCCTCATCCCCTGCCGAGGCCCCTCCGCTGGTCAAGACGACATCCGTCTGTTCGGCGGCCTCATCCAGCCGTTTGCGCAGCGCATCCCGGTCATCCTCGACCCCACCCATATCAACGGGCACCAATCCCATGCGCGCGATCAGAGACAGCAGCATCGGGCGATTGGCATCGAAGATCTGCCCAGCGCCCGCCGCATCGCCCGGCTCGACCAGTTCATCCCCTGTGGACAGAACCGCCACGCGCAGGGTTTGACGCACCTGAACCTCAGCGATACCGACAGCGGATAACAAGGCCATATCCGCAGGCGTCAACCTGCGCCCAGCTGACAATGCTGTGTCGCCCTCCACCACATCCTCACCCGCGCGGCGCGTGTTAGCACCTTTTTTCAACGGTCCGTGGAAAGCGATATGACCGTCTTTTGGCGTCACATCCTCTTCAAGGATCACCGTATCCACGCCCTCTGGCAGGGCCGCCCCGGTCAGAATGCGCAGCGCATGGCCCGGCGGAACTTGACCATCAAAAGGAATGCCCGCCGCTGCGCGGCCTTCGGTCAAAGGCATCACCTGCGCACCTTCTGCGGCAGGGCCTGCAAAGCCATAACCATCGACCGCCGTGTTGGGTTGCGGCGGGTTCGAGCGTTTTGCCACCACGTCTTCGGCCAAAACTCGACCCATGGACTGCATCAACGGAACGATTTCAATCCCGGTTACAGGATGCAACCTGTCCCGCAGCAGCGCCAGCGCATCATCCACCGGCGTCCAGTTCACCCCGGCAGGCAATGCGAAACAATCGTTTCGCAACGGCGGAGGCGCTATGTTCGGTTTGTCCTGTGGTACACCCAAAATCCACCCCTCCTCGGGGGCTGAAACATCCAACTGTTCTGTCAATTCCTGATCGGTAAGCCGGGACAAAGTCAAGGCGACCTGTTCCACTTGCCAAGCATCCTTGATCCGGTCCGGCGGGGCAGAGCCCAGGTTGAGTGAGGGCCAGATCTCGACAAACGCGACTGGTTTATCCAGCGGCTGAAACGGCCAGACAGCAACCTTTTCACGAAAGGCATGCCGCAACCGGCTGAGCACCGGCAGGCCCATCATCACCTGCCCCCCAACAGACCCGGCCCCGGCCATTTGCCAGCAGGTAAAGCTGCCCTTCGCCTGCAATTCGACCGCGCGGCGGTCTGGGAACGGGTTGTGATAGTCCTGTTTCGTGCGCGGTAGCCCGTCGATATCGCGACGCAGCGCATTCATCCAGAACGGACCCTTACCGCCGAAACGTCGATTAATCCGACCCGCCAAATCGAAACGGTTATTGGTCTGCGCAGAGTCCTCGACCTGTGTGTCCAGCCAATCCCATAGTGTCAGGGGATCTTTGCTGCCTGTTAGGGCCGCTGCAAAACCTTGTGGGTAACCAAACGGGTAATCAAACCCCAGAAACAAGCGACGACCAGCCGCCAGTTCGGTCTCGATCAGGTCCCGCAACCAGGCTTCGGCAACCACACGATTGCGCAGGTAGTCGAGAGCCTGCACTTTGCCATCACGCACAACGCAAGCCCAGATCGCATCTTTGCGCGGGGTCGGACCGGTATCGTTGCCACCTGACCAATCCACCATCGCAAAGCTGTCGAATAAGCTCACAAACCGACCTCAGCCAGTATGAAATCCGCAATCGCAACCGTGTCGTTCAAATCGAAAACAGGACGGTCCAGGTTCAGCGGGGTATCACTTGCAACGGCACGGATCGTGCGGTCGTCCCTGGCGATCAACGCATTATCCGGCTCGGCACGAAACGCCTCGACCTTGGGATGAGGTTCGCGCTTATACCCTTCGATCAACACCAGATCGACCGGTGACAGGCGCGCCAGCAGATCGTCAAGCGCGGGTTCCGAAGCGCCTCGCAATTCCTGCATCAAAGCCACGCGCTGACCTGAGGCCAGCAGAACCTCACTGGCGCCCGCCATTCGGTGGCGATGGCTGTCCCGCCCTGGCTGATCAACATCAAAAGAATGATGCGCATGTTTAACGGTCGAGACCGAGAACCCCCGCCCGGTGATCTCGGCCACCAGCCGTTCCATCAATCCGGTTTTGCCAGCGTTTTTCCAGCCGGTGACGCCGTAGATCCTCATACCTGCTCCGACAGTTTTTCGGCCAACGCCAGATCATCCGGCGTGTTGACGTTGAAGAACGGATCGAAGGGGGCCGCCGGAAACAGCGCCTCACGCCCGTCATGCTGGTCGGTCCACAGCACCACCTTGCGCAACCCGTCGTTCAGCGCTGCACGTAGATCGTCACGCAACGCAACGGGCCAGAGGCCAAAAGTCGGGTGCCGGTTGACCCTCTTTTTCCCCCCTGATTTCAGCGCCTCTTCACCTGTGCGAGGCGTAGTGGCCAGAACAAGTGGATGGATCTGACCTTCGGCTGCGGCGGTCAAGCGCGCGACCAGATCACGTGGGAGGAACGGCGTGTCCGCCGCTGCCGTAACGATTGCATCCGCCCCTTGCTCTGCCGCCCAGTCGAGCCCCGCCAGAACACCAGCCAAGGGTCCCGCGAACCCTTCAATCGTGTCGGGAATGACAGGCAAGTTGATGTCAGTGAACCGTTCGGGATCACCATTGGCGTTTAGCGCCAGACCGCTCACCTGTGGGGACAGACGGTTGATCACGTGGTTCAAAAGGCTCTGCCCGCCAATCTGCAAGAGACCCTTGTCACCGCCGCCCATTCGGGTCGCAAGCCCGCCTGCGAGGATGATACCGAGGGGTTTGGTCATGTCGGCAATCCTGTCAGCGTGGGCCATTTTGGTGTTCTCACAAAAATAACGACAGCAAGCAAAATCAGAAGACCGGCCAACCAGACAGACCAAACGCTAGAGATCAGAAATACCGATAGGAACATAAACGTGGTGTTTAGCCGGTATCGCCGCGCTGCAGTTAAGGCCGGCCTATTCAGCCCTTTCAACGCAGGAAGTCCCCAAAACAAGACACGCAGACGCGTCGATTTTCGCGGTGTCGAGTTGCCGGGCGCACGAGAGGCTGCGATCAAATCGGTCAGCGCGCCCCATCCAAGCTGATCCAGTACGTCGTCGGGATAGGTCGTCAGCGCCATATCCATCGCCAGCTCATCCGCATACTGGAATTTCATAGCATAGAGCGCTGTGACAAAGAGAACCGGGAGGACCAGCAACTCTTCAAGCCCTGTGAGCATTTCAATCATCCCGCACTCTTCCGTCTATGCTTCTTATCCTCAACCGCAACACTCGCTGGGTCCACGTCGCGCAGCAACCGATCCTCGCCCGACAAACAGACAAACCGCTGACCCCGCATTCGGCCAATCAGGGTCAACCCAACCTCACGAGCGATCTCGACGCCCCAAGCGGTGAAACCGGACCGTGAGGCCAAAACCGGAATACCCATCATCGCTGTTTTGATCACCATCTCTGATGTCAGGCGGCCTGTGGTGTATAAGATCTTGTCATCGGCTGCCTCACCCTCGGACAGCATCCAGCCTGCGATCTTGTCGACCGCGTTGTGGCGGCCCACGTCCTCCATATATACAAGCGGCCGGTTCTGGCGGCACAAGACCGTGCCGTGGATCGCGCCCGCCTCAAGGTACAAAGACGGTGTGCGATTGATCTTGGCAGCCAGATCATAAAGCCACGAGGTGCGCACTGAGGCCTGCGGCAAACGCACGTCCTCCAACCCCTCCATCATGTCACCAAAGACGGTGCCCACAGCGCAGCCGCTGGTGCGGGTCTTTTTCTTCAACTTCTCCTCATACGAGGTCTCGCGCAGCGTCCGAACCACTACCGTCTCTAGATCATCATCATATTCGACACGCGTAGTCTGATCATCAGGCAGCAACATGCCCTGATTGCGCAAAAAGCCCAGCGCCAGGTATTCTGGATAGTCGCCAATCGTCATCGCCGTCACGATTTCCTGCGAATTCAGAAAAATCGTCAGCGGGCGTTCTTCGACCACCGAGATCTGGCTGACCTCACCATTCTGGTCCACACCCTCAACGGCACGGGTCAACCGGGGCGCTCCCGGATCAGGCGCGATGATGTAGTCCGAGGCATTCGGTTTCGTGGCCAATTGCAACCCTCTCTCAAGACAGCTACTGCTGCTGCGATCACCATAGGATTTCGCCATGGCAGACGCCACATCCAAGTCATACTTCTGGAAGGGTTTTCGCGACGGGACGCCGTTCATATTTGTCGCCATCCCGTTCGGTACCTTGTTCGGTGTCTTTGCGACCGAGGCCGGATTGAGCATCGTACAGGTGGTTGCCTTTTCCGCTACGGTCTTCGCAGGCGCGGCGCAATTCACTGCATTGCAGTTGATGCAAGAGAACGCACCAACGGTGATCGTGCTGGCCTCGGCCTTGGCCGTGAACCTGCGGGTGGCGATGTATTCGGCGTCTCTGACACCGTTTCTAGGTGCGGCCCCGATTTGGCAGAGAGCTTTCGCAGCTTATCTGACTGTCGACCAATCCTATGCCTGCAGCATCGTGCAGTTCGAAAAAGAGCCCAAAATGACGCTGCCGCAGAGGATGGCGTATTTCTTCGGTTCGGTCACACCGATCACGCCGCTTTGGATATTGGCCACTTACCTGGGTGCGGTATTGGGAGCGCGCATCCCGGAAAGCTGGGCGCTTGATTTTGCCCTGCCGATTACCTTTCTGGCCATGATCGGGCCGATGATGCGCACAGTGCCCCATGTGATTGCTGCCTTCGTCGCCATCATCGTCGCCCTCCTCACCGTCTCGGTTCCGTTCAACCTGGGCCTTTTGATCGCGGGAACCGCGGGGATGATCGCGGGAGCACAATCCGAAGTGAAGCTTGAGCGGAGGAAGACATGACCCAGATCGATCCTGTCACCATGTGGACGGTCATCATCGGGCTGGCGATTGGCAGTTTTGCCCTGCGATTTACCTTTATCGGTCTGGTGGGGGATCGCCCCATGCCGCCGTGGCTGCTACGCCATCTGCGTTATACCGCCGTGGCAATCCTGCCTGCGCTGATCGCCCCTCTGGTTGTCAGGCCATCGGCCACCGAAGGACAACCGGATATTGCACGTATGGCAGCGGCAGCAATGGCACTGGGCGTTGGGGTGCTTAGCAAAAACGTCCTCGCCGCGATCTTTTCAGGGGCGGCGACGCTTTATGGTTTGCTCTATTTACTCGGCTAGGGCCGCGTCCAACTGATTGAGACGCGCATTATTCGCCGCCAGACCTTTTTGCAGATCGGCATCATCGTTTTCACGATAGTCTTCAGTCACTACACCAGGCAATTGACCAAACTGATCCGAGAGTTTCACAGGATAGAAGGTCACATCGATCTGCTCGAATCCGGGCACCTGTTGCAGCAATCGCGCCGTTGAGTTCGCACAGAACGCACCCGCTACCGGACCGCTTTGTTTGGCCAGTTGCAAGGCAATTTCCGCCTGCTGGGGTGAGACCTGAATGGTTTGAACACGCGCATAGTGCGACTCGCGGGCATGCGAGCTGCGATAGGCCTGCTCGACTGCCGGGGTAATACCATAGAGAACATCGTCCTTGACCGGCACGACATCGGCCCGGAAAGACCCTGCTGGATCAAAAATCACCCGTTCACTGCCACCGATCATCAGCGACGTATGCGCCCCGGACCCAGTGCGCGTGTTGATCATTGTGTAGAGCGTCAGCGTTGAAGGCCCCGGATCACGGTAAGACCTGGATACGATCTCTGACGGATCAGCCTGCGGGCGCTGCGATCCTGCGCAGCCTGCAACGGTTGCTGCCAGTAGGCAGGCAATCAAAATCCGGAACACGGGGCAGCCCTCGCTACGCGTTACGCTGCGAAAACCGCCAGGAACAGGCAGAGGAAGGCGATCGCAATCACACACCAGGTTGTGGCTTTGATAAAGCCGTTGAAGGTTTTGGTTTGAACGGTGATGTCCATTTCGCCGTGCTTGTGGTCAGCCATGAGTCTCAGAATCCCAATTCGCGTGTTTTCATGTTGGATAATCGAAAAGGCAGGGGCTGTCACGACGTCATTCGCGCGCAGGGGTGCGATCTCCAAAAACAGAACACCCCGGGTACCCAAACCCCCAGCGCCACGGCAGCCCGCTGCAAGGTCCGCCGCCGAACCGAACGGCACCATACATTGCATCTGCCGTCAGCGCATGAACGTTGCGCACTTGATCCGGCGACATGTCATAACGCTGGGCATAATCCTCGGCATGTGTGTCCCCATGATCCTTAACGCAGGCGCGCAGGGTCTGATCTGCAGACAGCCGCGCGTCGTAGCTGTCCTCGGGCAGCAAGGCTGCGCCCGCATTGTGATAGGCCCGGTCGTGGATCACGCAGCATTCCTCCCACGGGGGGTGGGCCTCAAATAGGTCGCCGATCTGCGGGAACGTATCAGCCACCCAGCGCCAGCTGGTCGACAGGCCGCCTGAACAGCCATCTGTCTCAAACGGTGTCAAAGGTACGGTGCCCCGTTGCGCAATCAAAGCGCGATGTGCAGGCATCTCGACACTGCGCATCAAATCCTGAGCCGCCGCAGCGCCGGATAGGCAGATCAGCAGCACCGCTAACTTACGGGCTTGCATCGCGCATCGCCTGCGTGTCGACTTGCATCCCAAAGGTGGTAGCGAGCCACAGCAGAAGGCGTTCAGCAGGACCCATCTCGGCCCGGATCCGTAGAACCTCTCGCGCCATTGCCGGGCGATCGGTGATCAACCCGTCAACGCCCATCGAAGCCATGGCGGACATCTGCAGCGGATCGTTCACTGTCCAGACATAGATATCCTTGCCCGCGTCGTGCACGGAACGGATCAACCCCGGAGAGACTGACGCCGCATTCACTGCGACAAAGTCGCCTTCGAGCCCCGATAAATCGCCCACGGCGGTCGCGGCCAAAACACCCGCGCGCCAATCGGGGCGCAGAGATTTCATCTTTTGTACCGCAGGATACTTCAGAGACATCGTGGCGATCTGATCCTGCATCCCGAACTCTTCGACCAGCGCTACCACTCGGTTTTCCAGATCGATATCGTGGCCATAGTATTTCAGTTCGATGATAACCTTGGCTTTGCCCTTTGCAGCCTCTAGAACTTCGCGCAGCGTTGGGGTGCGCTGATCCGCGTATTCAGGGCCGAACCAACTGCCGATGTCGATCTCTGCCACGTCCTCCATCGTGGCATCCCAGACCTTCAGATCGACCTGCGCCAGTTTCATGAAGTCACTGTCATGCGCAACAATCACCTGATTGTCCGCGGTTTCCTGCACATCGATCTCAACCCAATCCGCGCCATCCTCGATCGCCTTCAGAACCGAGGACATCGTGTTTTCGGGCCGCAACGCTGCCGCGCCACGATGACCGATCACCTCAGCCCGATCGGGCGCCTGTACCTGCTCCAGAAGGCGATGGCCAAACCAGCTGCCGGCCAGCAGCGCAATCACCGAAAGGCCCACGGCGCCGATCAGAGACAGGCGGAGACGACGCGGTTCAGGATGCGGGATATCCGCGACCTGAGGTTCAAAGAACCCGTCCAGCAGCAACGCAAGCGCGCCCAACGCCGTTGCCGCCAGAACCAACCCCGATAGTGACCAAAGGCCCGCGATCACAAGGCTATAGATCAGTGCCATCCGAAGGTGATCGCTGCCTTGCAATGGAACCAGCGCAAACAGTAACCCGGCAATCGCCGCAATCACCGCTGCGATCACCAGGCGCAGGCCGAGCCAGGCAACCAAAGACGACTTCAACCGTCCTTGCCGCCCCTCCATCCGTATCGCGCTGACCCCAAACACATGCGCCGGGTGGACATTTTCGAACAGCACAAGATGCAGCGACAGCGCCCATGCCGACAATCTGCGGATCAGAACCCAAGCCATCACCAGTGCAAGCGCGCCGATCAGCAGAACGGCAATCCAAAAGGCGGGCGGGTGGAAGGTCAGGTAGTAGTTGATGTCGTATTCCGTCAGCGCCCACCACGAGATCAAGCCCGAGATGGCCAGAAAGGGCAGCGCCAGAATCAGAACGTGCAGAATAAAGCGCCAAGCAAACCCAAACAGGGCTGGAAGGCGCGACACCACCAGCCGAATGGCAGAACTGCCCGCCCGCCACGGGTTGGGTTCATCCATGCGTAGCGAGCCTGCCATGACGGCAAAGACGAAAACCTCAGCCATCAGAAACAGGCTCAGCACGACCAGGGCCGCGATGAACCCAGCAGGCGACAGGATGAAGGTGGCGATATCCTGATCCGTCAGCGCCGACTGATCAGACAGAGAAACTGCCAGATTGATCGCTGCGGCCATAGCCGGCGCAATGAGTGCGATCAGCAGCAGGCGCACTGCAATGTAGATGGGAACAAAGGTCTGCCGCCGGGCCCAGGCCTCGGAATAGGCCCGAACTATGGCTGAGACATAAGACACGTCGTAGCCTCCTGAATGATTGGATCATTCAAGGCCGCGCAGCCGTGAATTGCAAGTCAGCTTTCTTCCAGATCGGCGGCCAGCCGGAACCCGATGCGATTGGCTGGTTTGTCTTCGACCGATTTCGGCAAGGCGCGCAACATCACATTCAGTTGGCTGACATGTTGCACCAGCTGGGTTCGCCCTCCCGCACCGTCCGAGCCGTAGAATGTGATGATATCAGGGTCAAAATAGCCCATGCCTTCAATCCGCAGCACACCTGCGTCTCCGCCAGTGAAGCCCATTGCGACCTCGTGATCGCCATCCAGCGTCTTTTCGAAGTTCTGGATGTACAGGATCAGACGTTCATAAGCCCATTGCGCCGGGCTTTTGGTTTCAACCGGTTTCTGCAATGGTTCCGGCAGAGGCTTTGACCCAGACTCAGCTTCGGGATTGGCATGCACTTCATAGCAACGCGGCAATGCCGCTGCTTCGGCTGCCTCGGCTGATGTCTCGATCTCGTCCTGCATTCTTTACCCTTTGCGTTGGTAGACCCAGGCTCCGTCTGCACGGCGCGTCCGGGTGACGGACCCAATGTGGTAAAGATGGTTCATATGTGCAACCGCTTCGACCAGCGCCAGGCCATATTCCCCCTCACGAATGGTCCGTTTGAACAGCGGTGCAAAGCAATCCGCCGCAGCTTTGGGTGTGTCCAGATCATCCAACAGGCGCTTTAGCGCACCATGATGGTTGTCGATCAGTTGACGCATACGCAGGGGCAAACCGGTAAAGGGCAGCTTATGCCCCCCCAGAACCAGATGATCGGCCCGCGCAAGCCCTTCCAGCCGTTCACACGCCTCTAACCAACCTGAGACTGGATCAGCCATGGGTTCGGTAGCATAGACACCCAGATTTGGACTGATCGAGCTGAGGATCTGATCGCCGCTTAGCACCAGATTTTCATCCCGACTCCAGAGTGTGACATGTTCCGGCGCGTGGCCGTTGCCCATATGCACATCCCAATCGCGCCCGCCTGCGCGCAGAACATCGCCCTGTTTCACCCGCGTGAACCCCAATGGCATGGGATACACCGTGTCGGCAAAGTTGAAGGGCCGTTCAGCCTTGCGTTTGTTCAGAACCTCGGCAGACATGCCCGCGCTTTGGTAGAAGTCCAGCGTTTCCTGGGGCCAGCTTTCCTGAACATCCAATGTCAGCATACGCGCAAACAACCAGGCGGTTCGGCTGGTCAGAAGTTCGGCGCCATGTTCAGACTGAAACCAACCCACATTCCCGACATGATCAGGATGATGATGGGTCGCCAGCACGCGGCGGACGGGTTTGCCCGCAAGCGGACCGGACATCAACTGCTGCCAGATCGCGCGTGTTTTCCCGGATGAAATCCCGGTATCCACAAAGGTCCAGCCATCCCCATCGTCCAGCGCATAGACATTGACGTGATCCAGCGCCATGGGCAGCGGCAAGCGCATCCACAAGACACCTTCGGCAATCTCAATCGCCTCACCCGGTGCGGGCGGTTCGGGCCAGGGATATTCGATTATCGACACCGCCATTTAGCTTTTAAGCCGCCAGATCATCTGCACTGAGCGCGAAAAGGTCCTCGGCCCCGTTTTGCGCCTGCGCCAAAAGACCGGAATACTGCGGCAGCAACCCGTTGATGTAGAACCGCGCCAGCTTGCCCCGCGCGCCTTGCGTGTCGGCCAATGCTGCCTTGAGGTGGTAATGCCCGCCCAGAACACGGGCAAAGGCATGCAGATAGGCATGCGCCCCCGCAAACCGGTTGTTCATATCCCCTTGGCTGACCATCCATTCGGTTGCTTCACGCAAGGACTCGGTTGCTTCCCAGACGGGACCGGCAAGATCAGGCAGCGTGGCACGGGCCTGTTCGGCATGGTCTTCGATCTCATCCAGCAGGCGCGATGCGGCTTCGCCCCCATCCATCATCTTTCGGGCGACAAGATCCATGGCCTGAATGCCATTTGTACCTTCATAAATCGCCGCCACGCGGACATCACGGTAGTATTGAGCCGCCCCGGTTTCTTCGATCACGCCCATGCCACCATGCACCTGAACACCTGTTTCCGAGATGCGCATCCCGGTCTGTGATCCAAAGGCTTTGCAAACGGGGGTCAACAACGCGGCACGCGCGGCCCAATCAGCATCCCCAGTGGCCTGCGCCATATCAATGGCCACCGCATTCGCCAGCATGATCGCACGCGCGGCAAAGGTGTCGGCGCGCATCTCTGCCAACATCCGGCGTACATCGGCATGATCTATGATGGTGCCCGAGGGCGTTTTGCCCTGTTTGCGATCCATCGCATAGGCCAGCGCGTGTTGATATGCAGCCTCGGCCACGCCCACGCCCTGACCGCCTACGCCCAAACGCGCGTTGTTCATCATTGTGAACATAGCCGCCATACCGCCATGCTCTTTGCCAACAAGCCAGCCGGTTGCACCGTCATACTGCATCACGCAGGTCGGTGAGCCGTGCAGGCCAAGCTTGTGTTCAAGCGAGACGACCTTCAGATCATTGGCAACGGCCGGATTGCCCTCGGCATCCGGAATGAACTTGGGCACCAGAAACAGCGATATCCCTTTGGTGCCGGGAACCCCATCCGGGAGACGCGCCAAAACCAAATGGCAGACATTCCCCGCAAAGTCGTTGTCACCCCATGAGATATAGATTTTCTGCCCTGTAATTGCGTAGGTGCCGTCCCCGTTGGGTTCAGCTTTCGAGGTCAGCGCGCCAACATCGGACCCGGCCTGCGGTTCCGTAAGGTTCATTGTGCCAGACCATTCACCTGCCATCATCTTGGGCATGTACAGCGCTTTGAGATCGTCACTGGCATGATGCTCCAACGCCTCGATCTGTCCCTGTGTCATCAGCGGGGCCAGTTGCAGCGACAGGCAGGCTGCGCTCATCATCTCGTTCACTGCGGTGGTGATGGTCATTGGCAGGCCCATGCCGCCATATTCCGGATCGCCACTGATGCCAATCCAACCGCCTTCGGCAATCGCGGTCCAGCCATCGGCATAACCGGGCGAGCTGCGCAGAACACCGTTTTCCAGACGTGCGGGTGTCAGATCACCGGGCCGCTGAAGCGGGGCCAGAACCTCTTCGCACATCTTGCCCGCCTCAGACAGGATCGCGCTGACCACATCGGGGCTGGCATCCGCAAAGCGATCTGTCGCGGCGATCTGATCGAACCCCACAACGTTTTCGAACAGGAACTGATAATCTGAAAGCGGCGCGCGGTATGGCATTTTTTCCCTCAGGAGCTGTCTGATCGGCTGTTTGCAGGCGGGCTTGGATTTCCGACACTGCACCGGTATGCATCAAGGCTTGGAAGCATTACCTAACGTTCTCTATGTTCCGAGCAACCGAAACGCGGCGTCACCAGACATGATCCCAACGACTCTCGATCTGACAGCGGACCCAGGCGGCATCGCACGGGCCGCAGACCTTTTGCGGCAGGGCTTGCTGGTCGCCTTTGCGACCGAGACAGTTTATGGGCTTGGTGGCGACGCCCGGAACGGCGAGGCGGTCGCCGCGATCTATGAGGCCAAGGGACGACCCAGCTTTAACCCGCTGATCGCCCATGTCGCCTCGGTCGAGGCAGCCCGGCGATTTGTCGACTGGTCAGACCATGCAGAAACGCTTGCCAATGCGTTCTGGCCCGGACCGCTGACGCTGGTTCTGCCCTTGCGTGATGGTCACGGTATCTCTCCGCTGGTCACGGCAGGGTTGGAAACACTTGCTGTGCGCGTCCCCGCCCACCAAACCGCCCGGGACCTGCTGGCTGCCTTTGACGGCCCAGTGGCAGCCCCATCTGCCAATCCATCCGGCCAGATCAGCCCTACCACCGCTGATCATGTGCGCGCAGGGCTTGGCGGCCGGATTTCTGCCATTCTGGATGACGGCCCCTGTGGTGTCGGGCTGGAATCGACCATTGTTGGGCTGGCCGGGGAGCCCATCTTGTTGCGCCCCGGCGGTATCGCGCTTGAGAATATCGAAACCGCCCTCAACACACGCCTGCACCTGCACCAAGCCGGGGATAACCTGACCGCACCGGGACAACTGCAATCCCACTACGCCCCGGACGCCCCCGTCCGCCTGAACGCTTTGTCGAAGCAGGGCGAGGAGGTTTTGCTGGGCTTTGGTCCGGTCGAGTGCGACCTGAACCTTTCTGAGAGTGGAAACCTGATCGAAGCCGCCGCCAATTTGTTTGCCGCTTTGCACAGGTTGAATGAAACGGGCCGACCTATTGCTGTGTCCCCGATACCCGATCACGATCTGGGGTCTGCCATCAATGACCGCCTACGCCGTGCTGCGGCACCGCGCGACAGCTGACTACGCACGCCCGGCGCTGGCCGACAGGGTCAGTGGATCAACACCCAGCGTGGCCAGCGCGGCCTCCCACTTGTCGTCATCGGGTACATCGAACACCAAATGCGGGCTCGCCTCGGCTGTCAGCCAGCCGTTCATGGCGATCTCATCCTCCAGTTGACCGGGCCCCCAACCTGCGTATCCCAGCGTGACCATTGAATTCAGTGGGCCCCGGCCAGAGGCCAAATCCTCAAGCACATCCAGCGTTGCGGTCATGCTGAAAGACTCTGAGATTTGCAGCGAATGCAGATTGGCAGCGTAGTCGGCGCTGTGCAGGACAAAGCCGCGCGACATCTCGACCGGGCCACCGAAATGCACCAACCGTTCCCCCACCACCGGAACACGACAGGCTATGTTCAGTTGGCCTAGCAAGGCTTTGATCCGCAGGTCTGAGGGTTTATTCACGATCAAGCCCATCGCGCCGTCATCACCATGACTGCACATATAAACAACCGAATGGTCGAAGCGCGGATCACCCATGCCGGGCATCGCAATCAACAGTTTTCCGGTCAGGTCCATGGGGCGGGGTCTCTTTCAAATGGCACCTCAACAATGGCCTCGCAGCACAGGGATTGGCAAGATGGCACTGAGGTTTTTGGCAGATTTCAGTCCGGTGACCCGAACGTGACTTGGATTTCATCCGCATACTACGCATGTATAGGGCATGATCGCGTTCAAGAAACCCATCTCGGCCGCTGTTGCGGCTTGCCTGTGTGCCGTCTCGCCTGCCCCGGCACAGCAATTGGATGGTGTCGTCCAACTGGACGTTCTGGATGGGGGTCGGACCACCAACGGCACCTATCTGGGGGCATTGCGCCTGACCTTGCAGGATGGCTGGAAAACCTATTGGCGCGCGCCGGGGGATGCGGGGATTCCGCCGCAATTTGACTGGACCGGGTCGCGCAATGTTGGCGATGTGTCGATCACATGGCCTGCCCCGGATGTGTTTGACCAAAATGGGCTGCAATCCATCGGGTACGAGGATCAATTGGTTTTGCCGGTCGAGATCACGCCGAAAAACCCTGCCAAGCCAGTTCGCCTGCGCGGCGAGATGGATTTGGGCGTCTGCAAGGATGTCTGCATCCCAGAAAGACTGGATTTTGACCACACGCTGGACGCCAAGGCCGACCGCAACCCGGCTATCGCTGCGGCCCTTGCTCAACGCCCGTTTTCCGCAGGCGAAGCCAATGTTTCAGCCGCACGATGCAGCCTGACACCTACGGTAGACGGCATGCAGATCGAAGCGCGCGTGACCATGCCCTCGGCTGGCGGGCAGGAAATAGCAGTGATCGAACCGGGCAATCCGGTGCTTTGGGCCTCGCAGCCTGAAACAGTGCGTCAGGGCGGCACGCTGATTGCAACGGCGGAAGTTATCAACGCCTCGGGCGCGCCCTTCGCGCTGGATCGGTCCGAAATTCGAATCACGGTTCTGGGCGCAAACCACGCGGTCGACATTCAGGGTTGCACCGCGGGTTGATCACATGAGCCAAACCCCAAAAATCGGTGCGCTGGCCGTTGTTCTGCATCAGGGTCAGGTCCTGCTGGTGCAACGCAGCAAACAGCCCGACCGTGGGCTTTGGGGCTTTCCGGGCGGCCATGTGGAATGGGGCGAAACCGTTCTTGAGGCAGCGCAGCGGGAGCTGTTCGAAGAAACCTCGGTCACCGCGGAACCGCTGCACTATCTGGACAATCTGGATCTGCTGCGACGGGATGAGGCAGGAGAAGTCATCTCACACTACTTACTCGTCGGCGTGGCCTGCCGCTATCAGTCAGGCGAACCCAAAGCCGGCGATGACGCGCTGGACGCGCGCTGGTTTCCGATTGAACGGATACGTCAGGGCGATTTACAGATGAGCGCGCGCGTGCCCCAGCTTTTGGAACGGGCCCTGCGCGTGGACTAAGTACCAACCCGGCCTTTCAACCGCACATAAAGCAATCCCGACGCGGCAAAGCTGAGCGCCAGTATCGGGATTGCTCCGGCCAAAAACGCACCCAACCCCATATCCAAGACACCCGCGCCGCCCTCATCCGGGTAAAGCGCAGAGAGAATGCCCATCGGTGCACCAGCAACTGCAGGCCACACCATAGTCACTGCAAACCACAGCATCAGCACGATCCCGGTGGCCGCGACAGCGCCCTGCATCACCCGATCTGGTGCGCGCATGGCGCGGCGCATGGCAGTCATCGGACGGGAGACGTCATTCAGAATAGCCAGCAAGGCCGGAACCAGAACCAAAACCAGCAACATGCCGAAACCCAAGCCGTAGACCAGAGTGATCACGGTTGGCTTCAAAAATTGTGCTTGCTGAGAACCTTCATACAGCAACGGTGTCAGACCCAGCACTGTCGTCAGCGTCGTCAGCATCACCGGGCGCAACCGGTCAGCCGTGCCTTCGACAATCGACGGAACCAGACCGCGTTCCTGCTGATAGCCATCTATGGTTGTCACCAAAACAATTGAATCATTGATGATAATCCCGGTCATGCCGAGCAGACCAACAACCGTGAACATGCTCAGCGGCACATCCCAAATATAGTGCCCCCAGATCGCACCCACCAAACCAAACGGGATAATGGCCATCACCACCAGAGGTCTGGACCAACTAGCAAAGACCCAGGCCAGCACCAGATAAATCCCGGTCAAACACAGGATCAGACCCGTGCGCGCCTCGGAGAGGAACTCGTTTTCCTGCTCGCTCAGCCCTGCCATGCGCCATTCGACCTGTCGTTCAGCAGCGATATTGGGCAGAATCTCTTCGTTCAGCGCGCGTTCAATCTCTGCCGCGCGGGTCGGGTCATCCTCGGAAATGTCGCCATTCACCGAGATCACCCGCAGCCCATTCTCGCGCCGCACGGTCGAGAAGCCCGATTTCCGCTCGACCGAGACAATATCGGCCAGTGGCACATACACCCCATCCGGGGTTCGCATCAGAGTGCGTTCGAGGAAATCGGCCGTCAGTTCCCCCTCGGGCAGTTCAACCCGGATCTCGGCGCTGCGAGGCCCGTCAGGGAAGGTCGCAGCCTCAATCCCATTCAACCGATTGCGCAATACTCGTCCTAAAGTTTCTATCCGGAAGCCCAAGGCCTGGCCCTGAGCCGTGAGGTCGAGGATATACTCTTCCTTGTCATAAGCGAGATTGTCCTCAAGGGCAGAAACCTCGGGGTATTTTGACAGTTCGGTCTGAAGGTCCTCGGACGTCGCCTTGAGCGTGTTCACGTCCGATCCGTAGAACTGCACATCGATGGCATCGCCGCCGGGGCCTGACCGCCAGCCACGGAAGCTGATCAGCTCAACCTTGGGATGGCGGGGCACGAAGTCCTGAAGCTCGCCCACGAACTCAAAGCTGGAATAAGGGCGCAGATCAGCGTCGATCAATTCAATCGAGATACCGCCCAGCAGGTCATCATCTTTGCCTTCAGCAGCGGACAGGCCAAACCCGGCGCTGCCGCCAACTTCGGCCAGAACATAGTCGATGGGGTTGCGGCCATGACGTTCCTCGTAGATCGCACCCAGCTCTTCGGTGGCTTGCTGCAACTGGCGCATCATCTCGAACGTATCGGCGCGGGTGGCCCCTTCGGCCATGATGAAATTACCGGTGACCGAACCGCGCTCGGGCGCGTTAAAGAACCGCCAATTCACATCGCCCCGGATGAACAGGGCAATCTGGCTGGCCAGAATAACAACCATCAAGGCAACGACTACGTAACGTGCCCAGACCACCCAGGCGATGAAAGGTCGGAACAGGCGATCCCGCACCCAGCGAAACCCCCGGTTGACCACCCGGTTCGGCAGGTCGTACCAGTGCTCCTTCGCCGAATGGGCGATGGCATGGGCCATGTGGTTGGGCAGGATCAAGAAACACTCGATCAGCGAGGCCGCAAGTACAGCAATCACGGTGAATGGGATATCCCGGATCAGCTCTCCGAACCGACCACCGACAAGGGTCAGGCCGAAGAACGCGATCACGGTTGTCAAAGTCGCCGCGAATACCGGCATGGCCATCCGCCGGGCGGCGCGTTCAGCCGCAACCATAGGTGGTTCGCCCAGACGACGGGCACGAAAATCAGCGTGTTCGCCCACGACGATCGCGTCGTCCACCACAATGCCTAAGGTGATGATCAGGCCGAACAAAGAGACCATGTTGATCGACAGTCCGCCTAGGTACATCAGCGCAATGGCGGCTGACATCGCGACGGGAATGCCTGCGGCCACCCAGAAAGCAATCCGCGCATTGAGGAACAGAAAAAGCAGGCACACAACCAGCCCAAGCCCGACAAGGCCGTTGTCGATCAGAATGTCCAGACGGTCTGTGATGGACTGCGCCCGCGTCCGGATCAACTCGACCGTGACGCCTTCAGGCAGGCTGGCCTGCATCTCGGCCACCATGTCTTCGACCTGGTGTTGAATGCCGATGGCATCGCCGAGATTTGAACGATCCACCCGGATGGACATGGCCGGATCTTCGCCCACGAAATAGCTGCGATTGCGGTCGACCCCTTCAATCCGGATCTGCGCGACATCGCCCACGAACAGTTTGGAACCGTCTGCAAAATTGCGCAGTGCGATGCCTTCGATCTCTTCCGGGGTGCGCTTCTCCGAACCTGTTCGGATACGGGCATTGGCGCCCGTGACGTCCCCGGCGGGGCTGGCGTTAACCTCGGCAGCAATGGCCGAGGAGATGTCAGACAAGGCAATGTCGTTGGCGATCAATTGCGCCGTTGGAACCTCGACCACCACGCGCGGCGCAGCCAAACCTCGGATCGTGGTGCGTGTAACACCCGCAGCGAACAGCCTGTTGATCAGTTCATCGGTAAACTTTGCCAGCTGGTCAGGCGCCACCGGGCCGGTGATCACAACATCTGTTACACGATCACGCCAAGCCCCGCGCCGGATCGAGGGTTCTTCGGCGTCTTCAGGCAAGGTTGTGACACTATCAACGGCGGTCCGAACATCTTCGACGGCGCGGGACATATCCCAGTTGGCTTCGAACTCAAGCCGGATGTTCGCGGACCCTTCTCGTGAAGTGGCTGTGGTACTGGCTACGCCCTCGACCGCCAGCAGCTCGGGCTCCAGCAGTTGAACAATACCGTTATCAACATCCTCGGGGCCTGCGCCCTCCCACTCGACGTTAACATCGACCCGTTCCAGTATGACATCGGGAAAGAACTGCGCGCGCATGTTCGGGATCGCGGCAGCCCCGAGAACGAGCATAACCAGTAACAGAAGATTGGCGACCGTCCGGTGTCGGGTGAAATAGCTCAGAATGCCGCCCGCCGCGCTTGGGATTTCGCGCATCATAGCGCTTAACCCCCGGCCCGGTTTTCAATACGACGGACCAGCGAGGCAGGCACTTGAGCCGCTTCCAACTGACCCAGCATTCGGGTTTTGACATCCTGAGGCATACCTTCGCTGGCCTCAACCTGCGCGACAAGCTGCGCGCGCTGTGTATCCGTCAACTCGACCATATCCGCGTCGGCGCTTTCCTCGACCCGCAGGGGGCGCACGCGCACGCCCGAGCCCAGCAACGGCGTGCGGCCAATAACCACTTCGCGGCCTTCTAGGCCGTCGCCGCGCAGCAAAACCTCATCACCCTGCCGTCGTATCAATTGCACCGGCAGGGTTTCCAGACGGTCATCTGCGCCAAGCACCAGAACCGTGCCTGCCGCATCCAGAACGGATGAGGGCAAACGCACCACGGCATCGACGGCTTGTTCCTGAACGGTGACCGTCACAAAATCCCCTGGTTTGAAGCCCGAGGCGCTATCCAATCGTGCAAAAATCAGACGACCTGTCTGCCCCTCGCCCGCTGATCCGCTGTCGCGGCTGATCCGCCCTGTTGCAGTCAGGTCGGCCCCCGTCACCTCAAGCGACACGGTCACCGGAGCATTGATCAGGGTGCCATCTTCATCCAGCAAGCGCACAAATTGGGCCGTCGAAACCCGGAAGGCGACTTCCAAGGCGTCAGGGTCTACCAACTCGGCCAGTTTTTCGTTGGCGGCAACCAGTCGTCCTTCGACCAATGTGACATCAGTCAGTGTACCGCCGAACCCGGCCCGAATGGTCATATCATCCAGATCGCGTTCTGCCGCTTCAAGCGCAATCCGCGCACGCGCCAAAAGCGTGGTAGCCTGATCCACACGCGATTCAGCCTGCGCCAGTGCAATCCGACGCGCCAGAACAGATTGCTGGGCCGAGGTGGCCGACAATTCGGCCTCTTCCACGCTCGCAGTCGCGCCCACACCTCGGGATTCCAAGTCGCGTTGCCTTTGCAGGGCGCGTTCGCGCAGCTCTGCCTGCGCTTCTGCGGACTTCAACTCATCCTGCGCCAGCAGCAAGGACCGTTCCGCATCGCGTTCCTCAAACTGCGCATCCAGCAGATCGGATTTGGCCCGGTCCAAGGCGGATTGCGTATCTGCAGGGTCCAGCTCAACCAGAACTTCACCCACCGTGACCGTCCCGCCATCCTCGAAGTCATCCGCCAGAGAGATCACGCGACCACCCAGCGCCGCGCGCAATTCAAGCCGGCGGCGGCTTTGCACCTCACCAAAGGCTTCCAGATAGGGCGTTACGGTCTGCAACTCGGCTGTTCTGACCGACACTGTAAACACACGCTCGCGCGCCGGGGGTTTTGCAGTGTCGCGCGCAATCACGTCTTGCACCGCGCCTGTGATCATCTGGACAGCGACAAACAGCAAAGCCAACGTCAGCGACGCCAGAAAGACACCGACAAGACTTTGCCTTAGAAAACGCATTCTCACTTACCCCGGTTGCAATGGGCTGCCTTGCGCAAAATGTAGCTGGACCGTGAAATATGCCAAGCCACAATGCGGTTATAAGGTATTAAACGTACGAGCAGTCTACTTCCGTCGCAGATGTTCGTCCAATCGCGGCATTATTTCCACAAAGTTGCAGGGGCGATGGCGGTAGTCGAATTGTTTCTCCAAAATACCGTCCCATGCATCCTTACACGCACCCGGGCTGCCCGGCAGGGCAAACAGATAGGTGCCGCCAGAAACACCGCCTGTGGCGCGGGACTGCACGGCCGAGGTTCCGATCTTCTCCATCGACAGGATGGTGAAGACGGTTCCAAAGGCATCGATCTCTTTCTCATAGACGTCGCGATGCGCCTCGACAGTCACATCGCGCCCGGTCAGGCCCGTGCCTCCGGTCGAGATCACAACATCGATCTGAGGATCCGCGATCCATACACGCAGCTGATCCGCGATCTGCGCGCGCTCATCGGGTAAGATTTGCCGATCTGCAACGGCGTGACCCGCCGCTTCGATCCGATCGACCAACGTTTGGCCGGATCGATCTTCGTCAAGCGATCGCGTGTCCGAAACTGTCAGGACAGCAATGCGGACAGGGATAAAATCTTTGTCTTGATCGATCATTCAGAGCACCTCGAACCAGTTCACTTTGGGCCCCAGATTGGCGATCTGCGTTCGTCCAAGACTACCTCGATACCCCCAGCTATCATGGATGTGACCACAGAAGACCAGCTTGGGCTGAAGCCGTTCCACCGCATCGCGCACGGCCACAGAGCCGACGGAGATACCTTGCGATGTTACGTCCCCGTGTCCTTTGGGCGGAGAATGCACGATCAGAATATCGGCAGTGTCACAGCGATCCAGCAGTTCCGAAGCCTCTGGCTCGGACAGATCACAGGACCAATCGCCAAACGGCGTGGCGGGTACTCCGTAGCCCAGCCCGAACAGGTGTATACTGTCGACTGTCATTCCGTCGCCATGCAGGACATGGGCGCTATCTGGCGCAGCATCGGCTAGCTCATTCGCGTTTTCTGCATTTCCCGGAACCAGAACCAGCGGGGCCGAGATACCCGACAGCATCTGCATAGCCTCGTTCAGTCCCTGGCGCATATTGCAGTAATCCCCGGCCCCAATCACCAGATCGGCCTGCGCGCTGGCCTCCACCAGATCAGCCGCCCGGTTGCGCGCCATGTGAAGGTCTGAGAAAGCCAAAATGCGCATCATCCTGCCCCCAGCCGTGCTTTCAACTCCAAAAGATCGGCCCAGGCCTCTCGTTTCATCTGTGGCTGGCGCAGTAAGTAAGCGGGGTGGAACATCGGGATCACCGGCAAATCCAGCGCGTGTTCCCAAGTGCCGCGCAACCGCGTGATGCCGCGTTTGCCCAGAACGGCCTGACAACTGATATTGCCCATCACCACCAAAACCTCGGGCTTGGCCAGCGCCACATGGCGTTCCAGAAATGGCTTCATCATGCCAATCTCTTCCGGCTTCGGATCGCGGTTCTGCGGGGGACGCCAGGGCAACACGTTGGTGATATAGGCATTCTGCGTGCGATCCAGATCAATCGCCGCCAACATCCGATCCAGCAACTGACCGGCGCGTCCAACAAAGGGTTTGCCTTCACGATCCTCATCCCGGCCCGGAGCCTCTCCGATGATCATCACACGCGCACCAGCCGTACCATCGGCAAAAACCAACTGCCGCGCACCGCGTTTCAGTTCACAATGCTCAAATGCGTCCATCGCCGCGCGTAATTCATCCAGTGATCCGGCGCTTTGTGCTGCGGATTTTGCGATGGCAACTGGGTCAACCTGCTTGGGTTTCTCGGGCGTAGCCTCGGGGCTGGCCGGCTTTTTTGACTTGGGCGCAGTATCGGGCAAAGCATACCGGTCGATTGACACGTCTCCAATCGCCTCGGTCACGCCCAGTTCGATCTGCCAGTCCAACAGCGCCCGTGCGGTGTGATAGTCCATGCCCGATTCCATATCCCACAATCTAACCGGCTTTTGACCGATGGAAAGCGAATAGACCTTGCCACGGCGCTGGGTCGCACCGACCATGATCCTGTTATGCCATCGATCTTGCGATTCCTTCTGATTGCTCTGCTTCTCAGCGCCCCGGCCGGCCCGCTGCAGGCACAGCTTTCTATCGGCAATGACCAATGCCGCGGGGGTCAATTCGCCTGTGGCAGCCGCTGTTGTTCGGGCGGGCAGAGGTGCAGCTTTGATGGCCACTGCATCCCACTGGGCGGCACCTATTGCGGCGGTGGGCGCAGCTGTGGCCCGTTCGAACGTTGTGTCGCGGGTGGAACACGATGTGCACCGCAAGATGCAAATGCCTGCCATTCAAGCCTCGATTGCCCCAGTGGGAACCGATGCAATGGTCGTGGTGAATGCGAGCTGATCCGACCCGATATCGATCTGAACCTGCCGCAGCCCTGCTCTGATGGCCGCATATGCGCACGCGGATCTTACTGCCTGCCCCAAGGTGGATGCTCGCGTCCTGGATGGTACCTATGCGAAAAAACCGGCTCGCAGTGTCGTCAGGGTTTCAAATGCTCCAGAAATCAGGGCTGTGTCCCTGTCAAAGCCATCGATTGCGGGTACGGCAAATGGTGCAAACCGGGCGAACAATGCCTGCCAAAGGGGGGATGCCAGAAACTACCCGACAGTACAGAACCTTAGGTTGCCTTGCCCGGCGCAGCTTTCTATAAGCGGTCCGATTGTCAGACAGGAGCCCGCCCATGCGTTTCGCCCATCGTCACCTTCTTGGCATCGAGCATCTGTCGCAATCTGATATCACCGCAATTCTTGATCTGGCTGAGACCTATGTCGATCTGAACCGTCAGTCGACCAAACACTCGGATGTGCTGTCCGGGCTGACCCAGATCAATATGTTCTTTGAAAACTCGACCCGCACGCAAGCAAGCTTTGAGATCGCGGGTAAGCGTTTGGGCGCGGATGTGATGAATATGGCGATGCAGGCCAGTTCGATCAAAAAGGGCGAAACCCTGATTGATACAGCGATGACATTAAACGCGATGCATCCCGACCTGCTGGTGGTGCGGCATCCACAATCCGGCGCAGTCGATCTGCTGGCGCAGAAAGTGAATTGCGCTGTGCTGAATGCAGGCGACGGGCGGCATGAACATCCGACACAGGCGCTGCTGGATGCGTTGACCATCCGCCGCGCCAAGGGACGCTTGCACCGCCTGAACATCGCCATTTGCGGAGATGTAGCCCATTCCCGCGTGGCGCGTTCGAACTTGATCCTGCTGGGCAAGATGGAGAACCGCATCCGTCTGATCGGGCCACCCACGCTGGTGCCTGCGCAATTCGCCGAGTTCGGAGCCGAGATTTATGACGATATGACCGAAGGCCTGCGGAATGTGGATGTCGTCATGATGCTGCGCCTTCAGAAAGAGAGGATGGATGGCGGGTTCATCCCGTCAGAGCGCGAGTACTATCACCGCTATGGCCTTGATGCGGTCAAGCTTGCGCAAGCCAAACCCGACGCCATCGTCATGCACCCGGGTCCAATGAACCGAGGGGTCGAGATCGACGGTACGCTGGCGGATGACATCAACCGATCGGTCATTCAGGAACAGGTCGAGATGGGCGTCGCCGTCCGCATGGCGGCCATGGAACTGTTGGCCCGCAACCAGAGCGAGGCCGCATGAGCGACCTAACTGTCCTTCCCCACGAACGCGGCGTCATCCGCCTGTTTGCCCTGAACATGCGCCCGGAAGAGGCCAAGTTCCTGCGCGAACCGGGTGCTGCCGATCAGGTTTTAGGGGTCGCGGATCTGGACCTTGAACAGATCGACATCTTTCCTGTATCCGACCTCGAAGACCTAGGCCTTTGGGGCTATCTGAACGAAGGGTGTGGCGTGCCCGAAGATCAATTGGATCGCGCGGCGCTGGACGCTGTCGAAGGCTGGGTCATGGCTTTGCGCAGCGCCGCGTTCAAAGGACAGCCTGCAGTGCTTGCCCCCGATCCGCGCGTCGAGTTGGTTGGCCTGTTCACGGAACAGGCCACAAACTGGAGCGGCGGTCGGATCGAAACCGAAAGCGCCAAGCCGTTTTCGGCGCCGCAGACACCGGCGCAAGACGACAGGCCGCGCCAAATGGGCTCGGCCGTGCTGGCCGTGTTCATCTTGCTGGTGATCGGAGGTGCGCTGTGGCTGATCCTGTGATCTTTACCCCTGACAAGGGTGCGTATATTCGCACCAACGCCTGGCTGGCCGCCGTGGCAATGGCCGGGGCGATGGCCGTGCTCTGGTTGATCGGAAACCCCTATGTCTGGACCGGTGCGCCTGCTGGACTTGCAGCCATCGGCCTGCGCGCCTGGTATCTGGCCTCGGAAGAACTGACCGCCAAATGGGAAATGACCGATACGCTGCTGACAGGTCCCGGCCCGCGCAAAGTCGCGCTGACCCAGATTGAGGCCGTGAACACGATGGGCAGCTTCGTCCAGCTTGTGACCAAAAGCGGCGACAAGCACCTGATCAAATATCAAGCGAACCCCGCCGCCACCAAAGCCGCTATCGAAAGGGCCTTGCCATGAGCACCGTTTTGTTTACCAACGCGCGCCTGATCGACCCCGAGAACGGGACAGATGCGACCGGATGGCTGCATATCTTGGACGGGCGGATCGTGGCGAACGGCAACGGCGATGCCCCCGCAGTGGACGGGCAGATCGTGGACTGCAATGGCAAATGCCTGGCCCCCGGCATTGTCGATATCGGCGTTAAAGTTTGTGAGCCGGGCGAGCGGCACAAGGAAAGCTATAAATCCGCAGGTCTCGCGGCAGCGGCGGGTGGGGTGACCACGATGGTCACGCGCCCCGATACCACACCTGCCATCGACACGCCAGAAACGCTGGAATTTGCAACACGCCGCGCCCAGGCTGATACGCCCGTGAACGTTCTGCCAATGGCTGCCCTGACGAAGGGACGGGAGGGGCGCGAGATGACCGAGATCGGGTTTCTGATGGATGCCGGTGCGGTGGCCTTTACGGATTGCGATCATGTGGTGACCAACACCAAGGTGTTCTCTCGCGCGCTGACCTATGCACGATCCTGCGGGGCGTTGGTGATTGCGCATCCTCAGGAACCGGGCCTCAGCGCCGGGGCCGCTGCGACCAGCGGCAAGTTCGCCGCGTTGCGCGGCCTGCCCGCAGTTTCAGCCCGGGCGGAACGAATGGGGCTGGACCGTGACATCGCATTGCTGGAGATGACCGGCGCAGCCTATCACTCAGATCAGATCACCACGGCCCGCGCCTTGCCCGCATTAGAACGCGCCAAGCGCAACGGGTTGGACATCACCGCCGGAACCTCGATCCACCATCTGACGCTGAATGAGCTGGACGTGGCCGACTATCGCACCTTCTTCAAAGTCAAACCGCCGCTGCGGTCAGAGGATGACCGGCAGGCGGTGATTGAGGCGGTGCGGACCGGCCTGATCGACACGATCAGTTCGATGCACACCCCACAGGACGAGGAAAGCAAACGCCTGCCGTTTGAAGAGGCTGCCTCGGGCGCGGTTGCGTTGGAGACACTGCTGCCGGCAGCGCTGCGTCTGTATCATTCGGGTCAGTTGGACCTTCCGACCCTATTCCGTGCCATGACCCTGAACCCGGCCAAACGCCTGGGTTTGAACAGTGGTCGTTTGTCCAAAGATGCGCCAGCCGACCTAGTGCTGTTCGACCCGGATATTCCCTTTGTGCTGGACCGGTTTACACTCCGATCCAAATCGCAAAACACGCCATTTGACGGGCAGCGGATGCAGGGTAAGGTCATTGCGACCTATGTGGCCGGCAAAGAAGTCTACCGGAGAGCTTGATGCCCCTGATTGACAGTACACAATCCGAATTGCTGCTGTGGGCAGCCATGGGCTACCTGTTGGGGTCGATCCCCTTTGGCCTGATCCTGGCCAAGCTTATGGGGCTGGGCAATCTGCGCCAGATCGGGTCGGGCAACATCGGGGCCACCAATGTGCTGCGGACCGGCAACAAGGCTGCCGCCGCCCTGACCCTGTTGTTTGACGCCGCAAAAGGCGCTGTTGCGGTTCTGCTGGCGCGCGCATTTGCCGGTGAGGACGCCGCCCAGATTGCCGCGCTCATGGCGTTTCTGGGCCATTGCTATCCTGTTTGGCTAAACTTCAAGGGCGGTAAGGGTGTGGCCACTTTCCTTGGCCTTTGGCTGGCTCTGGATTGGCGGGTCGGTGTTGCCTGCTGTCTGACATGGTTGGTTGCGGCGGCGATATGGCGGATATCCTCGATTGGCGCACTGGCGGCGGCTGCATTGTCGACTACTTGGATCGTGGTGCTGACGGATGGTTCCACCTTCGTTTTGGGTATTGCGCTTACCTTGCTGGTCTACTGGCGCCACAACGCCAATGTAGCCCGCATCAAGGCGGGGACTGAGCCCAAAATCGGAAAGCCGTGACCGCGACCGACGCGTTCACCCGCGCCTATTTCGCATTGCCCTTGGGCACATTCACTGGCCGCGCCCATGATCGGCGCTATGTCGTCTCGCGTCAGGCCATGGCAGGAAACAAGTCTCATAAGCTTGTGGCGCATGAGCTTGGTGGAGGGGACTATGTCAGCCTGAACCTCTATCAAACCCGCAACAGCGGAGCATTACTGCGCCCTTGTGAAATGCCTGCTTAAAAGGTCGTCGCCTTTGTTCTGGCGCTCACACCCGAAGGCTAACCCAGCCACATTTCTGAACAGCATCTCTGCGCTTCTGCACAATCACAATTGATTGCTTTGAACGTGAACATCCGGCTTCCCACCTGAGGTTCTGTGACGGCCAATTACCGGTGTCACAGGACAAAATCCGGGATCGCAAATCGCAATTACGGCGACCACGCGCATCCTCTTTCACGAAAGGTGAAGCTATGAACACGTTTAAATCTCTGATCGGTGGCGTTGCGCTGTCTGTTGCCCTGGCAACTTCAACCCTGGCCGCTGGCGTTGAAATCAATGCCAGCTCGACAGGGCTGGCGATGCAGGGCTATGACCCGGTTGCGTATTTTACCGAAGGTGAAGCCACCAAGGGCGACTACCGGATCACCACGCTGCATGATGACGCAATGTACCGCTTCTCATCCGAGGAAAACAAAGCCGCGTTTGAAGCGAACCCCGAAGCTTATCTGCCCGCCTATGGCGGCTACTGCGCCTTCGGTGCAGCCATGGGCTTCAAGTTTGATGGTGACCCGAACCACTGGAAAATCGTCGACAACACACTGTACCTGAACCTGTCGCAAGACATTCAGGAACGCTGGGAAGGCGACATTCCGGGCTTCATCGAACAGGCCAGCGCAAATTGGGAAAACATTGCCGGCAAAGCTCCGGCTGAGCTGCAGCAGTAACCTGTTGGTTACAATTTTGCGGCGGGAGCAGAAATGTTCCCGCCGCGATCATATACCACTCTGAACGGGATATCCCTTGGAACCCGGCAGATTGATCAATACTCGGCGCGTTTCGCCGGGTCTTATTGTTCAGACGTCCAAGATTGTGCTGCCCGTGGTCTGACGCGCTTCAAGCGCGCGATGCGCGTCGGCGATCTGATCCAGTGGGAAGCGCTGATCGATGTGAATCTTGACCTCGCCGCCTTCGACCTTACCAAACAACCGCCGCGCCATCGCCTGACAGACCGTATGATCGCCGATATGCGTAAACAAGGTCGGGCGGGTGATCTTGAGCGATCCTTTCTGCCCCAAGACCCCGATATTCACAGGCGGCACCGGCCCCGAAGCATTGCCGAATGAGATCATCATCCCGAGCGGTTTCAGACAGTCCAGCGACCCTTCGAACGTGTCGGCGCCGACCGAGTCCATCACTACATCAACGCCTCGCCCATTGGTAATCTCGGCCACACGATCGACGAAGTTCTCGGTGCGGTAGTTAATGCAATGCGATGCGCCGTTGAACTGGGCCAACGCGCATTTCTCATCCGTACCGGCAGTACCGATCAAAGTGATGCCTTCGGATTTCGCCCATTGGCAGGCGATCAGGCCAACCCCTCCAGCCGCAGCATGGAACAACACCGTATCTCCGCGACGCAAAGGCGTGGTGCGGTGGAACAGATATTCAACGGTCATGCCCTTCAGCATCATCGCCGCCGCCGCTTCGAATGAAATGCCGTCTAGCAACGGGCAGACCTGAGCCGCCGGCATCACACGCGCCTCGCAATAGGCACCTGACGGTGCGGCAGCATAGGCGGCGCGCTGACCCGGTGTCAGATGAGTGACCCCGTCGCCAACCGCTTCGATCACGCCCGATGCTTCCATCCCAAGCGCATGTGGCAACTCCAGCGGATAAAGGCCGGTTCGCTGATAAACATCGATGAAGTTCAGGCCGCAGGCATGATGGCGGATAAGAACCTCACCCGGACCGGGATCACCCAAGGGCCGATCTTCGATCTGCAAGACCTCGGGGCCGCCGAAATCGTGGATAACGACTGTAAGCGCAGTATTCTGCATTCTGAACCTCCTCTTGCCTGATCCCAAGCTAGCATGCTTGCGTGACAGAGCAATCAGGAGCTTGTGCTGTGGCGAGTTCGCGCGCGGATCAAACCCCGCGCATCGCCACTAGCCTGCAACGTTCAAAACGATCTTGCCGATATGGGTCGAGCTTTCCATATGCGCATGCGCAGCCGCAGCATCGGCCAGGGGGAATTCGCTGTCCATAACCGGGGCAACCTTACCGGCGGCCAGCAAGGGCCAGACGGCCTCACGCAGGTCCTGTGCGATCTTGGCTTTGGCCAGATCGCTTTGCGGGCGCAAGGTACTGCCCGTCAAAGTCAGGCGTTTGACCATCATCAGGGCAAAATTCAACTCAGCCACCGGGCCCTGTAGAAACGCGATCTGAACCAGACGTCCATCCTCAGCCAAGGCCTTCACGTTGCGCGGGATATAGTCTCCGCCCACCATATCTAGGATCAGGTTCGCCCCGCCTTCAGCGCGCATAACACCCACGAAATCTTCGTCGCGGTAGTTGATTGCCTTCTCTGCCCCCAATTTCACGCAGACGGCGCATTTCTCATCCGAGCCAGCAGTTGCAAAGACCCGCGCACCAAAGGCATTGGCAAGCTGGATCGCAGTGGTTCCGATGCCGCTGGACCCACCATGAACAAGGAAGCGCTCGCCTGGTTTCAGACCGCCGCGCGTGAACACGTTGGACCAGACGGTAAAGAACGTCTCGGGCAGGCAGGCAGCCTGTTTCATGTCCATCCCGTCCGGCACTGGCAGGCAATGCGCAGCAGGTGTGGCGACGTATTCGGCGTAACCGCCGCCGGGCAACAAGGCGCAAACCTTATCGCCCAGCGCCAAGCCCTCGACGCCTGCGCCCACGGCAACTACCTCGCCCGATGCTTCCAGCCCCGGCAGATCGCTGGCTCCCGGCGGGGGATCATAGGCCCCTGCACGCTGCAACGCATCCGGGCGATTCACGCCGGCATAGGCCACTTTCAGAACAACCTGCCCGGCCTCCGCCGTCGGCATCGGTCGTTCGGTCAGCTCGAGAACATCGGGACCACCGGGCTGAGTGATTTCGACAGCGCGCATCATCTGAGTCATGGGCAAATCTCCTTTGCCCAATGCCTAGCTGTCATATGGGCAAAGGCCAAGCTTTGACTACTTGCGCGGATTCAGTAGGCCAGGCAAATCGGCGCGCATCTTCAGCGGGGCCTTGACCTGACCAGCCAGCCAATTCGGAACGGCCAGAAACGGTTTGAACAACGGATTGCTGTTCACCTGAGCCTTAAGCTTCTCAAACTGCATCACGTCGCCAATGCGCCGGTCCAGAAACTCCCACGTCTTCTGGTGATCAGGCGAATCGTCCCCCAGCCAGAACAAAAGGGTCGAGGAATAGACGCCCGACAGCGTCGCCCGCTTGGTGTACCAATTCACGTCATCCGACGTGTCACCCAATGCATCCCAAATCAGATCGCAAGTGCTCCAAACAGCCTTGGCCCCGTCACCTGCATGCATTGGCAGGGCAAACAAAGTCATGCCCCGGCGGACCAGTTCCTTGTCCTCGACCGCTTCAAGCCGGAACCGAACGGCGGCAGCGACCTTTTCGCGGAACTTAAGCGCGCTCAGGTCTTCAGACTTGATCCGATCCAGCATCATCTGATCCCCACGCGCATGATAGGCCAGCGCCAGATCGACCGCTCCGCGCGGGCAGATCGCACGGGCCAGACCGTCATCCAGATCGCATTCTGCGATGGCGGCGCAAAAGCTGGTTTCGGACCATCCGTCAAACGGAACATGGGCGAGCATCGCGTCCAGCATCTGCTGTTTTGCATCTTCATAGGTCACTGTCATGGCGGTTCTCCGGTGTTCGGGGCCAGTACTAGACAAGATAGAACGGCTTTGCTATACGGCCAACTCCTGCAATTTCCTTGCAACTCTATCTAGAAAGGTGGTGACAACCACATGCAGGTTAGTGTTCGCGACAATAACGTCGATCAGGCGCTTCGTGCCCTGAAGAAAAAGCTGCAGCGCGAAGGCGTGTTCCGTGAAATGAAGCTGAAGCAACATTTCGAGAAACCGTCCGAGAAAAAAGCGCGCGAGAAAGCTGAAGCGATCCGCCGTGCCCGTAAACTGGCACGCAAGAAAGCCCAGCGCGAAGGTATGCTCTAAGCAGCAACCCGTCTCGTCCAGCTTTGGATGACACTATTTGACGACCCCCGAGGCCCCGCCCGGGGGTTTGTCGTTTCTAAGACCGGTTTGATCTCGCCGACTCGTGCGTGATGCTGTGCGACAAGCTGCCATTTCAGCCCCGGCAGGATTTTGCCCGGCATTTTGCAGCGCAGCGAATCCCGCATCGGTAGCATAGCGATGCCCAAATTCACCTGCCAGATCAGCCCACCTATCCGCCGCAGGAAAGGTCTTTGTATCAGCCTCTCGTCTACTCAGACACCAAATCAAAAACGGAGGCTACTATGTCGACTGCAAGCACAATCGAGCGAGAAATGCTCGCGCTTATCAATGAAGAACGAACATCCCGCGGGCTGAACCCGCTGCAGCTGGAAACCAATCTGAACGAGTCATCCGAGGATCACAGCACCTGGATGCTGGACCGCGATATCTTCAGCCATACAGGCTCGGGCGGGTCCAGCGCGACCCAAAGGATGCAGGCTGCGGGGTTTGATCTTTCGGGCAGCTGGCGCACTGGTGAAAACATCGCCTGGCAATCTGAACGCGGCGCGCCGGGGATCAGCGACGATGTCGCGCAGCTGCATCAGAACCTGATGAACAGCCCCGGCCACCGCGCCAATATCCTGAACCCAAACTTCGAATATATCGGAATCGGGATCGAAACGGGCGATATGCAGGGTTTTGACGCCGTGATGGTCACGCAAAACTTTGGCGCAACAGCGGGTACGGTGGACCTGGATACTGGCACGACCCCAACCCCTACGCCGATGCCCGAAGAACCTGAGGTGCCGGAAGAGCCCGAAACACCGGAAGAGCCCGAAACACCCGAGGAACCTCAGACACCGGAAGTTCCAGAGGAACCCGAGACACCAACCGAACCGGAAACCCCGGAAGAACCGGAAACGCCTGAAGAGCCGGAAACTCCAGAGGAACCCGAGACCCCTGAGGAGCCGGAGACACCAGAGGAGCCTGAAACACCGGAAGAACCGGAAACGCCTGAAGAGCCGGAAACTCCAGAGGAACCCGAGACCCCTGAGGAGCCGGAGACACCAGAGGAGCCTGAAACACCGGAAGAGCCCGAAACACCCGAGGAACCGGAAACCCCGGAAGAGCCTGAAGTTCCAGAGGAACCCGGAACGCCTGAGCCTACGGCTGAGAACGGTTTTGATATCGAAGCCTTCGTTGCGGCGCTGGAAGAATTCCTGAATGAGGTGCTGGCACTGGTCGATGATTTCGACTGGATCGATATCGAACTACCCGGTGCGCAGCCCATCGCTGAGGTACCGATGGATGATGATCTGATTATGATCCCCGAAGCGGAGGATGACGCAACACTGCCGACGGCAGAACCTGTCGCAGACTTCACCGACGATGATGACATGCTGATCTTCACCCCAATGGATGGCGAATGCATGATGGACGTCGCCTAACGGTTGGCACTTGGGCAGGGCGCGAGATATCACGCCCTGCTTTTTTGGGGCCAGAGACCCGTTTCGCCTAGTAGATTTTCGGAACGTACAGCTCGTCGGGTAGAATGCGACGTTCATAGTCGGGGTTATACCTACGATCAGGCAGATCGACCCGCTCCTGCGGCACGTCCGTATAGGGGATCTTGGTCAACAGATGCTCGATACAGTTCAGACGTTCGCGTTTTTTGTCATTGCCTTCGACAATGTACCACGGCGCTTCGGAGATGTTTGTCCGGAACAACATATCCTCTTTCGCCTTGGTGTAGGATTCCCAACGGATACGGGATTCCAAATCCATCGGTGACAGCTTCCACTGTTTCATCGGATCATGAATTCGCATGAGGAATCGCAGCTGCTGTTCTTCATCGGTGATCGAGAACCAGTACTTCAGCAAAATGATCCCGGACCGCACCAGCATCCGTTCAAATTCGGGAACGTCCTGAAAGAACTGTTCCACCTGATCCTCGGTCGCAAAACCCATGACGCGTTCAACCCCGGCCCGGTTGTACCAGGACCTGTCGAAGAACACGATTTCACCCGCCGCAGGCAAATGGGGAACATAGCGCTGGAAATACCACTGGCTCTGTTCTCGGCGGCTGGGCGCAGGCAGCGCTACAACGCGCGCGACCCGCGGGTTCAGGCGCTGGGTGATCCGCTTGATCACTCCCCCCTTGCCCGCACTGTCGCGACCTTCGAACAGAATGCACACTTTGGCGCCGGTATGCTGCACCCAGTCCTGAACCTTGATCAGCTCGGCCTGCAGGCGCAGCAGGTTGCGGAAATAGACCTTGCGATCTAGCATCTCGGGGTGCTGATCGTTGTATATCTTGCGCACCTCCATCGACAGCATGGGCTCGCTGAACTCGATCTCAAAATCTTCGTCCAGCGTGTCTTCCAGTTCGGCCTCTAGCCAGTCTTTGGGAGAGTCGTTGTGTTCATACGCCAAAGTCTGTTCCTTCTTTGTCATCGGGTGCGGACAGTAATGCGCCTGTGTAACCGCCTGATGTCATCGGATAAGTTGATCTTACTACAGGCGCCGATGAGGTGACCGCTGCTAAGTAAAGACATTACGTGTAATTCTGAACCGCTCGCGCGGGGGATACAACCGTAAGAATTGCCGCAACTGGAAAGGCTTGCACCAGGGAAAGCTGCGCGCCAAGACTAAGCCAGTCGAACTGTCGAGGCCACCGTGGCGTATGTGCTGACCCTTCTTCCGATGATCTGGCCCTGGCTGATACTGATCGCGGCCCAGATTACCGCATTGAGCGGACGGATGGGCGTGGCATTGGCGCTGCTGGTTCTGTTCATCAGCGTCAGCTCAGTTGCCAATCTGATCACGCCATGGGCGATTGCAGTGATTGCGATCGGGTTGCTAGGGGCCGCGACCCTGCCACGCCTGAGCGGCGCGATGGCAGTTGCCGGGCATACGCTTCTGATCCTGTGGTGTTTCACCTTGGGCGCGCATCTGGTTCCTGGATTCAACAATCTGCTTGTTTTGGATCAGGTCTATTCCGGTGAAAACAGCGCCGCGTTTACAATGTATCTGAACCTCGACAAACCAATGGTATTCTTTGCTGTCCTTTTGGCATGGCCCAGCATGCTGCTTGCGCGTCAGAAAACCAATGCCACGTGGCTCGTCATCGGACTTGCCCTACTGCCACTGATCTTTTTTGCCGCTGTATCAATCGGGGCGCTGTGGCCAGAGGTTAAACTGCCCCCTTGGTGGTTGGTTTTTGCAGTTTCAAACTTGTTTCTGACCTGTTTCGCGGAAGAGGCTTTTTTTCGCGGCTACCTACAATCTCTGTTCAGTTCGAAACTTGGCCCTATTGGTGGCGTTGTCGCAGCCAGCCTGTTGTTCGGTTTGGCGCATTTCGGCGGTGGTCCAGCCCTAGTGATCTTTGCCACGGTGCTGGGCTTGGGTCTGGGGTTGGCCTATGCCGCGACCGGGCGGCTTTGGATGCCGATTGCGATGCACTTTGCCTTTAACTTTGTCCACCTCGCCTATTTCACCTATCCCGCGCCGGCCTGATCAGACCGGCAAGGCCGTGGTCTTGAACACCGTCCGCAAAGCAAACGAGCTTTGCATCTGCGCCACGCCCGGCAGGCGTGAGAGATATTGGCGGTGAATGCGGGCGAAATCTTCGGTGTTTTCGGCAACGACTTTCAGAAGGTAATCTGCCGTCCCCGCCATCAGGTGGCATTCCAACACATCCGGAATGCGGGCCACCGCCTTTTCGAATGCATCCAGAACCTCTTCGGCTTGACCTTGCAAGGTGATCTCAACAAACACGGTTGTGGGAACATTCATCTTCCTTGCGTCCAGCAAGGCCACGTAGTTTCGAATATAGCCCTCCAACTCTAGCCGTTGGACCCGGCGATGGCAGGCCGAGGGTGAAAGGTTCACCTTTTCGGACAGGTCCGCATTCGAAACCCGACCATTCTTTTGCAGGGCGGCCAGAATCTTACGATCAGTCGTATCCAAGCTCATTTGCGCATATCCATTGCGTTGATTCAGTATCTTTCGCTGGATTCTTTCAAAAGAAAGCCCAATAGCAGGTATTGTTTCACAGAAATTGCGCCACGTAATGCACATAATTTAGGCAGTTTATGAACGGAGGAGGGTCACATGAAAATCGGGTGCCCAAAGGAAATAAAACCACAGGAATTCCGCGTTGGCATGACACCGAATGCAGCTCAGGAAGCGGTGTCGCGTGGGCATGAGGTGCTTATCGAAACCGGTGCTGGGATCGGCGCGGGGTTCGACAACGACGCCTATATCGCAGCTGGTGCGCGCATTCTGGACACGGCAGAAGAGGTGTTTGCTACCGCCGACATGATCGTGAAGGTCAAGGAACCCCAGGCCGGAGAGCGCAAGATGCTGCGCGAAGGTCAGTTGCTGTTCACCTACCTGCATCTGGCCCCTGACCCGGATCAGACCCATGACCTGCTGGAATCGGGCTGTACGGCCATTGCCTATGAAACCGTAACCGATGCCAATGGTGGCCTGCCTCTGCTCGCCCCGATGTCCGAAGTTGCCGGGCGCCTGGCCCCTCAGGTCGGGTCATGGACCTTGCAAAAGGCCAATGGCGGGCGCGGTGTGCTGATGGGTGGTGTACCTGGGGTTGGCCCGGCCAAGGTCGTCGTGATCGGCGGTGGCGTGGTTGGCACCCATGCGGCGAAAATCGCCGCTGGCATGGGCGCAGATGTAACCGTTCTGGACCGGTCCCTGCCTCGCCTGCGCTATCTGGACGATGTGTTTGGCGGCCAGTTCAAGAACCAGTATTCGACCGCCGGCGCAACCGCCGAACTGATCCGTGAAGCCGATATGGTCATCGGTGCGGTTCTGATCCCCGGCGCAGCAGCGCCCAAACTGGTCTCACGCGCGCAGCTGTCGACCATGAAGCCTGGCGCGGTACTGGTGGATGTGGCCATCGATCAGGGCGGCTGTTTCGAAACCTCTCGCGCGACCACCCATGCGGACCCGATCTATGAGGTCGATGGGGTGATGCACTACTGCGTGGCCAATATGCCGGGCGCTGTAGCGCGCACCTCGACCATTGCGCTGGGCAACGCGACGATGCCGTTCATGTTGTCATTGGCAGATAAAGGCTGGAAACAGGCCTGTCAGGATGACCCGCATCTGTTGGCGGGACTGAACGTCCATGCCGGACAACTGACCTACTACGCAGTTGGCAAGGCGCTTGGCATCGACGTCGTCTCGCCCAACGTGGTGATCAAGGCGTAACCCTCCCGCCCCTGAAAGCGCCTTCTGAAAAAGGCGCTTTACAGCGTTGGGCGTAGCGCCGCATGACAGTGCGGCGCCAGGCCCAACGGAAGGAGGGCATTTTGAATGCCCGATCGACGGGCGAGAGCCTTTAGCCCTGCTTCTGAATTTCGACCGAATGCGGATAAGGAATCGAGACACCCTTGGCGTCGAAGGCTTCCTTGATGGTCTTGGTCAGCTCGAATTTCACATCCCAATAATCCGCCGCTGCACACCACAGACGCGCGGTTAAGTCGACCGAGCTGTCACCCAGATTTGTGACCCTCACCCAAGGCTCTGGATCCTTGTGGATGCGCGCATCCGCATTGGCGACATCCAAAATGATCTTCATGGCCTCATCCGCGCTGTCACCATAGTCGATGCCGAACACCAGATCGACACGCCGCGTTTCATGTGCGGAATAGTTGGTGATCACCGATCCCCAAGCCTGCCCGTTCGGGACAATGATCTGCACGTTGTCTGGCGTTACCAGCTCAGTGGTGAACAGGTTCAGGTCTTTGACTGTTCCCGCCGTTCCCCCGATATCCACATACTGACCCAGCTTATAGGGGCGGAACACAACCAGCATCACGCCCGCCGCCAGATCGCTGAGCGTCCCTTGCAACGCAAGACCAATCGCCAACGAGGCAGCACCCAGAATGGCAACGATACTTGTGGCCTCGATCCCGAAAATCCCCAGAACGGCCACGAGGACGATCGCCAAGATCACCCATTTGACAACGCTGGCCGCAAAATTGCCAAGCGTGGGATCGATCTGAGGCGTTTTGTTGATGCGACGCCGCACGACGCCCGACACCATCCCGGCCACAATCCAACCGATGATCAGGACAATCAACGCCTTACCCGCACTCAACAGGATCGGCAAATAGCCACTCGCTAAATCTACAGCTTGATTTGCCATATCGACTGTCTGATCCATGTCAGGTTTCCTTCTCGATCAAATTAGAAGGGGCACCAACAACGATGCGGAGCCCCGTTTGCTTGCCAACTTCCGGATTTACTTCTTCAAGGCGTCCCGGATTTCCATGAGGATATCCAGCTCGCTTGGACCAGCTGGGGCCTCCTCAACAGCTTCCTCTTCTTTGGCGGCCGCATCCTTAACGCGGTTCACGGACCGTACCAGCATGAACACAACCCATGCGATGATCAGAAAGTTGATGATCGCCATGATGAACGCGCCATAAGCAAACACCGAAGCACCTGTTTCGCGCGCCGCTTCAAGGCTCGCCCCTTCGGCGACATCGCCTGCCAGCACGGCGTAGTTATTGGTAAAATCAATACCGCCTGTAAACAGACCAATCAGTGGATTGATCAGGTCCCCGACCAGCGATGCCACGATTGCAGTGAATGCCGCGCCGATAATAATACCCACAGCCATGTCCATGACATTGCCCTTGGCAATGAACGTTTTGAATTCCTGGATCATGTGTTCCCTCTTTCCTGTTGTTAGCGTTTTTCGCCTCTGTTCGCGCATAGGCGCAGATTAATTGTGCGCTAATTGCACGCTAAAATATATTTTTTTATGGGAAAGCATGCCTATTTTTCCCCAATCAGATCATTCAGGAGAGCCCATGTCCGCTTTAGCCCCCTTCGCCGTGACCCAAAAATGGCCCGCCAAAGATCCATCGGTCATTCAGCTCTATTCCTTCCCAACCCCTAATGGGGTCAAAGCATCGATCATGTTGGAAGAAACCGGTCTTCCTTATGAGCCACATAAGGTCACACTGGCCGATGCCGACGTCAAAAGCCCCGAGTTTCTGTCACTGAACCCCAACAACAAGATTCCGGCGATCATTGATCCCAACGGTCCGGATGGTGAACCTATCGGCCTGTTCGAAAGCGGCGCGATCCTGCTGTATCTGGCCGAAAAGACCGGCAAGTTCATCGGGCAGAGTGCATCCGACAAACACCATATTACCCAATGGCTGATGTTTCAGATGGGTGGCATTGGGCCGATGTTTGGCCAGCTTGGTTTTTTCCACAAGTTCGCAGGCCGCCAGATCGAAGATCCCCGTCCCCGTGAACGCTATGTGGCCGAGGCCAAACGCCTGCTGAACGTGCTGAACACGCAGCTTGAAGGTCAGGATTGGGTTGCCGGAGACTACTCGATCGCTGACATGGCCATCGCCCCCTGGCTGCGCGGATTGGACTTTTACGAAGCGAAGGATTTGGTCGACTGGGACGATCACGCCAATGTCGTGGCCTATCTGGATCGTTTCCTTGAACGGCCTGCGGTTCAAAAAGGCTTGGTGACACCCGCGCGAGACTAAGGCCCCCCTCGCCCCGTTAACGATATCGGGCTTGCGGCCAGAACCGGTCGCAAGCCCATATTCCTAGCCCGGCAGCTTACCGGTCAGCACATAGCGCAGAACTTCGACCACCTGAGCGGGTTCCTCGGCCACAGCAAGTGCGGCGGCGTCAACCTCTTTTAGCGCGTGCTGATGATCCGGCCCATGCAGCACGATCAACGATTTGCCCAAGGCAGCTGCGTATCCGGCGTCAAACGCTGCATTCCATTGTTTGTATTTGTCGCCAAATCGCACAACCACCACATCGGCGTCAGCGATACCCTTACGTGTGCGGATCGCGTTGACCATCGCACCCTTATGGTCGTGCCAATACTTTTTCGGCTCGGCGCCCAGAATGGCAACGCCGCAATCGTCACTGGCGGCATGATCGGTGACCGGGCTGTTGAATGAAACATCCAGCCCCTGTGCACCATCGATGATTTGTTCGCGCCAATCGGTGTGAATTTCCCCAGATAGATAGACGTTCAGGCCCATGGTTTCCTCCAAAACAGTTTGAACCCTACTTAATGGGCAATCACGCAAAGCCCAATGCGTAAGCCGAAGAAACCGCCCAGGTTTGCTATTTCTTTTGCGCCACCAGATACCGAGATGGGGGCTTTGCCGGATAGTTCCCGCTTTCGACAATTTCAAAGCCGGCATCTGTGATTGCAGCTTCAAGCGTTTTTACGTCGAACAGGTTCACATAAGGCGCTTTGCCAAACAGCTGCATCACAGGCAGCATGAGTTTCATCAGTCCAAATTTAAAACCCAAACTTCCCTCGGTAAGGCAAGGTGTTTTGGATATGAACAACCCGCCCGAGGGCAGACGTGCATAGATGTCCGCAAAGGCCTTTTCAATATCCGGCACAAGATGAAACACGTTGAAGCCAAGAATGACATCAAAGGACTGTTCATCGTCTGACGCGGTGATGTCTATGGGCGTGAACGAGATATTGTCGACCCCTTCTTTTTTCGCCTTATCCCGGCCAATATCCAGCATCGCGTCAGAGAAATCGCTTGCCGTTATATGCGCGACTGACGATGCAAGCAGCAGCGCGGTTGAGCCTGTTCCGCAGCCAAGCTCAAGAACGTTGTGCTGTTGGGTCAGATAGGACCGGGTCCGTCCCAGAGTGTATTCATACGACTCCATGTCACGGATTGGGCTACGCGCGTATTTCGCCGCAATGCCACCCCAAAACTTTGCACCAGTCTTCATGGTAAATCTCCTTTGCGGCCTATCTACTCATGCGGATATTGAATAGGAATTGCGGAAGATCGCAGAACACTTATACATATTTGTATGGCCAGTATCGATGAATTTGATTGGAACCACATGCGCGCCTTTCTAGCGACCGCAGATACTGGATCGCTTTCAGCAGCGGCACGGCATCTTGGACAGAGTCAACCAACACTTAGCCGCCAGATTGCTGCGCTTGAGGCTGATCTGGGCGTTTTGCTGTTCGAGCGTGTGGGCCGCGCGTTAGAAATTACGCAGGCTGGTTTGGAGATTCTGGAACACACGCGCGCCATGGGCGAAGCTGCCAATCGGATCGCCTTGACGGCATCTGGTCAGGCGCAATCGATCGAGGGGCGTGTTCGGATCACTGCCAGTGATGTCATGTCAGCGCACATTCTGCCGGATTTGCTGCGCGAGGTTCAGGCACAAGCTCCACGTCTGCGGATAGAAGTGATCGCTTCGAACGATGTGAGTGACCTGATGCGGCGCGAAGCCGATATCGCAATCCGCCATGTGCGACCTGAACAACCTGATCTTATCGCCAAACTGGTGCAGCAAGCGCCCGGCCACTTTTATGCATCTTCCGCGTATTTGAACCGCATGGGACACCCTGAATCCAAAAGCGATTTGCCCAACCACGACTTCATTAGCTTCGGCGATACCCATCAGATGATCGCTTATCTGGAGCCACTTGGCATTCAACTGACAGAAGATAACTTCAGGCTCGGTTCACAAAATGGCGTTGTTGCTTGGGAATATGCCAAGCATGGCTTCGGCATCGCGCCCATGTCGCAGAATGTGGGGGATGCGGCTTCGGAAATGGAGCGGGTTCTGCCAAACATGGACCCCTTTGAATTTCCGATCTGGTTGGTCGCGCATCGCGAGCTGCACAGCAGTCGACGCATCCGGTTGGTCTTTGATCTGCTGACCAAGTTCTTCTCGAACTGAAAAGCGCGCCAACAGGCGCGCTCTGCAAAGTGTATGTTGCTGTGATTACCCGCGTAGGACACCGCCCGTCGCTTTGGAGACCTTGTCGATGATCTTCTCGGCCACCGCCTCGATATCTTTTTCTTTAAGCGTCGCGTCGGTGGGTTGCAGGCGCACGGTGATGGCCAGGGATTTCTTGCCCTCTCCCAAGCTACCCCCGATAAATTCATCAAAGACGCGCACATCCTCGATCAGCGCCTTGTCGGCGCCCGCCGCTGCGTTCACCAGCGTCAGCGCCTCGACACCTTCATCGACGACAAAGGCAAAGTCACGCTCAACCGCCTGTAGATCACGCAGCTCCAAAGCCGCGCGGGTCGCGCCGGATCTACGGGGCAGAGGCACCTGATCCGGCCAGATGGTAAAGGCCATCGCCAGGCCTTTGATGTCCATCGCCTGCAGGATGCGCGGGTGCAGCTCACCAAACACGCCCAGAACCTTTTTCGGGCCCAGGCAAATCTTGCCGTGACGGCCCGGATGCCACCAGGCATCTCCATCACGCAGGATCTGAACCTTAGCGGGCGCGCCGATGGCTGCCAGAACAGCCTCAGCATCCGCTTTGACATCAAACAGATCAACCGGGCGGGACGCGCCATGTACGTCCTTGGGACCAGAACGGCCAACCAAAAGGCCAGTGATCTGCGTTTGCTGTTCCCCCGGCTCTCCGTCATGGAACACCGGACCAACCTCAAACAGGGCCACATCCGCATAACCACGCGCCTGATTGCGCGCCGCGGCCTGAAGCAATCCGGGCAGTAGATCGGGGCGCATGTGGCTCATCTCTGACGAGATCGGGTTTTCCAACTGAGTCGCCGCGTCCCCGCCTCCGAACAAAGCCGCTGCATCCTGATCAATGAAAGTGTAGGTAACACATTCGTTGTAACCCAGCGCAGCACACGTGCGCCGCGCCATCGATTGGCGGCGCTGTGTCGGTGTCATCACCGGCTTCGGGATGCCATCGGTCACGCGTGGCAATGGCTTGCCCTGCAACTTGGTCAGTGAAGCAATCCGCGCGACCTCTTCCACCAGGTCGGCCTCACCCATGACATCAGGGCGCCAGCTGGGCACATGGGCCATTTCACCTTCGAGGCGGAAGCCCAGACGCGTCAGGGTCTGGCGCTGATCGCTTTCTGGAATGTCCATGCCAACCAGAGACTGCACACGTTCCGCATCCAGCTTGTAGGCACGCGCATGGTTCGGCGCTTTGCCAGCCTCAACCACCTTGGACGCTTCACCACCACAGATATCCAGGATCATCTGGGTCGCGTGCTCCAGCCCTTCAAGCGTGTATTCTGGATCAACGCCGCGTTCGAACCGATACCGCGCATCCGAGTTAATCTTGAGCGCACGACCCGTCAGGGCAATCTGCACATGATCCCAAAACGCGCTCTCGAGGAAGACGTTCACTGTCTCCTCAGTACAACCGGTCTCTTCCCCGCCCATGATACCAGCAATCGATTCCGGGCCTTTGTCGTCCGAGATTACCATCATGCCGGGGTGCAGCGTGTATTCCTTCTCATCCAGCGCGGCCAGTGTCTCACCACCCTTGGCACGGTGCACGCGCAGGTTGCCCTGCACCTTGTCCGCATCAAACACATGCAGCGGGCGGTTGTGGTCGAAGGTCATGTAGTTGGTGATGTCGACCAGGGCTGAGATCGGACGCAGGCCAATCGCCTTAAGCTGATCCTGCAGCCATTGCGGGCTTGGGCCGTTCTTCACACCTTTGATCAGCCGTCCCGTGAAATGCGGCGCACCGTCCAGAGTATCCTCATCAATGGTCACCTTGATCGGGCTTTCAAAATCACCCGGCACAGGAACGTAGTCGCGTACCTTCAACGTCCCTAGACCGCGCGCTGCCAGATCACGAGCAATGCCCGCAACGCCCAGCGCATCGGGACGGTTCGGGGTGATCGCAATCTCGATCATCGGGTCGATCTTTGACGGGTCATTCTCGGCCAGCCAATCAACGAACTGATCACCAACCTCGCCCGAGGGCAGCTCGATGATACCGTCATGTTCATCTGACAGCTCCAGCTCGCGTTCCGAGGCCATCATGCCAAAGCTTTCAACGTCTCGGATCTTGCCAACATTGATTGTGATATCCAGACCCGGGATATACATGCCCGGTTTGCAGACCACGACCGTGATGCCTTCACGCGCATTTGGGGCGCCACAGATAATCTGCAACTCACCCTCATCCGTGTCCACCTTGCAGACGTGCAGCTTGTCGGCGTCAGGGTGTTTTTCGGCATGTTTCACATGGCCCAGCGTAAAGCCCGCCAGACGGTCCGCCGGGTTCACGATCTCTTCGACCTCAAGGCCAAGATCGGTCAGAGCCTCGGCGATCTCATCAACCGAAGCATCGGTATCGAGGTGGTCTTTCAGCCAGGAGAGAGTGAATTTCATCGGTCGCTATCCGCCAGAATTTTCGGGTCGGATCGCGTGTAACGGATAATCCGCGAAGGTGGAAGAGCCGCTTAGCCGTTCGTGACGAATTGCAACCAGTTCGCCAATTCAAGGCTGCGCTGGTGCAACACAACCTGGTCGGGTCGTGTTCCCAGCCGAGCGGCGGCACTGACGTCTTCCTCGGCATCGTCAAGATCGTCAGCGAGACCCTCATGTGTCGAGAAAATGCCGCGCCCACGCACGTAGTCTCCGATGTCTTTCAAGCTCAGCTCGGGGTGATACTGAACACCCCAGAACCGGATCCCGTCGCACTCATAGGCCACGGCCTGCACCTTTGAATGCGTGTTCTCGGCCAGCAGCATTGCGCCATCGGGCAAAACCTGTACCTCATCCCTGTGGATACACGGCACGGCAAAACCCGAAACCCTGCCCGCCATCATGGGATGGACAGCGCCATCCTCAGTCACAGCCAGATCCCGCGCCATCCCCACTTCCATTCCGACCGGAGACGCCCCAACCGCGCCACCAAGAACAAACATGGCCAACTGCAACCCGTTGCACGAACCCCAGATGGGCAGATTTGCGGACAATGCGAACTCCATCGCGTCGTGCTGAGCAGCCCCATCCGGAGCATCCACAGACCAGTGGACACCGGAGCCGGTAAAGATGATCCCGTCCATCCCCTGCAAATCCGCCTCATTCAGCTTTCCCTCATAAGGGTTCGAGATCCGCAACTCGGCCTCGGGAACAAGGGCGCTCAGCGTATTAACAAAACCCCTCGCCCCGGAATGGCCCCGTGCCACCATATTCGGAGTGTTGCCTTCAACGATCAGAAATCCGGTCATATCCGCTCCCCGTTTCGTTAAGGATACCGAGCGCAGCGCGTCAGAAACTCCGCTGATACCGACAGGGCGTGTCGCATTCCGGGTCAGGGGTATGTGGGATCATGCCCCAACAGCTCATCCAATTGCCAGCCAATCCAGCCATGAGGGATGAAATGCCCGCCGGGATGGGTGTCCAGCACCACCTGCCCCTGCGCGCAATCGGTCCATTCCATGCGGCTAAGCGTCAGGAACGGCTCGACACTCCAATCCCCGCGCGGGGTTGCATCATGGCAATCATAAGCCGCGCGCCACAGGGCCACCGGATAGGTCGTGTCGCCGTTTGCGCCATAGGGAAAATCCATCACTTTATCGCGCAGGCCATGCACATGGCGCGCCTCGACCGGGGCCTCTGGGCAGGTTTCGGTCTGCTGAATTGAACCGGCCACGGCCAGCAAGGCGGCGATGTCATCGCCCGACTGGCAAACATAGCGCCACGCCATCGCGCCGCCATAGGAATAGCCCGAGACATAGATGCGGTCGCGGTCAATCGGATAGTGTTTGGCCACATCCTCCAGCACCCGGTCGGCAAATGGCACGTCCCGCGTATCCGCCGACCAGAAGTTCCAGGTTTTGCCCAACCCGTTGGGGGCGACCAGCAGCACGCCCCGTAGCTTGGTCGCCCCGGCAATGCGTTCGTGGTTCACCACCACGGTCCCCTGCCGCGCCCAACCGTGGAAATGCAGAAGCACCGGCAGAGGCGTCTCGCCGTCCCACCCCTCTGGCTCTAGCACGTGGTACGAGCGGTCGCCAACCTGACAGGCGGTATCGCCGTGGCATTCGGTGTTCCACGGCCCCATGGCAAAGGCCGGTGTGGCTGTCATCAGAAGGAAAAGCAGTCGATAGATCATGCGCGTGACCGTACCCAGCCTGAGCGCCGAGTCACGTCACAAGCCCGTGGGGCAATGTAACAAGCCGCGTCACCGCCAGACCGTGGGGTGGCGATCCTTTGTTTGTGGTGGGCAGTTTATACTGGCCAAATCCGCGCGCTTTCCGAGCGGTACGCGGGGGGAGACAAATCGCCAGCCCGTGCGGGCGGTCTGGCGATGGCGCGGTGACCTATCGGTCTTTGCTCCGCGCCTATTTCTTATAACGATCAATAAGCTTCTTGGTTTTCCACAATTGAGCCTCTTTGTCTCGCGCCGCTCGTTCTCGTTTTTCCCAAACCTTCTGATTTGCCATCATAAAAAGGAGAGGGAATGGTGCGGATATAAGCAAAATTAGTGCGCTCACCCATCCAGGCAGAAAACTCGCAAGAGCACAAAAGAGAACGAACCAACCAAAGAGGACTACATTCCCCACCCAACGACCATTGCGGGAAGAAAACACAAAACTCCAATCATAGAATTTCGAAAGATATACTCCTAGTAGATACACTATCTACCACCACTTCCATAAACTGCTGCTCCGTCTATTGATCAGGTCTTGGGTTTTCTCTCTTTGAAACCTGTCGCGCAGATAGAAACCTCCTGTTCGCAAAAACTCCAGCGCCGCAACTAGAACGCCCGGTAGGAACAGAAGCGCGGATAAAAGAAAAGCGATCAACACGGTCGATGAGTCTCTTTCCCAGACCCACGATGCGAGCGTTGGCAGCACAAATACCGCGAGAAACAAACACAACAGCCATAACAAAGGATAGTTGGAAACTCTACGCTTCCACCAATCCCGATATGCTGTGAGCCAGTCGTTCAAAGCTACCTCTATCGCGACAAACCACCATGCAGGTTCGGCATATCCAACGCCGCAAACCCATAGTGCCGCAGCCAGCGAAGATCACTATCAAAGAACGCCCGCAAATCCGGAATGCCGTATTTCAACATCGCCAGACGGTCGATACCAATCCCGAACGCAAAGCCCTGATAGACCTCGGGGTCGATGTTGCCCGCGGCGATCACCTTGGGATGAACCATGCCCGAGCCCAGAATCTCCATCCAGTCGTCGCCCTCACCGATCTTCAGCTGGCCATTGTCCCAGGAACAGCGGATATCGACCTCGGCCGACGGCTCGGTGAAGGGGAAGTGCGAGGCGCGGAAACGCAGTTCGACATCGTCGACCTCGAAGAACGCCTTCACGAACTCTTCCAGAACCCATTTCAGGTTCGCCATCGAGATGTCTTTGTCGATGGCCAGCCCCTCGACCTGATGGAACATCGGGGTGTGGGTCTGGTCATAATCGGCGCGGTAGACGCCGCCCGGACAGATGACGCGGATCGGCGCGCCCTGCAGCTCCATCGAGCGGATCTGTACCGGAGACGTATGCGTCCGCAGCACATGCGGTGGGCGATTGTCGCCCTCGGCGCGGTGCATGTAGAACGTGTCCATCTCGGCGCGCGCGGGGTGGTGACCGGGGATGTTCAGCGCATCAAAGTTGTGCCAGTCGGTTTCGATCCGCGGTCCTTCGGCCACCGAAAATCCCAGTTCGGCAAAGATCGCGGTCAGTTCTTCGGTCGCCTGGCTGACCGGGTGGATGGAGCCCTGACGGCGCGCGCGGGTCGGCAGGGTGACGTCCAGCCATTCGGTGCGCAGACGCTCATCCAGCGCCGCATCGGCCAGCGCGGCCTTTTTGGCAGCCAGCGCAGAGTTGATTTCATCCTTCAAAGCATTCAGCGCCGGGCCCGCGACCTGGCGTTCCTCGGGCGTCATTTTGCCCAGCTCGCGCATCTTCAACGCGACCTCGCCCTTTTTACCCACGGCAGCGACACGGATCGCCTCAAGCGCGTTTTCGTCGCCCGCCTCGGCGATCTGACCCAGATATTTTGTCTTTAGATCGTCCATGACGCTTCCTGAACTTGGCCCTGATTGATATTGAGGACCTGCTATCACAGCAGCCCGCGAAAGCAAGAGGGGGCGCGTGGCGCAATCAGACCGAGCGCAACAATGCCACGGCTTTGCCTTGCCAAACAGGTCGAGTAACCTTGCCGTAAGATGCAGGTGAGCGCCGTAGTTCCGGGAACAAGGCAAACAGTTCTTCGGCCGTTTCCGGTGCCAGCCCAGCCAGACCCTGGCGACCAGGGAAAAAGCTTTCCGAGACAAGACCCGCGGTGCTGAGCAATTGGTGGTGATCAAACAGCAGGTGAACATAGGTGACGCTGTCGCTCGGCGCCTGGATCACGGTGGTTCCGTTGACCAGCGATATGGCGGGCACCAGTATCTCGGCCTCACCGAACATCAGTTCTGCCTGCCAACCGGATATCAAAATGCGGTGCTGCGGCGAGACCAGCACATCAGTTTTTGCCCCCAGCGTGCCTGCGCAAATCCGGATTGGCGCGAACCGACCACGCCCTGGCACGGTACGCTGGCCAACCCAACGAACCGGTTGCAGGCCATTGTCCAACGTGCTGACAGAGTCGCCCGGTTGCAGCGTTTCGATCCGTCGCGCCCCATCCGATGTATCCACCATCGTCCCGGCGGTGAAACAGGCAGCACCGCTGTCTCCGGGGCTTAACGGCCCATAGACCAGCGTGTTGGTGTCCGGTCGGTTGAACTGCAGCGTTGTGGTCGTCTGGTTCGGGCCGACCAACACCGGCAGATTGACCGAGGTTTCCCCGGCTGCAAATCCATTCTGAGCAACGATATTCGTCGTGCCGCCACCAATATCGTAAAAGTCGATCACCTCACCTGTGGCTGTGTTGGTTAGGGCGTACGCTTCGTAGTTTGTCGAGCCGCCACCGTTTGGATCAGTGAGCAGGATCGGGAAGTCATCCGCTGAGATTACATAGACAACCTCATTGTTGTCGGCGTCGACGGTCACCTGCGCCGTTGGAACACTGGTGAGCGGGATTTCAATCCCGACCTGACCATTGGCCTGATAGAAGGACACAGTGAAATTGGCCGGGTCTTCGGAAGCACCAATCGACACTTCCAAAAATTCGCTGACGCCCGAGCTTGCAGCATAGGCGTTGGAATAGTGGAGTTCGCTGATACGGGCCAAACATCACCCTCCGACACAGACACGCGACAGTGTCCATCATCCCGGACCGTATTCAATCCGAGAGGAAGACACTGGCAAACCGAATGTTAACCGGAAAATGGCCTATTCAGTAGCTGTATTCGGGATAAATCCGCGTCAGATCGCCGTTCCAATCACCATTGTAGTGTTCCAGCAACTCATCAGCAGGCACCTTGCCGGTTTCGATGCTTTCCTTCAGCGCGTTCAGGAAATGCGTCTCATCTGGCACAAGACCCCCGGCACCCGGACGGGCGCGTGATTTCAAGCCCGCTTCTGAGATCGCCACAACCTCGCGCGCCAGATCGTGCATGTTGATGTCGCCAACTTGCGCTTGCAGGCCTTTGACGGCGGCTTGCACCCGCAATTCCTCGCGCGTTTCAGCATCCCAGCGCTTGACCAGATCCCAGGCGGCATCCAGCGCGCCTTGGTCGTAGGTCAGGCCAACCCAGAACGCAGGCAATGCACACAGCCTGCGCCACGGGCCACCATCGGCCCCGCGCATTTCCATGAATTTCTTGATCCGCGCTTCTGGGAAGGCGGTGGTCAGATGATCGGCCCAATCCGACAAGGTTGGTGTTTCACCGGGCAAAGCGGGCAATTCGCCTTTCAGGAAATCCCGGAAGGATTGCCCCAAGGCGTTGATGTATTCGCCGTTGCGGTAGACAAAATACATCGGCACATCCAGCGCGTATTGCACATAGCGTTCAAAACCGAACCCATCTTCGAACACAAAGGGCAACATACCGGTACGCGCATCATCCAGATGCCGCCAGATATGGCTGCGCCAGCTTTTCTGGCCATTGGGTTTGCCTTCGAAGAACGGCGAATTGGCGAACAGCGCCGTCGCCACCGGCTGCAGGGCCAGCGCGACGCGCAGCTTCTGAACCATGTCGGCCTCGGAGCCAAAATCGATATTGACCTGAACCGTACAGGTGCGGCGCATCATGGCTCGTCCCATGGTGCCGACTTCTTCCATGTAATCGTTCATCAGCCGATAGCGCCCCTTGGGCATCAACGGCATCTCGTCATGGGTCCAGATCGGGGCCGCGCCCAGTCCGATGAAACCCACGCCGATCTCGTCGGCGATATCCTTGACCTCGCGCAGGTGCGTGTTCACCTCGTCGCAGGTCTCGTGAATGGTTTCCAGCGGGGCGCCTGACAGCTCCAGCGCGCCACCGGGTTCAAGGCTGACATTGGCCCCGTCCTTTTCCAGACCGATCAACTTGTCGCCTTCGCGTACCTCGCCCCAGCCATGGCGATCCCGCAGCCCTTCCAGAACGGCCACGATCGAGCGTTTGCCCTCGAACGGCAGGGGTTTCAGGCTGTCTTTGCAATAGCCGAACTTCTCGTGCTCGGTCCCGATGCGCCAATCTTCCTTGGGCTTGCAGCCCGATTCCAGATATTCGGCCAATTGCTCGTGGCGCTCGATGGGACCGCCGCCGGACTGAGGGATGGACATGAATCGTGCTCCGATCCTGATGTATCTGTCTTTGCGGAAGTCGTGGGGGCAAACTGCGCCAGTGTCAATGCAGCCGAAGGTGTGGAGGGCGCGAGGGCGAGCGCTCCCAAATGACCACCGGATGCGCCGAGCGACCATTCAATTCCGTCAGCATTTGCTCGGTTTTCAGCCCGGGCAGGGCCGAGAAGACATCGAACAGCGCCTCGGCCCCTTCCGCATTCACAGGAATGTGAAGCGCCGGTTGCCCCGGTTGATCCAAAACCCAATGCGCAGGGGTCGATGTTGGGTCGAGCGCCAGCCGTTCGATCTCACGCGTGGCGACCATGCCGCCATCCAGCGGGCCGAAATAGGTGATCTGACCCTCATCGATCGTCACGATGCCTTGGCCGCCCGATCCTGTGCGGAACCGCCCGCGCTGAACCCCGATCACGGCCAGCGCCCCGGCGACCACGACCAGCACCCAGCCGAGCCATCCCAGCAAGCCGCCCGGTCCGTTGATCCAACTGAGGCCCAGAATCAGAACCAGCACGGCGACCAGCACTTCGCGCCAACGCCAGAGGGCCAATTTTGCTTCGGGTCGGATAAAGCTCATGACAAAGCCTCGAACGTAAACGAGACCGAGTAGCGAACCAACTTGAGGTTAGGGACGGCTATTGATGCCGAAATTGTGCGGGTGTCGAAGTCGTGAGCGACGATAATCCCTCTGATGGCTTCTTCGCCCTCCTCCACCAAATCACCCATGTAACCCAGTATTTGAGCGACAACCTTCGAATCCGTTTTACCGGCTTTCAGTTCCACGACCACCAAGCTGCTATCCGCGTCGCGGCATAGAATATCAATAAAGCCCGAGGTAACTGCCCGTTCAGCTCCGTCATCCACAATTTCGAGTCCGGCATCCAGCAAAGAGATTTCTTGCCGAATTGCGGTTTGCATATCTCTCTCAAGCGCAAACCGCTGCCGCTCTGGCTTTGTCTGCCCCTTGGTTTCAATTCTGTCGCTCGTGGCCGTCAATCCACTTCTGGGTTCGTCTTCACGCAAAAATCGTGCGTAGCGCTGAACCGCGTTCTTGTAAGACTGCAACCCATTTCGCAGGTTTCCATTTATCGGAATCCGCGAGGGGTTCTCTTTGCCGCTGCGCTCTTCCGACGTGGAATAGCTCAGACTCGCCAGTACATCTTGTAGTTTCCCAAGATCCGAAGCTTCGTCCAACGAACCATAGTGTTCTTCAACTTTTTGGACTCGGTAAATCTGAGCGGTACAGGTGTTTTCTGCATAACCCTCAGCAACAAGCCAATCTAGATATTGCGCATTCATTGTCTTAACCTAGCTCCAATCCCCCAACGCCTGCTGCCACATTGTCAACGCCGCAACCGCCGCTGTATCCGCGCGTAGGATACGGGGCCCGAGGCTGACCACATGCGCATAGGGCAATGTATTCAAACGCGCGCGCTCTTTGTCAGAAAACCCGCCCTCGGGACCGATCAGAATGGCCCATGGCTGGCCTTTCTCATGTGCTGCCAATCGCAGGGCCGAGCCGACTTCTGCCTCATCGCAAAACATCAACTGCCGCCCCTCGGGCCATGTGTCCAGCACCCGGGCCAGACGTTGCAAATCGGCAACCTCGGGCACGTAGGTTCCGCCGCATTGCTCAGCAGCCTCAACCGCATGGGCTTGCAGACGATCCTGGCGGATACGTTCGGAATTGGTGAATTCGGTCTGCACAGGCAGGATCCGCGCGGCACCCATCTCGGTTGCTTTTTCCACGATGAAATCCGTGCGCGCCTTTTTGATGGGTGCGAAAAGGAGCCAAAGATCGGGTGGCAGTTGCAGCGGTTTGGTCTGTTCCAAACAGCTCAGAACACCGCCACGTTTTCCGGCCTCGGCCACCTCGGCCAGCCATTCGCCGTCCTTGCCGTTGAACAGGGCCACAGGCCCACCCACCGACAGGCGCATGACACCGAACAGGTAGTGGGCCTGCTCACGCGTCAATTCAACCGATTGCCCCTGACCCAAAGGCTGATCTACATACAGTCTGATCTTCGCACTCATGAGGCCTTACATATGCAAGGCAATGCCCCAACACCAGATGGTCAGGTCGCTGATGCCGTAAGCGGCAATTGGGTCGACACATATGCCCCAGACTTCACCCGCCCGTATCTGCGCCTCAGCCGCGCGGACCGACCTATCGGCACATGGCTGCTGCTGATTCCCTGTTGGTGGGGTTTGGCGCTCGCAATTTTGCATGACGGGCAACCCAGGCTCGAAGATTTGTGGATCGCCATCGGTTGTGCATTGGGTGCCTTCCTGATGCGCGGTGCGGGCTGCACCTGGAATGACATCACGGATCGCGAGTTCGACGCGCAAGTGGAGCGCACGCGGTCTCGCCCTTTGCCATCCGGGCAGGTCACCGTTCGGCAAGCCGTGATCTGGATGATCCTGCAATGTGTGCTGGCCCTGGGCATCCTGCTCAGCTTCAACCAAGCCGCGATTGCGATGGGCGTTCTGTCGCTGTTGCCCGTGACGATCTATCCCTTTGCCAAACGGTTCACATGGTGGCCTCAGGTGTTTCTGGGCCTTGCCTTCAATTGGGGCGCTTTGCTGGCTTGGGCAGCCCACACTGGCAGCGTGGGGTGGCCCGCAATCACGCTCTATCTGGCGGGGATTGCCTGGACCTTGTTCTATGACACCATCTACGCGCATCAGGATGCGGAAGATGATGAGCTTGTGGGCATCAAATCCACGGCGCGCCTGTTTGGCACCGATACAGCCAATTGGCTCAAGTATTTTCTGGTGGCCACGGTAGCGCTGTTGGGGCTGGCGATTGTCGATGCCATGGTGCCGCATGCATCCATTCTGGCACTGGTTATCGCCCTGAGCGGCCCCTGGGCCATGGGCTGGCACATGATGTGGCAATTGCGCGGGCTGGATATCGAAGACAATGCCAAGCTATTGCAATTGTTCCAGTCCAACCGGGACACCGGCCTTATTCCGCTGATCTTCCTGTCCGTCGCATTGCTGCTTTGATTGCACCTGCAGGCCGGGGTCTGTAAGAGTTCGCCAAACGCCCGAGGAGTCCGAAGCCCGCACATGCGTCTGCCCTATGTTCTGTCTGTTTGCCTGATTTTTCTTGTGTCTGCAGGGCTCTCACTGTTGGCGGCCAGTTTTGCCGTCACAAAGATCGAGGAAACATCGGAATTTGCGGTGCGCCGCGCGCTGGACCTGAACGGCCACGATTGGGCCGAAGTGCAATCCGACGGGTTGCGCGTTGTTCTGACCGGGACCGCACCGGACGAGGCCAAACGCTTTAACGCTCTAACCGCCGCAGGCACCGAGGTCGATACCTCGCGCGTCATCGACGAGATGGATTTCACCCTGACCACTGCTCTGGCCGCGCCTCGCTTTTCGACTGAGATCCTGCGCAATGACAGCGGCATCTCGATCATCGGCCTGATTCCCGCTAGCGAGGATCGGGAAGAACTTATCGACAGGTTAAACGATCTGGACCCGACTGTAGCAGTGTCGGATCTGATGGAAACCGCGGACTATCCCAAGCCAGAGGGCTGGGACGATGCCATTACCTTTGCCATCAGCGCGCTTTCACGACTGCCCCGCGCCAAAATCTCGGCCAGCCCAGGGCTGGTTCGGGTGACGGCGATTGCCGACAGTCAGGCCGAGAAAGAACGGCTGGAGCAAGCGCTTACCCGCGCTGCCCCGCCCAGCTTGCGGATCGGCCTGTCGATCTCGGCCCCGCGTCCGGTGATCACGCCCTTCACGCTGCGCTATCTTATCGGTACTGATGGCGGGCAGTTCGATGCGTGTTCGGCCCAGGACGAAAAAGCCCGCGATCAAATCATGGCAGCGGCTCAGTCTGCAGGTTTGACTGCCCCGTTCAGCTGTACGATTGGCCTGGGCGTCCCAACCCCGCGCTGGCCCGAGGTGGCTTCGCTGGGGATCAAGGCTCTGGCAGAAATCGGCCAGGGGTCATTGACCGTATCGGATGCGGATATCACTTTGATCGCCGCACAGGGCACAAATCCGAGCGTGTTTGATCGTGTGGTGGGCGAGTTGGAAAACGCCCTGCCTGAGGTCTTCGCCCTGCATGCCGTTCTGCCGGAACCAGAGGCAGAGGGGGCAAACGAACCCACCGAATTCTCAGCCACCCGCAGCCCTGAGGGCCTTGTGCAAATGCGCGGTCGGGTCGGCGATGAAACACAGCGCGACATGGTCGACAGTTATGCCCGCGCAACCTTCGGTTCGGAACAGGTGTACACCGCCACCCGCATTGTCCCTGACCTTCCAGGGGACTGGCCTGTGCGCGTGCTGGCCGGGCTTGAGGCACTGTCCCAGCTTCACAACGGTGCGCTGACCGTCACGACGGAGACGGTCGACCTGCACGGCATCAGCCATGATCAGGAGGCAAAAGCCCGGATCGCTCGCCTGTTGTCCGAGAAACTGGGCGACGCGCAAGAATTCAGCTTGTCCATCACCTACGTGGAGCCGCCCGAGCCCGAGGATGCCCTGCCCGACCCAGAGCAATGCGAAGAACAGATCGCCCAGATACAGTCCGCCAGCAAGATCGCGTTCGAGCCCGGCTCGGCTACGATTGCAAGCGACTCGCGCGATACAGTTAATCAGATCGCCGACATCCTGCGCGACTGTGGTCCAATTCGGATGGAGATTCAGGGTCACACCGACAGTCAAGGCCGCGAAGAGATGAACCAGCAACTTAGCCAGGCGCGCGCGCAATCCATCTTAAGCGAGTTGCGCGGACGGCGAATCCCGACCTCAAGCTACACAGCCGTTGGCTATGGTGAAACTCAGCCCATCGCCGACAATGACAGCGAAGAGGGCCGTGAAGAAAACCGCCGGATCGAGTTTCGCCTAATCCGCCCCGCACCCACCGAGAACACCGAGACAGGGCTGGAAGCGCTTGAGTCCGAGACAGGCGCGGCAGAGCAGACCGACACGACCGCATCGGAACCCGATGCGGATGCAGAGGACCAATAAGTTGAACAGAATCGAATTCATCATCGCCACAGCCATCATCCTGTTCGCGGCGTTCTGCATGGGCTGGTTCGCCAACTGGCTGGCACATCGCCTGTCGCGCGTCCGACAAAGCGACGTAGCCGATTTGGACCGAATGAGCCAAGAACTGCACGAAGCCGAAGAGACGCGCGATCAGGCGATCACCTACTTGCAACAGCGCGAGGCGGAACTGACCAACCAGCTAACCCAGACTGAGGCCGAGCTGGCCGCCGCGATGGACGGGCTGCGCGCGGCAAGGCAGGAGGCTGAGGAGTTGCGCGGGCGCATCAACAACGCGGACTGATAATCCGCGATTACCAGCGAGTCAGCGCGTCTTCGTCCACATCCTTTGCGGCAACCCATTCCGCGCCTGAGCGCGTGATCTCTTTCTTCCAAAACGGCGCGCGGGATTTGAGGTAGTCCATAAGGTACTCGGCCGCCTCAAACGCATCCTTGCGATGCGGGGCAGCCGTGGCCACCATCATGATCCGGTCCCCTGGGAACAACCGCCCATAGCGATGAATAACCAGCACATCCCCCAATGACCATCGCGTCTGCGCCTTTTCGGCGATCTTGGTCAGGGCACGCTCGGTCATGCCCGGATAGTGTTCGATCTCCATCACGTCCAGATCATCCGAGACCAGATCGCGCACCACGCCTGCAAAGGTCACGATGGCGCCATTGACGTCGTCTTTAGTTGCAAAGGCATTAGCCTCGGCCCCCAGATCAAACGGCTGTTCCTGAACGACGATACGCATGTCAGCCGCCGGTCATTGGTGGGAAAAACGCCACTTCGCGCACACCGTCCAAAGGTGCGTCGAAATCCGATAGCTCCTGATCCAATGCCACGCGCAGGGCCGAAATATCTGCAAATGCAGCGGCATAGCGATCTTCGCGCGCGCTGAGTTCTGCAACCAGTTCCGACACGGTCGCTGCGTCCGTCTCAACTGTCTCTTTCGGCAAGCCGATCCGCTCGCGCACCCAGGCGAAATACAGCACGTTCATCGGTTAGCTCTCCTTCAAATGAGGCATGGCTTTACGTAGGTAGTCATAGCCGGTGATCAATGTCAGGGTCGCAGCGATCCACAGCAGCCAAAGGCCGATCTTGCCTGACCAGTACATACCCTCAAGCGTCCAGCCGATATTGTTCACATCCTCGACCTGGTCGGTCAGCACCTGATCAATGGTGATCGCATCCATCCCGAATGTGGCCATCACAAAATAGTGCTCGAAAATACCCTGAGAGAACAGGATCGCAATCGCTACCATTTGCGCGGTTGTCTTCCACTTGGCCAGCTTGGTCACCTTGAGCGTCCCAGCAACATCGCCCAAGTACTCGCGCAGACCCGAGACGAAGACCTCGCGGAACAGGATCACGGTGGCGGGCAGAACCAGCCACGGTGTCCAATGCTCGGTCGAATAGCCGACAAGGATCATTAGCGCTATGACCACCATGGCTTTATCTGCAATCGGGTCTAGCATCGCCCCGATCTTGGTTTCCTGTTTCCACGCGCGCGCCAGATAGCCATCGAACCAGTCTGTAATCGCTGCCGACAGAAACAAGATCAGCGCAAACCAATCCGCATAGGGGCGGGTGAAATACAGAAACATTACGGCCAGACCGGGGGCTGCCAGCAAGCGCAGCAAGGTCAGAATATTCGGCAAGTTCCACTTCATGGGCAGACCCTACATCGCCGGGTCAGGACAGAAAAGACAAAGGGTTAAAAAACCGCACCAATCCCAGAGGCTTGGTCAAAGTGGCGCAGCCGACCAGATGTGCCCTTTTCGCCCTTGGCCCCTGGCCGGAATGACGTCAGATTGCGGATGAATTTGCCAAGGGCACAGAATGACCCCACATATCGAAACGGACGCGCGCGCCAATTTGATCGGCAGCGCCTGGATGATCGGCGCAATGGCGTGTTTCGCGCTGGAGGATGCGCTGCTGAAAGCTACCGCCTTGGCCTTGCCCATCTGGCAAACACTTGTCCTGTTCGGGATAGGCGGATCGCTGATCTTTGCCAGCGTCGCCAAGGCGCGCGGCACACGCCTGTGGCAGCCCGACGTCTTATCGCCTGCAATGAAAATCCGTGCGGTTTTTGAGATTCTGGGACGTCTGTTCTACATTCTGGCCTTCACGCTGACCCCATTGTCCTCGGCCACAGTCATCCTGCAAGCCACACCGCTGGTGGTTGTCGCGTGCGCCGCGCTGCTGTTCGGCGAAACCGTTGGCTGGCGGCGGTGGAGCGCCATTCTTGTGGGTCTGATCGGTGTCGTCATCATCATCCAACCAACAGGTGACAGCTTCAGCGTCCTATCTTTGCTTGCCGTGTTCGGGATGCTGGGGTTTGCAGGACGTGATCTGGCCAGCCGTGCGGCACCGGCCAGTCTGGGCACCGAAGTGCTAGGGTTTTATGGCTTCGCCTGTGTGATCATCGCGGGGTTTGCCTATAGCTTCTGGGAACAAGCGCCCATTGCATCGCTACCTTGGGATACCAGCCTGCATATGGTCGGGGCCGTGGCGCTTGGAACCATTGCCTACGCGTCGCTGATGAAGGCCATGCGGACCGGAGAAGTGTCAGCAGTGACGCCCTTCCGCTACTCGCGCCTGCTGTTCGGGGTTGCGTTGGGCGTAGTGTTCTTCGGCGAGCATCTGGATCAGACCATGTGGATCGGCAGCGCGCTGATTGTGGCATCTGGGCTTTACATCCTGTGGCGCGGGCGACGGACCTAGCCTTTGTCGTGGAAGAAATCGTAGACTTTTTGCGCCAACCCGGCTGAGATCCCCTCGACCGCTTTCAGATCTGCCAGATTGGCGCGGCTGACCGCCTTGGCGCTGCCGAAATGGGTCAGCAAAGCACGTTTGCGCGCTGCACCCACGCCGGGAATTTCGTCCAGAGGCGTTGCCCCAACGGCCTTGGCGCGTTTCGCGCGATGGGTGCCGATGGCAAAGCGGTGAGCCTCATCCCTGAGGCGCTGAATAAAATACAATACAGGGTCGTTGCGTTTCAGGGCAAAGGGGCGCTGACCGATGCGATGGAATTCTTCCTTACCGTGGCCCCTGTCAACGCCCTTGGCAACACCAACCATCGGGATGTCTTCAACGCCATACTGCTCCATGATCTCTTGCACTGCGCTCACCTGCCCGGCACCACCGTCGATCAGCAGCAGATCGGGCCACATGCCTTTGTCGCGGTCGGGGTCTTCCTTTTGCAGGCGGGTAAAGCGACGGGTCAGAACCTCTTTCATCATGCCGAAGTCATCGCCCGGGGTCAGGTCATCGCCGCGAATGTTGAACTTGCGATAGGCGTTTTTCATATACCCTTCGGGCCCTGCCACGATCATCCCGCCCACCGCGTTGGTGCCTTGAATGTGTGAGTTATCGTAGACCTCGATCCGACCCGGCGGCGCGTCCAGATCAAACGCCTCGGCCACACCTCTCAGCAACTTGGCTTGTGTGGCACTTTCCGACATGCGGCGGGCCAGCGACTCGCGTGCATTGCGCAGGGCACCGGCGACCAGCTCTTGTTTTTCACCGCGTTGAGGCACAAGGATTTCAACCTTGCGACCTGCCTTTTCAGTCAGCGCCTCTTGCATCAGATCAGCATTCTCGATCCCGTCTGACAGGATCAACTGGCGTGGCGGTTCCTTGTTGTCGTAGAATTGACCTATGAAGGCCTCCATCACCTCAGCCGGAGACACATCGGCCCCAACCCGGGGATAGAAATCCTTGTTCCCCCAGTTCTGGTTGGCCCGGATGAAAAACACCTGAACGCAAACCTGCCCGCTGTCCATATAAAGGCCGATCACATCCGCCTCGGCCACGCCGCGCGGGTTGATGCCTTGGCTGGTCTGCACCTGCGTCAGCGCCCGGATACGGTCGCGCAGACCGGCGGCGCGTTCGAACTCCATCGCCTCGGAGGCGGCCATCATCTGTTCGGCCAGTTCCTCTTGCACCTTGGTCGAACGCCCCGACAAGAAACGTTCCGCATCCCTGACGCTTTCGCGGTAATCGTCTTCGGAAATCAACCCGACGCAAGGCCCCGAGCACCGCTTGATCTGATACAGCAGACAGGGCCGCGTCCGGCTGTCGAACATGGAATCCGAGCAATTGCGCAGCAGGAATGCCTTTTGCAACTGGTTCAGCGTCCGGTTCACCGCACCCGCACTGGCGAAAGGGCCGAAATACGTGCCTTTTTCCTTCTTCGCCCCACGATGCTTTTTGATCTGCGGAAAGGCATGATCCTTGGCAACCAGAATGTTCGGAAAGCTTTTGTCATCCCGCAGCAGCACGTTGTATTTGGGCTTGAGCTGCTTGATCAGGTTCTGCTCCAACAGCAGCGCCTCGGTCTCAGTGCGTGTGGTCAGGAACATCATCGATGCAGTCGCGGCAATCATCTTCTCGATCCGCCCCGAATGACCCGGTCGCGTATAGTTCGAAACCCGCGCCTTCAGGTTTCGCGCTTTGCCCACGTACAAAACCCGACTATCGGCATCCAACATCCGGTAGACGCCAGGCGAACTGTCCAGCGTCTTCAGATAGCGCTGAATGCAGGCGTAGCCGGTTGGCTGAGTGTCCGAGGTCGATTCGCTTGGGCCGGTCATAGCTCTGAGATATGATTCTCTGGCATTGGCTGCAATCTTGTGGACCACAGTTCAAGAGAAAACAAATCCACGGTTTCTGTGGATAAGTATGCAGATAAGTTTCCCTGATCTGGGAATCTTCCTTGTTTCATTGCCAGTTCGCCGATTTGCACAAAAAATAGGCGCTCTCCTAATGCTTTGTTTTATAATGCTATTTTTTTGAGGCGCCGGCAAGTGCATGAAAAAAAAGACATTTTTGTAACGCGCATGTAACAGGAAAGCGAGCGGTGCAAAACTTACAGCGGATTTACCTATTCTACGCCCAGAACATCGGGGGTTTGCCACCCCAGATGCTGCCCGCCATCAACGCATAAAAGCTGCCCTGTGACCGCATGAGCATCGAGAAAATAGCCGAGTGCCGCCGTGATATCCGAGGGATTCGCACCGCGTTCCAGCACCGTGTTCGCGCGTTGGGCCTGAAAGTGCTCCTCAGATTGTCGATGGCCTTGCATGGTCGGGCCGGGCCCAATGGCGTTGACTCGGATCGCAGGTGTCAGCGCCTGCGCCGCCGTCCGGGTCAGTGCCCAAAGCCCCATCTTGGCAATGGTGTAGGTCATGAATTCCGGCGTCAGCTTGCGCACCCGCATATCCACCATGTTGACGATCAGCCCGGTCGCCACCGGTTCACCCTGCGCATCGGTTTCGGGCTGCAGGCCCTGTTCTGCCATGGCCTGCGTCAGCACGAAGGGTGCCCGAAGGTTGCTGTCGATGTGCCGGTCCCAGCTTTGGCGCGTGGCCGTGTGGATGTTGTCATATTCAAAGATAGAGGCATTGTTCACCAGACAGGTGATCGGCCCGCCCAGCGCCTCAGCCGCGCGTCGAAGCAAGGCCGCGACCTGCGCCTCATCTAACAGATCAGCCTGCAGCGAGACCGCCTTGCGGCCCAGGGCTTCGATCTGTGCAACTGTCTCTGACGCAGGCTGTTCCGAGGTCGCATAATGAACGGCCACATTATACCCGCGCTTGGCTAGATACAGCGCCATAGCCCGCCCCAAACGGATTCCGGCTCCGGTCACTAAGGCTCGGGACATGGGCTACCTCTCTTTGTCAGATCACATCAGCAATGCGGTGAGATAAAGCGCGTAAAGAAACGTCAAGGCCAGACCCCAGATGCGCGAGATATCCTGTTTGAAAAACACAAACGGGATCAGCAGCAGCGAGGCCCCCAGCATCACCCACAGGTCAAAGCGCAGGAATTCCGGGTCGACGGGGATGTTGCCGAACCAGGTGGCAATGCCGACAATGGCCAGAAGGTTGAACATGTTCGACCCGATCACATTGCCCAGCGCCACGTCCGCCTGCCGCCGCAACGCGGCCATAACCGTTGTCGCCAGTTCAGGCAGAGACGTCCCAATCGCGACCAGCGTGAGGCCGATCACGGTTTCGCTGATGCCATACATACGTGCGATAATTGTGGCGTTGTCCACCAGAAGGTGCGCGCCCATCGGCAAACCAATCAGGCCCAGGATCAGGTAGATCGAAATCTTCCAATACGGCATGTCTGGATCAGCCTCTTCCAGACCATCCAACTCATCATCAGCCGCGCAGGCTTTGCGATGTGCTTTTGCATCACGAAACGCGTTCCACAGAACCAGCCCAAGTGCGGCCAACAGGATTGCGCCGCTGAACAGGTTGAAGACACCACAAAAGGCCAGGCCAATGAACAGAACACTCGCCAGCAACATAAAGACATAGCTTTTGCGGCTGTCGCACTCGCTTGTGTGCAGGGTTGCCAGCAATGCGGGCACACCCAGTACCAACAGGATGTTAGCCGTATTGGACCCAACGACATTGCCCAGCGCAAGACCAGGCGCACCTTCGTCAATCGCGCTGATAGCGATCAACAATTCAGGCGCCGAGGTTCCAAAGGCCACGATGGTCAGGCTGACGATCAGGGCAGGTACCCCTAATCGTAGGCTCAGGTTCACTGCTCCGCGTACCAGCGCATCGCCTGCCAACAGCAGGATCACCAAACCCAGGCCGGAGAGCAGCCATGCCGTCATGTCCGGCCTCCTTTTTCACAGGCACAAGGGCCCTTGCCGATCTGGAATCTGCCACAACGCGGACACTTGGCCGAGCTCAAACGTTTTTGCCCAGGAAACCGCAGCTTGCCGAACATCGCCAAAACACCCATGGCAACCAGAAACAAGGTGACAATTTTGATGATCACGTCACAGACCGAAACGCGCGTAGGCCGCCCGCTCCTCTAGCCCGGCAATGGCGTCTTGCGCCAGCGAAGCCCCGAAGCGCGACCAAATCGGTTTGCGCACGCCGTAGCGCCGAAATTTAACCTTCTCGCCGAAACGCTCCTGCATCTTGGGTTTGAGATGGGCGATGCCTTCGATCAACCCCAACTCCTGCGCGCGTTTTCCAAGCCAGACTTCGCCCGTAAAAAGATCGGCACTTTCGTCCAGCTTGTCCCCACGACGGGCTTTGACATGCGCAATGAAGTTTTCATGGATGTCACCCAACAGGCCCTGTAGACGCTTGACGTCTTCCTTCTTTTCAGGCCGGAACGGGTCGAGCATTGATTTCGACTTGCCGGCCGTATGCACACGCCGCTCGAATCCCTGCTTGGTCAGAAATTCATGCGCTCCAAAGCCAGCCGAGATCACACCGATAGATCCCAAAACCGAGCTGTCATCCGCCCAAATCTCATCAGCCGCAGCTGCCAGCCAATAGCCGCCCGAGGCCGCGACGTCCTCGACAAAGGCAAACACCGGGATGTCGAGCTCATCAGACAGTCGCCGAATACGTGACCCAATCAGCGAGCTTTGAACCGGGGAGCCACCCGGAGAGTTGACCTCTAGCGCGACGGCAACTGGCTTTCCCTTGCGAAACGCCTTTTCCAAAACAGCGGCGAGCGAGGTATCGTTTAACGCTCCGCGCCCGGCCATTCCAATGGCCCCGGACAGGCGTATGACGGCGACGACGGGATGTTTTTTGACAAACGGCAGGCGGAGTTTCATGGGTGCCGATGTAGAGTGCCCCCAACCCGTAAACAAGGGACTCATCAGGCCTTAAACGCGACGTGAACCAAATTCACACAGTCGACGGGCAAAAATGCAACGCCTAGCTGCGGATACGCCATCCGGTTTTGAATATCCAACCGATCACCGCAAGGCAGATCAGCGTGAACGCCACGATGGCCAGCAAGCTGAACACAACTGGTACGTCCGCCAGCCCGTAAAACGACCATCTGAAGCCCGATATCAGATACACAACCGGGTTGAACAACGTGATGGTCTGCCACAGCGGCGGCAACATTGAGATCGAGTAGAAAGTGCCACCCAGAAAGATCAGCGGTGTCACAACAAGCTGCGGCACCAGCGACATCTGTTCAAAGTTGCTGGCCCAGATACCAATGATGAAACCCAGCAACGAAAAGCTGAGGCAAGACAGGATCAAGAACGCCGCCATCGCAAGTGGGTGTTCTATTCGGATATCTACAAAGAATGTGGCCGTCATCAGGATCACCAGACCAACGAACAGAGCCTTGGTCGCGGCAGCCCCCACATAACCGATAACAATCTCAATAAAGTTCACCGGGGCCGAGAGCAGCTCGTAGATCGTCCCCAGAAACTTGGGGAAATAGATGCCGAAAGACGCGTTTGAAATCGACAGCGTCACAATCGACAACATGATCAACCCGGGCACGATGAAGGCACCATAAGACACGCCCTCGACCTCTTGAATGCGGCTGCCGATGGCGGTGCCAAAGACCACAAAGTACAGCGAGGTCGACAGAACCGGTGACAGAAAGCTTTGCGCCAAAGTCCTGAAGAAACGGGTCATTTCAAATCGGTAGATCGCAGCGACAGCAGACCAGTTCATGCGGGCTCTCCCGATACCAGATTAACAAATATCTCTTCCAGACTGGATTGCCGGGTCTGAACGTCCCGCAAGACCAATCCGGCCTGCGCCACATCATTCAAAAGCGTGGTGATCCCGGTTCGATCGGCATTGGTGTCATATGTATAAACCAGCGCGTCGCCATTGCCATTCAAGGCCAAGTTATGAGCAGCCAGACTATCCGGTATCTCTGATATCGGAGCCGCCAGCATCACTTCGATCTGCTTTTTGCCCATCTGCGCCATCAGGGTGTCCTTGTCCTGCACCAGCAGCAGCTCACCCTTGTCGATTACCCCGACCCGATCCGCAATCGCCTCGGCCTCTTCGATGTAGTGCGTCGTCAGAATGATGGTGACACCGGCCTGTTTCAACTCGGCCACAATCTCCCACATGTCCTTACGCAGTTCGACGTCGACCCCGGCCGTGGGCTCATCCAGAAACAGAATACGGGGCTCATGCGCCAGTGCTTTGGCAATCAGAACCCGCCGCTTCATGCCCCCCGATAACTCTTTGATCGCATTGCTGCGCTTGTCCCACAGCGATAGCTTCCGCAATATTTCCTCGATCCGGCTATCGTCGCGCCCATACCCGAACAGACCGCGCGAAAACCGCACGGTGTTGTACACTTTCTCAAACGGCTCCAACGCGATTTCCTGCGGCACCAGACCGATCATCCTGCGGGCGGCGCGAAACTCGGCCTGAATGTCATGGCCGCCAACGGTGACTGATCCGGAACTGGGCGTGGTGATCCCACAGACGGTCGAGATCAGGGTGGTCTTGCCCGCCCCGTTCGGCCCGAGCAGCGCCAGAATCTCACCTTCTTCAATGTCCAGCGAAACGCCTTTCAGCGCCTCAAACCCGTCGGCATAGGATTTGCGCAAATCCTTGATGGACAAAATAGCAGTCATGGCTGGCCCTCGTTTCTGGTCGGAACCATATCGCGATTTGCCAGCATGCGACAGGTCAGTTCCGCACAGTGTTCTCCGCATTTTTGTGGAAAGATCAATCGCCACCCTTGCAATCTTACCAATCCGCCGGAAACTTTGGCCAAAACAGGAGGCGTCATATGCTGAACGGATTACGCATCATCGAGGTTGAAGGGCTTGGCCCCGCGCCCTTTGCCGCCATGCTGTTGGCCGATCTGGGCGCGGATGTGATCACCATCCATCGCAAAACAGGCTCGCCACCACCAGGAATGCCAGATCGCGCAATCCTGGACCGAGGCAAACGATCCATTGCGCTGGATCTGAAAGACGCTGACGATCTGGAAACCACAAAGCAGTTGATCGACACCGCTGATGCGCTGATCGAAGGCTTCCGCCCCGGCGTGATGGAAAAGCTGGGCCTCGGGCCAGATGAATGCCTGCGAAGCAATCCAAAACTGGTCTATGGGCGCATGACTGGTTGGGGGCAGAACAGCCCTCTGGCCGAGACCGCAGGCCATGATCTGAACTACATCTCTCTTTCCGGTGCACTTTGGTACGCATCAGCATCGGATGCGGTTCCACAAACCCCAGCCACACTGGTGGGCGATATCGGCGGCGGTGCGATGTATCTGGTCGCAGGGTTGCTCGCAGGCCTTATCAACGCCCAAAGCACTGAAGAAGGCACAGTGGTCGACGCCGCCATCTATGACGGCTCGGCCCATATGATGAACCTGCTGATGACCATGCGCCAAACTGGCAACCTGCAAGAGGCACGCGGTCAAAGCCTGCTGGACGGCCCCCATTGGAGCCGCACGTACACCTGTTCGGACGAACGTTACATCACCGTTCAATGTCTCGAACCCAAGTTCTACGCCGAATTCCTGAAGATCATGGGGCTGTCTAAAGACGACGCCTTTGAACCTCAATACAACCCGACGCTCTGGCCCGAGCAGACCCGTCGCTTGGCGCAGCTTTTCTGCATACATCCGCGGGACCACTGGACAACCTTGTTCCAAGGCTCTGATGCCTGTGTCGCTCCGGTTCTCAGCCCGGACGAAGCCAGCACCCATCCCATGAACGATATGCGTCAAACATGGCAGAGCGTCGACGGCACCCTTCAGGCAGCAGCCGCGCCCCGCTTCTCAAACCGCTGCTGGACCCCGCAGCCCAGCCCGGCCCGAGGCCAACACAGCGCCGAGATCAAAGCCGAACTCGACAGCTTGCGCCGATCCAACCCTTCATCTGGCTAAAAATATCCCGGGGGATGAATTGGCCAGAGGCCAAGAAGGGGGCTGGCCCCCTTTCCCCCTTACAGCCCACGCACAGTGTCGATCATCAACTGTACATTCTCGGGGTCTGCATCCGGCGTGATCCCGTGGCCCAGATTGAAGATGTGTGGGCCTTTTGAGAACGCCTGGACAATGCGCCGGGTTTCATCAACCAGCGCCTGACCGCCTGTGACCATGTGCGAGGACGCAAGATTGCCCTGAACACAGCCATCTACCTGTACATGCGCTGCCGCCCAATCGGGCGCGACCGAATTGTCCAAAGCGACGCAATCCACGCCGGTTTCTTTGGCAAAGCCAATATAACCATCGCCTGCTTCTCGCGGAAAACCAATGACCGGGATATCGGGATGGCGCGCCTTGATGGCTTGGGTGATCACTCGGCAAGGCTCGACCGCGTACTTCCGGAACGCTTCACCCTTCAAAGAACCAGCCCAGCTGTCGAAAACTTTGACCACTTCCGCACCCGCTTCGATCTGAGCCGAGAGGTATTCGATCGTCGCCAGCGTGATCCGATCCAATATAGCTTCAAACAGCGCAGTGTCCCCCTCGCGCAGCGCATGCGCAGGGCCCTGATCCGGTGTGCCGCGCCCTGCGATCATGTAGGTCGCCACCGTCCAGGGCGCGCCGGCAAAGCCGATCAAGGTTGTTTCAGACGGCAACTCGCGCGCCAGAATCCGCACGGTTTCATAGACCGGAGACAGTGTCTCATGGATCTCCTCGACAGGCTTCAGAACATCAAAATCCGATTGCTGCGTGATCGTCGACAGGCGCGGGCCTTCGCCGGTGACAAACCACAGATCAGCGCCCAGCGCCTGTGGCACCAACAGGATATCTGCAAACAGGATCGCCGCATCGAATCCATAGCGGCGGATTGGCTGCAGCGTGACCTCGGCGGCCAGTTCCGGATTGTAGCAAAGCGACAGGAAATCTCCGGCCTGTGCCCGCGTCGCGCGATACTCGGGCAGATACCGACCAGCCTGTCGCATCATCCAGATCGGCGGCACGTCCTGCACCTCACCCGCCAACGTTCGCAACAGCTTTTTCGTTTCGGCCATCTTTGCCCCCAAGTTTGCAATCAGTCTCACGGGGTCATCCTTTGGCGGCAATTTGTCAAGCGCAGCCCCCATTGTCAGGGCAATGTGACGCGATTAAAGCTGTGCCCATGACACTGACCCTTCCCACCCCCGCATCGCCGCTCAAAATTGGCACCCGAGGCTCGCCGCTTGCTCTGGCGCAAGCCTATGAAACCCGCCAGCGGCTACGTGATGCGTTCGATTTGCCCGAGAACGCGTTTGACATCGTGGTGATAAAAACCACCGGCGACAACCGCGCCATGATCGATGCGGACCGACCGTTGAAAGAAATCGGCAACAAGGGCCTTTTCACCAAAGAAATCGAAGAGGCGATGCTGCGCGGCGATATCGACATCGCCGTACATTCGACCAAAGACATGCCGGTTGCACAACCCGAAGGTCTGGTGCTGGATACGTTCCTGCCACGCGAAGACGTGCGGGATGCGTTCATCTCGCCTCAGTTTCAGGCCATCCACGACCTGCCTCAGGGTGCGGTGGTTGGCACCTCTTCGCTGCGGCGTAAGGCGCAGCTGCTCAATCGTCGTCCCGATCTGAATGTCGTTGAATTCCGGGGCAATGTTCAGACGCGCCTGAAGAAACTGGCAGATGGCGTTGCCGAATGCACATTTCTGGCCATGGCAGGCATCCGGCGTCTGGACATGAGCGACGTACCGGCCAGCCCGATCTCACCTGATGAGATGCTGCCTGCCATCGCACAGGGCGCCATCGGAATAGAGCGTCGCGAAGATGACAGCCGCGCCGCCGAGATGCTTGAAGCAATTCACCATGTGGAGACCAGCAACCGACTGACAGCCGAGCGATCTTTGCTGGCGGCGCTGGATGGTTCATGCGAGACTCCGATCGCTGGTCTGGCAGAGATCGATGCAGGCCAGCTGAGATTGCGTGGCGAGGTTCTGCGCCCCGACGGGTCCGAAGCGATTGGTGAAGACACCACCGGAGCCATCGAAGACGGGGCTGAAATGGGCCGTGCCGTAGCTGATATCCTGCTCAAGAATGCTGGCCCCGGATTCTTTGATTGGAAAAAAATCGAAAAATTTTAACCAATGTGAACTTTTTCACAGCGCAGGGCCGAAATTCAGCTGATAGTGTGTTCATACCGGTTGGAAAATCGGGACAGTCTCGAAAGTATCGAAAAGTTTCAAGTTGCTAGTGTTTTAATCAGTATTCGAGGGGGCGAGGCTGACCCCGACATTCAAAAGGTCCAGGGTCGCTGTTGGGGGTCAACAGCGGCCCGACTTTTTTGGATCATGGCGTATATTCAGCTTATGGCGCTGACAGCTTGCTGAATGGCATATTGTGTCTGTTCCAGATCTGCCTCGGTGATCGCCAAGGACGGATAGAGCTTACCTGGCGATTTGAAGATACCATGCGCGCGCAACACGTCATTGAACAGAGCGTTGCGCTTTGGATCGTCATGCTTGGCGCTGCGATAGTCACGACAGTCGCTACTGGTGAAGTAGACGTCAAACAGGGTCACGTCACCGCAAATCTGGTGCGCGATCCCGACCTCATTCAACGTATCGGCCAGCATATTTTGTAGGCGCGCACCAATGTCGCGCAGGCGATCATAAGTGCCGTCGCGGCGCAGAATCTCCATCGTTTTCAGCCCGGCGACCGAGGCAACGGGGTTGCCTGACAAGGTGCCAAGCTGCATCAGCCATCCACCCTCGCCCACTTGCGATTTGTCGAAATGCTTCATGACATCGGCACTTGCGCCCAAAGCGGCCAGCGGGAAGCCACCACCAGTGATCTTGCCCATCGTACAGATGTCGGGTGTCACGCCATAGCGCTCCTGCGCGCCTCCATAGGCCAGGCGGAAACCAGTGACGATTTCATCAAAGATCAGCAAGACATCATGCTTGTCACACAGATCGCGTAGGCCCTGCAGATAGCCGGGCATGGGCGGGATGATCCGCTGCAGAGGTTCGACCATGATCGCTGCGATGTCGCCATGTTCGTTCAGCAGGGTCTCAACCGCGTCCAGATCATTAAAAGGTGCAATCAGCATCTGATCCGCGACCCCCTGTGGGATGCCGGCGCTGTCGGGTATAGCCTGTGGGAAATTGACCTGTCGGCTAGGGGCCAGGCTCATCTGTGCCTCGGCGCTCATCCCGTGATAGCCACCTTCGAATTTCAGGATCTTGTCGCGCCCGGTATAGGCCCGCGCCAGACGGATGGCATACATATCCGCCTCACCCCCCGAAGCAACAAAACGGACCTGTTCGCAACAGGGCACCGCCTCTATGATCGCTTCGGCAAGTTCGATGCCCTTGGCGTTGTTGGCGAAAAAGGTCATGCCCTTGGGCAGTTGCTCCAGCACGGCCTCCATCACCTCGGGATGGCCATGACCCAACAGCATCGGCCCTGATCCGATCAGATAGTCGATGTATTCGTTACCATCCTCATCCCAGACACGGCTGCCCTCACCACGAGAGATAATGATCCCCGGATCGAAATTGCCAAACCCGCCCGCTGGCAAAACAGCATTCGCGCGGTCGATCCATTCGGCTTGAGTGTTGATCTTCAGCATGTCACGCGATCTCCATCGTAATAAACTCAGTGACTATTCATAAATCGCGACCGGATCACCCAGCGCGTCTTCATCGGGGTGCACGCCAAGACCCGGAGCCTCGGGCAAATGCAGGTGGCCGTTGATATTGCGGGGGCCGCGACCACCAGCAATATCGACGGTAATCATATCCTGACAGGCCCAGACGGCGTGACAGCTATGATCCGGGATGGTCGCAGCCAGATGCAGGGCCTCGGTATCGGCCAGAACCGTTCCGCCAGTCGCCATCACGAACATGTCGATCCCGTGGGCCAGTGCGATATCCCGTAGCCGCGCGGACTTGGTCAAACCACCGACCCGGTTCAGCTTGATCCCAAAGACCTCGGCGATCCCTTCGCGGGCGATGTGGGCTGCATCCTGCAACGTCACCAGACTTTCATCGACCGACACGGGTGAGGCATGACGGCCAGTGAGGGCGGCGATATCGTCGAGTGACTCGCCGGGCTGTTCAAACATCACGTTCAGGTCTTCACAGGCGCTCATCACCCGTAGGGCCTGTTGCCGCGTCCAGCCCCGATTGACGTCATACAGGACTATCTCACCCGGTCGCCGGATGCTTTCAACGTCGCGGACACGGGCGATGTCACGTTCCACATCGCCACCGATCTTCACCGAATGGGCCACATAGCCCCGGCTGCGGTAGCGTTCGATCACCTCGCGGGTTTCTTCGACCGTTTTCGCCCCAACGGACGAGGCAATCGGGCGCGGTGTACGGGATCCGCCGCCCATCAGATCGGCAATTGGCAGCCCCGCCGCCTGTCCGGCAATATCCCAGCAGGCCATATCAATCGGGCTTTTGGCGTAGAGATGGCCGGGCAAGGCCAGATCCATCGCCCGTTCCACATCCAGCACCCTTCGCGGATCGAGGCCCAGAATGAACGGTGCCATGGTCTCGATCCCAGCCCGAATACCCGGCCCATGTGCGGGCACATAGGTGTGACCCCATGGCGTGCCCTCACCCCAACCGATCAGACCCGCATCGGTTTCTACCTTCACCAGCGTCGCGTCCAAAACTTCGAATTTCAGCCGCCCACCAGACAGCCAATAAGGGTGCTCAAGCGGTAGATCGACGTGATAGACCGAAAGGCGTGTGATCTTCATTTCAGTTCCACCTCGACAAAAGACATCGGTTCGTCGCCCGCGTTAATCACGTTATGCTCGACGCCTTCGTCGCGGCGATAGGCTGTTCCGGCCGGCACAGTGACCTCGTTGACGGAACCATCAGGCAGCTCAAGACGCATGTGACAATCAGTGATGGCCGCGATGACGTAATCCATCTGGTGCCGGTGCCACCCGGTTTCTGCTCCGGGGGCAAAGTCAAAACGTGTGACGCGCACGCGCGCATCGTCGATCATCTGGGTTGCGATGGCTTGGAGTTTCATAGGACATACTCCGCCACTGGTGCGCCGAGGCCTTCAAAATCTGGTTTAACAGCCAGGCCGGGTGTGTCAGTCGCGTATAGCTTGCCGTCACGGGCAATCGGGCCGCCGATGCCGGTGGATCGGGTGTTGTAGTTCATCAAATCGGTTGTGTTCTGCAAATACTCCGGCGGGGTCGAGGCCGCGAAATGGGCCACGACAGCGGATGTGATCTCACCGCCCCATGTATCCTCGCTGACCACGGGTATCCGGTTCTCAACCAGATAGTCCCGCACCCGCCGCGCTTTGCTGAGGCCGCCAAGGTTCGAGATTTTCAGACAGCAAATCTCTGCCCCGCGATCTGCAACAATCTGCTGTGCCACGTGCATGCCGGTCAGGCATTCGTCCAGCTTCATCGGCTGTTCAGCCACACGTCTGACTTGCTGGCATTCCTCATACGTTCGGCAGGGCTGTTCGAGGATGAAATCCAGATCGCGCGTGGTACGGGCCACCCGGATCGCATTGTCAACCCGCCAGCCCTGATTTGCATCTGCCATCGCCTTTTCGCCGGGTTCCAGCAAGGACACTGTGCTGCGAATGCGGTCAATGTCACTGGCCCAGTCACTGCCCACCTTGATCTGAAACTGGCGGTAGCCCTGATCGCGATACCGGTTCATCTCGACAATTGTTTCGTCAGTGTCTTTCTGCGGCGCAACCCGATACATCGGCGCACCGTCGTTCAGCTTGCCCCCCAGCAGCATCCAGACGGGTTGATCGCAGGCCTGCCCCAGAACATCCCAGCACGCGGCATCGAACGGGGACTTGGCGTAGCCGTGACCTTGTACCATATGATCCATGATCTGTTCTATCTGACCCACTTGTCGCGGATCTTGACCCAACAGTGAGGATGCAACCAACCGCGCCAGCGCCGCGACCCCTTCGGAATGGGCAACCATGTAATTCTCGCCACAGGGCGTAAACTCACCACAGCCCTGCAGGCCGGCATCCGTGTCGATCACCACGACCGATGCTATGGCGGTTTCAATCGCGTTTCCCGCACCCCAAACATAAGCGCCCCCAACATAGGGCAATCCGGTCTGATAGATGCGGATGCGTGTGATCTTCATGCCGCGTCCATTCTTGGCAGATCGCCCATACCCGCGCCGCGCCACAGAACAAATGTCAGGATGGGTTGATCGGTTGTAACCATGGCATGGCTTTCCCAACTGGAGTGCATTCGGGTTTGATCTGGCCCAACGAATGCCGCATCCTCGGCGCTCTTGAACACAGCGCCGCCCGCCAAGGTCAAATAAAGCTCCTCAGCCTGATGGCTGTGCCAGTCATAGTTCAACCCGGCGCCCCAATACCCGATATAGCCGCGCAGCTGGGTCGAGTAGAAATGGCCGGTTGGGCCAAACAGTTCATAATATCCATAGCGGGCCAGAAAATCCGCACCGACCTCGTCTTCGGTATAGGTCTGTTTCCAATGGGCCAGATGCGTCGTCCCTTGCACCGCGGCCACCAACCTTTGGGTCAATTCGCTGCCCTTGACCTCAAATTCCCGCACTTGGTCTGCCGCTGCGATGTGACTGGGGTGGGCGTGCATAACTGACAGGTCCGAAGGCCACGCGCCAAACGCGGACAGCTCAGGATGTGCCTGATGCACCTGCCGAGCAGCTTCTAGGACATCATACAGCGTCATGGGATCACCACGATGTTGCCGGTATGTTGTTTTGCGATGAACGCGGCCTGGGCCTCTCGCAATTCTTCAAGCGGGTAGGTTGCGGCAAGGGCCGGTTTGATCTCACCCGCTTCGATGTATTTGACGAGGTTCTGCATGACCTGAGGGTCAATCACGGTGGAACCGGTGAAGGTCAGATCGCGCAGATAGAACGTCCGCAGGTCGAACTCGACCATAGGCCCGGCAATGGCACCCGAACATGTATACCGACCGCCGCGTTCCAATACGTCAATCAGGTGCGGCCAATAAGGACCACCCACCACATCTGCCACAACTGTGATTTTCTCAGCCCCAAGCGCTGCGCGCAGATTTTCAGGCGCACGGGGCAAGATTCTATCTGGGCCAAGCTTGGCCACGTCTTCGTGCTTTGCCTCAGACGCCATAGCGATCACACGGGCACCCCTGCGCTTGGCCAACTGCACCAAAGCACCGCCAACACCACCCGATGCGCCTGGTACCAGAACCGTATCCGTGTCGGTCACATTGGCGCGGGTCAGCATCCCTTCGGCAGTCGAATAGGAACAGGAGAAGGTCGCAAGCTCCGCATCCTTCAGCTCCGATGTGATTGGCAAGGCATTCACCGCTAATGTCGTCGCGTATTCTGCAAAGCCGCCATCCCGTTCGGACCCATAGTAGCCCGTCTTATCCATATTCTCAGGATCGTCAGGATCGCGTAACCAGCCATCGGTGATAACCCGCTCTCCGACGCGCGTTGGGTCGACCCCATCGCCCACCGCAACGATATGGCCACAGATATCAGCGCCTTGAATGCGAGGAAAAGTGATGGGGGCACCGCCCCAGGTGGGATCGTCCTCGCCCACTTCCTCGAACGCGCCGCCGGTCGTGGCGTCAGTCACGGTCTTCGAATACCAGCCCGACCTTGTGTTCACATCCGTATTGTTCAGCCCGCAGGCGGCGACGCGGATCAACACCTCGCCCTGCGCAGGATCGGGGCGAGGCCAGTTGTCGTGCAGCACCATTTGCTCAAGGCCACCGTGCCCCATGGTCACCATGGCCTTCATTGTATTGGGCAGGGTCATGCTCTAGTCTCCTGATGGGCCACAGGTCGATACCGGTTTCACGGCCTGCGATTCTGCTCGACAGGCTAATTTCACAACTGTACCATCGTCAATCATGAATGACACAAATGTATCATCAATCGTTCTGGATCGCCTGTCCGAGGAATGGGACGTGCTAACGCCCGAAGCCCAAAAGGCCGCACGGTATGTGCTGGAAAACCCCACGGATGTGGGCGTATCCACCGTGCGCGAGATTGCCGAGGCGGCCAATGTCAAACCCAACACCTTTGTCCGCATGGCGCGCCAGGTCGGGTTCGAAGGCTACGAAGATTTCCGCGCGCCCTTCCGTGAAGCGATCCGCAAAGGTTCGGCTTCATTTCCCGACCGCGCCCGCTGGTTACAAGAAATCGGCAAATCAGGTGAGATGGGGGGCCTCTACGCCGATATGATCGGCGCAGCCATCCGCAATATTGAAGAGACATTTGCCGGCATTGATGTCGACCGTCTGCGCTCGGCAGCCGAAGATATCTGGAACTGTCGCCAAATTTTCACGCTGGGCGTTGGTGTGAACAACTCAAACGCGCGCAACTTCACCTATCTGGCCTCGACCGGGATGAAGCAGTTTCACGCCATCCCCCGGTCAGGTTCGACCCCGGTGGATGATCTGGCCTGGGCGGATGAACAAGATGTGCTGATCGCCATCACCTGCCACCCTTACCGGACCGAAGTGATTGATGCGATCAAGCTGGCCCGGCGGCAGGGGATGACGGTTGTCGGCATCTCGGACAGCCCAGCCAGCCCGGTGATCCTGAACGCACAACACGGATTTGTCGTGGCCGCAGACACGCCCCAGTTCTTCCCATCCTCGGTGTCGACCATCGCACTTCTGGAAACGCTGTTGTCCTTCGTGATCTCAGTTTCCAGCGATGAAATCGTGGAGCGTGTTGAACGGTTTCACCAGCGCAGGCATCAGTTGGGCCTATATGCGGCGGAACCCGAATAGGCCTGCAAAGCACCACTCGCTTCGCCAGAGTTGACATCGTCGATGTGCCCATAGCAACAGGTTGTGGGCGTTGATCCTGGCAAACCCGCCTAGGTTGTTGCCTGCCATTCGCCAGTGATCTATCGATACCGCGATGAGATTTGTTTTCGCCTGTTTTTCTGCGTGTTTTCTGTGCGCTTTACCCCCTGCCCACGCGCAGGAGGCGATGCTATCCCGACCCGACCTAAGCGCCTCGGGACAGGACTATCTGAAAGCAGTCAGATATCGGGGGATCGACACGGATGTGCTGTATTTCGATCCCACCAAACCCGCGCCGCCACTGGACACGGATTTCACGCCTCAGGCTGAGAACCAACCGGTTCAACTGTCTGCAGATAGTCGCTGGATCGTGGGTCTGGTCTCTGCGATTGCCCTGATTTTCCTGGCGCTTTTCATCTATAACAGTGCGAGTAAAACATCTGTTTCTTTCCGCAGATTCTCGGACAATGCCAAGCGCAAGGGTCGGCATGGCGACCCCGAGGCGGCGATAAACGGCGAGGAAATGCCTGATCTGGACGCGCTACTCAGGCTTAAGGATCGAGATCTGGCCGTCACCGGGTTGGCCCAGCTGGCGCTAAGTCGTTGTCTGGCCGCAAATGAGGTGCTGTTCAAACGCAGCTGGACCCACCGCGAGGCCCTACGCAGCATGCCGCAGAACCTGTGGTATATCCCTGATCTGCGCGCGCTGGTTCTGGAAAGCGAACGCGTGAACTTTGGCCATCACTCGATCAGTGTAGGTGATTTTGACGCACTGCTCTCACGTATCCGGCCCGTCCTTCGCGAGGTGCGGGCATGAGCGAGACAACAGGGTTCCCACCGACAGATCGCATCCGGCTAGACTGGATCATCGTCGGCGTCGTGATTGCGATCTGCATCGGAATATTCCTCTATGTCATGGCGGGCCGCCAATACGCATTGCGCGAGTCGGCCAGCGGGTTTGACGGGCTGGATCGCTGGCTGAACAGCCAATCGCACACCACCCAAAGTTTCACGGGCGGCTGGCCGTTGGATCGCAGCACCGTGGGCCTTCTGGTTCAGCCCCTTTACGACACACGCCTCGATACAGATCGGACCGCCGCGAAGACCAAAGAAGAGTTGTTGTTTCAGCCCGATGAGTTCGATCAGGACATCGACGTCATTCGTGACAAGGCGCAATCGGTTCCCAGCCTGATCATTCTGCCGAAATGGCGCAGCGGCATGCGCCTGACCGGGTTCGGACATCCCTTTCTGATCGCGCAAAGGACCGATCTTGAAACGATCCTGCACGGGCTTGTCGGACCCGAGATCGGAGGCCTGCACTTCGCACGCAGACCGTTTTTGGACTATGAACTGGTCGCAGACCCACAGTTGAACGCCCGTATCTATGCGGCCCAAACCTTTGCCGGAAACGGGTGCGATCCCATCGTCGGACAACCGGGTGCGATGCTGCTGGGGCTGTGCCCGCTGCCGGGGTCTGAGGGCGAGCAACAAGTCTACATCCTGTCAGACGCGGATCTGTTGAACAATCACGGCCTGACCCTGGGTGACAATGCCTGGATTGCGGCGCGGGTCTTGCCTCAGATTGCAGAGGGTCAGCGGATCATCATCGATTACAGCGACCAGAACTGGCTGACCGCACCGGAAAACGTAGTCGCCCGTGAACGCACATGGGATGATTTGAAACGCCTGTTCGAACCTCCGTTTCGGGTTTTGTGGATCGGGGCGGGTCTTTTACTGGCGCTTTCGATCTGGCGTGGCGGTTTGCGCAGCGGGCCCGTGGTGGGCCTTGTCCCGACGATGGGCACTGGCAAACGTACAGCCAATCGGGCACGCGCACGGCTTATGCGCCTGACGGATCAGGATGGCGCGATGCTATCGGACTATGTCGACACACGGTTGCGCGCCCGCGCCGCCGCGCTGTTTGGCAATACGCAAATGACAGTCGGCACACCTGAGGAGGCGTATCTGAAATACGTCCACGCCAGAAAGCCTGATCTGGCCGTCCAGCTGGACGGGTTGATCCAAACCATACGCGCCCTGCCCCCGCATTTGGGCGCAGATGACGCGATTTCCTACATTGACCAATTCGAACTGATACTGGAGCACCTTGCCAATGACGCTTGAAGAATTGTTCGCCCGAGCCGAGGCGTTGCGCGCCGAGATCGGCAAAGTTGTGCAAGGCCAAGAAGAGGCTGTTGACCTGCTGCTGACCGCCTTGTTCGCGCGCGGGCACGTGCTGTTCGAAGGCCCTCCGGGTACCGCGAAAACCCTGCTGGCCCGCAGCTTTGCCGGGGCGTTGAACCTGCAATTCGGACGTATCCAATTTACCCCCGACCTGATGCCGGGCGACGTGTTGGGCACCTCGATATACAACTTCCAGACCAGCGAATTCGTTCTGACAAAAGGCCCTGTCTTCAGCCAAATCCTGCTGGCGGACGAAATCAACCGCGCCCCGCCCAAAACCCAGGCCGCCCTGTTGCAGGCGATGAACGAGCGGATGGTGACGATTGACGGCACCGACCACACTCTGGGGTCGGAATTCATCGTGGTCGCGACCCAGAACCCGATTGAGCAGCAAGGCACCTACCCCTTGCCCGAAGCGCAGCTTGACCGGTTCCTGTTCAAGGTCAACCTGACCTTCCCGCCGGAAGATGTGGAACTGTCGATCCTGCGTCAGCATGCGAATGAGCCGCTAGATTTCCTGAGCGCCACGCAAACCGTGCAACCCCTGCTGAATGCACCGACCATGATGGCGGCGCGTCAGTTGATCGACGGGATCGTGCTGGATGATGACATTCTAGCCTATATCCTGCGGCTGGTCCGCGCCACTCGCGAAAGCGCGGACATCGCCTTTGGCGCCTCGACGCGTGCGGCGGATGCAATTGCCGGGGCAACCCGTGCGACGGCCGCTCTGAACGGGCGCGACTTTGCGATCCCCGATGATGTCAAAACCCTGATCATCCACGCATTGCAACACCGCATCGTGCTGTCCCCGTCGGCCGAGATCGAAGGGCGCGGCCCGCGGCAGGTTCTGGAAAACATCCTCAACCAGATCGAGGCCCCCCGCTGATCCGGCCATCCCGCATATTACTGATCGCGGCCTGCACGGCGCTGTGCCTGTCGCTGCTGGCGATTGTCTTGGGAGATGCAACCCGGCCCATCGCCGGTTTGCCCTGGGTTGTGCTATGCGGTTTGGCGATTGTCGATCTGCTGTTGTCCTGGCCGCGTCGGCGGTCTGTGACGGTTGACCCCATGCAGGATATCTTTGTGGGCGAGGAAGGCCGGATCGACCTGACCGTCTCCCCCACTGCGCCAGGCATGTTGGGAGAGTTGGACTGGCCATCGGGCCTGATCGGACCGACGGGCTTTGACCTGTCGAAAGGTACGGTTCAAATCCCGTTTCGTGCGGGGCAAAGAGGCACCTGGGATTTGTCACATCTGTGGCTGTCATGGTCTTCGCGGCTGAAACTGTTCGAATTCGTTCCCAAACTGAGCTTTGGCCTGAAGGTCCCTGTGGTACCCAACATCCGCCGGGTCATGTCTGGTGAGATTTCGACCACCGTCCAATCGCGCCTGTTCGGTGTGAAGGAAAACCGCGCCATCGGCGAAGGCACCGAATTTCACCAGCTGCGCGATTTCGTGCGCGGGATGGATGCCAGCTCGATCGACTGGAAACGCTCGGCCCGGTATCGCTCGCTTGTGGCCAAAGAGGTGCGGGCGGAACGCAACCATTATGTGATCATCGCGCTGGATAACGGCTATCAGATGCGTGAAGAGGTCGCTGGATTGCCAAAGATCGACCACGCCATCACCGCCGCACTGGCCATCGCCTGGGCCGCAGCCATCGGCGGTGATCAGGTTGGGTTCTACGCTTATGACGCCAAACCGCGCATGTTCCTGCCGCCAGAACCGGGGCGCGCCGCGTTTAACCGGTTACGCAGCCGCACGGCCGAACTCAGCTATGAAAGCGTCGAGACGAACCACACCTTGGCCATGACCGAGTTGAACGGGCGCACGCCAAAGCGCAGTCTGATCATCGTATTCTCGGATTTCGTGGACACAACAACAGCCGAGCTGATGGTCGAGAATGTCAGCGTTCTGGCCAAGCGGCATCTGATCGTCTTCGTCACCCTGCGCGATCCGATGTTGGAAGCGCAGGTCAATGAGGCCCCGTCAGATATGGACGGGGTCGCAGAAACGGTTTCAACCGGACAATTGCTGCGCGAACGTCGCCTTGTGCTGGAACGGTTGCACCAACTGGGCGTCACTGTGATCGACGCGGAACCGGGCGAGGTCTCGGCCCGCCTGATTTCGACCTATCTGGAAATCAAAGCGCGAGAGATGATCTGATGTCTGAACGTGACCTGATCCGCTCGGCCCGGTTTCGGCAGGAACGTGAAGACGACTGGCGCAGATTGTCCAATCTGGTCGACAAGGCCGAGGGTCAGGGCCTACATCGCATGAGCTTCCAAGAAGCCCGCGATCTGGCAGATCTGTACCGTCAGGTCACCACCTCCCTGTCCATCGCGCGTGAGATCTCGCTGGATCGCGGTTTGCTGGACTATCTCGAAGCCCTTACCAGCCGAGCCTATCTCAGCGTCTATGCCCCGCAACAACGGTTGGGCGGCACAATCCGCAAGTTCCTGACCAGCGGTGGGCCACGGGCGATGCGGTCCTCGTGGAGGGTCACCCTGCTGGGATTTCTGTGTATGGCCGCCGGGGCGCTGGCTGGATATCTCTTCTATTTCGACAACCCCGAATGGTTCTATGTCTTCATGCCATCGGATCTGGCAGGAGGGCGCGGACCTGACGCCAGCACTGACTATCTGCGCTCGGCTATTTATGATGAGGAATACACCTCGGGTCTCGGCGCCTTTGCAACCTATCTGTTTTCCCACAACACGCGCGTTGCAATCTTTGTCTTTGGCCTGGGCGCGTTCTTATGCGCGCCGACGATCATGCTGCTGTTTTACAACGGGTTGATCCTTGGCGTCTTCTACGCCCTCCATATTGATCGCGGGTTGGGCTGGGACATGTTCGGTTGGCTGTCGATCCACGGTGTGACCGAGCTGTCGGCAATCTGTATCGCAGGCGCGGGCGGGCTGAAACTCGGCCTCGCCGTGCTGTTCCCCGGCCCTCAGACTCGAGCGGCAGCCCTCCGCGCAGCAGGTCATGACGCGGTCAAGCTGGCACTAATTGCAGCGATGATGCTGGTTGTCGCCGCTCTTCTGGAAGGGTTCGGCAGGCAATTGATACAGGACCAATCCACCCGCATCGCCATCGGTTGGAGCATCGGCGCGCTATGGCTGTTGTGGTTCACGCTGGGCGGGAGGAAGCGGTCATGAGCCTTGCCGCAATGGACCGCCTACTGCCACCCGAGGGCGTACCGCTGTATTTCCGCGTCGCGGGTGTAGGCGTCCGAACCGCAGCGCAGCTGACCGACATACTGATCACCGGTGCTATGGCGGTTGCGTTGTTCCTGCTGTCTGTCGCATTCGATCTGGTCACACCCTTCGCCGCCACTGCCATCGGAGCGATGCTGTTCTTTGTCATCCGCATCCCCTACTACGCTGCGTCCGAGTTGGTCTGGAACGGTCAGACCCTTGGCAAACGGCTGATGAAGATCAAGGTTGTCTCGGCGGATGGCCAAGCTCTGACGACGCAATCGCTGGTCGTGCGCAACCTGATGAAAGAGGCCGAGATCTTCCTGCCCGGCACGATGGTGCTGACGCTTACAACCGATGCTCTGGTGCCGTCCCTGATCTCGTTGGCCTGGGTCTTGGGCGTTCTGGCGGTCCCTTTGTTCAATAAACGTCGGCAGCGGCTTGGGGACATCATCGCAGGCACATACGTGATCCATTTGCCGAAACCCATTTTGCTGCCGGATATGTCAGAAACCAACCGGCCACTAACAGCTACGCAATCCTCTTATCAATTCCTGTCGCATCAATTGGAACATTATGGTGCGTTCGAATTGCAGACCCTCGAAGGGGTTCTGCGCAGTGCCAATCGCGCCAAAGGGCCCGCCGCCTACAAGCAACAGAAAGAAACGCTGGCCGCTGTCTTTGCGCAAGTGCGCCGCAAGATCGACTATGCCGAGCCGGTTCCGGACGCAGACCACCAAGCCTTTCTCGAAGCCTTCTACAAGGCACAGCGCGCCTTCCTCGAACAACGTCAGTTGTTCGGAGACAAACGGAAGGACAAGCACCACACCGCCGAGAACTGAGAAGTCCAATAAGAAGCTGTTGCCGTTTTGCCTAAGGGCGAGATTTAACGCGCAGTTTCCCCTTGCAGATGAAAGGCCGTGCGCTGCTTTATCTGAGCCAAGACCATATCGTTTAGTTTAGGATATACAGATGGCTGACACTGCAACTTCTGGCGTCCACGCCCCCTTCGGAGTGGGCGCGGTTTTGAGTGATACATTTTCGATCTTCTTCCGGAAAATTCACATCGTGATCCTGTTGGGTTTCATCCCCGCTCTGATCGACGTCATTGTAAATACATATGCCTGGGATACGGATTTCGAAGCTGTCCCGGGGGTTGAGTTCGACTGGGCGACATTCAGTTCCACCTTTGTCGTGGCCCTATTGATCTCATCCGTCGCCATCTCGCTAACCTCGGCCATGGTCATTCAACTGGCCTATGACGCCAAATCCGGACGGCCCGCCCAGATTGGCCAATACTTCAAAAACGCCTTGGTCAACCTGCCAGCCTTGGCGGTTTTGTCCATCGTAAGCGGCATTCTGATTGTGATCGGGTTTGCGCTTGTGTTTGTACCCGGGCTTTGGCTCTACGCGGTATTCTCAGTCATCGTCCCGGCCATCGTCATCGATAAATCCGGTTTCGGAGCTCTCAATCGCAGCTCGCAGCTCACAAAGGGCTATCGCTGGCCAATCGTCGGCACGTTAGTCCTGCTTATTCTGTGCATCTTTCTGGTGTCTGCAGCAGTGGGGTTCGTATTTGCGTTTGGATTTGGCGACACCTCTGCCATCGGCTTTGAACCCACCCCTACGTGGATCGTAGCCGAGGCTATCCTGAACGCTCTGGCCTATGGCTGGACAGGTGTGGCAATCGCGATGATCTTTGCTCGCCTGAAAGAAATCAAGGAAGGCGTCAGCGTCTCGGATCTGGTCGACGTGTTCCGTTAGAGCCCGCATATGCCCGGCGGCGGCATAACTGCCGCCGGGGCCCTGCTTCGTTTCCAGAACCGGGCTTGAGGTTATAAAAAATGACTCTAGCACCAGAATCGACCTTGTAACTCCGTGACATGCAAGGATATACCCGTCGGCGGAGACGTGGCCGAGTGGTCGAAGGCGCTCCCCTGCTAAGGGAGTAGGCCCGGAAGGGTCTCGAGGGTTCGAATCCCTTCGTCTCCGCCACCCACCATTTTCGTTCATTTCTGTACGATGCTATTTAGCCCCTCATGGGGCTGTTTTTGTTGATTTATCTGCGTTCATTGTTGCGTTTCACTTCTCTTCGATTACACTCGTTTCTGCTCATTGCGTGGTAGAAAACGTGGTATTTTATGGCTGCTCTAAGCGGGAAACTGACGAAAAACCTTGTACGAACTCTCGGTCCCGGTCGCCATGGCGACGGAAGTGGTTTGTATCTTGTGGTTGATCCATCGGGCGCTCGGCGCTGGATTGTGCGGGTAACTGTTAAGGGTCAGCGCAACCGCGAAGGCAAATCGTTGCGTACAGACTTCGGCCTAGGTGGAGCAGATGTGGTGACTCTCAATGAGGCGCGAGATCGGGCATTGGAGTATCGGCGACTCGCAAAGCAGGGCATCAATCCGCGCTATACCGAACGCCAAGAAATCCCCTGCTTCGAGGAGATCGCACGACAAGTCCATATCGAGCGACTGCCAACATGGAAGAACCCAAAACACGGCCAGCAATGGATCAATACCCTAGCCGATTACGCATTCCCCAAAATCGGCCGCTTGCCGGTCTCTGAAGTTGGCCAACCAGAGGTCATGCAAGTTTTACTGCCGGTCTGGACCGAAAAGCATGAAACCGCCAAGCGGCTAGCGCAGCGGATCAAAGCAGTGCTGGACGTAGCAAAGTCGAAGGGTTTCCGAGATGGCGAAAACCCAGTCACGACCATAAGAGATGCGCGAGTGTTGCCACAGGTGAAACAGAAGGTGCAGCACCATAAAGCAATGAACTGGAGGGACGTACCCGTTTTCTATGCCGAGGTGGCCACGAAAGATGCGATGGCTGCAAAGGCCCTGATGTTTACCTGCCTAACGGCCAGCCGGACCAGCGAAGTCCTGCAAGCACGATGGGATGAGTTCAACTTCGATGAGAAACTCTGGACCATTCCGGCAGAGCGGATGAAGGCCGATCACGAACATCGCGTTCCTTTGACAGAACAAATGCTGGCGATTGTAAAGCCGCTGGAGGCGCTCCGGTCAGAGGTGGTTTTCGAAGGTCAGAAAAGACACCGACCAATGTCGAACATGGCCATGCTGATGCTCTTGCGTCGAATGAAGGTTGAGGGTTTCACGGTGCATGGTTTCCGGTCAACCTTCCGCGATTGGGCAGCAGAGCGACCTGGGGTCGTCCGAGAGGTGGCGGAGATGAGCTTGGCCCACAAAGTAGGGAGCGAGGTTGAGAGGGCTTACGCCCGTTCTGATCTCCTGGAGAAGCGCAGAGCTCTGATGGAGGAATGGTCTCGATATGTGGCCTCAGAGTGCTGAATGGCTGTACCCTGGACTTGATCCACGATTGTCCCATTACAATGAGGACAATTTCCAGTTCTATTTTGTCAGAATGCTGGAACGAATAACCTTTTGCATGGAGGAGCACATCGGCCTTGAGTTGGACCAAGACAAGCGCCTCTATCCTGCATTGCTACTATTCAATCAAGTTGAAGACCCGCTTTGGTCAGACATAGGATCTTGCGACGGTATCGGCTTTACTGAGAAGGCTCGGAAGACCTTAAGGATTGGGCAAGACCTTCTTGTTCAGTATGAGAACCTTAAGGCCATCGAGCCAGAACGCGCCGAAGAGGTATACAAATCCGCCATTGCAGAAATTTCTGTGCTACCCCGGCCAGCCTCGATATTTCTCTATGAGGCCATTGATGACGGGCCAGACAAACTGGCAAGTGTCATTTCTGACCTGATCGAATTCTACTCTCTTTGGTTGCTCGAAGCCAGGCGCTGGCGCGGAAACTCTCGTGCGAAAAGACTGGCGATCAGACTTCGCGCAATTACAGAGTTTTACACCGATCACCCAGTCCACGTTGGCCAAGACCCGAAAAAGCCGCGAGGTGCCTACGTTGAGTGCCTTCAGGCGCTATTCGAGGTGATTGGGTTGAAAGCGCATTTCTATCGGTATGCTCAAGGCGCTTGCAATACGGCTGACAGCAATGGAGAGCTTAGAAGGTCGTTTGAGGCCCTTCGTTCATTT